>NZ_JBIWFW010000004.1:0-194387 GCF_044763235.1 Streptomyces sp. NPDC096152 | reverse complement strand
TCGGTGTCGTTCGCGGTGGTGGCGGCTCCGCCGCAGGACACCACCGCGCCGGAGACGTCGGCGTCGGTGTCGGGGACGAAGGACGCTTCGGGGAACTATGTCGGCAGTGCGACGGTGACGGTGACGGCATCCGACTCCGGTTCGGGCGTGGCCGGTATCGAGTACTCGCTCGACGGAGGCCCCTACCTGCCGTACTCCGCGCCGGTGGCCGTGAACAGAGCGGGGAGTCACACCTTCCTGTACCGGGCCACCGACAAGGCCGGCAACACCTCCACGGCGAAGTCGCTGTCCCTCACCGTCGTCGACAGCAAGCCGCCCACCGACTGCCCCGAGAAGGACGACCGTTCCACGGTGTTCACCGGCTCGGTCAACACGGGCATCCCCAACCGCGTGACGACGAACGGCTGCACGATCAACGAGCTGATCGAGGACCACCGGGCCTGGAGCAGCCACGGCGCGTTCGTCTCCCACGTCGAGAAGATCGTCGCGACCCTCCGGAGCGAGGGCGTCGTCGATCAGCGGGAGGCGGGCCAGATCAAGAAGGCCGCCGGCCGCTGCGACGTCGGCAAGCCGCCCACCGCTCGTACGGAACAGTGAGGTGACGGCGGGCGCCGCGATACCTGCCTGACCCCCTGCGGGTTCGGGGGTTCAAGGGAGCGCTCGCCGAAGCGCCCCGCATACCTCGACCGCACGGCAACAAGGCCCGATGGAGTGGAGACGGCCGGCTCCACTCCATCGGGTCTGCCCTTTGTCGCGTCCGCCAGGACCCCGCCGCCGGGTCAGAGCGCGGACGCGGGTCCTGGCAGGCGCCTGCCCGTCGGGGACTTCAAACCGGCTTTGTCCATTGCGAGATGAAAGTGCAGCGGACTGCTGCACAAGTTCTTTCGTGTTCGGCACCACGGTGCTACGGTCCTTTTGAAAGTCGCGCCCCGAAGTGCCGGGTGTGCGTACGACTCCGGCGACGACGGGAGGGGCGGCGTGAGGCGTATGACGGCTCGACCGGCCAATGTCCATCAGGCCAGGCTGCTCCGTCTGCTGCGCGACCTCGGTCCGCAGTCCCGGGTCGCACTGGGCGACCGGGTCGACCTGTCGCGATCCAAGCTCGCGGTCGAGATCGACCGGCTGCTGGAGACGGGCCTCGTCGTCCAGGACGGTCTCGCCGCCTCCCGCGGCGGCCGCCGCTCGCACAACGTCCGGATCGCCCCCTCGCTGCGGTTCCTCGGCGTGGACATCGGTGCCACCTCCGTGGACGCCGCGGTCACCAACGCGGAGCTGGACGTCCTCGGCCACTTGTCCGAGCCGCTGGACGTGCGTGAGGGCCCGGTCGCCGTGTTCGAGCGGGTGCTCGCCCTGGCCGCCAAGCTGCGCGAGGCCGGGCTGGCGGAGCACTTCGACGGCGCCGGGATCGGCGTGCCGGGGCCCGTCCGGTTCCCCGAGGGGGTCCCCGTCGCACCGCCGATCATGCCCGGCTGGGACGGCTTCCCCGTCCGCGAGGCGCTGAGCCAGGAGCTCGGCTGCCCCGTCCTCGTCGACAACGACGTGAACCTGATGGCCCTCGGCGAGCAGCAGGCCGGTGTCGCCCGGTCCGTACGCGACTTCCTGTGCGTCAAGATCGGGACCGGTATCGGCTGCGGCATCGTGGTAGGCGGCGAGGTCCACCGCGGGGTCACCGGCAGTGCCGGCGACATCGGCCACATCCAGGTGGACCCGGATGGGCCGCCGTGCGCCTGCGGCAACATCGGTTGTCTGGAGGCGCACTTCGGCGGCAACGCCCTGGTGCGCGACGCGACCACGATGGCCGAGGCGGGCCGTTCGGCGGAGCTGGCCGGCCGGCTCGAGGCGGCAGGACGGCTGACCCCTGAGGACGTGTCGGCGGCCGCCGGCGCCGGGGACGCCGCGTCCCTCGAACTGATCCGCATGGGCGGAAGCCGCACCGGTCAGGTCATCGCGGGCCTGGTCAGCTTCTTCAACCCCGGCCTGGTGGTCATCGGGGGAGGGCTCACCGGGCTGGGGCACACCCTTCTGGCCAGCATCCGCACTCAGGTCTACCGGCAGTCCCTGCCGTTGGCGACCGGCAACCTGCCGATCGTCCTCGGCGAGCTCGGCCAGATCGCCGGTGTCGTCGGCGCCACGCGACTGATCAGCGACCACATCTTCTCACCGGCCTGACGCGCCCCCGCGCGGCCGGAATCCGTTCCCGGTGAACGGGCGTCTTCCCGCGTCCGTTGCCCGCGCCCACAAGCATCCCAGGAGCGCCTATGGACAGTCAGAACGGCTCGCCCACCATCGGGGTGGGCATGGTCGGATACGCCTTCATGGGCCGCGCGCACTCACATGCCTGGCGTACCGCCGCCTGCGCCTTCGATCTGCCCATGCGCCCGGTCATGGCCGCCCTCGCCGGACGCGAGCAAGCCGCCTTGGAGGAGGCTGCCCGGCGTCAGGCCTGGGCCGCGACCGAGACCGACTGGCGGGCCCTGATCGCCCGCCCCGACGTTCAGCTGGTGGACATCTGCACCCCCGGCTCCAGCCATGCCGAGATCGCGATCGCGGCACTGGAGGCCGGGAAGCACGTGTTGTGCGAGAAACCGCTCGCCAACACCGTCGAGGAGGCGGAGGCGATGGCCGCCGCCGCGGCCGTCGCCTCACGTCGCGGCGTGCGCTCCATGGTGGGGTTCAGCTACCGGCGCACACCGGCGCTCGCCCTCGCCCGGCGACTGATCGCCGCAGGTCGCCTCGGCAGCCTGCGGCACGTACGGGCACAGTATCTCCAGGACTGGATCGTGGATCCGGAGTTCCCCCTGGTGTGGCGGCTGCAGCGCGAGCACGCCGGCTCCGGCGCGCTGGGCGACCTCGGCGCCCACATCGTCGACCTCGCCCAGTTCCTCGCCGGGGAGCGGCTGTCGGGGGTCTCCGCCCTCACCGAGACGTTCGTCCGCGAACGCCCGCTGCCCACGGCTTCGTCGGGGCTCGCCGCCGTCGCCGACGGGACGGCGCCGCGCGGCCCTGTCACGGTGGACGACGCCGCGCTGTTCACTGCACGGTTCCCTTCGGGCGCCGTCGCGTCTTTCGAGGCCACGCGGGTCGCCGCCGGCCGGAAGAACGCCCTGCGCATCGAGATCAACGGCGACCGGGGCAGCATCGCCTTCGATCTGGAGCGTCTCAACGAACTGGATTTCCACGACCACACCGAGCCGGCCACGACGGCGGGCTTCCGGCGGATCCTGGTCACCGAGCCCGACCACCCCTATCTCGAGGGCTGGTGGCCGGCGGGTCACGGACTCGGCTATGACCACACCTTCGTGCACCAGGCGCGCGACCTGCTGCACGCCATCGCCGAGGGCCGCGACCCGGAGCCGTCCTTCGCCGACGGGCTGCAGGTGCAACGGGTGCTGGCAGCCGTGGAGCACAGCGCCGCGAACGGCAGCGTATGGACGCCCGTCGCGCACGGAGGAGTTCCGCAGGGGAGCCCACCGATGCCGTCCGGGACCGCCGCCCCCGTGGTGGTCGTGCCCTGACCGTACTCCGCGGCGCCGGCCGCCCCGTGGCCCGGCCGGCGCCGCGCACCTTGCACAGCCGAACGCCGGCAACCGATCTGCGCACTCCGCCCGCAAAGGAGGATTTCAAGGAAACTCCGGACGGAAATCCGATCCGTCGAACAGCTTTCAGTCGCCGGTCGAAAAGGCCGGTCGCGACTCACCGGTGTGAACGGCCGTAGGGCGGGCACCGGTGAAATTCCGGGCATGGTCGGCCCTGCACTCCGGAAATAGCCGCCTGCCTCCTCACGAGGTTCGTGCGCCATTGCCGTGAGGAGTTCCGCATGTCCTCCGGGGTGCGGCGTTCCGGACCTCGCCCATTCGCGGTTCTCCGAGGCAGGCGGGCCGGTGACCAGGGTGCGCGGCGTCCCGCCACCCAGGCGAACGGCAGGAAATCCCTCGTATTGCGAACGTGCCCCGATGCCGGTTGCTCAATGCGTTAAACAGAAGTTGCCGCTTCTGGCCACGAAGGGCTCGGAAGGTTCGCGAACCCTTCTCAAACAACGTCGCGAGAACTACCTTCCTCTCAGCCCGACGGGCGACAGGGAAAGCCCGGCCGCAACCACCCGAGCCCCCTCAGGGGCCTCCTTGCCGAGGGCTTCCGTGAGGAAGTAACGGATCAGCGCCATAGTCAAGTTGACGTACCGTCATGTGCCTTCGAGGGCCGGCGGACATCGCATCAGAGGGAGACCCATGAGTGCCCCGCTGCTCGAGATGCAAGGCGTCGTCAAGGAGTTCCCCGGCGTCCGGGCCCTCGACGGCGTGGACCTCGACGTGGTCGCCGGAGAAGTGCACTGCCTGCTGGGCCAGAACGGGGCCGGCAAGTCCACGCTCATCAAGGTTCTCTCCGGAGCCCACCAGCCCGACGAGGGGCACATCGCCTGGGAGGGCGAACCGGTGACGCTCCCGACCCCGACGGCCGCCATGCGCCACGGGATCGCCACCATCTACCAGGAACTCGACCTGGCCGACGGCCTGTCCGTGGCGGAGAACATCTACCTGGGACACGAGCAGTCCCGGCTGGGGTTCGCCCAGCGCTCGCGGATGCACGACGCCGCACGGCGACTCCTGCGCAGGCTCGGGCATCCGGAGATCCCCGTCACGCGTGAGGTGGGTGAGCTGTCCGCGGCCGGCAAGCAGCTCGTGTCCATGGCTCGTGCCCTCTCGCACGAGGCGAGGCTCATCATCATGGACGAGCCGTCCGCCGTCCTCGCCCACGACGAGGTGGACAACCTCTTCCGCATCATCGGCGACCTCACCGCGGCCGGCGTGGCGGTCGTCTACATCTCCCACCGCATGGAGGAGATCCGCCGGATCGGGGACCGCGTCACCGTCCTCAAGGACGGCCGCACGGTCGCCCGGGGACTGCCGGCGCGAAGCACCCCCACCGCCGAGCTGGTCTCGCTGATGACCGGCCGCACCGTCGAGTACGCCTTCCCGCCGAGGGCCCGACGCCCCGACCCGGACGAGCGGCCGGTGCTTCTGGAGGTCGAACACATCAGCCGCCCGGGGGAGTTCCACGACATCTCCTTCGACGTCCGGGCCGGTGAGGTCGTCGGGCTGGCGGGCCTGGTCGGCTCCGGCCGCTCGGAGATCCTCGAAACGGTCTACGGAGCCCGGCGTCCGGCCTCCGGGCGCATCCGGGTGGCCGGATCCGACCTGCGGCCCGGCAGCATCACCGCCGCCGTCCGGGCGGGCCTCGGACTCGCCCCGGAGGAGCGCAAGAGCCAGGCGCTGTTCCTGCACTCCTCCATCGCCCACAACGTGTCCATGTCCTCGCTGCGACGGTTCGCCCGCGCCGGTTTCGTCGACGCCCGCACCGAATTGAGCGCCACGACGGACGCGGTCCGCAGGCTCGACCTGCGGCCCCCCGACCCGACCCGGCCGGTGCGCACCCTTTCCGGCGGCAACCAGCAGAAGGCCGTCGTCGCCCGCTGGCTGCTCACCGACTGCCGGCTGCTGCTGCTCGACGAGCCCACCCGCGGAGTGGACGTCGGAGCGCGGGCGGAGCTCTACGCGCTCATCCGGCGGCTCGCCGATTCGGGAGTCGGCGTGCTCCTCGTCTCCAGCGAGGTGCCCGAGGTCCTCGGCCTCGCCGACCGTGTCCTCGTCATGCGCGAAGGGCGGGTGGTCCGCGAGGCCGGCGCCCTGGACCTCGACGAATCGAAAGTGCTCGACCTCGTCATGGAAGGGAGCTCCGTGTGAGCCAGCAGACCAGTCCCCCCGGCGGGAGCGGTCCGCTGCCCGCCACAGGCCAGGGATCCCCGGCCGGACCCGTCCGGCAGACCGGCTCGTCCCCGGGCAAGGGCAGCAGCGGACCCGCCCTCCTCGGGCACATGGGCCGGGTACGCAACCTCGGCCTGTTCGTCGTCCTCGTCCTGCTGTGCGTCGTCGGCGCGCTGACCTCGGACAACTTCGCGACCAGCCAGAACGCCCTGGTCATCCTCACCAGCGCGGCCGTCATCGGGGTCATCACGATCGGTCAGACCTTCGTCATCATCGGCGGCGGCATCGACCTGTCCGTCGGCGCGATCGTGGCGCTCGGCTCCGTGTGGTGCACCACCGTGGCCACCCAGTCCTTCGGACTCGGCGGCATGGTCTTCTGCGCCCTTGCCGTGGGCGCGGTCGTCGGCCTTGTCAACGGCCTGATCATCGCCTACGGCGGCATCGTGGCGTTCATCGTCACGATCGCCATGATGGCGAGCGCCCGCGGACTGGCCGAGCGGATCTCCGACCGGCAGTCCCAGGTGGTCACGGTCGAGTCGTTCAACTCCATTGCCTCCACCCGGTTCCTCGGCATTCCGCTGCTGGTCTACATCCTGGCGGTGGCCGTGCTCTTCGGCTGGGTGCTGCTCAACCGCACCACCTTCGGCCGCCGGACGTTCGCCATCGGCGGCAACCAGGAGGCCGCGCGCCTCGCCGGCCTCGACGTGCGCCGTCACACCGTGCTGCTCTACGTCCTGTCGGGCCTGTGCTGCGGCATCGCCGCGATCATGCTGACCGCGCGGACCACCTCGGGGGCCAGCAACCTCGGCGACCTGTACGAACTGGACTCGATCGCCGCGGTGATCATCGGCGGCACCCTGCTGACCGGCGGCCGCGGCTCGCTCGTCGGCTCGATCCTGGGCGTCCTCGTGTTCACCACGATCACCAACATCTTCGTGCTGAACAACCTCACCACCGACATCCAGCAGATCGCCAAGGGCCTGATCATCGTCGCCGCCGTGCTGATCCAGCGGCGCGGCCGGAGAACCGCCGCCCCGTAGCGGCGGCGCGGACGGCGGACCCGGCCCCGCTGCCGCCGCCCGCGCCGCTCCCGGCCCCGCCGCGCGGCACGTCCGCATCGACCACGGCAGGCACGACCCAGGCAGGACCCCGTGACTGGAAGGACTTACGAGATGGACAAGCGCGGACTCGGCGGACTGGACCGCAGAAGGCTCCTCCTCGGCGGCGCCGTACTCGGCGGCGGAGCCTTGATCGCCGGCTGCACCAGCAACCAGAGCGACGCCTCCACCAGCGACGTGAACGCGGCGGGCAAGGCCGGTACCGACAACGACAAGCCGGGCAAGCAGGTGTCGATCGGCTTCTCGGCCCCGGCAGCCGACCACGGTTGGATGGCCGCCATCACCAAGAACGCCATGGCGCAGGCGAAGCAGTACTCCGACGTGCACTTCGAGGCCGTAGAGGGCACCAACGACGTCAACGCGCAGATCAGCCAGGTCCAGACGCTGATCGGCAAGAAGGTGGACGCCCTGGTCATCCTGCCCTTCGACGGCAAGGCGCTGACCGCCGTGGCCCAGCAGGCGATGGACGCGGGCATCCCCGTCATCAACGTCGACCGGGTCTTCGACTCTCCCCTCGCGTACCGGGCGTGGGTCGGCGGCGACAACTTCGGCATGGGGCTCAACGCCGGCCTCTACATCGGCAGGACCCTCAAGGCCAAAGGCGCCTCCGCGCCCGTGATCGGCGAGATCGCCGGTATCGACAACCTCGAACTCACCAAGCAGCGCAGCGCCGGGTTCAAGCGGGGCCTGGCCAAGTACGGCTTCCACGTGGGGATCCGGCAGGCCGCCAACTTCACCGCGGATTCGGGTCAGCAGGTGATGAGCAACGTACTTCAGGCACGCTCGCACCTCGACGCGGTGTGGAACCACGACGACGACCAGGGCATCGGCGTCGAGGCGGCCATCAAGCAGGCGAACCGGAGCGAGTTCTTCATGGTCGGCGGCGCCGGCTCCAAGCACGCCATGCAGGAGATCAAGGCCGACGACTCCGTGCTCAAGGCCACGGTCGTCTACCCGTCCGACATATCCGCCTCGGCGGTCAAGCTCGCCCGGCTCGTCGCCCAGCACAAGGGCATGAGCGACCTCGTCGGGCAGGACCTGCCGTCGTCACTCACCCTGTTCTCCGCCACCGTGACCAAGGAGAACGTCGACCAGTACCTTCCCGGCGCCTTCAGCTGAGCCGGCATCCACCGTCCCCGAGATCAGGTCACGAAAGGTTGATGATGTCCCGCAGAGGTATCGTCGCGCTGCTGTCGGCGGCCGCTCTGGCCCTGCCGCTCGCGGCCACCAGCGCCACCACCGCGCACGCCGCCGCACCCGCCTTCAGAGTGCTGGTGTTCTCCAAGACCACCGGCTACCGGCACGCCTCCATCCCCGACGGGATCGCGGCGATCGAGAAGCTCGGCCAGGAGCACGGCTTCGCGGTCGACGCGACCGAGGACGCCACACGGTTCAACGACGCCGACCTGGCGAAGTACCAGGCGGTCGTCTTCCTCTCCACCACCGGCGACCCGCTGGACCAGCAGTCCGAGAAGGACGCCTTCCAGCGCTACATCGAGCACGGCGGCGGCTTCGTCGGCATCCACGCCGCCGCCGACTCCGGCTACACCTGGGCCTGGTACGGCGGCCTGGTCGGCGCGTACTTCAGGGACCACCCGGCGATCCAGCAGGCGACCGTGAACGTCGTGGGCCAGGGCACCGCGGCCACGAAGGATCTGCCGAACCGCTGGACCCGCACCGACGAGTGGTACAACTACCGCTCCGATCCCCGGCCGAACGTGCGTGTCCTGGCCACGCTGGACGAGAGGACGTACAACCCGGTCGGTTACACGGGCGGCTCGATGGGCGCGGACCACCCCATCTCGTGGTGCCACCCGTACGACGGCGGCCGGTCCTTCTACACCGGCATGGGCCATACGTCGGAGAGCTACACCGACCCGCTGTTCCTGTCGCACATCCTCGGCGGCATCGAGATGACGGCCGGTACGGCGAAGTTCAACTGCGACCCGGAAAGCACCGACTGACCGGCGTCCACGTGCCCCGGCGCGCCCGCCGTCCGAGGGAGGCGCAGGGCCCCGGTTCCCCTCCGTGCCCGGACGACGGGCACGGAGGGGACCAAAAGCAGCCGACAGGGGGCAGCGACATCGACAGCGAGGAACGAGCCGGCGGGGCGCGACCGCGCCCGGCCGACGGAGGTGACGAGATGCCAGATCAGCGCAGTCGCACGGGTGTCTGGTTGGCGGGGGCGCGTGGATCGGTGGCCACCACGGTCGTCGCCGGCACGGCCGCTCTGCGGGCGGGGCTGGCCGGGCCGACCGGATGCGTCACCGAGCAGCCGGGGTTCCCCGACGCCGGCCTGCCCGCCATGTCGGACCTGGTCTTCGGCGGGCACGACGTGGCCTGCACGCCGCTGCCGAAGCGGGCCGAGCAGCTGGTCGCGGCCGGGGTCCTGCCCCACGGGCTGCCCGCTCTCGTCCACGGCGACCTGGCCGCCGCCGACGCCGAGATACGCCCGGCCCCGCTCCCGGACCGCGACTTGAGCCAGTCGGACGCCGCCGAGGCGATACGCGCCGACATCGACGCCTTCCGCGAGCGGCACGGCCTGGCACGGGTGGTCGTCGTCAACGTGACCTCGACCGAACCGGTCGCGCCGGAGCACCCGGCGCACGTCTCGGCCGAAGCCCTGCGTGCCGCGCTGGCCGCCGGTGAGAACGTGCTGCCGCCCAGCTCCCTGTACGCCCTGGCCGCGATCGACGCCGGGTGCGCCCACGTCGACTTCACGCCGTCCGCCGGCATGCGGATCCCCGCTCTGGAGGAACTGGCCGGGAAAGCCGGCCTGCCGTACGCCGGGAACGACGGCAAGACCGGGGAGACCCTGCTCAAGGCGACCCTCGGGCCGATGTTCGCCGCCCGGGGCCTGCGGGTGCGGACCTGGTCCGGCACGAACCTGCTCGGAGGCGGTGACGGCGAGACGCTCGCCGATCCGGCCGCGATGGCCAGCAAGGCGGTCTCCAAGCAGCGGGTGCTCGCGGAGACGCTGGGACACCCGGTCGAGGGCGAGGTCCACATCGACTACGTGCCCTCCCTCGGCGACTGGAAGACCGCCTGGGACCACGTGACGTTCGAGGGGTTCCTCGGGGTGCGGATGAATCTGCAGTTCACCTGGGCCGGTTGTGACTCGGCACTGGCCGCGCCGCTGGTACTCGACCTGGCCCGGCTGGCGGCCCGGGCTCATGAGCGGGGGATCTCCGGTCCCCTCGGCGAGCTGGCCTTCTTCTTCAAGGATCCCGTCGGCAGCGAGGAGCACGCCGTGATGAGCCAGTACGAGACACTGCGTACCTTCGCCGCCGGGCTCGGGGGCCGGCGGTGATCCGCCCCTCCGCGCTCCGGTTCGGCCCGGGCGCCGTCCGGCGGGCGGGCGGGGGCCGGGGGGCGCGCGACGACCTGGCCGGGGTCCCACGTCCCGGATCCGCGGCCCGCGCGTCCGCTCCGGCCGTGACGCCGTCGCCGGGCCGGCGCCTGCGGGACCTGGCCGAACTGGTGCGTGCCCCGGCCGCGTTCACCGTGCCGGGAGACGTCCTGGCGGGAGCGGCCGCCGCGGGCCGTCGCCCCGACGTGGCCGTCGCCGGTCTGGCCGCCTCCTCGGTCTGCCTGTACTGGGCCGGGATGGCGCTCAACGACTGGGCCGACCGCGACCTGGACGCCGTCGAACGTCCCGAGCGGCCGATCCCCTCGGGCCGCGTGAGCGCACCCGTCGCCCTGGGCACCGCCGTGACCCTGACCGCGGTCGCCCTCGGCCTGGCCGCGGCCGCCGAGGGCCGTCGCGCGCTGACGGTCGCCGTGCCCCTCGCGGCGACCGTCTGGGGCTACGACCTGTGGGCCAAGTACCGGCCGTCGGGTCCCGCGGTGATGGCGGCCGCCCGGGGACTCGACGTGCTGCTCGGCGCCCGCGGGGGCCGGATACGGCCCGCCCTCCCGGCGGCCGCGACCGTTGCCGGGCACACCCTCGCCGTCACCGCGCTCAGCCGCGCCGAGGTCACGGGAGCGGAACCGTGGCTGCCCCGGGTGACACTCGCCGCCACCGGAGCCGTCGCGGCCGCGGCCGCGACGGCGCTCCGCGACGGTCCGGCGCGGCAGGGCAGGGGCCGCGGGCACCGACTGGCGGTCGCGGGCGGGCTCGTCGCATACGGCGCGACGGCGGGCCGCGCCCAGGCGCGGGCCGTCGCGGATCCCTCGCCGGGAAGGGTCCGCGGGGCCGTGGGCGCGGGGATCCTCGGCCTGATCCCGCTCCAGGCCGCGCTCACCGCGGGCGCGGGCTCGGTCCGTTCCGCGCTTCCGCTCGTCGCGGTCTTCCCGTTGGCCCGGGCCCTGTCCAGGCGGGTGTCCCCGACATGACCGGGCCCCGCCACCGCGACAACGCGTCCGCCGAGCCCGTCCTGCGCTACGGGTTCGGCACCAACGGCTTCTCCAACCACCGGCTGGAGGACGCGCTCACCGTCATCGCCGACCTGGGCTACGACGGTGTGGCGCTCACCCTCGACCACCACCACCTCGATCCGTTCGCGCCCGGCCTGGCCGCGCGTACGGCGGCCCTCGCCAAGCGTCTCGACGGTCTCGGGCTCAGTGTGGTGATCGAGACCGGAGCCCGTTACCTGCTCGATCCCTGGCACAAGCACGAGCCCACCCTGCTCGCGGCCGAAGGACGGGAACGCAGGGTGGACTTCCTGCGCCGGGCCGTGGCCGTCGGGGCCGACCTCGGGGCCCAGGCCGTCTCCTTCTGGGCCGGCGTCAGGCCCGCGGCACTCGGCCCGCGGGCGGCCTGGGACCGTCTGGTCGCGGGATGCGCCGAGGTCGTCGAGGCGGCGGAGGAGGCGGGCGTCCTCCTCGGCTTCGAACCCGAACCGGGGATGCTGGTGGAGTCCGTCGACGAGTACACCAGGCTGGCCGCGGCGCTCGGCGACCCTGCCCCGTTCGGCCTGACCCTCGACATCGGCCACTGCCGCTGCCTGGAGCCGTACCCGGTGCCCGAGTGCGTGCGCCGGGCCGGGAACCGGCTGGTCAACGTGCAGATCGACGACATGCGCCGGGGCACGCACGAGCATCTGGAGTTCGGCAGCGGCGAGATCGACTTCCCGCCCGTCCTCGACACCCTCGACGAGGTCGGCTATCGCGGGCTGGTCGCCGTCGAACTGCCCCGGCACAGCCATGACGCACCGGGCGTGGCCCGCCGCTCCCTGGACTTCCTGCGGTCGTGCGACCCAGCGGTCCGCCGTGAGGAGGAGATGGCATGACACCCGACCGCCTCAGAGACGCCCTGACCGACCGGACGACCGAGGAGGGCCGGAACTGGCTCGCCGGCGCGTGCGCCTCGGTCACCGCGGAACCCGGAGTCGTCCGCGGTCTGTTCCCCCTGGCCGGACGGCGATGCGGACGTGGCCCGCTGGACCCCGCCGATCCGTACGGGTGGAGGGTGGACGACGCGGCCCGGGCCCTGCTCCTGGCCGCGATCCCGTTGACCGGCACCCCGTTGCTGGAGGAGATCGGGGAGCTCTACCGCAGCGGTGACGCGGCCGAACGGCGCGCCGTGCTGCGCGCCCTGCCGCTGCTGCCCGTCGGCGACGGCGCGCTGCCCCTGGTGCGCGACGCCCTGCGCACCAACGACACACGGCTGATCGCGGCGGCCCTCGGCGACTACGCGACCGACCACCTGGACCCGGAAACCTACCGCCAAGGCGTGCTCAAGTGCGTCTTCACCGGAATCCCGATGTCCGCTCTGCCGGGCCTGCCCGGCAGAGCGGACATCGAACTGGCCCGCATGATGGCCGCGTTCGCCCAGGAGCGGAGCGCCGCGGGACGGGACGTGCCCACCGACATCGTGCCGATCCTCGCGCGCTTCCCGGACGCGGCGGTGACCGGCCACCTGGAACTCGCGGACGCCCCCACCGCGAACACCGACCGTCCCAGCCCCCGGGAGGCGTGATGCGAATCTTCGACCCGCACATCCACATGACCTCGCGCACCACCGACGACTACGAGGCGATGCACTCGGCCGGCGTACGCGCCCTGGTGGAGCCCGCGTTCTGGCTCGGCCAGCCACGCACCTCCGTGGGCAGCTTCCTGGACTACTTCGACTCCCTCATCGGCTGGGAACCCTTCCGCGCCGCCCAGTTCGGTGTCCGGCACCACTGCACGATCGCCCTCAACCCCAAGGAGGCCAACGACCCGCGCTGCGCGGAGGTTCTCCAGCACCTGCCGCGCTACCTGCTCAAGGACGGCGTGGTCGCCGTCGGCGAGATCGGCTACGACTCGATGACACCCGAGGAGGACGAGGCGTTCGCCGCCCAGCTGCAACTCGCTCTCACCCACGGTCTGCCGGCGCTGGTCCACACGCCGCACCGCGACAAGGCCGCGGGAGTCGAGCGCACCCTCGCCGTGGTGAAGGAGTCGGGAATCGCCCCGGAGCGCGTGGTCGTCGATCACCTGAACGAGGTGACGGTACGTCAGGTAGTGGGTTCGGGCTGCTGGATGGGGTTCTCCATCTATCCCGACACCAAGATGGACGAGCGCCGCATGGTCGCCGTGCTGCGCGAGTACGGCACGGACCGGATGCTCGTCAACTCGGCCGCGGACTGGGGGCGCAGCGACCCTCTGAAGACCCGGAAGACCGGGGACGCCATGCTCGCCGCCGGTTTCTCCACCGACGACGTGGACAAGATCCTGTGGCGCAATCCCGTCTCCTTCTACGGCCAGAGCGGCAAGCTGGAACTCGACGACTCCGAAGCGCCCGGGACCGACGCCA
This sequence comes from Streptomyces sp. NPDC096152, assembly GCF_044763235.1. NCBI lineage: Bacteria > Bacillati > Actinomycetota > Actinomycetes > Kitasatosporales > Streptomycetaceae > Streptomyces > Streptomyces sp. NPDC096152. The sequence goes on along the minus strand of NZ_JBIWFW010000004.1, from coordinate 180,771 downwards.
CTTTCGAGGGCAACTCCGTTCTGCGCGGTGTCCGGGCGGAGGTGTAGCCGTGCGGCTGCTCCACCCCGACGGCACCGTCGTCCACCTCGCGTACTGCACCAACGTCCACCCCGCCGAGGACCTCGACGGAGTGCTCGCCCAACTGGGCCGGCACGCCGAGCCGGTGCGTGAGCGGCTGGGTGTGCCCGTCCTCGGCCTGGGCCTGTGGCTGGCCCGCGACGCCGCGGCGGCCCTCGCCGCGGACGACGGCCAGGTCGCAAGACTCCGCCGGGAGCTGACCGCCCGCGGCCTGGAGGTCGTCACCCTCAACGGCTTCCCCTACCGCGGCTTCCACGACCCCGTGGTCAAGCACGCCGTCTACCGGCCGGACTGGACCACGCCCGAGAGGTTGCACTACACCCTCGACCTCGCCCGGGTGCTCGCGGCACTGCTTCCCGACGACGCCGCGCACGGCAGCGTCTCCACCGTGCCGCTGGGCTGGCGGACCCCGTGGACGGCCGGTCAGGCGGACGAGGCCGCCCGTACGCTCGACTCGCTGGCCGGTGGTCTGGCCACCCTCGCCGCCGACACGGGCAGGACGATCAAGGTCGGCCTGGAACCCGAGCCGGGCTGCGTCGTCGAGACCACCGCTCAGGCCACCCGGCACCTCGCCGGCGTGGACACCGACCGCATCGGGGTCTGCCTGGACGCATGCCATCTGGCGGTCGGCTTCGAGGAGCCGGCCGCCGCGCTCGCCCGCCTGGACGCGGCCGGACTCCAGGTGGTCAAGACCCAGGCGTCCTGCGCCCTGCAGGCCGGCGATCCGGCCGATCCGGCGACACGAGCGGCACTGGCCGCCTTCACGGAGCCGCGCTTCCTGCACCAGGTCCGGGAGCCGGTGCCCCGGCAGGCGACGTCTGCCGGGGCACCGGGCGCCCCGCCCCTGGCCGTGGACGACCTGGACGCCGCTCTGGCCGGGGGGCTGCCCGGCAGGGGCCCCTGGCGAGTCCACTTCCACGTGCCGCTGCACGCCGACCCGGAGCCCCCGTTGAGCACGACGCGCCCCGAACTGGAGGCGACCCTCGCCGCCCTGCTCGGCGGCGACACCGCGCGCACCGCTCATGTGGAGGCCGAGACCTACACCTGGGGTGTGCTCCCCGAGGGCCGCCGGCCGCGGGGCCCCGGGGCCCTCGCCGACGGCATCGCCGCCGAACTGGCCTTCACCCGCGACCATCTGATCTCTCTCGGCCTGAAGGAGGTCGCCCCGTGAGCCCCGTCCCCCTGCTCGTCCTCGACGTGGTGGGCCTCACCCCCCGGCTGCTCGCCCACATGCCCCGGCTGCGCGCCCTGGGCGAGGCGGGCTTCACCGCACGCCTGGACACCGCGTTCCCCGCCGTCACCTGCACCGTGCAGTCCACCCTGCTCACCGGGCAGCCCGCCACCGGCCACGGCATCGTCGGCAACGGCTGGTACTTCCGCGAACTCGGCGAGGTACTGCTGTGGCGGCAGCACAACGCGCTCGTCGGCGGGGAGAAGCTGTGGGACGCCGCGCGGCGCTCCCATCCCGGCTACCGCGTCGCCAACGTCTGCTGGTGGTACGCCATGGGAGCCGACGTCGACCTCACCGTCACCCCGCGGCCGGTCTACTACTCCGACGGCCGCAAGGAGCCCGACTGCTACACCCACCCCCCGCAGCTGCACGACGAACTCACCGCCAAACTCGGCACCTTCCCGCTGTTCACCTACTGGGGGCCGACCGCCTCCATCACCTCCTCCCGATGGATCGTCGACGCCGCCCGGCACATCCTCGCCACCCAGGCCCCCGACCTCAGCCTCGTCTACGTCCCCCACCTCGACTACGACCTGCAGCGCTACGGGCCCGACGATCCCCGCGCCGCCGCGGCGGCGGCCGACGTCGACCGGGTCCTCGCCCCCCTGCTGGACGACGCCGCCGCACGCGAGATCACCGTGGTCGCCCTCTCCGAGTACGGCATCACCAACGTCTCCAGGGCGGTGGACGTCAACCGGGTGCTGCGCCGGGCCGGGCTGCTGAACGTCCACACCCAGGACGGCATGGAATACCTCGACCCGTGGACGTCGGCCGCCTTCGCCGTCGCCGACCACCAGGTCGCCCACGTCTACGTGGCCGACCCGGCCCACACCGAACGCGTCCGCGAACTGCTGGCCGGCACCGACGGCGTGGCCGAGGTGCTCACCGAGGCCGGCAAGAAGGCGTACGGCGTCGACCACCCGCGTGCCGGGGACCTCGTCGCCGTCGCCGAGCCCGACTCTTGGTTCACCTACTACTACTGGCTCGACGACGACCGCGCCCCGGACTTCGCCCGTCTGGTAGAGATCCACCGCAAGCCGGGCTACGACCCGGCCGAGCTGTTCATGGACCCGAAGGACCCCAGGGTCAAACTGCGCGCCGCCGTCGCGCTCGCCCGCAAGAGGCTCGGCCTGCGCTACCGCATGAGCGTCGTCCCCCTCGACCCGTCCCCGGTACGCGGCAGCCACGGCCGCCTGCCCGGCCACCCGGACGACGGCCCCGTGCTCCTGTGCTCCCGACCCGGCGAGATGCGCGACCACTACGACGCGACCGAGGTCAAGGACCTGCTGCTGCGCCTGGCCGGGATCACGCCGAGCGGCTCCCCGGCTCCATGACCCCCTGACCCCACGACCGCCCCGACCGACGAACCAACCGGAGGAACCGATGCCACGCCCGATCACCTTGTTCACCGGTCAGTGGGCCGACCTGCCGTTCGAGGAGGTGTGCCGGCTGGCGGCGAAGTGGGGGTACGACGGGTTGGAGATCGCCTGCTGGGGCGACCACTTCGAGGTCGACAAGGCCCTGGCCGACGAGGACTACATTCCGCGCCGCCGCGCCCTGCTGGAGAAGTACAACCTGCGCTGCTGGACGCTCTCCTGCCACCTGACGGGCCAGGCCGTCTGCGACCACCCCATCGACGAGCGCCACCGCGGCATCCTTCCCGCCCGCATCTGGGGCGACGGCGAGCCGGAAGGCGTCCGGCAGCGCGCCGCGCGGGAGATCAAGGACACCGCGCGCGCGGCCGCCGCGTTCGGGGTGAAGACCGTCGTCGGCTTCACGGGATCCTCGATCTGGCACACCGTGGCGATGTTCCCGCCGGTTCCGCCGGAGATGATCGAGCGCGGCTACGCGGACTTCGCCGAGCGCTGGAACCCCATCCTCGACGTCTTCGACGAGGTCGGCGTGCGCTTCGCCCACGAGGTCCACCCCTCCGAGATCGCCTACGACTACTGGACCACGGTGCGCACCCTGGAGGCGATCGGCCACCGGGAGGCGTTCGGGCTCAACTTCGACCCGTCCCACTTCGTCTGGCAGGACCTGGACCCGGTCGGCTTCCTGTGGGACTTCAAGGACCGCATTTATCACGTGGACTGCAAGGAGTCGGTCAAGCGGTTCAACGGGCGCAACGGCCGCCTCGGCTCCCATCTGCCGTGGGCGGACCCGCGCCGCGGGTGGGACTTCGTCTCCACCGGGCACGGGGACGTCCCCTGGGAGGCGTGCTTCCGGATGCTCAATTCCATCGGGTACGACGGGCCGATCTCGGTGGAGTGGGAGGACGCGGGCATGGACCGCATGGTCGGTGCCCCCGACGCCCTGCGGTTCATCCGCGCGCTCGGAGCGATCGAGCCCTCGGCCCAGTCCTTCGACTCGGCCTTCTCCTCCGGAGACTGACGCCTTCACGACCAGGGCCTCGCCTCGCAGCCGGCCGACGACCGGTGGAGCCCGCCGGCCCGGCCGCGGCGGCACCGACGCGCGCGACCGGCCCGCGAGGACGGTTCGCGGGGGCGATCGTGCCGTCCTGTGAAGACATGAAGGACTTGGGGCCGGGGTCTTGCCCCCGGAGACGACGCGCGAACAGGATGTGGCGCCAACTGACCGGCGAGTAACAAACGCCGGTCGCAGCCGCCACCACAAGAGGGTCCTGCCATGGCTTCGTCCCCCCGTTCCGTCGCCGCGGGCCTGGTCGCACTGACGACGCTGACGCTCGGTGCGACGCCCGCCGACGCCGCCGCGGGCCCGGGTCCGGGCCCCGTCTCCGGCTACACCGACCCGGCGTTCGGGGCCGACTGCGCCTTCCATCACTTCGGCGAGGGGGAGAGCCCCCCGCTGAGCCTGATCGGCACCGACCCGCTGTGCGTGGAGTACTCCAAACGGGACATCACCGTCAGCAACGGCGGTGCGCTGCGGTTCCTGCTGGCCGAGCCGGCGCGCTTCGCCGTCGCCGTCCCCGCCTGCCGCTACTGGCAGCTGGACCGCTGGAGCGTGCAGGCGCGGCCGCACGGCACCGAACTGGTGGGCTGGGACGGCAGCTACTGGTTCGACAAGAGCACCGCAAGCGCCGGCGCGCGGCTGCGCCACCTGACCGTGGCCGGAGTGCCCGCCACACCCGCGCACGCGGCCCGGGTGCTGCGGCCGTACGATCCGCGGCTCGCCGACGCCGTCGCGCGTGCGGCCCTCGGCACGACGGTGCGCCTTCCCGCCGGCCTGCCGTGCCCCGGCGCACGCCCATGAGCGACCTCCTGACGCGGCGGCGGCTGATTGCCGGTCTGGCCGGGGCCCTCGCCGCGGTGACCACCGGCGCCCTCGCGCGCGCGGCGCCGTCCGCCGCCGCGGCGGCGGTGCCACTGAGCGGCGGCGTGGTCGCCACCCTGGAGGCGTTCGCCGACACCATGGTGCCGGGCGAGAAGCGGTACCCCGACGACCGGGCCGTCGCCGGGGCGGCACCCGGCGCCGGCGCGGTACAGGCCGGTGCGATCGCCCTGCTGCGGCTGCCCGAACTCGGGCTGGGCCCGCTCCTGCCCGAACTGGCGGTACTGCTGAACACGCGGGCCACGGCCTACGCGCTCGCCAAGGGGCGCGTGCTGCCGCCCACTCGGCCCGCCTTCACCGCACTGGACTTCGCCGACCGCACCGAACTGGCCGCCACGCTGCTGCGCCCCGCCGAGACGGACCAGAAGATCTGGGTCCTGCTGGCCCTGTTCAGCGCGGCAGCCTTCGACACCGCGGCCCACCTGCACACCACGGAGGCGATCGGCGAGCGCCACCCCGGCCTGGCCTGGCTGCGCTTCCCGGCGCCGGACCCGGACGGGCTCTGGCGCTTCCCGCGGTACTCGTACGGCAGACGGCTCGCGCGGGAACACCCACGGACCACCACGGGAGGCAGCCCGGCATGACCGTCACCGAACGTACCGACGTGCTGGTCGTCGGCAGCGGATTCGGCGGCTCCATCCCCGCCTACCACCTGGCCGCCGGCGGAGCGCGGGTCGTCGTCCTCGAACGCGGACCACACCTGCGGTCCGCGGACTACGCCCACGACCTGCGCATGGGAAGCTACACCCGCACGGTCGACCTGGTGCAGGGCGACGGCATCACCGTGGTCGCCGGCAACTGCGTCGGCGGCTCCAGCGTGGTGTACTTCGCCGCCTCACTGCGCGCGCCCGGCTTCGTCTTCGACCGCCGGGGCAGCCTCGGCCACCGGCTGTGGCCCGCGTCGCTCACCCGCGCGTCGCTGGATCCCTGGTACGACCGGGTCGAGGAGACCCTGCCGGTAGCCCTCCCGCGGTGGGACCAAGTCCCCTATCCAGGAGGTCTGTTCGCCGCCGCGTGCACCCGCGCCGGACGCACCTGCAATCCGGTCCCGGTCGCCGTCGACCTGGACCGCTGCACCAACTGCAACTGGATGCTGAGCGGCTGCCACTTCGACGCCAAGCGCTCGATGCTGCTCAACTACCTTCCGGCCGCCACCGCGGCGGGCGCCGAGATCCGGGCCCTGCACGAGGTGCAGACGATCGCCCCGGCCACCACGCCCGGCTACCGCTACCGGGTCGCCTACACCGTCCTCGACGCGGACGACTACCGGGTGCCGGTGGCCGCGGGCACCATCGAGACCAAGGTGCTGGTGCTCGCCGGCGGCGCCCTGGGCACGCCCGTGCTGCTGCGGCGCTCGGCCGCGCTGCTCGGCGGGGTGCCGGGCGCGGTCGGCCGGTACTTCTCGGGAAACGGCGACCGGGTCTCCATCGCCGACGTCGACGAGTCCAAGGTCCGCGATCTGCTGGGCCTGGAGCGGGCGCCCGGCACACCGTACGAGGCGTTTCCCGTGGGCAAGCCGATCGGGTCGATGTCCTTCGACCGACTCGACCCGCGGGCACCGGAGTTCACCCGCTTCTCCCTGCAGCAGATCTACTTCCCCGGCATCACCAACATCCTGGCGCAGGCCACGGACCATCCGGACTCCGGCTGGTTCGGGGTGGAGAAGAAGGAGCTGCGGGGGCGGTGGCGGTCCTGGCTGTCGGTGCTGGCCATGACCGAGGACGACAACGAGGGTGTCTTCGGTGCGCCACCCGCCACCGGAAGTTTCACCCGCGTCGCGTCCTCGGTGGGCCTGTCGAGCCTGCGTTACCGGCCCACCGCCAACACCCTGCGCGGCTGGGGCGCCGCCGACGCCGAGGCGCGAGCGGTACTGGAGCGGGACCGGCTCGCCCGGGTACGCCCGTGGAACGAGGTGGTCGGCTCGCTCACCGCCCACCCACTGTCCTCCTGCCGGATGGGTGACGACCCCGCGAGCTCCGCGCTGGACGAGCACAACGAACTGCGCGGCCACCCCGGCCTGTTCGTCACCGACGCGGCCGCGGTGCCCACCTCGCTGTGCGTCAACCCGTCCCTGACCGTCGCCGCGCTGGCCGAACGTGCCTGCCCGCACATCGTGGCCCGCGCGGCCGAGGCGGGCGTGGCGGTGCGTTACGGGGCTCCGGCACCGGACGGTTCGACCGCCGGCCGCCGGGTCGTCCTGAAGAACGCGCTGAGAGAGAGCCGATGAAACGGAAGCAGGACGACGTCGCCCGCCTCTACCCACCGCGGCTGCGGGGCCGGCCGGGCCGGCTGGAGGTCTGGTACGCGACGTTGACCGACCCGCGGACCGGCACCGGAGTGTGGATCCACCACGAGGTCGTCACCCCGCCGGACGGCTCACCGGGCCCGGCACGGGCCCACGGCTGGATCTCGGTCTTCCCTCCCGGCGGCCCCCCGGTGACCGAGCGGTTCACGGCCGGAGCCGAGCCGGTCGGGTCCGGGCAGGCCGACTCCGAACCGATCGACTCCGGGCAGGCCGACTCCGAACCGATCGACTCCGGGCAGGCCGGCGCCGGGCGGATCGGCGCCGGGGCGGCTGGGGCGGCAGGCGCGGCTGGACCGAAGCAGACCGGGTCGGAGCAGGCCGACTCCGGCGAGGTCTACTTCGCGTCCGCGGACGTGCTCGCCTCGCGGACCCGCCTGGCGGGACACGCGGGACGGATCCGATGGCGACTGGACGTCCACGAGGCCGGCGCCCCCCTGTACACGTTCCCTCGCTGGGCCTGGGAACGGGCGGTCCTGCCGGCGGCGCAGATCGTACCCGCACCCGACGCGGGCTTCGACGGCTTCATCGAAGTCGGGGCAGAGCGACTGGAGTTGGCCGGAGCCACGGGCGCGGTCGCCCGTATCGCGGGTCACGGCAACGCCCGGCGCTGGGCCTGGCTGCACGCCGGGCTCGGCGGCGGGGACGTCCTGGAGGTGGTCGCCGCCGTCGCGCGGCGCCCCGGAATGCGCCTGCTGCCACCGCTGCCCCTGCTCCGACTACGCGTCGGCGGACGGGACTGGCCGGCCGATCCGCTGCTCGCCGCGCCGCTGTTCAAGGCCCGGATCGGTCTGCCGGAGTGGTCCGTGCGCGGCCGGGTCGGACGGCGCCGGCTGTCGATCGAGGTACGCCAGGACCCGGGCGAGTGCGTGACGCTCGGCTACACCGATCCGGACGGAGCGACGGCCACCTGCACCAACAGCGAAAGGGCCTCGGCCGAGGTGGTGGTCGAACGACGCACCGGTTCCCGCTTCGAGATCGAGCACCGGTGGACACTCGACCACACCGCACACGCCGAAGTCGGCACGCGCCCCTGACCCGTGCGCCGTCCCTCGTCGGCGGCGGACGGTGCGTTCGGCGTCGTGAACCCGTCCTACGACGTCACGGGTCTCGCGTACGCCCGGGGCGGGAGGGGTAGGGGACCCGCGTGAGCGGCTCGGGGGGACGGGGACTGGAGGCGGCGCGCGTCGCCGAGATACTGGTCGGGCGGTACGGCGGACTGCCCGGCCGACGGGGTTCCGGCTACCGGGTGGGCGAGTCCTTCGTGCTGACGGCGGCGCACGTCGTGACCGGCCCGGTGGCGGCGCTGCGGGTGCGCTTCGACGCCGACCAGCCGGGGGAGTGGAGCGCCGACGCCCACGTCGTACTGCTGGCCGAGACGGCGGACGTGGCCCTGCTGGAGCTCAAGCACGTGCCGCCCGGCGCTCCCGCCGCCGATCCGCCGCGCTGGGCCGCGGTGCCCGGCACCGACGTGGTGCTGCCCTTCACGGCGATGGGCTTCCCCCGCTTCAAACTCCGCCAGGACACCGTGCGTCCGCTCGACGACGGCTCGCCGAGCCAGTACCGGGACTCCTGCCATGTCTCCGGCACGGTCTCCGTGCTGTCCAACCGCCGCGAGGGCACCCTCGAACTGGCCGTGGCCGTACCGCCCGCCGACGTCGAACCGGAGCGCTCCCCCTGGGAGGGGATGTCGGGCGCGGCCGTCTGGTGCGACGGAGCCGTGATCGGTGTGCTGAGCGCCCATCACCGCGCCGACGGCCTGGGAAGGCTCGCGGCCCGCCGGGTGGAACGCTGGTACGACTGGCTCTCCCCGGACGAACTGGAGCTGCTCCAGCAGCGCGCCGGACTTCCCGCACGCGACGCCCTGGCCCGCGCCGCCGGCGCGCACACCTCACACGCCCCGAACACCTCGCACGCCCCGGACACCTCACACGCCCCGCGCGGACCGCTTGATCCGCACAGCCCTCACGGCCTTCGCCGCCCGGTCCCCGTCCTCGCCTCCCTGCCTCCCGACGTCCCTCTGCGCCAACTCGTCGCTCTCGTGGACGCATTGACCGCACTCCCGACCCTGCGCAGCCCGAACGGCACGGCCCTCCTCCTGGAGAGCATCAGCGACCGGGTCGCGGCAAACAGCCCCCGCGATCCCCGGCTGCGGATGGACGTCTACGGCATCGTGCGCACCTGTCTGCGCTACCCCGGCACCCTCGACCAACTCCTCGAAGCGGTACGCCTGCTGGAGGGGTCGTCGGCGGAGGCGGACCGTGTGGACGAGGCCGCCGCCCAACTGGCCCGGCTCTACAGCTGACTTGATCTCGCGGCGCGGCCGGGAAACGGGGTTTCGACTTGTGCCGCGCTGGGTCATCATGGATGAGGGCACCGACGGTGACGACTCGCGTGTACGGGAGGGGACTTGGCAGCCGTGGAACAGACGATGCCTGCCGTGGAGTCCGATCTCGTCGATCTCTCGGGGATCTCACTGGAAGCGCTGCGGTCCATGGACGGTCCGGCCTTCACCGGGTCGCTGGAGCAGTTGCTGCACCACATCGACGGCCCGCAGGCCATCACGCTGTCGTACAACCCGTCCCGCTTCGACTGACGCGATGAGGTGATCGGAACGGTGCAGTGGGGAATCCGTGGCTGCTGAGGCCACGCAACGGGGGGACCACGCACAGGGGCACCACGTACGGGACGACGTCGTACGGCGGGACCACCTGCCGTTCCACCGGCTCTCGGAAGCCGGTGTCCTCGCTCTCGCCCGCGGCGACGGCGACGGTGCGGTGGTCGCGGAACTGCTGAACGCCGAGCGCAGCCGCCGCCTGCTGCTGCTGCGCGCACTGGACGACGAACTGTCCCGCGGCGCCCCGCCCGCGCGGCGGCCGGACCCGGTCGGGTACGCGGAGGCCTGGACCCTGCTGACCCGCGCCCAGCACCGGTCGCCCGAGGCGTTCGAGGACGTCCTGATGTCCCCGAACACCGGGATGTGGGTGTCGCTCGCGGTGCGCCGGACCAGGGGGCGGGCCTACGAGGAGGCGCCGCGATGGGTGGTCGTCGGGCATCTCGCGGCCCTGGCCGCCGCCGCGGCGGCCAGGGCCGGACTCGACTTCTCGATCACCGTTCCCGTGCGGGGCGGACTGGTGCCGCTGCCGACCCTGGGCTGCGCGGTCCTGCCGGACGGGAGGGCGTGGAGCACCGCCCGCGTCACGGGAGACGAGGGCCACCTGCGGATCAGCGGCGCGGGCGGCGTGGTGGAGGTCGCGCCGCCGTGGGACGTCCGCGTCCCCGGCTGGCACCCGAGACGCCTGCTGACCCTGGGCTCGGGCGAGGCCGCGAAGACCCTGGTGCTGGAGGACCTCGATCCCTACCGGACGTTCCCCCGCCCGAGTGAGCCGCGCCCGCTGCCGGAGCCGGAGGCGGAGCTGTGGCGGTCGCTCCTCGCCGACGCGTGGGACACGGTGCTGCGTGACGACCCGGAGAGCGCCGAGGCCATGCGACGGGGGCTGATGTCGCTGACCCCCACCGCGTCGAGAGAACGTTTTCGGCCGCACAGCAGCACCGCCGGCGACGCCTTCGGCGCCCTCACGGCATCCCGGCCGGACGACGTCGCCCAGCTCGCCGCCACCCTCGTCCACGAGTTCCAGCACACCAAGCTCGGCGGCCTGATGCACCTGGAGCCACTGACCGTGCCACCGCCGGAGCCGTCGTCCCCGGAACACCTGCTGTACGCCCCCTGGCGCGACGACCCCCGCCCCCTGGGCGGCCTGCTCCAGGGCATCTACGCCTTCCTCGGCGTGACCCGGTTCTGGCGGGCACACCGGCAGGCCGCCGCCCCGGCCCATGCCCCGACCGCCCACTTCGAGTTCGCGCTGTGGCGCACCCAGGTGTGGTCCACCCTGAACGCGGTCCGCGGACACGAGCAGCTGACACCGCTCGGGCACCGCGTCGTCGAGAGCCTGCACGCACGGTGCGCCGAGTGGATGGCCGACGAGGTCCCGGCGGCCGAGCTGCGACTGGCCCAGGAGGCCGCCGAGGACCACCTTGCCCGCTGGCGGGCGCACCACCTGCGGCCGCCGGCCGCCGCCGTCGACGAGGCGGTGCGCGCCTGGCAGCGGCGTGCCGCCCGGCCTCCGTCCTCCCTGGCCGCCGAACCGATCCTGGCGCCGGACACCGAGGCGCGCTTCCTGGACGGCGCGGCCGTCCTGGCCCGTCACCACCTCGGCGACCCCGACGGACCCTGGCGGCACGACGCCGCGGGTTACGACGGGGACGCCGGGGGAGTCGACGGCGCCGACCCGGCCGACGTCCTGCTGGCCCGCGGCGACAGCGCCGGAGCCCGTGCCGCCCACGTGGACCGGCTGACCCGCGAGGGCGCGCCCGTGTCCGCCTGGGCGGGCCTGGGCCGGGCCCTGGCCGACGACCCCGCCCACCGCGCAGCGTCCCGGCTGCTGCTCCGCCACCCGGAACGGGCCCGCGCCCTCCAGGACGCCCTGGAGGCCGCGACGGGCCGCCGCGCGGACCCCGTGGACCTGGCGGACTGGCTGGGGTCCGGCGGGGCGGCGCAGAGCTAGGGGCCGTCGCGCCTTCCGGATGTCGCGCGGCCGCCCGGCGGGGCGGCCGCGCGGCCGGTCACAGCGGCAGCGGGTCGATGTCGCAGTTGGCCCGCTCACGGTTCCTGAACTGCACGGTGGCCGCGTGCCGGGTGCCCGACTCGCTCTGCAGCCGGGGCACGTCGAGCACCCGCTCCATGCGCTCCAGGGTGTCCTCCCGCAGGGTGGCGGCCTGGGCCTCCGCCCCGACGGAAATGAGGTCGAGCGACAGATTCGCCGCACACGCCAGCGTGGTGGGATGGTCCTGCCCGAAGGTGACCCGGCACAGGGCCAGCGAGTCCTCGCTCCGGCGCCGCGCCTCCTCGTGCTCCCCGAGCGCGGCCAGGTCACTGGCCAGGTTGATGGCGCAGACGAGCGCGAGCGGGTGGCCCGCGCCGAGCCGGTCGGTGAGCGAGGCGAGCGCCGCCTCGTCGAGACGCCGGGCCTCGTCGGGCCGGCCGAGCAGACGCAGGGTCACGGCGAGGTCGACGTCCGCGGACAGCGCGTGCGGGTGGTACGGGTCGTAGATCTGACGGTATCCCTCGCACACCTTGACGCCCCGTGTCCGGGCCGCCTCCAGATCGCCGTTCTGGCGCAGCGCCACCGACAGGGTCAGGGCCGCCGCCAGCGACTGGGGGTGGGTCTCGCCGTAGCGGCGGGTGAACTGCGCGTGCGCCTCGGTGGCCAGCTCCAGCGCGCGCACGTGGTCGCCCTCCTTGCGGCAGGCCTCACTGAGCTGGCGCATCGCCTCCACCGTCGCCGGGTTGCCCCGGCCGAACACGGTCCGGTAGCCGCTGAGCACCGACTCCTGCAGGGCGCGGGCCCCGATGTAGTCCCCCGTCTCCCGCACGTCGATCGCGACGTGCGTCTCCGAGTGCAGGGTCGTGCGGCCCTCGCGCCCGTACAGGCGCAGTTTCAGGGCGAGGGTCCGCCGGTCGAGCTCCAGGGCCTGCTGGAACTCGCCGATCAGCCGCAGGCTCACACTGAGGTTGTGGGCGGTGTTGAGCGTGGTGGGGTCGTCCTCGCCGAACGCCCGGTGCGCCCGTTCGTAGGCGATCCGGTCGAGCTCCGCTCCGGTGGCGAACCTGCCCTCCACCCGGCGCACGGCGGCTTCGAGCTGAAGCGCGTCGAGCGCGTCCTCCCGGGTGTCCTCGCGGTCCGCGGGGGCGGTGCGCTCGTAGACCTCTCTGAGGTGGCTCACCAGACGGGCCGCGTCGTCGAAGCGTCCGACCACCCAGTACAGGAAGCACAGCTTCTGCCCCATGAGCAGCGTCTGCTGGTCCTCCTCGCCGAAGATTTCCAGCCAGGCCTCCCACGCCTGCTCGGAGAAGTCGAGCGACACCTCGTGGTCGCCCCACCAGTAGAGGTACTCGCCGACGTTCCTGACCAGCTGGCGCACCCAGGGCTGATCGGACTTGATCGCCTCGGAGGCGATGACGTGGCTGTAGAGCTCGGAGTAGCGGGGCCAACTCGCCGGGTCCTGGGGGGTCCTGGGGTCCGCGGCGGCCAGCAGGGTGTGTGCCCCGTGGCGCATACGGGACTGTTCCTCCAGGCTCATGCGGTTGTTGAGCACGAGCTGCACCAGCCGGTGCATCTCGATGGAGTTCGTACGGTGGTCGATGCGGGCGAGCGAGTAGCGGTTCACCTCCCTTATCGCACGGGCCAGCCTCATCGGGTCGTTCAGCGCCGCGTCCAGTTCGGGGAAGATGCTGCTGTTGCCGAGGCCGGAGAAGATGGACCGGGAGATCGGGTCCGGGGCGAAGTAGGAGCACAGCTGCAACAGCCGTAGCGCGGCCGGACTTCGGGTCTCCAGATGGTCGAGGGAGACGTTCCACGCGGCGGCGACGGGGAGTTGGTAGTCCGGCGGCGGCGCCACCTCCAGCAGCTCCATGCGCTTGTTCTCGAACAGCCGCAGGTACTCGGAGGCGGGCATCCCGGTCTCCGCCCGCCAGGCCGCGGCCTGTTCCAGCGCCAGCGGCAGGTCGCCCAGAGCCTCGGCCAGCCGGTCCGCCTCGGCGTCGCTCAGCGGCGGCCCGGAGCGGCGCAGCAGCTCCTTGCTCTCCTCGCGGGTGAACACGTCCACTTCCAGGGAACCGCCGACCTGCCCCCACCGCCGGTTGCGGGAGGTGACGAGGATCGTGCCGTTGCCCCCCTGCGGGAAGTAGTGGCGGACCTGCTCCGGGTTGTCGGCGTTGTCGAAGATGAGGAGCCACCGGGAGTACGGCCGTCCCTCGCGCAGCGCCTCGCGCACGGCGGGGCCCGCGATGTTCGCCTCCGTGGTGGTCACCAGGCCCAGCCGCTGGGCCAGTTCCACCAGGGCCTGGCCGATCTGCCCGGGCCGCTCCGAGGGGATCCACCACACGACGTCGTACTCGGCCTGGTGCCGGTAGGCGTACTCGATCGCGAGCTGTGTCTTGCCGACGCCGCCCATGCCGTGGATCGCTTCCGGCAGCACCGTCGTCGTGCCTTCGCGCAGCCGCTGGGCGAGCAGTTCCAGCAGCTCGCTGCGGCCGGTGAAGTTCGGATTCCGGGGCGGCAGATTCCCCCAGACGCGCGGTTGTGTGGTGCGGTCCCCCTCCGCTGTCCGCTGGGGTGTCGTCGACATCTGAGAGGCTCCTTCGGAAGCGGTCCGGGGTTCAGTCGTAGCACCGTGTTCGACCACCGCCGGGGCCGAATCGGAGTGCGCGTGTCCCGAGGCGGTACGTGGCGATTTCTCCAGGCTCACCGCGTATCGCCGATCGTGCCAGCTCAGCACCTTCGCCAACATCGCGGCACGCTGGTCGTAGCGTCCCGACAGGGCCCGCAGAGCGGTCAGCTCCACGCGGAGGAAGGCGATGTTGCGCCGGTTGACGCGTGGCATCGCCAGGGTGTCGAGGGGTTCGGCGGGGGGTGGCAACAGGGATCCGGCCGGCGTGTCCTCGGCCAGGACCGCGCGTACGTCGTGCAGGACCCGTGCGGTGGCGCTGCGGCGTCCCAGCGCCAGGAGCTCCTCCCGGACGTCGGGAGCGAAGATGAAGGCCACGTCCGCCGCGCCCTCCCCGCTCGTCCCGGTGGGCCGGACCAGACCGCTCATCAGGAGTTCGGAGACGTGCACCGGGCCCGCGTCCGGGGTCGTCGCGACGATCCGCTGGATGACGGGCAGGCTCAGCGGCGCGGCGGCGAGCCGGGTGGCGAGCGCGAAACCGGTGGGACTGGCCGCCGCCCGGAAGTCGGAGACCCGGACCGCGGCGGGCACCGTGCTGTCCGGATCGGGCACGTCCTCCGCCCAGGGGAGGGCGCGCGCCGCGTCGGGCCGGCTCTTCCACGCCTGCGCCCGGATGGCGGACAGGTCCAGCCACTGGTGCTCCGGCCCCGCGACCAGACGGGTCAGGGCGCCGGCCCAGCGGCCGGTCAGGGCGAGCACGGGGACGACGACGGCATCCCCCTCGGTCTCGCCCTCGGAGTCGCCGGCGCCGGGTAACCCGGCCGGGGCCTCGCGCTCCTCCCATTCCCAGGCGCGGTTGGCCGCCCAGGCCCGGGCCGCGCGGATGCGCACGCGGCTCACGTTCAGCCCGGTGCGGAACCACAGGTGCGGCGGCAGCAGGTGCAGCACGGCGACGGGGTCCGTGCTCCCCCAGGTGCGCAGCAGCGGCTGCACCGCGCCGAGCCGCCAGCCGGCCGCCAGACCGTCGGTGACCACCAGCACCACCCGGTGGGTGCCCGCCGGGGCCGCGCCGAGCGGCTCCTGGAGCCCCACCCGCGCCGGGTCCGTCTCGTCGGTCCCGAGCAGGGGCAGCACCCGCACCCGGGTGAGGTTCTCCGTCCGCTCCAGCTGGTCGACCAGGTCGCTGCGGACCGCCCGGTCCCACACCCGCATCGTCTGATGGGCGTCGACGACGAGAACCGCCTCCGCGGGGTGCGGTCCGTCCGGCCGTCCGAGCCGGCTCAGAACCTGAGCGGCCTCCCGGCGTGTCCGCGCGGCCTGTGCCGGCCGTAGCCCGTCGTCATCGTGCATGGGTGCTCTCAAGGCGTCGGAGTGAGGGCAGGCGTCGGGCTGGCGGCGAGCATCGTGGTGACGAGAGGCGTCGAGGTGACGGCGAGCAGCGTGGTGACGGCGTACGTCGAGGTGATGGCGAGCATCGTAGTGACGGCAGGCGTCGATGTGGCGGCAGGCGTCGAGGTGACGGCGGGAGTGTCGCGGAGTCGCGCGGACTCCAGGCAGGCGTGACAGCCACGGGGAAAGCCTCGCAGCGCGTCCACTCCCCGAGCAAGTGCGCACGGCGGTTCGCGCGAGGCGTGTGCAAAAGCATGCCGGAAGCAGGAGGGCCGGCGTGGCGCGGAAGCGGGCCGGCGGAGGCACGCTGGTTCATTCCGGGCACCTCCCCGCGCAGGCGGGCGGTCCGTGCGCCCGTGCCCCCGGCCGCCCCGGTCACTGGCGCACCGGCGCATGGTGGGGGCCCGGCGGGCCGGGCCTGCGCTCCGGGTCGTCGAGCAGGATCGCCAGATGGCGTCCCACGTGGTTGTCCCACCCCTCCGGCCCCATGGCCAGCGCGTCCTTGCGCCATCTTCCGGCCCGCTCCAGCAGTCCGCCCAGTCCCCGGTCCTGCACGATGTCCGCCACCGCCTCCTTGAAGGCCGGATCGGAGCAGTCGCCGCGATGCCAGATCATGGCCGGCACCCCGGCTCTGAGCCCCGCGAGGTACTCCTGGCGGCCGGTGGCGGAATCCGTACCGGGCGGCTCGCTGAGAACCAGGCATACGGCGTTCTCGTCCTCCTTCAGCTCCCGCTCCAGGTGGAAGTGCGAGTGGCCGGGCCGGTTCCAGTACGAGTGCGTGTCCGCCGGTCGGTCCTTGTACTGACGCCACTTGTTGTGCCAGGGCCGGTGCCAGGCGGCCTTGCGCAGCCGCTCGAAACTGCGGACGAGAACCGTGTAGTCCATCACCAGGGGAGTGGGCGAGCCGGAGTCCGACTCCTTGTGCCACCACTCGACCGGTTCCCCCAGCAGCTCCCACGGCAGGATGAACTCGAGCACCACGGGCTGCCGCAGGTCGGACCAGCGCTCCTCGGTCTGCTCGATCAACGTCTCGACCTCGGTGGGCAGTTGGCTGCGGTGCAGGTGCAGCGTCTCGCCCGGGACCGGGTGCCAGCCCTCCGAGTCCGACTGCCGCCAGTGGGAGAGGTAGTACCGGTCGGGGTCCACGCCGTCCGGCTCGAACTGGATCATCAGATACGCCGGCATCAGCGAGACGGCCGGCTCGGTGACACTGCCGCGCTGCCACTGGGCGAGCTGGTCCTCCAGCCGCCAGGCACGGGACTGCCGGCGGTTCCAGCGGCGCAGCACTTCGGCCGCCTCCATCTGCCCGTCCTCGACGAACTGGTCGGCGGCCAGGGACAGGAACGCCATGCTCACGGGCAGCTCCTTCGCCGCCGCGTTGTCACCGGCCAGCCGCAGGAAGACGGTCCAGCCCGTGTCGCACCACGAGGGCAGCTCCTGGGTGCGTGACCGGCTGGCCCGGCGGGCCATCGCCGCCAGCGCCGAGGCCGAGCGCAGCTCCAGCAGGACCGGCCGCAGGGGGTGCAGATCGGCACCCTCGAAGAAGTCGACCGCCTCCCACTCGTCCACCAGGCGCCGCAGCGCCGTCACCCCGGCGGACCGCTGCTCCACGTAGCCGAGGCAACGCACCAGGCAGGACAGCCCGTCGGGAACCCGCGCGCAGCTCTCGACGAGGTGCAGCAGCCACGGACGCAGCGTCTCCCCCCGTAACGGCTCCACCGGCGCGTCCAGTTCCTGGCCCAGCATGGTCACCAACAAGTCGGCGCTGGTCGTGTGCCGCATCGTGGCCGACTCCTGGAGCACGTCGACGACGCCGGCCACCAACTCATTGCGAACCCGCGCAGGACTGCGCCCTTCCACGCTTGTGACCTCCCCCGTCGTCACCAGCCGTCACCGCGTTCCCACTGCCCGTGCCGACCAGGGTACGGCCACACGTCCGCACACGTCAGGGGGTCGAGAAGCCGGAACCACGGCTGTGGCGGCCCCGGCATGTCAGCGCTCCCCGTCGGTCTCGTCTCCCGAGATCAGGACACCGCGCCGCGCTCCGTCCGGGGCGACCAGCCTCGGCTGCAGGGTGAGGCTGATCCGATGGGTCCGCGACGTCTCGAACTGCCCGTCCCCGCCGGCCTCCACGACCCAGAACCGCACCTTGCCGCCGGCCCCGCCCTTCCGCCCCACGGCGACGGTGGCCTCGATCTCCACCGGCCCGAGCTCGAACCGCACCGGGCCGGCCGGGCCGCCGGTCAGCGCCTCGTTCAGCTCATGCCTCAAGTCCCTGATGAGTTCGGCGAGTTCGACCACACCGCGGATCCTATCGGCGCCGCCCGCGATTGGTCCAAAGCAGCGGTGGCCACCTGCTCGCCCTCGGCCACCGAAAGGGGAACCCGCAGGAGCGCGCAGGGGGGCGCTTCACGTGCGGCGCTTCGCGTACCCGAACGACGGCAGGGCGGGCGACGGCGAGGAGGGGGGTGGAGAGGAGGGGGTGGAGAGGGGCCGTGCAAAATGGATGAAACAAGGTAAACATGTTGAATGTCGTAATTGTTAAAGCTGAGTAATAAATGTCGGGATAATCCTGCATACTGGTTGCCATCTCGTACGCCTGTACGGGGAGGGAGTGATCCAGTTGGCGGTCGGCTGGGATGACAGTGGCGGTCTCGCCGCTGTCTACGAACGGTTCCTCGCGGGAGAGCGGATCGAGGACACGGGGGGAATCGTCAGGACCCCGATCCTGACCTCCTGGCAGCGGTGCAGGTCGCTGGGGCTCGTCCCCGACCAGCTCGTCCTCACCTGCGAGCAGGACCTGGACCAGGACGGGCGGTTGCTGAGTGCCGCGGCCCCGGTCCTCGACCGGCTGGAGGCCGCGCTGGACTGGCCACCGGTGAGTGTCATCCTCACCGACGCACGGGCGCGCGTGCTGTCGCGCCGGGGCGGCGGCGCGGAGCTGAACAGGCACCTGGACGCGGCACAGGTCGTCCGGGGCTTCGGCTTCCCCGAGTCCAGCGCGGGCACCAATGCCGTCGGCACCGCACTGGCCGAACGGCGCCCTGTCTACGTCCTGGGCCGCGAGCACTTCGCCGACTGCATGCGCCTGCTGGCCTGCGCCGGCGCGCCCATCCGTGATCCGCTCAGCGGCCGCGTCGAAGGCGTACTGGATCTCACCTGCTTCCGGCGGCATTCGGATCCGACGATGCTGCCCCTCGTGCAACAGGCCGCCGGAGAGATCGAGCAACGGCTGCTCGAACAGTCCTCGCGGCGCGAGCGCGAACTGCTCGCCGCGTTCCTCCACACCCGGCGGGCCGCCGGTGGACCCACCGGACCACTCGGGGAGCCCCTGCCCTGCCCGGCCCCGGCCGAGGCCCTGATCGGCCCCGCCGACCGGGCCGTCCTCCGGGAGAGAGCGCAGGAGCTGATCGCCGCCCCGCACCAGGTGGCCACCGAGGTGACCCTCTCCGACGGCCGGACCGCGGTACTGCTCTGCCGCGAGGTGTGTGCGGCCTCCGGCGAGGCCGGAATCGTCGTGGAAGCCGCCATCGCCGCCGGGCCTCAGTGGCGTATCCCGGCGCCCGCCGGACCCGAGCCGTGCCACGCCCGCACGCCGGTGACCGATTCGTCGACGCCGTCACCGACGGTCGCGGCACCGCGGCGACCCACCGCGGCGGTGGCGGCCTCGGGCCCGACGGCGCTGCTCGAGGAGGACCGGACCGGGACAGGGGGCCAGGTCCGTGGCAGGCCCCGGCCATCGGCGCCCCGGCCCGAGCGGGCGCCCGGCCGCGGGCCTGACCGGGGGCCTGACCGGGGTCCCGGCCAGAGGCCCGGGGCGGATCAGGGTCGGGGCGTGCCCCTGGCGGATCACGGCCGGACCGTTCCCCCCGCGGGCAGCGACGCCCTTCCCCCGGCGGACCGGAGTGAACCCGTCACCCCGCCGCCCGCCCAGGCCACCGCCACCGCACCGACGCCTCCCGGGGACGAGATCCCCCACACCCACGTGGGGCTGCTGCTCCTGGGTGAGCCGGGGGTCGGCCGGCTCGCCCTGCTCGCCCGTAAACGACTGGAACTGCTGTACGACGCCAGCGTGGGCATCGGCCGGACCCTCGACGTGACCCGCACGGCGGAGGAGCTGGTGGAGACGGCGGTGCCGGGGTTCGCCGACTTCGTCACCGTCGACCTGCCCGACTCGGTCCTGAGCGGCGAGGAACCCGTCGCCATCGGCGAGAGTCTGCGGCGCGTGGCGCTCGGGGCGGCACGCCCGGGCTCGCCGCTCTGCGCCGTCGGCGAGGAGGTCGGCTGGCTCCCCGCCTCACCGCAGGAGCGCTGCCTGCAGACCGGGAACCCCGTGCTCGAACCCGATCTGAACCGGGCCGTGGACTGGGCGGCCAACGACCAGGAGTGCAGCCGGAAGCTCCTCGCGTCCGGAATGCATTCGCTGATCACCGTGCCCATGCGGGCCCGCGGTGTCACCCTCGGGGTGGTCAGCTTCTTCCGTGCCGAGCGGTCCGGCCCGTTCGAGGACGACGACCTGTGGCTCGCGGGCGAGCTGGTCGGCCGGGCCGCGGTCTGCATCGACAACGCCCGCCGCTTCACCCGCGAGCACACCATGGCCCTGGCGGTGCAGCGCAGCCTCCTCCCGCAGGGCATGCCCGTCCAGGACGCCGTCGAGGTCGCCCACCGCTACCTGCCCGCGCAGGCCGGTGTGGGCGGCGACTGGTTCGACATCATCCCGCTGTCCGGCTCCCGGGTGGCTCTCGTCGTGGGTGACGTCGTCGGCCACGGGGTGCACGCCGCCACCACCATGGGCCGGCTGCGCACCGCCGTACACAACTTCTCCGCCCTCGACCTGCCGCCCGAGGAACTCCTCACCCATCTCGACGACCTGGTCGCCCGCCTGGACGCCGACGGCGGCGGAAACGACGGGATCATCGGCGCCACCTGCCTGTACGCGGTGTACGACCCGGTGTCCCGGCGCTGCGCGTTCGCCCGGGCCGGCCACCCCCCTCCCGCCCTCGTGCTGCCCGACGGCACCGTCGACTTCGTGGACGTGCCCACGGGCCCGCCGCTGGGGCTGGGCGGCCTGCCCTTCGAGCACTGCGAGATCGAGGTGCCCGAGGGCAGCCGGATCGTCCTCTACACCGACGGGCTCATCGAGCAACGCGGCCAGGACCTCGACATAGGGCTCAGTCTGCTGCGCCGCACCCTGGGTGCCACACGGCCGCTCGCCGATTCGCCGGAGGAGACCTGCCGGGCCGTCCTGGACGCCCTGCTGCCCGACCGTCCCGGCGACGACATCGCCCTGCTCGTCGCCCGCACCCGTGCCCTGGACGCGGAACGCACGGTGCACTGGGACGTGGCGGCCGACCCGGCCGAGGTCCCCCGGATCCGCGGGGCCGTGACCGAACAGCTCAAGAAGTGGGGCCTGTTCGAGCAGGTGCCCACCACAGAGCTGATCGTCAGCGAACTGGTCACCAACGCCGTCCGGTACGGCGGCGCCCCCATCCGGCTGCAACTGATCCGCGATCACCGGCTGATCTGCGAGGTGACGGACGGCAGCAGCACATCCCCGCGTCTGCGGCGGGCCCGCACGACGGACGAGGGCGGACGCGGCCTCTTCCTCGTGGCTCAGCTCGCCGAACGCTGGGGCACGCGCTACACCGCCGAGGGCAAGGTCATCTGGACCGAGCAGCCGCTGCCCGCGGAGGGCGCGGAGAGCTGCTGCGACGGCTGAGCCGCTCCGCCGGCACGGCCTTACCGCGGCCCCGCTGCCGCCGCACTGCGGCTCACTGCCGTCCCTGGCCGAGGAAGCGCTCGACCACGAGGGTCAACTGCTCGATCCAGTCGTCCAGTTCGTCCTCGTTGCGTGTGGTGATGCGGCAGGAACGTGTGGCTCCGTCGTGAAAGTGGAGCGTGATGGTGAGGGCGAGGCCGCGCCCCGACTCGCTGTGGGTGACGGCGCGGACGGCGGACCAGGGGAAGTCGACGGGGTGGCCGTTGATTCCGAGGGAGATACCGTGCGCGTCGGCGACGACGGCGTTCTTGTGGTCCATCGCCAGGAACTCCTGCCCCCCGGGCGCCGCCTCACCCGCGGCCGCCGATGGCCCGAACCCCGGCGGCCCGAACCCCTGCGGCGCGGGCGGAGGCGGCGAGGCCGGGTACGGGGGATAGGGCGAAGGCGCGGAGACGGTGGGGAGAGATGCCGCGGCAGCCTGCGGTGGGGGTGTCGCGTGGCCGGGTTGGGGCGGGGGTGTCGCCTGGCCGGGCTGCGGTGGGGGCGTCGTGTGGCCGGGCTGAGGTGGAGTCGCGGGAGTCGCGGGGGCGGGAGAGGGTGCGATGCCGGCGGGCGGGGGAGTGGCCACGCCGTGCGGCGGGTGGGCCGGCAGGGCGGCCGGTGCATACGGGGCCGGTGCGTACGCGGTCGGCGTGTACGAGGGCGGAGTGTGCGCGGGCGGGGTGCTCCCCTGCGGAGGGGCGAGCAGGTCCAACAGCTCTCCGGCGCTGGGTCGTTGACCGGGATCCTTGGCCATGCACAGGGCCACGGTCGCCCGCAGTCCCGCCGGCACGGCCGACATGTCGGCGTCCTGGTGCACCGACCGGTACATCAGCATCATCGGCGTACCCTCGCCGAAGGCGCTGCCACCGGCGGCCGCGACGAGCACTGCGCCCAGCGCGAAGACGTCCGCGGCGGCGGTGACGGGCAGCCCCTCCGCCTGCTCCGGCGCGAGGAACCCGGGGGTACCGAGCGCGGCGCCGGTGACGGTGAGCCGCGACGCCTCGACGGCCCGGGCGATCCCGAAGTCGACGACCCGGGGGCCGTCGTCCGCCATGATGATGTTGCCGGGCTTCAGATCGCGGTGCACCAGGCCACAGGCGTGGATGGCCTGCAGCGCCTCGGCGAGCGCGAGCCCCAGTTGCCGCAGGGCGGCCGCGTCCATCGGCCCCCGGGCGGTGAGCAGTTCGGCGAGGGTGGGCCCGGGAACGTAGGCGGTGGCGAGCCAGGGAGCCTCGGCGTCCGGATCCGCGTCCACGACCGGAGCGGTGTGGAACCCACCCACCGCACGGGCCGCGGTGATCTCGGCCCGGAACCGCTCACGGAACCCCGGATCCCGCGCCAACTCCGGCTTGGCGACCTTCACGGCCACACTCCGCCCCCCGCGCGACCGCCCCAGATAGACGGTGCCCATCCCACCCTCACCAAGCACCCGCTCGATCGTGTAGGCGCCGATCTGCTGCACCCCGAAAACCTCCCCCTGTGCGTTGTCCGCGCCACCTTAGAGCAGGCCGGGAGCCGGGAGGGAAGCCGGTGTCCCCGCCGACCGGCCATCAGTCCCGTGCGCTATTTGATCGCTTACCGCCAGTCAACTTCATTATGGCAGTCATCGTCATGCCAAGATCGTCAAATGGGACGATCGTAAATCGGACCGATCAAGTGGCCTCCGAACACGTCGAGTTGACGCTACCCTTGATGGGCTGAGTGACAGGGGCCACCGCAGCGTGGACAATCCTTCACCAGTCTTGTTCTCCGGCCTCTCCGGCCTCAACGAGGCGTAAAGGTGCCGGAGTCGACCGCGCACGGAAGGTGAATTCGAATTGACCTTGTTCTACGGAGCAGCGCATGCCCTCATCGAGCGTGACGGACGCTTCCTGGTTACCCGAAGGTCAGCAGTCGACGACTACATGCCTCTGAAGTGGGACCTGCCCGGAGGAACCGTCGATCCGGGTGAAACGCTGGAAGAGGCGCTCGTGCGCGAGGTCTTCGAGGAAACGAAGATCAAGGTCGACATCGAGCGCCTGCTCTACGCGTACACGAATCTGGCCACCCTGCCGAAACGCCAGACTTTCCAGACGGTTTTCCTCTGCCGCTACGTGGACGGCGAGGTGCAACTCGATCCCGCCGACCACGACCAGTTCGTCTGGGCGACGAAGGACGATATCGATGTTCTGGACGCCATGGGCTTCCTGGCCGGCTTCCGTGGGACGGCGACGTACCGCACTGTGCAATAGCGACCAGGAGGGCGGGGGGCTTCCGTGCGAGTGCGATCCGTGGACATCTACATAACCTATCGGTGCAACCTACGGTGCACGCACTGCTTCGTCGGTGACAACCTGGCGACCGCGCAGAGTTTCGCATTCGAGTCCCTCACGCGACTGATCGCGGATGTCCGGCAGCGCTGGCAGGCCGAAGAAGTGACGTTCCTCGGCGGGGAACCGACCCTCTATCCCCGGATCGTCGACGCGGTCCACCTGGTGCAGCAGCAGGGACTCCACGCGCGGCTCGTCACCAACGGTCTGCACGGTTTCCGGGCCTTCGTCGATCACTTCGAGGGGCTGCGACCGCCCACGGTCGGGGTGAGCATCGACGGTTCGGGCCCCGAGACCCATGACGCCGTCCGGGGCAAGCGGGCCTTCGAGCGCATGGTCGCCAACATCGCACATGCACGGGAGCGCGGCTATCAGTTGTTCGGCATCATGTCGGTGAGCAGGACCAACGCGCATGATGCCGTCAACATCCTCAGGCTCTGTGAGCGCCTGGGGCTCACCTGGGTCAACATCCACTACGTCTCCAACCGGGGGTTCGCCACACCCGACATGGTGTTGTCCGTACCCGAGTGGCAGGCGCTGACCAGGGAAATCGAAGAAGAGTCGGCCAACCTCTCGACCGACATCCGTCTGGAGCGCACGTTCGTTCCGGCGGACAACCACCGAAGGTCCTGCGCGGTACGCAGCCACGACAATCTGCTCTTCCTGCCCGACGGCCGTGTGTTCCTGTGTCCCATGTTCATCGACGTTCCTGACGCGCATTCATACACCTGGTCGGGAAGCCAACTCCTCGGCCGGCCGGGACGACGGACCGAGGCGATGCTGTGCGCACCGACGAGCTCAGTGCACTGCCCCGCGCTCCGGCACGTGAACCCGCAATTGCGCGACGCCGTGGCCGAGGCGGGGCTGGAGATGTCATGCGTACTGGAGAAGACCCGTCTGAGCCGGGGGCAGGTCGTCGATGAAGGGTGAACGCCGATGAGCGTCTGGACCGACGGCGAACTGGCGTTTGTGCGCGACCGCGCGCATCACTGGGACCTTCACTTCTCGGAGCACTTCTGGGGAGCCCCGCTCTACGACCTGGTGGAGCCGCTTCTCGCCTCGTTCAACCCGGACTGCGGCGTACCCAAACAGGTCGGCACACCGTCGGAGTCGCTCCCCGAGACCACCGCCACGGTTCTCCTGTCCCTGCATCGCATGGGTCTGCTCAACGCCTCGATGAGGGAGCGAATCCACGGGTATCTGTGGTCCACCCACTACGCGCTGGCCGCCGGTGTCGGTGAGGACGCCCGGCACCCGGAAGCCGAGTGCTGGAGTTCGTTCTCCCGGAACGTCTGGGCGACGGCCATGTCGCTCTGGGCTCTCATCGCGACCGGTTACCGGGGCGGGAACCGAACACGGTACGCGCCCGCGGTGCGGTGGCTGATCGATGCGCAGGACGAGGACGGCGCCTGGGGCTTCAGCCGCGATGCCCGGAACCCGCCCTCCGTCTTTCTGACCGCGGTGTGCGCGTACACGCTGCGCCTGACCGCGGAGTTTCTCGGCGACGGATCGCACGGAATGGACAAGGCCGCGGTCCAGTCCTCCGTCGACGCCGCCGTCGGACACCTGAAGCGGACCAGACGCCGGCGCAGCGGTCTGTGGCACACAGACGCGGGGGAACCAGAGCCTACGAGCAGCGTGATGGCTCTGTGGGCGATCCGCCGGTGCGGCACCACCGACAACGGCGACCTGCTGCGCTCCGGTGTCCGCGCGCTGTCCAGGGCCGTGGGCAACGCGACATGCGCCGCCAGCCTCGAGATCGCGGCGGGAACACTCCCGGACTCGCGCGAGGCGATCGCGTTGCAGGGCTACACACCTGCCGTACCACTGGCCCTCCTGCAACTCGACGTGGACCCGTTCCACAGGCTGGTCCTCGGACCGCTCCAGTACCTCCGCACCACGCGCCAACGCGACGGCTGGGACTTCCCGATCGTGGGAAACACCCGGCAGGGCCGTTACGTCAAGTCCGTCCCGTATGTGGGTACAGGTGAATCGCTGACCTTCACCACCGCGCTGGCTCTCCAGACCGCGCACGCATGGCACCGACGAGCAATCCGCTGGACGATCGAACAGCGACTGACGACGGCATAGGTCTGTTGGTCGCCCGCTGCCGGGACCACACCACCAGGGGGATCACAGTGACGGCTGTTCTGTTCGTCCACGGCACGGGAGTTCGGGCCCCGTCCTTCGACACCACCCTCGACGCCCTTTCCCGGTCCTTGCGCGGCCGGCGCCCGGACCTGACGGTGCACGGTTGTTTCTGGGGCGGCCGATACGGAAGCGAACTGTTCGCCCAGGGGGCATCGATCCCGGTCGCCGACGAGGCACGGGGCATGGACTCGCACGGCGTACCGGATGATTCGGGCGTGCTGGTGTGGGATCGGCTGCAGGACGATCCGCTCTTCGAACTCCGCCTGCTGGCACTGACGGATGCCACGGACTCCGAAGCCGGGGGCTTCCATCCGGGCCGCGAGCCGGCGGGCAGGGCCCTTGTGGGCAGATACCGCAGGTTCACCGCATCCGACGAGGTCAGGCAACAGTTCGGCCGCGTCGGACTCGCCGAACAGTTCGCCGGCGCCTGCCGCACGCTCGCCGGGTCGGGGGCTTTCGGCGACCTGGAGGACAGCGGGGTCGCAGCCGTCGAGGTGTGGCCGGTGGTGGTCCGCGCGACGGTTGCGGAGGCGCTGCGTCGAGCGGAGCAGGAAGGCGGCCCCCACCCGCGGGTCCTCTACGACTCGAACGTCAGGGACGAGTTCATCCGTACGCTGCTCCAGGCCACGGACGACGAGTACCGTGGCGTGGTCGGAGGCTGGGCGAAGGAACGGATCGGTACCTTCTTTGCGGGCCGAACCACCTCCTACGTGTCACGAAGGCGGCAGGCCTTCACGGACTCCGCGTCCCTCGTCGCCGGCGACATCCTGCTTTACCAGCGGGACGGCGCCGCGATCCGGAAGTTCGTCGCCGACCGCATCAGCACCCTGGAACCGCCGGTGACGGTGGTTGCGCACAGTCTCGGCGGCATCATCTGCGTCGACCTCTTCGCCACCATGGCCCCGTCCGACGTCCGCCTCGTCACTGTGGGCACCGCGGCTCCGCTGTTCTGGGAGCTCGACGCGCTGTGGGGGCTGCGCGCGGGCGCCTCTCTCCCGCCCAACTTCCCCGAATGGGTCAACATCTACGACCAGCGGGACTTCCTCGCATACGTCGCCCGCCCGTTGTTCGGCGACCGGGTTCGCGACGTCCGGGTCGACAACGGCCAGCCGTTCCCCCGCTGTCACAGCGCCTACTGGTTCAACAGCCAGTGCTGCGAGGCCGTACTCGACGTCTGCCCATGAACGAGTTCCTGAGAGCTCGGGCACTGGTGGTGGGCGTCGAGACCTACGCCGCCGGGCGGGACTGGAAACTGGCGGGCCCCGCGGCCGACGCCCTCCGGTTCACGGACTGGTTGCTCACCATGGGCACGCCCGCGGCCAACATCAGTCTCTTCGCCAACAGCGCGGCCCCGTCCGCCCTGGACGACTGGCGACAGCGGACCGGCATGAACGTGGAGGAGCCGACTTGTGACGCCATCCACGCCGCACTGCTCGACGTGGTCAGAGAGCACCCGTGCGACGTTCTCTTCCTCTTCTGGGGAGGCCACGGCATCACCGACCCCGAGGGCCGGCTGCGGCTGTTCACCTGCGACGCACACGAGGAAGTGCTGCGCAACGTGGACCTGGACGATCTCATGATGGCCTTTCGCTCGACGACGTTCGCCAAGGTCAGGCGTCAGATCCTGATGGTCGACGCGTGCCGGCGCTTCGTGTCCCACCGTGAGCTGCGCCGGGGACTGCCGACCGTGTCCCTGCCGCGAGGGGAACTGGGCCAGACGGACCAGTTCACTCTCTGCGCCACCCGGGAAGGCGACCTCGCGGTGAACCTCACCGGAGCCGGGACGGGACGGCTGTCCTCGGTGCTGCTCAGGGAGCTGCCGACCACGCCGGGACGACTGCCGGACATGGAGGCCGTCGCCCGTCAGGTTCGGGCGGAGTTCGAGCGGCTGCGGACCGCCGGGGACACCACGCAGGTGCCGGTGTTCTACTCGTCACGGGGCTACGACGGCAGCGTGCGCTCGGAGCAACTGGTCCCCTGGGCGACGCCCGCCGCGGCACCTCCGGTGGCCGACGCACGCCAGTATGTGCGGCGGCTGGCGCGCAAGCTGGAGGGCCGGCTCGTCGGCGACGTCCGGCTCAGCGGCATGGGACCGTCCTTCGACTCGTTGGAGCGGTCGTCCGTGGTGACCAGGGCGCACGTGCGGTCCACGGCCATCAGCGCCGAACACACCCTCGTTCCGGACGTCGCCGACTACGTGCACCGCACGCAGGTGCGCCGGATGATCGTCAGCGGTGCGCCCGGGATGGGCAAGAGTGTCCTGCTGGACCTCCTGGCGCTGGCGCAGTGCCGCGCGTACCAGGTCGACGAGTCGGCGATACCCGTGCAGGTGACCAGCCACGGCGACACGGCGCCCGGTTTCTTCGCCGTTGAGGACATGCTTCGTCGAGCGCTGCCCTTTCTCTACGGCGTGGAGCAGGACGAACTTCTCCACCGATGTGTCTTCTACTGCGATGCGTTCGACGAGATGCCGCCCCGGCAACAGGCCGATGTTCTGGACTTCATGCGTGTCCACCCGCACGCGTCGATCATCCTGTCGACCCGTACCACCCGTGGGCTCGACTGGTCGGTGCCGAACTGTGTGGAGGTCGAGTTGCTGCCCTTGGACCCCCCCGAGGTGTTGCGTCAGCTGGAATGTGAACTCGGCAGTAATGCCGCGGAGGACGTCTTCTGGCGACTCGCCGGACGTGACTACGAAGTGGTCCGCGACAGCTGGCAAGCGGCCGGGGGTTCCCGCGACCAGTTGTGGTCCCTTTCCGCCACAGTGCCCCGTAGGCTCCCCGGCGAGATGGCGACTCTCCGTCTCAAGCTGTTGCGCGACCCGCCCGCCGCCCTCCAACTGGCGCGAACCCCCTTCCTGTTGCGCGCCATGGTGACCATTCGCAGGGAAGGGGAGTACGTCGACCTGTCGAAGCCGGACGTCCTTCACAACCTGGTCCAATCGTTGTGGACCAGGCTGCACGCGGAGGTGGGATACCGCGACATCACGCTCGACCAGCTGTTCTCCGGTCTCGCTCCTCTCGCCGTGCAGCTCATTCGGGAACGCCGGGAGTGCTACGACCTGGCCTCAGCGACCGCGTTGCTGGTCGATGCGGGGCAGGTGGCCGGGGGCCGGCTCATCGAGGCCGCCGTGCTGGCCGGAATCGTCGGTCAGGAAGGCCCGAGTGTCGCGTTCCGGCACCGTGTGATCCGTGACTACTTCGCGGCCTCGGCGTTGTCCGCCGGCATTCCGGACGGGATATCCGTCGACGCGTACATCGATCCGACGGCATGGTGGGTGGAAACGCCGTGGCGGGCCGTGCTGGGGTTCGTCCCCAGATTCCACGGCAGCCTGGGCCCGCTCGTCGCCTGGCTCGGGCGTGCGCAGCCGGAGACGGCCGCGATGTGCATCCGGGAGAACGGCGATCTGCCCAGCGAGTCGGCACGTCAGGTCATTCGGGGGGTCGTCAAGCAGCGGCTTGCCGAGAGCGTGGTGCGTCCACCGGCGGAGCTCGCGGCACTCGGCCGCGCTCTGGGCATGGTCGGTGACGACCGTCCGGGCGTGGGCGTCGGACACCTGACGACGGCCGCCGTGCCCGCCATCGAGTGGGTGTTCATACCGGAACAACGGGTTCCTCTGTCCCCGTCCGTCTCCGTCACCGTCCCGGCCTTCAGCATCAGCAGGTATCCGCTCACCAATGCGCAGTACGAGGTGTTTCTGCGCGATGGCGGGTACGGCAAGGACCGCCACTGGAGGAGGCGTGGGATCGCCTACCGGAACCGGCTCGGGTGGTGCGTGCCCGAGCAGTACGGCCCACCGTTCGACTTCCCCAACCACCCGGTCGTGGGTATCAGTTCTCACGAGGCGCTGGCGTTCTGCGACTGGCTGGGGGAACTGAGGGGGGAACGGGTGGCCCTGCCCACGGTCGCGCAGTGGATGGCGGCGGCGAGGTCGGGCGACGGCTTCGAAGGCTATCCCTGGGGAAACGACTTCTCGCCCAGCCGCAGCAACAGCAGGCAGGCCGCGATCAGAACCACGACCGCAGTGGGCGTCTTCGCCTCAGGGGTGAGCCACTTCGGCCTCTTCGACTGCGGGGGGAACGTCTGGGAGCTCTGCGCACCCGACCGCGAAACCCGGCGTACGGGTTGGTTCGGCGGGCTGCGGGGCAGGCCGGCCGAGGACGAGTATCTCCCGATCAAGGGCGGATCATTCGCCCACTACTGGTGTTCCGTCAAGACCAGGACGAACGTGACGGTGCGCGAGGCGGACCGCGAATGGGACGTCGGCTTCCGGGTGATGAAGCGACTTCACTGACGGAGACCGGCGGCCCACTGCGCCGGCGGCCAGGAGGCGCGGCGCGTCGAGACTTCGGGCCCCGGCCTACTCCTTCTTGTGGCCCGTCCCGCCCCACGACGGGGCACGCGCCGCCACACGGCCGAGGGCAAGGTCGTCCGGACCGAGTAGCCCCTACTGTCGGACGGCTCGGGGATCGGGCGGCACGGGCGGCTCCGTCTGGGTTCGCCCGGGGGCCGGCACGGTCCGTACCGGGCGGCGACGCTGCCCCGGCTGCGGCCTGGGCAGCCTGTCCACTGGGTGATGCCCCCGGCTCTGCTGCCCGGGAGTGGTGGCGGCGGGCGATGGGCGGCGGGCGATTGAGCCCGCCGCCACTACTACGCCCGTCCGCCCCGAACGAACGACCCTCCGGCGACTGTCCCAGCCACTCGCCCCGGCCGCGGCACCAGGCGCGGCCCGGGCCGGAGACGTCAGCCGGTCGACCAGCCGATGATCACCTGGCCGTTGTGGCCCTGCGTCCCGGTCGACGAGAGCTCATAGCTCGTCCCGGTTCCCGACCGGACGTAGCTGCTGCCCCCGCCGCCCCCGCCCCCACCCGCGATACCGGTCCTGCCCACCGGGATGCCCGCAGCCCCGCCGCCACCGCCGGCGAAGTCCCCGCCCCCGCCGCCTCCGCCAGGTCCCGCAGCGTTGGGGCAGCCGCCGGCGGGGCTGCGGACCGAGCCTCCAACGCCGCCGGTGCCGACGTTGACACCCGCGTAGCGTCCCCCTGTTCCTCCGTCGGTGCTGTTACAGCCCGTGCCGGCCTCCCCACCGGGACCCCCGCGGGCCGCGGTGGTCGATCCGCCGCCTCCCCCTTGCCCCGGAGAGCCGTTGCCGGCCGCGCGCCCTGCACCGCCGGCCGTCGCGTTCGGCAGCCCGCCATTGCCGCCGTCCCCGCCGCGCACCGCGATACCGCCCTGGTGATAGGCGGCGCCGCCACCCCCGCCGCCGCCTGCGACGACCAGGAGCCTTCCGGTGACACCGACACTTGAAGCCCCGCCCCCACCGGCTCCGGCGTCGATCGACCCACCGGCGGGACGCCTGCCGCCGTCACCGCCGCCGTTGAAGCCGCCGTCACCGCCACGGCCGTTGGGCGTCGCGCACGCCGTCCGACCCGCTCCGCCCACCTCGACCCGGTACGTGGTCGGGTTCGTGGTCGGCCGCAGCGTGGTGGTCACCTGCGCCCCCCTTCCACCCCGAGAAGCGTCGCAGGCACCGCCACCGGCCCCGTCCGCGATGACCGTCACGGTCACCCCGGCAGGAATCCTGACGGTCTCCACTCTTCCGGTGTAATCGAAGACGAGGTGCACATCCCGCTTCTGACCCGCCGTACCGCCGGCATTCGGCACGGCGGTCGCGGGCAGCAGCATCATGCCGGACAGCACCGTGCACGCCGTCGCCAGTGTCGTCAGGCGCCGCCGACCGCGCCACCCGGCGGACCAGTGCGGAGAAGGACCGGGGCCTTGTCCATGTATATGAGGGCTCATCGAGCACACCTCTCTCCATGCGAAGTTCCGCCGACCCCAGGGATGAGGCAGCGGGGAAGCCGAGAACGAGCCCGAACGGGGCTAATGCGATTAGAAGCAGAGAGAAGTGTCAGCGGCCACTTCGGACCCCTCACGTGCCGCCAGACGTGTGAGCGCGATGCGCGGTGAGAAGAACGGTGGGGTGGCTTGCGACAGCCACGGAGTCACCCAGCTTCCCGGAGGTCCCCCGGCCCCTTCTGCTGGCGGGGGCCATCCCTCGGTGCGCGGCACGGCGAGGATTCGTTCACCGAGCCCATCCGCCGAGCCTCGGACAGCCGGTCCGTGGACGCCCCTACGTCAAACAGGGCGGCGGGCGAGGCAGTTCGCGGCAGCGTGCGGGGCGACCTGTCGGCGCGCCGGGGCGGGGTCCACGGGGGGCCGTGCGTGCGAGGACGGCGATGATCGGTGCCGTCGGTGCGCCGGCCGGGCTCTTCGGCTGCGCGACGCGCTGTGCGACCCGGCTGCGCAGCCGCACCCAGGGCTGGGGCAACCTTCACGACCCACCCGGCGGGCCGCGCCCCCGTGCCGAATCCGGCGCCGACCGCCACGGACCCGGCAGCGGCTCGGCAGCCCTCGCGCCGTTCCCTCCCCGCAGCACGGGAGGGAACGGCGGTCACTCGATCATTGCCGCACTGTCCTCACGGGGGCGGTGGAGCCGGCCACCCCGTCACGGATACGACACCACCGTCGACGGCACGGTCGAACTCCCCGAGGTGGCCGCCCCCGTCTCGTTGATGACGTGCTCGTACTGGCCGTTGCCGCCCAGGGAGATCACCAGCACGTCGTGGAAGCGCACGCCGGGACGGTTTGGCGCCGAGAAGCCGTTGTGCTGCACGATGGTGGGGTCGACGTTGTAGTAGCAGTAGCTGCCCAGGCCCCAGGCCTCGTGGGCGGTGACGTTGTCGCCGACCTTGTAGGCCGCGTAGCCCTTCACGGGCCCGTTCTGGATCGCCGCCTGGTTCGGGGCGTCGTACGCCTTCTCGTTCTGGAAGAAGAGGGTGCGGCCGCGCTGGCCGTACCACTGGACGTCGTACTTGTTGAAGTGCTCGACGAACAGGCCCGTCGCCAGGACGTCGTCACCGTTGACGACCAGGCCGTAGTCGGCCCGGTTCGTCTCCCAGCCGACGCCGGTGCCGTGGTCGGCGCGCCAGATCCAGGTGTGGTCGACGATCGTGTGACGGCTGTTGATCACCATGCTGGTGGTGGCCAGGCCGGCGCCCGCCCCGCCGATCCGCACGAACACGTCCTGCACCGTCGTGGGGTTGGCGGAGTGGTCCTTCGACGCGCCTCGCGGGCCGACCTCCAGCAGGGTGGGGGAGTTCACGGACCCCGCGTCGATCAGGAACCCGGCGAGTCGTACGCCGTCCACGTCGGCGACCTTCATCGCCGTGACGCCGTTGTCCGGGACGAGGGTCGCGTAACCCAGGCCGAGGACCACGGTGTTGGGCCGGTTCACCTGGATCGGCCGGTCCAAGTGGTAGATGCCGGGGGTCAGCAGCAGGTGAAGTCCCTGGGCCAGGGCCTGGTTGAGCGTCGCGGCGGTCACGCCCGGCCTGGCGACGTAGAACTGCGTGAGCGGCAGCGAGGTGCCCCGCGGTGTGCCGTTGCCCCAGGTGACGCCGCGGGCGTTCGTCCGCTTCGCCGGGAGGAAGACCCGGAACCGGCTGCCGTCGAGATAGAGGAAGGGCTTCTCGCGGGAGACGGGGGTCGTGTCGAGGGTGGTGTACGGCGGGCTGGGGAAGCTCTGCACCGGGGCGCCCACGACGCCGGAGAACACCATGTTCCACACGCCGTTGAGCCAGCTGCCGATCACGCTGTCGCGGGTGTACCACTGCTGCTGGGAGTACGGGCCGATCTGGCCGTCGATCCGGCTGTCGGCGATGTAGCCGCCGCTGGCCCAACCGTATCCGGACGGAGCGAGGTTGAGGCCGCCGCGCACGTGCATACGGCGGAAGGGGGCCGCCTGCGCGACCGCCCAGCGGTTGGTGCCGTTCGCGGGGACGAGGGCGAGGTTCTCGGCCGAACGCCAGAAGTTCTGCGTCGCGTTGCCGTTGAACCAGCCCGCGTCGACCGTCACGTCCCCGTTGATGGTCGTGTCGTCGGGGGACAGGCCGAGGCCGGCGACGGAGGTGTAGAAACCGAGCTGCGCGTTGAGGCCGTGATACGTGCCGGGCTTGAACAGCAGCGCGTAGCGGCCGGTGCCGAACTGGGCCGACTCCTGCTCCTGGAACACCTCGTCCAGCTTCGCCTGGATGTCCGGCGTGGACGGGTCGAAGACCAGGACGTTGGGGCCGAGGTCGCCGCCGCCGGGCAGGGCGCACCGCTTCCCGCGCGAGGCGGGCGGCCGCCCGGTCACCCCGCCCGCGGGCGGGGTGGGGGTCGCGGCCGCGGCCGGTGTCGCGGCCAGTCCGGCCAGGACGGGAGCGGCCGCCGCGGCGGCGCCGAGGACGGTTCTGCGGCCGACGGAGCGCGGCTGCCGGGCGGGGGTGTTCGGGGAGACAGGGGGCATGGGGCGGCTCTCCTGGTTCAGGAAGTGAACGAAGTGGGGTGTGAGAGCGCTCTCTCGGTGCTGAATGCTTCATCCGCGTGAACGAAGCGTCAAGAGGTGCGCCCACAAATTCGTTCAACTCACGATGATGGACCGTCAGCCGGCAGCCGTTGATACCCCGGTGGGTTCGCGTGGTGG
Organism: Streptomyces sp. NPDC096152; assembly: GCF_044763235.1. Classification (NCBI taxonomy): domain Bacteria; kingdom Bacillati; phylum Actinomycetota; class Actinomycetes; order Kitasatosporales; family Streptomycetaceae; genus Streptomyces; species Streptomyces sp. NPDC096152. The sequence goes on along the minus strand of NZ_JBIWFW010000004.1, from coordinate 146,487 downwards.
GGACCGGCCTTCGGGGATGTCGAGACCCAACCGTTGCCCAAGGGGCGTGCGGCTGTGCGCCGGCGTCCCGTCGCAGGTCACCCGGCCACCCGCGGCCGTATGCCGGCGAACGCGTCGCGGCGCCCCGCGCCACCTCCCGAATCGTCCTCTGCCGCATCCCTTGACGAGCCCCCTCCACGAGGTTTAACTCACGTTCTAAATTAAGTCATGAGGACTTCGGGAGCCGAACGGGGCGGTGCCAGGGATCTCCCTCGGCGTTCTCGACTCGTTCTCGACTCCCGGAAGGGGACACCAGGAGCCATGCGCAGCATCCGAGCCGCGGCCGTAGGCGCCGTCACCCTGTCTCTCGCCCTTGCCGCCTCGGCCTGCGGGGGCGGTTCGCCCACGGGCGGCGGCTCCGGCGACTCGCCGAAGACGCTCACCTACTGGGCGTCCAACCAGGGCGCCGGCATCGAGATCGACAAGAAGGTCCTGCGGCCGGAGCTCGACAAGTTCGAGAAGCGGACGGGCATCAAGGTGAAACTGGAGGTCGTCCCCTGGTCGGACCTGCTGAACCGGATCCTCACCGCGACCACCTCGGGCCAGGGCCCCGACGTCCTCAACATCGGCAACACCTGGAGCGCCTCCCTGCAGTCCACGGGCGCGCTGCTGCCGTGGGACGGGAAGAACTTCGACCGGATCGGCGGGAAGGACCGCTTCGTCGACTCCGCGCTCGGCTCGACCGGCGCCCAGGGCAAGGACCCGGCCGCGGTGCCGCTGTACTCGATGGCGTACGCGCTCTACTACAACAAGCGGATCTTCGCCGACGCCGGCATAGCCAAGCCCCCGGCCACCTGGGACGAGCTGGTCGCCGACGGCAGGAAGATCCGGGCGAAGGGCAAGCAGGTCCTCGGCGCGGAGGGCTCGAACGTCTCGGAGAACATCCACCACGTCTTCGTCTTCGCCAAGCAGCACGGCGCCGACTTCTTCACCCCCGACGGCAGACCGGACTTCACCAACCCCGACGCCGTCGCCGCGGTCAAGAGTTACGTCGACCTGATGGCCAAGGACAAGGTCGTCCCGCAGGGCAACGCCGAGTACGCGCAGAACCAGTCGGTGAGCGACTTCGCCAAGGGCAGGACGGCGATGCTGCTGTGGCAGTCGGCCTCCGCCAACCTGAAGTCGCAGGGCATGAGCGAGGACGCCTACGGCATCGCCCCGGTGCCCGTGCGCTCCGGCACTCCCGGCACCGGCACCCAGGTCAACTCCATGGTCGCCGGGATCAACATGGCCGTCTTCAAGAACACCCACAACCTCGACGGCGCCACGAAGTTCGTGAAGTTCATGACCAGCGACGCCGAGCAGAAGATCCTCAACAAGGCCTACAGCTCCATCCCGCCGGTCAGGAACGCCCAGTCGGACCCCGCGTTCACCACCCCGGCCAACGCCGTCCTGAAGAACACCCTGGCCACCAGCGCCGCCGCGCTGCCGCAGGTCGCCGACGAGTCCCAGTTCGAGACGACGGTCGGTACGGCCGTCAAGGAGCTGTTCGCCGACGCCGCCGCCGGGCGCGCGGTGACCACCGAGTCGGTGAAGGCCAAGCTCGAGAAGGCCCAGCAGCAGATGCCCGCGCAGTGAGTACGGACACCGTCATGACGACCTCCGCCCCCACCGGGGCAGGCGCGTCGGCCGTGCGCGAGAGCTCCCCCGGTGCGGCCCGCGGCCCACGCCGCACCGGGCGGATCCACCGCGCCGCGCTGCCGTACCTGCTGCTCCTGCCCGCGCTGCTCCTCGAACTCCTGGTTCATCTGCTGCCGATGGTGATCGGCATCGTGATGAGCTTCAAGGAACTCACCCAGTTCTACATCCGCGACTGGGGCTCCGCCCCCTGGTCCGGCCTCGGCAACTACCGCGTCTCGGTGGACTTCGACGCCCCCGTCGGCCAGGCGCTGCTGCACTCCTTCCTCGTCACCGTCGGCTTCACCCTGCTGTCGGTCGGCCTGTGCTGGCTGATCGGCACGGCCGCCGCGATCTGCATGCAGGACACCTTCCGCGGCCGGGGCCTGCTGCGCGCGCTGTTCCTGGTGCCGTACGCGCTGCCCGTCTACGCGGCCGTGATCACCTGGGTGTTCATGTTCCAGCACGACAACGGACTGGTGAACCACGTCCTGCACGACCAGCTGCACCTCACGGGCAAGCCGTCCTTCTGGCTCATCGGCGACAACAGCTTCGTCGCCCTGCTGACCGTGTCGGTGTGGAAGGGCTGGCCGTTCGCCTTCCTCATCGTCATGGCCGGCCTGCAGAACATCCCCACGGAGCTCTACGAGGCCGCCGCGCTGGACGGCGCCGGACTGTGGCGGCAGATCCGCCACATCACCCTGCCGTCGCTGCGGCCCGTCAACCAGGTGCTGGTCCTGGTGCTGTTCCTGTGGACGTTCAACGACTTCAACACGCCGTACGTGCTGTTCGGCAGGGCCGCCCCGCAGGCCGCGGACCTCATCTCGGTCCACATCTACCAGGCCTCCTTCGTCACCTGGAACTTCGGCACCGGCTCCGCCATGTCCGTCCTGCTGCTGCTCTTCCTGCTCGTCGTGACGGGCGGCTACCTGCTGCTGACCTCCCGGGGAAGGAAGACGGCCGATGTCTAGCACCTCGCGGGCACCCCGCCTGCCGGGCACCGCGCAGGCGGCCTCGCCCTCACGCACGGCGCCGCCCCGCTCACCGATGGCACCCCCGCGCTCCTTCCTCTGGACCCGGCGCGTCCTCCTCACCCTGCTCACCGGTTTCGTCCTGGTGCCGGTGTACGTCATGGTCTCCAGCTCGCTGAAGCCGCTGCCGGACGTCACGGGCAAGTTCCGCTGGCTGCCGAGCGGGTTGACGATCCGCCCGTACATCGACATCTGGTCCACGGTCCCGTTGGCGCGGTACTTCGCCAACTCGCTGATCGTCGCGGGCGCGGCGGCCGTCTGCTCGGTGGTCATCGCGGTCTTCTCCGCCTACGCCGTCAGCCGCTACGCCTTCCACGGCAAGCGCGTGTTCACGGTCACCGTCCTGTCCACGCAGATGTTCCCCGGCATCCTCTTCCTGCTGCCGCTGTTCCTGCTCTACGTCAACATCGGCAACGCCACCGGCATCGCGCTGTTCGGCTCGCGCGGCGGGCTCATCCTGACGTACCTCACCTTCTCGCTGCCGTTCTCGATCTGGATGCTGATCGGGTACTTCGACTCGGTGCCGCGCGACCTGGACGAGGCGGCACTGGTGGACGGCTGCGGCCCGCTGGGCGCACTGTTCCGGGTGGTGGTGCCCGCCGCGATCCCCGGCATCGTCGCCGTCGCCGTCTACGCCTTCATGACCGCCTGGGGCGAGGTGCTCTTCGCCTCCGTCATGACCAACGACACCACCCGCACCCTCGCCGTCGGCCTGCAGGGCTACTCCACGCAGAACGACGTGTACTGGAACCAGATCATGGCCGCCTCGCTCGTCGTCAGCGTGCCCGTGGTCGCCGGCTTCCTGCTGCTGCAGCGCTATCTCGTCGCCGGACTCACCGCCGGAGCGGTGAAGTGAACAACACCCGCCATTTTGAGAGGACTTCCGTGTCCGACGCCATCGACCTCGCCGCGCTCCCGCACGACTTCCTCTGGGGCACGGCCACATCGGCGTACCAGATCGAGGGCGCCGTCGCCGAGGACGGCCGCACACCGTCGATCTGGGACACCTTCTCCCACACCCCCGGAAAGATCGACAACAACGACCACGGCGACGTCGCCTGCGACCACTACCACCGCTGGCGCGAGGACATCGACCTGATGCGGCAACTGGGCACGAACGCCTACCGGTTGTCGATCGCCTGGCCTCGCGTCATGCCGGGCGGCGACGGCCCGGTCAACCCCAAGGGCCTCGCCTTCTACGACGCCTTGGTCGACGGCCTGCTGGAGGCGGGCATCACCCCGTCCGTCACCCTCTACCACTGGGACCTCCCGCAGGCGCTCCAGGACCGGGGCGGCTGGCCCGAGCGGGCGACCGCCGAGCACTTCGCCGCGTACGCCTCGGCCGTCGCCGAACGCCTCGGCGACCGCGTCTCCCACTGGGCCACCCTCAACGAACCCTCCTGCTCGGCCTGGATCGGCCACCTGGAGGGCAAGATGGCCCCGGGCCTCACCGATCTGACCGCCGCCGTCCGCGCCTCCTACCACCTGCTCCTCGGCCACGGCCTCGCCACCCAGGCCGTCCGCGCCGCCGCGCCCGGCGCCGAGATCGGGATCGTCAACAACCTCTCCACCGTCTTCGCCGCCACCGACCGCCCCGAGGACGTGGCGGCCGCCCGCCGCCACGACGGCCACATCAACCGCTGGTGGCTGGACCCGGTGCACGGCCGCGGCTTCCCCGCCGACATGCGGGAGGTGTACGGCGTCGAACTCCCCGAGCGACCGGCCGACTTGGAGACGATCGCGGCCCCGCTGGACTGGCTGGGCCTGAACTACTACTTCCCGGCCACCGTCGCCGACGACCCCTCCGGACCCGCCCCCCGGGCCCGCGGCGTACGCCGCCCGGGCGTGCCGCGCACCGGCATGGACTGGGAGATCGACGCGAGCGGCATCGAGACCCTGCTGCTGCGCCTGACCCACGAGTACGGCGCCCGCAGGATCCACGTCACCGAGAACGGCTCCGCCTTCCCGGACGTCGTACGCCCCGACGGCACGATCGACGACGCCGACCGCCAGGACTACCTGGTACGGCACCTGGCCGCCTGCGCCTCCGCGGCTCGCAAGGGCGCACCGCTGGCCGGGTACTTCGCCTGGTCGCTGCTGGACAACTTCGAGTGGGCGTACGGCTACGACAAGCGGTTCGGGCTCGTCCACGTCGACTACCGCACCCGGGCCCGCACCATCAAGGGCAGCGGCCACCGGTACGCGGCGATCGCGCGGGCGCACGGGAGGCGGGCGCGGGACGCGGCCTGAGGGGCCGGCCCTGTCCGTCCGGCTGTCCGGTCTCGGGCGAGGGTGTGGTCGTTCGGTCGGTCGTTCGGGGATCGGCTGCGTATGACCGAACGACCGTACGCCGGACGTGGATCGGCCGGGATCTGCCCGGGCCCCTGATGCACCCGGCCCCTAACGCGTGGGATGTCGGCGGCCGTTCGCCGGTGGCGTGGTACGGCGCGGTGCCCGTGCGCCGTACAGGGCCGCGAGGGCGAGGAAGAGGGTGAGGAACAGGGCGAGGGACAAGGGGAGAAGCACCCCCAGAAGGGTGGCCGGAGCGAGGTCCGCCACCCCACCCACGCCCCCGTCAGGGCCGGCCACGACGCGCAGTCCCGCGACGACCGCGGTGGCGGCGACCCCACCGCCCACGACGGCGGCGACGACGTACCGGGAACGGCCCGCGCCGGCCGGGGCGGGGACGTGTCCGAGCCGCGCCCAGTGGTGCGCGGTCTCCCGCGCCTCACGCCTGCGCTGCACGGCGGCCCGCAGGTGGAGGGCGGTGGTGGCGGTGGCCCCGACGAGGGCCACGACGCCCGGCGCCCACCACCCCTCGGCGACGAGCAGCAGCACGGCGAGGGCGCCGACGCCGGCCCAGCCCGTCACACAGGCCGCCGCGGCGCTGCGCCGGGAGTCGGGACGGTCGGCGCCGGCCCGCAGGTCGGCGAGTGCGGGCAGGTACCAGACGCACCCGGCGGCGTTCAGTGCCGCGGCTCCCAGCGCGGCGACGGCGTGCGACACGTCTACCCCGCCGCCGCTTCCAGACCGGGGGCCTGCGTGACTCCGGTCGCTCCGGCGATCTCCGGGTGATGCAGGTCGAAGGCCGGGGACTCGCTGCGGATTCGGGGCAGGGAGAGGAAGTTGTGCCGGGGCGGCGGGCAGGAGGTGGCCCATTCCAGCGAACGGCCGTAGCCCCAGGGGTCGTCGACCTCGATCCTCTTGCCGTACTTGGCCGTCTTCCAGACGTTGTAGAAGAACGGCAGGATCGACAGGCCCAGCAGGAACGCGCCGATCGTGGACAGGGTGTTGAGGGCGGTGAAGCCGTCGGCGGCGAGATAGTCGGCGTACCGGCGGGGCATGCCCTCGACGCCCAGCCAGTGCTGGACGAGGAAGGTCAGGTGGAAGCCGACGGTGAGCGTCCAGAAGGTGATCTTGCCGAGACGCTCGTCGAGCATCTTGCCGGTCATCTTCGGCCACCAGAAGTGGAACCCGGCGAACATCGCGTACACGACCGTGCCGAACACCGTGTAGTGGAAGTGCGCCACCACGAAGTAGGAGTCGGAGAGGTGGAAGTCCATCGGCGGGGACGCGAGGATCACGCCGGTCAGGCCGCCGAAGAGGAAGGTGATGAGGAAGCCCGTCGTCCACAGCATCGGGGTCTCGAAGGACAGGCTGCCCTTCCACATGGTGCCGATCCAGTTGAAGAACTTCACCCCGGTCGGCACCGCGATCAGGAACGTCATGAAGGAGAAGAACGGCAGCAGGACGCCACCGGTGACGTACATGTGGTGCGCCCACACCGTCACCGACAGACCCGCGATGGCGATGGTCGCGCCGATCAGCCCCATGTAGCCGAACATCGGCTTGCGGGAGAAGACCGGGATGACCTCGGAGACGATCCCGAAGAACGGCAGGGCCAGGATGTACACCTCTGGATGGCCGAAGAACCAGAACAGGTGCTGCCACAGCAGCGCCCCGCCGTTGGCGGCGTCGAAGACGTGGGCGCCGAACTTGCGGTCGCACTCCAGGGCGAACAGCGCCGCCGCCAGCACGGGGAACACGATCAGGACGAGGACCGCGGTCAGCAGCACGTTCCAGGTGAAGATCGGCATGCGGAACATGGTCATGCCGGGTGCGCGCATGCAGACGATCGTGGTGATGAAGTTGACCGCGCCGAGAATGCTGCCGAAGCCGGACAGGGCCACACCCATGATCCACAGGTCGGCGCCGAGCCCCGGCGAGTGGACCGCGTCCGACAGCGGCGCGTACAGGAACCAGCCGAAGTCGGCGGCCCCGCCCGGGGTGAGGAAACCGAACGCGGCGATCGAGGAGCCGAACAGGAAGAGCCAGTACGCCAGCATGTTCAGCCGCGGGAAGGCGACGTCGGGGGCGCCGATCTGCAAGGGCATGATCCAGTTCGCGAAGCCGGTGAACAGTGGCATCGCGAACATCAGCAGCATGATCGAGCCGTGCATCGTGAACGCCTGGTTGAACTGCTCGTTCGACATGATCTGCAGTCCGGGCCGGGCGAGCTCGGCCCGCATCAGCAGCGCCATCACACCGCCGACTATGAAGAACACGAAGGCGGAGACGAGATAGAGCGTCCCGATCCGCTTGTGATCGGTGGTGGTCAGCCACTCCACCCACGCGGGCCGCACGGCCCTGCGCTCCACCTGGCCGCCCGCCTCGCCGGACGCGACCTCGACCTCGGTCTCGACCTTGGTCTCGGCCTTGGTCTCGGCCTTGTCCTCCGGGTCTTCCGGCCGCCCTGCCGGACCCTGCTGTATCCGCACCTCGTCCACCGGACGGTGCCCTCCCCATCTGCTCGGTTCATCGATTTGTCGATGCATCGACGAGCCTGGAAGCGCACAGGTTGAGAAACCGGACCCGGCCCCTTCCGGCCGCCGCCCCATGATCGCCGGGGTGGTACGGGGTGCGGATAGGGTCGAACGGTCCCTGAGCGGCGCCGCCGAATGGGCCCAGCGGCCGGGACCTCTGTCCCGGGGGCGGGTGACTGGCGCGCCTGCTGTCCAGGTGACCAGGCGGGCGCGGGGTCCGGCCGGAATGTGTGCCTGTGCCGGGGTCACCGCAGCCCCTGGCGCCATTGTCGGTGCCGCCAGGTAGTCTCTGACCCGTCGTCATTGCGGCCCGACGGGCTTCCGCTCCACCACGGTGGAGTCTCGAAGGACATGCCCCCACCCGCACGAGTCATTTCGTGCTGCCTGGGGGAAGTCCTTGCTGTTCCGCGAGTCCGCGAAAACGATCGCCGCGAGGGCACTCGACACGTCGCTCTACCTCCACCTCACCGAGCAGTTCGTCCGTATGCACGGCCACCGGCCCAATGCCGCCGAAGCCCGCTCGTGGGAGCGGAGCATCCCCGCCCTGGCCGCCGCGCTCAACGACGCGGGCCTCGGCGAGGTCGAGGTGATGCTGGAGTACGCGCTCCCGCTGAACAGCAAGCGGGCCGACGCCGTCCTCGCCGGAGTGCATCCCGCCACGGGCGAGCCGTCGTACGTCGTCGTCGAGCTGAAGCAGTGGAGCCAGGCCGAGCCGGACGAGGACGACCCGGCGCTGTGCCGGATCGACGCCTACGCGCACCCGATCCTCAATCCGATCGAACAGGTGCGTCGCTACTGCGAGTACCTCGTCAACTTCAACGGCGCGGTGGCCGAGCACCCGGACCGGGTCAGCGGTGTGGCGTACCTGCACAACGCCACGGAGTTCGGCGTGGGCGGTCTACGAGCGGTCGAACTGGACAACCGCGGGCAGATGTTCACCGGCGAGCGGCGCGGCGAGTTCATCGACCACCTCCGGGCCAGGCTCAGCGACAAGGTACCCGGCGCCCGTGCGGCCGACGAACTCCAGGCGGGCAGGACCGTTCCGTCGAAGCAGTTGATGTCCGTCGCGGCCCAGGAGGTGCGCGAGCGGGAGCAGTTCGTGCTCCTGGACGAGCAGCAGGTCGCGTACCGCATGGTGCTCAACGCGGTGCGCAAGGCCAAGCGGTCCAACCACAAGGAGGTCGTGGTCGTCACCGGCGGCCCCGGCACCGGCAAGAGCGTCATCGCGCTCTCCCTGCTCGGGGAGCTGTACCGGCAGGGGATACCGGCGCTGCACGCCACCGGCTCCCAGTCGTTCACCAAGACGATGCGGAAGGTCGCCGGCACCCGCAAGCGCGAGGTGCAGGATCTCTTCAAGTACTTCAACAGCTTCATGACCGCCGAGCAGAACTCCCTCGACGTCCTGATCTGCGACGAGGCCCATCGCATCCGCGAGACCTCCGCCAACCGCTACACCCCGGCGGCCCAGCGCACCGGCAGGCGGCAGATCGACGAACTCATCGACGTCGCCCGCGTCCCCGTCTTCCTCCTCGACGAGCACCAGGTCGTGCGCCCCGGCGAGATGGGCACGGTGGAGGACATCAAGGCTGCCGCGGGAGCCCAGGGCGTGGAGTGCCGCGTCGTACCCCTGGAGAGCCAGTTCCGCTGCGGCGGCAGCGACGCGTACCTGCGCTGGGTGGTACGTCTCCTGGGTCTCCAGCCCGGTGGCCCGGTGCTCTGGGAACCCGACGACCGCATGCAACTGCTGGTCGCCGACAGCCCCCAGGAGCTGGAGGCGTTCCTCGAAGCCCGCAGGTCCCAGGGCTACGGCGCCCGTATGTCCGCGGGTTACTGCTGGCGCTGGTCCCCGGAGCCGAAGCCCGGGGATCCGCTCCCGGCCGACGTGGTCATCGGTGACTGGGCACGCCCCTGGAACCTCCGCGGCGACCGAGCGATCTCCGGCGCGCCGCCCTCCGCGCTGTGGGCCACGGACCCGGCCGGCTTCGGCCAGGTCGGCTGCGTCTACACCGCCCAGGGCTTCGAGTACGACTGGTCCGGCGTGATCATCGGACCCGACCTGGTCTGGCGCGACGACCGCTGGATCACGGACCGTACGCAGTCCAAGGACCCGGTCTTCAAGAAGTCGACCCCCGACGCCGACGTCGACCGCCTCATCCGCAACACCTACAAGGTGCTGCTGACCCGCGGCATGATCGGCACGATGGTGTACTCGACGGACCGGGAGACGCGGGAGAAGCTGCGGGAGCTGGTGGGCGGGGTGGCGAGGGAATCGGTGGCCGCATGACGGCCGTTACTGACTTTGTTGGCGTGGTGTCGTCATGGTGAGGCCGGTTTCGGCGAGGCATCCGTTGATGGGTTCCTGGTCTTCGACTGGGGTGGCGGCACGATCGACGTCACCGTGCTCGAGCATTACGACGGCATTTTCGACGAGATGGCGTCGCGCGGCATCACCGCACTCGGCGGCCTGGAGTTCGACGAGGAGCTCGTGAGGCTGGTCCTGTCCAAGCTGGACAGCCATTCGGGCAGACTGATCCGGCAGGAAGCCCGCCGCTGGAGACGGCACGTCGAACTGACGAAGATCCTGCTGTCCCAGCCAGGGACGGACCAAGTGCTCTTCGAGCCGCTGGGCGGATTCGAACCGGTGGTGCTTCGGCGGGACGAGTTCGAGGACGCCGTGCAGCCTCTGGTGCGCCGCGCCCTGATCCCACTGGAGGAGTGCCTGCAGGACGTGGGCCTCACCGCACACGACCTCGACGCCGTGCTGATGATCGGCGGCACGTCGCAGATCCCACTCGTGCGGCGCGAAGTCGAACGCGCGCTGGGTAGAGACGTGGTCGATCCCCGGCTGTGCAAGCCGATGACGGCGGTCGCCAGAGGAGCCGCCATCACGGCGGCCGAGATCGACGGTCTCATCCCGGAGACGACGATCTCGGTCGCCACGAGCCACGACCTCGGTCTGTCCTTCGAAGCGGGCGGGCGGCGCGGCTTCGCCACGCTGATCCCCAGGTACTCGACCCTGCCCGCACGAGGCACCCGCAGCGCCATGCCCTCTGTCCGCGGAGCCTCGAAGGTGATCCTGGAGATCGTCGAGGGGGACGGGCAACGCGCCGCGGATGACGAACGCACGTTTCCGCTGGCCCGACTTGAACTGCCGGTTCCCCAGCCGAACGCCGAGCCGTCGAGCAACGTGTTCGACGTCGATTACCACTACGACCGCAGTGGCATCCTCAAGATCCATGCCAAATCCCGTCACGCGGGCACGGTCATCCTCGACGAGGAACTGGACTGCTTCGGGCCGGACGGCACCCCCATCGCACAGGGACTGGACAGGGAATTGGAGCGGCTGCTGCGGCGCATCGAGGAGCCGGCGGTGCCACCGGCTGCCGCGATTTCCGCACCTCACGCGGAGACGCCGCCGCCCCGTGCGGAGAGCGAACGGGAAGAGAGCCGAGGCAGTGACACCCCGGTTCTGGTGGTCGACGGCCGCGGCATCATGACCGCCGGGCGCACTCCCGCTTCGCCACGTCCGCCGAGCATGCGGTTGCTCGGTTCGGCACTGGCGGAGATCAGGCGCCGCTTCCGAGACCGGCATGTGGTGACCGTCATCGGTACCGACCTGGTCGACGCCGTCGAGTACGACGAGCAATTCGTGCTGGACAAGGCGATCGAGGAGGGACTGGTCGTGACCGTTCCGTCCTCCTCGCCCCAGGCCGTTCTCAGCGTGGCGCAACAGCTCGACGCCGTGGTCGTCTCCATGGACGATCTGACGCGGCTGCGCACCCCGCATCCATGGGTGACGGGGAAGGGGCGATTCGTGAAACTCGCCCAGGTCGGACGCAACTGGGTCTTCGTGTAGGCGCCGGTCATCGGGGTTCGTGCGGCGTCACGCGATCAGGTGATGTCTCCCGACCGGGGCACACGCGGCGGGGGCGACTCGTTCGACGGTGTGACGGGATGTTCCCGCTCACGGGATCGAAGGAGACGCGCATGGGACTGTCGTTCCGCCACAACCCCGACGGCACGACCACCGGTCGGAACGAGGAGACGGGCTTCACCGTGACGCTCGCCGACGAGGAAGAAGTCAAGCGGCGGCTGCACGAGGACGCGGGGTGGGAGTACACGCCTCCGCCGCCTCCCCTTCCATCCGGATTCCACCGGTTCTCCTTGGTGCACGAGGAGTTCGGTGGCGCCGGCTTCGGGGACGAGCGCCATGCGGCCCTGCGGGCGCATCCGCCCGCAGGCTGTGTACCGGCCGACTGGGGCTGCTTCGCCCTGGAGTGCGAGCGCCCGGGGAAGACCCTTCTGGACGCGGTCACGGGTACGGTCGCGGAGATCCGCCGCGACCACGGCCTGGTGATGAACGGCATGGGCATCGAGAAACCGCAGGAGTGGCTCGGCGACGACAAGAACGGCTATGGGGCCGAGATCCTGGGACACCTGCTGCTGATGGCCGCTCACCGGGCGTCCCTGCTGGGGTACGGGCGCAAGGAGGTGGTGCGCCTGCTCGACGCGGCCGGCGTCGGGTAGACGGCCGGTTCGGGTCCGGTTCCTCATGCTCAGCGGTCCTCGGTGCCGGATCATGTCCCGCACGATCCGGGCTCTCCAACCGGCGCAGAGCGTAGTCGCGTCACGCCGCCCGTGCCGTCTCCACCAGGATCTCCTCCGCGGACGGCTCCAGTACCTCGTCCATCCCGTCGTCCTCGGCGGACGCCGTGCCCACCACCCGCAGCCGTGACGACCGCCGCAGCCACAGCACGTCCCGCCCGAAGGACCACACCAGCAGGGTCAGGGACAGCAGCGCCACGGCGAAGTTCGCCGCCGTGGGCAGGAGGTCCGCGCCGGCCACGAGCAGGAGGATGCCCTGGAGGGCGGCCACCGTCTTGCGGGCGGTGCTCGGGGGAAGGGGGGCGTTCAGCCAGGGCAGGAGACGGGCGGCGGCGACGAAGGCGTAGCGCATGGCGCCGATCAGCAGCACCCACGGGCCGAGGCTCATCGAGACGTAGACGCTGAGCACCAGGATCAGGAACGCGTCAACCTCCATGTCGAAGCGGGCGCCCAGTGCGCTCGTGGTGCCGGTGCGGCGGGCCACCTTGCCGTCGACGCCGTCGAGTATCAGGGCCACCGCGGTCAGGCCGACCAGCAGCGACACCGGCGGTGAGCTCTCGAAGGAGTCCGCGACCAGCGCCGTCACACCGCCGACGAGAGTGGCCCGGCCCAGGGTGACCCGGTTGGCCGCGCCGAAGGAGCGCAGCCGCGACCGGTGCAGCGCCCGGGAGAGCACCGCCCAGGTGGCGATCGCGAAGACCAGACCGGTCAGCCAGCCGGCCGGTCCCATCCCGATCGCCGTGCCGAGCAGGGCCAGCAACAGGATCTGCACGCCCGCTCCCACAGCGGTCTCCTGCTGGACCAGCCTCGCGTCGTAAGTGTTGTTCAGGGCCACCGCACACCCTCCGGCCGAGTGACAGAGTCGATCAACGCCGCGTACCTTGTCCGCGGCCTGTGCACATCTCCGTACGTGAACAACTTCCCGATCGTTCAGGAGGACGACGATGAACCGTTCCGCCCGCGCCTTCTGGCTCCGCTCGCCGGGCCACGGCGAGATACGTGACCTGCGGCTTCCCGACCCCGCCGAGGACGAGGTGGTGGTGCGCACGCTGTTCTCCGGAGTGAGCCGCGGCACGGAGACGCTGGTGTTCCGGGGCGGGGTGCCGGCCAGTCAGCACGGCGTGATGCGGGCGCCCTTCCAGGAGGGCGACTTCCCGGGGCCGGTGAAGTACGGCTACCTCAATCTGGGCGTGGTCGAGGAGGGCCCGGCGGAGCTGGCCGGCCGTACCGTCTTCTGCCTCTATCCGCACCAGACCCGCTACGTCGTCCCCGCGAGCGCCGTGACGCCGGTGCCCGAGGCCGTGCCCGCCGAGCGGGCCGTCCTCGCCGGCACCGTCGAGACCGCGGTGAACGCCCTGTGGGACGCGGCGCCGCTGGTCGGTGACCGTATCGCCGTGGTCGGCGGCGGCATGGTCGGCTGCTCGGTGGCCGCCCTGCTGGCCCGGTTCCCCGGCGCGCGCGTCGAGCTGGTGGACGCCGACCCCGGCCGCGCGAAGATCGCCGAGGCTCTCGGGGTCGGCTTCGCCGCACCCCAGGACGCCCTCGGCGACTGCGACCTCGTCGTGCACGCCAGCGCCACCGAACAGGGCCTCGCCCGCTCCCTGGAACTGCTCACCGCCGAGGGCACGGTCCTCGAACTGAGCTGGTACGGCGACCGGCGCGTCGCGCTCCCGCTCGGCGAGGCCTTCCACTCCCGCCGGCTGACCATCCGCAGCAGTCAGGTCGGCACCGTCTCCCCGGCCCGCCGCTCCAGCCGCGGCTATGCCGACCGGCTCGCCCTCGCCCTCGACCTGCTCGCCGATCCGGCCCTGGACGCGCTCGTCACGGGGGAGAGCGCCTTCGAGGAACTGCCGGAGGTCATGCCGAGGCTCGCCTCCGGGGAGATTCCCGCGCTGTGCCACCGCATCGCGTACGGCGGCTGACGCCCCGTCGCCCGCCCACGGTCCGACGGACACGGTGCGGCGGAGACGGTTCGACGGACACGGTGCGGGGACACGGTTCAGCGGACACGGTTCAGCGGACATGTTCCGACAAACATGGTCTGATGGGCAGGGCCGATTCGGAGCGGCAGGAGCGCCGCGGTGCGCCGGCCTGACACATGCGGAACAAGAGCGTCTGACCTGAGAAAAAGGGTGAGACACGGCTGAACAAGGGGAAGCGGAGAGCCGTACTACACGGCATCCCCCCGGCAGGGATCAACAGGGATCAGCCGGGGGACCAGACGCGCCGCACCTGGAGGGTCGTCCGTTGTTCAGCATCACCGTCCGCGATCACATCATGATCGCCCACAGCTTCCACGGCGAGGTGTTCGGGCCCGCGCAGCGGCTGCACGGAGCCACGTTCCTCGTGGACGCCACCTTCCGGCGCGAACAGCTGGACGACGACAACATCGTCGTCGACATCGGACTGGCCACCCAGGAACTGGGCGCGGTCGTGAGCGAACTGAACTACCGCAACCTCGACAACGAGCCCGACTTCGCCGGCGTCAACACCTCCACGGAGTTCCTGGCCAAGGTCATCGCCGACCGGCTCGCCGAGCGGATCCACAAGGGCGCCCTGGGCGAGGGCGCCAAGGGACTCGCGGGCCTCACCGTCACGCTCCACGAGTCGCACGTCGCCTGGGCGAGTTACGAGCGTGCCCTGTGACCGACACGACCATCGACCGGGCGCCCGCCGGAGGCGCGTCGCCCCTTGCCTTCGTGCCCGCCCAGCGCGCGGGCCTCGACCACGTCGGGATCATCCCCATGTCCCTGCGCACCGTGCACTTCATTCTGCCGGGCGGTGTCGACGATCCGGCCACACCGAGCGGCGGCAACGCCTACGACCGCCGGGTCAGCCTGGACCTGCCCGGCTTCGGCTGGCAGGTGCTGGGGCGCGCGGTGGACGGCGACTGGCCCCGGCCGGACGCCACCGCCCGCGCGGAACTCGCTCGTGTCCTACGCGAGTTGCCTGACGGCTCGGTCGTGCTGCTCGACGGAATCGTGGCCTGCGGGGTTCCCGAGGTCGTCGTCCCGGAGGCCGAACGGCTGCGCCTGGCCGTCCTGGTGCACCTCCCGCTCGGCGACGAGACCGGACTCGAACCGGCCGTCGCCACCGAACTGGACACCCGGGAACGCACCGTCCTGCGGGCGGTCCCGGCGGTGATCGCCACCAGCGACTGGGCGGTCCGGCGTCTCGTCTCCCACCACGGACTCGCCCCCGAGCGGGTCCATGTCGCCGCTCCCGGCGCCGACATCGCGCCCCTCGCCTCCGGCACCGACGGCGTCTCGCAGTTGCTGTGCGTCGCCGCCGTGACGCCGCGCAAGGGGCAGCACCGGCTGGTGGAGGCGCTCGCCACGGTGACCGACCTCCCGTGGAACTGCGTGTGCGTCGGCGGACTGACCCACGACCCCGAGTACGTCACCCATCTGCGCGGCCTGATCGGGAAGTACGGCCTGCAGGACCGTTTCCACCTGGCCGGGCCGAAGGCGGGCGCCGCACTCGACACCGCGTACGCCTCCGCCGACCTGATGGTCCTCGCCTCCTACGCGGAGACCTACGGCATGGCGATCACCGAGGCCCTCGCACGGGGCGTTCCGGTGCTGGCCACCGACGTCGGCGGGGTCGGCGAGGCGGTGGGCCGCGCGCCCGACGGCGGGGTGCCCGGCATCCTCGTCCCGCCGGAGGACCCCGCGGCCCTCGCCGCCGAACTGCGGGGCTGGTTCGGCGAGGCCGACGTGCGGCGCCGTCTGAAGGCCGCCGCCCGCGGCCGCCGCGCCGCGCTCGGCGGCTGGGCGGCGACCGCCCGCGCCCTGGCCGGCGTGCTGGGCCGGCTGCCCGACGAGCCCCGGAGGGCGGCATGAAGGAGACCATGAGGAAGACGACGACCACACCAGCCGCTACCGCCGACCTGCGGGGCGAGGGCGGACCGGCCCAACCGGGTGCCTTCGGCGCCATGTCCTCTGAGGTGGGGGCGCATGCCGTGGATGTCGTGAGCAGTGGTGGTGGAGTGGACCTGGCGGCGGCCGGCTCCGGCAGCGACGAGTCGGTGCCGGTGCCGGTGCCGGATTCGCCGGCCGGACCCGATGCGGTGTCCGGGCCGGATTCGGTGCCGGGGCAGGCCGCCGTGATCCCCGGTGCCGGTCCGGCGCCGCGTCCCGGTGAGCGGGCCACCGTCCGGCTTCGCGCGGACGGGCCGGAAGAGCCGGAGGAGCCGGCCCGGTACGCGCCCGAGTGGCTGCAACTGCGGGAGGTGGCCGACGCGGCCGCGCGGGCCACGGAGCTGCTGGACCCGCTGCGGAGCCGGCTGGCCGACCTGCCCGGGCGGGACGGCGGGATCGTCGTGCACGACCTCGGCTGCGGCACCGGCTCGATGGGCCGCTGGCTCGCCCCCCGGATCGACGGCGCCCAGCACTGGATCCTCCACGACCGTGACCCCTACCTGCTGCACTTCGCCGCCGTCGCCTCCCCGCACGCGGCCGCCGACGGCAGCCGGGTCACCGTGGAGACGCGGCGCGGCGACGTGGCCCGGCTGACCCCGGACGCCCTCGTCGGCGCGTCCCTGGTGACGGCGTCCGCCCTGCTGGACGTCCTCACCCACGACGAGATCGACACCCTCGCCGCCGCCTGCGCCGGGGCCGGCTGCCCGGCCCTGCTCACGCTGTCGGTGGTGGGCCGTGTCGACCTCATCCCCGCCGATCCGCTGGACGCCGAGATCGCGGAGGCGTTCAACGCTCATCAGCGCCGCACCGGCCTGCTCGGCCCGGACGCGCTCGCCGTGGCGTGCGAGTCCTTCGCCCGGCACGGCGCCGCCGTACGGGTGCACCCGAGCCCCTGGCGGCTCGGCGCCGACCAGCGGGAGCTGACCGCGCAGTGGCTGCGCGGCTGGGTCGGCGCGGCCGTCGAACAGCGCCCCGAGCTGAAGCCGCGCGCCGACCGCTACCTCACCGAGCGCCTCGAGGCCTGCGCGGCGGGGGAGTTGACGGTGGTCGTCCACCACAGCGACCTGCTGGCGCTGTCCCAGCCGGTGGGCGGTGCCTGATGAGCGTGGAGACGGTGGACCTCCGGGCGGTACGGAGGGACGCGCGCCCGGAGGCCGGGACGTCCGGGGGCGCGGGGGAGGCGGCACACGCGCCCCCGAAGACCGGGCCGTCGGGTGACGCGCCCCCGAAGACCGGGCCGTCGGGTGACGCGCCCCCGAATACCGGACGGTCCGGCGGCGCGGTCACGGAGGAGACGGACGGTCGCCGCGGGGTCGGGCCGTCCGGCGCCGTACGCGCACGGACACGGGCCCGTGCCCGCTTCCTCACCTCGCCCGCGCTGCGCACCCACCTCGGCACCGTCACCGGCGCCGCCATCCTCGTCCTCCTGCTGTGGCGCCTGGGCACCGGCGTCTTCCTGGACGGGCTGCGCCGGATCGACACGCCCACGCTGGCCGCCGCTCTCGCGATCGGAGTAGTCACCACCGTGTGCAGCGCCTGGCGCTGGCAACTGGTGGCCCGGGGCCTGCGCATCGGCCTGCCGCTCGGGCCGGCCGTCGCCGACTACTACCGCGCGCTCTTCCTCAACGCGGCCCTGCCCGGTGGCGTCCTGGGGGACGTGCACCGGGCGGTGCGGCACGGCCGGAACGCCGGCGACCTCGGACGCGGTGTGCGGACCGTGGTCTGGGAGCGGGTGGCCGGGCAGATCGCCCTCGCGGCCACCGGGGTTACGGTGCTCCTGACCCTTCCCTCGCCGGTCCGGACCCAGGCCCGGCACCTGGTGGCGCCCGCGGCGCTCACCGTCGTGGGAGCGCTCGCAGTGCTCCTCGCCCTGCGCCTGAACCGGGCGCCCTCCGCGCGGGGACGGGCCCTGCGCCGGACCCTGGACGAGGCGCGCGAGGCGCTGCTGTCCCGCCGCAACGGGCCCGGGGTCGCGCTCTCCTCCGCCGTCGTCCTGGCCGGGCACCTCGCGATGTTCGTCGTGGCCGCCCGGGTCGCCGGCTCCGCCGCCTCCGTCGCCGTCCTGCTGCCGCTGGCGATCCTCGCGCTGCTCGCCATGGGACTGCCGCTGAACGTCGGCGGCTTCGGCCCCCGCGAGGGCGTCACCGCCTGGGCTTTCGGCGCCGCCGGACTCGGCGCGAGCACCGGACTGGCCGTCGCCGTGGTCTACGGGGTGCTCAGCTTCGTGGCCAGTCTGCCGGGCGCGCTCGTCCTCCTCGCCCGCTGGTACACCGGGCTGCGCACCGGGTCCGGTGCCGCCGTGGCGGAACCCCTGAACGCCGGGTCCGGTGCCGCCGTGGCGGAACCCCTGAACGCCGGGCCGAGCGTTGCCGTGGTGGAACCCCTGAACGCCGGGCCGAGTCTCGCCGTAGCGGAACCCTCGTACGCCGGACCGGGCTTCGCCGGAGCGGAACCCCCGCACGCCGGACCGGGCTTCGCCGGAGCGGAACCCCCGCACGCCGGGATCCGTGCCGCCGGGACGGAACCGGGCCCCGGCGGCACGGCCGACGGCGGCTATCCGCGCCGGCCCTCGCCGTCGCCCTCGTCCTCGCGCCCGCTTCCCGTATCAGCCGTGGGAATCGGCGAGTTCGCGGACGGGTCCGCGGAGGTGAGCAGCGAGAAATACGGTCCGAAGGAGGCGGCGAGGCTCGTCAGCAGTTCCTTTCCCTTTTCCGCGGATCCCAGGGAAGGACGGCCGATGACACCCGACGCGGTATAGGCGGACATTCCGACGGTGAGCAGATGACGCCGGTCGTCCGCGGTGAAATCGGCCGACTCGTAACCGGCCCGGACCATTTCGGGGTGAGCGTGCAGAAGAATGGAGGTCTCGATTTCTCCCGCGTGCATGTCGGTGAGCAGCGAAGTGCGCACCCCGGCCCGTTCCCGGGCCGTCTCCCAGTCCTCGGCGGCCGGGAAGAGCGCCATCCGCTCGCCCCGCGCGCTGGACTCCTGCACCACATTGCCCAGTACGTAGTTCCCGCCGTGCCCGTTGACCAGCACCAGCACGTCGACGCCCGACCGGCGGAGCGACGCCGCGACGTCCCGTACCACCGCATGAAGGGTCACGGAGGAAATGCTGACGGTCCCCGGCCAGGCCGCGTGCTCGTGCGAGCAGGAGATCGTCACGGGAGGAAGGAGGTGCACCGGGTACGCGTCGGCGATCTCCCGCGCGATGGCGCAGGCGACCAGCGTGTCGGTCGCCAACGGGAGAAATGGGCCGTGCTGTTCGAAGCTCCCCACCGGGAGGACCGCGATCTGCCGTGAGAGGTCCGCCCCCCGCGTCCGTACGTCTTGCGTGGTGTCCGCCGGCAACAGACCATATGCCGTCGGCCGCGTTCCCGAACCACTCATTGTTTTCCGGCCTTTCGTCTCTGCTTAGGATCCAGATCATGACAGAAAACCTCGGCGTACTCGGCAAGAAGTCCCCACGGCGCTCGGGCGTGGAACGCGTCGTGAATGCCCCGCTGCCCACCGTGTACGGCAAATTCCAGGCGGTCGGCTACATGGACCACGACCGCGGTGACGAGCAAGTGGCCCTGGTCTACGGCGACATCGGCACGGAGGGCGTCCTCACCCGGCTGCACTCGGAATGCCTGACCGGCGACGCCTTCGGCTCCCAGCACTGCGAGTGCGGCGACCAGCTCGACACCGCGCTGCGCGCCGTCGTCGCCGAAGGCAGCGGCGTCGTCGTCTACTTGAGAGGGCACGAGGGCCGGGGCATCGGCCTGCTCGCCAAGCTGCGGGCGATGGCCCTGCAGGCGGAGGGCCTGGACACGGTGGAGGCCAACCTCGCCCTCGGCCTGCCGGTGGACGCCCGCGACTACCGGGTCGCCGCGGAGATGCTGCGCGACCTGGGGGTGCGTTCGGTGCGCCTGATGTCCAACAACCCGCGCAAACGCGAGGCGTTGCAGCGGCACGGCGTCCAGGTCGCCGAGCAGGTGCCGCTGCTGATCCCGCCGTGCGAGAACAACATCACCTATCTGCGCACCAAGCGCGAACGGCTGGACCACCACCTGCCGCACCTGGACGCGGTGGCCCACCTGTCCTGACCGAAGGCCTGCGAATGTCGGGAGCGAAGGCCGAGAGCGGGGCCCGGACCGGGGCCGGGCCCCGGCCGGACCGGCTCGGACTCGGCCCACGACGACTCGGCCCACGACGACTCAGCCCACGACGACTCAGCCCACGACCGCCTCGTGCACCAGCCGCTTCAGCTCCGGGAAGATCCGCAGGGACCTCTTCGGACGCACCTGGGTCATGAACTGGAGCGTCAGATCGCGGCCGGGATCGACCCAGAACGTCGTCGTCGCCACCCCGCTCCAGCCGAACATGCCCAGACCCGAGGGCGCCTGGGTGCGCTCCGGGTCGATCACGACGGAGACCCCGAGCCCGAAGCCGACGCCGTCGTTGCCGGGTTCGTCGTGGGCGGGGCGGCTGCCGAAGGACCGCAGGTCGGCGTTGCCGGGCAGGTGATTGCTCGTCATCAGGTCCACGGTGCCGGCGCTCAGGAGCCGGGTGCCGTCGAGTTCGCCGCGGCGGCGCAGCAGTTCCATGAAGCGGTGCACGTCATGCGCGCTCGCCACCAGGCCGCCGCTGCCGGAGAGGAACCGGGGACGGCCGTGCAGCGGAAGCCCCGCGATGGGCTCGATGCCGCCGTCGTCGGTCTGGCCGTACAACTCGGCCAGCCGCCCGGCCTGTTCGTCGTTCACGCAGAACCCGGCGTCGGTCATCCCGAGCGGCCGGAAGATCCGCTCGGCGAAGAACGTGTCGAGCGGCTGCCCGGACGCCACCTCGACGACCCGGCCCAGTACATTGCTGGCGACCGAGTAGTTCCACTGCGTGCCCGGGTCGAACTGGAGGGGGAGGCTCGCGTACACCTCCATCGTCCGGGCGAGGTCGGCGCCCGCGGGCACGGACGACTCCAGGCCGGCCGCCCGGTAGAGGGCGTCGACCGGGTGGGAGTGGTAGAACGCGAAGGTCAGGCCCGCGGTGTGGGTGAGCAGGTGCCGGATCCGGATGGGGCCGGCGGCCGGGCGGGTGCGTACGTCGTCGCCGGACCCGCTCTCGTACACCCGGGGCTCCGCGAAGACCGGGAGATGGCGTTCCAGCGGGTCGTCCAGCGACAGCCGGCCCTCCTCGACCAGCATCAGCGCGGCCACCGCGGTGACCGGCTTGGTCATCGAGTAGATCCGCCACACGGTGTCCGTGCCGACCGGCAGCCCGGCCGCCACGTCCCGCCGGCCGTACGTGGTGAGGTGGGCGATCCGGCCGCCCCGCGCGACGGACACGAGGAACCCGGGCAGCCGCCCTTCGTCGACGAGGTGGGCGAGATACCGGTCGAGGCGGCCCAGCGCCTTCGCGTCCAGCCCCACGCCGCCCGGGTCGACGTCCTGCCGCAACTGTGCCATCGCTCTCCTCCGGTTCATCTCGTACGAGGACCACCCCGGCCCCTCCGGGCCCGGACCTGCCCAGACCTCATCGTCGCGCAGGAACACGGGTACGGTCCCTCGGTTCGGGACGACCGGTGATCACTGTGCCGGAACGTTTCGGCAGAGCTCTCCCCAGCACCGCCCCCGTCACGGCCACCCCCGCGAGCACCACCAGGGGCAGTGCGTCGCCACGGTCCAGCCCCCTCATCGTGGCGGCCGCCGCCACGCCCAGCGCCGGGCCGACGTTCATCGCGGTCTGCTGGAGCCCGCCCGCCACCCCGGCCCGCTCCACGGGGCTCTCCCGGACGACGACCTGTGTCGCCGCCACCATCACGGTGCCGAACCCGGCTCCGAGCAGCGCGAACCCGACCCCCAGGGCGAGTGCTCCCGACGCCCGGGCGAGCACCAGGATGCCCAGCGCGAGCAGTCCCATCGCACCCACGGTCGTACGACGGGCCCCGACCCGGCGCAGCAACGGCGGGCAGACGGGGGCGGCCAGGACCATGAGCACCGCGAGCGGCAGGCTGAGCAGGGCACTGTGGAAGGGGTCAAGGCCGAGCGTGCCCTGCAGGAGGTACGTGCCGACGAAGAGCGCGCCGAACAGGGCCGAGGACGCGGCCACCAGCACCGCCAGTGCCGAGCCGACGGCCGCCGAGCCGATCACGTCCGGCGGCAGCAGCGGACTCGGGGTGCGGCGCTCGTGCCGGACGAAGGCGGTACAGGCGACGACGGCCGCGAGGGGCCCGGCCCATCCGGGCTCCGGAAGCGCGGCCGGCGTCTGCACCGCGCAGCCGAGGGCCACGGCCAGCAGCAGAGCCCCGGGCACGTCCAAGGGGACCGCGGAATGGCCAGGTCCGGCCGGAGACCCTTCCAGCCTGCCCATCGACGTGGCCGCTCGGACGCCGGGCTCCTCCGGCTCGGCGGCGGGGGAGAGGCCGGCCCGCTCCGGTCCGCGTGTGGCGAGAGCCAGGACACCGAAGAGGGCCGCCGGAAGCACATTGACGTAGAAGACGGACCGCCAGCCCAGACCGGTCACCAGCGCTCCGCCCACCAGCGGACCGGCGGCGGCCGCCAGTCCGATGGCGCCCGTCCGGACGGCGATGGGCAGGGCGAGCCGGTCGGGCGGGAACGCGGTGCGCACCATGCCCAGCGTGGCAGGCTGGAGCAGCGCCCCGCACACCCCCTGCGCCACGCGCAGCCCGATCACCCAGCCGATCCCGGGGGCCACGGCGATGCCCGCCGACGCGGCGCCGAAGCCGAGCATCCCGGCCGCGAAGAGGGGCCGGTGCCCGTAACGGTCGCCCAGCCGTCCGGCGAACACCAACAGGGCCGCCACCGCGACGAGATAGCCGGTGCTGGTCCACTGGACCTGCGCGGCCGACGCGTCCAGGTCGCGTTGCAGCGTGGGCTGCGCGACGGTGAGGACCGTACCGTCCAAGGCGACGATCACGGCCCCGGCCACACTGCTCGCGAGCGCGGTCGCCCGGTGGTACGGGGTCACCGGCCGCCCTCCGGCCCGAGGTGCGCGTCGAGTGCCGTGTGCAGGAGGGGAGCGAAGTCCGCTGTACCGGTGGCCAGTTGGAGGCTGCCCCAGCCCCACAGTTGGGCGATGCCGTGCAGGTTCGCCCACAGGGCCCCCGCGACGACGCGCGCGTCCCCCTCGGGGCGGGCCTCGGCCACCAGCTCCACCAGGGCGCCGAACAGTGGCAGGCTGCTGTCCCGCAGGCCCAGATGGCCGCTCTCCAGCAGGTCGTGACGGAACATCAGCTCGTACATGCCGCGGTTGCCCAGCGCGAAATCCAGGTAGACGCCGCCCAGCGCGCTCAGCCGGGTGCGCGGATCCGCCGCGGTGCTGTCGAGCACGGTCGCCGCCCGGACGGCGAGTTGTGCGAAGCCGCGGCGCGCGATGGCGGACAGCAGTTCCAGGTGGGTGGGGAAGTAGCGGCGCGGTGCCCCGTGGGAGACGCCCGCTCGACGCGCGATCTCGCGCAGCGTCAGCGCCTGGGCCCCCTCCTCGGCCACCAGGTCCACCCCGACGTCGACCAGCCGGTCCCGCAGGCTCTTCTCGGGCTCAGTCATAGACACTGTCTACCAGTCACGGGTAGACAGTGTCTACGAGGAATGTCCGGCGGTGCCCCAGGAGTTGTTCCTGGTATGAGCCGAGACACGAGCGAGGGCGCCGCGCAGGATCCGGCGCGGGAGCGGCTGCTGCGGCTGCTCTCCGAAGGGCACGGCGGGGTGCTGGTCACGCTCAAGCGTGACGGGCGGCCCCAGCTGTCGAACGTCAGTCATGCCTACGACCCGGAGGAGCGGATCATCCGGGTCTCCGTCACCGACGACCGCGCCAAGACGCGCAACCTGCGGCGCGATCCGCGGGCGTCGTACCACGTCACGAGCCCGGACCGGTGGGCCTACACGGTCGCCGAGGGCACCGCCGACCTCTCACCCGTCGCGCGGGACCCCCACGACGAGACCGTCGAGGAACTGGTCCGGCTCTACCGTGCCGTCCTCGGCGAGCACCCCGACTGGGACGACTTCCGCGCCTCGATGGTCCGCGACCGCCGTCTGGTGCTGCGGCTCAGGGTGGAGCGGGTCTACGGCATTCCGCGGGCCGCCGACGGCGCCGAACGGGGCTGAGGCGGGCGGAGAACCGCCGTACACGCGGGCATCGTCTCCCTACGATGTCGCCATGACGATCTCCGGGCGGCAGCCGCTGATACGCGTGGTGCACGACGAGTCCCGCAGTGACCTGCGGGATCCGGCTCCCGCGGATCGTCCGGGCGGTGATGACAGGGGCCGTCCCGTTGCCCGAGATCCCCGAATTCCCCGGCGCACTGGAGGCCCTGCGGAAGAAGTACCCGCTGGACGAATCGTCACGGCGCGCGCTGGACGCCGCTGGGGCAGACCTCTCGGATCGCCGAGTGCGGGCGGTCTTCCAGGTGGCCCCCGGAGTGGGCGGTCTCGTGACCCCGGAGAGCCTGGCAGCCGTCCAGGTGCCCGTGGGCATCCGCTGGGGCGGAGCGGACACGGTCAACCCGTACGAAGTCGACACCCGGCCCTACCTGGAACGCATCCCCGGAGCGACCGGCTGCTCGGCCGGTCCCGACGTCCGCCACGAAGACTTCTTCACGCCGGAGACCGCGAACTCCGCCGTCCGTGTCCGGGTGGGCAGGGAGGCGGCCACCTTCTTCCGGCAGCACCTTGGCTGAATTCTGCGCGAGTTGTGAGACGCGTCCTGGCCGTGGCCGCCCCGGCCGATCATGGCGCGGGCGCAGGTGCGGGGTCCTGGGGCCGGTCCTGTGGTGCCGCCGTCGTGCGGGCCTCGATCGCGCGCAGTACCGCCACCATGTCCTCGGCGCCGTGCCCCAGGGTCACCGTCTCCTCGAAGAGGGTGTGGCACACGTCCAGCAGCGGCGAGGCGATGCCGGCCGTGCGGGCGGCATCGGCGATCAGCCGGTTGTTCTTCAGGACGTCGAGGGCCGCCGCCTGCACCGCGAAGTCCCCGGCCAGCAGCTTGGACGCCTTCATCCCGGAGACCGCGCTGGCCATCGGGCCCGCGCCCAGGACGTCGAGGAACAGGCTGGGGTCGAGCTTCTGCCGTTCGGCGAAGTGGAACGCCTCGGTCAGGCCGGTGACCAGCGTGATCAGGAACAGGTTCACGGACAGTTTCATCAGCAGCGCGCCGGGCGTTGCCCCGCAGCGGAAGGTCTGGTGGCACAGGGGCGCGAGCAGCGGCCGTACGAGCTCCACCGTCGACTCGTCCCCGGCCAGCATCGCCACCAGCCGCCCGTTCTCCGCCGGGACGCGCGACCCGGAGACCGGCGCCTCGACGTAACGGCCGCCCGCCGCGCGGACATCGGCCTCCAGACCCTGCGAGTACGCGGGCGAGGTCGTGCCCATGTGGACCACCACCCGTCCGGCGACGCGCGCGGCGAAGGCGGGGGTACCGCGGCCGAGGACGGCATCGGTCGCGGTGTCGTCGGCCAGCATCAGCAGGACCACGTCCGCGCGGGCGAACACCTCGCCGGGGTCCGCCGCCACCTCGGCGCCGGCCGCGCGCAGTGGAGCGGTACGGGCCGCCGTGCGGTTCCAGACGATCAGGGGAGTACCGGCGCGGGCCAGCCGGAGTGCCATGGGCCGCCCCATGACTCCGAGGCCGAGGAAACCGACGTTCACGAGGGACCGCCCTCCGGACGCGACCGTTATGACACCGGTCATAGTAGCGGTGTTTATGACGGCGGTCATAGGCTGGAGCAGGGCAACGAGCAGGGAGGTCGGCGATGGCCGAGTCGCAGCGGGGGCCGCGCGAGCGGATGGTCTTCAGCGCGGCCCAGCTCATCCGGCGCGAGGGGGTCGGCGCCACCGGGATGCGGGACGTCGCCGCCCACGCCCGGGCCCCGCGCGGATCGCTCCAGCACTACTTCCCCGGCGGCAAGGAGCAACTGGTCGGCGAGGCGGTCGCCTGGGCCGGGCGGTACGCCGGGAAGCGCGTCGCCCGGTTCCTGGCCGGCCTGGACGAGCCGACGCCGAGCGGCCTGTTCGCCGCGATGGTGCGGCAGTGGACCGACGAGTGCGAGGCCGAGGGCTTCGCCACCGGCTGCCCCGTCGCCGCGGCGACGGTGGACTGTGCCGCCACCGGCGCCTCCACCCGGGAGGCCACGGCCGCGGCCTTCGCGGCCTGGCGGGAGGCGGTGGCCGAGGCCCTGACGGGCATGGGGGTGCCGGCCGCCCGGGCCGGGTCGCTCGCCATTCTGATGATCAGCGCCCTGGAGGGCGCGCTCCTCATGGCCCGCGCGGAGCGGGACGTGCGCCCCCTGACGACCGTGGCCCGCGAACTGGGCCCCCTCCTCGACGCGGCGGCGGCCCCGCCCTCCGGCCGCTGAACCGGGAGACCGGACAAGCCCCCGGCCGCGGAACCGGGGGACCGGACAAGCCCCCCGGCCGCTGAACCGGAGGACATGACAGTACGATCCGGGACGACCCGAGAAGCGGACGAGAAGAGGTACCCATGCCCGTCGGCGGCCGCAGTCACCTCCGTGTCGCCCGCCCCTCCCGGGACCTGGCCGCGGCCGAGCGGTTCTGGGTCGGAGGGCTCGGGCTGAACGTGCTCTGGCGGGCCGAGGGTGGCACCCGGCCCGGCGCGCACGACCTGCTGATGGTCGGCTGGCCCGACGCCGGCTGGCATCTGGAGCTCGTCCACGAACCCGCCCGGCCCGTCGAGCCCCGCCCCACCGAGGAGGACCTCCTCGTGGTCTACGTCGACGGCCCCGTGCCGGACGAACTGGTCGCCCGCCTCGAGGAGCACGGCGGCAGGCGGGTGGTGGCGCCCAACCCGTACTGGAACGAGTGGGGTGTCACCGTCGAGGATCCCGACGGCTACCGGCTGGTGCTGTGCCGGCGGTCGTGGTCCAACGCCTGACCACGGGCAAGGGGCGACGGGTAACGGGCAACAGAGGGCACGAAGCCCGGCGCCCACGGGCAAGGAGGTGCCTCCTGCCCGTGGGCGCCGTGCGTGCCGTATACGTCCTGCGCGCCGTGTGCGTCCTGTGTGCCGTACGCGCCGCGTACCGGCGGCTCAGGCCGACACCGCCTCCGGCTGGGACGCCGGCCGGCCGGTCCGCTCGCCGAGCAGTTCGGTCGGGACCCGGTGGGTCTCGCGGGCCGACAGCGCGGCGATCACCGGCGGGACGCACAGGGCCGCCGTGAACAGGGCCACCGACGACCAGTCGGTGCCGCCCGGACCGGCGATCTCGGCGGCGAAGGTGACCGCGAACCCGGCGACCGCGAAGCCGATCTGCGTGCCGATCGCCATGCCCGACAGCCGGACCCGGGTGGAGAACATCTCGCCGTAGAAGGAGGGCCACACGCCGTTCGCGGCGCTGTAGACGACACCGAAGGCGACGATGCCGAGGACGAGGGTCAGCGGGTAGGAGCCGGTGGAGATCGCCCACAGGTAGAGGAACATCGTCACCGCGCTGCCCGCCGCGCCGATCAGGTACACGGGGCGCCGGCCGATCCGGTCCGACAGCGTGGCCCACAGCGGGATGGCGCCGAGCGCGACGACGTTGGCGAGGGCACCCACCCACAGCATCGACGAGCGGGACATGCCGACCGCGTCGCTGGTCGCGTAGGCCAGCGCCCACACCGTGAAGATGGTGCTCACCGAGGCGACGAGCGCGCCCGCGACCACCCGCAGCACGTCCGCCCAGTGCTCGCGCAGCAGCACCGCCAGCGGCAGCCGGGCCACGCCCTCGACGGCGGCCTGCTGGGCGAACGCCGGGGTCTCCGCCAGCCTGCGGCGGATCAGGTAGCCGACGACGGCGACCGCGATGCTCAGCCAGAAGGGCAGCCGCCAGCCCCAGCTCAGCAACTGGTCCTCGGGCAGCGCGGCGACCGGGATGAACACGAGCGTGGCGATGAGCTGGCCGCCCTGGGTGCCGCTGAGGGTGAAACTGGTGAAGAAGCCGCGCCGGTCCGGCGGCGCGTGCTCCAGGCTCATGGAACTGGCGCTGGCCTGCTCGCCCGCCGCCGAGATGCCCTGCAGCACCCGGCACAGCACGAGCAGCACCGGGGCCGCGCCGCCGACCTGGCCCCGGGTGGGCAGACAGCCGATCAGGAAGGTCGACACGCCCATCAGGATCAGCGTGAAGACCATGATCTTCTTGCGGCCCAGCCGGTCGCCGAAGTGGCCGAGGAAGAACGCGCCGACCGGGCGGGCGGCGTAGGCGACGCCGAACGTGGCGAGCGACAGCAGGGTCGCGGTGGCCGGGTCGGAGGCGTCGAAGAAGACCTTCGGGAAGATCAGCGCGGCCGCGCTGCCGTAGATGAAGAAGTCGTAGTACTCCAGCGCGCTGCCGATCCAGGCGGCGGCCGCCGCCTTCTTCGGCTGGCCGGGCGGGGCGGTGGCGTCGTGGGGTGCGGCGGGGACGGACACGGCGGGCTCCTTCGGGGGGCTCCAACGTATGCGGAGAGAGCGGACGTCGAGAAGTGCCGGGTCCCTGGGGTGACGGGCCGGCCACACCGGGTGCGCGTCCCGGTTAATTAACCCACTGGGTAGTTAGTAGCGGTTGGCCAGTGATGTTGCGCCCACGTTTCCCGGGTGTCAAGAGGTCGTGCCGCGCCCGTGCGGAAACGCCGGCCGCGGAGGCCCGGCGCGGGCTCAGTCCGCGGCGCGGTCCGCCGTCAGATAGGCGATCACCATGTCGCCCAGCATGGTCCGGTAGTGCTCGCGCCGTGCCGGGTCGACGAGGTCGCGCCCGAACAGGGCGCCGAACGTACGCCGGTTGGCGACCCGGAAGAAGCAGAACGAGCTGATCATCGCGTGCAGGTCGACCGCGTCGACGTCCGCCGTGAACAGGCCCGACTCCTGGCCCGAGGCGAGGATCCTGCGGATCACGTCCAGCGCCGGCGAACCGATCCTGCCGAGCTTCTCCGAGGCGGCGATGTGCTCCGCCTCGTGGATGTTCTCGATGCTGACCAGGCGGATGAAGTCGGGGTGCTGCTCGTGGTGGTCGAAGGTCAGCTCGGCCAGCCGCCGGATGGCCGCGACCGGGTCCAGGTGGTCGACGTCGAGCTGCTGCTCGGCCTCGCGGATCACGCCGTAGGCCCGTTCCAGCACGGCTGTGAACAGCTGCTCCTTGCCGCCGAAGTAGTAGTAGATCATCCGCTTCGTGGTGCGGGTGCGGGCGGCGATCTCGTCCACGCGGGCGCCGTCGTAGCCGGCCCGGGCGAACTCCTGCGTGGCCACGTCGAGGATCTCGGCCTGGGTGCGGGCGGCGTCGCGGATGCGCCCGTTCGGTCGTGCCGGTTCGTCGACGCTGGTCATCACGTTCCTTCGGCGTAGGTCCAGTGCCGTGATTCTAGAAGCAGCGGGCGTCCCGGCCCCGAGGGTCTTCCCACGGGACTCGACGTGCTGATATAGCTAACGTACTAGTTCGTACATTAGGCGTCTGCCCAGGAGGTCAGCGGTGGCCAAGGACTCGTATCTCGTCGGTCTGATCGGTTCCGGCATCGGCCCGTCGCTCAGCCCGGCGCTGCACGAGCGGGAGGCGGACCGCCAGGGCCTGCGGCTGCTGTACCGGCTCCTCGACATCGACACCCTGGGTCTGCCGCCGGAGGCGGTGGGCGACCTGGTGCGCTCCGCCCGCACCCTGGGATTCGACGGGCTCAACGTCACCCACCCGTGCAAGCAGCTCGTCATCGGGCACCTGGACGCCCTCGCCCCGCAGGCCGAGGCGCTGGGCGCGGTCAACACCGTCGTCTTCGAGGACGGCCGCGCGATCGGGCACAACACCGACGTCACCGGCTTCGCCGCGTCCTTCGCCCGCGGGCTGCCCGACGCGCCGCTGGAGCGGGTGGTCCAGCTCGGCGCGGGCGGAGCCGGCGCCGCCGTCGCCCACGCCACCCTGACGCTCGGCGCCGAGCGGGTCACCGTCGTCGACGCCCTGCCCGAGCGGGCAGCCGCCCTCGCCGGCTCCCTCGCCCGCCACTTCGGCGCGGGACGGGCCGCCGCCGCGCCCCCCGACGCCCTCGCGGAACTGCTGACGCACGCCGACGGCATCGTGCACGCCACCCCCACCGGCATGGCCGCCCACCCCGGCCTGCCCTTCCCGGCCGAGCTGCTCCACCCCGGCCTGTGGGTCGCCGAGGTGGTCTACCGCCCGCTGGAGACCGAGCTGCTGCGCACCGCCCGCGCACGCGGCTGCGCCACGCTCGACGGCGGCGGTATGGCCGTCTTCCAGGCCGTCGACGCCTTCCGGCTGTTCACCGGGCGGGAACCGGACAGCGCGCGGATGCTGGCGGACATCGCCGAGCTGGCGGGCGGCGCGGTGGGGGCCGGGAAGTAGCGGGCGGCCGGAACACGGAAAGCCCGGAAGCCAAGGAGAGGTACTCAGGGTGCGTACGTCCATCGCCACCGTCTCGCTCAGCGGATCGCTCACCGAGAAGCTCGCGGCCGCGTCCCGGGCCGGCTTCGGCGGCGTCGAGATCTTCGAGAACGACCTGCTCGCCGGCCCCCTCGCCCCCGAGGAGATCCGCACGCGCTGCGCCGACCTCGGGCTGCGCATCGAGCTCTACCAGCCGATGCGCGACATCGAGGCCGTCCCCGCCGCGGAGTTCGCGCGCAACCTGCGCCGCGCCCGGCACAAGTTCGAGCTGATGCGCCGGCTCGGCGCCGACACCGTCCTCGTCTGCTCCAGCGTCTCCCCGTCGGCCGTCGACGACGACGCCCTCGCCGCCGCGCAGCTGAGCGAACTCGCCGACCTGGCACAGGACTTCGGCATCCGGGTCGCCTACGAGGCACTGGCCTGGGGCCGGCACGTCAGCACCTACGAACACGCCTGGCACATCGTCGAGGCGGCGGGGCACCCGGCGCTCGGCACCTGCCTGGACAGCTTCCACATCCTCTCCCGCGGCGGTGACCCCAAGGGCATCGAGGACATCTCCGGGGAGAAGATCTTCTTCCTCCAGCTGGCGGACGCCCCGCAGCTCGCGATGGACGTGCTCCAGTGGAGCCGCCACTACCGCTGCTTCCCCGGGCAGGGCGGCTTCGACGTCGCCGGGCTCGTGCGGCACGTGCTGCGCACCGGATACGACGGCCCGCTCTCCCTGGAGGTCTTCAACGACGTCTTCCGGCAGGCCGAGGCGGGCCCCACCGCCGTCGACGCGCACCGCTCGCTGCTCCTGCTCCAGGAGGCCGTGGGCGTCGCGGACATGCCCGCGCCCGTCGTCCCCACCGGCATCGCCTTCGCCGAGCTCCTCACCCCGGACGCCGAGCCGGTCGCCGCGGTCCTGGGCGCCCTCGGCTTCGCCCGCACGGCACGGCACCACGGCAAGCCCGTCGACCTCTGGCAGCAGGGCGAGGCCCGCATCCTCGTCAACACGGCGGGGGCGGCACGCCGCGACGGCACGCAGCTCGCCGCGATCGGGCTGGAGTCGCCGGACCCGGCGGCCGCGGCCCGCCGTGCCGAGGCCCTGCTCGCCCCGGTGCTGCCGCGCCGCCGCGGCCCGCACGACGCGCCGCTGGACGCGGTGGCCGCCCCCGACGGCACCGAACTCTTCTTCTGCGCCACCGGCCACCCCGAACTGCCCGACTGGCGTGCCGACTTCGACGCCCTGGGCACCGGCCGGCCGGAGACGGGCGTGACGTCCGTCGACCACCTCGCGCTCACCCAGCCCTGGCACCACTTCGACGAGGCGGCCCTCTTCCACCGCAGCGTGCTCGGGCTCGACGCCCGGGAGAGCGTCGACGTCGCCGACCCCTACGGACTGCTGCGCAGCCGGGCCGTCGGCAACACCGACGGCAGCGTCCGCATCGCCCTCTCCGTCGGCGCGGCGCCCACCGACGACACCGTCCACGCCCAGCACATCGCGCTGGCCACCGGCGACGTGGTCGCCGCCGCCGGCCGCTTCCGCGCGGCCGGCGGCCGCCTGCTGCGCATCCCGGCCAACTACTACGACGACCTGGCGGCCCGGTTCGAGCTGCCCGAGGAGGAGCTGGCGGCCTACCGCGACCTCGGCATCCTCTACGACCGGGACGCCGACGGCGCCTTCCGGCACTGCTACACCGAGACCGTCGGCCGGGTCTTCTTCGAACTCGTCCAGCGGGACCCCGGCCACCGCGGCTACGGCGCCCCGAACGCCTCCGTGCGACTCGCCGCCCAGCACGCGCAGCGCCCGGCGCGGTGAGGCGTCACCGCCCCGCCCGCGCCGGGCGCCCGTCCGGCCGGTAGGCCGACCTGCCCGGTCAGTCCTTCTTCGAGGACTCCACCGCGTGCCCGCCGAACTGGTTGCGCAGCGCGGCGATCATCTTCATCTGCGGGGAGTCGTCCTGGCGGGAGGCGAACCGCGCGAACAGGGACGCGGTGATCGCCGGCAGCGGCACCGCGTTGTCGACGGCCGCCTCGACGGTCCACCGGCCCTCGCCGGAGTCCTCGGCGTAGCCGCGCAGCTTGTCCAGGTGCTCGTCCTCGTCGAGGGCGTTGACCGCCAGGTCCAGCAGCCAGGAGCGGATGACGGTGCCCTCCTGCCAGGAGCGGAAGACCTCGCGGACGTTCTCCACCGAGTCGACCTTCTCCAGCAGCTCCCAGCCCTCGGCGTAGGCCTGCATCATGGCGTACTCGATGCCGTTGTGGACCATCTTGGCGAAGTGGCCCGCGCCGACCCGGCCGGCGTGGACGTAGCCGTAGGGGCCCTCCGGCTTGAGCGCGTCGAAGATCGGCTGGAGGCGGTCGACGTGCTCCTTGTCGCCGCCGACCATCAGCGCGTAGCCGTTCTCCAGGCCCCAGACGCCGCCGGAGACGCCGGCGTCGACGAAGCCGATCCGCTTGATGCCCAGCTCGGCGGCGTGCTTCTCGTCGTCGGTCCACCGGGAGTTGCCGCCGTCGACGACCGTGTCGCCCGGCTGGAGCAGGTCCCTGAGCTCGTCGACGACGGTCTGGGTGGCGGTGCCCGCCGGGACCATCACCCACACCACACGCGGGGCCTCGAGCTTCTCGACCAGCTCGGCGAGGCTGCTGACGTCGGAGAGTTCG
This sequence comes from Streptomyces sp. NPDC096152, assembly GCF_044763235.1. NCBI lineage: Bacteria > Bacillati > Actinomycetota > Actinomycetes > Kitasatosporales > Streptomycetaceae > Streptomyces > Streptomyces sp. NPDC096152. The sequence continues at coordinate 113,456 of NZ_JBIWFW010000004.1, read as the reverse complement.
GGATTGCGGTCGTAGCCGACGACGGTGTGGCCGGCGTTGCGGAGACGGTCCCGCATGTTGCCGCCCATCTTGCCGAGGCCGATCAAACCCAGCTGCATGTCAGTTCACTTCCTAAGCGTGCGGTACGCGGCCACGAGGGCGGCGGTGGACGGGTCGAGGCCGGGCACGTCGGCCCCCTCGGTGAGGGCGGGCTCGACCCGCTTGGCGAGGACCTTGCCGAGCTCGACGCCCCACTGGTCGAAGGAGTCGATGTTCCACACGGCCCCCTGGACGAACACCTTGTGCTCGTACAGCGCCACGAGCTGGCCGAGGACCGACGGGGTCAGCTCGGGGGCCAGGATCGTGGTGGTGGGCCGGCTGCCCCTGAAGACGCGGTGCGGCACCTGCTCCTCGGGCACTCCCTCGGCGCGTACCTGCTCCGGTGTCTTGCCGAAGGCGAGTGCCTGCGTCTGGGCGAAGAAGTTGGCCATCAGCAGGTCGTGCTGCGCCTTGAGTTCACCGCTGAGCTCGTCGACGGGGTTGGCGAAGCCGATGAAGTCGGCCGGGATGAGCTTGGTGCCCTGGTGGATGAGCTGGTAGTAGGCGTGCTGCCCGTTGGTGCCGGGCGTGCCCCACACGACCGGGCCGGTCTGCCACTCCACGGGCTCCCCGTCGCGCTGCACCGACTTGCCGTTGGACTCCATGTCCAGCTGCTGGAGGTAGGCGGTGAACTTGGACAGGTAGTGCGAGTACGGCAGGACCGCGTGCGTCTGCGCGTCGAAGAAGTCGTTGTACCAGATGCCCAGCAGGCCCATCAGCAAAGGCGCGTTGGCCTCGGCGGGGGCGGAGCGGAAGTGCTCGTCGACGACGTGGAAGCCGTCGAGCATCTCCCGGAAGCGGTCCGGGCCGATGGCGATCATCAGCGACAGGCCGATCGCGGAGTCGTAGGAGTAGCGTCCGCCGACCCAGTCCCAGAACTCGAACATGTTGTCCGGGTCGATCCCGAACCCGGCCACCTTCTCCGCGTTCGTCGACAGCGCCACGAAGTGCCGCGCCACCGCCTTCTCGTCGCCTCCCAGACCGGCCAGCAGCCAGGAACGCGCCGACGTGGCGTTGCTGATGGTCTCGATGGTGGTGAACGTCTTCGACGCGACGATGAACAGCGTCTCCGCCGGGTCCAGGTCACGGGTCGCCTCGTGCAGGTCCGAGCCGTCCACGTTCGACACGAACCGGACCGTCAACTCACGTGCCGTGAAGGTCCGCAGCGCCTCATAGGCCATCGCCGGGCCCAGGTCGGAGCCGCCGATGCCGATGTTGACGACGTTCCTGATTGGCCGCCCGGTGTGTCCGGTCCACTCGCCGGAGCGAACCCGCTCCGCGAAACCGGCCATCTTGTCCAGGACCGCGTGCACGGCGGGCACCACATTCTCCCCGCCGGCCTCGACCACCGCCCCACGCGGCGCACGCAGCGTCGTGTGCAGCACCGACCGGTCCTCCGTGACGTTGATCCGCTCACCACGGAACATCGCGTCCCGCAACCCGAACACATCCGTGGCCACAGCGAGTTCCTGCAACAGGGCGAGGGTCTCGTCGGTGACCAGATGCTTGGAGTAGTCGATGTACAGGTCCCCGACCCGGACCGTGTACCGCTCGGCACGGCCGGGGTCGGCAGCGAACAGCTCCCGCAGGTCCGGCTCGCGGAACGTGGTCGCGCGGTGGTCCTCCAGGGCGGTCCACTCGGGCCGCCGGGTGAGCTTGGGGGTGTCGGACATGTCAGACGGTCTCCTTGATGGCCTCGCCGCGCAGGGCGACGGCGTACATCTCGTCGGCGTCGAGGCGGCGGAGCTCCTCGGCGATGAGTTCGGAGGTGGCGCGGACCTTCAGCGCGAGGGTGCGCGAGGGCTGGCCCGGCAGGGTCAGCGTGGCCAGCGGGCCCTCCGGCCGGTCGATGACGATCTCGCCGTTCTCGGTACCGAGCCGTACGGCGGTGACGACGGGGCCGGCGGTGACCACGCGGTCCACCTCGACGCCCAGCCGTGCCTCGAGCCAGCGGGCGAGCAGTTCGGCGCTCGGGTTCTCGGCCTCCGCCTCCACGGCCGCCGAGGTCACCTTCACCCGGGCCTGGTCCAGGGCGGCGGCCAGCATCGAGCGCCACGGGGTGAGCCGGGTCCAGGCGAGGTCGGTGTCACCGGGTGCGTAGGAGCGCACCCGGGTCTCCAGGACCTCCAGCGGCCGCTCGACGGCGTACAGATCGGTGATCCGGCGCTGCGCCAGGGCGCCCAGCGGGTCCTGCGCGGGGTTCTCGGGCGCGTCCACCGGCCACCACACGACGACCGGAGCGTCCGGCAGCAGCAGCGGCAGCACCACGGAGTCGGCGTGGCCGGACACCTCGCCGTAGGTCCGCAGCACGACCGTCTCGCCGGTGCCGGCCTCGGAGCCGACCCGTACCTCCGCGTCCAGCCGCGAGTGCGTGCGGTCCCGCAGGGTGCGGGCGTGCCGCTTGATCACGACCAGGGTGCGCGAGGGGTGCTCGCGGGAGGCCTCCTCGGCCGCCTTGAGCGAGTCGTAGGCGTTCTCCTCGTCCGTGACGATGACCATCGTCAGGACCATGCCCACGGCCGGCGTGCCGATGGCCCGGCGACCGTGCACCAGCGCCTTGTTGATCTTGCTTGCCGTGGTGTCGATCAGGTCGATCTTCATGGCCTGCGCCAGCTCCGTCCGTCTCGTGCGAGCATCTCGTCGGCCTCCCGGGGACCCCACGTGCCCGCGGGGTACTGCGCCGGCCTGCCGTGCGTGTCCCAGTACTCCTCGATCGGGTCGAGGATCTTCCAGGACTCTTCCACCTCCTGGTGGCGGGGGAACAGGTTGGCGTCCCCGAGCAGCACGTCCAGGATGAGGCGCTCGTACGCCTCGGGGCTGGACTCGGTGAAGGACTCGCCGTAGGCGAAGTCCATCGTCACGTCCCGGATCTCCATGGAGGTTCCCGGCACCTTCGAGCCGAACCGCACCGTCATGCCCTCGTCCGGCTGGACGCGGATCACGATCGCGTTCTGGCCGAGCTCCTCGGTGGCCGTGGAGTCGAAGGGGGAGTGCGGGGCGCGCTTGAAGACCACCGCGATCTCCGTGACGCGGCGGCCGAGGCGCTTGCCGGTGCGCAGGTAGAAGGGGATGCCGGCCCAGCGCCGGTTGTCGATCTCCAGCTTCACGGCCGCGTAGGTGTCCGTCTTCGACTGCGGGTCGATGCCCTCCTCCTGGAGGTACCCGGCGACCTTCGCGCCGCCCTGCCAGCCGTCCGCGTACTGGGCGCGCACGGTGTGGGCGCCGAGGTCCTCCGGCAGCCGCACCGACTTCAGCACCTTGAGCTTCTCGGTGAGCAGCGCCTCCGCGTCGAACGCGATCGGCTCCTCCATGGCGGTGAGCGCCATCAGCTGCAGCAGGTGGTTCTGGATGACGTCGCGAGCGGCGCCGATGCCGTCGTAGTAGCCGGCCCGGCCGCCGATCCCGATGTCCTCGGCCATGGTGATCTGCACATGGTCGACGTACGACCGGTTCCAGACGGGTTCGTACATCTGGTTGGCGAAGCGCAGCGCCAGGATGTTCTGGACGGTCTCCTTGCCCAGGTAGTGGTCGATGCGGAAGACCTGCTCCGGGTCGAACACCTCGTGCACGATCCGGTTGAGCTCCCGGGCGGTGGCCAGGTCGCGGCCGAACGGCTTTTCGATGACCGCCCGCCGCCAGGCGCCCCGCGGGCCCTCCGCCAGGCCGTGCCTCTTCAGCTGCTGCACGACCTTGGGGAAGAACTTCGGCGGTACGGAGAGGTAGAAGGCGAAGTTGCCTCCGGTGCCGCGGGAGGCGTCCAGCTCCTCCACGGCCTGGCGAAGCTGCTTGAACGCCGTGTCGTCGTCGAAGTCGCCGGGGATGAACCGCATCCCCTCGGCGAGCTGCTGCCACACCTCCTCGCGGAACGGGGTCCGGGCGTGCTCCTTGACCGCGTCGTGCACGACCTGCGCGAAGTCCTGGTCCTCCCAGTCCCGCCGGGCGAAGCCGACGAGTGAGAAGCCCGGCGGCAGCAGGCCGCGGTTGGCCAGGTCGTACACGGCCGGCATCAGCTTCTTGCGGGACAGGTCGCCGGTCACGCCGAAGATGACGAGCCCGGACGGCCCCGCGATCCGCGGCAGCCGGCGGTCCCGCTCGTCACGCAGCGGATTCGCCCAGTCGGCGGCCGGGACGACCGGGACCCGGACGTCGGCCGCGGTGGCGCGGGACTTCGCGGCCTCGGTCCCGGCGGTCGCCGCCCGCGGCGCCTCGGCCGCGGCGCCCTCGCCCGGCACGGCGGCCGGTGACCCGGCGGCTTCGGTCCCGGCGGGGGCCGTGCCGGCCCCGGCGGTCTCCTCGTCGGCCGGTGCGCCGGCCGCTGCCGCCCCGGCGGCCCGCGTGGCCGCCGCCTCGGCGGGCTTCTTCGTCATTACGCGTCAACTCCCTTGCTGTTCAGGGACTTCGTTACCGCGTCCAGCAGGTCCTGCCAGGCCACCTCGAACTTGGCGACACCCTCGTCCTCGAGCTGCCGCACGATCTCGTCGTACGAGATCCCGAGCCGCTCGACGGCCGCGAGGTCGGCGCGGGCCCGGTCGTAGCCGCCGGTCACCGTGTCACCGGTGATCTCGCCGTGGTCGGCGGTGGCGCGGAGCGTGGCCTCCGGCATGGTGTTCACCGTGCCGGGAGCGACCAGCTCGTCCACATACAGGGTGTCCTTGTACGCCGGATCCTTCACCCCGGTGGAGGCCCACAGCGGACGCTGGGCGTTGGCCCCGGCACCGGCCAGGGCGAGCCAGCGCTCGCCGGCGAAGACCTCCTCGTGGGCCGCGTAGGCCAGCCGCGCGTTCGCCAGCGCCGCCCGGCCCTTCAGGGCGAGGGCCTCGTCCGTGCCGAGCAGTGTCAGCCGCTTGTCGATCTCGCTGTCGACCCGGGAGACGAAGAAGGAGGCGACGGAGTGGATGGCCGCCAGGTCGAGGCCCGCGGCCCGTGCCTTCTCCAGACCGGCGAGGTAGGCGTCCATCACCTCGCGGTAGCGCTCCAGGGAGAAGATCAGCGTCACATTGACACTGATACCCAGACCGACGACCTCCGTGATGGCCGGCAGGCCCGCCCGGGTGGCCGGTATCTTGATCATCACATTGGGGCGGTCCACCAGCCAGGCGAGCTGCTTGGCCTCGGCGACGGTCGCCGCGCTGTCGTGGGCGAGCCGCGGGTCGACCTCGATGGAGACCCGGCCGTCCCGGCCGCCGGTCGCGTCGTGCACCGGCCGCAGGACGTCGGCGGCGGCGCGCACGTCGGCGGTGGTCATCATCCGTACGGCCTCGTCGACCGTCACGCCGCGCACCGCCAGGTCGGCGAGCTGCTCCTCGTAGCCCTCTCCGGAGCCTATCGCGGCCTGGAAGATCGACGGGTTGGTGGTGACGCCCACGACGTGCCGCGACGCCACGAGCTCGGCCAGGTTGCCCGAGGTGATCCGCCTGCGCGACAGGTCGTCCAGCCAGATGGACACGCCCTCGTCGGACAGGCGCTTGAGCGCTCCCGCGGTCGCGGTTGCTTCGGTCACAGTGATCATCTTCCTTGTCGCGTTCGGATCAGGCGCGTGCGGCGGCCAGCGACTCGCGGGCCGCCGCGACGACGTTCTCGGGGGTGAAGCCGAATTCGGTGAACAGGGTCCCGGCGTCGGCGGAGGCACCGAAGTGCTCGAGGGAGACGACGCGTCCGGCGTCGCCCACGTAGCGGTACCAGGTCAGGGCGATGCCCGCCTCGACGGCGACGCGCGCCCGCACCGACGGGGGCAGCACGCGCTCGCGGTACGCCCGGGGCTGCTCCTCGAACCACTCCACGGACGGCATCGACACCACCCGGGCGCCGATTCCCTCGGCCCCCAGCAGCTCGCTCGCGGCGACGGCGAGCTGCACCTCGGAGCCGGTGGCGAGCAGCACCACGTCCACGGTCCCGGTGGGGGACTCCCGCAGCACATAGCCGCCCCGGGCCGCGTCCGGGTTCGGCGCGTACGTCGGCACACCCTGGCGGGTGAGCGCGAGGCCGTGCGGGGCCGGCTCGGTGGAGTGGCGCCTCAGGATCTCGCGCCAGGCGATCGCGGTCTCGTTCGCGTCGGCCGGGCGGACGACGTTCAGGCCCGGGATCGCGCGCAGCGAGGCCAGGTGCTCGACCGGCTGGTGGGTGGGGCCGTCCTCGCCGAGGCCGATGGAGTCGTGCGTCCAGACGTACGTCACCGGAAGCTGCATCAGGGCGGACATGCGCACGGCGTTGCGCATGTAGTCGGAGAAGACCAGGAAGGTGCCGCCGTAGACGCGGGTGTTGCCGTGCAGGGCGATGCCGTTCATCTCCGCGGCCATGGAGAACTCGCGGATGCCGAAGTGCACGGTGCGGCCGTACGGGTCGGCGTCCGGCAGCGGGTTGCCCTCGGGCAGGAAGGACGACGTCTTGTCGATGGTGGTGTTGTTCGAGCCGGCCAGGTCGGCGGAGCCGCCCCACAGTTCGGGGAGGACCGCGCCGAGCGCCTGAAGGACCTTGCCGGAGGCCGCGCGGGTGGCGAGCGCCTTGCCCTCCTCGAAGACCGGCAGGGCGTCCTCCCAGCCCTCGGGCAGCTTCCCGGCGACGACCCGGTCGAACAGTTTCGCGCGCTCGGGTTCGGTGCCGCGCCACTCGGCGATCCGCTTGTCCCAGGCGGCGTGCGCCTCGGCGCCCCGGTCGAGGGCCCGCCGGGCGTGGGCGAGGACCTCGCCGTCGACCTGGAAGGACCGCTCGGGATCGAAGCCGAGGAGGCGCTTGGTGGCGGCGACCTCCTCCGCGCCGAGCGCGGAGCCGTGCGCGGCCTCGGTGTTCCGCGCGTTCGGGGCCGGCCACGCGATGATCGTGCGCATCGCGACGATCGAGGGGCGTCCCGTCTCGGCCTGGGCCGCCCGCAGCGCCGTGTACAGCGCGGGCACGTCGATGTCGCCGTCCTCGGCGGGCTCCACGCGCTGCGTGTGCCAGCCGTAGGCCTCGTAGCGCTTCAGCACGTCCTCGGAGAAGGCGGTGGCCGTGTCGCCCTCGATGGAGATGTGGTTGTCGTCGTAGAGGAAGACCAGGTTGCCGAGCTTCTGGTGGCCGGCGAGCGAGGACGCCTCCGCGGAGACGCCCTCCTCCAGGTCGCCGTCGGACACGATCGCCCAGATCGTGTGGTCGAAGGGGGACTCGCCCGCGGGCGCCTGGGGGTCGAACAGGCCGCGCTCGTAGCGGGCGGCCATCGCCATGCCGACGGCGTTGGCCACGCCCTGGCCGAGCGGTCCTGTGGTGGTCTCCACCCCGGCCGTGTGCCCGTACTCGGGGTGACCGGGCGTCTTCGACCCCTGGGTGCGGAACGCCCTCAGGTCGTCCAGCTCCAGCTCGTACCCGGACAGGAAGAGCTGCGTGTAGAGGGTCAGCGAGGTGTGACCGGGGGAGAGGACGAAGCGGTCACGGCCGGTCCACTCCGGATCGCCCGGGTCGTGACGCATCACCTTCTGAAAGATCGTGTATGCGGCAGGGGCGAGGCTCATCGCGGTGCCGGGGTGACCGTTGCCGACCTTCTGCACCGCGTCGGCCGCCAGAATGCGGGCGGTGTCGACGGCACGCCGGTCGAGTTCGGTCCACTCCAAGCGGTCGGATGTCTGCGTGCTCATCTTCAAGAAGTCCTCGAAAGGTCGCGGATTTGCTGCCGGACGCGTTCAAACTTAAAAGTCTGACTTTTTCGCGGGAAGGTCTCTCTGTGTCAGCCTGTGGTGAAAGTGGGACACGCTGAGGGATCGGCGGGCGAGCGGGACGGCACGAGAAGGACATGGCGGACAGAACCATCCGAGGCGGAGTCGCGGACGAAGACCGTGACCGGGACGGACCGCGGGACGGAGACCGGAACGGACTCCGGGGCGAAGACGGAGCGGGGGACGAATGCGGCGTTGAGGACGGCGTCGGGATCAGAACCTTCCCCTTCCCGGTCGAGCTCGGCGTCCGCGGCGTCGGCATGCAGATCGGCCCCATGGGCGCGGGCCGCACCTGGCACGCCGAGGCGCCCCTGCACCGGGTCCACCGCATCGACTTCCACGTGGTCATGCTCTTCAGCCACGGACCCGTACGGCACATGATCGACTTCGCCGAGTACGAGGCCGGGGCCGGCGACGTGCTCTGGATCCGCCCGGGACAGGTCCACCGCTTCTCGCGGACGAGCGAGTACCGCGGAACCGTCCTGACCATGCAGCCCGGATTCCTGCCCCGCACCACCGTCGAGGCCACCGGTCTGTACCGCTACGACCTGCCGCCACTGCTGCGGCCCGACGACGCACAGCTCGCCGGCCTGCGGGCCGCGCTGGCGCAACTGCAACGCGAGTACGAGGACACCGCGACGCTGCCGCCGAGCCTGCACGCCTCGGTGCTGCGCCACTCGCTCACCGCGTTCCTGCTGCGCCTCGCGCATCTCGCGGAGAGTTCGGCCCGGTCGGCGCCGCAGCAGGACGACACGACCTTCACCCGCTTCCGGGACGCCGTCGAGCGGGACTTCGCCACCAATCACAGCGTCAGCGCCTACGCCGACGCCCTCGGCTACTCCCGCCGTACCCTCGTGCGCGCGGTCCGCGCGGCCACCGGCGAGACGCCCAAGGGCTTCATCGACAAGCGGGTCGTGCTGGAGGCCAAGCGCCTGCTCGCCCACACCGACCTGCCGATCGGCCGGATCGGCGCCGCCGTCGGCTTCCCCGACGCGGCGAACTTCTCCAAGTTCTTCCAGCTGCACACGGGACGGACCCCGGTAACCTTCCGCGCCGAACTGCGCTGAGCGCGCCGCCCGTTGCCAGGCCCCTGGTGGCAGCCGGGCGTGGGAAGGGCCCCACGCGGACGCGTGGGGCCCCTGTCTCTCACGGGGTGGTGGCGGTCAGCGGCCGACGTCGAACCGGCCGACGTCGAACCGGCCGACGTCGAACCGGTCGGCGTCGAACCGGTCGGCGTCGAACCGGTCGGCGTCGGCGAAGTCGGCCCGCTGCCCGCTCGTGCGGGTGAGGTGCACGTCGTGGGTGCCGGTCATTACGGTCCGGAGGACTGGAGCACCTGGACGTAGTCCACCACCATTGGGTGGCCGGGCTCGGTTCCCCGGTCCGGGCCGCCGCCGTAGGCGTCCGGGAAGCCGCCGCCCATCGCCACGTTCAGGATGATGAAGAACCCGTGGGCGGTAGCGTTGTTCCAGGTCGTGGCATCCATCTGGGTGGACTTCACGGTGTGGAAGTTGACGCCGTCGAGGTAGAAGCGGATCTCCTCGGGGCTGGTCGAGCGGTCCCACTCCATGGAGTACGTGTGGAAGCCGGCCTGGCAGGTGGTGCCTGTACAGGAGGTGTTGCCGCCTATGCCCGACGTCTCGTTGCAGGGGCCGCCCGGGTTGGTGCCGCAGTGCATCGTGGCCCAGTCGGTGTTGAGGCCCTGGACGTTCTCCATGACGTCCAGCTCACCGACGCCCGGCCAGTTCTGGTAGTTGCCGCGGAACGGCGCCCCGAGCATCCAGAACGCCGGCCAGTAGCCCTTGGCGGCGGCGCCGGTGACGTTCGGGAGCTGGATGCGGGCCTGGACCCGCAGCTTGCCGCCCGCCGGGGGCTGGAAGTCGGTGCGGTTGGTCTCGATGCGGCCCGAGGTCCATTTGCCGGAGACGCTGCGGCGCGGGGTGATGAGCAGGTTGCCGCTGCCGTCGAGTGCGACGTTGCTGGTGCTCGAGGTCATCGTCTCGACCTCGCCGGTACCCCAGTTGGCGGCGCCACCGGGGTACGAGGTGCCGGTGTCGTACTGCCAGTTGGTGGTGTTGACGCCCGACCCCGCGGCGCCGTCGAAGTCGTCCAGGAACACCTGCGTCCAGCCGGACGGCGGCGTGGGCGCCGACGCGTCGGCGGGCGGCGTCGCGGCGGTGGTGACGGCCGCGGCGAGACCGAGCGTGCCGAGGGCGGCGATGAGCCTGCGCCGCAGCGAACGCCGTCCGCGACGCGCGCCGGAGGGTGCGCCCGAAGGCCTGTCGAAGGGGATGCCGGAAGGTGTGCCGGATGGGTCGCTCATGGGGGCCTCTCGGGTACGGAGTGGGTGCGCGGGTGCCTCGTCCGGAGAGCGTCGGCCGATGCCTGAGAGCGCTCTCATGCTTGTTTGCGCCGCCAATGTGCTCTCGGCCGCCCCTATCGTCAAGGCTTAAAACAAGGAAAGGCATTCATCGAGAGGGAAGTTCAGGTGATGAAGACCGGGATTTCCCAGATGTCGCCCTGCCCCCACCTGTCACTGTCGTGCGGTTGGCCCGGCCCCGCTCCGTGCCCGACGGGCGGACCCGGGTCGGCGGGGTCCCTCCGGACTGGGCCGCGACCTCCGCCGTCCTGGGCGCTCCCATTCGCGGAACCCGCGCCGGTCGCAGCGTTGCTCGGTCGAGCCCGGCTGAGGCAGTGGCAGCGTGCGGCCGACTCACCCGCCCGGCGATCCATCCCGGTCTGCGGGCGCGGATCCGGTCGTGACGGGGAGGTGGCCGTGCAGGAGCAGGCTGACGAGCTGGTCCACCACCGCCTCGCCCGGCGGTGTACGGTTCACCGCTGCCAGGTACACGACCGCCCCGGAGTAGATGTCGACCATCAGTGACGTATCGGTGTCCGGCGGCAACCGGCCTTCGATGCGGGCCCGCTCCAGCAGGTTCACGACCGACGCGCGGCGGGGCTCGATGAGCTCGGCGAAGGCTCCCGTGCCGGTGGGATCCTCGATCACGTCGGCGAGGAGCGCCGGGAGGATCAGGCAGGTGGGCATGGCGGAGACGAGCTCGATCGTGAGACGGACGGCGGTGCGCAGGTCGGCTTCGAGGTCGCCGGTCTCGTTGATGGGAGGGAGCGGGACCTTGCCGGCGAGGGCCTCGATCACGAGTGCGGCCTTGTTCGGCCACCACCGGTAGATGGTGGCCTTGCTGACTCCGGCCCGCCGGGCGACCCCCTCGAACGCCAGACGTTGGTACCCGACCTCGCCGAGAAGATCTTTGGTGGCTCGGAGTACGGCCTCGTGAGGCTCGCGGCGGCGCCGCCGCGAGTCAGGTGTGCTGCGGTCGGGCTGGGCGCGCTCGGGAGACGATGCGCTCTGACGGCCGTCCTGGGGCCTGAGGGTGTCCACCGCATGCCTCCCTTGTGAGCCCACTGGCACCCCGTTGACTTGGCCCGAAAAGCAGTCCTATCCTTGACGAAACGGGGCGTTTCGTACTGTATACCCCGTTTGGTAATTTAATAGTAAGATCCGGAAGCCCGTCTGGGAACTACTGCAACCGTGTTCAGCACGGTCGGGCGGGCCGATCACTTCGCGTCAGACCCGCGCGCAGGATCTGGCGCACATGGGCGATTCACGAGTGCCCGAGATCCTTGTTTCGACCCCCCCGGAAGGGGGACATCATCATGCGCGCAACCAAGAGCAGGATGCGGCGCATCGCCGCTGCGGTCTGCACGGCGCCCCTCCTTGCCATCGCGGCGGGAGCCGGCGCTGCCAGCGCGGCCGCTTTCCCCTCGTCGTCCCATGTCGCTTCCGCTCCCACTCACGACAGCAAGTTCCGTTCGGACTTCTGCTCCTTCCGTGGCGGCTGGGGCTGGGACTGCTGCGACGGCTGGGGCTGGGGCTGGGGCTGGGGAGACCGTTGCTTCTTCGGCGACGGCTGGGGCTGGGGCTGGGGCTTCGACCACGGCTTCGACCACGACCACGGCTTCGGCGGTGACCACGGCGGTGACCACGGCGGTGACCACGGCGGTGGCTACGGCGGCGGCGGTGACCACGGCGGTGGCGGTGGCTACGGCGGCGGCGGTGACCACGGCGGTGGCGGTGGCTACGGCGGCGGCGGTGGCGGCGGCTACGGCGGCGGCGGTGGCGGCGGCTACGGCGGCGGCGGCGGTGGCGGCGGTGGCGGCGGCGGTGGCGGGCACTGACGCTCCGGCGCAGTGAGCTCGCGATCAACCTGCTGCAGTCCTATGATCGCCACATCCGGATGCCCGGACACTTCGGGCATCCGGACCTTTCTGGGCAGTAGACCTCCTATCCGACCGATATCCGGGGTGGTGCGTAGCGGTGAGGATCGTGTGCGTCGGTGCGGGGCCCGCGGGGCTGTACTTCGCGATCTCGGCCAAGTTGCGCAATGCCGGGCACGAAATCACGGTGTATGACCGTGACCCGCCCGCGGCCACCTACGGCTGGGGCGTCGTGTACTGGGACGACCTGTTGGACGTCCTCTACCGCAATGATCCGGAAAGCGCCCGGGAGATCGATGCCAAGTCCGTGCTGTGGCAGGACCAGGAGGTGCGCGTGCACGGCCCGGACGGCGAGCAGACGGCCTACTTCGGGGGTTACGGATACAGCATGAGCCGAGCCGACCTGCTGGACATCCTGGCCCGGCGTGCCGTGCAGCTCGGTGTCGACGTCCAGTACGGCCACCGCGTCGCAGATCTCTCGACGCTTCCCGAAGCGGACCTTCTCGTCGCTGCCGACGGCGCGAACAGCGGGATCCGGGGCCAGAGCCCGGCGTTCGGAACTCGCATCGAGGTCGGTCTCAACCCCTACATCTGGCTCGGCACGGACCAGGCGTTCCGCAGCTTCGTGTTCAGCTTCGAGCGGACGTCCGCGGGATGGATCTGGTTTCACGCCTACCCCTCGGTCGCCGGAATCAGCACCTGCATCGTCGAATGCTCACCACAGACCTGGCACGGTCTGGGGCTCGACGTGCTGGACCGCGACCAGGGAGTGCGACTCCTGGAGGACATCTTCAAGCGCCCGCTCGACGGCCACCGCCTGATCAGCCGGTCACGGGGTGCACCGGCGCACTGGCAGCGCTTCGCGCACGTGACCAACGAGACCTGGTACCACGGCACGACGGTGCTCGTCGGCGACGCTGCCCACACCACCCACTTCACACTGGGTTCGGGCACCAGACTGGCAATGATCGATGCGATCGTCCTCGCACACAGCCTGCAGACATATGCGGACGTGGAGGAGGCGCTGCGGGAGTACGACCGCCATCGCCGCGCGGAACTCCATCCGGTGCAGGCGGCCTCGCGTACGAGCATGACGTGGTTCGAGCACGTGGACCAGTACGTCGACCGCGACGCTGTGGCGTTCGCGCATGCCATGTCGGTACGCCACGGCGGGCAGACCCCCTGGCACCTTCGACTCCACCTCGCCACTCAGATCGCTGCGGTACGCACGGCACGGCGCGCCTTTTCCTCTGGCCGACGCTGGTACCTCGCCCGCCGGCGGGGCGGCTGAAAGACGACCGATCACGTGGAGCCGGTCGACCACCGTGCCCGTCCGGACTCGATCAGCAGGGAAGCCGTCACGGCCGGCTTGATCTTCATGAACTGTCCGCCGTGCCGCTTCCTCCCCGTCGACGGCCCGGCCGGCCGCCGCTCCCTGATGCGTCGTCATGGCGAAGCGCCTGGGCCGCGGGGCCGCCGAGCTGCGGACCACCGTCGAGGACCTGCGGCACCACGACATCGAACTCGAACTCCTCACCCCGGCCCCCTCCAAGGCGCGCCTCCCGGGATCGACCATCATGGCGCACAGGGTGCACGCGGGTGCCGAGGCGGTCGCGGGTGCGGATCGCACGCTGATGCGCACGGGTGCCGAGGCGGTCGCGGCGGTCGCGGCGGGAAGGGTGCGGTTGTGAGGCTGACGATTCTGGGCGGCGGCGGATTCCGGGTGCCGCTCGTGTACGGGGCGCTCCTCGGCGACCGCGCCGAGGGGCGGGTCACCCGGGTCGTGCTGCACGACCTCGACGCGGGTCGGCTGAACGCGGTGGCCCGGGTCCTCGCCGAGCAGGCGGCGGGAGTGCCGGACGCGCCCGAGGTCACCGCCACGACCGATCTGGACGAGGCCCTGCGCGGCGCCGACTTCGTCTTCTCCGCGATCCGCGTCGGCGGCCTGGCGGGGAGGGCGGAGGACGAGCGGGTGGCGCTGGCCGAGGGCGTCCTCGGTCAGGAGACGGTCGGCGCGGGCGGCATCGCCTACGGGCTGCGGACCGTGCCCGTCGCCGACGGCATCGCCCGGCGCGTGGCCCGGCTCGCCCCCGACGCCTGGGTCATCAACTTCACCAACCCCGCGGGCATGGTCACCGAGGCCATGTCCCGTCACCTCGGCGACCGCGTCATCGGCATCTGCGACTCCCCGGTCGGCCTCGGCCGGCGGATCGCGCGCGTGCTCGGCGTGCGGCCCGAGGAGGCGTGGGTCGACTACGCGGGCCTCAACCACCTCGGCTGGGTGCGCGGCCTGCGCGTCGCCGGCCGCGACGAACTCCCGCGTCTGCTGGCCGACCCCGGTCTGCTCGGCTCCTTCGAGGAGGGCAGGCTCTTCGGCGCCGAATGGCTGCGGTCGCTGGGCGCGATCCCCAACGAGTACCTGCACTACTACTACTTCAACCGCGAGACCGTACGCGCCTACCAGGAGGCCGGGCAGACCCGCGGCGCCTTCCTGCGCGACCAGCAGGCCCGTTTCTACGCGGAGGCGCGCGACCCGGACGTGTCGGCGCTGGCCGTCTGGGACCGTACCCGGGCCGAGCGCGAGGCCACCTACATGGCGGAGAACCGGGAGACGGCCGGTGCGGGCGAGCGTGAGGCCGACGACCTGTCCGGCGGGTACGAGAAGGTGGCCCTGGCCCTGATGCGGGCCATCGCCCGGGACGAACGCGCGACGCTGATCCTCAACGTCCGCAACCGCGGCACCTTGCCGGTGCTGGACTCCGAGGCGGTCGTCGAGGTCCCGTGCCTGGTCGACGCGAACGGCGCGCACCCGGTCGCGGCCGATGCGCTGCCCGGTCATGCGGCGGGCCTGGTCTGCGCGGTCAAGGCGGTCGAGCGCGAGGTGCTCTCGGCCGCCGCGTCGGGCTCGCGCGCGACGGCGGTGAAGGCCTTCGCGCTGCACCCGCTCGTCGACTCGGTGAACGTGGCCCGCAGACTGGTCGACGGCTATCGCGCCGTCCACCCCGGCCTGGCCTACCTCGGCCGGGACCGGTCGTAGGCGGCGGCGCGGGCACGTCGGTCGGGCACCTTCGGGAAGTGGACCCCCGCCGGCGGGGTTCCGCCGGGCGGTCGGTCGCTCCCCCGTAACAGCGACCGACCGCCCAGGCCCCCCGTGATCCCCCGTGGTCCCCCGTGGTCCCCCGTGATCCCCGCTTCCCCCGTGCCTTTCATTCCTTTAGAGCGGGCGGTCGGCCCCCTGATACACCCCCGCCGAGGAAAAGTCCCCCGGACCGGGATCAGGGGGGCTCTTCCTCAAGACGCTTTGTGCGGGGTGCGGTTGGCTCAGCCGGTGAAGCCGGCGGTGATGGACGTGAACTGCCAGGTGCTCTGGTCGATGCCGGAGCAGTTGCTCACCACGCCGCCGCCGGGGCAGGGCCGGTCGCGGTTGACCGCCCAGTAGGCGAGCCGGGCGATGTGGTGGGTGTTGGCCCAGTCGCGGATCTGGGTCCAGATCGCCGGGGTGGTGTTCTCCTGCTGGTCGGACAGGCCGTTCATGCCGGAGACGCCGATGTGCGCGTAGGCCGTGGCGTCGTCCCAGCCGAAGGTCGACTTGAGCTTGGCCTTGAGGCCCTCGGTGGCGTTGACCGTGTTGCCGTACATGTCGGAGCCGCCGCCGAAGTCGAACGGCATGATCGTGAAGACGTCGATGTTCGCGCCCAGCGACTGCGCCTGCTCGATGAGCCGGTTGCCGTAGTACGTCGGCCCGGTCGTCGAGGTGCCGAAGGTGACGATCGTCCGCAGACCGGGGTTGTTGGCCTTGACGGTCTTCAGCGCGGTGAGGATCTTCGCCTGGACGGCCTCGTTCTCGAACTCGTCCGTGTTCTCGATGTCCATGTCGATCGCCTTGAGGCCGTAGGCGTCGATCACCTTCTGCAGCGCCCCGGCCAGCGCGCTCGCCGAGGAGCAGTTGGCGCCGAGCTTGCTGCCCTGCCAGCCGCCGAACGACGGGACGATGTCACCGCCCGCGGAGCGGATCTGGTTGATGACGCTCTGGTCGGTGCCGCCGGTGAGCGGACGGCTGCCGTCCCAGGCGGGGTTGCAGCCGCCGGAGTCCAGCATGAACGCCATCGTGTACCACTTGATCCCGGTCGCGCTCATCACCGAGGTCGCGCTCGGCGGGTCGCCCCAGCCGAGGTAGAGGTAGGGCGCGGCCTGCTTGAAGCCGGTGCCGCCGCCGGTGCCCGCGTCCGTCGTGACGCTCACGGAGTTCGAGGCCGCCGAGGTGTTTCCGGCCGCGTCCCGCGCCTTCACGGTGAAGGCGTAGGAGGTGCTCGGCGACAGCCCGCCGACCGTGGCGCTCGTGCCGGAGACGCTGAGCACGTTGTTCGAGCCGCTGTAGACGTCGTACGCCGTCACGCCCACGTTGTCCGTCGCGGCGTTCCACTTCAGCGACACGCTCGACGACGTCCGGCCCGTGGAGGTCAGGCCGCTGGGCGCGGTCGGCGCCTGGGTGTCCGAGCCGCCACCGCCGCCGCCCGGGCCGTCCAGGCTGATGTCGTCGGCGTAGTAGGTCCCCTGGGCGTACCAGCCGTGGACGTAGATCGTGGCGCTCGTCTGGGCTGCGCCGGTGGTGAAGGACACCGACAGCCGGCTGTACGCCGACGGGGACGTCGTCCAGGTCGAGGCGCCGCCGTTCACGCCGAGGTAGACGTAGGAGCCGCGCACCCAGCCCTGCAGCGTGTACGTCGTGTTCGGCTGGACCGAGACGGTCTGGCTGCACTGGGCGTTGTCGCTCGACGTCACCGCGCCGGAGAGCGCCTTGGTGCCGCCTTGCACGGGGGAGGAGACGACCGAGCCGAGGTTCCCGGTGCAGGACCAGGGGGACAGCCCGCCCGACTCGAAGCCGGGGTTGGAGAGGATGTTGGCCGCGTGGGCCGTGCCGGGGAGGGCGATGGCCCCGGCCAGGGCGAGGGCCGCGGAGCCCAGCAGGGCGAGAAGTCGACGTCTGTGACGTCCGGGTGTGTTGCGCACGCGATCTCCCTGATGAAAGTGGGGTGTTCGGGAGGCACAGCTGAAGTGCAATGGTGCGCAACCAAGTTGGTATGGACCAATCCCGGTGTCAAGACGCGGCGCCGGGATTGGTCCAGACCGGTATCGAGTTGTGGCCGGCGGTCGCCCGTCGGGGGCCGCCGCGGTGGGGCGGGTCCCCGGACGCGCGTCCGGGAGTGTCGGGGCGCGGGAGTCTAGGCGGGTGCCGTGGCCCGCGGGGTGGTCCGTGCCGTGGCGGCTCCGGCCGGTTCCGTGGCCGGTGCGGGCACGGCCGGCGGCAGCGGCTCCGGCTCCTGCGCGCGCTGCGCCGGAAGGGACACCGGCCGCAGCGGACGCGGGCCCGACACCACCGTGTAGTCCTGTCCCAGGAACGGGGGCTCGATCTCCCCGGGGTCCTCGCCCAGCGCCAACTGCACTGCCGCCCAGGGGGCGTTGATCCCGCACAGGGACAGTTGGTGCAGCCCGCCCGCCGGCCGGGTGTTGACGTCCAGCAGGACCGGGTGGTCGCCGTACATCCGGAACTGGATGTTGGACAGGTAGTGCAGCCCGAAGCCCTCCGCGATCCGGAAGGCCGGCTCCAGCCACCGCTCGTGCACGGTGAAGCCGCGGCGACGGCCGTTCTTGGTGCGGCCCACGGCCATGCGGACACGGTTGTCCGGCCCGGTCAGGCAGTCGACCGACACCTCCGGCTGCTCCAGCCGCGGCATCACCAGCCAGTCGACCTGCCCGGCCGCCTCCTCGTCCGCCTCCTCCAGGGCCCGCAGCACCAGGTCGAGCGGGACGGAGGGGCTCGGGAAGCCACTCAGCTGCGTGAGCGAGAAGGGGGCACGGGTGATCATCCGGAAGCCCACGCCGCCCGCGCCGGACGCCGGCTTGAAGCACGCCCGGTGCCCCGCCGACTCCAACTCCTCGACTGCGGACAGGAGTTCGTCGGCGGTGCGAACCCGCCACCAGGGCGGCACCGGCACGCCGATAGAGCGGACCGCCTCGTACGCGGTCGCCTTGTCCTCGAAGACGGCGACCGCCTCGGGAGTCGGCGCGAGCAACGCGGTGCCCGCCGCCGCGAAGTCGGCGCGGTGCGCCACGATCGCCGCCTGGTGCAACCGCGGGACGAACACGTCGATGCCGCGCCGCCGGCACTGGGCCAGCGCGTACTCCACGTACCCGGCCGGGGACAGGCCCTCGGGTTCCATTTCGGCGGTGTCGGCGGCGGCCAGTACGGGGGAGTCGGCGTCGCCGTGCGTCGCGTGGATCTCCACGGCCCGGTCGCTGGGATTTCTCCGCAGCTGATCCATGAAGAACACGTTCTCCGCGTACGTGCGGTTGAGCCAGACGCGTACGCGAGAGACCATGCAGGCCGCCTTTCGGGGTGCGCGGGCAGGCCGAAGCGGGCCGTGCCCGGCCAGGGGGGAGGAAGGGACACCAAACCGCCCTGCGCGAGGGAGAGTTACGGCGGTGGTGTTGGGGCGATCATACGGCTTCCGAGGGCCGCCGCGTGCAACGCGCGTGTTACGGATTCGCCGCTTCCGCGGACCCCGGCGAGGGGGGCGTCCGGCACCCGGCCACGGGGGCGCCCGGCAGCCGCGAGGCCGGCCGTCACGGATCGCCGCACGACCTTCCCGTGAGCAGTGGCTTTCGGCCGACGCGCCCCGCCGTCGGCGCGGAGTTCCCTTGTCCGGGCGGCGCCGGGTGTGTTCTTGTGGTCACCGTCGTGCGCGCGGAGGGGGCGACAGGTGACGAGGAAGGCCGGCGGTGCCGGAGAACTGCTGGCCGTCAGCGACCTGCACATCGGATACGCCGAGAACCGCGCCCTGGTGGAGGCGATGGTGCCCGGCTCCGACGACGACTGGCTGCTGGTGGCCGGGGACGTCGCCGAGACCGTGGCCGACATCCGCTGGGCCCTGAAGACGCTGGCGGACCGCTTCCGCACCGTGGTGTGGGCCCCCGGGAACCACGAGCTGTGGACCCATCCGAGGGACACCGTCACGCTGCGCGGTGTCGCGCGCTATGAGCACCTCGTCGAGGTCTGCCGCGACCTGGGCGTCATCACGCCCGAGGACCCCTACCCGGTCTGGGACGGTCCCGGCGGCCCGGTTGCCGTGGCGCCGCTGTTCCTGCTGTACGACTACTCCTTCCTGCCGGCCGGCTGCGCCACCAAGGACGAGGGGCTGGCCTACGCGCACGGCACGCGCATCGTGTGCAGCGACGAGTACCTGCTGCACCCCGACCCCTACCCGAGCCGCGAGGCCTGGTGCCGGGCCCGCGTCGCGGAGACCGGGCGCAGGCTCGCCGAACTGTCCGGCGACCTGCCCACGGTGCTGGTCAACCACTATCCGCTGGACCGGCACCCCATGGACGTCCTGTGGCACCCCGAGTTCGCCATGTGGTGCGGCACCCGGCTGACCGCCGACTGGCACCGCAGGTTCCGCGTGGCCACCATGGTCTACGGCCACCTCCACATCCCGCGGACCACCTGGCACGAGGGCGTCCGCTTCGAGGAGGTGTCGGTGGGTTACCCCCGTGAATGGCGCAAGCGCCCGGAACCGCCGGGACGGCTGCGCCGTGTGCTGCCGATGGAGGTCGGATCCCGTTGATCGAGGAGCTGCTCCCGGACTCGGTGGTGGCCGTGGAGGCGTACGGCGACGACGAGACCGACCGCGCCCCGCTGCACCCCGAGGAGCTGGCGGTGGTGGCGCAGGCGGTGGACAAGCGCCGCCGTGAGTTCGCCGCCGTGCGCGCCTGCGCCCGACGGGCCATGGAGAAGCTCGGCGTGCCGCCGCAGCCCGTACTGCCCGGCGACCGCGGCGCCCCGCGCTGGCCGGAGGGACTGACCGGCAGCATGACCCACTGCGACGGCTACCGGGCCGCCGCCCTGGTCCGCGCCACCGACCTGGCCTCCCTCGGTATCGACGCCGAGCCCCATGCCCCGCTGCCCGAGGGCGTCCTGGCCGCCGTCGCCCTGCCCGCCGAGCGGGAGCGGCTGAGCCTGCTGGCCACCCGGGAGCCCTCCGTGCACTGGGACCGGCTGCTGTTCAGCGCCAAGGAGTCCGTCTACAAGGCGTGGTTCCCCCTCACCGGGAAGTGGCTGGACTTCACCGAGGCGGACATCGAGGTCCACACCGACCCCGGGACGCCGCGGCTCGGCGGCTTCCGTGCCGAACTGCTGGTCCCCGGGCCTCTGGTGGGCGGCCGCCCGCTCACGCACTTCGAGGGCCGCTGGGCCGCCCGGCGGGGCCTGGTGGCCACCGCCGTGACGGTTCCTCACGTCTGACACCCCTCATGCGGGGGCAGGCGACCCGTCCCCGCATGAGGTCCACCGGCCCGAAGAGGTCCGGCGGCGCGGCTCACGACCCCGGGCACCAGCTCCGCAGCAGACGGAAGAACGCCTCCTCGTTCCCGGTGAGACCCGCGCGGGCCAGGGCGCGCTCCGCCTCGGCCAGCACGGCGGGCGGCACGAGCGGCGGCCGGACGTCCGGTGGCCCGTCGAAGGCCGCGCGTACCGTGTGCAGCAACCGCAGGTAGGTCTGGACGGCGGTGCGCTCGCGGTCGGTCAGTACGGCGGTCGGCATGGTTCGCTCTCCCCGGTCGGCGTCACACGGTCACGCGCCCGGCCCCTCGAAGGGCGCGTACGCCTCCGCACGGCGGCTGCGCACTCCCAGCTTGCCGCCCGCCACTGACAACGCCCCCGGGGATCCGTGCCGGTTCGCCCGCTCAGCGGAGGCGAAACCAGCCAGAACCCCTGGGCCGACCACCGGCCCGCGCGCCGACCGCGCCGTGTCTGTACTGCCCCGCCCCGCGTTGCCCCGCCGCCTCAGGCCGGCTCGCCCTGCCGCCGGTCCGCCGCACGGGCGTCACGGGCGCCCGGAGCCGCGCATGCGTTCCGGGCGTCGTGCGCGTTTCGGGCCTCGCGTCCGTCCTGTGCCTCGCCCGCGTCCCGGGCGGCTTCCGGGGCGTCCTCGGCCCCGGGGGCGTCCCCGGCCTCGAATTCGTCCCCGTCCCCGGGGGCGTCGTGCGCCTCGCCCTCGCCGCGGCGGCCCAGATACCCCAGGGACGCCTCGATCCGCCCGGCGAGATGATTGCGCCGTACCGGCCCCCGCAGCGACGAACCGGCCAGCCAGGTACGGCACTTGCTGGCGAGGAGCAGCCCGAAGGCCTCGGCCTGCTCCTCCTCGGTGACGTCGAACCGGGTGCGCGCCGCGGCCCGGTGCACGGTCGCCCGCAGGTCGGCGAGGTCGGTCCGGTCGCCGATCAGGCGCGCGGCGACCGAGACGCCGTCGACGTGATGCCCGCAGTGCCCGGCCTGCATGTGCCACAGCTCGTGGCCGAGGATGACCAACTGGTGGTCAGGAGCCGTGCGTTCCTCCACCAGGACCAGGTCCTGGTCGGTCATGTCGAGCCACAGCCCGCTGGCGGTGCCGGGCGGGAAGGCGGCCGTACGGTAGCGGACGGGCCGGCCGCGGCGCCTGCTCATGGCGTCGCACAGCGCGGCGTACAGCTCGGCCGGCCGGGCCGGTGCCGGCAAGGTCAGCTCCGCGACCAGCTCGCCGCACAGGCGGCGCATGTCCCTGCCGATGCCCACGTTCCTCCCCAGCATCACGACTCGGGCCGCTTGACGCTCTCCAGAAGCATGTCCAGCCACTCCGCGACCTTGTCGCGGTGCTGGTCGGTGGGCAGTTGCGCGGCCCGCCAGGCGATCCCGCGCACGCCGTGGTCCTGCAACAGCCGTTCGAGCGGGTCGTCGGCGGCCTCGGCGGCCTGCCGCTCGCGGTCGGCGAGCCGCTGGAGGAGCTCCTGCTCGCTGCGCTGGAGCGCGCCCGACAGGGCCTCGGGGTCCTCGGCCGTGAGGAAGCCGGCGTGCACCCGGAAGAAGCGCTGGATGGCGTCGCAGTGCTCCATGGTGGGGCGCCGGTCGCCGTTGATGAGGGCGCCCGCCTGCTGCCGCGACATGCCCGCGCCGTCGGCGATCTCCTGCTGCGTGTAGCGGCGCCCGTTGGGCTTCAGCCGGGTGCGGCGCAGCAGGTCCAGCCGCTGCAGGAACCGGGCCTGCACGTCCGGCTCGCCCGCGGGCCGTCCGCTGAGCAGGGCCCTGACCACGGGTTCCGGCACGCCGCAGGCCACGGACAGGCGGCTGACGTCGAAGACCTCCGCGTGCGGGACGTCGAGCCGGTCGGCGAGTGCGGTGACGCGTGCGACGACGGCCGGCAGGACAGCCGACGCCGTGGTGCCCGGATCCTCGAAGCCATCCGTCACCGACAGATCTCCTACGTCTCTCACAGGCTTCTCACAAGCGGTTGCCGTGAACTTCCCGGAGAGTAGCGGGTCGTTCGAACTCACATCCAGGTCTCGCCACAACTGTGGCCAATTTCAGCCGTCAACGGGCATGAAATGCCACGATAGTTGACACGCCTCGCGTCGGAGCAGGAGGATCAAGGCGCCGCGTGAAGGCCGCAGAGGCAAGAGGGGTGACACCTCCCGATGGCATTTCAGGCAGGAGGGCAGCGGCCGGAACCGCGGCCCGTCCCCGAGAGTCCCGAGGCGCGGGCCTATCTTCAGGACTACGCCGCGCTTCTGGAGGCCGTCTCCTTCCCCTCGTTCGTCGTCGACAACCGCTGGGACGTGGTCCTCACCAACAGTGCCTTCACCTCGCTCTTCGGCGGGGTCGGACCGCACCCCACGGCCATGCCGCACGACAACTTCCTGCGGTTCGTGCTGTTCCACCCGGACGCGGGCAGCGTCCTCGGCGAGCACGAGTCACGGTGGTGCCTGCCGATGCTGGCGCACTTCGAGGCCGCCATGGAGCGCCGCGGTCACGACCCCGCGCTCCAGGCCGTCCGCCGCGACATCGCGCAGGACCCCATCATGGAGGCCGCCTACCGGCACGGCCTGCCGCACTGGATCCGCGCGGTCGGTGACGCGGCCGTCGTGTCCGACGGCGCGGTCCGCCCGCTGCTGCACCCGGACCCGCGCTGGGGCGCCACCGACTGCCGCATCATCGAGGAGACCCCGGCCACCCTGCGCGACCTCGGCTGCACACGGCTCACCCTGGTCCTGCGCGAGACGCGCCGTCCCCCGTCGGCCCCGCGCGGACGACCGCGCCCGCGGCGTGCGGCGAGCCACCTCAGCGTGGTGACCGCCCCGGAGGCCTGACCCGGCACCGTCGGCGTTCAGGTCGCCGACGGCGCCGGGTTCGCCCACCTCGACGACCCCGCCCCGGACGCCGGGCTCACGCATTCCGACCGTCTCGCGCGATTCGCCCCGGACACCGGGCTCCCGCATTCCACCGCGCGCGACTCGCCCCCAGCGCCGGGCCCGCGCACCCCGCCCGCCTCGCCCGCGCCGCGCCACCGCCGTACCGCCCGCGCCCTCACCTATCGCCGATCACGAGCACGAGCGGAACCGACCGGCACGGCACCAGCCGCAGCCCGCCGTGGGCGACGGCCCGCGCCCGTTCCAGCACCGCCCCGAAGTCCGGCCCCCGGGTGAGCGATCCGGCCAGATGCGCCGGATCGGCGGAGGCCGCCACCCGCCCCCGGGCGTTCACCAGGCGGGCGGGGCCGGGCAGTTCCCGCAGCAGCGGCAGCACCGCCGCCTCGAAGTGCCGCAGATACACGTCGGCCGCGGCCACCCCCGCGAACCGGCCCGCCACGGTCACCGGCGCGGACAGCGTCAGGCTGTACTCGTCGGAGCAGAGGTAGTCGACGTAGGGCCCGGCCACCGCCCGCAGCCCGGTGTCGCGGGGCAGCGCGAACCAGTCCCAGTGCGTGTAGTCCGCGTACGCCGACCGCCCCGGATCGAGGTCGGGCAGCAGCGGCCGTACGTCCCCCTGTGCCGTGCTCTGCCACCACTCCAGCCAGGCCGGCACATCGGCCAGCAGCCCCGGCGCGGCGATGAAGCCGACCCCGGAGACCAGTTCCTCGCGGGCCAGGCGCAGATGCAGCCCCGGCCGCAGCGCGGCGAGGTCGGCGGTGGCCGGCCGGCGTCCCCGCCCGGCCGCCCGCGCCAGCAGCTCGGCCGTGTCCGCGGCGGTGTCGGCGACCACGTCGAAAACAGCCTCCAGGGCGCGGCCCACCCGCGTGGTCACGCGCGCCTCCACCCGTTCCGCCACGGACGCGTCCCGCGCGGCGACGGCCGCCGCCTCGGTGAGCGCGGGGCTGTGGCTCATGGCGCCCTCCAGCGGACGGGAGCGGAGGCGGTGCGGCTACAGGGTCAGGCGTACGGCGACGAGCCGCGCCACCGACTCCCGCACGCACCGCTCGGCCGACGTGCGGGCCGAATCACGGTCCCCATCCTGCACGGCACAGATCACGGCACGATGACGTTCTGCGACTTCTTCACGATATTCGTCGTCGCCGAACACCAGGCACAGCAGCGCCCCGACCTCCGTCTGCAGGGCGACCTGCTCCCGGGTGAGCCGCGCGGACTGCGCGGCCGCCGCCAGCTCCACATGGAACCGGCCGTACAGCCGGCTGCGCCCCGCCGCGTCCTCGGCGTGCGCCAGCTCCCCGGCCGTACGGCGCAGGTGGGTCAGGTCGTGCGGCTCCGTGCGCTCCGCCGCGAGCCGGGCCGCGGTGCCCGACAGGGCGGCCCAGTGGTCGCCGAGGTCGCGCAGTTCCTCGGTGCTCCAGCCGCGCAGCCGGGACTTCAGCCGCTCCTCGCCCGGCACTTCGGGCAGCGCGACGAAGCTGCCGCCGCCGCGTCCGCGCCGGGTGGTCACCAGACCCTGCTGCCGCAGCGCCATCAGCGCCTCCCGCAGGGTCACCGTGGACACACCGAGCAGGCCCGCCAGTTCGCTCTCGCCGGGCAGCTGTTCCCCGTCCGCGAGCAGCCCGAGTTCGATGGCGTCGCCGATCCGGCGCACTACGGCGTCCACCCGGGCCCGGCCGTCGACCGGCGCGAAGACGGCCCTGCGGGCGTCGGCGGCTCCGAGGGCGCCGCCCGTCGCGCCGGTCCCGCCTGTCCCGCGGGCACCGCCCGTGGTGCCCGTGGCCCCGCCGAAGGTGCCGGCCTCGCCGGTCGGGCCGGGCCCGCGCCCGAGTTCTTCTTGCTTCACGGTCACCACCTTGCCAGTTGACCCAAGCTTTGCCTTGAGGCGGTCTTGAGATTTGAACTATGACTTCATATGTTTCCGCTCAACGTTCGAGAGCGCCAGAAAGGTTCCCCGCATGGAGGGAATGGCCGTACGGCTGCAGGGCCTGCGGAAGACGTTCGGGGAGACGGCCGCGGTGGCCGGGGTCGACCTGGAGATCCGGGACGGGGAGTTCTTCTCGATGCTCGGCCCCTCCGGCTCGGGAAAGACGACGGTCCTGCGCCTGATCGCCGGCTTCGAGACGCCGACCGAGGGCCGTATCGACCTCGCCGGGCGGGAGGTCACCGGCCTCGCGCCCTTCGAGCGGGACGTCCACACCGTCTTCCAGGACTACGCGCTGTTCCCGCACATGACCGTCGAGCAGAACGTCGCCTACGGCCTCAAGATCCGCAAGGTCCCCAAGGCCGAGCGGCTGGTGCGGGCCCGCAAGGCCCTCGCCGAGGTGCGGCTCGACGGCCTGGGCAAGCGCCGCCCCGCGCAGCTCTCGGGCGGTCAGCGCCAGCGCGTCGCACTGGCCCGCGCCCTCGTCGGCCGCCCCCGCGTGCTGCTCCTCGACGAGCCGCTCGGCGCCCTCGACCTGAAGCTGCGCGAGCAGATGCAGGTCGAACTCAAGGCGCTGCAACGCGAGGTCGGCATCACGTTCGTCTTCGTCACCCACGACCAGGAGGAGGCCCTGACGATGAGCGACCGGATCGCGGTCTTCCACCAGGGCCGCATCGAACAGGTCGGCGCCCCCGCCGAGATCTACGAGCGCCCGGCGACCTCGTTCGTGGCGTCCTTCGTCGGCACCTCGAACATGCTGCACGGCGAGTCCGCCCGGCGGATCCTGGGCGCCTCCGGCACGCACAGCATCCGCCCGGAGAAGATCCGGGTGCTCAAGGAGTCCGCCACCGCCGACGAGCCGGAGCTCGCCACCGCCACGGGCACCGTCGCCGAGGTCGTCTACCTGGGCGACAGCACCCGCTTCCTGGTCGACCTCGACGCCGGCGGCCGGCTCACCGCTCTCCAGCAGAACCTGGAGACCTCCGCCGAGGACGTCGCCGCCTACCGCGGCACCCGAGTCCGCCTGACGTGGCAGCGCCGCCACGCGGTCCAGGTCCCCGACGCCCGCTGACCCACCCCGCCCCCCAGGGAGAACCTCGTGCGCCTCACCCGAACCCTTCAGGCCGCGGCCGCCGCCGCGCTGCTGCTGACGGCCACCGCCTGCGGATCCTCCGGTTCCTCGGGCTCCTCCTCGGCCACCGGACTCAACCCGCCCGACCTCAAGGCGCCGTCGAAGCTGGGCGCGGCGGAGGGCCAGGTCAACCTGATCGCATGGGCCGGCTACGTCGAGGACGGCTCCAACGACCCCAAGGCCGACTGGGTCGGCGCCTTCGAGAAGAACACAGGCTGTCAGGTCCACTCCAAGGTGGCGGCCAGCTCCGACGAGATGGTCAAGCTGATGAAGACCGGCCAGTACGACGCCGTGTCGGCCTCCGGCGACGCCTCGCTGCGCCTGATCGCCTCCGGCGACGCCGCCCCCGTCAACACCGCCCTCGTCCCGAACTACAAGGACATCTTCGGCGATCTGAAGATGCGGCCCTGGAACTCCGTCAAGGGCAAGGCGTACGGCATCCCGCACGGCCGCGGCGCCAACCTGCTGATGTACAACACCGAGAAGGTCAGCCCCGCGCCCACCTCCTGGTCCGCCGTCTTCGACGACGCGGCGGCACACCGGGGCCACGTCACCGCGTACGACTCGCCCATCTACATCGCCGACGCGGCCCTGTATCTCAAGGCCACCCGGCCCGAGTTGAAGATCAAGGACCCCTACGCGCTCGACCAGAGGCAGTTCGACGCCGCCGTCGCCCTGCTGAAGAAGCAGAACACGAACATCGGCGAGTACTGGGGCGACTACCTCAAGGAGGTCTCCGCCTTCAAGAGCGGCGACTCCGTGGTCGGCACCACCTGGCAGGTCATCGCCAACCTCGCCGCCTCCGAGGGCGCCAAGGTCAAGGCCGTGGTGCCGAAGGAGGGTTCGACCGGCTGGTCCGACACCTGGATGGTCGCCGCGAAGGCGAAGCACCCCACCTGCGCCTACAAGTGGCTGGACTGGATCGTCTCCCCGAAGGTCAACGCCCAGGTCGCCGAGTACTTCGGCGAGGCCCCCGCCAACGCCAAGGCCTGCGCGCGGACCGCCGACAAGAACTTCTGCGCCACCTACCACGCCGGCGACACCGCCTACTGGAAGCGGATCGCCTTCTGGAACACCCCCATCCAGCAGTGCCTGGACGGCCGCACCGACGTCAAGTGCGTCCCGTACGCACGGTGGGTGCAGGCCTGGACCGAGATCAAGGGCTGATCCATGACCGTCACCGCGCACAGCGCCGGGCGGGGCTCGCGGGCCACCGTCCGGCGGCTGGCCGGAGTGCTGCACCGCCACCCCCGGCTCCGGCTCTCCGCCCTGCTCACGGCCCCGCTGCTGTGGCTGACCGTGCTGTACCTCGGCTCGCTGACCGCGCTGTTCGTGTCCGCCTTCTGGACCACGGACGCCTTCACCTCCGAGGTGGTGCGGGTCTGGACGGCCGACAACTTCCGCGCGCTGCTGACCACGCCCGTCTACCGCCAGGTGGTGCTGCGCAGCGTCGGCGTCGCGCTCGCGGTCACGGCGCTGTGCGTGGTGATCGCCTTCCCGCTCGCCTTCTACACCGCCCGCGTGGCCCGGCCGCGCCGCCGCCCGCTGCTGGTGGTCGCCATCCTCACCCCGCTGTGGGCGAGTTACCTGGTCAAGGTGTACGCCTGGCGGCTGATCCTGTCCGAGGGCGGCCTCGCCGACTGGATGCTGAGGCCGTTCGGGCTCGCCGGTCCGGGGTTCGGCCTGCCGGCCACCGTGCTGACCCTGACATACCTGTGGCTGCCGTACATGATCCTGCCGATCCACACCGCCCTGGAGCAGCTGCCCGCCAACCTGCTCGACGCCTCCGCCGACCTGGGCGCCGGGGCCTGGCGCACCTTCCGCTCCGTGGTGCTGCCCATGGTGCTGCCGTCCGTGGCCGCCGGGTCGGTCTTCACCTTCTCGCTCAGCCTCGGCGACTACATCACCGTGCAGATCGTCGGCGGCAAGACCCAGCTGATCGGCAACCTCGTCTACTCCAACATCGAACTCAACCTGCCCATGGCCGCCGCGCTCGGCACGGTCCCCGTCGTCGTCATCGTGCTGTACCTGCTGGCCGTGCGCCGCACGGGCGCCCTCAGCAGTCTGTAAGAGGGGTGTTCCTCGTCATGCAGCTCTCCCGTCCGGCCCGCGTCGCGCTGCGCGTCGCCGCCGGCCTCGGCTTCGCGGTGATCTACGTGCCGCTGCTGCTGGTCCTCGTCAACTCCCTGAACCCGGACCGCAGCGCGAGCTGGCCGCCGCCCGGCCTGACCGCGCACTGGTGGTCGGTGGCCTGGGAAAACTCCGGTGCCCGCGCCGCCCTGTGGGTGTCGGTGAAGGCGGGCCTCGGCGCCACCGCCGTCGCCCTGGTCCTCGGCACGCTCATCGCCTTCGCGGTGGCCCGGCACCGCTTCTTCGGCCGCGACACGCTCTCCTTCGTGGTCGTCCTGCCGATCGCGCTGCCCGGCATCGTCACGGGCATCGCGCTCAACTCCGCGTTCAGCGCGGTCCTGGAGCCGCTCGGCGTCGGCCTCGGCCTGTTCACGGTGGTCGTCGGGCACGCCACCTTCTGCATCGTCGTCGTCTTCAACAATGTCGTCGCCCGGCTGCGGCGCACTTCCGGCTCCTACGAGGACGCGGCGGCCGACCTCGGCGCGCACACCTTCCGCGCCTTCGCCGACGTCACCTTCCCGCTGGTGCGCTCGGCGCTGTTCGCGGGCGGGCTGCTCGCCTTCGCGCTGTCCTTCGACGAGATCGTGGTGACCACCTTCACCGCCGGGCCGGGCGTCGAGACCCTGCCGGTCTGGATCTTCGGCAACATGACCCGGCCGCGGCAGGCGCCGGTGGTGAACGTCGTGGCGGCCCTCCTCGTCCTGCTGTCCGTCGTGCCCATCTACGTCGCCCAGCGGCTCTCGGCGGACACGGCGACCACGAGCCGGGTGTAGCCCCGAGCCGGCCGGGGTCGGTTGTCGCCCGGGTCCGGCGCGGGCCGCCCGGGTCCGGCCGGGGCTGTCAGGGGTCGGGCGGGGGCTGTCCGAGGCCGTCGGCGGGTGCCGGCCCGCGCGGGTGCGCGAGGGGCCGGGCCGCCCGGCCGGGCCTGTTCCCTCCGGGTGTGGTGTGTGACATAGTACTGGCGTGGGCGAGTCGCTGACCTGCGATGTCGTGATCGTCGGCGCCGGGATGGTGGGCGCCGCGTGTGCTCTGTACGCCGCTCGGGCGGGCCTGGACGTGACCGTGGTGGACCGCGGGCCGGTGGCCTCCGGCACTACGGGCGCGGGGGAGGGCAATCTCCTCGTCTCCGACAAGGAGCCCGGCCCCGAACTGGACCTGGCCCTGCACTCCCTGCACCTGTGGCGCGAACTCGCCGAGGAACTGGGCGATCTCGTCGAGTACGAGCCCAAGGGCGGGGTCGTCGTCGCCACCACCCCCGAGTCGTTGACCGCGCTGGAGGCCCTGGCGTCGGCCCAACGAGCACGCGGGGTGCGCGCGGTGGGCGTGCCCTCCGGGCAACTCCGCGAGCTGGAGCCGTACCTGGCGCCCGGCCTGGCCGGCGCCGTGCACTACCCGCAGGACGCCCAGGTCATGCCCGCCCTGGCCGCCGCGCACGTGCTGCGGGCCTCCGGCGCGCGGCTGCTGACCGGCCGGACGGTGGGCGAGGTGCTGCGCGGACCGGCGGGCGCGGTGCGCGGGGTGCGCACCGACCGCGGCACCGTCCACGCCCCCGCCGTCGTCAACGCGGCCGGGGTGTGGGGCGGCGAACTCGCCGCGCTCGCCGGGGTGTTCCTGCCCGTGCTGCCCCGGCGCGGCTTCGTCCTCGTCACCGAACCGCTGCCGCCGCGCGTCCGGCACAAGGTCTACGCGGCCGGCTACGTCGCCGATGTCGCCGGCGACTCGACCGCCCTGCGGACCTCCCCGGTGGTCGAGGGGACGGCCGCCGGACCGCTACTGATCGGCGCCGGCCGCGAACGGGTCGGCTTCGACCGGTCGTTGTCCCTGCCCGCGCTGCGGGCGCTGGCGGCGGGCGCGATCCGGCTGTTCCCGTTCCTGACCGGTGTACGGGCGCTGCGGACGTACGCCGGTTTCCGCCCGTACCTGCCCGACCACCTGCCCGCGATCGGCCCGGACCCCCGCGCGCCCGGGCTCTACCACGCGTGCGGGCACGAGGGCGCGGGCATCGGGCTGGCCACCGGGACCGGGCATCTGATCGCGCGGGCGCTGACCGGGGCGGAAGCCGCCCTGGACCCGGCGCCGTTCCGGCCCGACCGCTTCCCGCCGCCCGGCGCCGGACCGGCCCGCCCCGCGCGGGTCCGGGGGGAGGCCCGGTGAACCCGCTCGAACGGGCGGGGGCCCGGCCCGGCCCCGCCTTCACCGTCACCTTCGACGGCCGGGAGATCGAGGCGCTGCCCGGCCGGACGGTCGCCGCCGTGCTCTTGGCCGCGGGCGTCACCTCCTGGCGCACCACCCGGGGCGCGGGCCGCCCGCGCGGGGTGTTCTGCGGGATCGGTGTCTGCTTCGACTGCCTGGTGAGCGTCAACGGCCGCCCCAACCAGCGGGCCTGCCTGGTGCCGGTGCGGCCCGGTGACGTGATCCGCGCGCAGGAGGGGACGGGCCATGAGGACTGACCTCGCGGTGATCGGCGCGGGACCGGCGGGGCTCGCCGCGGCACTGGCGGCGGCCGCGCGCGGGACGCGGGTCACCCTGCTCGACGCGGCCCCGGCGCCCGGCGGGCAGTTCCACCGGCAGCCCGCACCCGGCCTCGGCGCCCGGCACTCCCGGACGCTCCACCACCACTGGCGGACCTGGGAGCGGCTGCGGGACGCGCTCGCGGCCAGTGATGTGCGCGTACTGACGGACCATCATGTCTGGTCCGTGGAACCCGGTTTCACCGTGCACGCCCTGCGCGGCCCGGACCAGCGGGAGCCCGTCGCGGTCCGCGCCCGCGCCGTGCTGCTCGCCACCGGCGGCTACGAGAAGGTGCTGCCCTTCCCCGGCTGGACCCTGCCCGGAGTCGTCACCGCGGGCGGAGCGCAGGCCCTGCTGAAGGGGGCGCTGGTGGTGCCGGGGCGCAGGGCCGTCGTGGCGGGCACCGGGCCGCTGCTGCTGCCGGTGGCGACCGGGCTGGCGGCGGCCGGGGCCGAGGTCGCCGCGCTGGTGGAGTCCACCGGACCCGGGGCCCTCGTACGTCACGGGCGGGCCCTGGCCGCCAAGGTGCCCGAGGGCGCCGGACACGCGGCCCGGCTGCTGCGCCACCGCATCCGCCTCCTGACCCGCCACACGGTCGTCCGCGCGCACGGCGACACCGCGCTGACCGGCGTCACCGTCGCCGCACTGGACACCACGGGCCGCGTCCGGCCCGGCACCGCCCGGCACCTCGACTGCGACACCCTCGCGATCGGGCACGGGATGCTCCCGCACACCGACCTCGCCCAGGCGCTCGGCTGCGGTCTCGACGGCCCGACCGTGCGGGTGGACGACGAGCAGCGCACGGACGTGCCGGGAGTGTGGGCGGCGGGGGAGACCACCGGCATCGGCGGCGCCGGCCTGGCGCTCGCGGAGGGCCACATCGCCGGCCGGTCGGCCGCGGCCCGGCTGAAGGGCACCGCACCCGACCCGCGCGGGTGGTCCGCGGCCGCCCGGGCCCGCCGCCGGCTGCGCGCCTGCGCGACGGCACTCGACGCCGCGTACGCCCCGCCCGCGCACTGGGCCGACCAGGTCACCGACGACACGGTGGTCTGCCGCTGCGAAGAGGTCACCGCGGGCGCCGTCCGCGCGGCGGTGACCGGGCTCGGCGCGGGAGACCTGCGCACCGTGAAGCTGCTCACCCGGGCCGGCATGGGCTGGTGCCAGGGCCGGATGTGCGCACCGGCGGTCGCCGGGACCGCCGGCTGCGAACTCGTCCCGGGCCGGATGCTGTTGGCCCGGCCCGTGCCGCTCGGCGTGCTCGCCCGCCACCCCGACGACGTCACCGAGGAGGGAACCCCATGACCATGACCGGCCACCGCCCCTGGCACGGCGTCCTCGTCGCCACCGCGCTGCCGCTGCGCGAGGACCTGTCCGTGGACTACGACCGCTACGCCGAGCAGTGCGCCTGGCTCGTCGACAACGGCTGCGACGGCGTCGTGCCCAACGGCTCGCTCGGCGAGTACCAGGTGCTCACCCCCGAGGAGCGCTCCAGGGTCGTCGACACCGCCGTCGCCGCGATCGGAGGGCAGCGCGTGGTGCCGGGCGTGGCCGCCTACGGGTCCGCCGAGGCCCGCCGCTGGGCCGAGCAGGCGGGCGGCGCCGGCTGCCGGGCGGTGATGCTGCTGCCGCCCAACGGCTACCGCGCCGACGAGCGTTCGGTCCTCGCCCACTACGCCGAGGTCGCCAGGACGGGCCTGCCCGTCGTCGCCTACAACAATCCCGTCGACACCAAGGTCGACCTCGTGCCCGAGCTGCTGGCGAGGCTGCACGGCGAGGGACACATCCGAGCCGTCAAGGAGTTCTCCGGAGACGTCCGCCGCGCCTGGCGGATCGCCGAACTCGCCCCGGACCTGGACCTGCTGGTCGGCGCCGACGACGTCCTGCTGGAGTTCGCCTTCGCGGGCGCCAAGGGCTGGGTGGCCGGCTTCCCGAACGTCCTGCCCGCCGCGACCGTCGAGCTGTTCCACGCCGCCGTCGACGGCGACCTGGCCACGGCCCGGCACCTGTACCGGCAGCTCCACCCGCTGCTGCGCTGGGACTCACGCCCCGAGTTCGTGCAGGCCGTCAAGCTGTCCATGGACGTGGCCGGACGGTACGGCGGTCCGGTGCGGCCGCCCCGTATGCCCCTGCTGCCGGGCCAGGAGGCCGCCGTCCGCGCCGCCACCGAGAAGGCCCTCGCGGCCGGACTCGCCTAGCGGCCCTGTCCGGCCGATCAAGTCCCAGGGAAGCGACAGTGACCGAGCAACGTGGGCCGAGCGGGGTCTGGTGCGTGCAGCTGCAAGGCGGAGGAGGGAGTCGACGCGATGGGGGTCCCCCCTGCTCGAGCGAAGCCGAGAGCTTGGGGGAGTCGGCGAGTGGCGACAACGCCGCAGATGTGCGTGCCGGACCCCGGGTCTGCGGCATGATCGGCCGGACAGGGCCTGGAGCCGGGGAGGGCGGACGCTGATGCGCAGCAGACTCGTCCTGCACGCCGTCGACTCGCACACCGAGGGCATGCCCACCCGCGTCGTCACCGGCGGGATCGGCACCGTGCCCGGAGCGACCATGAACGAGCGGCGACTGTGGTTCGCCGAACACCGGGACGACGTCCGGCGGTTGCTGATGGACGAACCGCGCGGCCACTCCGCCATGAGCGGGGCGATCCTCCAGCCGCCGACCCGCCCCGACTGCGACTGGGGCGTCCTCTACGTCGAGGTCTCCGGCTGTCTGCCGATGTGCGGGCACGGCACGATCGGCGTGGCGACCGTGCTGGTCGAGACGGGGATGGTCGAAGTGGCCGAACCGGTCACCACCATCCGGCTGGACACCCCGGCGGGCCCCGTGGTCGCCGAGGTCGACGTGCGCGACGGCGCCGCCGGGGCCGTGACGCTGCGCAACGTCCCGTCCTTCGCCGCCGGCCTCGGCCGCGAGGCCACCCTCCCGGACGGGCGGACGGTGACGTACGACCTCGCGTACGGCGGGAACTTCTACGCCATCGCGCCGCTGTCGGAGTTCGGCCTGCCCTTCGACCGCGCCCGCAAGGACGACATCATCGCCGCCGGACTGGCGCTGATGGAGGCGGTCGACGCCGAGGGGGAGCCGGTGCACCCGGGGGACCCGTCCATCCGCGGCTGCCACCACGTCCACCTGTACGCCCCCGGCGCCACCGCACGCCACTCGCGGCACGCGATGGTGATCCACCCCGGCTGGTTCGACCGCTCGCCCTGCGGCACCGGTACCAGCGCGCGGATGGCGCAGCTGCACGCGCGGGGCGAACTGCCCCTGCACACCGAGTTCGTGAACGAGTCCTTCATCGGCACCCGGTTCACCGGCCGGCTGCTCGGCACCACGGAGGTGGGCGGACGCCCCGCGGTGCTGCCCAGCTTCACCGGCCGCGCCTGGATCACCGGCACCGCCCAGTACCTCCTCGACCCCGAGGACCCCTTCCCGGCCGGGTTCGTCCTGTAGGCCGCACCGATAATGTGCCGGTGATCCAGGAGGAGGGCGACCGCATGGCACCGCAGCACGGCCCCGCACTGCCCGCACTGGGCGGCAGGAGGCCCAGCTACCGGGAGCGGGTGGCGGACGCGCTGCGGGCCGCGCTGATCACCGGCGAACTGCGTCCGGGCGAGGTGTACTCCGCGCCCGGCCTCGCCGCCCGCTTCGGGGTCTCCGCGACACCGGTGCGCGAGGCGATGCTCGACCTCGCGAAGGAGGGGCTGGTCGACACCGTCCCCAACAAGGGTTTCCGGGTCACCGCCGTCTCCGGGCGGCAGCTCGACGAGTACACCCACGTCCGTGCCCTGATAGAGATCCCGACCACGGCGTCGCTGGCGACCACCGCCGACCCCGGCGACCTGGCCGCGCTGCGGCCCGTCGCGCAGGAGATCGTGACCTCGGCCGCGGCCGGTGACCTCATCGGGTACGTCGAGGCGGACCTGCGCTTCCACCTCGGTCTGCTGGCCCTCGCGGGCAACGGCCACCTGGTGGAGGTGGTCAGCGACCTGCGGCGGCGCTCCCGGCTGTACGGGCTGACCTCCCTGGCCGAGCAGGGGCGGCTCCGGGCGTCGGCCGAGGAGCACCTGGACCTGCTGGACGCGCTGCTCGCCCGGGACGAGGAGGCCGCGCGGACGGTGCTGACCCGGCACCTCGGGCATGTGCGGGGACTCTGGGCCGCTCCCTGACCGTTCGGGGGCCGAGCACCAGCCGCCCTCCCCGGCACCGGGACAGGCAGATCATCATGGTCTCCCCGGACGCCCGTTCCCCTCGGTGAGCACCGCGTCGCGGTGGTCCGGGGTTCCGGCGAAACGGGGTGCTCATCCCTCCGGGCGTGCTGCGCACGACAGGGGCGGCGACATCCTGCCACCATGGGAGGGGGCCGAACCTGCCGCACCGGCGAGTCGGTGATGCCCGGGCTGACGCGCGACTGTCCAAGCCGGTGTTCCCTCGGCAAGGGAGAGGCATGACCGAAACAGACTCCGACGGGGCTGCGAGCCGCCGGCGTCCCGGGCCCCGCGATCCCGGCTCCGGCATCGTCGACCTGAGGCGTGTCGGGGCGAACCCCGACTTCTGGTATCCGGTCGCGCGGTCCGGGAAGGTGCGCAGCGGCCGGGTGATCGCGACCTCCTTCGCCGGCGAGCGGATCGCGCTCTACCGCGGGCGGAGCGGTGCCGTCCACGCGCTGGAGGACCGGTGCGCCCACCGGCAGGTGCCGTTGAGCATGGGGGTCGTGGAGGGCGAGACCCTCCGCTGCTGCTACCACGCCTGGGCCTATCGCGGCGACGGCCGCATCTCACAGATCCCGTACCTCTCCAAGGGCGACGGCCGGCCGCCGCGCGGCGTGCGCGGCTACCCCGTCCACGAGGCGTACGGCCTGGTGTTCGTCTTCCCCGGCGATCCGGAGAAGGCGGCGGTCACCCCCCTGCCCGAGCTGCCGGCGTTCGGCTCGCCGAAGTACAGGACCATGACCTTCTCCCGGACGGTGCGCTGCCACTACTCGTTCATGCACGAGAACCTGCTCGACATGAACCACCAGTTCCTGCATCGCGGCGTCGTCGGCAGGCTCCACCCCGAGCTGCTGGAGTACCGCACCGGCGAGCGGTCGGTGGAGGCCAAGTACCTGTTCACCCACGCTGGAGGGAAGCGAAACCGCGGCGCCGGCCTGCTGGCTGGGGAGGGCATCGGAGGCAGCGACTCCGCCGATGTGATGACCATCCGTACGGAGTACCCGTACCAGACACTCGACCTGGTCCCGGAGAACGCCGAACGCCCGGCCTTCCGCCTGTGGACCGCGTACGTGCCCGAGGACGCCGAGCAGCGCCGGTGTCACGTCTACGGCCTCCTCATGATCGAGAAGCCCGGGATTCCGGGCGCGCTGCACCTGGCGTGGCCGCTCATCAGGCACTTCACCGAGCGCGTGTTCGCCGAGGACCGCATGGCCGTCGAAGCCGAGCAACGGGCGTGGGACGAACAGGGCGAGGACCGCAACCACGAGGTCTTCCCCCTGATCCTGGACGTGCGCGAGGTGTTGCGCGCCAACGGTGTGCCGCTGCGCCCCCCGGTTGCCGTCTGCGGCCCGGCCTCGGGCGACGGCCGGGCGCCGGTGTCCGGCCACCACCCGGCAGGGCCGGGCACGCCCGCCGGTGCGGGGCCCTCCGTGGACCAGCCGGGCGTGTGAGCGCGGGGGAGAGCCGTTCGGCGGACGTCTGGTTCCGGCCCACCGCCTCGGTGATGTAGGGCGCCCCCGATTTTTTCTGCCGTGAGAAGGCCGGTCAGAGGACTTCGGTCCCTGGCGGTCTGACGTCCGGTGGACAGCGCTTTGCGCGGAGCCCGGGTGTCGAGGGCGAGCTCGAACGATGTCGCCGTGGGGGATGCCGGGCGGCCGCCCGCGCACCTCACGTACCGCCGAGCTTCACATGGGCGCAATCCGACCCTTCCCTCCCGTTCGATGCTCTTGGAACACTCGCTGCGCGCATTCCCTCTGTACCGGCCATCCGTACGTCAGGATGAGAGGTCCCTCACCCATGTCCGAAGTCAACCGGCGCCGCTTTCTCCAGCTCGCGGGCGCCACGACGGCGCTCACGGCGCTGTCCGGCAGCATCGAACGTGCCGCCGCGCTGCCCGCGAACCACCGCACCGGGTCGATCGAGGACGTCGAGCACATCGTCGTCCTCATGCAGGAGAACCGTTCCTTCGACCACTACTTCGGCACGCTCGGCGGAGTCCGCGGCTTCGGCGACCCGCGCCCCGTGACCCTGCCGAACGGCAAGCCCGTCTGGCACCAGTCGGACGGCACGAAGGACGTGCTGCCCTTCCACCCCGACGCCGACGACCTGGGCCTGGCCTTCATCCAGGATCTCCCGCACGGCTGGAACGACGGACACCAAGCCTTCAACCAGGGCAAGTACGACCAGTGGGTGCCCGCCAAGTCGTCCACCACGATGGCGTACCTGAACCGGGACGACATCCCGTTCCACTACGCCCTCGCCGACGCCTTCACCGTCTGCGACGCCTACCACTGCTCGTTCATCGGCTCCACCGACCCCAACCGCTACTACCTGTGGACCGGCTGCACGGGCAACGACGGCCAGGGCGGCGGCCCGGTCCTCGGCAACGACGAGGCCGGCTACAGCTGGACGACGTACCCGGAGCGCCTGGAGAAGGCCGGCGTCTCCTGGAAGGTCTACCAGGACGTCGGCGACGGCCTCGACGCCGCCGGCGGCTGGGGCTGGATCGAGGATGCCTACCGCGGCAACTACGGCGACAACTCCCTGCTTTACTTCAAGCAGTACCAGAACGCCCAGCCCGGCGACCCCCTCCACGACAAGGCCCGCACCGGCACCGACGCCCGCAAGGGCGAGGGATTCTTCGACCGGCTCAGGGCCGACGTCAAGAACGGCGAACTGCCGAAGATCTCCTGGGTCGTCGCCCCCGAGGCGTTCACCGAGCACCCCAACTGGCCCGCCAACTACGGCGCCTGGTACATATCCCAGGTCCTGGACGCGCTCACCTCGAACCCCGAGGTGTGGGCGAAGACGGCCCTGTTCGTCACCTACGACGAGAACGACGGATTCTTCGACCACGTGCTGCCGCCCTTCCCGCCCGCCTCCGCCGCGCAGGGCAAGTCGACGGTCGACGTCGGCCCGGACGTCTTCCAGGGCGACGGCTCACACGTCCCCGGTCCGTACGGACTCGGCCAGCGGGTGCCGATGCTCGTCGTCTCGCCCTGGAGCAAGGGCGGGTTCGTCTGCTCCGAGACGCTGGACCACACCTCCGTCATCCGGTTCATGGAGCGCCGCTTCGGCGTGCACGAGCCGAACATCTCGCCCTGGCGGCGGGCCGTCTGCGGCGACCTGACCTCGGCGTTCGACTTCTCCCGCGAGGACACCCGGCCGGTCTCGCTGCCGGACACCTCCGGCTACCGGCCGCCGGACCACGACCGCCACCCCGACTACGTGCCGACCCCGCCCGCCCACCCGGTGCTGCCCCGCCAGGAGAGCGGCCACCGGCCCACCCGCCCCCTCAAGTACGCGCCCGCCGTGGACGGTTCGGCGGACACCGCGGCCGGGAAGTTCACGCTGACCTTCGCCTCCGGCGAGCACGCCGGTGCCGTCTTCCTCGTCACCTCCGGCAACCGCGCCGACGGCCCGTGGACGTACACGACCGAGGCCGGCAAGACGGTCTCCGACACCTGGAACTCCGCGTACTCCGGCGGCTCCTACGACCTGAGCGTGCACGGCCCCGGCGGCTTCCTGCGCGTCTTCAAGGGCCCCGGCACGGCGGCCGGCCCCGAGGTCACCGCCCGGCACACCGGCGACGACGTCGAGCTCACCTTCACCAACAAAGGCGCGACCACGGTGCGGCTGAAGGTGACCAGCGGCTACGGGGGCGCGTCGCGGACGGTGGCGGTGCGCCCCGGCGTCACGGTGAAGCAGCTCTTCGACCTGACGGCGAGCAGCCGTTGGTACGACCTGGAGGTCACCTCCGACGCGCACGCGAGGTATCTGCGGCGGTTCGCCGGACATGTCGAGAACGGGCGTCAGGGGGTGAGCGACCCGGCGATCGCGACCGGCTGACGGGCCCCTCGGGGCCGGTGTCCTTCCGGCCAACTCACGGTAGTGTGCCCCGGTGACCACGCATTCGAACACACCTGCAGGTTGGTACCCGGATCCGCACGGGGCGTCCCAGACGCTGCGTTACTGGGACGGCTCCCAGTGGACCGAGCACACCCACGCCGGCCAGCCGGGCCACGGCACGCCCCAGATGCCGCAGCAGCAGGCCGGTCCCGACGCGCGCGTGCAGCGCCAGGTGCAGCAGCAGGCCGGTGTCGCCCCGAGCGGCGCCGGCGGCGGCTCCCTCTTCAGCGAGCCCGTGCTGGTGGTGAACCAGAAGGCCAAGCTGATCGAGCTGACCAACGAGTACAAGGTCTTCGACCAGAACGGCAACCAGATCGGCGCGGTCACCGAGGTCGGTCAGAGCGCGCTGAAGAAGATCCTCCGGTTCGTCTCCAGCCTCGACCAGTTCATGACGCACAAGCTGGAGATCCGCGACTCCTACGGTCAGCCGCAGCTGCTCCTGACCCGGCCCGCGAAGATATTCAAGTCCCGGGTGATCGTGTCGCGTCCGGACGGCACCGTCGTCGGCGAGATCGTCCAGCAGAACGTCTTCGGCAAGATCAACTTCGCGATGAACGCGAACGGCCAGCAGGTCGGCGCGATCAAGGCGGAGAACTGGCGCGCCTGGAACTTCGCGATCGTCGACCACGCCCAGAACGAGGTCGCCCGGATCACCAAGACGTGGGAGGGCCTGGCCAAGACGATGTTCACCACGGCCGACAACTACGTCCTGCAGATCCACTTCCAGCTGCCCGAGCCGCTGCTGAGTCTGGTGGTGGCGACGGCGCTGACCGTCGACACCGCGCTCAAGCAGGACTCGCGGGGACTGGGCTGACGGACGGTCACAGCGGTGTGAGACGCCCCGGTCCGGCGGGCCGGGGCAGCACCACCTTCTCCTGCGACGCCGGTTGCGGCTCCAGGGTCAGGACAGCGGCCACGGGGTGCGCCTCGGGGCCGCTGTCGCGTTCCGTCGCCGAGTACGGTGCCGACGCGTCCCGTCCCGCTGTCTCGGTCCGCTCGGGCCGGGGTGCCGCCTCCGGGCGCTCGGGCCGGGGCGCCGTCTCAGGGCGCGCGGGCCGGGGCGCCGCCCGCGACAGCAGCACCACACCCGCGGCGGCGAGCACCGCCCCCGCCAGGGCGAGCAGGACGCCCGTCGTGCCGCCGGACAGGCCCTGGCCGAGCAGGGTCAGCCCGATCAGCGCCGCCGCCACCGGGTTCGCCAGGGTCACCACCGCGAGCGGAGCGCCGAGGCCGGCCCGGTAGGCGGTCTGCGACAGCAGCAGCCCGCTCGTCGCGAACGCCGCGACCAGCAGCGCCACCAGGACCACCCGCCCGCTCAGCAGCGGCCCCGAGTGGCCGGTGGCGGCCACCGTGACCGTCTGGGTCAGGGCCGAGGCGACCCCCGAGGCGACGCCGGACGCGGTCGCGTGCCGCAGACCCGGCCGCGCCCCCGGCCGGGACAGCGCGCCGATCAGAGCGGCCGTGGCGCCGGCGACGGCCAGCGCCTGGACCGGGTTCAGCACCTGCTCGGGCGCGGGCCCGGAGGCCGCGAGGAGCAGCGCGCCGAGTCCGAGGAGCGTGCAGGCCGTGCCCCGCCACTCGGTCCCGCTCACCCGCCGTCCGGCCGTCCGGGCCCCCATGGGCACGGCGGCCACCAGCGTCAGCGCGCCGAGCGGCTGCACCACGGTCAGCGGGCCGTACCGGAGTGCCACCACGTGCAGCAGGGCCGCCGACCCGTTCAGCCCGACGGCCGACCACCAGCCGCCGGAGCGCAGCAGCCGCCCGGCGCCCGCCCCGGCGCCAAGGCGGGCCAGCCGCTCCTGGGCGACGGCGGCGGCCGCGTAGGCGACGGCCGAGAACAGCGACAGGACCACGGCGAGCAGCGTGGCGCTCATCGGCCCGCCCCCGCGGGGGCGTCGGCCCGGACCGGCCCGAACTGCCCGGGGCCGCGCGCCGCCACCGCGGGGATCGCCGGGGTCGCTGGAATCGCCGGGGCCGCCAGGGCGGTCGGGGTCGCCAGGGCTGCCGGGACCGCCCTCCGGTGCGGTGGGCGGACCGCCGTCAGGGTCACGGCGAGCAGGGCCGCCGCCACGAGCGCGTCGAGCCAGTAGTGGTTCGCCGTGCCCACGATCACCAGCAGCGTCACCAGCGGGTGCAGCAGCCACAGTGCGCGCCACCGGGACCGGGTGGCCGCGATCAGCCCGACCGCCACCATCAGCGCCCAGCCGAAGTGCAGCGACGGCATCGCCGCGAACTGGTTCGTCAGATGGTCGCCGCGCGGCGATCCGTACACCGACGGCCCGTACACGCGTGCGGTGTCCACCAGGTGCGCCGCGCCGAGCATCCGGGGCGGGGCGAGTGGGAACGCCAGATGCAGTGCCAGGGCCGCCGCGGTCACCACGGCGAGGACCCGGCGGGCCCGGACGTAGTGCGCGGGGCGCCGCAGGTAGAGCCAGACCAGGAAGGCCGCGGTGGCCGGGAAGTGGACGGCCGCGTAGTAGGTGTTGGCGAGGTGTGCCGGGAGGCCGCCGGGCAGCAGCGGGGACTGCACCGCGCCCTCGCCGGGCAGGTGGAGCGCCCGCTCCAGGTCCCAGACCCGGTGGGCGTTGCGGAACGCCTCGGCGGTGTGCCCCGCCGCCAGTTGCCGGCCGAGCTTGTAGACGAGGAAGAGCCCCGCCACGAGCAGGAACTCCCGGACGAGCGGAGGGCGCGCGGGCGCGCCGGGCTCCGCCGCTGCGGCGGCGGCCCGGGCTTTCGTGCCCCGGACCGGCTCGGCGGTCTCGGTACGGGTACTCGCGCCCCGGGCCGGCTCGGCCGCCGTGGCCCGGATCGGCTCGGCGGCGGCCGCGGCCCGGGCGTTCGGGCCGCCGACCGCCTCGGCGGCCTCGGCACGGGGAGTCGCCCCCGGTGTCCCGGCGGCCTCGGTACGGGCGGTCATCCCCGGCCCCCTCGCTGACGGTGGTGCGTGTGTGGTGCGTGCCCGGGCCCGGAGCACCGGGGCGGGCACATCGATACGGTAGCGTACCGATACGCGAGTGTACCGATACGGCTCGGTACCGGTACGCTGGCGTATCGATGGATGTGCGCCACACTGGGGGCGGGCCGGCCGGCCCGCCGGACGCCGACCGAGGGGAGGAGCCATGACGCCGCAGGCCGCGGACCGACCCGAACCGGTCGTCGCCTCGCGCCGCTCCAAGCTGACGCCCGAGCGCGAGCAGGAGTTCTTCGACGCAGTGCTCGACCAGATCCGCGAGTGCGGCTACGACTCCGTGACCATGGAGGGTGTCGCCGCGAGCACCCGTTGCAGCAAGTCCACGCTGTACCGGCAGTGGAGGACCAAGCCGCAGTTCGTCGCGGCCGCGCTGCGCTCCAACCGCCGGTCGCGCTTCGACGGCGTCGACACCGGCTCGCTCGCGGAGGATCTGAGGTGCGCCGCGCGGGCCGCGGGGGAGTGGTCGGGCAAGGACACCAGGCTGGTGGAGGCGCTCGGGCACGCCATCACGCAGGACCCGGAGCTGAGGTGCGCGCTGCGCGAGACGCTCGTGGAGCCGGAGATCGCCGCCCTGCGGGAGATCCTGCGGCGCGGGGTCGAACGCGGGGAGGTGCCCGCCGGTCATCCCGCCCTGGAGTTCGTGCCGGTGCAGATGTTCGGAGTGCTGCGCGTCCGGCCCGTACTGGAGGGGAAGTACGCCGACCCGGACTACCTGGTCCGGTTCGTGGAGGCCGCCGTGCTGCCGGCGCTCGGCCTCACCTGAGACTCAGGCCGCCGTCCACGGGATGACTGGACGGCGGCCTGACCGCGCCGCACCGTGGGGACGGGGGCGGCGCGCACCCCAGGCCGGGCGGGGTTCCTCTGGAGCGGAGGGGGCCCCGCCCGGCCGATGTGTGGTGCGCGGACGGGCGCGACGGTCACACGTTCCGGCCGTCGCCGCCGCCCGTTGCCACCTTGATGCCCTTGGTGATCTCGTCGATGACGGACTGCTGCTCCCCGACGTCCACACCGAAGCGGACGACGATCATCCGCCGTGAGTCCGCGGGCGAGGGGAAGGCCAGCGACTCGACGTAGCCGTCGGCGCCCTTGCCGGTGACCGCCCTCCAGCGGACCAGATAGCCCTTCTGCCCGGCCACGGTGACCCCCTTGGAGGCCAGCACCTGGTGCGAGGTGATCGAGCCGTACGTCTTGCCGCCGTAGGACTCGCGGGCGTTGGCCGCTATGTCGGCCTTCGCGACCTCCTCGGCCGTGCTGCCCCGGGTGCCCAGGAGCAGGGCGGGCGCCGAGTACGCGCCGCCCTTGGTGCACGTCTTGGAGGTGTCGCCGGGGCACTTGTACGCGCCGTCCGACGTCACCTGGGCGCCCGCGGTCAGCTGCTGGCCGTACCAGCCCTGGGGGACGGGCAGGCTGATGCCGCTGATCCGGTCGGTGACCGAGCCGCTGCGGATCTTCGGGGCCTCGGACTCGCCGGGGCCGGGCGAGCGGCCGTCGGACCCGCCCGAGCCTCCCGGACCGCCGAACGGGTCGCCCCGGCCGTCGGGTCCCTCCGGCCCGCCCCGGCCGCCCGGGCCCTGCCGGGACCCCGCGCGGTCGCCGCCGCCCCCGCCGTGCGCGGCCAGCGCGAACACGCCGACCCCGATGCTGGCCAGCACCGCCGCGGCCACCGCCACGGCGAC
The DNA here is from genome assembly GCF_044763235.1 of Streptomyces sp. NPDC096152. NCBI lineage: Bacteria > Bacillati > Actinomycetota > Actinomycetes > Kitasatosporales > Streptomycetaceae > Streptomyces > Streptomyces sp. NPDC096152. The sequence continues at coordinate 69,770 of NZ_JBIWFW010000004.1, read as the reverse complement.
GCCCATGCGCAGGCCGCGGCGCGGCGTGGCCTGCGGCTGCGCCGGATACGCCGGGTATCCGGGATACGCCGGATACGCCCCGGCGGCCGGCGCCTGCGCCGGGGGACCCCATGCTCCGGCCGTCCCCGCGGCGCGGGTCCGGTCCGTCCAAGCCGTGCCGTCCCACCAGCGCTCGGTGGCGGGACCGTCCTTCGTCTGCCCGGGGTCGGGGTACCACCCGGGAGGAGTCACCTGCGTCATGCCCCCACCGTATGAGGTGTCGGTGAAAGCCGGATGAGAGGACCCGGGTTCGCGCGGGGGGAACCGGCCCGCGCGGTCGGCGACGTCCCCGCCGGTCTCCGGCCGCGGGAACCGAACCGTCTTCCCTCGCAGGCCTGTTGACGAACCGGCCGCCCGCCGCGCAGGTCGCGGCACCCGCCGCGTCGCCCGTCCGCACCGTCCGTCACCCGTCACGGCAACAGGTGGCCGGACCGCCCTCCACTTCGGCGGCCCGACGGCTACTCTCGAGTTCTGTACGTCGTTCGGGCGACTTGGGGAGGTAGCGGGATGACGGAGGTGGGGCCGGGTGCGGCCGCCTCGGCTTCCCTGTGGGAGCGTGACGAGGAAGTCGCCGCCGTCCTGCGCGCGGTCGACACCCTGTGCGCCGACCGGTCGTCCTCGGGCAGCCTGCTGCTCTTCGAGGGCGATGCGGGACTGGGCAAGACCGCCCTGCTGGCGGAGACCCGCCGCCTGGCCGAGCGGCGCGGCTGCACCGTCTGGTCGGCCCGCAGCGGCGAGACTCTCCGGTCCGTCCCCTTCAACGTCGTACGCCAGTTGCTCCAGCCGGCGCTCCTGTCGCTGATGCCGGAGGAGGCCCGCGAGTACCTCGGCGACTGGTACGACATCGCCGGCCCCGCCCTCGGCATCGCCGAACCGGGCGACCGGCACGCGGACCCGCAGGGCGTGTGCGACGGACTGGTCGCCGCGGTACGCCGCCTCGCCAAGCGCGAGTGGCCGCTCGTGCTGCTGATCGACGACGCCCACTGGGCGGACCAGGAGACCCTGCGCTGGCTCGCCGCGTTCGCCGAGCGCCTCGACGACCTGTCCGTGCTGGTCGTGGTGACCCGCCGCCCCGGGGAGGTCGGCGGCGACAGCGGCCGCCATCTCGCGGCGGTCGGCGCGGCCGCGGGCATCAGCACCCTCAACGCGCTGACGCCGCAGGCGACCGCCGGTCTCACCCGCGCCACCCTCGGCCCGCACGCGGACGCCGCGTTCTGCCGCGAGGTGTGGGCCGTCACCGCCGGCAACCCCTACGAGACCGTCGAACTGCTCGCCAAGTGCCAGGACAGCGAGGTGGAACCGGTCGAGGCCAGGGCCGGCGAACTGCGCGCCCTGAACCGCTCGGCCCGCGGCGGCGGCCTCGTCGCCCGCCTGGAAGACCTCGGCATCGACGCCACCCGGTTCGCCTGGGCCGCCGCCATCCTCGGCACCGGCATCACCGTCGACCTGGTCGCGCGGCTCGCCACCATGGGCCGCGACGAGGCCGCCCGCTGCGCCGAACTGCTGCGCGGCGCCCGGATCCTGACCAGGCCCGACCCGGCCGGGGCCCGGGGCGGCGACGGGGACCTGGAGTTCGTCCACCCGCTCATCGCGAGCGCCGTCTACCACTCCATCCCGGACGCCCTGCGCACCGCCATGCACGGCATCGCCGCCCAGGTCGTCGCCGACTGCGGACTCGGCGCCGCCGCGGCCTCCCGGCACCTGCTCCAGGTGCACCCGGACGACGACGAGGAACTCGTCGAGCAACTGCGCCTGGCCGCCCGCGAACACCTCGCCGTCGGCGCCCCCGACGCCGCCCGCCGCTGTCTGGAACGGGCCCTGCTGGAGCCGCCCACCCCCGAGGTCCACGCCCGCGTCCTCTACGAACTGGGCTGTGCCACCCTGCTGACCGCGCCCGCCCGGACCATCGAGCACCTCCAACGGGCCCTGAGCATGCCCGGACTCGACGGCGACACCCGGGTGGACGCCGTCTGGCGTCTGTCCCAGGCGCTGCTCCACAACGACCAGCTGGAGGAGGCCGTCCGCACGGTCGAGGCGGAGGCCGCCCGCCACGAACCGGGGCCCACCCGGCTGCGGCTGCAGGCCGTGCAGTTCATGTGGGAGGGCATCCACGCGGGCGAGTCGAGCTCGCCGGACCGCTCTGAGCGGCTCGCTCGCCTCGCCGCGAGCTGCACCGGCCGCGACAACCCCGAGAGGGCCCTGCTGATCCTGCGCGGCTTCGACGCCATGACCCACGGCGAGAGCGCCGAGGAGGTCGCCGAACTGTGCGACCGCGCCCTCGTCAACGGCCGCCTCGCGCCCGGCCTCGGCTGGACCGACCCCGAGTGGGGCATCGAGCTGCTGCTGATGCTCGCCAGCACCTACGCCTACTGCGACCGGCTGGACCGCGCCGACGCCCTCTACAACGAGGCCCTGCGCGCCTACGAGACCGCCGGCTGGAGCGGCGGCCACCTCGCCCTGGCCCACGCCTACGTCGGCCTCGGCCACCGCAGGCGCGGCCGGCTCAGGGAGGCGGAGGCCTCCCTGCGCGAGTCGCTGCGGTTCGCCGAGCGGGTCGGCCGCGGACTGCCCCTGTACTGGACCGCGACCTGCAACCTCGTCGACACCCTGATCGCCCGCGGGCACGTCGAGGAGGCCTGGGAGATCGCCGAGCGGTACGGGTTCGCCCCGCCCTACCCCACGATCATCGTCATCCCCGACCCGCGCTCCGTGCGCGGCCGGCTGCTGCTCGCCGTCGGCCGCACCAAGGACGGCATCAACGAACTGGAGGCCGCCGAGAAGGCGGCGGCCGTGCGCGGCCACCACAACCCGGTCATGGTGCCCTGGGCGGTCGACCTCGCCCTGGCCCTGGCGGCCGAGGACCCGGCGCGGGCCGGGCGGCTCGCCGCCGACGTCCGCCGCCAGGCCGAGCGCTTCGGCACCGACACCGCCATAGGCGAGGCCCTGCGCTGCGCGGCCGCCCTGGAGACCGGCCAGCGCGCGGTGCGCCTGGCCGCCCAGGCCGTGGCCTACCTGGAGGCCTCCCCCTGCCAGTACGAGCACGCCGCCGCCCGCGTCGAGCACGGCATCCTCGCCCGTTCGACCGCGGAACTCGAGCGCGGTCTGGCGCTGGCCCGTTCGTGCGGCGCGGACGGGCTGGCGGCCCGGGCGCGACAGGTGCTGGAGTCCGCGAGCGGGCTGCGCTAGCGGGTCTCGTCCGGACCAGGTCGGATCAGGCCGTGCCGGGCGCCGCGGACCCGTGCCGATCCGAACGACGCCCCCCCCGGGACGCTCCACCCACACCTACGGCCTGTCGTCGGTCTCCTCGGCCAGCACCCGCTGGGCCACCGCGAACGCCGAGTTCGCCGCCGGGACCCCGCAGTACACGGCGGTCTGCAGCAGCACCGCGCCGATCTCCTCGGGGGTGAGGCCGTTGCGGCGCGCCGCGCGCACATGCATGGCCAACTCGTCGTAGTGGCCGTGCGCGACGAGTGCCGTCAGGGTGACCATGCTGCGCTCGCGGCGGGTGAGCGTCGGGTCGGTCCAGATCTCGCCCCAGGCATAGCGGGAGATGAACTCCTGGAAGCGGGCCGTGAAGGGGGTCTGCCGCGTCTGCGCCCGGTCGACGTGCGCGTCGCCGAGCACCTCGCGCCGTACCGCCATGCCCCGCCCGGCACCTCCGGCCGCCGGGGCGAAGTGCGCCCGCAGCGCCGTCAGGACGGCTTCCGGGCACTGCGCGGGCGCCAGGTGCGAGGCGCCCGGGATCTCGGTCAGCGCCGCACCCGGCACCGCGTCCGCGATCTGCCGCAGGTGCGCGGGCGGGGTCGCCGGATCGTCACGGCCCGCCAGGGCGAGCGTGGGAGCGGTGATCTCCGGCAGCCGTTCGGACAGGTCGAAGGCGGCCAGCGCGTCGCAGCAGGCGGCGTACGCCTCCGGGTCGGTCCGCGCGTGGTCGCGGATCAGCTCCGGCGCCGTGAACCCGCCGGTGAACCAGCGGTCGTTCGCGGTTTTGACCAGCGGCTCCAGTCCCTCCCGCCGGACCAGCTCGGCCCGCTCCCGCCACGGCCGCGCTCCGTTGAAGTGGGCGGAGGAGCAGATCACCGCCAGGGACGTGACGCGCTCGGGGTGGTGCACGGCCAGGTGCAGGCCCACCGCGCCGCCCAGCGACACCCCCGCGTACGCGAAGCGGTCGACGCCGAGCGCGTCGGCCAGCTCGAGCACCAGGGCGGCCAGGTCGGCGACGGTCGCGCCCGGCCGGACGAGGTCCGCGGGAGAGCCGCCGTGCCCGGGCAGGTCCCAGCGCACCACCCGGTGGGTGATCGCCAGTTCGGGGGCGGTCCCGTCCCACAGCGCGTACGAGGTGCCGAGCGAGGGCCCGAGCAGCAGCGGGGGAGCGGAGGCGGGCCCTTCGATGCGGTGGTTCAGGAGTTTCTCGGTCAACGTCGCTCCAGCGCACGGTCGGTGAGGGCTCCGGCGGAGCCGGTGTAGCGGGTGGGGTCGATCAGTTCCGCCAGGTCGAGGTCCTTCAACTCGGGTTCCTCGGCCAGGAGTTCGCCCAGCGTGCGCCCTTCGGCCGCGGAACGCCGGGCGAGTTCGGTGAGCAGCGTCCGGGCGCGGCCGCGGCCGAGCCGGGGGGCGAGCTCCGCGGACAGCCGCTCGGAGACGATCAGCCCGTGGGTGAGGCCCAGATGCGCGCGCATCGCCGCCGTGTCCACCCGCAGGCCCTCGGCCAGTTCGGCGGCGTCACGGGCCGCGTCGCCGGCCAGCCGGAGCAGGTCGCGCAGCGGCTCCCACTCGGCGTGCCAGGCCCCGGCCGGCCGCTCGTCCTCCGCCGCCAGCGAACCGTACAGCGTGGCCGCGAGCTGGGGTGCCCGCCGGGCAGCCGCCGCGATCAGGGTGGCCCGCACCGGGTTGGCCTTGTGCGGCATGGCCGACGAGCCGCCGCCGCTGCCTTCCGCCAGTTCGGCGATCTCCGTGCGGGAGAGGGTGAGCACGTCCGCGGCGATCTTGCCCAGTGCCCCGGCGGTGAAGGCGAGGGCCCCGGCGAGGTCGGCGACCGGGGTGCGCAGGGTGTGCCAGGGCAACGCCGGTGCCACCAGGCCGAGCTCCCGTGCGTACGCCGCCGGGAGCGCGGTCGCGTCCTCGGCGCCGTACACCGAGAAGGCCGCCAACGTGCCCGCCGCACCGCCGAGTTGGGCGGGCAACGAGTCACGCACCAGCGTCAGGCGGTCCCGGGCGTCGAGCACCAGCGAGCGCCAGCCCGCCGCCTTCAGGCCGAACGTCGTCGGTACGGCGTGCTGGGTCAGCGTCCGTCCCGGCATCACGGTGTCGCGGTGCCGGGCCGCCAGCCGGGCCAGCGCCCGCTCGGTGCGGCCCAGATCGGCGAGTACCGGTTCCAGGGTGCGCGCGGCGACCAGCATGGTCGCGGTGTCCATGATGTCCTGGCTGGTCGCGCCCCGGTGGACGTGGGGCCCGTACTCCGTGCCCACCGCCGCGGTCAGATCGGCGACCAGGGGGATGACGGGGTTGCCGCCGCCACGGGCACGCTCGGCGAGCGAGCGCACGTCGAAGCGGGCGGCGTCGGCGGCCCGGGTCACCGCGTCCGCCGCACCGGCCGGGGCGAGGCCCAGCGCGGCCTGGGCCCGGGTGAGGGCGGCCTCCGCGTCGAGCAGCGCCCGCAGATACGCGAGGTCGCTCGTCGTGGCCGCCGCGGCCGAGCCCGCCCCTCCGGGGGCGAGCAGACCGGCGTCCGGCGCGGCGGCCACGGGGCGGCCCGCGGCCACCGGCCGGCCGGACGCTACGGGGTGGCCGTCGGGTACGGGGTGGTCGGCGGGTGATGTCACCGGAACTCCAGGAAGAGAGTCTCGCCCTCGCCCTGAAGGCGGATGTCGAAACGGTAGGTCCCCCCGGCCTCCTCGGCGGCGACCAACGTGCCGCGCCGCTCCTCCTCCAGCCGGGACAGCAGCGGGTCGGCGGCGAGCGCGGCCGGGTCGCCGGGCAGGTAGATCCGGGTGAACAGGTGCACGAGCAGCCCGCGCGCGAACACGCACACGCTCACGTACGGCGCGTTGCGCCCGCGCGCGCCGGGCCGCAGCGTCCGCGCGTACCAGTGGCCGTTCGCGTCGGTCTGGACGCGGCCGAAGCCGGTGAACTCCACCCCGTTGCGGCCGAGGAAGCCCCCGGAGGCCGGGTCGCGGCGCATCGAGCCGTCGGTCGCCGGCAGGTTGCCGTCCGGGTCCGGCCCCCACAGCTCCACCAGCGCGTCCGGCAGCGGCCGGCCCTCGCCGTCGTAGACGTACCCGTGCACGGTGACCGTGTCCGGATGCCCCAGCGGGGCGATGTCCTCGCCGCCGCGGAAGGGCAGGGCGTACCCGTAGAAGGGGCCGACGGTGTGCGAGGGGGTGGGCAGTACGCTCTCCGGCCGGTCGGTGTCGATCCTCGTCATGGCGGGTCAGCGTCCTTCTTCGATCCAGGTGGCGTGCGGGCCGTCCAGCACGATGTCCCAGTGGTAGCCGAGCGAGAACTCCGGCACCGACAGGCCGTGGTCGTAGGTGGCGACCAGCCGCTGCCGGGCGGCGTCGTCCGTCACCGACTGCAGGATCGGGTCGTGGGGGAAGAGCGGGTCGTTCGGGAAGTACATCTGCGTCACCAGCCGCTGGGCGAACGCCGACCCGAAGAGCGAGAAGTGGATGTGCGCCGGACGCCAGGCGTTGACGTGGTTGCGCCACGGGTACGGGCCCGGCTGGACGGTGGTGAAGCGGTAGCGGCCGTCGTCGTCCGTCAGGGTGCGGCCGACGCCGGTGAAGTTGGGGTCGAGCGGGGCGTCGTGCTGCTCGCGCCGGTGCGCGTAGCGGCCGGCCGAGTTGGCCTGCCAGATCTCGACGAGCTGGCCGCGGACCGGGCGCCCGTCGCGGTCCAGCAGCCGGCCGGAGACGGTGATCCGCTCGCCGATCGGCTCCCCGGTGTGCTGCCGGGTCAGATCGTTGTCGATCTCGGTGAGGTCGCGCTCGCCGAAGGCCGGGGAGGACAGCTCCACCAGCTCCGGGTCCTGGGCGACGTCGATGGCGACCGGCGGCTGCCGGGGGTGGCGCAGCACGGAGGAGCGGTAGGGCGCGTAGTCACGGCGCGGGTGGTGCTCGACGGGGGAGCCGTCGGCGACGCGCTTCTCGTACGCGGCGTGCTCGGCCGCGATCTCCTGGTCGATGTCGTGCTGGGTGAGAGCCATGGGTCTTCCTAGCGTTCGAGGACGAGGGCGAGGCCCTGGCCCACGCCTATGCAGAGGGTGGCGACGCCCACCCCGGAGCCCTTGCGGGCGAGCTGGTGGGCGACCGTGCCCGCGAGGCGGGCACCGGAGGCGCCGAGCGGATGGCCGAGGGCGATGGCGCCGCCCTGCGGGTTGAGTACCGCGGGGTCGAACCCGGGCCACTCGGCGAGGCAGCCCAGCACCTGGGCGGCGAAGGCCTCGTTGAGTTCGAGGACGTCGAGGTCGGCGAAGGTCCGGCCGGCCCTGGCGAGGGCGCGCCGGGTGGCCTCGACGGGGGCGAGTCCGAAGTACTGCGGGTCGGTCGCGGACACGCCGGTCGCGCTCACCCGGGCGAGCGGCTCGCGGCCGAGGGCCCGCAGTCCCTCCTCGTCGGTCAGCAGCAGGGCGGCGGCGCCGTCGTTCAGCGGGGAGGCGTTGCCCGCGGTCACCGTGCCGTGCTCGGTGCGGAAGGACGGCTTCAACCTGGCCATCGCCTCCAGGGACGCGTCCTGACGTACGCACTCGTCGGCGGCGAGGACGACGGGGTCGCCCTTGCGGCGGGGGACGGCCACGGGCGCGAGTTCGGCGTCGAACAGTCCCCCGGCCTGTGCCCTGGCCGCCTTGCGGTGGGAGGCGAGGGCGAACTCGTCCTGCTGCTCTCGGGTGATCTTGTGCTTGTCGGCGACGAGTTCGGCGGACTCGCCGAGCGGGACGGTCCACTGCGGGTCCATCGCCGGGTTGACCATGCGCCAGCCGAGCGTGGTCGAGTGCAGCTCGGCGTGTCCGGCCGGGAAGGGCCGGTCGCTCTTGGGCAGCACGTAGGGGGCGCGGGTCATCGACTCCACCCCGCCCGCGACCGCGACGGAGGCGTCCCCGACGGCGATGGCGCGGGCCGCCTGGATCACGGCCTCCAGCCCGGAGGCGCACAGCCGGTTGACCGTCACGCCGGGCACGGAGGTCGGGAGCCCGGCCAGCAGGGCGGCCATGCGGGCGACGTTGCGGTTCTCCTCGCCGGCGCCGTTGGCGTTGCCGAGGTAGACGTCGTCGATGCGGGACGGGTCCAGCGCGGGCGTACGGGCGAGCAGTTCGCGCAGGACGTGGGCGGCCAGGTCGTCCGGGCGCACGCCCGCCAGGCCGCCGTTGTAACGCCCGATCGGGGTGCGTACGGCGTCGACGAGGTAGACGGTCTTCATACGAGTCCCTCCGCGACGGTGAGCTTGGCGTCGGTCCTGGCGACGATCTCGTCGACGGTCACGCCGGGCGCGGTCTCGACGAGGACGAGTCCGTCGCCGGTGACGTCGAGGACGCCCAGATCGGTGATGATCCGGTTCACGCACGCCCTGCCGGTCAGCGGCAGCGTGCACTGCTGGAGGATCTTCGCCGAGCCGTCCTTGGCGGTGTGCGTCATGACCACGACGACCGTACGGGCGCCGTGGACGAGGTCCATGGCCCCGCCGATCCCGGTGATCATCTTGCCGGGGACGGCCCAATTGGCCAGGTCGCCGTGCTCCGACACCTGCATGGCACCGAGTACGGCAATGTCGATGTGGCCGCCGCGGATCATCGAGAAGGACAGCGCGGAGTCGAAGAAGGAGGCGCCCGGCAGGACGGTGACGGTCTCCTTGCCCGCGTTGATCAGGTCGGGGTCGACCTGCTCCTCGGTGGGATAGGGGCCGGTGCCGAGGATGCCGTTCTCCGACTCCAGGACCACCTCCACCCCCTCGGGCAGGTAGTTGGGGATCAGCGTGGGCAGACCGATGCCGAGATTGACGTAACTGCCGTCGGTCAGCTCCCGCGCGGCACGGGCGGCCATCTCCTCCCGCGTCCAGGCCATCAGCCGTTCACCGCCGCTGGTGCCGAAGGAGCGGACACCGTCCGCTTCTCGATCCGCTTGTCGGCGGCCTGCTCCGGCGTCAGTGCCACCACCCGCTGGACGAAGATCCCCGGCAGGTGCACCGCGTCCGGGTCGAGGTCGCCCGGCTCGACGAGTTCCTCGACCTCGGCGATCGTCACCCGGCCGGCCGTCGCGGCGAGCGGGTTGAAGTTGCGGGAGGACTTGCTGAACACCAGGTTGCCGTGCCGGTCGCCCCGGGCCGCGCGGACCAGCGCGAAGTCGGTGCGGATGCCGAGCTCCAGCACGTACTGCCCGCCCTCGAACTCGCGGACCTCCTTCGGCGGCGAGGCCAGGGCGACCCCGCCCTGCCCGTCGTAGCGCCAGGGCAGCCCGCCGTCGGCGACCTGGGTGCCCACGCCCGCCGGGGTGTAGAAGGCGGGGATGCCGGCGCCGCCGGCGCGCAGCCGCTCGGCCAGCGTCCCCTGGGGGATCATCTCCACCTCCAGCTCGCCGCCCAGGTACTGGCGGGCGAACTCCTTGTTGGCCCCGATGTAGGAGCCGGTCACCCGGGCGATCCGCCCGGCCGACAGCAGCACGGCGAGCCCGGACTCCATCGCCCCGCAGTTGTTCGAGACGACGCTCAGCGAGCCGACGCCGCGCTCGTACAGGGCCTGGATCAGTACGTTCGGCACGCCGCTCAGCCCGAAACCGCCCACCGCCAGCGACGCGCCGTCCGGCACGTCGGCCACCGCCTCCAGGGCCGTGGCGACCACCTTGTCCATCGGAGAAGTCCCATCCCTTCCGAGCGTCCAGCACCCGAATTAGTCAGGGCACTGAGTATTTCCGCGAAGCTTCCCTCACGCTGCCATCAGGCGCGAGAGCCGTCAAGACCCCAGCAAGAGACCGATCGGATGGTGGGACGACGGCGGGGCGGGGGTGGGGCGGGCGCTGTATCGTTCAGTGCACTTACGTAATTCCTCGGGCGCGACGACCGACCGACGCAAGGAGCGCACATGGGCGCGGTGGACCTGACGACGCACCCCGGGCACCTGGCCCGGCGGCTCCAGCAGGCGCACTACCTGCTGTGGAACACGATGGTCTCCGAGGAGATCACCTCGCCCCAGTTCGCGGTCCTGAACACGCTCGTCGCGGAGCCGGGGCTCGACCAGCGCACGGTGGGGGAGCGGGTCGGCCTCGACCGGTCCACCATCGCCGAGGTCATCAGCCGGCTCACCCGCCGAGGGCTCCTCGACAAGGTCCGCGACCCGCAGGACGGGCGCCGGTCGCTGCTGCGCCCGACCGCGGAGGGCGAGCGCACCCACCGGAAGCTCACCGTGCGCACCGCCCGGATGAACCAGGTCTTCCTGGCCCCGCTCAGCGCCGAGGAGCAGACCCTGTTCTTCGACCTCATCCGGCGTGTCGCGGATGCCGCCGAGGGCCTGCGCAACCCGGCGGGAACCGTCGCCGCCCAGCCCTGATCAGGGCGTGGCGCCGGGCCCGGCCGAAGCCCGCCCTCCCGCCCCGGTCACGACGCCGGTCACGGGGCGCCGGTCACGGGGCGTCGTCACGGGGCGTCGGTCAGGACGACCCACACCTGACCCCGCGCGAAGTCCACCGGCGCGCCGCCGGCGGCCGTGAACCGCGTGCCGCCCGCCGCCTGGGGGCGCTTCCAGGTGACGTCGAAGACCCGTCCGTCGCGCAGCACCTCCGCCTTGCCCGACCCCACGGTCTCGGTGTACGGGGTGCGGCTGCCGAGCACGTCGTGCAGCCGGGACGCGCGCACCTTGACGTACTGCACCACGACCGTCGCGGGCGTGACCGGCTTCCCGTCGGCCGTGACCGTGGGCCGGCCGTCCATCGCCACCTGCCAGCCGTGCCGGGTCGCGGACCAGGCGAAGGTGAACCGGGCCGCCGGGTAGCGCACGGTGCGGGAGGTCTCCGGCCGGCCGCCGGCGGGAGCCGGACCGTAACGGAAACCGGTGGTCAGCGCAGCCGCCCCGGGTGGCGAGCCGAGCAGCCGGCGCGGGCGCAGGTAGAGGTTGTGGGGGGCCGGCCTGCCGGTCTCCCGGAAGTAGGCGCCGGGCGTGTCGTCGGGCGGCCGGGCCGACAGCGGGGCCGCGTCGATCAGCGGCAGCAGCTTGCGCTGGGCCCCGGAGAACGCGAGGGTCGGCCGGTCGAACTGACGCAGCAGCTCCAGATCGGACTCGCGCGCGCTGCGCACCGGTCCCACCACCGGGGGCAGCCGGGTGGCGTACACGGCCATCAGCCGGCTGAGCCCGCCCTCCACCTGCTCCGTGTACACGACGTCCGCGGCCTCCAGACCGGTCTGCGGCCGGGCCGGCGGCACATTGTCGATCTTGACGGCCAGCACCGGCCCGGCGCGGCCCGCCGACTCCGTCGGCCGTCCCCGCCCGTCCCCGCCGGACTCGCGCCCGGACGTGCAGCCCGCGGCCAGGGCGGCCGCCGCCACGGCGGCCAGCAGGACCGCGGTCGTCCTCGCGCGCCGTGCGCGCGCTCTTCGTCCCTCGTCCACGTTCACGCCCCCGTTCCCGTACACCGATTGTCGGCCCGCCGGGCCGCCGCTGCCCAGACCCGTTCGGCCCCGATCCCGCCCGTCCCGCGGCCCGGCCGGACCGGACGGGGCGGTTCGGCGGATGCGGGCCGGGTACCCGGGCCGTCCGCAGACGTCACGGAGGGAGCACGAGGCGATGAAGGCTGTGACCTGGCAGGGCAGGCGGGACGTCCGGGTCGAGGACGTGCCCGATCCGAGGATCGAGGAGCCGACGGACGCGGTCATCCGCATCACCTCCACCGGCCTGTGCGGCTCCGATCTCCACTTGTACGAGGTGCTCACCCCGTTCATGACCCCCGGCGACATCCTCGGCCACGAGCCGATGGGCATCGTCGAGGAGGTGGGCCCGGAGGTGCCGAACCTCAAGCCCGGCGACCGGGTGGTGGTTCCGTTCCAGATCTCCTGCGGTCACTGCTTCATGTGCTCCTCGGGCCTGCAGACGCAGTGCGAGACCACCCAGGTCGCCAGCGAGGGCATGGGTGCCGCCCTGTTCGGCTACACCCGCCTGTACGGCGCCGTGCCGGGCGCCCAGGCCGAGTACCTGCGCGTCCCGCAGGCCCACTACGGCCCGATGAAGATCCCCGAGGGCCCGGCCGACGACCGCTTCGTCTACCTCTCCGACGTGCTGCCCACCGCGTGGCAGGCGGTGGCCTACGCCGATGTGCCGCGCGGCGGCAGCGTGGCCGTCCTGGGCCTCGGACCGATCGGGGACATGGCCTGCCGGATCGCCCTGGCGCGCGGCGCGGCGGAGGTGTTCGGCGTGGACCTGGTGCCCGAGCGGCTGGCCCGGGCGCGCCGGCGCGGGGTGCGGACGTACGACCTGCGGGACTTCGACCACGAGAAGGAACTGGTCGCGGCGATCCACGACGAGACCGACGGGCGCGGTCCCGACGCCGTGATCGACGCGGTCGGGACCGAGGCGCACGGCAGTGTCGCCGCCCGTCTCATGCAGCAGACCGCCGCGGTGATGCCGCGCGTCCTGAGCGGCCCGCTCGCGGAACGCTTCAGCGTGGACCGCCTCGGCGCCCTCCACACCGCCATCGACCTGGTGCGCCGCGGCGGCACCATCTCGATCTCCGGCGTGTACGGCGGCACGGCCGACCCGATGCCCCTGCTCACCCTCTTCGACAAGCAGATCCAGATGCGCATGGGCCAGGCCAACGTGCGCCACTGGAGCGACGACATCCTGCCGTACCTGACGGATGAGGACCCGCTCGGCGTCGACGACTTCGCCACCCACCGGGTGCCGCTGACGGACGCGCCGCGCGCGTACGAGATGTTCCAGCACAAGGAGGACGGCGCCATCAAGGTGCTGATGACGCCGTGAGGGGCTGACGCCGTGAGGGGCCCGGAGCGCGTCAGGCCGGTGACCCCAGGATCTCCGTGAGGTCGTACCGGACCGGCTCCTCCAGCTGCGCGTAGGTGCAGCTCCGGGGGGTGCGGTCCGGGCGCCAGCGGCGGAAGCGGGCCGTGTGCCGGAAGCGCTCCCCGTTCTCCATGTGGTCGTACGCCACCTCCGCCACCCGCTCCGGGCGCAGCGGCACCCAGGACAGGTCCTTCTTGCCCGACCAGCGGCTGGGCGCACCGGGCAGCCGGTTCGCGGCGTGGGCCGCCTCGTCGGACCAGGCCGCCCACGGATGCCCGGTCACGTCGTCCATGCGCAGCGGCTCCAGCTCCGTCACCAGCTCCGCGCGCCGCTTCATCGGGAAGGCGGCCGACACGCCCACGTGCTGGAGGCGGCCCCCGTCGTCGTACAGGCCGAGGAGCAGTGAGCCGACGACGGGGCCGCTCTTGTGGTGGCGGTAGCCGGCGACGACGACATCGGCCGTGCGCTCGTGCTTCACCTTGAACATGGCGCGCTGGTCCTGGAGGTAGCGCAGACCGAGCGGCTTGGCGACGACTCCGTCGAGCCCCGCGCCCTCGTACTGCTCGAACCACTGCCGCGCGACCTCGATGTCGGTGGTCGCCGGGGCCACATGTACCGGAGCCGTGGCACCGGCCAGCGCCCCGACCAGCAGCGCCCGCCGGTCGGACAGGGGCACGTCCAGCAGCGACTCGCCGTCCAGCGCCAGCAGGTCGAAGGCCACGAACGACGCCGGGGTGCGCTCGGCCAGCATCCGCACCCGGGAATCCGCGGGGTGGATCCGTTCGGTCAGCGCGTCGAAGTCGAGCCGGCCCTCCCGCGCGATCACGATCTCCCCGTCGAGCACGCAGCGCTCGGGCACCCGCTCCTTCAGGGCCACCACCAGCTCGGGGAAGTACCTGGTCAGCGGCTTGCCGGTTCGGCTGCCGAGCTCGACCTCGTCCCCGTCGCGGAACACGATGGCCCGGAACCCGTCCCACTTGGCCTCGTACTGCATGTCCGGCGGGATTGCCGCCACCGGCTTGGCGAGCATCGGCTTCACGGGCGGCATCACCGGCAGATCCATGCTCCGACTCTAGGAGCCGCCCCGGGCGGCCGCCCGTCGAGCGGGCCGCGGTGGACGGTGGTCGACCAGCCGTGGACGGCTGTTACTCACTTTCGGGTGACGGACCGGGCGGGCATGGGGTGGCGTGACAGGGCGAAGGGGCATCAAGGGACAAGCGGCACAAGCGGAACGATCCGGCAGGCCGGGGTGGCGTGAAGAGTTCGGAGGATAAATGGAAGCTACAGTCAAGAGTCACGTGAATATGGGCAATTCGTAACACCGCTCGTGGAAGGCTCAAACCGCCGCGCCGGGGGCGCCACAGTGTGCGTGTGCGGCCGACCGGCCGCCCACCCCACCTCGCACCACCCCGCCCGCGCCGGCCACGGCCCCGTGGCGGGGGTGCTCGAACCCAGCAGGGGGACCTGTGACCATGTCCACGACTGTTACCGCCCGCCGTCTGGCCGCCACCGCTCTCACCGCCGCGGCCCTGACCGGGGCGGTGGCGCTGCCGGCCTCCGCGGCCGACCACTTCCGGCCGCACGGGCCGGGCGTGGAGATCAGCGCGGTTCACCACGCCTCCCAGGACCGTGACGGCCGTTACGACCGCTCCGGCCGCGCTCTGAACAAGGAGTGGGTGGAGGTCACCAACACCACGCGGCGCGCCGTCAACCTCGACGGCTGGACGCTCGCCGACGAGGACGGCCACACCTACACCTTCCACCACTACCGTCTCTACGGCCGCGCCACCGTCCGCGTGCACACCGGCTTCGGCCGGGACACCGGCACCGACGTCTACCAGGACCGCTTCCGCTCCGTCTGGGACCGGCACTCCGACACGGTGACCCTGCGCACCGACCGCGGCCGCTTCGTCGACTCCGTCTCCTGGGGCGGCGACCGCGACCGCCGCGGTCACGACGGCGACCGCCGTCACCACGACGGGGACCGCCGCGGCCACGACGTCCGCCGCTGACCCACTCCCCGCCTGCCGGCACCGCACCCAGCGGTGCCGGCGGGCGCCTTTCGGTCGCGGCCGCGGGTCCGGCAGGCTCCCTCCGGACCTTCCCGCCGGGCGGGCCGGCTCTCTCGGACTCAGCCGGCGGCCCGGCGGACCTCGCGGTCGCGGCCGAAAGGACTTCGCGAGGCGCGGCCCGGCGGTCCGGCCGGACCTCGCGGCCGCGGCCGAGGGGACTTCGCGGCCGCCGGGTCGACGCGCCTCGTGGTCGCGGCCGAGGGGAGTGGGCGCCGCGCGGCCCGGCGGCGCCTTTCGGTCGCGGCCCGTCCGCCCCGGTCCGTCCGATGTGCGAGGCGTGCGCGCCGGGCCTACCGTGACTCGCATGGGCGATGCGGTCGAACTCCAGGTGGCCGGCCGGACGGTGCGGCTGTCCAGCCCGGGCAAGCTGTTCTTCCCGGAGCGCGGCTTCACCAAGCTGGACGTCGCCCGGTACTACGCGGCGGTCGCCCCGGGCATCCTGCGCGCCCTGCGCTGCCGGCCCACCACCCTCGAGCGCTACCCGGACGGCGTAGGGGGCGAGTGGTTCTACCAGAAGCGCGCCCCCAAGGGCATGCCCGACTGGATCCCCACCGCCCACATCACCTTCCCCAGCGGCCGCAGCGCCGACGAGATGTGCCCCACCGAGGAGGCCGCCGTGGTGTGGGCCGCCCAGTACGGCACGCTCACCTTCCACCCCTGGCCGGTGCGCCGCGCCGACGTGGAGCACCCCGACGAGCTCCGCATCGACCTCGACCCGCAGCCCGGCACCGACTACGCCGACGCGGTCCGGGCCTCTCACGAACTGCGCGCTCTGCTGGACGAGTTCGGCGGCCTGCGCGGCTGGCCCAAGACCTCCGGCGGCCGCGGCCTGCACGTCTTCGTGCCGATCGAGCCCCGCTGGACCTTCACCCAGGTGCGGCGCGCCGCGATCGCGGTGGGGCGGGAGATGGAACGCCGGATGCCGGAGCTGGTGACCATCACCTGGTGGAAGGAGGAGCGCGGCCGCCGCGTCTTCCTCGACTACAACCAGACCGCCCGGGACCGCACCATCGCCTCCGCCTACTCCGTGCGCCCCCACCCGCACGCCCCGGTCTCGGCACCCCTGCGCTGGGACGAGGTGGACACCGCCCGGCCCCGCGACTTCGACCTCGCCACCATGCCGGCGCGCTTCGCCGAACTCGGCGACGTGCACGCCGACATGGACGACCACGCGTTCTCCCTGGAGGCGCTGCTGGAGCTGGCCAGGAAGGACGAGCACGACCACGGCCTGGGCGACCTGCCCTACCCGCCCGAGTACCCGAAGATGCCGGGCGAGCCGAAACGGGTGCAGCCGAGCCGGGCACGGAAGGAGGGCCCGGCCGCCACCTGACGACCGGACCCCGCTTGCCGCCGCCGGGCGCCTACAGCTCCTTGATCCGGACGTTCCGGTAGGAGATCACGTCCGTCGTGCTGTGCACCTGCAGTCCGACGTACCCGGAGTCGAACCGCCGCCCGTCCGTGCCCGGGTCGTCCGGGCGGGGCGGGTAGAACTCCTGACCGCCGGTGTTGTCGAACTCGTTGATCAGCACACCGTTGCGCAGGACCGAGTAGTGCCGGCCGACCACCCGGATCTCGTGGTCGTTCCACGTGCCCTTCTGGGTGACGCCGGCCCCGGCGAGCCCGACCCGGTCGAAGCCGTAGATCGAACCGGTCTTGTACATGTCGCCGTCGGGCCGGTCGAGCACCCCTCGTGCCCGTACTTGATGGCGACCCACTCCGGCCGCGGCTCCTCGGGGTGGTCGTGGACCCACGGGAACCGCACGAAGACACCGGAGTTGGCGTTGCCGTCGCCGGGGGCGTCGTCGCGCCACTGCAGCCGCAGCGAGGTGCCGCGGTAGCGCACGCTGTGGCTGCCTGCCTGATGCACCATCACCGGCGCGGTGTACGGCCGCCAGGTTCCCGAGTCCACGGCGTACTCGACCGTATTGACCCCGGACCCGGCGTCGGAGGCGAAGACGGTGACGGTCGCCAGGGCCTGTACGGACCGCTCGTCGTCCGCCGCAAGGGTGACGTCCTGCCGGACGCCACGCACACGATCGTCTTCAACGACATGACCGTCAACAACCGCCCACCGCACACCGGTCCCGGCTTCGAGGCCACGGTGGGCGACCGCGTCGAGTTCGTGATGATCACGCACGGCGAGTACTACCACACGTTCCATCTGCACGGGCACCGCTGGGCCGACAACCGCACCGGGCTGCTCACCGGTCCGGGCGACCCGAGCCGGGTCGTCGACAACAAGATCGTGGGCCCGGCGGACTCCTTCGGCTTCCAGGTGATCGCGGGGGAGGGCGTCGGGGCGAGTGCCTGGATGTACCACTGCCATGTGCAGAGCCACTCCGACACGGGGATGGCGGGGCTGTTCCTGGTACGCAGGACGGACGGGACGATCCCCGGGTACGAGCCGCACGAGCACTGACCGGCCGCGGGCGAGAGCGCTCTCACGGTCCGGTGCCGCCGGGGCTATCCTGATCCGCAACCGCAGGTGAGGAGTGCCCAGTGACCGAGACAGCGTCGCGTCCCACGCTCGAGGCCGTGGCCGCACGGGCGGGGGTGTCCCGGGCGACCGTCTCCCGTGTGGTGAACGGTTCGGACGGAGTCAGGGAGCCCCTGGCCGAGCGGGTCCGGCAGGCCGTGGAGGAACTCGGGTACGTGCCCAACCAGGCGGCCCGCAGCCTGGTCACGAAACGGCACGACGCCGTCGCCGTGGTCATAGCCGAACCGGAGACCCGGGTCTTCGCCGACCCCTTCTTCGCCCTGCAACTGCGCGGCATCAGCAAGGAACTGACCGCCCACGACACACAGCTGGTACTGCTGCTCACCGAGGGCCGGGACGACCACGCGCGGGTCGGGCGCTACCTCGCCGGGGGCCATGTCGACGGCGCGCTCGTCTTCTCGCTGCACCTGGACGACCCGCTGCCCGGGCTGATCCAGCGCGCCGGGGTGCCCACCGTGTTCGGCGGGCGGCCCGGCTGGAGCGACGGCACGCGCGGGGTGGCGTACGTCGACAGCGACAACCGGGGCGGCGCCCGCGAGGCCGTACGGCATCTCGTCGGCCTCGGCCGCACCCGGATCGGGCACATCTCCGGAGCCCTGGACCAGACCTCGGCGGTGGACCGGCTCGACGGCTTCCGGGACGTCATGGTCGACGTCGATCCCCGGCTGATCGTGGAGAGCGACTTCACCCCCGCCGGCGGCGAGCGCGCCATGCGCGAACTCCTCGACCGCTGCCCCGGACTGGACGCCGTGTTCGCCGCCAACGACCTCACCGCCTCGGGCGCCCTGCGCGTCCTGCGCGAGCGGGGGCTGCGGGTCCCGGAGGACGTCGCCGTGGTCGGCTTCGACGACATGCTGCCGGTGGCCGAGCAGACCGACCCGCCGCTGACGACGGTCCGTCAGGACATCGAGGAGATGGGCCGGCTCATGGCCCGCCTGCTGCTGCGCGGGTTCGACCGGCACGGCGCCGGGCAGGGCGTGGGAGGCGTGCCCTCCAGCGTGATACTGCCCACGACGCTGGTGCGGCGCGCCTCCGCCTAGCCCGGTACGCCCTCGCGTGCTCTCCGGGACCTGTTACGCCTTCGCGTGCCCCGGCGCCCCGCGCGCCGTCGGTCTCAGGTCTGCGGCGAGGCGCTCCTGATCACCGCGAAGCGGGCTCCGTAGGGGTCGGCGAGCCGGGCCATACGGCCGACGCCCTCCATCTCCGTGGCGGGCACCCGCACCGTGCCGCCCAGCTCCTGGGCCCGGGCGACCGTGGTGTCCACGTCGGCGACCTCGAAGTACGGCAGCCACAGCGGGCCGGCCTGCGCCTCGGCCGGGTCGTCGCCGAGCGGGACCATGCCGCCGAACATCGCGTCCTCCCCGCCCTCGGCGGGATTCACGCAGGTGTACGTGCCGCCCGGGAAGGGCGCGGCCGAGGTCTCCAGGCCGAGCACCTTGTGGTAAAACGCGGCGGCCGCGGCGATGTCCGGCGTGTAGAGCTCGATCCAGCACAGCGAGCCGGGGTCGCCCGCCAGGTCCAGGCCCTTGGTGCGCCCCGGCTGCCAGATGCCGAACGGCACGCCCGCCTGGTCGGCGAGGAAGGCCATGTGACCCTCGCCCATCACGTCCATGGGCGGGACCAGCACGCGTCCGTGCGCCTGTTCGGCGGCCTTGGCGGTGGCCTCCGCGTCGGGGGTCTGGAAGTACACGTTCCAGGAGGGCGGGCCCTGGTCGGCTCCGGTCTGCATACCGCCGGCCACCGTGCGGCCGTCCAACTGGAAGAAGCCGTAACCGCCGGCCTCGGGCCCCGCCGACTGGAACTGCCAGCCGAAGAGGCCGCCGTAGAAGGCGCAGGCGCCGTCGATGTCGGATGTGGCGACGTCGAGCCAGCTGGGGGCGCCGTTGACGAAACGGGTGGTGAGCATCCGTGCCCTCCTTCGAAGGGTCCCGTTGTCTGCTCTGCCGAGTCTGGCACCGCCCACTGACAATCGCTGCGGGGGCGCGCGCGGGAGTACCGCCGGGCGTCGTGCGCGGGGGCCGTCGGGGCCGGTCCGTACCCGCCGCTCCCGCGCGCCGCCGTGCGCCGCCGGGTGGGACGGGGCAATCATCGGGGTCGGCCGGCGGCCGGGCCGAGCGCCGGCCAGGCGGGACAGGGCGGCCAGGCGGGACAAGGCGGTCAGGCGGGACAAGGCGGCCAAGGGAGCCGAGGGGCAGGGAGCCAAGGGGCCGAGCGGGTCGTACGAGGCCGGGCGGGGCGTTGATCCGGCGTTGATGGAACGTTTTTCGCCGCCCGGCACGCTCTCGTCCATGCACATCGAGACGATCACGCCGGTCGACACCACCTGGCAGACCCTGGCCCTGTGCGCGCAGACCGGAGCGGACTTCTTCTTCCCCGAGCCCGGCAGCTCGGTGCGCGAGGCCAAGCGCATCTGCGGCATGTGCGAGATGCGCGCGGCCTGCCTCAGCTACGCGATGGACAACGACGAACGCTTCGGCGTCTGGGGCGGCCTGTCCGAGAAGGAGCGACTGGCGCTGCGCCGGACGTCCGGCTAGCCGCTGCTCCCCGGGCCCGCCGCCCCCGGCCGATCCGTCCCGGCCGCCCTGGGCCGACGCGCCCACGGGCGCCCTGGGCCGACGCGCCCACGGGCGCCCTGGGCCGACGCGCCCACGGCCGACCTCGCCCGGCCGCCCCGCTGCGGCCCTCAGCCCGCCGCGCGGGTCGCCATGCGGGCCTTGCGGGCCGCGAGCTTCTCGTCGAACTTCGCGGCCTCCGCGTCCAGGCCGCCCAGGTACAGGCCCAGCTCCTCCTGCGCCTTGAGCCCCTCGGGGCCGAGGCCGTCGATCTCCATGATCTTCAGGAAGCGGAGCACCGGCTGGAGCACGTCGTCGTGGTGGATGCGCAGGTTGTAGACCTCGCCGATGGCCATCTGCGCCGCCGCGCGCTCGAAGCCCGGCATCCCGTGGCCGGGCATACGGAAGTCGACCACCACGTCCCGCACCGCCTGCATGGTGAGGTCGGGGGCGATCTCGAAGGCCGCCTTGAGCAGGTTGCGGTAGAAGACCATGTGCAGGTTCTCGTCGGTCGCGATGCGCGCCAGCATGCGGTCGCAGACCGGGTCGCCCGACTGGTGGCCGGTGTTGCGGTGCGAGATGCGGGTGGCGAGCTCCTGGAAGGCGACGTAGGCGACCGAGTGCAGCATCGAGTGGCGGTTGTCGGACTCGAAGCCCTCGCTCATGTGCGCCATGCGGAACCGCTCCAGCTGGTCCGGGTCGACCGCGCGCGAGGCGAGCAGGTAGTCGCGCATCACGATGCCGTGCCGGCCCTCCTCGGCCGTCCAGCGGTGCACCCAGGTGCCCCAGGCGCCGTCCCGGCCGAACAGGGAGGCGATCTCGTGGTGGTAGCTGGGCAGGTTGTCCTCGGTCAGCAGGTTCACCACGAGCGCGATGCGGCCGAGGTCGGTGACCTTGGACTGCTCCTTGTCCCAGGCCTCGCCGTCCTCGAACTGGCCGGGGAAGTTGCGGCCGTCGCTCCAGGGGACGTACTCGTGCGGCATCCAGTCCTTGGCGACCTTCAGATGCCGGTTGAGTTCGTTTTCGACCACTTCCTCCAGCGCGTACAGCAGGCGTGCGTCGGTCCAGGCGGAGGACGGGCTGCCGAGGTTGGCGGAAGTGAGCGTCACGGGAACTCCAGAGGGGGACGAGCGGGACGGCGGAACGAACCGGCGGGCGATGCCAGGAACCTACGGGATCGTAGGCTACGAGGCCGTAGGTTACGAAGCCGTAGGTTAAGTTCTCCGTAAAGATCGCTGATCAGGCCGTCGTCATCGGGCAGTTGGGCCGGATATGCGACAGCCCCGGGACCGCAGGTCCCGGGGCCGCACGGGGCGGGTGCTCAGCCGGTCAGGCGTACAGCTCGCGCAGCCGCACCGAGAGGCATGTCACACATCCCTCCAGCTTCTCGAACTCGCTGATCTCCACCACGACGGGTTCGAAGCCGAGGTCGCCGAGCAGCTCCGCCGTCTTCGGCGCGCTCGCCGCCATCAGCAGTCTGCCGCCGCCGAGCAGCACCACATGGCCGCCGGACTCCTCGGGCACGGGCAGGAAGCGCGCGTACAGCGACGGCGTGTCCACCTTGGGGATGTGGCCGACCACGGTGCCGTCGGGCAGCGCGGTCACCGCCGACTTCAGATGCAGCACCTTGCTCACCGGGACGGCGACGACCCGCGCCCCGAGCGGCTCGAAGGCGGCCCGCAGCTGCTGCACCCCGGCCGCGTTGGTGCGCCCGCCGCGGCCGACGTAGATCGTGTCGCCCACCTTCAGCACATCGCCGCCGTCCAAAGTGCCCGGGTCCCAGATCCAGTTCACCGAGCAGCCGAGGCGGGCCACGGCCTCCTCGACGCCGATGGTCTCCGCGCGCCGGGACTCGGCGCCGGGCCGGGTGATCAGCGCCACGTTCCGGTACATGACAACCGTGTCCTCTACGAAGACGGAGTCGGGGCAGTCGTCGGCCGGATCCACCTCGATCGTCTCCCAGCCGTGGGTGCGCAGCGCCTCGACGTACGCCTCCCACTGCCGGACCGCGAGCTCGACGTCGACCTTCTCCCGCTCGATGTGGGTCACCAGCCCCTCGGCGAGGCGCGGGCTGGGGCGGCGGACGAGGGCCTTCTTGCTGGACACGGCAGGTCTCCGAATCGGCGGGACGGCGCTGCGGGCCGGACGGTGCGGCACCGGTTCGCCATCATGCGCCAACCGCCGGTGCCGGCAAAACCCCGAGCGGCCCGTCAGGCGGGGCCCCGGACCGCCTCCGGCGTCGTCTCCCTCAGCACCCCCTCCTCCAGCAGCACCCAGCGCGTGATGCCGATCGACTCCAGGAACGGCAGGTCGTGGCCGGCCACGATCAGCGCGCCCTCGTACGACTCCAGAGCCGTCGTCAGCCGGCGCACGCTCGCGATGTCGAGGTTGTTCGTCGGCTCGTCCAGCATCAGCAGCTGCGGGGCCGGCTCGGCCAGCATCAGCGCGGCCAGCGCCGCCCGGAAGCGCTCGCCGCCGGACAGCGTCCCCGCCCGCTGGTCGGCCCGCGCGCCCCGGAACAGGAAGCGCGCCAGGCGGGCCCTGATGTGGTTGACGGTGACGTCCGGCGCGCGGCGGGCCACGTTCTCCGCGACCGTCAGCTCGTCGTCGAGGACGTCCAGCCGCTGCGGCAGGAACCGCAGCGGGACGTGCGCCGTCGCCTCGCCCGACAGGGGCGGGATCTCCCCGGCGATCGTGCGCAGCAGCGTCGTCTTGCCGGCCCCGTTGCGCCCGATCAGCGCCACCCGCTCCGGGCCGCGCAGTTCGAAGACGCCCTCGACCCGCGCGCCGTGGGCCGGCCGGAGGTCCTGGAGCGTGAGCACGCCGCGGCCCGGCGGCACGGCCGTGTACGGCAGCTCGACGCGGATCTCGTCGTCGTCCCGTACGGCCTCCGCCGCCTCGTCGAGCCGCTCCCTGGCCTCGGCGAGCCGCTCCTCGTGCAGGATGCGGTGCCTGCCCGCGGACTCCTGCGCCGCGCGCTTGCGCGCCCCCATGACGATCTTCGGCTCGCGCTTGCTGTCCCACATCTTCTGGCCGTACCGCTTGCGGCGGGCCAGTTTGACCTGGGCTTCGGCCAGTTCGCGCTTCTGCCTGCGCACGTCCGCCTCGGCGACGCGCATCATGCGTTCCGCCGCCTCCTGTTCGGTGGCCAGGGCCTCCTGGTACGCCGAGAAGTTCCCGCCGTACCAGGTGATCTCCCCGGCCCGCAGGTCGGCGATCTGGTCTACCAGCTCCAGCAGTTCGCGGTCGTGGCTGACCACGACGAGCACGCCCGGCCAGGCGGAGACGGCCGCGTACAGCCGCCGGCGCGCGTACAGGTCGAGGTTGTTGGTCGGTTCGTCCAGCAGCAGGACGTCCGGGCGGCGCAGCAGCAGCGCGGCCAGGCGCAGCAGCACCGACTCGCCGCCCGACACCTCGCCGGCGGTGCGGTCCAGGCCGATGTGGCCGAGCCCGAGTTCGCCGAGGGTGGCGAGGGCGCGCTCCTCTACGTCCCAGTCGTCGCCGACGGTCTCGAAGTGCTCCTCGGCCGTGTCGCCCGCCTCGATGGCGTGCAGCGCGGCCCGCCGCGCCGCGATGCCGAGCGCCTCGTCCACGCGGAGGGCGGTGTCGAGGGTGACGTTCTGCGGCAGGAGTCCCACCTCGCCCGTGACGCGGACGGTGCCGCCGGACGGGGTGAGTTCGCCCGCGATCAGCTTCAGCAGGGTGGACTTGCCGGAGCCGTTGACCCCGACGAGGCCGGTCCGGCCGGGGCCGAAGGCGACGTCGAGGCCGTCGAGGACGGGAGTGCCGTCGGGCCAGGCGTAGGAGAGGGAGGTGCAGGTGAGTGAGGTGGACATGGGCGCCTCGCGGTTGCCGGGTGCGGTCGGGGGAACGGGCACGTGCCGAGACACCGCGGGGCGAGGGGGCCGTGTAGGAGGCCGGGAAGAGGGCACAAGGAGGGCCTGGGCCGGACTTCCGGAAGGACGGCTCGCACGCCGAGGTCGCACACGACGCACACACACCTGACCGGTGTGAGGCGGTGTCTCGGGACCTCAGACGAGCAACGTCCTTCTCCAATCGACGGCAACAGAACCGCTCAGACCGTACGAGGGGGGCCGGAGGGCCGTCAACGGAATTTCCGTGGGCCCGGGCCCACCGCACCAGGGAGGCCCCGTGCCCAACGGTTCGCTGTCGCTTCCGGCCCGGCTCTACCTGCTCGCCTGGGACACCGCACGGATGCGGATCACCGGCACCGCCCATCTGCACCACCTGGTCCGCGCCGGCGCCCTCACCGAGCTGGCCCAGCGCGGGCTGCTGCTCGACGAGGACGGCATCGCCACCCCTGTCGACCTGGACGCCCGCACCGGGGACCCGGTGCTGGACGGCCTCCTCGACCTCGTACGGGAGTCGCTGCCCCGCCGCTGGCGGACCTGGGTGACGCTGCGCGCCCGGCACACGCTGGTGGCCGTACGGGAGCAGCTGGCCGCCGAGGGCTATCTGCGCGCGGAGAAGCGGCGCGTCCTCGGGGTCTTCCCGTCGGTGGAGTACGCCCTGGAGCGCGTCACCGCGGTGGACGCGCTGCGCGAGGAGGCCCGGCAGGTGCTCGGGGGGTCACTGCCGGTCGCGGCGGTCTCCGAGCGGGAGGCGGCCGTCGTCGCCCTGGCCGCGGCGGCCGGGCTGCGCACGCTGGCGTCCGGCCGGGACCGCAGACGCCACCGGGAGCGGATCGAGGAACTGACCGAACGCAGCGGCGCGGCGGCCCCCGCCCTGCGCAGGGTCGTCCGCGAGGTGCGCACGGCGATGACAGCGGCGGCCACGGCGGCGTCGGCGCCTGCCGGGAGCTGAGGCGGCGGCCGGCCGCGTCCCGCCCGAGGCGGAGGCCCGCCCGCGGGCGCGGGTGCGCCGCCGGTCGGACCGCCTCGCCGTCGGCCGGAGCCGCGCCGCGCGCTGCTGAGGGTTGGGCCGCGCGGCGCTGCCTCGTGGGCCGGGGCCGGACAGCCCGTGCGGCCCTGTGCCGTGGGCCGGGGTCAGGCTGCCCGTGCGGGGCGATGCCGTACGCCGGGCCGTGCGGTGCAGCCGCGGGCCGGCCCGGCCGGTGCGGTGCCGTGGGCCCGCCGGGTGGAACATGCACTCGGCGGCGTTCCCCGCACGGACGACCTACCGCCGCCCGACGTGCACGTCGGATTTCTGCCAGCCTCCGCCCCGCCGGGGCTGGTTGAGTGTCACGCATGACGAAGCAGAACACCCCGCGCGACCGCGCGCTCGCCTTTCGCGCCCTGCACGTGCCCGGGCGCCCGCTGGTCCTGGCCAACGTATGGGACGCCATGAGCGCCCGGGTCGTCGAGGAGGCCGGTGCCGCGGCGGTGGCGACCACGAGTGCCGGGCTGGCCTGGGCCCTCGGCGCCGCCGACGGCGACCGGCTGGACCGGGACCGGGCGCTCGCCGCCCTCGCGCGGATCACCGGCGTCGTCGGCGTCCCGGTCACCGCCGACATCGAGAGCGGGTACGCCGAGGACGCGGCCGGGGTCGCGGACACGGTCCGCGCGGTGCTCGCGGCCGGCGCGGTCGGGGTGAACATCGAGGACGCGCTGTACGTGGAGGGCGCGGGCCCGCTGCGGCCCGTCGCCGAGCAGGCCGAGAGGATCGCGGCCGCCCGGGAGGCCGCCGACGCCGCCGGGGTGCCGCTGTTCGTCAACGCCCGCGTCGACACCTTCCTGCGGGGCGCCGGCGACGTGGACCTCACCCTGGAGCGGGCGGCCGCCTACCGCGCCGCGGGCGCCGACGGGATCTTCGTCCCCGGGGCCGTCGACCCGGGGATCGTGAAGGTGCTCGCCGACGGAGTCGAGGCGCCGCTCAACATCCTGGCCGGGCCGGGCGCGCCGCCGGTCGCCGAACTGGCCGCGCTCGGTGCCGCCCGGGTGAGCACGGGATCGAGCCTCGCGGCGGCCGCGCACGCCCTGGTCCGCCGCGCCGCGCGGGAGCTGCTGGACGCGGGGACGTACGGGGCGCTGGCGGACGGGCTCGCCTACGGCGAGCTCAACGCGCTGCTGACGCCGGAGCGTTAGCAGGCGTCCCGCATCAGCTCCGCCAGGCCGTGGTCGAGGTCGAGCTGCAGGTGCTCCAGACCCACCGGCACCAGCTCGTTCGTGGCCTCCAGGAACCGCCGGATCTCGCCGCTCCGGACATGCACCACGGCGGTGCCCTCGGGGGCGTGGAACTCCAGCACGGTGCGGTCGTACCCGTACGGCCGCACCCGCACGTCGCCGTGGCCGTCGGGCTCCCGCAGGCCGGCCGTGAGGAGCTCACGGGCGAAGGTCCAGCAGACCTCCACCCCTTCCAGGGTGGCCGGGGCGGGGAAGGTCATGCGGACGGCGAACGGGTCGCGGCGGTCGTAGTACAGCGTGGCGGGGATGTTGGGCATCCGGGGCGCGGCGGCGACGAGGCGCGCCTCCACGAGCTGCTCGATGACGGTGGACAACGCCTTGCTCCCTTGTGACGGCTGGACGGACGTCCGGGCGGACGAGGCCGGGTACTGGAAGAGACGACGGAATCAGCCAATCCGTGCACACGGGGGGCGAGTGACCTCCGTCACCGCCTCTCCACGCACCCGTGCCCCGCCGCTCCGGCCGGCTCCCGCCGCCGCACGGGCCCGGACTCCCGCCGCGCGAGGAAAGGGAGTTGGAGCGACGACGGCCGTCTGGACGGCGCCGGGGGAGTGGGTTAGCTTCGCCCGCCCTGAGGCGCTTGGGGAGCACGCGACGGACGGGACCGACGAAACGAACGAGCCGCGCGGCGGCCGCGGCGGTGGGCATCGGGGTGCTGCTGGCCCTGACGTCGGTCGCCCCCGCACAGGCCCGGGAACAGGAACCGCGGACGCCGCACTGGCGGCTCACGGACACCGGCACGCCCGGGGTCCGCTTCCGCGGGCTGTCCGCCGTCGGCCGCGACACCGCCTGGGTGGCCGGTACCGGCGGCACGGTGCTGCGCACCACCGACGGCGGCGCGCACTGGCGCGACGTCTCGCCGCCCGGTGCCGCGGACCTGCAGTTCCGGGACATCGAGGCGTTCGGCGCGCGACGCGCCGTGGTGCTGGCCATCGGCGAGGGCGAGGCGTCCCGCGTCTACCGCACCGACGACGGCGGAGCCACCTGGACGGAGTCCTTCCGGAACACCGACGCACGGGCCTTCTACGACTGCCTCGCCTTCTTCGACCACCGGCACGGACTCGCGATGAGCGACCCGGTGGACGGCCGGTTCCGCATTCTGTCCACCAGCGACGGCGGCCGTTCCTGGACCGTGCTGCCGGACACCGGGATGCCGGCCGCGCAGCCGGGCGAGGCGGGCTTCGCCGCCAGTGGCCAGTGCATGGTCGCGTCGGGGCCGCGGGACGTGTGGCTGGCCACCGGCGGGGCGGCACACGCGCGCGTACTGCACTCGGCGGACCGGGGGTTGACCTGGACGGCCGCCGACACGCCGGTCCCGGCGGGAGACCCGGCCAAGGGGGTCTTCGCGCTCGCCTTCCGGGACCGCGCGCACGGGCTGGCCGTGGGCGGCGACTACCGCGCCGACCAGGCGTCGCCGCGGGCGGCCGCCACCACCGCGGACGGCGGCCGGAGCTGGCAGCCCGCCGTCACGCCCCCGCCCGCCTACCGCTCCGGCGTCGCCTGGCTCCCGCACCGCCGCACGGCCGCCCTCGCGGTGGGTCCGACCGGCACGGACCTCACCACCGACGGCGGCCGCACCTGGCGGACGGTGGACACCGGTTCGTACGACACCGTCGACTGCGCCCCGGACGGAGGCTGCTGGGCGGCCGGTGAAACAGGGCGGGTCGCTCGATTGGGTGGCTGAAAATCGCCTGATGGGGCGAATCGTTCAAGACTGCGGGTATCCGTTCCCTGCACAGAGAGGAAGTGAACGGCATGCCACGCGGTTCCAGTGCCAAACGGGAGCGCCAGTACGAGCACATCAAGGCGAGCGCGCGGGAACGGGGGGAGAGCACCGGCCGCGCCAAGGAGATCGCGGCGCGCACGGTGAACAAGGAGCGCGCCCGGGCCGGCGAGTCGAAGACCGCCAGTCGTACCTCGGTCCAGGACATGTCCTCGGGCCGGCGCGGCGGCCGGCGGTCGGGCCAGGGCTCCCAGGGGCCCACCTACGACCAGCTCTACGAAGAGGCCAGGCGGCGCAACATCCACGGCCGCTCGGACATGAACAAGCAGCAGCTGCAGAAGGCGCTCGGCAGGAACTGAGCGGTCCGGCTGAGCGGTCCGGCTCACGGCGGGGCGGCACTCGCGCCCGGAGGCCTCGCGCCCCCAGGCAGCGAGCCCGCCCCGTTGCGTCTCCCCACCCGGCGTCGACACCCCGCGCCCGTTGTGTCTCTCCACCCGGCGTCGACACCCCGCGCCCGTTGTGTCTCTCCACCCGGCGTCGACACCCCGCGCCCGTTGTGTCTCTCCACCCGGCGTCGACACCCCCCGCCCGTCGCGTCTCCCCCCACGTCGACGCCCCGGGCCCCGCCGCGGCCCCGCCCCGCGTCGATGCCCCGCGCGGCCGGGCCCGTACGCTCGACCCCACCATGACGACCGTACGCATCCCGGCGGGCTGGCCCGCGACCGAGGAACAGGCCCTCGCCGTCCAGGACGAGTTGCGGGCGCGGGTGGTGCGGGACGAGCCGGGCCCGCCCGCCGGAACCGGACACGTCACGGGCGTCGACGTCGCCTACGACGACGAACGGGACGTCGTGGCGGCGGCGGCCGTCGTGCTGGACGCCGCCACCCTGGAGGCCGTCGCCGAGGCGACCGCCGTCGGCCGGGTCTCCTTCCCGTACGTGCCGGGACTGCTCGCCTTCCGCGAGATCCCCACCGTGCTGGCCGCCCTCGACGCCCTGCCCTGCCCGCCCGGCCTGGTCGTGTGCGACGGCTACGGCCTGGCCCACCCCCGGCGTTTCGGCCTCGCCAGCCACCTCGGCGTCCTGACCGGACTGCCGACGATCGGCGTGGCCAAGAACCCCTTCACCTTCACCTACGACGAACCGGACGCCCCGCGCGGGAGCTGGTCCCCCCTGCTGGCGGGCGCCGAAGTGGTCGGCCGCGCCCTGCGCACCCGGGACGGCGTCAAGCCGGTCTTCGTCTCCGTCGGCCACCGGACGACCCTGGACGACGCCTGCGCCCACACGCTCGCCCTCACCCCCGCCTACCGTCTCCCGGAGACCACCCGCAGGGCGGACGCGCTGTGCCGGCGGGCCCTTCGGGAGGCGACGACGCACCCGGCGCCCACCTCCCGGGCGGAGTAGCCGGGCCGGGCAGCCGGGCCCCGGGCCGATCCGAGGAGCAGGCCTGAGGAGCCTGTCTGAGTAGCCGGCCTGAGTACCCGTACGGATGTGGTGCCGCGCCGCCGTCGGCAGGCTGTGCCGCATGACGACGCACAGATCCCCCAAGCCCCTCGCCGACCCGGACCGGCCCGTCGAGCGCGCCGTGAACGCCGTGCTGATCCTCGCCGTGGCCGCGGGCCTCGCCTGGATCGGCGGAATGATCTACACCGTGGCGGGCTGGTCGCTCTGACCGGTCGGGTGAGCCCCGACGGCCCACCACGACCCGGTGGTCGGGCCCTCCGAGGGCCCAACGCGTCCGGCGGGCCGGTCGCTCGGCCCGGACCGGCACCCACTGAGGGCCCGACGCGACCCGCCCGGACCGGCACCCACTGAGGGCTCGGCCCGGACCGGCACCCACTGAGGACTCGACGCGACCCGCCCGGACCGGCCCTCCGAGGGCTCGACGCAACCTGCCCCCTACCGGCCCTAGCGGCGCGCCGCCACCCGGAAGGTGATCCCCGCCGCGCGCAGGCGGTCGATCAGCGCGTCGCCCATGGCCACGGCCGTCGTGACCTGGCCCGCCGTCGACGGCAGGTCGTCGAGGACCAGGGACATGGCCGCCTCGGCGAACATCTTCGCCGTCTCGTCGTACCCGGGATCGCCGCCGGCGACCTCCGTGCACACCCGCCGGCCTCCGCCCTCACCCACGAAGCGCACCGAGAACCAGCTCCGGGCGCGCTTCTCGGCGCTCGGGCCCTCGCCGGGCCGGAGCCGGCCGGACAGCCAGCGGCGGGCGGGCGGCAACTGGGCCGCGGCGGCGAGCGCCCCGACGGCCGCCACCCCGCCCACCGCGACCGGCAGGTGCGCGACGGCCGCGTAGTGCCGGTAGCGGAAGTCGGGGCCGTAGCGCTCCAGCGCCCGGGCGGAGCGCCGCACGATCTGCGGGTCGATGGTCGGCAGCGGCAGCGCCCAGGCGCCGACCTCCTTGGCGAAGCGCGGCGCGCCCGTGGGCGCGGACGCGCGCCGGCCCAGCAGCCGCGGTTCGTGCCGGGCGCGGTCCCGCGCGGCGGCCAGCATCCGGCCGGGCCGGGCGAACTGGTTGAGCGCCGAGGCGAACGTCCCGCCCGAGAAGGCCGCGTCCGCCCGGACGAATCCGTCCACGGTCAGCGGAACGCCCTCCGGGAGCTGCTGGACGGTGAAGTACGCGCCCAGGTCGTGCGGAACCGAGTCGAAGCCGCAGGCGTGGAGCAGCCGTGCCCCGGTCTCCCGTGCGCGGGCGTCGTGCCGGACGTACACCAGGTCGACGAACTCGGGCTCGCCGGTCAGGTCCAGATAGTCGGTGCCGCGGTCCGCGCAGGCGGCCACGAGCTCCTCCCCGTACGTGACGTAGGGGCCCACCGTCGTGGCCACCACGCGCGCCTGCCGGGCGAGTTCGCGCAGCGACGCCGGGTCGGCGACGTCCGCCCGCAGCACCCCGACGGACGCGCCGCCGGGCAGCCGCTCGCGCAACTCCTGGAGCCTGCGCTCACTGCGGCCTGCGATCGCCCAGCGCAGTGACGCGGGAGCGTGCGCGGCGAGGTACTCCGCGGTGAGCGTCCCGACGAAGCCGGTGGCTCCGAAGAGCACGAGGTCGTACGGACGGTCCGTCCTGCTCATCCTGCTCATGACACCTCTCTGTCCCGGCACCGGTTCCGCCTCGGTTCGCGGTCCGCGCCACCGTCGGTGGCCGAGGCTAGCGTGAGGGGTGCGGAGCCCGACGAGGAGCCCGGAGGTGTGCGGTGGCCCATGCCCCGCGGTGGCCCGACCCAGGGGGAGGAGCGGCACGAGCACAACTTGGCTAAGCGCTTGCTCGTCCAGGTCTTGTGCGGACTGGAACACGTTCTTACCATCATCGGTGTTACATCAGTTGTGTCACAGCGAGGGGGCTGGATGACAACGGCACGGGCGCCAGGGCGTGACGGCCCGCTCTCCGGCGTGCGCGTGGTCGAACTGGCCGGCATCGGTCCCGGACCGTTCGCCGCCATGCTTCTGGCCGACCTGGGCGCCGACGTGGTCCGCGTCGACCGCCCCGGCGGCGCCGCGCTGGGGATCGACCCGGCGTACGACGTCACCAACCGCAACAAGCGCTCGGTGGTCGTGGACCTCAAGGCCGCGGACGGCGCCGCCCGCGTCCTCGACCTGGCCGCCCGCGCGGACGTCCTCATCGAGGGCTACCGCCCCGGCGTGGCCGAACGCCTCGGTGTCGGCCCCGACGCCTGCCACGCCCGCAATCCGCGCCTGGTCTACGGCCGGATGACCGGCTGGGGCCAGCAGGGTCCGCTCGCCCCGCGCGCCGGGCACGACATCGCCTACATCGCCGTCACCGGCGCCCTCGGCATGATCGGCGCCCCGGACGAGCCGCCGGCCGTCCCCGCCAACCTCCTCGGCGACTACGCGGGCGGCTCGCTCTACCTCGTCGTCGGTGTCCTCGCGGCCCTCCACCACGCGCGCGCGACCGGGACCGGCCAGGTGGTGGACGCCGCCATCGTCGACGGCACCTCCCACCTCGCCGCCATGATCCACGGCATGCTCGCGGCCGGCGTCTGGCAGGACCGCCGCGGCACCAACCTCCTGGACGGCGGCTGCCCGTACTACGGCACCTACGAGACCGCCGACGGCGGGCACATGGCGGTCGGCGCCCTGGAGCCGCAGTTCTACGAGGAGTTCCTCACCCTCCTCGGCCTGGAGGACCACAGGCCCGCCCACACGGACGTCACCCGTTGGAGCGAACTTCGCTCGGCCGTCACCGCCCGCTTCAAGTCCCGCACCCGGGACGAGTGGACGGCCGTCTTCGAGAACTCGGACGCGTGCGTGGCACCCGTCCTGTCGCTGCGGGAGGCCCCGCACCACCCGCACCTCGCCGCCCGCGGCACCTTCACCGACCACTCCGGCATCACCCAGCCCGCCCCGGCGCCCCGTTTCTCCGCGACCCCCACCACCGTCCGCACGGGCCCCGCCCGGCCGGGCGCCGACACCCTGGACGTGGCCCGCGACTGGGGCGTGCCCGCACTCCGGGAGGACGGCGCCTGATGGACGTACGGCTCCGACACCCCGCACCCGCCCCGACCGAACCCTCACCGAAAGGCTTGTCAGTGAGCACCGAAGCGTACGTGTACGACGCGATCCGCACCCCGCGCGGGCGCGGCAAGGCCAACGGCGCCCTGCACGGCACGAAGCCCATCGACCTGGTCGTCGGCCTCATCCACGAGATCCGCGACCGCTTCCCCGGCCTCGACCCGGCCGCGATCGACGACATCGTGCTCGGCGTCGTCGGCCCGGTCGGCGACCAGGGCTCCGACATCGCCCGCATCGCCGCCGTCGCGGCGGGCCTCCCGGACACCGTCGCCGGCGTGCAGGAGAACCGCTTCTGTGCCTCGGGCCTGGAGGCCGTCAACCTGGCCGCCGCCAAGGTGCGTTCGGGCTGGGAGGACCTCGTGCTCGCGGGCGGCGTCGAGTCGATGTCCCGGGTGCCCATGGCCTCGGACGGCGGCGCCTGGTTCAACGACCCGATGACCAACCTCGCGGTGAACTTCGTGCCGCAGGGCATCGGCGCCGACCTGATCGCCACCATCGAGGGCTTCTCCCGGCGGGACGTCGACGAGTACGCGGCGCTCTCGCAGGAGCGGGCGGCCGCGGCCTGGAAGGACGGCCGCTTCGACCGGTCGGTCGTCCCCGTGAAGGACCGCAGCGGGCTCGTCGTCCTCGACCACGACGAGCACCTGCGTCCGGGCACCACCGCCGACTCGCTGGCGGGCCTCAAGCCGTCGTTCGCCGACATCGGCGAGCTGGGCGGCTTCGACGCCGTGGCGCTGCAGAAGTACCACTGGGTGGAGAAGATCGACCACGTCCACCACGCGGGCAACTCCTCCGGCATCGTCGACGGCGCGTCCCTCGTCGCGATCGGCTCCCGGGAGGTCGGCGAGCGCTACGGCCTGCGGCCGCGCGCGCGGATCGTCTCCGCCGCCGTCTCCGGCTCCGAGCCCACCATCATGCTCACCGGGCCCGCCCCCGCCACCCGCAAGGCGCTCGCCAAGGCCGGGCTGACCATCGACGACATCGACCTCGTCGAGATCAACGAGGCGTTCGCGGCGGTCGTGCTGCGGTTCGTGAAGGACATGGGCCTGTCCCTGGACAAGGTCAACGTCAACGGCGGCGCGATCGCCCTCGGCCACCCGCTCGGCGCCACCGGCGCGATGATCCTCGGCACCCTCGTCGACGAACTGGAGCGCCAGGACAAGCGCTACGGCCTCGCCACCCTGTGCGTGGGCGGCGGCATGGGCATCGCCACCGTCGTCGAACGCATCTGACCTCCCGGCGCCACCACCAGACCTCAACGGAGACCCCCGTCATGACCGAGAGCACCACCATCCGCTGGGAGCAGGACGACACCGGTGTCGTCACCCTCGTCCTCGACGACCCCCACCAGTCCGCGAACACGATGAACCAGGCCTTCCGCGACTCCCTCGCCGCGGTCACCGACCGGCTGGAGGCGGAGAAGGACGCCATCCGCGGCGTCATCGTCACCTCGGCCAAGAAGACCTTCTTCGCGGGCGGCGACCTGCGCGACCTCATCCGGGTCACCCCCGACACCGCGCAGGAGCTGTTCGACGGCGGCCTCGCCATCAAGCGCGACCTGCGCCGTATCGAGACCCTCGGCAAGCCGGTGGTCGCGGCGCTCAACGGCGCGGCCCTGGGCGGCGGCTACGAGATCGCCCTCGCCTGCCACCACCGCGTCGCCCTCGACGCGCCCGGCTCCAAGATCGGCTGCCCCGAGGTCACCCTCGGCCTGCTGCCCGGCGGCGGTGGCGTGGTCCGCACCGTGCGCCTGCTCGGCATCGCCGACGCCCTGCTGAAGGTGCTGCTCCAGGGCACCCAGTACAGCCCGCGGCGCGCCCTGGACAACGGCCTGGTCGACGAGGTCGCCGCCACGCCGGAGGAACTCCTCGCCAAGGCCCGCGCCTTCATCGACGCGCACCCAGAGTCGCAGCAGCCCTGGGACCGCCCGGGCTACCGCATCCCCGGCGGCACACCCGCGAACCCCAAGTTCGCCGCCAACCTGCCCGCCTTCCCGGCCACCCTGCGCAAGCAGACGAACGGCGCGCCCTACCCGGCGCCGCGCAACATCCTCGCGGCCGCCGTGGAGGGCGCCCAGGTCGACTTCGAGACCGCCCAGGTCATCGAGGCCCGCTACTTCGTGGAGCTGGCCGCCGGGCAGACCTCGAAGAACATGATCCAGGCCTTCTTCTTCGACCTCCAGGCCGTCAACTCCGGCGCCAACCGCCCCCAGGGCGTCGAGCCCCGCAAGGTCCGCAGGGCGGCCGTGCTCGGCGCCGGGATGATGGGCGCGGGCATCGCCTACGCGTGCGCCCGTGCGGGCATCGACGTCGTCCTCAAGGACGTCTCCCTGGAGGCGGCCGTCAAGGGCAAGGGCTACTCCGAGCAGCTGTGCGCCAAGGCCGTCGCCAAGGGACGCACCAGCCAGGAGAAGGCCGCCGCCCTGCTCGCCCGCATCACGCCCACCGCCGAGGTGCGCGACCTCGCCGGGTGCGACGCGGTGATCGAGGCCGTGTTCGAGGACGTGGCCCTCAAGCACAAGGTGTTCGAGGAGATCGAGAGCGTGGTCGCGCCGGACGCGCTGCTGTGCTCCAACACCTCCACGCTCCCCATCACCCTGCTGGCGGAGGGCGTTGAGCGCCAGGGCGACTTCATCGGGCTGCACTTCTTCTCGCCGGTCGACAAGATGCCGCTCGTCGAGATCATCAAGGGCGAGCGCACGGGCGACGAGGCGCTGGCCCGCGCCTTCGACCTGGTCCGGCAGATCAGCAAGACCCCGATCGTCGTCAATGACTCGCGGGGCTTCTTCACCTCCCGGGTCATCGGCCACTTCATCAACGAGGGCGTGGCCATGGTCGGCGAGGGCATCGAGCCCGCCTCCGTGGAGCAGGCGGCCGCCCAGGCCGGCTACCCCGCCAAGGTGCTGTCCCTGATGGACGAGCTGACGCTGACCCTGCCGCGCAAGATCCGGGCCGAGTCGAAGCGGGCCGTCGAGGAGGCCGGCGGCACCTGGACGCCCCACCCGGCCGAGGC
Organism: Streptomyces sp. NPDC096152; assembly: GCF_044763235.1. Taxonomy (NCBI): domain Bacteria; kingdom Bacillati; phylum Actinomycetota; class Actinomycetes; order Kitasatosporales; family Streptomycetaceae; genus Streptomyces; species Streptomyces sp. NPDC096152. The sequence goes on along the minus strand of NZ_JBIWFW010000004.1, from coordinate 34,204 downwards.
GGTCGTCGACCGCATGGTCGACGAGTTCGGCCGCACCGGCCGCAGCGGCGGCGCCGGCTTCTACGAGTACGGCGAGGACGGCAGGCGGGCCGGGCTGTGGCCGGGGCTGCGCGAGCACTTCGGGAAGCCGGGCCACGAGATCCCGTTCCGGGACATGCAGGAGCGGATGCTCTTCTCCGAGGCGCTCGACACCGTCCGGCTGCTGGAGGAGGGCGTCCTGACCTCCGTCGCCGACGCCAACATCGGCTCCGTCTTCGGCATCGGCTTCCCGGGCTGGACCGGTGGCGTGCTGCAGTACGTCAACGGCTACGAGGGCGGTCTGCCGGGCTTCGTGGCCCGAGCACGCGAACTCGCCGAGCGCTACGGCGAGCGTTTCACCCCGCCCGCCCTGCTGGTGGAGAAGGCGGAGAAGGGCGAGACCTTCACCGACGCCCGCTGACGCGGGCGGGGGCGCGGCGCCGTAGCGGCGAAGCGCCCCCTGCGGGCGGACGCGGGCCCCTGCGGGCGGAGGTCGTGCCCCCGTGTGCGGACGTCGTGCTCCCGCCCGCCGACGCGGGACCGCTCACGCGGACGGAGCGTCTCCGGGATCCTCCCCGGGGCGCTCCTGCCGTCCCCCGTCGAGCCACTCCCGCAGCTCCTCCTTCAGCGAACGCTGGAAGGTGGTCAGCAGGGCCTGCACCACCAGCGGGTGCATATGGGCGGACAGGGACTTCACGTCCCGCGTGTCCCGTTCGGCCACCGCCTCCCGCAGCAGCCGCGCCAGCTCGTGCGCGGCGGCCCGCGCGTGCTCGACGAGCGCGGTGCGGGCCGCCAGCACCGTCTCCTCCGACAGCGGCACGTCGAGCAGCTCCACACCGAGCCGGAGCAGCCCGGAATCGAGGCGGAAGGACTCCCCGTCCCGGACCGCCACGTCCATCGCGGCCAGCCGCCGCAGGTCCTCGTCGGTGAGCGGCCGCCCCGCCCGGCGCTCCAGCTCCCCGCGCGACACGGTCTCCACCGCGTCCGGCGCCCAGGAGGCGACCACCGCGCGGTGGATGGCGAGGTCGTGCGGGGTGAGGTCCGGCGGCAGCCCCCGCAGATGGCGCTCGATGGCGGCGAGCGTCATGCCCTGGTGCTGCATCTCCTCGATCAGCGCCAGGCGCGCCAGGTGCTCCCGGCCGTAGTGGCCCACCCGGCGCGGGCCGATCACCGGCGGCGGCAGCAGGCCGCGAGTGCCGTAGAAGCGGACCGTACGCACCGTGACGCCGGCCCGCGCGGCCAGCTCGTCGATCGTGAGGGCCGGCTCCCCGGTGTCGGTCGTCATGTGCAGCAGTATCGCTGTCTCACCAGAAGTGTGAAACCCGTTGTCCGTGGTGGGAGGCGGTGAGCGGGGCGCGGAGATCGTGTGAGAAGCGCCGCTGTGTGACATGGGCCATCGCATGAGAAGCGATCTCACCGGGAAGCTGCCCCCTTGGTCTGTACCGCGTCATGGGTGGTGCGGGCCTGGACTTGTACGGACACCGGGCGCACAACCGCCCGGGGCACCAGAGAGTGGAACCACCCGTGAGCAAGGACTCCACGCGCACGGCACAGGTCGCCGCACACCCCCAGGCGACCGGGACGCCCGCCGACGCGGGCGACGCCGGATACAGCAAGGATCTCAAGCACCGCCACGTCAACATGATCGCCATAGGCGGCGCCATCGGCACCGGACTCTTCCTCGGTGCCGGCGGCCGCCTCCAGACCGCGGGCCCGGCGCTCGCGCTGGCCTACCTCGTCTGCGGCGTCTTCGCCTTCTTCGTCGTCCGCGCCCTCGGCGAGCTGGTCCTGTACCGGCCCTCGTCCGGGTCCTTCGTGTCGTACGCGCGCGAGTTCCTCGGCGAGAAGGGCGCCTACGTCGCCGGCTGGATGTACTTCCTCAACTGGTCGACCACCGGCATCGCCGACATCACCGCCATCGCGCTCTACACGCACTACTGGAGCCTGTTCACCAGCGTCCCGCAGTGGGTGCTCGCGCTGATCGCCCTGGCTGTCGTCCTCGCCGTGAACCTGATCTCGGTGAAGATCTTCGGCGAGATGGAGTTCTGGTTCTCGGTCGTCAAGGTCGCCACCCTGGTCGGCTTCATGCTGATCGGCGTGTTCCTGCTGGCCACGCAGCACGAGGTCGGCGGCCGGACCCCGGGCCTGTCCGTGATCACGGACAACGGCGGCATCTTCCCGCACGGCATGATGCCGGTCGTCCTGGTGATGCAGGGCGTGATCTTCGCCTACGCCGCGCTGGAGCTGGTCGGCGTCGCCGCGGGCGAGACGGCCGAGCCGGAGAAGGTCGTCCCGCGCGCGGTGAACTCGATCATGTGGCGGGTGGGCCTGTTCTACTGCGGCTCGGTCGTCCTGCTCGCCCTGCTGCTGCCCGGCTCGGTCTACTCGGGCGACGAGAGCCCCTTCGTCACGGTCCTGTCCAGGATCGGCGTCCCCGCGGCCGGCGACGTGATGAACCTGGTGGTCCTCACCGCCGCCATGTCCTCGCTGAACTCCGGGCTGTACTCCACCGGCCGCATCCTGCGCTCCATGGCCATGGCGGGCTCCGCCCCGAAGTTCACCCGCGTCATGAGCCGCAGCCAGGTCCCGTACGGCGGCATCCTGCTGACCTGCGCGGTGTGCGTACTCGGCGTGGGGCTGAACTACCTGGTGCCCAGCCAGGCCTTCGAGATCGTGCTGAACGTCGCCTCCCTCGGCGTGGTCAGCACCTGGGTGATCATCATGGTCTGCCACCTGGTCTTCGTCCGCCGGGCCAAGGAGGGCCGGGTCACCCGGCCGTACTTCCGGCTGCCCGGCAGCCCGGTCACGGAGATCGCGACGATCGCCTTCCTGCTCGTCTGCCTCGGCCTGATGTGGAACGACACCGAGGTCGGCCGCAAGACCCTGCTGCTCATCCCGCTGATCGCGGCCCTCCTGGTCGCCGGCTGGTTCGGCGTCCGCCGCCGGGTCGCGCGGGCGGCCGACGAGGAGCTCTCGGAGCTCACCAGGTAGCGGGCCACGGTCACGGCCCCGGGCGGGGCGGCGGTGTTCCGCCGCCCCGCCCGGCCGTCGTTCACCGCGCGTGCACGTCGTCGGTCGCCTCGATCTTCTTCCACGACCTCGGCTGTGGCGCGGCCGTCGGCGCCGTCGCCACGGAGGCCGCCCGGGCCGCCGGGGCGCCCGGCTTCGCCGGCTGGAACAGCCAGGTGTCGAACAGCGCCGCCAGCGGCTTGCCCGACACCCGCTCGGCGTACTGCCGGAAGTCGGCCACCGACGCGTTGCCGTACGCGTGCTCCTTCGGCCAGCCCTTCAGGATGGCGAAGAACGCGTCGTCGCCCACCTCCTCGCGCAGCGCCTGGACGGCGAGGGCTCCCCGGTCGTAGACCGCGATGTCGAACTGGTGGTCCGGGCCCGGATCACCCGGCTTCACCGTCCAGAACGCGTCGTCGGCCGGGTGGGAGGCGTACACGTAGTCCGCGAGTTCCCGCGTGGTGCCCTCGCCCTCGTGCTCGGACCACAGCCACTGCGCGTACCGGGCGAAGCCCTCGTTGATCCAGATGTCCTTCCAGCCCGCGATCGAGACGTCGTCGCCGTACCACTGGTGCGCCAGCTCGTGCACGACGACCGAGGTGTTGGAGCCGCTCGCGAACTGCCTCGGGCTGTAGTACACCCGGGTCTGCGTCTCCAGCGCGTACCCGGTGGTCGTGTTGGGGACGTAGCCGCCGGCGGAGCCGAACGGATACGGCCCGAAATAGCCGCTCAGCCAGTCGACGATCTCGCCGGTGCGCTCCACGCTCGCCCGCGCGGCCCCGTCGTTGTCGCCGAGGTCCTTGCTGTAGGCGTTGACGACCGGCACCCCGCCCTCGGACGTGCCGGTCGTGATGTCGAACCGGCCGACCGCGAGCGTGGCCAGATACGTCGCCTGCGGCTTGTTCTGCCGCCAGTTGTACCGCGTCCAGCCGAGCTTCGAACTCGTCGACTGGAGCGTCCCGTTGGACAGCGCCTGGGTGCCGTCCGGCACCGCGACCGAGACGTCGTAGGTGGCCTTGTCGCTCGGGTGGTCGTTGCTCGGGAACCACCACCAGGCCGCCTCGGGCTCGTCGGCCGCCACCGCCCCGTCGGGCGTCCGGTGCCAGGTGGTGAACCCGTAGGCGCTCTTCGCCGACGGCACTCCGCCGTAGCGGACGACCACCGTGACCGGCGCGCCCTCGGCCAGCGGGGTCTTCGGGGTGATCTCCAGCTCGTGCTCCCCCGAGAGGGTGAAGGCCGCCTTCGCGCCGTTGACCCGCACCTCGCTCACGTCCAGCAGGAAGTCCAGGTCGAACCGCGACAGGGCCTGGGTGGTACGCGCCTGGATCGTCGCCGTACCCGCCAGCTCGTCCGTCGCGGGACGGTAGGTCAGCCGGAGGTCGTAGTGGGAGACGTCGTATCCACCGTTGCCGTAGTTCGGGTAGTAGGGATCGCCGATGCCCGGTGCGCCGGGGGAGCCGCTTGCGGCCGATGCCGGGATCGCCAGCAACAGGGAGGCCGCCGCGAGTGCTCCCGGAGCGATGGTTCTACGGTGCACGAGAACTCCAAGTGGTAGGGGTTCACAGTCCGTTCGCAGCCTATTGAGTCCCCGCGCCCCCGTACGTGTCCATGGCCGCCGCTGTCACACGATCGCCATCCGGCCGTCATGGGCCGGAGCGCTCCCACCGGCCCCGCGCGGCCACCGTCGACTCGACGGCCCGTCAGTGTCCCTCTTTTGCGGGGCAGTTGCCGCCTGTAACGTCCCGCACATGCCGACACGCATGCGCTGCACGACCTGGAGACCGCTCACCGTGACGGCCACCGCCGTCCTCGCGGCCGCTCTCCTCACCCCGGCGGCGGCCCACGGCGCCCCGCGCGAGAGCCGGCCGGTCTACTCGTACGCGAACGCCGTCCGCGAGGCCGTCTGGGTGGACACCGGACTCGACTCGGACGGCGACGGACGCACCGACCGGGTCGCCGCCGACATCGTCCGGCCCAGGGAGCCCGCCACGCAGGGCCGGAAGATCCCGGTCATCATGGACGCCAGCCCGTACTACTCCTGCTGCGGGCGCGGCAACGAGAGCCAGAAGAAGACCTACGACGCACACGGCGACGTCGTGCAGATGCCGCTGTTCTACGACAACTACTTCGTACCCCGCGGCTACGCGTTCGTCGGCGTCGACCTCGCCGGCACCAACCGCTCGGACGGCTGCGTCGACGTCGGCGGCCGCTCCGACGTCCGGTCCGCCAAGGCCGTGATCGACTGGCTGAACGGCCGCGCCCGCGCCTACACCACCCGCACCGGCTCCACCACCGTCCGGGCGGACTGGACCAACGGCCGGACCGGCATGATCGGCAAGAGCTGGGACGGCACCATCGCCAACGGCGTCGCCGCCACCGGCGTCAAGGGCCTGCGGACCATCGTGCCGATCAGCGCCATCTCCTCCTGGTACGACTACTACTTCGCCCAGGGCGCCCCCCTCTACGACTCCGGCCCCGACTGGCTGTCCGGCTACGTCGACAGCCCCGACGCCCGTACCCGGTGCGCCGCCGTGCAGCGGAAACTCGTCGACGGGGCCCCGCGCAGCGGCGACTGGACGCCACTGTGGACCGAGCGCGACTACGTCCGGCACGCGAACAGGGTCAGGGCGAGCGTCTTCCTGGTGCACGGCCTGCAGGACCTCAACGTCCGCACCAAGAACTTCGGCCAGTGGTGGGACGCGCTCGCACGCAACGGCGTCGAGCGCAAGATCTGGCTCTCCCAGACCGGCCACGTCGACCCCTTCGACTTCCGGCGCGGAGCCTGGGTCGACACCCTGCACCGCTGGTTCGACCACGAACTCCTCGGCTACGACAACGGCATCGACCGCGCGCCCATGGCCGACGTCGAACGCCACCCCGACCAGTGGGAGACCTCGAAGAGCTGGCCGCCGCGCGGCTCGGCGACGGCCACCCTGCGCCCCGCCCCCGGCGAGCGGGCGGGCGTCGGCGCCCTCGGCCTGCGCCGGAGCCGGGGCACCGAGACCCTCACCGACGACCCGCGGCGCGGCGAGACCGACTGGGCCGCCCAGATCGACACCCCGACCCCGGACAAGGCCGGGTTCGTCAGCCGGCCGCTCACCCGCGACCTGCGCCTGTCCGGCTCCTCCCGGGTCACCGTCACCGCCACTCCGACCACGTCTACGGCCCACCTGTCCGCCGTCCTCGTCGACCTCGGCCCCGACACCATCCGGGACTACGCCGACGCCGCCGAGGGCATCACCACGCTCACCGACCGCACCTGCTGGGGCGCGAGCACGGCGGGCGACAGCGCCTGCTTCAAGGAGACCGGGGCCAGGACGGCGGCCGTCGGCCGCACCGTCCTCAGCCGGGGCTGGGCCGACCTCGGCACCTACGCCGACGCCGGCAAGGGCGTCCCGCTGACCCCGGGCCGGGCGTACACCATCACGGTCGACCTCGCGGCCACCGACCACGTGGTGCCCCGGGGTCACCGGCTGGCGCTGATCGTCGCGGGGACCGACAAGGACCTCATCGATCCCCCCTCCACCACCCCGACCCTGACCCTGGACCTGGCGCGCACCTGGGCGCGGGTGCCCCTGGTCGGCGGGGCGGCGGCGTTCGCCCGCGCCACGGCCGGACCGGGCCCCGCCCTCTCCGCGCCCCGGGCGTCGGCCGGAGTCCGGGCGCCGGGCGCCGCCGACCGGATCCCGGGGCACTGACGCGCTCAGGCGGCCGGGCCCACCAGCCCGGCCGCCTGCCGCGCACACCCCCAGGCCACCGTGACCCCGGCCCCGCCGTGCCCGTAGTGGTGCACCAGCACCCGCCCGCCCGGCAGCGGCACCCGCTCCAGCCGCACCGCGTGCCGCGCCGGACGCAGCCCCACCCGGTGCCCCAGCACCCGCGCCCCGGCGATCTCCGGCCGGAAGGCCGCGCACCGCGCGACGATCCGCTCGGCCACCGCCGGATCGGGCGTCAGGGACCAGACGTCCTCCTCGGCCGTGCCGCCGAGGACCAGCCCGCCCGGCTGCGGGAAGAAGTACGTGGTCGCGGACGAGGCGTGGTCGACCGACGTCAGCCAGGTCGTGATCCCCGGGTTCTCCACCACGACGAGCTGGCCGCGCACAGGACGCACCCCCTCGTCGGGCACCAGGTCCCGGGCGCCGAGACCCGTGCAGTTCACCACGACCGGGGCGTCGACCGCGGTCAGGTCGCGCACGGTGCGCTCCTCCACGGTGCCGCCGGCCCGGAGCAGCCGCTCCCTGAGCCAGGGCAGATGCGCCGGCATGTCGATCAGCGGCAGCCGCGCCCACAACCCGGTCCCCGGGTACTCCCCGGCACGCGCCGCGCGCAGCCCCGGCACCCGCGCCGCCCACGGCCCCAGGGAGTCCAGCCGGGTCTCGCCGTGCACGCCCTCCACCATGCGCACCCCGGTCTCCTCGGGCCGCGCCGCCAACTCCTCGAACACCGCCAGGGATTCCAGCGCCCAGTCCCCGGCGAGGGACACCGGCTCGATCCGGTAGGGCCACCACAGGGCGCCCGCGACCGCCGAGGTGGTCCGCTCGGCCGGCTCCCGCGTCCACACCCGCACCCGCCGGCCGCGTTCGGCCAGCACCACGGCCGTGGTCAGTCCGACGACCCCACCGCCCACCACCACGACATCGCCACTCGGTTCACCGCGCACGCCGGGACCGTAGCGGAATGCGGCACGCGGCGCTCGCATCGGCCGCGGGACGGGAATACTCACCCCATGTCTGCCGAGTACGCCACCTTCGGCCTGGCCCCGGCGATGCGTGCCGGAGAGGTCCTCGCCGACGGCGGCCACCAGGTCCACCGGGACTTCGTGGACTTCGTCGTGGACGGACGGCCCCTGCTGTTCCGGCTCAGCGACCTGGACGCGGTGTCCCCGCTCGCCTCCGACGTCCCGCCCGCCATCTTCACCGCCCAGGTGCACGCCCTGCTGCTGGAGGCGAAGGCACCGCTGCCGGGCGGCCGGTACGTCGTCTACGGCTGCCCCGAGTGCGCGGACCTGGCCTGCGGCGCGGTCACGGCGGTCATCGAGAGGGCCGGCGACGACTACGTCTGGCGGGACTTCGCCTGGCAGACCGGTGACCACGCCGACCTGGAACTCAACGGCTACCGGGGCATCGGCCCGTTCCGCTTCCACGGCGCCGCCTACCGAGCGGCGCTGTACGCCCTCCTGGACGGGGACGCGCCGGCGCCCCGCCCCCGGGTGCTGCTGATCGGGGCACGGGTCGCCGTCCTCGCCCGGCTCGCCGCCGCCCTGCGCACCCTGGGCATCGGCGCCGACATCGCCCGCGACGTCGCCGGCGTGCCCGCGGAGGAACTGCGCCAGTACGGCGCCGTCGCCTTCGGCCGGGCCGTCGGCGCGGCCGAACGAGCCGCCGTACGCGACGCCTTCGCCCGCGCGGGAGCCGAGGCCGCTCTCGTCGACGGACTCGCCCCGGTCGTCCCCCTGCTCGTCGCCCAGATCGAACACGCCCTGGACCGCGGCCCCGAGGAGCGGCGCCGCCTGCGCGGCCTGACCTCCGCCGACGGCACGGCAGAGGTGGAGGTCACCTCCTCCTGCCGGGTCCGCCTCACCGCCCACCGCCTCGACCGCCTCCACCGCACGCACACCCGGCAGGTCTTCGACGGGCTCCTGGAGCCGGGCCGCCACCGCATCCCGCTGGACGCCCGGGCCGTGAAGGGAGAGGCCTTCCTGGTGGCACGGGCGCCGGGGAGCGTGCTCGTCGTCCCGGTGGGGCGCTGAACCCCCCCTCCGACGGCCGTTAGGATCGGCGGTCTGATGACTGCCACCCTCGTCGCCAAGAACCTCGCCGCCGGTCACGGCGACCGCTCGCTGTTCACCGGACTGGACCTCGTCGTCGCCCCCGGGGACGTCATCGGGCTGGTCGGCGCCAACGGCGCGGGCAAGTCCACCCTGCTGCGGATGCTCGCCGGACTCGCCGCCCCGGAGCAGGGCGAGCTCAGCCTGTCCCCGCCGACCGCGACCGTCGGGCATCTGCCGCAGGAGCCGGAGCGCAGGCCCGGCGAGACCGTGCGGGCGTTCCTCGCACGCCGCACCGGGGTCGCCGAGGCGCAGCGCGTGATGGACGAGGCCACACAGGCGCTCGTCGACGGCGCGCCCGGCGCCGACGACGCGTACGCGACGAGCCTGGAGCGGTGGCTCGGCCTCGGCGGCGCCGACCTCGACGAGCGCGCCGAGGAGGTGACCGACTCCCTCGGCCTGGCCGTCGACCTGGATCAGCCGATGATCTCCCTGTCCGGCGGGCAGGCGGCCCGCGCGGGCCTCGCCTCCCTGCTGCTGTCCCGTTACGACGTCTTCCTGCTCGACGAACCCACCAACGACCTCGACCTGGACGGCCTGGAACGGCTGGAGCGGTTCGTGACCGGCCTGCGCGCCGGGACGGTCGTCGTCAGCCACGACCGCGAGTTCCTCACCCGTACGGTCACCAAGGTCCTCGAACTCGACCTCGCCCAGGGCCGGGTGAACCTCTACGGCGGCGGCTACGCGGCCTACCTGGAGGAGCGTGAGGTGGCCCGCCGCCACGCCCGCGACGACTACGAGGAGTACGCCGACAAGAAGGCGGCGCTCCAGGAACGGGCCCAGGTGCAGCGCTCCTGGATGGACAAGGGCGTGAAGAACGCCCGCCGCAAGGCCGGCAACGACAACGACAAGATCGGCCGCAAGTTCCGCAGCGAGGCCAGCGAGAAGCAGGCCGCCAAGGCCCGCCAGACCCAGCGCATGATCGAACGCCTCGACGCCGTCGAGGAACCCCGCAAGGAGTGGGAACTGCGCATGGAGATCGCGGCCGCCCCGCGCTCCGGCGCGGTCGTCGCCACGCTGCGCGACGCCGAGGTGCGGCGCGGCGGCTTCGTGCTCGGCCCGGTGTCCCTGCAGGTCGACTTTGCGGACCGGGTCGCGGTGACCGGCGCCAACGGCGCGGGCAAGTCGACCCTGCTGGCCGCCCTGCTGGGGCGGGTCCCCCTGGACGCCGGGCACGCGGCGCTCGGCTCGGGCGTGCTCGTCGGCGAGGTCGACCAGGCACGCGAGCTGTTCCACGGCTCCGAGTCGCTGCTGGACGCCTTCCGCGCGGCGGTCCCGGAGACCGAACCGGTCGAGGTCCGTACGCTGCTCGCCAAGTTCGGCCTGAAGAGGGACCACGTCCTGCGCCCGGCGGCGACCCTCTCCCCGGGCGAGCGCACCCGGGCCGCCCTGGCCCTCCTCCAGGGCAGGGGTGTCAACCTTCTGGTCCTGGACGAGCCCACCAACCACCTCGACCTGCCGGCCATCGAACAGCTGGAAACGGCCCTGGACTCCTACGAGGGCACCCTGCTCCTGGTCACCCACGACAGGCGGATGCTCGACGCGGTCCGGGTGAACCGCCGCCTGGAGGTGGCGGCCGGCAAGGTGACGGAGCGCTGAGCGCTCGTCCCGCGCGGGCTGGTCTTTGAGCGGGTGCCCGGAGCCCCCTCGCGGGGGTGAGCCCGCCCGGACGGAGGCCCGCCGAGCCGGTGCGCACGGGGAGTCCGCGGGGAGCCCGTGCGGACGGGAAGCTCTGCCCGGACGGGTATCCCGCGGAGAGCCCGCCCGGACGGGGAGCCCGCGGGGAGCCCATGCGGACGGAGGCCAGGCGCCGCTCAAGCCTGCCGGGGGCGGAGAACCGGGCCCGGACCCCCGCGACGCGGAGAGTCCGGGCCCGTAGCGTCAGCGCCGCCCGTTCTTCGGGTCGAGCAGCCCCGCGCGGCGCAGCGCGTCGGCCATGGCGCTGTTGGAGGGCGCGGGCGCCTGGCGCGGCTGACGCGAGCCGCCGCCCCCGCCCCCGCCGCCCCGGCCGCCCTGGCGCTGCTGCGGGGGGCGACCGCCGCGCCGGCGCCGCTCGCCCCCGCCGTCCTGCCCCTGACGGTCCTGCTGCGCCGCCTCGTCGTCCAGACGCAGGGTCAGCGAGATCCGCTTGCGCGGGATGTCCACGTCCAGGACCTTCACCTTGACGATGTCACCCGGCTTCACGACGTCACGCGGGTCCTTGACGAACGTCTTCGACATCGCGGAGACGTGCACCAGGCCGTCCTGGTGGACACCGATGTCCACGAAGGCGCCGAACGCGGCGACGTTGGTGACGACGCCCTCCAGGACCATCCCGGCGGACAGGTCGGAGAGCTTCTCCACGCCCTCCTTGAAAGTGGCCGTCTTGAACGCGGGCCGTGGGTCGCGCCCGGGCTTCTCCAGCTCCCCGAGGATGTCGGAGACCGTCGGCAGACCGAAGGTGTCGTCCACGAAGTCGGCGGGCCGCAGCGAGCGCAGCACCGCGGTGTTGCCGACGAGGGAGGCCACGTCCTGGCCCGAGGTCTTCACCATCCGCCGTACGACCGGGTACGCCTCGGGGTGCACGCTGGAGGAGTCCAGCGGGTCCTCGCCGTCCCGGATCCGCAGGAAGCCCGCGCACTGCTCGAACGCCTTCGGGCCGAGCCGCGAGACGCCCTTCAGCTGCGAACGGGACGTGAAGGGCCCGTTGGCGTCGCGGTGCGCCACGATGTTCTCGGCGAGGCCGGAGGTGATGCCGGACACCCGGGCGAGCAGGGGCACGGACGCGGTGTTGACGTCCACGCCAACGCCGTTCACACAGTCCTCGACCACCGCGTCCAGCGAGCGGGACAGCTTCACCTCGGACAGGTCGTGCTGGTACTGGCCGACGCCGATCGACTTCGGGTCGATCTTCACCAGCTCGGCCAGCGGGTCCTGGAGCCGGCGGGCGATGGAGACCGCGCCGCGCAGCGACACGTCCATGTCCGGCAGCTCCTGGGAGGCGTAGGCCGACGCCGAGTACACCGACGCGCCCGCCTCGGACACCATGACCTTGGTGAGATTCAGCTCCGGGTGCTTCGTGATCAGCTCACCGGCGAGCTTGTCGGTCTCCCGGGACGCCGTGCCGTTGCCGATGGCGACCAGATCGACCGCGTGCTCCTTCGCCAGCCGGGCCAGCTTGGCGATCGCCTCGTCCCACCGGTTGGCCGGGACGTGCGGGTGGATCACGTCGGTGGCCACGACCTTGCCGGTCGCGTCGACCACGGCTACCTTCACGCCCGTACGGAAGCCGGGGTCCAGACCGAGCGTGGCGCGGGTGCCGGCCGGGGCGGCGAGCAGCAGGTCGCGCAGGTTCGCCGCGAACACGTTCACCGCCTCGTCCTCGGCGGCCGTGCGCAGCCTCAGGCGCAGGTCGATGCCCAGGTGGACGAGGATGCGGGTGCGCCAGGCCCAGCGGACCGTGTCGGTCAGCCACTTGTCCCCGGGGCGCCCGCGGTCGGCGATGCGGAACTTCGCGGCGACGATTCCCTCGTACGAGGAAGGGCCGTCCGTCGGCTCCTCCGGCTCCAGGACGAGGTCGAGGACGTCCTCCTTCTCACCGCGCAGCATCGCCAGGATCCGGTGCGAGGGGAGCTCGGTGAACGGCTCCGCGAAGTCGAAGTAGTCGGCGAACTTGGCGCCCGCCTCCTCCTTGCCCTCCCGCACCCTGGCGGCCAGCCGTCCGCGCACCCACATGCGCTCGCGCAGCTCGCCGATCAGGTCGGCGTCCTCCGAGAAGCGCTCGGTGAGGATCGCCCGGGCGCCGTCCAGGGCGGCCTGCGGATCGGCGACGCCCTTGCCGGCGTCGACGAAGGCCGCCGCCGCGGCGAGCGGCTCGACGGAGGGGTCGCCGAGCAGGCCCTCGGCCAGCGGCTCCAGGCCCGCCTCCCGGGCGATCTGCGCCTTCGTCCGCCGCTTCGGCTTGAACGGCAGGTAGATGTCCTCCAGGCGCGCCTTCGTCTCGGCACCCCGGATCCGCGCCTCGACCTCCTCGGTGAGCCTGCCCTGCTCGCGCACCGACTCCAGGATCGCCGTCCGCCGGTCCTCCAGCTCCCGCAGATAGCGCAGCCGCTCCTCGATCGTGCGCAGCTGCGCGTCGTCGAGCATCTCGGTCGCTTCCTTGCGGTAGCGGGCGATGAAAGGCACCGTCGAACCGCCGTCGAGCAGCTCCACGGCGGCCTTCACCTGCCGCTCCCGTACGCCGAGCTCCTCGGCGATCCTGCCTTCGATGGACCCTACGAGGGGTGTCGTCACGATCCCGTACCGCCTTCTCACTTCGGGTTGCGCCGCAATTGTGGCAGGCGGGACCGACAGCCGGGGCTCAGGGCGTCCCTCGGCGGGGCGCGGGCGTCTCAGTCCGACGCGGGAACGGTCCAGGTGAAGACCGGTCGCCTGCGCTCCAGGAACGCGGTGACGCCCTCCGCGGTGTCGGTGCCGTCGAGGGACTGGGCGGCCCAGTGGGCGTCACGGTCCGTGCGGCCGTTCGCGAACTCCTTCGCCGCGGCCTGGGTCAGTTGCGAGCGCGCGGCCAGGATGCGGGTGAACTCCTTGACGCGCGCGCCGAGTTCACCCTCGGGGAGTACCTCGTCGACCAGTCCGGTGCGCAACGCCCGCCCCGCGTCGATCAGCTCGCCGGAGAAGAGCAGGTACTTGGCGGTGGCCGGGCCGACCAGGGAGACCAGCCGGCGGGTGGAGGAGGCCGGGTAGACGATCCCGAGCTTCGCCGGGGTCACCCCGAACAGCGCACCCGCCTCCGCGAACCGCAGATCGCAGGCCGCCGCGAGCTGCGCGCCGCCGCCCACGCAGTGCCCGCGCACCGCGGCCAGCGTCGGCTTCGGGAAGGCCGCGAGCGCCTCCTCGGCCAGCACCGCGAGGCGCTGCGCCTCCTCGGGGGAGCCGCGCAGCGTGGAGATGTCGGCGCCCGCGCAGAACGTCGCGCCGGCCCCGGTCAGCACCAGGGCGCGCACGCCCGGATCGGCCGCGAGGGCCGTCAGCAGCGGGGGCAGCGCCCGCCACATCGCGGCCGTCATGGCGTTGCGCTTGGCCGGGTGGTCGATGACGACCGTGGCGACGCCGTCGGTGACCTCGTGCTGCAGCTGCGGCTCCATGCGCCGGATGCTATCCGCCGGACCGGCCGTTCGATCAAGAAGGGCCCGGGGAGAGGTACGACACGCCGCCGGGCGACCGGCTCGGCCCGAACGCGACCGTTTCGGCGGGCGCGGCGCCGCCCGCGGGGGCGCGAACCCGGGCGCCCGGCGGCCGCCCGTACAAACCGAAGAGTTCGCGAAGGCGGCGCGGGGGGCGACAGGAGCGGTCCCACACGTGACCGTGTCATACCCAGCCGGTCAGAAAGCGCTTCAAACCAGCTGACTTGTGTTCAGTCCTATAGGTAGGACGGGTGCGTTACCAACACTCGACGTGTGGCGACAATCGAGCGCGAGGGTGGCGACCCGACGACGGGCGACCACGGGCGCGGGTACGGCCCGCGCCCAGCGGACGGCGCGGGGGTTCCCCCGCTGGAGCGGCCGCCGGATCCGGCGCCGTACGAGGGTGTCTGGCGGTTCACCGCTCCCGCCGTCGAGGCCTCGGTCCCGCAGGCCCGGCACGCCGTGCGGGACCTGCTGCTGCGTCAGGGGGTGCCCGTCTCGGACGACCTCGTCCACGGGCTGCTGCTGATCGTCTCCGAGCTGGTCACCAACGCCGTACGGCACGCGGCGCTGCTGTCGCCGATGCTCGCGGTGGAGGTCGCCGTCGGCGCCGAGTGGGTACGGGTGTCCGTGGAGGACAACCATCCCTACCGCCCGACGGCCCTGGAGGCCGACCACGGCCGGACCGGCGGGCGCGGGCTGCTGCTGGTCCGGGAGATCGCCCGGGAGGCGGGCGGGGTCTGCGACATGGAGCACACCACGAGCGGCGGCAAGGTGATCTGGGCCGCCCTGCCGCTCAAGCCCCCACGGTGACGTACCGCCTCACCAGCCGGCCGACGGGCCCGTCAGCTCCCTGATCGCGGGGCGGGCCGCGTCCAGCACGGTCATGAACCAGGCGGAGAAGGTGTCCCGCGCGTGCCGCTCCGCGAGCTCGGCGGGCGTCACGAACGCCGTCGCGCCGACCTCCGCCTCGTCCGGCCGCGGCGCGGACTGCGCCATGCCCACGAACAGGTGGTTGTACTCCTGCTCCACCAGGCCCGAGTCCGGGTCCGGGTGGTTGTAGCGGACCGTGCCCGCCTCGGCGAGCAGCGAGGGGGAGATCCCGAGCTCCTCGTACGTCCGCCGGGCCGCCGCCGCGAAGGGCGCCTCGCCGGGGTAGGGGTGGCCGCAGCAGGTGTTGGACCACACGCCGGGGGAGTGGTACTTGCCGAGCGCCCGCTGCTGGAGCAGCAGCCGGCCGCGCTCGTCGAAGAGGAACACGGAGAAGGCGCGGTGCAGCCGCCCGGGCGGCTGATGGGCGGCGAGCTTCTCCGCGGTGCCGATCGTCACGCCGTTCTCGTCGACCAGTTCCAGCAGGATCGCTTCCGTGGTGCCGCTCGGCGAGCTGTGCGTCTCGGTGGCAGGTGTGATCGACATACCCATCCTTCACATCGGTCCTCGAACCCCAAGTCTGCCGTACGAAAGCGGCACTCCCGGCGCTTCCCGGCACTCTCGCATGTCCGCGCCGGGCCGGGTCGCGGCGCCGGGCGCCCTCAGTGGCACAGGCCCGCCTCAGCCGCACAGAGCCGCCTCAGTGGCACAGACGCGCCTCGTGCTCCGCGTGGCCGCCCGGCTCCAGCTGGAAGGTGCAGTGCTCCACGTCGAAGTGGTCGCCCAGGCAGCCCTGGAGCTCGTGCAGCATCTTCTCGTGGCCGATGGCGTTGAGCACGTCCGTGCTCACCACGACGTGCGCGGAGAGCACCGGCATCCCGGAGGTGATCGTCCACGCGTGCAGGTCGTGGACGTCCTCCACCCCGTCCAGGGCCAGGATGTGCGCCCGCACCTCGGCCATGTCGACGTCCTTGGGCGCGGCCTCCAGCAGGACGTCCAGGGTCTCGCGCAGCAGCTTGACGGTGCGAGGCACGATCATGACGCCGATGAGCAGGGAGGCGATCGGGTCGGCGGCCTGCCAGCCGGTGAGCAGGATCACCGCCGCCGAGATCATCACCGCCAGCGAGCCGAGGGCGTCCGCGGCCACCTCCAGGAACGCGCCGCGCACGTTCAGGCTCTCCTTCTGGCCGCGCATCAGCAGCGTCAGTGAGACGGAGTTCGCGACCAGGCCGATCAGACCGAAGACGATCATCAGACCGCCCCGGGTGTCGGCCGGGGTGAGGAAGCGCTGGACGGCCTCGTAGAGCACGTAGCCGCCGACGCCGAGCAGGAGCAGGCAGTTGGCGAGCGCGGCGAGGATCTCGGCACGGGCGTAGCCGAAGGTGCGGTTGCCGCTCGGCGGGCGGTTGGCGAAGTGGATGGCGAGCAGGGCCATGCCGAGGCCGACGGCGTCGGTCGCCATGTGGGCCGCGTCCGCGACGAGCGCGAGCGAGTCCGCGGCCACGCCGCCGATGATCTCCACCACCATCACGGCGAGCGTGATCGACAGCGCGACGCGCAGCGTGCCGCGGTGCGCGGCCGCCGCCGTCCCGGTGGCCGCCGCGCCGTGCGCGTGCCCGTGGTCGTGACCGGCCCCCATCTGACCTTCCGCCCTCCTGAGACGCGTTCCGGGACCACAGTCAACTACGGGCGGCGGGTACCGGGCAACGCGGCACTGAACACCGTTGTCATGTGCCCCGGACCCCGCCCTGACCTGCGTGAACGAACCGCCGATCGGGCGGTGGGGCGGTCAGTCGCCGTGGTGCAGCCGCCAGCCCCGCCAGGCCGAGGAGACCATCTCGGCCACCCCGCGCCGGGCCCGCCAGCCCAGCTCCGCCGCGGCCCGCTCCGCGGAGGCGACGGCGCGCGGCGCGTCCCCCGGACGGCGGGCCTCGACGACGGGCGGCCGCCGGTCGCCGGTGACCTCGCCGACGACCGAGATCAGCTCCCGGACCGACACGCCCTCACCGCGGCCGATGTTCAGGGTCAGGTCCCCGCCGCCGTCCGTCCCTGCCAGCCTCCGGGCCGCCGCCAGGTGGGCGTCCGCCAGGTCGGCGACGTGGATGTAGTCACGTACGCAGGTGCCGTCCGGCGTCGGGTAGTCGTCGCCGAAGACCCGCGGGGCCTCGTCGCGGGTGAGGCGGTCGAACACCATCGGGACGATGTTGAAGACACCGGTGTCGGCGAGCTCCGGGGCGGCCGCGCCGGCGACGTTGAAGTACCGCAGGCACACCGTGGCGATGCCGTGCGCCTGCCCCGCCGCCCGGACCAGCCACTCCCCGGCCAGCTTGGTCTCGCCGTAGGGGTTCACCGGGGCGCACGGGGTGTCCTCGGTGATGAGGTCCACGTCCGGATTGCCGTAGACGGCCGCCGAGGAGGAGAACAGCAGGCGCCGGACCCCGGCCCCGGCCATCGCGTCCAGCAGCGTGGCGAGACCGCCGACGTTCTCCTGGTAGTAGCGGGTCGGCTGCGCCACGGACTCGGCGACCTGCTTGCGCGCGGCGAGGTGCACCACCCCGGTCACCTCGTGCTCGGCCAGCACCCGCTCAAGCAGCTCCGCGTCGAGTGAGGAGCCCCGGACGAGCGGCACCTCCTCGGGCAGCCGCGCCGCCCGCCCCGCCGACAGGTCGTCGAGCGCGACCACACGCTCCCCGGCCCCGGCCATGACCCGCGCCACATGTGCCCCGATGTACCCGGCCCCGCCGGTGATCAGCCACGTCATGCCGCCCCACCCTATGCGGGCCACCCACCGCGACACGGAGCACCCGCCGTGACTCCGGACACCCGCCGCGACACCGACGCCCGTGACACCGAGCACCCCCCGTCACACCGGCGACCGCCGTGATGCCGGACACCCCGCCCGCTGTCGTACGCCGGACGTCCCGCCCTCTCGGGCACCCGCTCTCCCGGGCGCCCCCTCACCCCACCCCCCCGTCGCGATGCCCGTCCCCGCCCCCGCGGTTTGTGGCGAGGCCCCCGCATCACCGATGATGATCGCGGCGCAGGCCGCAGCAGACCGCGTTGATCGTCCCGTGAACGGGCGGTGAACACGGTCTTCCCCGCATCCGATAGCCTCTGCCGACATGCCGCCCGGGTGCCACAGGCATACGGCGCCCCCCACCATGCACATGACCGGCGCGGACGCGTCGGCCCCCAGGGAGTGACTTCGGTTGTCGACCGCCATCCTCACCGGTCAGCCGGTCCCCGGATCGTCGATCGAGAACGATCTGCGGTCCCTCGGCTTCGACGTGCGGATCGCCTCCGACGCCTCCGACGCCGAGACGCAGCTGGCCCAGGTCCCCGGCGACCAGCGGGTCGCCGTCGTCGACGCCCGCCTCGTCGGCCATCCGCACGCCCTGCGTCTGGGCCTGACCGACCCCCGCTTCGACCTCGCCGCCGTGCCCGGCGCCGTCACCGCCCGCCCGGCCGGCCGTCAGGCCCTGACCCGGGCGATGGCCCGCGAGAACTCCGTCGGCGGCGGCACCGCACTGGCCGTGGACAGCCTCGCGGACCGCATCGTCGCCGCCCTCGACGCCGAGGGCTCCGCCGTGCACCGCCCCGAGCTCGGCAGCCTCGTCGCCGCCGTGCCCACCGACCCGCAGGGCCGCAACGAGGCACGGCAGGCCGTCGCCGCCGTCGACGACGAAGCCGTACGCCTGAAGTCGGCCGTGAAGGCCCGCGACGGCTTCTTCACCACCTTCTGCATCAGCCCGTACTCGCGCTACCTCGCCCGCTGGTGCGCCCGGCGCGGCCTGACCCCCAACCAGGTCACCACCGCCTCCCTGCTCACCGCCCTGATAGCGGCCGGCTGCGCGGCCACCGGCACCCGCGGCGGCTTCGTCGCGGCCGGCGTGCTGCTCATCGCCTCGTTCGTACTGGACTGCACCGACGGCCAGCTCGCCCGCTACTCGCTCCAGTACTCCACCCTCGGCGCCTGGCTGGACGCCACCTTCGACCGGGCCAAGGAGTACGCCTACTACGCCGGCCTCGCCCTCGGCGCCGCCCGCGGCGGAGACGACGTGTGGGCCCTCGCGCTCGGCGCGATGGTCCTGCAGACCTGCCGGCACGTCGTCGACTTCTCCTTCAACGAGGCCAACCACGACGCCACCGCCAACACCAGCCCCACCGCCGCCCTCTCCGACAAGCTCGACAGCGTCGGCTGGACGGTCTGGGTGCGCCGGATGATCGTCCTGCCGATCGGCGAGCGCTGGGCGATGATCGCCCTCCTCACGGCGGCCACCACGCCCCGCGTCACCTTCTACGCGCTGCTCGCCGGCTGCGCCTTCGCGGCCACCTACACCACCGCGGGCCGCGTGCTGCGCTCGGTGACCCGCAGGGCGACGCGCACGGACCGCGCGGCCGGGGCGCTGGCCGACCTCGCGGACAGCGGCCCGCTCGCCCAGGTCCTCGCGGGCGCCCTGCGCACCGTCGCGGGCCGGCTGCCCGGCGCCGCCGCCCCGGCCCTCGCCCTGCTCGGCTCGCTCGCCGTCGTGGCCACCGCCGCGCTGACCGGCTTCGGCGGCCCCTGGCCGGTCCTCGCCGCCGTCGTGTACGCGCTCACCTCCGCACTCGCCGTCGCCCGCCCCCTCAAGGGCGCCCTCGACTGGCTCGTCCCGCCGCTGTTCCGGGCCGCCGAGTACGGCACCGTCCTCGCCCTGGCCGCCAAGGCCGGCGTGAACGGAGCGCTTCCGGCGGCTTTCGGCCTGGTGGCCGCGGTCGCCTACCATCACTACGACACGGTGTACCGCATCCGCGGCGACGCCGGAGCGCCGCCGGCGTGGCTGGTGCGCGCCGTCGGGGGGCACGAAGGGCGGACGCTGCTCGTCACCGTGCTGGCGGCGCTGCTCACCGCCTCGCAGTTCACCGTCGCGCTCACGGTCCTCGCCGTGGTCGTCGCCCTGGTGGTGCTCGCCGAGAGCATCCGCTTCTGGGTGTCCGCAGGGGCGCCCGCCGTACACGACGAAGGAGAACCCGCATGATCGGCCTCGTGCTGGCGGCCGGCGCCGGACGGCGTCTGCGCCCCTACACCGACACCCTGCCCAAGGCGCTGGTGCCGGTGGGGCCGGCGGGGATAGAGGGCGAGCCGACGGTGCTCGACCTCACCCTCGGCAACTTCGCCGAGATCGGCCTGACCGAGGCCGCGGTCATCGTCGGCTACCGCAAGGAGGCCGTCTACGAGCGCAAGGCCGCCCTGGAGCGGAAGTACGGCCTGAAGCTCACCCTGATCGACAACGACAAGGCCGAGGAGTGGAACAACGCCTACTCCCTGTGGTGCGGCCGTGACGCCCTCAAGGACGGCGTGATCCTCGCCAACGGCGACACCGTCCACCCGGTCTCCGTCGAGCGGACGCTGCTGGCCGCCCGCGGCGGCGACAAGAAGATCATCCTCGCCCTGGACACGGTGAAGAACCTGGCGGACGAGGAGATGAAGGTCGTCGTCGACCCCGGCAAGGGCATGACCAGGATCACCAAGCTGATGGACCCCGCCGAGGCCACCGGCGAGTACATCGGTGTCACCCTCATCGAGGGCGACGCGGCCCCGGAGCTCGCCGACGCGCTGCGCGCCGTGTGGGAGACCGACCCGCAGCAGTTCTACGAGCACGGCTACCAGGAGCTGGTCAACCGCGGCTTCCGGATCGACGTGGCGCCGATCGGCGACGTCAGCTGGGTCGAGATCGACAACCACGACGACCTCGCCCGGGGACGGGAGATCGCGTGCCAGTACTGACCCGGCTCATCCCGTCGCCGGTCGTCGTGGACATCCGCCCGGGTGCCCTCGACGACCTGGGCTGCGTGCTCGCCGACGAGCGCATCTCGCACTCCGGCCGGCTCGCCGTCGCCGTCAGCAACGGCTCCGGCGCGCGGCTGCGCGACCGGGTCGCCCCCACCCTGCCCGGCGCCACCTGGTACGAGGTCGGCGGCGGCACCCTCGACGACGCGATCCGGCTGGCCGACGAGATGAAGTCCGGCCACTTCGACGCGGTCGTCGGCCTGGGCGGCGGCAAGATCATCGACTGCGCCAAGTTCGCCGCGGCGCGCGTCGGCCTGCCCCTGGTCGCGGTGCCGACGAACCTCGCGCACGACGGCCTGTGCTCCCCGGTTGCGACCCTCGACAACGACGCGGGCCGCGGCTCCTACGGCGTGCCCAACCCGATCGCCGTCGTCATCGACCTGGACGTGATCCGCGAGGCGCCCGCGCGCTTCGTCCGCTCCGGCATCGGCGACGCCGTGTCCAACATCTCCGCCGTCGCGGACTGGGAACTTGCCCACCGCGTCAACGGCGAGAAGGTCGACGGGCTGGCAGCGGCCATGGCCCGCCAGGCGGGCGAGGCGGTGCTGCGGCACCCGGGCGGCATCGGCGACAACGACTTCCTCCAGGTGCTCGCCGAGGCGCTGGTGCTCAGCGGGATCGCCATGTCGGTCTCGGGCGACTCCCGGCCCTCGTCGGGGGCGTGCCACGAGATCAACCACGCCTTCGACCTGCTGTTCCCCCAGCGCGCCGCGAGCCACGGCGAGCAGTGCGGACTGGGCGCGGCCTTCGCGATGTACCTGCGCGGGGCCCACGAGCAGTCGGCGTTCATGGCCGGGGTGCTGCGCCGGCACGGACTGCCGGTGCTGCCGGAGGAGATCGGCTTCACCGTGGACGAGTTCGTCCGCGCCGTGGAGTTCGCCCCGGAGACCCGGCCCGGCCGCTACACGATCCTCGAACACCTCGCCCTCAAGACGAACCAGATCAAGGACATCTACGCCGACTATGTCAAGGCCATCGGTAGCTGAACTCCGTCCGGTCGTCCACCCCGCGGGGGTCAAGGACCGGCGCAGCGGTGAGCACTGGATGGGACGCCTCTACATGCGTGAGGTGTCCCTGCGGGTCGACCGCTACCTGGTCAACACCAGGATCACGCCCAACCAGCTCACGTACCTGATGACCCTCTGCGGTGTCCTGGCGTGCCCGGCCCTGCTGGTGCCGGGGATTCCGGGCGCCGTGCTCGGCGTGGTCATGGTGCAGCTGTACCTGCTGCTGGACTGCGTCGACGGCGAGATAGCGCGCTGGAAGCAGCAGTTCTCGCTCGGCGGTGTCTACCTGGACCGGGTCGGCGCCTATCTGTGCGACGCCGCGGTCCTGGTCGGGCTGGGCCTGCGCGCCGCCGACCTGTGGGGCAGCGGGCGGATCGACTGGCTGTGGGCCTTCCTCGGGACCCTCGCCGCCCTCGGCGCGATCCTGGTCAAGGCCGAGACCGACCTCGTCGGCGTCGCCCGGCACCAGGGCGGCCTGCCGCCGGTCAAGGAGGCCGCGTCCGAGCCGCGCTCCTCCGGCATGGCGCTGGCCCGCCGGGCCGCCGCGGCGCTGAAGTTCCACCGGCTGATCCTCGGCATCGAGGCGTCCCTGCTGATCCTGGTCCTCGCGATCGCCGACGCGGCCAGGGGCGACCTGTTCTTCACCCGGCTCGGCACCGCCGTACTCGCCGGGATCGCGCTGCTGCAGACCCTGCTGCACCTGGTGTCCGTCCTCGCGTCCAGCAGGCTGCGATGAGCGCCGTGGGCAACGCGCCCAAGGTCGGCGCGGTCGTCATCACCATGGGCAACCGCCCCGACGAGCTGCGCGCCCTGCTCGACTCGGTCGCCGAGCAGGAGGGCGACCGGGTCGAGGTGGTCGTGGTCGGCAACGGCTCGCCCGTCCCCGACGTCCCCGAGGGCGTCCGCACGATCGAGCTGCCGGAGAACCTCGGCATCCCCGGCGGGCGCAACGTCGGCATCGAGGCCTTCGGCCCGAGCGGCCGGGACGTCGACATCCTGCTCTTCCTCGACGACGACGGCCTCCTCGCCCACCACGACACCGCCGAGCTGTGCCGCCGGGCCTTCACGGACGATCCGGGGCTCGGCATCATCAGCTTCCGCATCGCCGACCCGGAGACCGGTGTCACCCAGCGCCGCCACGTGCCGCGGCTGCGCGCCGCCGACCCGATGCGCTCCTCCCGGGTCACCACCTTCCTCGGCGGCGCCAACGCCGTCCGCACCCAGGTCCTCGCGGAAGTGGGTGCGCTGCCGGACGAATTCTTCTACGCGCACGAGGAAACCGATCTGGCATGGCGGGCCCTCGACGCGGGCTGGATGATCGACTACCGGTCCGACATGGTGCTGTACCACCCCACGACCGCGCCCTCGCGGCACGCGGTCTACCACCGCATGGTCGCCCGCAACCGGGTCTGGCTGGCCCGCCGCAACCTGCCCGCGCCGCTGGTCCCGGTCTACCTCGGGGTCTGGATGCTGCTCACCCTGCTCCGCCGCCCCTCCCGGCCGGCGCTGAAGGCCTGGTTCGGCGGTTTCCGGGAAGGCTGGACCACACCGTGCGGTCCGCGTCGGCCCATGAAGTGGCGTACGGTGTGGCGGCTGACCCGGCTGGGCCGGCCTCCGGTCATCTGACAAGCAATCCCGTGGGTGCCGGGTCACCACCCGGCCCGCGCTCGCGCTGCCCGCACAGGCGGCGCGTCTTCGAAGACGAAAGTATCCGGTTGTGAGTGAGACAACGCACGACGGCGGTGTCGCGGTCGACGCGGCACCGTCGCCCGACGAGGGCCTCACGGCGGCGCGGCTCGCCGCCAGGCACGGGCTTACCGTCAGCGGCGCCCGGCCCTCGCTGACGGATTACGTCCGCCAGCTCTGGGGGCGCCGCCACTTCATCCTCGCCTTCTCCCAGGCGAAGCTGACCGCCCAGTACAGCCAGGCCAAGCTCGGCCAGCTCTGGCAGGTGGCGACCCCGCTGCTGAACGCGGCCGTGTACTACTTCATCTTCGGCGTGATCCTGCGGGCCAGCCGGGGCATGACGCCCGAGACGTACATCCCCTTCCTGGTCACCGGCGTGTTCGTGTTCACCTTCACGCAGAGCTCGGTGATGGCGGGGGTGCGGGCCATCTCCGGCAACCTCGGCCTGGTGCGGGCGCTGCACTTCCCGCGCGCCTCGCTGCCGGTCTCCTTCGCGCTGCAGCAGCTCCAGCAGCTGCTGTTCTCGATGATCGTGCTGTTCGTGGTGGCCATCGGCTTCGGCAGCTACCCGGGTCTGTCCTGGCTGCTGATCGTGCCGGTGCTGGCGCTGCAGTTCCTGTTCAACACGGGCCTCGCGCTGATCGTCGCCCGGATGGGCGCCAAGACCCCCGACCTGGCCCAGCTCATGCCGTTCCTTCTGCGTACCTGGATGTACGCGTCCGGAGTGATGTTCTCCATCAGCGGGATGCTCGCCGGGCGGCCGGAGTGGTTCATCCGTCTGATGCAGGTGAACCCCGCCGCGGTCTACATGGATCTGATGCGGTTCGCGCTGATCGACGGGTACGGTGCCTCGCACCTGCCGCCGCACGTCTGGGCCGTCGCCCTGTTCTGGGCCGTCGTCGTCTTCGCCGGCGGGTTCGTCTACTTCTGGAAGGCGGAGGAGAGGTACGGCCGTGGCTGAGCAGAACGCCGCCCGCGTCGACGGGGAGCGGATCCCCACCGTCATCGCGGACGAACTGCACATCGTCTACCGCGTCAACGGCGCCAAGACGGGCAAGGGCAGCGCCACCGCCGCGCTCAGCCGCATCCTCAAGCGCGGCGAGGAGCGCGGCGTGCGCAAGGTGCACGCCGTCAAGGGCGTCTCCTTCGTCGCCTACCGCGGCGAGGCCATCGGCCTGATCGGCTCCAACGGCTCCGGCAAGTCCACCCTGCTGCGCGCCATCGCCGGCCTGCTGCCCGCCGAGAAGGGCAAGGTCTACACCGACGGCCAGCCCTCGCTCCTGGGCGTGAACGCGGCCCTGATGAACGACCTGACCGGCGAGCGCAACGTCATCCTCGGCGGTCTCGCGATGGGCATGTCCCGCGAGGAGATCAAGTCGCGCTACCAGGAGATCGTCGACTTCTCCGGCATCAACGAGAAGGGCGACTTCATCACGCTGCCGATGCGGACGTACTCCTCCGGCATGGCGGCCCGGCTCCGCTTCTCCATCGCCGCCGCCAAGGACCACGACGTCCTCATGATCGACGAGGCGCTGGCCACCGGTGACCGCAAGTTCCAGAAGCGGTCCGAGGAGCGCATCCGGGAGCTGCGCAAGGAGGCCGGCACCGTCTTCCTGGTCAGCCACAACAACAAGTCGATCCGCGACACCTGCGACCGGGTGCTGTGGCTGGAGCGCGGTGAGCTGCGCATGGACGGCCCCACCGAAGAGGTGCTCAAGGAGTACGAGAAGTTCACCGGCAAGTGACCCGGACGCCGTCGGGCCCCGCCGGAACTGCTCCGGTGGGGCCCCGCGTCTGCAAAGGAAACGCCAACTCGGGCCGGGGCACGGAATCTTGACACCAATCGGTGTGTTGTTGTGATGTGCCGGACACCCCTGCGGAACACATCACGTTGTACAACGTAAGCTGTACCGGTCCCCGAAAGCGGCACATGGGGCGATAATGCGCGACACCCTCCCTCGGGGCAGCCCCGCGGAGGGTCCGGCGGCGTGTCCGAAATAGTGTGTATTGGATCGGCAGTGTAGAACGGGAGATGTGACGGCAATGGCTACGGAAACTCCCCAGCTCAGCGCAAGCCGTGCCGTCCCCGCTCCGGGCAGCGCGCGGTGACGGGAACCACCGCGGCGCGCGACCCCGGGCGCGCCACGCTGGACAAGGCCGCGGGCGAGAACTTCCCCGTGGCGCCGTTCTTCCTGCCCAGAGCCTGGCGTGCCGACCTGATGGCCCTCTACGGCTTCGCCCGCCTCGTCGACGACATCGGCGACGGCGACCTGGCCCCCGGCGGGGCCGACGCCCGGCTGCTCGGCGTGTCGCCCGAGGAGGCCGGGAACCGCCTGGTCCTCCTGGACGCCTTCGAGGACGACCTGCGCCGCGTGTTCGACGGCGCACCGCGCCACCCGCTGCTGCGCCGGCTCCAGCCCACCGTCCGCCGCCACGCGTTGACCCCCGAGCCCTTCCTCGGCCTGATCGCGGCCAACCGCCAGGACCAGCTCGTCACGCGGTACGAGACCTACGACGACCTCCTCGCCTACTGCGCGTTGTCCGCCAACCCCGTGGGCCGCCTCGTCCTCGCCGTCACCGGCACCTCGACCCCCGAGCGGATCCGCCGCTCCGACGCGGTCTGCACCGCCCTGCAGATCGTCGAGCACCTCCAGGACGTCGCGGAGGACCTCGCCCGCGACCGGGTCTACCTCCCCGCCGCCGACATGAAGCGCTTCCACGTGCGGGAGGACGATCTCGCCGCCCCCACCGCCGGCGCGTCGGTGCGCGCCCTGGTCGCGTACGAGGCGGAACGTGCCCGCATCCTGCTGGACGAGGGCGCCCCCCTGGTGGGTAGCGTCCACGGCAGGCTGAAGCTGCTGCTCGCGGGGTTCGTGGCGGGGGGAAGGGCGGTCGTGCGGGCGATCGCCGCCGCCCGGTACGACGTACTTCCCGGCCCGCCCAAGCCCGGCAAGGTCCAGTTGCTGCGCGAGGTGGGCGTGACCCTGCGAGGAGAGGGGTGATCCGGGCCGTGGAAGCTCCGCCGCAGGTGTCCGCACCGGTACTCGCCGCCTACAGCTACTGCGAGGCCGTCACCGGTCAGCAGGCCCGCAACTTCGCCTACGGCATCCGGCTGCTGCCTACGTCCAAGCGGCGCGCCATGTCCGCGCTGTACGCGTTCTCCCGGCGCGTCGACGACATCGGCGACGGCGAGCTGACGGACGACGTCAAGATCGCCCGGTTGGAGGACACCCGGGCCCTGCTCGGCCGGGTCCGCGAGGGCGGGGTCGAGGACGACGACACCGACCCCGTCGCGGTGGCCCTCGCCCACGCCGCCCGGACCTTCCCGATCCCGCTCGGGGGCCTGGACGAACTCATCGACGGCGTCCTCATGGACGTCCGCGGCGAGACCTACGAGACCTGGGACGACCTGAAGGCCTACTGCCGCTGCGTGGCCGGGGCCATCGGACGGCTCTCGCTCGGCGTGTTCGGCACCGAGCCGGGCGCGCGGGGCGCCGAGCGCGCCCCCGAGTACGCCGACACGCTCGGCCTCGCGCTGCAGCTGACCAACATCCTCCGGGACGTCCGCGAGGACGCCGCGGGCGGCCGCACCTATCTGCCCGCCGACGACCTCGCCAAGTTCGGCTGCTCGGCCGGGTTCCGCGGCCCGATCCCGCCGGAGGGCTCCGACTTCGCGGGTCTGGTCCACTTCGAGGTGCGCCGCGCCCGCGCCCTGTTCGCCGAAGGCTACCGGCTGCTGCCCATGCTGGACCGGCGCAGCGGCGCGTGCGTCGCCGCCATGGCCGGTATCTACCGCCGCCTGCTCGACCGCATCGAGCGCGAGCCGCAGGCCGTGCTGCGCGGCCGGGTCTCGCTGCCGGGCCGGGAGAAGGCGTACGTCGCCGTGCGCGGCCTGTCCGGGCTGGACACCCGGCACGTCTCCCGGCAGACCGTCAGGAGGCGCGCCTGATGGACCGTTCGCTCCCGGTCGGCTCCACCGCCGAGAAACGGCGCGCAACCCTCCGCCGCCACGCGGCGTCCCTGACGGCAACGACCGGCCGTGGGGCACCGCGTCGCCACGGCGGGCGCACAGGGGAGGGCGCGCGATGACCGACGGCACCCGGCCGGACCAGCCGCTGAACGGCGCCCCGCGTGGCGCCGCGCGCCACGCCGTCGTGGTCGGCGGAGGACTCGCCGGCATCACCGCCGCGCTCGCGCTCACCGACGCCGGAGTGCGCGTGACGCTGGTCGAAGGGCGGCCCCGCCTCGGGGGCCTCGCCTTCTCCTTCCGGCGCGGCGACCTGACCGTCGACAACGGCCAGCACGTGTACCTGCGCTGCTGCGCCGCGTACCGCTGGTTCCTCGGCCGGATCGACGCCGCCGCGCTCGCCCCGCTGCAGGACCGGCTCGACGTGCCCGTCCTCGACGCCACCCGCCCCGAGGGACGACGGCTCGGCCGGCTGCGGCGCGACGCGCTGCCCGTGCCCCTGCACCTGGGACGCAGCCTGGCCGCCTACCCCCACCTCTCGCTCGCCGAGCGCGCCCGGGTCGGCCGGGCCGCGCTCGCGCTCAAGGCGCTCGACCTCAGCGATCCGGCCCTGGACGCCCAGGACTTCGGCAGCTGGCTGACCGCGCACGGCCAGTCGGCGCGGGCCGTCGAGGCCCTGTGGGACCTGGTCGGGGTCGCCACGCTCAACGCGGTCGCGGGCGACACCTCGCTCGGGCTCGCCGCGATGGTGTTCAAGACCGGTCTGCTGTCCCACCCCGGCGCGGCCGACATCGGCTGGGCCCGCGTCCCGCTGGGAGAGCTGCACGACCGGCTGGCCCGCAAGGCGCTCGACTCCGCGGGCGTGCGCACCGAACTCCGCACACGCGTCACCTCCCTGTCCCCCCACGAGAACGGCGGCTGGAGCGTCCGGGTTCCCGGCGAGACGCTGCGGGCCGACGCTGTCGTGCTCGCCGTGGCGCAGCGCGAGGCGCACGGCCTGCTGCCGCCCGGCGCCCTCGACGCGCCCGAGCGGCTGCTGCGGATCGGCACCGCGCCCATCCTCAACGTCCACGTCGTCTACGACCGCAAGGTGCTCGCCCGCCCCTTCTTCGCCGCCCTCGGCACCCCGGTGCAGTGGGTCTTCGACCGTACGGAGGCCTCCGGCCTGAAGCGGGGTCAGTACCTGGCCGTCTCCCAGTCGGCGGCCCAGGACGAGATCGACGCGCCCGTGGCCGAGCTGCGGGAGCGCTACCTGCCCGAGCTGCGGCGGCTGCTGCCCCGCGCGCGGGGCGCGGAGGTCGAGGACTTCTTCGTCACCAGGGAGCGCACGGCGACGTTCGCCCCGACCCCCGGCGTCGGCCGTCTCAGGCCCGGCGCCCGCACCAAGGCACCCGGCCTGTACCTGGCCGGAGCGTGGACCGCCACAGGGTGGCCCGCGACCATGGAGGGTGCGGTCCGCAGCGGCGTGAGCGCGGCGGAGGCCGCGCTGCGCGCCCTCGGCCGGCCCCGCCCGAGCCGCCTCTTCGCTCTGGAGGAGGCGGCGTGATGCTCGACCAGCACGGCGCGGCAGGCTCCCGCATCCCCGGCACCGCAACAAGGAGAGACACTGTGCCCACTGTGCCCCCGGCCTCGACGCCCGGTCGAAGGACCGCGGCGGACGTGACCGCGCTGCTGGAGCGCGGCCGGACCCTGGCCACGCCGGTTCTGCGGGCGGCGGTCGACCGCCTGGCACCCCCCATGGACACGGTGGCCGCCTACCACTTCGGCTGGATCGACGCCGACGGCAGGCCGGCCCACGGCGACGGCGGCAAGGCCGTCCGCCCGGCCCTGGCCGTGCTCTCCGCCGAGGTCACCGGGGCCGCTCCGGAGACCGGGATCCCCGGCGCGGTAGCCGTCGAACTGGTCCACAACTTCTCGCTGCTGCACGACGACCTGATGGACGGCGACGAGCAGCGCCGGCACCGCGACACCGTCTGGAAGGTGCACGGCCCGGCCCAGGCCATCCTGGTCGGTGACGCCCTGTTCGCCCTGGCCAACGAGGTCCTCCTGGAACTCGGCACCGTAGAGGCCGGCCGGGCCACCCGCCGCCTGACCACCGCCACCCGCGCCCTGATCGACGGTCAGGCGCAGGACATCTCCTACGAGCACCGCGACCGCGTCAGCGTCGCGGAGTGCCTGGAGATGGAGGGCAACAAGACCGGCGCACTGCTCGCCTGCGCCAGCTCCATCGGCGCGGTGCTCGGCGGCGCGGACGACGCGACCGCCGACGCGCTGGAGAAGTACGGCTACCACCTCGGCCTGGCCTTCCAGGCCGTCGACGACCTCCTCGGCATCTGGGGCGACCCGGAGGCCACCGGGAAGCAGACCTGGAGCGATCTGCGCCAGCGCAAGAAGTCCCTGCCGGTCGTGGCCGCCCTCGCGGCGGGCGGATCCGCCTCCGAGCGGCTCGGCGAGATGCTCGCCGCCGACGCCAAGAGCAGCGACTTCGAGAACTTCTCGGAGGAGGAGTTCGCGGCCCGCGCCGCCCTCATCGAGGAGGCGGGCGGCCGTGCGTGGACGGCCGAGGAGGCGCGCCGCCAGCACACCACCGCCATCGAAGCCCTCGACGCCGTCGACATGCCCGAGCCGGTCCGGGCCTCCTTCACGGCGCTCGCCGACTTCGTCGTCGTACGAAAGAGATGATCGTTATCGGTCGAACCAGCCTCGCGTAGTCGCCGGCCGGTGCCGCAGGAGGTTTCCAG
This sequence comes from Streptomyces sp. NPDC096152, assembly GCF_044763235.1. Classification (NCBI taxonomy): domain Bacteria; kingdom Bacillati; phylum Actinomycetota; class Actinomycetes; order Kitasatosporales; family Streptomycetaceae; genus Streptomyces; species Streptomyces sp. NPDC096152. Next base: position 4,084 of record NZ_JBIWFW010000004.1, on the reverse strand, counting down.
GCACCGGCCGACGGCGGACCCACAGCAGCACGACTCGCACGACTGCACGAAGGGGAAGCCATGACAGCGACGACCGACGGAAGTACCGGGGCCACTCTCCCGCCCCGCGCTGCCGCGGCCAGCGAAACCGTACTCACCACACCCGTGGCGGCCGGGGCAGCACAAGCCGCCGAACGCGCGGTCCGGCGCGCCACCGACTTCCTGCTCTCCCGGCAGGACGCGGAAGGCTGGTGGAAGGGCGACCTCGAGACCAACGTCACGATGGACGCCGAGGACCTGCTGCTGCGTCAGTTCCTGGGCATCCTCGACGAGGAGACGACCCGGTCCGCCGCCCTCTTCGTCCGCGGCGAGCAGCGCGAGGACGGCACCTGGGCCACCTTCTTCGGCGGCCCCGGCGAGCTGTCCACCACCATCGAGGCCTACGTCGCCCTCCGCCTGGCAGGCGACGCGCCCGGCGACCCCCACATGGCCAGGGCCTCGGCCTGGATCCGCGCGCAGGGCGGCATCGCGGCCTCCCGCGTCTTCACCCGGATCTGGCTGGCCCTGTTCGGCTGGTGGAAGTGGGAGGACCTGCCCGAACTCCCGCCGGAGCTCCTCTACTTCCCCACCTGGGTCCCGCTCAACATCTACGACTTCGGCTGCTGGGCCCGGCAGACCATCGTCCCGCTCACCGTCGTCTCCGCCAAGCGGCCGGTGCGGCCCGCGCCCTTCCCGCTCGACGAGCTGCACACCGACCCCGACCGCCCCAACCCGCCCAGACCCTTCGCCCCGGCGGCGAGTTGGGACGGCGCCTTCCAGCGTCTGGACAAGGCGCTGCACGCGCTGCGCAAGGTCGCGCCGAAGCGGCTGCGCAGAGCCGCGATGAACACCGCGGCCCGCTGGATCATCGAACGCCAGGAGAACGACGGCTGCTGGGGCGGCATCCAGCCGCCGGCCGTGTACTCGATCATCGCGCTGCACCTGCTGGGCTACGACCTCAACCACCCGGTCATGCGCGCGGGCCTTCGGTCGCTGGACCGTTTCGCCGTCCGGCGCCCGGACGGCGCCCGGATGATCGAGGCCTGCCAGTCGCCCGTGTGGGACACCTGCCTGGCCACCATCGCCCTCGCCGACGCGGGCGTCCCCGCGGACCACCCGCAACTGGTGAAGGCCGCCGACTGGATGCTCGGCGAGCAGGTGGTGCGGCCCGGCGACTGGTCGGTGCGCCGCCCCGGACTGCCGCCCGGCGGCTGGGCGTTCGAGTTCCACAACGACAACTACCCCGACACCGACGACACCGCCGAGGTCGTCCTCGCCCTGCGCCGGGTCCGCCACCACGACCCGGAACGGGTCGACAACGCCGTGGCCCGCGGGGTGCGCTGGAGCCTCGGCATGCAGTCGAGGAACGGAGCCTGGGGCGCCTTCGACGTCGACAACACCAGCCCCTTCCCCAACCGGCTGCCGTTCTGCGACTTCGGCGAGGTCATCGACCCGCCCTCGGCCGACGTCACCGCCCACGTCGTCGAGATGCTCGCGGTCGAGGGCCTCTCCCACGACCCGCGCACCCGGCGCGGCATCCAGTGGCTGCTGGCCGAACAGGAGCCGAACGGCTCGTGGTTCGGGCGCTGGGGCGTCAACTACGTCTACGGCACCGGGTCGGTGGTGCCCGCCCTGGTCGCCGCCGGGCTGCCCGGCGCGCACCCGGCGATCCGCCGCGCGGTGACCTGGCTGGAGTCGGTGCAGAACGACGACGGCGGCTGGGGCGAGGACCTGCGCTCCTACCGGGACGCCAAGGGGTGGAGCGGCCGGGGCGCCTCCACCGCCTCGCAGACCGCCTGGGCGCTGCTCGCCCTGCTGGCGGCGGGGGAGAAGGAGTCCAAGGCCGTCGAGTCCGGCGTCGCGTGGCTCGCCGCCACCCAGCGGGAGGACGGCTCCTGGGACGAGCCGTACTTCACCGGCACCGGCTTCCCCTGGGACTTCTCCATCAACTACCACCTCTACCGGCAGGTCTTCCCGCTGACCGCGCTCGGCCGGTACGTCCACGGCGAGCCCTTCGCCGCCAAGGCCCGCGCCGGGGCCGAGGCGGGCTGATGGACGCCCGGCCCGCCCCGACACCGCTGCTGATCGCCTGCGCGCTCGGCATCGAGCGCCTCGCCCTGCGCACGGGCGGCCGCGGTGCCGGGCGCGGGAGCCTCGGGCGCCCCGGGGCCGGACCGGACCACCGGGCCGCCGGCGGGCCCGTCACCGTCCTGCGCACCGGCATGGGGCCCAGGGCGGCGGAACGCTCCGTCACCCGGCTCCTCGCCGACCCCGCGCTCGCCGGGGCCGCCGTGCTCGCCACGGGCTTCTGTGCCGGACTCGCCCCCGGGATGCACCCCGGCGACCTGGTGGTCGCCGAGGAGACCCGGGATCCGCGCGGGACCGTGCGGTGCGTGGGCACCGAGCTGCTCGTCGGGGAACTCGCGCGCGCCCTGCCCGGGCGCACCGTCCACACCGGGCCGGTCACCGGATCCGACCACGTGGTCCGCGGGCCGGAACGCTCCGGCCTGCGGGCCACCGGCGCGATCGCGGTCGACATGGAGTCCGCGGCCACGCTCCTGGGCGCGGTGCGCGAGGGCGCGCGCCCGGTTGCGGCCGTCCGGGTGGTCGTGGACGCTCCAGAACATGAACTCGTCCGGATCGGCACGGTGCGCGGTGGAATATCAGCGTTCCGTGTTCTTCGTTCCGTTCTGCCGACTTTCTTCGAATGGCACCGTAGTGTGTTGCTCCCCCGGAGGTGAGCCAGATGGCCATGCCGCTGCGTCAGTCCATCAAGGTCGCTACATACCTGGCCGAACAGAAGCTGCGCAGGCGGGACAAGTTTCCGCTCATCGTGGAGCTCGAACCCCTCTTCGCCTGCAACCTGAAGTGCGAGGGCTGCGGCAAGATCCAGCACCCGGCCGGCGTGCTCAAGCAGCGGATGCCGGTCGCGCAGGCCGTGGGAGCGGTGCTGGAGTCCGGCGCGCCGATGGTGTCCATCGCGGGCGGAGAACCGCTGATGCACCCGCAGATCGACGAGATCGTGCGCCAGCTGACGGCCAAGCGGAAGTACGTCTTCCTGTGCACCAACGCGATGCTGCTGCGCAAGAAGATGGACCGGTTCACGCCCTCCCCCTACTTCGCCTTCGCCGTCCACATCGACGGACTGCGTGAGCGGCACGACGAGTCGGTGGCCAAGGAGGGCGTGTTCGACGAGGCGGTCGAGGCCATGAAGGAGGCCAAGCGGCGCGGCTTCCGGGTGACCACCAACTCGACCTTCTTCAACACCGACACCCCGCAGACCGTCATCGAGGTCCTCAACTACCTCAACGACGACCTGAAGGTCGACGAGATGATGATCTCGCCCGCCTACGCCTACGAGAAGGCCCCCGACCAGGAGCACTTCCTGGGCGTGGAGCAGACCCGCGAGCTGTTCAAGAAGGCCTTCGCGGGCGGCAACCGGCGCCGCTGGCGGCTCAACCACTCCCCGCTGTTCCTCGACTTCCTCGAGGGCAGGGTGGACTTCCCGTGCACCGCGTGGGCGATCCCGAACTACTCCCTCTTCGGCTGGCAGCGCCCCTGCTACCTGATGAGCGACGGATACGTCCCGACGTACCGCGAACTGGTGGAGGACACCGACTGGGACAAGTACGGCCGCGGCAAGGACCCGCGCTGCGCCAACTGCATGGCGCACTGCGGGTACGAGCCCACCGCCGTGCTGGCCACCATGGGCTCCCTCAAGGAGTCCCTGCGCGCCCTGCGCGAGACCGTCTCCGGAAACCGCGAGTGACGCCATGACCGCCGTTTCCCTGGGCGTTCCCGAGGTACCGGGCCGGCCGATCGCCGAGCGGCGCGTGTCGCGGCGGATCGAGGTCGGGTCGGTACCGGTCGGGGGCGGGGCCCCGGTGTCGGTGCAGTCGATGACGACGACGCGTACGTCGGACATCGGTGCGACGTTGCAGCAGATCGCGGAGCTGACGGCGTCGGGGTGCCAGATCGTGCGGGTGGCGTGTCCGACGCAGGACGACGCGGACGCGCTGGCGACGATCGCGCGGAAGTCGCAGATCCCGGTGATCGCGGACATTCA
>NZ_JBIWFW010000003.1:503276-970645 GCF_044763235.1 Streptomyces sp. NPDC096152 | reverse complement strand
GATGGTACTGCAGGGGGGACCCTGTGGGAGAGTAGGACGCCGCCGAACAATTTTTGGGAAAACCCCGCACCTCACGGTGCGGGGTTTTCTGCGTTCGGGGTCGTTTAAGGTCGAGCCATGCGCTATGACCTCGTCATCTTCGACAACGACGGTGTCCTCGTCGACAGCGAGCCGATCTCGAACCGGCTGCTCGCCGCCCAACTCACCGAGCTGGGTCACCCCACCTCCTACGAGGACTCCATCCGGGACTACATGGGATCGGCGATGCACCGCATCCACGACCTCGTCCTGGAGCGCACGGGAAGGGCACTGCCGGCCGACTTCGACGACGTCTTCCACGCCCGTGTTTTCGCCGCGTTCCAGCGGGAGTTGAAGCCGGTGGCCGGCGTCGCCGACGTACTGGAGAAGCTGACGGCGGACGGGACGCCGTACTGTGTCGCGTCCTCGGGGAGTCATGAGCGGATCCGGGTGGGGCACCGGACGACGGGGCTCGACCGGTGGTTCGACGAGGACCGGATCTTCAGTTCGCAGGACGTCGGGCGGGGCAAGCCCGCGCCGGACCTGTTCCTCTACGCGGCCGAGCGCATGGGAGTCGCGCCGGGGCGGTGCGTGGTGGTCGAGGACTCGCCACTGGGCGTGCGGGCCGCCGTCGCCGCCGGGATGGACGTCTACGGGTTCACCGCCATGACGCCCGCGGACCGGCTGACGGGGGCCACACAACTGTTCTCCCGCTTCGACGAGTTGATGGACCTGCTGATATGACCCGGGCCGTCGTGCGGCACTGACATTTGTCATGCGGAGCTCCGGACGATCGTTTCTACCGCCGAGCGGGGACCGGGCGCGAAGCTGGGGGCATGACGACGGACACGAGCAAGAGCCAGAGCAAGCTGAAGAACCTCGCGCCGCTGCTCATCGACGTTGCGGTGCCCATCGGGGGCTACTACCTGCTCAAGAACGGGTTCGGGACGAGCACGCTCGCGGCCCTCGGCTGGAGCAGCGTGGTGCCGGCCCTGCGGACGGTGTGGGGCGCGGTCAAGGAGCGGCAGGTCAACGGGCTGGCCGCGCTCATCCTCTTCGTGAACGTCGTCGGGCTCCTGCTCACCTTCGTCTCCGGTGACCCGCGGCTGATGCTCGCGAAGGACAGTGGGGTGAGCAGCGCCATCGGGATCGGCATTCTGGTCTCGGTGGCGCTGGGCAAGCCGATGATGACCGTCGGCATGAAGCCGTGGCTGATCAAGGGGCAGGCGAGCCGGGAGGCCGCCTGGGCCCGGCTGCGGGATGGGTCCGAGGCGTTCCGGCGGGCCGAACGGCGCTTCTCGCTGGTGTGGGGTGTGGTGCTGCTCGGCGAGTGCGTGGCGCGGGTCGTGGGCGCCTTCACGCTGCCCGTCGGCACGATGGTCTGGCTGGGTTCGGTCGTGATGGTGACCGCGATGGTCCTCGGTTTCCTGGTCAGCGGGGCGGTGGCCGCCGGTCCGATGGCCCGCATGCTGATCGCCGAGGCGGAGACCGGGACGAGGACCGGGACCACGGCCGCCGCGTCCATGGGCGCCGAAGCCGACTCTCCCGCCGCTCGCCCCACGCCCCCGGCGCCCCGGCCGGCCCCCGTGCCGGCCGTGACGCCCGCCCAGTGACCTCCGTCCATGCGGCCCGCCCAGTGAGGCCCAGCCGCAGGACGGTCCGAGAACCGAACCAGAAAACTGAGCCGAATTCATCTTTGGCCGGATCTACCCACAGGTAGCCCGGGGCCCTACGCTCGCCGCCATGACAGAAGTGCTGCGGCGCGGCAGGGCCTCGTTGGCGTTCAGCTTCTTCGCGCAGGGCGCCGCCTTCGCCCTTCTCGTGACGCGCATTCCCGCGATCCAGGACCGCTACGGCGTCTCGGACGCGCTGCTCCCCGCCTTCCTCGCGGCCGTGCCGGTCCTGGCCGGAGTCGGCAGCGTGACGACCGAGCACCTGGTGAAGCGGATCCGGCCCAGCCGGGTGCTGCGCTGGTCCCAGCCCGTCGTGCTGCTGGCCCTGCTCGGTGTCGGGGCCGGCGACCAGGTCGCCGAACTGGCCGCCGCACTCGTGGTCTTCGGGCTGGCCGTGGGGGCGCTGGACGCGTCGATGAACATGCTCGGGGTGAGCCTGCAGCGGACGTACGGCCGCAGCATCATGCTCGGCTTCCACGCGGCCTACAGCCTGGGCGGGATCGTGGGCGCCTCGCTGGCCTGGGCGGGGGCGCACTGGCATCTGGCACTGGTCGTGTCGTACCTGCCGGTCGTGCTGGTGCTGGTGCCGGCGGCCTTCGTGGGGAGCCACTGGTACGTCGACGGCGACAGCACCGCCGTACCGGACACGGGGGGCGGGGCCGGGAGCCCGGGCGGCGGGTCCGTCGTCTTCCGGCTGCTGCTGCCGCTGTGTCTGGTGATGACCTTCGCTTACATCGGCGACTCGACGGTCTCCAACTGGAGCGCGAAGTACCTCCAGGACGTGCTGGGCAGCTCGGAGCAGCTGGCGACGGTGCCGTACAACGTCTACATGGTCACCACGCTCCTCGGGCGGGCGATCGGGGACTTCGGGGTGCGGCGGTTCGGGGCGGTGGCCGTCGTACGGCTGGGCGCGCTGGTGGCGGCGGCGGGGTTCGCGGTAGTCGCCGGGGCGCCCGGCGCCTGGGCGGGGATGCTGGGGTTCACCCTGGTGGGCCTGGGACTGTGCGTGCTCGTGCCGCAGACCTTCGCGGCCGCCGGCCGGCTGTTCCCGGGGGCGTCGGACGCGGCCGTCGCCCGGCTCAACATCTTCAACTACGTGGGTTTCCTGGTCGGTTCGCCCTTGGTGGGGGCGCTCGGCGACGCCTGGAACTACCGCGGGGCCATGCTGGTGCCGATGGTGTTGGTGCTGGTGACGTTGGTGTACGCCCGTTCGTTCGCCCGTCAACCGGACCGATACGGTGACCACCATGAGCGGCCGCGCACAGCTGATGTGGGACGAGGCAGTAACGGGCTATGACTTCGGCCCGGACCATCCGATGGATCCGGTCCGGCTGGCCCTGACCCGGAAACTGGTCGACGCCCTCGGGCTCGACCGCGCGGCACGGGTCGTCGCGGCCAAACCGGCCGGTGAGTCGACGCTGCGCCTCGTCCACCGGCAGGACTACATCGAGGCGGTGAAGGCCGCGTCGGCCGCCCCGCAGGCCTGCGACGGGTCGTACGGGCTCGGTACGCTGGACGACCCCGCCTTCGCCGGGATGCACGAGGTGTCCGCGCTGATCGCGGGGCAGTCGGTGGGGGCCGCGGAGGCCGTGTGGCGCGGGGAGGCGCTGCACGCGGTGAACTTCGCCGGCGGGCTGCACCATGCCATGCCGGGCAGCGCCTCCGGGTTCTGCGTCTACAACGACGCCGCGCTGGCGATCGCGCGCCTGCTCGAACTGGGGGCGGAGCGGGTCGCGTACGTCGATGTCGACGTGCACCACGGGGACGGCGTGCAGGCGGCGTTCTGGGAGGACCCCCGGGTGCTGACGATCTCGCTGCACGAGCATCCCCGGACGCTGTTCCCGCAGACCGGATGGCCGGAGGAGACCGGGGCGCCGTCCGCCGAGGGCTCGGCTGTGAACGTGGCGCTGCCGGCCGGCACGGGGGACGCGGGGTGGCTGCGGGCCTTCCACGCGGTGGTGCCGGAGCTGCTCGCCGGCTTCCGCCCACAGGTCCTGGTGACGCAGCACGGCGCCGACACGCACTTCGAGGACCCGCTGGCGCACCTGGCGGTGTCGCTGGACGCGCAGCGGGCGGTACAGGTGGCCTGCCACGACCTGGCGCACGAGCACGCCGGCGGGCGCTGGGTGGCGCTGGGCGGGGGCGGGTACGCGGTGGTGGAGGTCGTACCGCGGTCCTGGACGCACCTGGTGGGCATCGCGGCCGGGCGGCCGGTGGAGCCGGAGACGGTGATCCCGGAGAGCTGGCGGCAGGAAGTGTTCGCCAGGACACGGCAGTTGGGTCCGATGCGGATGACGGACGGGCGCTGGCCGGTGTCCTGGAGCGACTGGGAGGCGGGGTACGACCCGGCGGACCGGCTGGACCAGGCGGTCCTGGCGACCCGCCGGGCGGTGTTCCCGCTGCGGGGACTGCTGGCGTAGGCGGGGCGCTGCAACGTTCGTCAGGCTCGACGCCGCTCAGGTTCAAGGCCGCTCAGGTTCAAGGCTCTTCAGGGGGGCACGGCTCAGGCTCAATGCTCTTCAGGCTGCACGTTCTTTAGGCCAACTGTGCGGTGTTCCCCTGTTTCCGTGACGCCTGTGTCCGTGGTCCGTCACCATCGCTGGCGTGTTGAGCACCGCGGCGCTGCGCGCCCATCTGGTGGCGGCTCGTCTGGCCGGGACCGTGGCCACCTCACGGGAGGAGAGCCTGCGGAGGTACCGCTTGTTCGCGGCTCGCGATCCCCGCGCGCTGATCGGCATCGATCCCGAACGCGCCTGGGCGCAGGGGGATTTGATCGCGTTGATGGCCGAGAAGTGCGGCGTCTCGGCGGATCCGGATCACATCTCCGGCCATGACGTGATCGACCCGGAGCTGACCCTCGCCGCCCTGGAGGCCTTCGCCGAGCGGCTCGCCGCGGCCGCCCGGCGCGGCGCGCCGGTGCTGCTCGGCACCGGCCACCCCCATCGGCTGCTCGGTTTCTACGCCGCCTTGGCCGATGCCCTGTCGGCGGCCGGATGTACCGTCCTCACCCCGGCGCAGGGTCGCTGTGTCGACATAACGACCCGGTTCGGTCTACGCACGCACAACCTCGCCTACGTACGGGGAGTCGCCCTGGTCCGGCCGCCCGGGACGGAACGCCCCGGTTGTGAGCCCGGCGCGCACACGCACTCGCCGCTGCCGGTTCGGCTCGCCCTGGCCGCGGCCGCCGACGCCGGCGGTCCGCTGCCCGAGCTGGTGATCGGTGACCATGGATGGGTCTGCGGAGCAGGTCAGCTGGGGTTCGAGGCCATCGGTCTGGCCGACACGGACGACCCGGCGCCGTTCGTGGGGGAGGCGGAGGGGCGCGTGTCCGTCGTCGTTCCGCTCGACGACGCCGTACGGCCCGCTTACTACCGCCCGCTCACCCGCTACGTACTCAATCGAGCGCGTCTGTCACAGTAGGCCGCCGATGGGTGCACCTCTTCCCCACTCGCATCACACGCCCCTACATTGGGGAGTGAGCACGCAGCGACGAAGAGTCACCGGAAGGGGAAGCCGGTGGCCGTCGAGTGCGGAAGGTTCAGGTGTGTCATGGCTGCAGCTGGCGAGAGGCCTCTGAACGAGGTTCAGTTCCTTACCGTGGCGGAGGTCGCCTCGGTGATGCGAGTGTCGAAGATGACCGTGTACCGGCTGGTGCACAGCGGTCATCTGCCCGCGATCCGGGTGGGGCGGTCCTTCCGCGTCCCCGAGCAAGCGGTTCACGAGTACCTTCGCGAGAGTTACGTGGGGGTGGAAACCGCCTGACGACGAACCGGCGGGATCCGGCACCCAGTACTTCCCGGGTCCCCCGGTCACCTCGATTACGACCTCAGCGCTCGGACGGGTAGGCTGGCCCCTCGTAGGTCGTATGGGCCCATGGCGCCCAAACACCGAGTGATGAGAAGTGAGCGAGGGTAGTCGTGGGCTCTGTAATCAAGAAGCGGCGCAAGCGGATGGCCAAGAAGAAGCACCGCAAGCTGCTCAAGCGCACCCGCGTCCAGCGTCGCAACAAGAAGTAGTGACGCCAGTCGCTACGAGGTAGCGCGACATCGCGAGAGCGTGTCCGTGGCCCCCCACCGCATCCGGTGGGGGGCCACGCGTTTGTCGGGGCCCGTCCGCGACGCGGCCCCTCCGGCGCCCTGGTCCGGTCCGTCGGCCGTCCCCGTTCGGCGGCCGGGTCTGTTCGTACGTTCGCGCGTATCGTCACTTCACGCATCGGGCGGTCATCACAGCGCAACATCGACCCGATAGGTTGGCCGCAGACGGGGAACGCGGCGGGATACGGGGTCCTGGAGAGGAAGGCGCTGATCTTGGGACAGATCGTGCTGGTGACCGGAGTGGCCCGTCAGCTGGCGGGCCGGTTCGTACGGCGGATCCAGCGTGACCCGCAGGTGGACCGGGTCGTCGGCGTGGACGCGGTCCCGCCCGAGCACCATCTGGGCGGTGCAGAGTTCATCCAGGCGGACATCCGGCAGCCCGGCATCGCGCGCGTGCTCGCCGAGACCTCCGCCGACACGGTGGTCCACATGGACGTCTCGGGCACCGCGCTCGGCAGCGGCAACCGGGCCACGGTCAAGGAGACCAACGTCATCGGGACCATGCAGCTGCTCGGCGCCTGCCAGAAGTCCCCGGGCGTCCGGCGGCTGGTGGTGAAGTCCAGCACCAACGTCTACGGGTCCGCGCCCCGTGACCCGGCCGTGTTCACCGAGACCACCCCGCCCAAGTCCCTGCCCAGCGGCGGCTTCGCCAAGGACGCGGTCGAGGTGGAGGGATACGTCCGGGGCTTCGCGCGGCGGCGGCCGGACGTCGCCGTGTGCGTGCTCAGGTTCGCCAACATCCTCGGCCCGACCGCGGACGCGCCGCTCGCCTCGTACTTCTCGCTGCCGCTCCTGCCGACGGTGTTCGGCTACGACCCGCGGCTGCAGTTCGCGCACGAGGACGACGTGATCGAGGTGCTGCGGCTCGCCTCGCACGAGCCGCGCCGCGGCACGCTCAACAGCGGCACCTTCAACATCGCCGGGGACGGTGTGCTGCTGCTCTCCCAGTGTGCGCGACGGCTCGGCCGCCCCACCGTGCCGCTGCTGCTGCCCGCGGTCACCTGGACGGGCTCGCTGGTGCGTACTCTGGGCATGACGGACTTCTCACCCGAGCAGATCCGATTGCTCACTCACGGCCGGGTCGTGGCGACGGACCAGATGCGCGAGACCCTGGGTTTTGTGCCGAGGTACACGACCGCGGAGACCTTCGCGGACTTCGCCCGCAGCCGCGGCCCCGGACTCCTGCCGCCGGAGGTCCTCGCGAGGGCCGTCGACCGGATCGTCGCGCTGTCCCCCGGGGACAGCGGCCACCCCCCGACGCACAGCGCCAACTGAGGAGCGCAGCAACGATGGCGGACGCCAAGGTCATTCCGTTCGACGACGACCGGTCCCGCGGGGGCGCCGCGCAGCGGCCGCAGCGGCGCCGGAGCGCCGGGAGCCGACGCACCGGCGGCGAACCGGCCCTGGTCCGGGAGGTCCAGCCCCTGCCCACCAGGGGCGTTCCGCAGGAGGATGTCCCTGTGACCCCGGAGGAACAGCAGCCCCAGGAGCCCCGCCCGCCGCAGTGGCACGGCGGGCTCGAACGGCGCATCGCGAGCGGCCTGTCGTTCCTGCGCCGCCGCCTCACCGGGGACTACGAGGTCGACGACTTCGGCTACGACGCCGAACTCACCGACCAGGTCCTGATGTCCCTGCTCCGGCCGGTGTACGAGAAGTACTTCCGGGTGGACGTGAAGGGCGTGGAGAACATCCCGGACAAGGGAGGGGCGCTGATCGTCGCCAACCACTCCGGGACCGTCCCGCTGGACGGCCTGATGATGCAGGTCGCCGTGCACGACCACCATCCCGCCGGCCGGCATCTGCGGCTGCTGGCGGCCGACCTGGTCTTCGTGCTGCCGGTGGTCAACGAGCTGGCCCGCAAGCTCGGCCACACCCTCGCCTGCGCCGAGGACGCCGAACGGCTCCTGCGGCAGGGCGAACTGGTCGGGGTGATGCCGGAGGGCTTCAAGGGCATCGGCAAGCCCTTCGGCGAGCGCTACAAGCTCCAGCGATTCGGCCGCGGCGGCTTCGTCTCCACCGCTCTGCGTCAGGGCACCCCGATCATCCCCTGCTCGATCGTCGGGGCCGAGGAGATCTACCCGATGATCGGCAACGCCAAGACGGTCGCGCGGCTGCTGGGCTTCCCGTACTTCCCGCTCACGCCGACCTTCCCGTGGCTGGGCCCGCTGGGCGCGATCCCGCTGCCGACGAAGTGGACCATCCAGTTCGGGGAGCCGATCCCGACGGACGCCTATCCGCCGGAGGCGGCCGAGGACCCGATGCTGATGTTCAACCTGACCGACCAGGTCCGGGAGCAGATCCAGCACACGCTCTACAAGCTGCTGGTGCAGCGCCGGTCGGTCTTCTTCTGACCTCTGCGCGCCCTGTACGGCCCGCTACGACGACGGGGGCGCCCTCTGGGGAAAGAGGGCGCCCCCGTCGTCGTACGCCCGTCTACGGCGCGTTCTCCCCCTCGATGCCGAGGCCGGGGAGCAGGCCCGGGAGCAGCGGCGGGATGGTGACTGCCGGGGCGCTGCTGGGCGACGTGCCGGCGGACGGCGAGGCGCTGCCGGTCTTGGGCGGGTCGAGCAGACCGCCGGTGCTGCCGCCGATCAGTCCGTCGCTCTCGCTGCCGGAGCCGGTCGACTTGCTGGGGCTGCCGCTGCCGGACTGCCTGCCGCCCGCGGTGGGGCCGCTGCCGGTGCTGGGCTGCGCCGAGTGGCCGTAGCCGGACGAGGCGCCGCCGGACGAGGACGGGGTGGTGCCGTGCCGCTGACCGTCGCTTCCCCCCTGGCTCGGGGACGGGGGGAGCAGCGACTGCAGCGGGGCCACCTCTTCGTCTATGGCGGCGAACACCGACGACACCTGCTGACTGACGTCCCCGAGCTGCACGGGCAGCCGTTCGCGCAGTGCGCCCCAGGCCTCGCGGTGGGACCGGGAGAAGGTGGAGAGGGCCTGGATGGGGCCCAGGGAGTCGGGGTCGCGCTCGTACGCCTCGTGCAGCAGGCGGTGGCCCTCCGCCGCGTCGTGCTGCATGCCCACCAGGGTGCGCCGGACCTCGCCGAGCGACTCGTGGTCGAGCGCGCCGCTGCGGCCGCGCTCCATCAGCCGGCGGGCCTCGTTCAGCCGGGTGGAGGCCAGGTCGAGGTAGGCCTGGCCCTGCTCGTCGGCGTTCTCGGTCAGGTAGTTGAGCTTGAAGTCCTCGATGCCGCGTTTGAGGCCGTAGAGCGAGTCACCGGGCAGGGCGTCGGAGCTGGCAGCGGCCACTCCGCCGAAGGCGCTCGCCGCCACACCCATACTGAGCCCGCCCGCGGCCAGGCCCTTGGTCAGCCGGGTACGCGGCCGCAGTTTCCCCAGGCCGCTCGCCCGGTGGGCACCCCGCGCCCGATGGCTTCGCTGCTCGGGGACCAGATCGCCCGCTTCGCCGCTCGCGGTGCCCTCCTGCAGCATGGCCTCCATCGCGGCCACCAGTTGGGCCCGCTGGACGACCTTGACCTCGGGGTCCAGCTCCGGCCGGGGCAGTGCGCCGAGACCGGCGGCGAGGGCCGGCAGACGGCCCCGCTCGGTCTGTTCCGCATCAGCCGGGGCCGGTGCCGGTCCTTCGGACTGCTCGGCCGCTGTGCCCTGGTCGGACAGCTCCTCCAGGGCCTGGGCGAAGGCGTTCGCCCGCCGGTGCGCCGATACGTTCGCGATCACTGGCGGCACCTCCTCTCGTCATGACGGTCGACTCCCCAGGGGACCTGAGGGTTGCACGTCCACACCCGCGTCCACGCGATCGGGTGATCAGCGTGGGCCAGGACGTGACCACAGGGAGCCTGTATCCCGCACAACGAGCGGCTCGGCACTTGGGTTACGGACGAACGAGGATCAGGTCGGGAAGTCAACGCGGTGCAACAGAACGTGAGTTGAACGTCGCTGAGCGTGTACGGCTCAGCGGGCGTCTTCGGGCAGGAGGCGGGCGAGGGTCCGCACGGCCCGGTACTGGAGGGTCTTGATGGCGCCCTCGTTCTTTCCCATCACTCGTGCGGTCTCCGCGACGGACAGGCCCTGCAGGAAGCGGAGCGTCACGCACTCCTGCTGCTGGGGGTTGAGCCGCCGTACGGCGTCCAGCAGGGCGGCGTTGGACAGGGACTCCAGGACGGAGTCCTCCGGGGAGCGCTCGACCTCGTTGGCGTCGAGCATCTCGCCGGTGGTGACCTCCAGCCGGAAGCGGCTGGACTTGAAGTGGTCGGCGACGAGGTTGCGGGCGATGGTGACCAGCCAGGCGCCGAAGTCGCGGCCCTGCCAGGTGAAGGTGCCGATGCGGCGCAGGGCCCGCAGAAAGGTCTCGCTGGTGAGGTCCTCGGCCGTCGCCTTCCCGCCCACCCGGTAGTAGATGTAGCGGTACACCGTGTCGCTGTACTGGTCGTAGAGGCGGCCGAAGGCCTCGGCCTCGCCGGCCTGGGCGCGCTCCACGAGGTCCATCATCCGGGCGCTGTCGCTGTCCGCGGCCGGGCGGCGGACGGTGGCCGCGCCCGCCGGCCGCCCTCGCCTGGCGGCCGCCCGCCCGTCCCCCGAGCGGCGTCCGTCGACGACGGCGCTGCGCGCCTGAGCCTGCTCCATGCCGTCGGCCAGCGCGTAGCGTGGGCCCACGGGGGCGGCAGTGGCGAATGCGGGACCGGCGTACGCGGTGGGGACGAGACCGCGCAGCAGGCCCAGGACCGTAGCGCGGAGCGTAGCCAGGCCCGAGGCGTCAACCCCGACGTTTGCGTACACGGGACTCCCAGAGGCAGAGCTTCCATCACGTGCAGTGCGGAACCGTTCACCCGTCGTAGCGACGGAGGGGTACCGGTTTGCGTCTGAGGAGAATAACGCTTCGTATAGGTGCTGCTACACCGAGTTGCTCAAATCGTCGATTACGTCGCTTCCGTAACCGATTGACGCCCGATCAAGTGCAACAGAGTGACCGTTTGTTGATCGATCGAGTTCGCGTTCCGGTGACTCCGGGGCATGTTGTGGCGGTGTACGGCCAACAGGAATGGCCAGGCCAGTGCGTGGGTACGTTCGACCGCTTGCCCTGGGAACCGGGTGTGGCGCGGCCCGATCAGAGGCGTCACCCGGAAACGTTCCGTCAACGGAGCCATCCGGCCACCCCGGTGACGGAGTGACGCCGTCCCGGTCGCGGTTGACGCGGGCCGTCCCGACGGTGGGACGGTGCCGGGCCGTCCCGACGGTGGGTCGGTGCCGGGCCGTCCCGACGGCAGGGTGCCTGCGGCCGTCCCGGTTACCGGCGCCGCCGGTGCAGCGCGATCGCGGCCGCCGTGCCGCCGGCCACCGCGCCCACGCCCGCCGCCGCGGGGATGCCGACCTTGGCCGCCTTGCGGCCCGTGCGGTAGTCGCGCAGCCGCCAGTCCATCTCGCGGGCGTGCCGGCGGAGCTTGCTGTCGGGGTTGATGGCGTAGGGGTGGCCGACCAGGGACAGCATGGGGATGTCGTTGTGGGAGTCGCTGTAGGCGGCGCACCGGGACAGGTGCAGGCCCTCCGCCGCCGCCAGGGCGCGTACCGCCTCCGCCTTCGCCGGGCCGTGCAGGGGCTCGCCGACCAGCCGGCCGGTGTAGACGCCGTCGATCGACTCGGCCACCGTGCCGAGCGCGCCGGTCAGTCCCAGGCGGCGGGCGATCACCTGGGCGATCTCCACCGGCGCGGCCGTGACGAGCCACACCTTCTGGCCCGCGTCCAGGTGGGCCTGCGCCAGCGCGCGCGTGCCGGGCCAGATCCGCTCGGCCATGTACTCGTCGTAGATCTCCTCGCCGATCGACTGCAGTTCGGCGACGCGGTGGCCCTGGACGATGGACAGCGCAGAGTCGCGCGCCTCCTGCATGTGCTCGGGGTCCTCGACGCCGGCCAGCCGGAACCACGCCTGCTGCCAGGCGAACCGGGCCAGGTCGCGGGTCTCGAAGAACCTCCGCTTGTACAGGCCCCGGCCGAAGTGGAACAGCGCGGCGCCCTGCATCACGGTGTTGTCCAGGTCGAAGAAGGCGGCTGCCTTGTCGTCGCCCTGGACCGGGAACGGCGTGACCTCCGGCGCCGAGGGCACTTCCTGTTCCTGTGTGGACTTGCGTGCTGCCTCCGCCGAGGCCTCGCCTGCCAACACGCTCCGCGCCGTGGCGGAGCGCCTACGGGGTGTGAGCCATCCGAGAGCGGCCATGGCGTGAGCATAGCCAGTGCGCGGGGTGGTTCCGGACGTGCGAGGTTCGCAGCCCGTGAACTCTCCGCGACGGTGTCGTTAAAGAAGTCGCGCGACCGGCGTGTCGGCGCGCGGATCCGGCAGGCCGGGCGCTCGCGGCGCGGCTCGCGCGGGCGGGGTCCCGCACCGCCGCGACGGCGCGAGAATGGCCGACATGAGTCCCATCTTCCGCCGTAAGTCCCCGGCTCCCCAGGACCGGCTCGTCACGCTGATCCGCAAGCCCGGCTGTCATCTGTGCGACGACGCGCAGGCCGTCGTGGAGAAGGTCTGCGCCGACCTCGGCGTCCCCTGGGAGGCGAAGGACATCACCCAGGACCAGCGGTTGCACGACGCGTACTGGGAGCAGATCCCCGTGGTCCTCGTCGACGGCGCCCAGCACACCTTCTGGCGTGTGGACGAGGAGCGTCTGCGCAAGGCACTGACCGCCTAGTACAAACGGCGGGAAATTCGCTTAGGATCGACGGCGTCTTGGTCTCGGGGGTGGGGATCGTAGAGGAGAGTGTGCGGTTTTGCCCCCAACAATGAAGGAGCGCGGGTGCCTGTGCGCCGGTTCCTCGCCGGTGCGCCAGGGGCGCGTGACCCCGGTCACGTTGGCCGGGCAAATCGGACACCATCTTTGTGCACGCGTTCACAAAGACATAGCCTGCATTCGACGGGGCGGTCCGGGGACGTACGACCGCCCACAGCCCCGCTCTACCCGCAGGAGCACCGTGGCAACTGGCCGAACTCACCGACCGGCGACCCGCAGCCGAGGGATTCCCGAGGCCACCGTCGCCAGGCTTCCGCTGTACCTCCGAGCCCTGACCGCGTTGTCGGAGCGCTCGGTCCCCACGGTCTCCTCCGAGGAGCTCGCGGCCGCGGCGGGAGTCAACTCCGCCAAGCTGCGCAAGGACTTCTCCTACCTCGGCTCCTACGGGACGCGGGGCGTGGGCTACGACGTCGAGTATCTCGTGTACCAGATCTCCCGCGAACTGGGCCTCACCCAGGACTGGCCGGTTGTGATCGTCGGTATCGGCAACCTCGGCGCCGCGCTCGCCAACTACGGCGGCTTCGCCTCCCGCGGGTTCCGGGTCGCCGCCCTCATCGACGCCGACCCCGCGATGGCCGGAAAGCCCGTCGCCGGCATCCCGGTCCAGCACACCGACGAGCTCGAGAAGATCATCCAGGACAACGGCGTGTCGATCGGCGTGATCGCGACCCCCGCGGGCGCCGCCCAGCAGGTCTGCGACCGCCTGGTGGCCGCCGGAGTCACCTCCATCCTGAACTTCGCCCCGACCGTGCTGTCCGTCCCCGACGGCGTCGACGTGCGCAAGGTCGACCTCTCCATCGAGCTGCAGATCCTCGCCTTCCACGAGCAGCGCAAGGCCGGCGAGGAGGCCGCCGCCGGCGCGCTGCCCGCCGCCGCTGCCCGCGGCGAGTCCGCCGACCAGGGACCCGACGGGGACGTGCCCGCCGTGATGCCGGCATGAGTCTCCTCGTCGTCGGGCTGAGCCACCGCAGCGCCCCGGTCAGCGTCCTGGAGCGGGCCTCGCTGAACCCGGACGCGCAGTTCAAGCTGCTGCGGGGCACCGTCGCCGCCGAGCCGGCCGCCGAGGCCGCCCTGCTGGCCACCTGCAACCGCATCGAGCTGTACGCCGACGTGGACAAGTTCCACGCCGGTGTCGCCGAGCTGTCCACGCTGCTCGCCCAGCACAGCGGGGTCGGCCTGGAGGAGCTCACGCCCTACCTCTACGTGCACTACGAGGACCGGGCCGTCCACCACCTGTTCTCGGTGGCCTGCGGGCTGGACTCGATGGTCGTCGGCGAGGGCCAGATCCTCGGCCAGATAAAGGACTCGCTGGCCAGGGCGCAGGAGCTGCACACCGCCGGACGCCTGCTGAACGACCTGTTCCAGCAGGCGCTCAGGGTCGGCAAGCGGGCCCACTCCGAGACCGGCATCGACCGCGCCGGGCAGTCCCTGGTCACCTTCGGGCTGGAGCAGCTGTCCGCGGGCGCGGACGTGCAGACCTGGGCCACCGGCAAGAAGGCGCTGGTCATCGGCGCCGGGTCGATGTCCTCGCTGGCCGCCGCGACGCTCGCGCGCGCCGGGGTCGCCGAGATCGTCGTCGCCAACCGCACCCAGGACCGCGCCGCGCGCCTCGCCCGGATCCTCACCGAGGGCGACGACACGGACGTGCTGGCCCGCGCGGTACCGATGGACGCGGTGCCGTTCGAGCTGACACGTGCCGACGTCGCCGTCTCCTGCACCGGCGCGACCGGGCTGGTCCTGCCGGCCGGGACGATCGCAGCCGCGGTCGAGAGCCGCACCGGACGGCCCGTCGCGGACGCCGGCGGCGAGCGCCGGACCGAGGACGCCGAGGACCGCCGCACGCCGGCCGGGAAGGACGTCCGGGACACGCCGCTGCCGCCCACCGGCGTGGGCGAGGAGAACTGCCCCCTCGACCTGACCGCCGTGCAGGCAGGTTTCTCCGTGATGGGCGAGGCCGCCGTGGCCGGCATGGACGCGGCCACCCTGGAGCAGCACGCCACCTGGGTGGACAACGGCGTGGACCGCCGGGAGTCCGCCCGCCGCAGCGCCGAGGCCGACGCCGAGCTGATCACCGCGCTCGCCGCGACCGTCGC
Source organism: Streptomyces sp. NPDC096152 (assembly GCF_044763235.1). NCBI lineage: Bacteria > Bacillati > Actinomycetota > Actinomycetes > Kitasatosporales > Streptomycetaceae > Streptomyces > Streptomyces sp. NPDC096152. The sequence goes on along the minus strand of NZ_JBIWFW010000003.1, from coordinate 956,033 downwards.
CACCGTCGGCCGCATCCCCGAGCGCCGCAAGCCCGAGCAGGTCACCGGGGCCCCGCGGCCGGAGCCGGTACTGTTCCTCCTCGACCTCGCCATGCCGCGCGACGTCGACGCGGCCGTGCACCGGCTGGCCGGGGTGCGCCTGGTCGACATCGAGTCCCTCGCCGAGGCCTCCGCGGACGCGCCGATGGCGGCCGACGTCGACGCCGTACGGCGCATCGTCTCCGACGAGGTCGCGGCCTTCGGCGCGGCTCTGCGGGCGGCGCACATCACGCCCACCGTGGTCGCGCTGCGCAGCATGGCCGCCGACGTGGTGGCCGGTGAGATCGCCCGCCTGGAAGGGCGGCTGCCCGGCCTCGACGACAAGCACCGCGCGGAGATCACCCAGACCGTGCGGCGCGTCGTGGACAAGCTGCTGCACGCGCCGACCGTCCGGGTCAAGCAGCTCGCGGCCGAGCCCGGCGGCGCCGGGTACGCGGACGCGCTGCGCACCCTGTTCGACCTCGATGCCGAGACGGTTGCCTCCGTCTCCCGGGCGGACGGCGAAAAGAACATCGACGACAAAGTCGACGCGAGCGTCAAGAGCGTCGACTCGAGCGTCAGGAAAGTCGGCGCGTACGTCGACACGAACGGCAGGAACCGAGGGCCGGCATGAGTGACAAGGCACGTGAGCCGGAGGGGCGCGCCGGTGTCGGGAGCACGAGTGCGCGCGGGCCCGAAGGGGTGAGCACGGTCGGGCTCCCGACACCGGCTGAGGCGCCCCTCGGGCGAACAAGTGAGGCCCTGCGGCTGGGGACCAGGCGGAGCAAGCTCGCCATGGCCCAGTCCGGGCAGGTGGCGGACGCCGTGAGCCGGGTGACCGGACGGCCCGTCGAGCTCGTCGAGATCACCACTTACGGTGACACCTCGCGCGAGCACCTCGCGCAGATCGGCGGCACGGGCGTGTTCGTCACGGCGCTGCGCGACGCGCTGCTGCGGGGCGAGGTCGACTTCGCGGTTCATTCGCTCAAGGACCTGCCGACCGCGCAGCCCGAGGACCTGGTCCTGGCCGCCGTACCGGAGCGCGAGGACCCGCGCGACGTGATCGTCGCCCGGGACGCGCTGAAGTTCACCGACCTGCCCCGCGGGGCGCGCATAGGCACCGGCTCGCCGCGCCGCATGGCGCAGCTGAACGCGTACGCGCGCAGCCACGGGCTGGACATCGAGACGGTCCCGATACGCGGCAACGTCGACACGCGCATCGGTTTCGTCCGCGGCGGCGAGCTGGACGCGGTCGTGCTGGCCGCGGCCGGCCTGAACCGCATCGGCCGCGGCGACGAGGTGACCGACTTCCTGTCGGTCGACAGGGTTCTGCCCGCCCCCGGCCAGGGGGCACTGGCGATCGAGTGCGCCGCGGACAACGCGGACCTGATCGCCGCGCTCGCCGAGCTCGACGACCCGCTCACGCGGGCCGCCGTGACCGCCGAGCGATCACTGCTCGCCGCCCTGGAGGCCGGTTGCAGCGCCCCTGTGGGTGCGCTGGCCGACCTTCTGGCCGACGGGCAGATTGTCAAGGAAATGCGCCTGCGCGGCGTCGTCGGCACGACCGACGGCACCTCGCTGGTGCAGCTGTCCACCACCGGTCCCGTACCCCGGACGCATGAGCAGGCGATGGCGCTCGGTCGCGAACTCGCCACCGAGATGCTTGCCCAGGGCGCGGCCGGTCTGATGGGGGAGCGAGCACAGTGAGCCCCACCACCCTTCCCGCCGGTCCTGAACACGGGCACGTCACCTTCCTCGGTGCCGGACCCGGAGATCCGGGACTGCTCACACTGCGCGCCGTCGAGGCGCTGGCGAACGCGGACGTCCTCGTCGCCGAGCACGAGGTGCTCGACGTCGTACGCACGCACGCCAGGCAGGGCGTCACCGTCGTGCACACGGACGGCGGTCCTTCCTCGGACCAGGCTCCGGGCACGGGCGCGCCCCAGCTGACGGTCGTTGACGGCACGTCAACATCCGCTGGGGTTCCCGCAGTGCGGGATGCCGCACATCTTGTCATGGAGGCCGCGCGGGGCGGCAGGCGGGTCGTCCGTGCGGTGTCCGGGGACCCGGGACTTGATACGTACGCCGCCGAGGAAATGCTCGCCTGCGCCGCCGCGGGTGTGCCCTTCGAGGTCGTGCCCGGCATCGCCAGCGCCGTCGGCGTGCCCGCGTACGCCGGTGTGCCGCTGCGCGACGCGCAGGGTGCCGACGTGCGGTTCGTGGACGCCCGTACGGCCTCCGACCGGTGCTGGACCGAGGTCGGCGCGTCGGACGGCACGGTCGTGGTGTCGACCACGCTCGACTCGGTCGCCGCGGCGGCCGGGGAGCTGGTGTCGGCGGGCCGCAAGCCGGACACCCCGCTGAGCGTCACGGTCGCCGGTACGACCACCCGCCAGCGCACCTGGACGGCGACCCTCGGCACCATCGCCCAGACCCTGAAGCAGGCGAAGGTCCTGCCGTCCCCGGACGGCGGGCGGCCGGTGATAGCAGTGGTCGGTGAGCGTTCCGCCGCCGCGCAGCGCGACCAGCTCTCGTGGTTCGAGTCCAAGCCGCTGTTCGGCTGGAAGGTGCTCGTGCCGCGCACCAAGGAGCAGGCGGTCTCGCTCTCCGACCAGCTGGTGTCCTACGGGGCCGTGCCGCACGAGGTCCCGACCATCGCCGTGGAGCCGCCGCGCACGCCCCAGCAGATGGAGCGCGCGGTCAAGGGCCTGGTGACGGGCCGCTACGAGTGGATCGCGTTCACCTCGGTCAACGCGGTCAAGGCGGTCCGCGAGAAGTTCGAGGAGTACGGCCTCGACGCCCGCGCCTTCGCCGGTATCAAGGTCGCGGCGGTGGGCGAGCAGACCGCGAAGGCGCTGATCGCCTTCGGCGTGAAGCCGGACCTGGTGCCGAGCGGGGAGCAGTCCGCCGCCGGCCTGCTGGAGGACTGGCCGCCGTACGACCCGGTCTTCGACCCGATCGACCGTGTCTTCCTGCCGCGCGCGGACATCGCCACCGAGACGCTCGTCGCCGGGCTGATCGAGCTGGGCTGGGAGGTCGACGACGTCACGGCCTACCGGACCGTGCGCGCCTCGCCGCCGCCGGCGGAGACCCGTGAGGCGATCAAGGGCGGCGGGTTCGACGCCGTGCTGTTCACCTCCTCCTCCACGGTGCGGAACCTGGTGGGCATCGCGGGCAAGCCGCACAACGTGACGGTGATCGCGTGCATCGGCCCCGCCACGGCCAAGACCGCCGAGGAGCACGGCCTGCGGGTCGACGTCATGGCCCCGGAACCGTCGGTGCTCAAGCTGGCCGAGGCCCTGGCCGACTTCGGCGCCCGGCGCCGCGCGGCCGCGCTGGAGGCGGGGGACCCGGTCACCCGGCCGAGCGAGCGCAGGCCCGGGGCGCGGAGGCGTCGGTCGACGACCTGATCCGAGGCGGAGCACCCCTGACGGGTGCTCCGCCTCGCCCGTTCACCGCCCGGAGGCGTACGGCAGGAAGGTCGCCCAGGCGTCGGGGGCGAGGGTGAGGCGGGGGCCTTGGGGGGCCTTGGAGTCGCGGACGAGGATGCGGTCGGGGACGGCCGCCACTTCGACGCAGTCGGGGCCATCAGCCGTGCTGTAGCTGCTCTTTGTCCACTCCACCTCGGTACCGGCTCCAGAAGCCTTGAGCGTCATGTCTACGTGTCTCCCAGTACGTTCTCGATGAAGGCCAACGACTCCTAAGAAATCACCCGAACCGGCTGGCCAGACCGCTGGCGGCGGAGCAACTGCAAGCCTGGGGAATGCCGTTGGACCCGGCGCGGCTGATCGTCGCCGAGTTCGCGGCGAACGCGGCGCTGCACGGCCGCGTTCCCGGCCGGAGCTTCCGGCTCACGCTGACGGTCGCCGCGCCGGCCACACTCCGCATCGAGGTGACGGACACCTGCGGGGACCGCAAGCCGGAGCGCAAGGGCAAGGACAGGGACGGCGAGACACCCCGCGAGTCCGGCTACGGCATGCTGCTGGTGGAGGAGTTGGCGGACCACTGGGGCGTGAGCGGCGGCCCGGTGCCGCGCAAGACCGTGTGGGCGGAAGTGGACCTCGGCCGGTGACGTCGTCCCCTCCGTCGTTGCATCCTCACCGAACCCGAGGCCGGCCGGCTCACTCCCACCCGCCCGGCACCGGTCGTCCCGGAGGCCAATCCAAGCTGAACTCCGGCAACGGCCCGCAGAACACCCCTCTCAGGCTGCCGAGGCCGGGATGGCCTCCCCCTCCACCTGGGGGTTGTCGTAGGCGGCGCGGGCCTGGTCGATCTGGTGACGGTGGCGTTCGGCCCAGCCGGTCAGCGCCAGCAGCGATTCATACAACTCGCGGGCCATCGGGGTGGCGGTGTACTCGACCTTGGGCGGAACGGTCGGGTAGACGGTGCGGGTCAGCAGGCCGTCCCGTTCCAGGTTTCGCAGGGTGAGGGTGAGCATGCGGCGGCTGATGCCCTTGACCTGGCGCTCCAGTTCGGTGAAGCGTGCCGGGCCTTGGGTGGTGACGAGCAGGATGCCGATACTCCACTTCCCGCTCACCCGTCCGAGGACTTCGAGGACCGAGCAGGCAGCCTCCGCGGCAGGAGACTCGCACTGACGTGAGCCGCTGACCTGGGTTGTCACACGGGTGTTCCTCTGGGACATGAAAGTGCCTCCTTCCGCTGCCGGCGATGGTTTCAGAACATGACCTCTGTAACAAGACATGCACCTAGTCGGTCCGCGCCCGGCGGCATCCGTGCGCCCGGTCACATCCTGCGCATCGTCCTGCTTCGACAAGAAGGCAGTCGGCCATGGCCATTGAAAACAGTTCTGCTGAAAGAAAGTCAGCCGGCGCGCGTGGATTGGCTCTCGCCATCCTCTGCGCGATGCAGCTGATGATCATCCTCGACGGCACGGTCCTCACCGTCGCGCTGCCCGCCATCCAAAGCGACCTCGGCTTCTCCCAGGGCGACCTGTCCTGGGTGGTGAACTCCTATCTCATCGCCTTTGCCGGGCTGCTGCTCCTGTCCGGGCGCCTGGGCGACCTCATCGGTGGCAAGAAGGTGTTCCTGACCGGTCTGGCCACCTTCACCATCGCCTCGCTGCTGTGCGGGATCGCCACCAGCCAAGAGCTGCTGCTCGCCGGCCGCTTCCTGCAGGGCATCGGCGCGGCGCTCGCCTCCGCGGTGGTGCTCGGCATGATCGTGGGCCTCTACCCGGAGCCCGGCGGCCAGGCCAAGGCCATGGGCGTCTACAGCTTCGTGTCGGCGGGCGGCGCCTCGGTCGGTCTGATCGCCGGCGGCGTCATCAGCAACGTCCTGGGCTGGCACTGGGTGTTTCTGATCAACCTGCCCATCGGCGTGGTGGCGCTGGTCGCCGGTGTACGCACGCCGGCCGCGCAAGGCGGCCTCGGACTGCGTGAGGGAGCGGACGCGCTGGGCGCGCTCCTGGTCACCACCGGCCTCTCACTCGGTGTGTTCACCATCTCGCAGATCTCCGAGGACACGTTCGGTGCCGGTGAGCTCGCCGTCTGCGGCGCGGTCTCGGTGGTGCTCCTTTCCGCGTTCGTGCTCCGCCAGGCCAAGGCCGCCCGCCCGCTGCTCGCGCTGCGCGTCTTTCGCAGCCGGGAGATCACCGGTGCCAACGCCGTGGTGATCCTCGTCTTCGCGGCCGGCTTCGGGTTCCAGTTCCTCAACGCCCTCTACCTCCAGCGGGTGCTGGGCTTCGACTCGACACGGACCGGTCTGGCCTTCCTGCCCGCGCCGCTTGTCATCGGCGCCATGTCGCTGTTGTTCACGGCGAGGCTCACCGCACGCTTCGGCACCCGCCGGGTCCTGCTGACCGGCCTGCTGTTCCTCGGCGGCGGTCTGCTACTGCTCGGCCGGGCTCCGGTCGACGGCGACTACTGGGTGGACGTCGCCCCTGCTCTCGTGATCCAGGGCTTCGGCATGGGCCTGACCGTTCCATCGGTCATCATGCGGGCGATGTCCGGTGCCCCGCCCGAGGACGCCGGCCTGGCCTCGGGTCTGAACAACACCGCGCAGCAGGCGGGCGCAGCGGTCGGTCTCGCGATCCTGGCGACGGTCGCCACCACGCACAGCAACTCACTCATCTCCCAGGGCACCACACAGGTGCGGGCCCTGCGCGACGGCTACAGCCTGGCCTTCCTGTTCGCCGCGGGCTTCGTGTTCCTCGCCTGGGCCGTCACGTTCTTCGTGCTGCGGGACGGGCGCCGAGAGCAGGACGCGGTCCGGCCGGAGACGCAGACCGCGCAGACCGTCGCCGCGCGATAGCAGCGCGGCGCTGAACCCGGGCGTGAGCCGGGCCGCACGGGGCACGCCCGGCACTTGATACCACCGGCCGACCAGACGGACGAGACGGACGGAAACGTGGGGTGTTCATCATGGCGGACACGATCCGAGTGGGTGTCGTCGGCGCGCACGCACAGCGGGGCTGGGCACACGGGGTGCATCTGCCGGCGCTCGCGGCGCTCGACGACTACGAGATCACCGCGGTCGCCGGGACCAGCGACGCGTCGGCGCGGGCCGCGGCCGAGGTGTGGGGTGCCCGACACGCCTTCACCGGCCCCGAGGCACTCATGGCACACCCGGAGGTCGACCTGGTCACCATCGCCGTACAGCTTCCGCGCCGCGACGGACTGGTCTCCGCGGCCATCGCGGCGGGCAAGCACGTCTACGGCGAGTGGCCGCTGGCCCTGTCCGCGGCACAAGCCGAGCGGTTTCGGACGGCGGCGGAGTCCGCAGGGGTGCGGCATGCGGTGGGACTGCAGAGCCGCCACCATCCGGCGGTCCGGCTGATGCGCGACCTGGTCGCGGACGGCCTCGTCGGAGAGGTGCTGTCGGCCTCGCTGACGTACTCCCTGTCGACACCGGAGGTCTGGTCCGAGCGGTACGCCGCGCTGTTCGACCACACCAAGGGCGTCAACCACGTGGCGGTCGTGGGCGGCCACTCGATGGACATGTACCGCTTCATCGTCGGCGACTTCACCGAACTGTCGGCGACGCTGACGACCCGGATCCGACGTATCACGCTGGAGGAGACCGGTCGGGAGATCGAGGTGACCTCCCCGGACCAGATCGCGGTGGCCGGGCTGCTCCAGTCCGGTGCCGCCGCATCGGCGCACTTCATGACGGGCGGCCCGCACGGCGACGGCTTCCGTATCGAGGTGCACGGGCGTGTCGGCCGGCTGGTGCTGCGCTCCATGGACGACTCGCTGGTCGGCCCCGAGTTCGTGCTCACCCACGCGGCGGGCGGCGGTGGGCCGGTGGAGCTGGAGGTGCCCGAGCGCTACCGGCCGCAGCCGGCCGATGTGCCGCCCGCGATGCGCAACGTGCGCCAGGTGTACGTCGATCTGGCGCATGCGATCCGTACCGGGGAGCCGTTCGAGCCGGACTTCGGTACCGCCGTGCGCACGCACCGCCTGCTGGACGCCATCAAGAGGTCCGCCGAGAGCGGACAGCGGCAGACCCTGCGGGACTGACAGGGAGGGGCGGGTGGGTGCCGGGCGGCACCCACCCGCCCCTCGGGAGATCAGGCCGCCGTGCCGCCCGCGTAGTCACCGTTGAACGTCGTTTCGACCGTCTGCGCCACCGGCTGGGCCACGCCCGTGCCGGTGAGGATGATGCCCAGCTCCCGGTTGTTGCTCAGTGAGTTGCTGCTGATGTTCATCGAGCCCGCCTCGACCTCCTGGGTCGACAGGCCGTAGTCGGCGACCATGGCCTTGGCGTGGATGAAGAAGCCGTTGGGGTCGGAGTAGCCGACGACGGTGCCGCCCGCTGCCTTGATGGACGCGACCTGGCTGGCGTAGTTCGACGGGTTCTCCAGGACGACCCGTACCTTCACGCCGGCCTTCGCGCGGGCCACGATGGCGTTGACCACCGTGCTGTCGCTGAACTCCAGCTCCTCCACGTCGAGGCTCTTCGTCGCGGAGTTGACGAACGACACCAGGCGGTTGCGGGAGTCGGTGGGGGACCACAGGAGGTGGTCGCCGTCGGTGGGGGTGATCGAGGTGGCCGTGTAGTCGGCGTCGAAGACCTTCTCGATGGAGGCGACGTCCCGGGTGTCGTCGGTGAAGACGCCGTAGTCCCTGCTGGTCGTGTAGTACTGGGAGGTCAGGTTCCCCGTCATGACCAGGGACTTCACGCCGTCCACCGTGATCGTCTTCTGGTGGGTGTAGACGAAGGCGGAGGAGGACCAGACGACGCCTATCCCTGCGTTCGTCAGGGACGTGTACGCCGAGTTGTTGGCGCTCTGGTGCTGTCTGTCCAGGATGACGCGGACGGTGACGCCCTTGTTCTTCAGGGCTATGAGGTCGTTGACGGCCGTCGTGTCCTCCAGCTCGTACATGGTCATGTCGAGCTTGCTGGTGGCCGAGTTGATGAAGTCGTAGATGGTGGGCTGGCTGCCGCTCTGGGAGAAGGCGAACGCGGAGTAGCTCGCGGCGTTCGCGGGGGCGGCGGTGGCGACGATCGCGGCGCCGGTGGCCAGGGCGACGCCCGCCCGGCCGAGGACCTTCCACAGCATGCGTGACTCCTGTTGGGGGGAGGGGAGGTGCTAGTGGCGCGTGCATGACACCACGCGCGTAGAACGCTGGGGAGGCGTGCGGCTCCAGGGACGGCCAGGGGAGCGCAAAAACTTGGTATCGGCGTTCCGCTATGCCCTGATTGGGGTTTCTCGGCATCCGACAGGGCGTCGGCAAAGGCGCGGTCCCGGCGGGCGTAGCGTAGGAGGTATGACGAAGTACGGATCCTTTCCCGGTACGCGTCCTCGTCGGCTGCGGACCTCGCCCGTCATGCGGCGGATGGTCGCCGAGACGCGACTGCACCCCGCCGACTTCATCCTCCCGGCGTTCATCCGGGAGGGTGTGAGTGAGCCGGTGCCGATCTCGGCGATGCCCGGGGTCGTGCAGCACACCCGGGACAGCCTGAGGAAGGCGGCCGCGGAGGCCGTCGAGGCCGGGGTGTCCGGGATCATGCTCTTCGGGGTGCCGGAGGAGTCGAAGAAGGACGGGGCCGGGACGTGCGGGACCGATCCGGACGGGATTCTCCAGGTCGCCCTGCGTGATGTGCGCGCCGAGGTGGGGGACGACCTGCTCGTCATGTCCGACCTGTGCCTGGACGAGTTCACCGACCACGGGCACTGCGGCGTCCTCGACGCCGAGGGGCGGGTCGACAATGACGCCACGCTCGAGCGGTACGCCGAGATGGCGCAGGTGCAGGCCGACGCGGGTGCCCACATCGTCGGGCCCAGCGGGATGATGGACGGCCAGATCGGCGTCGTCCGGGACGCGCTCGACCAGATCGGGCGCGAGGACGTCGCCATCCTCGCCTACACCGCCAAGTACTCCTCCGCCTTCTACGGGCCCTTCCGCGAGGCGGTCGGTTCCTCGCTGCAGGGCGACCGGAAGACCTACCAGCAGGACCCGGCGAACCTGCGCGAGTCGCTGCGGGAGCTGGCGCTCGACCTGGAGGAGGGCGCGGACATGGTCATGGTCAAGCCGGCCGGGCCCTACTTGGACATCCTGGCCCGTGTCGCCGACGCCGTGGACGTGCCCGTCGCCGCCTACCAGATCTCCGGCGAGTACTCGATGATCGAGGCCGCGGCCGAGAAGGGCTGGGTCGACCGCGACCGGGCGATCCTGGAGACCCTGACGGGTATCAAGCGGGCCGGCGCGCGCAACATCCTCACCTACTGGGCGACGGAGGTCGCGCGGAAGCTGCGCTGAGTCCCCGCCGCCCCCGGCGGCCACCGTCGTCCGGCGGTGGCCGCGAGGCTCGCGCGCGGATGTGGGTCACCGGGGTGTGGAAAGCATCAAGTCGCCCCGGAACCTGGGTGGTTGACTAGTAGTTGCTCGTTGAAGAGACTGACCACCTCACCAGGAGACCCCCATGTCCGGTGACGCTCTCAGCCAGGATCCCATCGCGCTCCAGAGAAGAATCGACACCACGAAGGCGCATCCGGCCCGGGTGTACGACGTCTTCCTCGGCGGCAAGGACCACTACCCCGTCGACCGCCGGGCGGCCGCCGCCGCCCTCGCCGCCAACCCGCGCGGCTATCTCGACGTACGACACAACCGCGACTTCCTGCGCCGCGCCGTGACCGAACTGGCGGCCCGCGACGGCATCCGGCAGTTCCTCGACATCGGCACCGGTCTGCCCACGGCCGAGAACGTCCACCAGATCGCCCAGCGGATCCACCCGGACACCCGGGTGGTCTACGTCGACAACGACCCCGTCGTCCTCGCCCACGCTCGCGCCCTGCTCACCAGCGGCCCCGAGGGCCGCACCGACTACATCGACGCCGACCTGACGCACCCGGCGCGCATTATCCAACAGGCCGCCAAGATGCTCGACTTCGACCAGCCGATCGCCCTCTGCCTGGTCGCCGTCCTGCACTTCGTCGAGGACGGGGAGGCGCACGCCATCGTGCGCGAGCTGCTCGCCGCGCTGCCCTCCGGCAGCCGCCTGGTCGTCAGCCACCTCACCGAGGACCTCAACCCGGAGAACGTCCGCGCCGTCCAACGCACCTACACCGAACGCGGGTTCACCTTCGTGCTGCGCTCGAAGGCGGAGGTGGAGCGCTTCTTCACGGACAACGGCCTCGACCTCGCCGACCCCGGCGTCGTCCCCGCGCACCGCTGGCGCCCCGACCACGCGGCCCCCGTCCCGGAGCAGCCGGACGCGACGTACCTCGCGACCCTCGACGACATCGACAAGGTCCGCTACCGCGACATCAACGACGCGACCGACGCCGACATCAACGTGTACGCGGCGCTGGGCGCCAAGCCCTGACGGCGGGAACCCGGGCCTCGCCCCGCCCGGCTCCGGTCGGCCGGCCCTCGCCCCGCCCGGCCGGAGCCGCGCTCACGGTCAGTCCCACCAGAACGACCACACCCGCTCCCCGACCAGCTCCTCGGCGTAGGCGCGCAGGGTCTCCGCCTCGCCCTGGACGACGTTGTCCGGGCAGAACGCGAAGTGCTCCGCCGCCACCGCCTCCGCCTCGGCGAGGGTGGTCGGCGGGGCCGCCACGGAGACGACGAGGATGTCGAAGCCGAGCGCCACGACCCGTATCCCGAAGCGGTCCTCCCAGGAGCGGAGCACCGCGCACAGCCGGGCCACGTCGCTCTCGTAGTTGACCGGGCCGCTCCAGCCGATCGCGGCGGGGATGTCGGCGGAGCGGCGGGCCGGGACCAGCGCCAGACGGGGCTGCTTGAACCAGTCGCCCCGGCCGTCGCTGAGCGCGTCGGCGACGCCGGCGGCCCTGACGTCGGGGTCGGCGGCGAGCACGCCGGCAGGGGCGAGGCCGGGCCAGTCCGGGCCGAAGGGGGCGACCTGCTCCTCGTACGTCGCCGGCTCACCGAAGAGCTCCACGACCTTGTCCCGGCCGGGGTGGTCATCACCGGCGCCGGCCTCGTACGCCGCGTACTCGTCCCAGTAGGAGGCAAGCACCTCCTCGGCCTCGTGGTCCCCCGGATACGACGTCTGGCCGGGCCGCAAGTGCCAGTGCTCCAAACCGCCCTGCGTGCTCCCCACGTCCACGAGGAGCGGCAGCAGGCCCACGCGCGCCGCCGGAGCGCCGAGCGCCGCCCAGTTGCCGGGGGACACGTCCCGGCCCGCGTGCCACAGCAGCGGTTCGTCCGCCGGACCGTCGTACGTCGTGTCGAGCAGGACACCGGGCGGGAGTTGCAGTCCGAGCGAACGCCCGCTCGGGTCGGACGCCAGCTTGGGCAGCGGGTTCGGAAGAGTCGCCATGCCGGTGACTGTAGGGGCAGTCACTGACAACCGGCCTCGGCGCAGGCGTGGTTGCCCGTCCGTGGACCCCACCGCCCGCCTGGGGTTGAGCGGGAGGCGTGCGAGCCGGAAGGCGGACGTCCGCGCGAGACGCTCATCCGCAACCGGCTCGCACTCCGCCGCCTGCCCCTGGCTCAGGAGGTGCTGCCGCCGGCGCCGCCGGAGCCTCGGCGGTTGCGGCCCGTCGGGCCCGTCGCACCGACGGACTGATGCGTCCCGCCGGTGGGCGGGACTCCGTGGTGGGTCAGGACCTTCATGATCTCCGAGGCCAGAGACTCCGCCAGGGCGGGGGCGAGGGACTCGGCCAGCGCCTTCGCGAGAGTCTGCGCGAACAGCATCCTCTCCAGTTCCGAGGACCGGGAGGACGGCGGTTGGGACAGTGACGCCATGGCCGCTTCCACCAGGGCGGCCGCCATCGGGTCCCTTCCGTACCTCATACCGGTGGTGCCGTGCGGACCGCCGGCCTCGCGCACCATTTCCTCGAAGACCTCGTCGATGAAGGTCTCCAGGGGATCCCGTTCCGAATCTCCGCCGGACTCAGCTGCCATTGTGTGGTTCCTTCGATTCCTCGGTTGTCTTACGGGGCCTGCCCTCCGAAGGCGACGCTCGCCACCTTCGGAGGGCAGGGTGTTGCCATGTCCTAGCGGCGCATCAGCGCGGCGAGGAGCAGCGGGTGCTCGACCAGGGACTCGCCCCCGCGCTCTTCGCGGCGGCGGCGCATGAGTGCGGCGAGGAGGAGGGGGTGCTCGATGATCGACTCCTCTCCCCGCTCCTCGCGGCGGCGGCGCATGAGCGCGGCGAGGAGGAGGGGGTGCTCGATGATCGACTCCTCCCCGCGCTCCTCGCGGCGGCGGCGCATCAGCATGGCGAGGAGGAGGGGGTGCTCGATCCCCGGCTCTTCGCGCTCCTCGCGGCGGCGCATCAGCGAGGCGAGGAGGAGGGGGTGCTGGATCAGCGCTTCGCCGCGCTCCTCGCGGCCGCGCATGAGCGCGGCGAGGAGCAGCGGGTGCTCGATGATGGGCTCTTCCCCGCGCTCCTCACGACGGGCCAGCATGGCCGCCAGCAGGATGGGGCCGATGCCGGTTTCCTCCCCGACCTCTTCCGCGCCGACCTCTGTCTTTTCCCGCGTGGGGCTCTCCGTCGTTGCCGTCATGTTCTCCTCTTTCTGTGGCGCATGACTCGGCGGAGTGCTTGGCCGTCAGCGGCCGGCCGCTCCGCCCTTCACCGTCATCGTGTGAGGGGGCGGGGCCGGTCGCATTTCGATCTTGCGCCTCAGGTCCGGGGCCGTCGCGGGGGCGCGGGGGAGCCGGCCGGCCTGTTCGCCAAGGGGGCCAAGGCCGTCCCCTTGCCCCGGAGATATGCCCGTACCCTCCCCCAAGCGGGTGACGGCCTCACCGCCGCCGGGTCGCCGAGGAGGCCCCCGCACGAGGAAGGCCCGAGCACGAGGAAGGCCCCGGCCTGTTGTGGTCAACAGGCCGGGGCCTTCCGGTGGAGCGAGCGCCGGTCAGAGCCGTTCGGGCGTCCTGATGCCCAGCAGGGCCATGCCCTGGTGCAGGGTGCGGGCCGTGACGTCGCACAGGAACAGGCGGTTCTGCACCTGCTCCGGCGTCTCGGCCTTCAGCACCGGGCACTTGTCGTAGAACGTCGTGTACAGCGACGCCAACTGGTACAGGTACGCGGCGAGCTTGTGCGGGGCGTACTCCGCGGCCGCCTCCGCGACCGTCTCCGCGAAGGCGTCCGCGTGCAGGCCCAGCGCCCGCTCCGCCTCCGTCAGCTCCAGCTCGGTGTGGGCCGCCGGGCGGACCTCCCCGGCCTTGCGGAGGATCGACTGGATACGGGCGTACGCGTACTGGAGGTAGACGGACGTGTCGCCGTTCAGCGAGACCATCTGGTCCAGGTCGAACTTGTAGTCCCGGTTCGCCGACGTCGACAGGTCCGCGTACTTCACCGCGCCGATGCCCACCTGGGCACCCCGCTCGGCGATCTCCTCCTCGGACAGGTCCTGCGCCTTCTCCCGCACCACGGCCGAAGCCCGGTCGATCGCCTCGTCCAGCAGATCGACCAGCTTGACCGTCTCGCCCTCACGCGTCTTGAACGGCTTGCCGTCCTTGCCGAGGACCGTGCCGAAGGCGAGGTGGAGCGCCTTCACGCCGTCGTTCAGCCAGCCGGCCCGGCGGGCGGTCTCGAAGACCATCCGGAAGTGCAGGGCCTGGCGGGCGTCCACGACGTAGAGCAGCGTGTCCGCCTTCAGGTTGAAGACGCGGTCGCGGATCGCGGACAGGTCGGTGGCCGCGTAGCCGAAGCCGCCGTCGGACTTCTGCACGATCAGCGGGACCGGCTGGCCGTCCGCGCCCTTGATGTCGTCGAAGAAGACGCACAGCGCGCCCTCGGAGCGGACCGCCACGCCGGACTCCTCCAGGAGGCGGCAGGTCTCGGTCAGCATGTCGTTGTAACCGGACTCGCCGACGATGTCCGGGTCCTGGATCTCCATGTCCAGCTTCTCGAAGACGGAGAAGAAGTAGATCTTCGACTCGTCGACGAACTTCTGCCACATGGCGAGCGTGTGGGGCTCCCCGGCCTGGAGGTCCACCACCCGGCGCCGCGCCCGCGTCTTGAACTCCTCGTCGGAGTCGAAGAGCCTGCGCGCCGCCTTGTAGAGGCGGTCGAGGTTCGACATCGCCTCCTCGCCGCTGATCTCGGCGGCCCTGTGGTCCAGCTCGTGCGGGTGCTCGTCCAGGTACTGGATGAGCATGCCGAACTGGGTGCCCCAGTCGCCGATGTGGTGCCGGCGGACCACGTTCTCCCCGGTGAACTCCAGGAGCTGGGCCACCGAGTCGCCGATCACGGCGGACCGCAGGTGGCCGACGTGCATCTCCTTCGCCACGTTCGGCTGGGCGTAGTCGATGACCGTCGTGCCCGGGTGCTCCGCGTACGGCAAGCCCAGCCGGCCCTCGGGGTCGGCGGCGCGCGCGGCGAGGTTCCCGGTGATCGCCCGGTCGGCGACCGTGATGTTGAGGAAGCCGGGCCCGGAGACCTCGATGTCCTCGATCACGTCACCGGTGGTCACCTGGGAGACGACCTGCGTGGCCAGCTCCCGCGGGTTCGCCTTGGTCCTCTTCGCCAGCGCCAGGATGCCGTTGGCCTGGAAGTCAGCCCGGTCGCTTCGTCGCAGCAGCGGGTCCGCGCCGGCGGCCTCCGGCAGGGTGGCCGAGAGGGCGGACGCGAGGTGCTGGTGGACGGAGGCGGTGAGGGACGTGACCGAGGCCATAGGAGTGGGTGCCGTTCTCCTCGACGAATGGATAGACCCGGCCAGTATCCCATGCGGGGTAAAGCGAATTTTCCGGTCGGCGGGTGAACGCCGGGCCGTTCCCGCCCGTCCCACGGGGTGGCCGCGGCGGCACGGCGGCGGACGCGGCGACACGATGGGGGCGGGCGCGGCACGACCCCGAAAAGGCGTTTTCGTGGAAGTGGTCCCGCCTGGGACAATGGAGCGGTCAGCCGTGCGACCGTACCGGCTGCTCGCGGAGAAACCTCCAGAGAACTCTTCAGAAAGAGGACGTGCCGATCGTGGCTCAGAGCACCGAGACCACCGACTGGGTCTCCCGTTTCGCGGATGAGGTCATCGAGGAGGCGGAGCGTCGGGCCCCGGGCACAGTGACATCAGTCGCTTCCGCTCCGGTGGTCGTCGCGTCCGGGCTGTCGCCGTCCGGGCCCATCCACCTGGGGAACCTGCGCGAGGTCATGACCCCGCACCTCGTCGCCGACGAGATCCGCCGCCGCGGGTACCAGGTGCGGCACCTGATCTCCTGGGACGACTACGACCGGTACCGCAAGGTGCCGGCCGGCGTCGCCGGCGTCGACGAGTCGTGGGCCGAGCACATCGGCAAGCCGCTGACCTCGGTCCCCGCCCCCAAGGGCTCGCCGCACCCGAACTGGGCCGAGCACTTCAAGGCGGCCATGGTCGACTCGCTCGCCGAGCTGGGTGTGGAGTTCGACGGCATCAGCCAGACCGAGCAGTACACCACCGGTGTCTACCGTGAGCAGATCCTGCACGCGATGCGGCACCGCGGCGACATCGACGCGATCCTCGCCCAGTACCGGACCAAGAAGGCCCCCGCCAAGAAGCAGCAGAAGGCGGTCGACGAGGCCGAGCTGGAGGCCGAGGAGGGCTCGGGCGCCGCGTCCGAGGACGACGGCAGCTCCGGCTCCGCCGGGTACTTCCCGTACAAGCCGTACTGCGGCAACTGCGAGAAGGACCTCACCACCGTCACCGTCTACGACGACGAGTCGACGGAGCTGACGTACGGCTGCACGGCGTGCGGCTTCTCCGAGACGGTCCGGCTCAGCGAGTTCAACCGCGGCAAGCTGGTCTGGAAGGTCGACTGGCCGATGCGCTGGGCCTACGAGGGCGTGATCTTCGAGCCGAGCGGTGTCGACCACTCGTCCCCGGGGTCCTCCTTCCAGGTCGGCGGGCAGATCGTCGGGATCTTCGGCGGCAAGCAGCCCATCGGTCCCATGTACGCCTTCGTCGGCATCTCCGGCATGGCGAAGATGTCGTCGTCCCGCGGTGGCGTGCCCACCCCGGCCGACGCGCTGCAGATCATGGAGCCGCAGCTGCTGCGCTGGCTGTACGCCCGGCGCCGGCCGAACCAGTCCTTCAAGATCGCCTTCGACCAGGAGATCCAGCGGCTCTACGACGAGTGGGACAAGCTCGCCGCCAAGGTCGCCGAGGGCTCCGCGCTTCCGGCCGACATCGCCGCGTACACCCGCGCGGTGGGCACCGCCGCCGGTGACCTGCCGAAGACGCCCCGCCCGCTGCCGTACCGCACGCTGGCGTCCGTCGCCGACATCACCGCCGGCCACCAGGACCAGGCCCTGCGCATCCTGTCCGAGCTGGACCCGGCCAACCCGCTCGCCTCGCTCGACGAGGCCAGGCCGCGGTACGACAAGGCCGAGGCGTGGATCAACACCCACGTCCCCGCCGACCAGCGCACCATCGTCCGCGAGGAGCCCGACGCCGAGCTGCTGAAGTCCCTCGACGAGCAGGCCCAGCAGTCGCTGCGCCTGCTGCGCGACGGACTGGAGGAGCACTGGTCCCTCGACGGCCTGACCCACCTCGTCTACGGCGTGCCCAAGGTCCAGGCCGGGTTCGCCGCCGACGCGACGCCCAAGGAGCTGCCCCCGGAGATCAAGACCGCCCAGCGGACCTTCTTCGCGCTCCTCTACCACCTGCTCGTGGGCCGCGACACCGGCCCCCGGCTGCCCACCCTGCTCCTGGCGGTCGGCCAGGACCGGGTGCGGGCCCTGCTGGGCGAGTAACACCGCGACACGGCGTAGGGGGCTCCCGGTGCACACCGGGAGCCCCCTACGCCGTACCGGGACCGCCTAGGCGATGTGTTCGTCCTCCAGCTCCGCGGTGTGGCGGTTCCGGAAACGCATGACCATCTTCTTGGCCTCGGCATCCGGGACGGGGGCGCCGTACGTCGCCTCGACGTTGTCGCTGAACTCGCGCTGGGTCGGGTAGCCGCTGCCGCTTATCGACTGCTTGAACACCTGGTAGTAGCCCTCCTCGTCCGGCTCGACAGGCGGGGTACCGCCGCCCTCACCGAGCTGACGGGTGCGGTTCGGGCCGGACGGGATCGGGAAGCTGCCGGTCTCCTCCGGGCCCGGCTCCGCGAACTCCTGGGCGGAGGGCTCTTCGTACCGGGCGGCGGTCCGGTACTGGTCCGCCTGGTACTGCTCGGCCTGCTGCTGCTCCGCGTACCACTGGGCGTACTGCTCCGGGTCGTACGTCGGGTCGTAGTCGCCCTGGTAGTCGACCGCCACCGGGGTCTGGAACCAGGGGCTCTGGTCCTCCGGCGGCTGCTGCGCGTACTCCGGCTCGGGGCCGGCGGGCTGCCGCTGCTGCTGGGCGACCAGCTCCGGGCGCGACGACTCGCCCGCCCGCGCCGGCCGCTGCGCCGCGGACGCGGGGCCGGCCGTGCGCGCGTCCGCGGTCACGGCGTCGAGCTCCTGCCGCGGCGCCGGGGGTATCAGCGCCGGCTCGATGCCCGCCGCCGCCAGACCCGCCGGGGCCGTCTCCGCCAGCGGAACGCCGTAGCGGGCCAGCCGCAGCGGCATCAGGGACTCCACCGGAGCCTTCCGGCGCCAGGTCCGGCCGAAGCGCGAACGCAGCCGCGCCTGGTAGACCAGGCGCTCCTGCTCCAGCTTGATGACCTGCTCGTAGGAGCGCAGCTCCCACAGCTTCATACGGCGCCACAGCAGGAAGGTCGGGAGCGGCGAGAGCAGCCAGCGGGTGAGCCGGACGCCCTCCATGTGCTTGTCGGCGGTGATGTCCGCGATCCGGCCGATCGCGTGCCGGGCCGCCTCCACCGAGACCACGAACAGGATGGGGATCACCGCGTGCATGCCGACGCCCAGCGGGTCGGGCCACGCGGCGGCGCCGTTGAACGCGATCGTCGCCGCCGTCAGCAGCCACGCGGTCTGGCGCAGCAGCGGGAAGGGGATGCGGATCCAGGTCAGCAGCAGATCGAGGGCGAGCAGGACGCAGATGCCCGCGTCGATGCCCACCGGCAGGACGTAACTGAAGTTCCCGAAGCCCTTTTTGAAGGCGAGTTCGCGGACGGCCGCGTACGAACCGGCGAAGCCGATCCCGGCGATGATCACGGCACCGGTCACGACCACGCCGATGAGAACGCGGTGCATCCGAGTCAGCTGCAGTGGCGCGGCCACCCGTACTCCCTCCCCATTGCGTGTTCTTGCGCGCAACAGGGTGGCACATCCGTACGAGGAACGGGTGGCCGGATCCGATTGCTCGGATCTGTCCGCCTGCCGACCTGTCAGTTCTTCGCGCGCTGACCCCGAGTTCTCGGAGGCCGACGTCTCAGTTCTTCGAGGCCGACGGGGACGCCGACTTGGAGGGCGACTTCGAGGCCGACGGGGACGCCTGCTTCGAGGGCGACTCGGACGAGGACCCGCCCGGCTTCGAGGCACCGGAGCCGCCGTTGGCGTCGGCCACCGCAGCCACCACTTCCCGGGCCGCCTTCTCCGTGTCCTTGGCCAGCTCGGCGGCGTCCGGCGCCTTGTCGCCGGCCAGACCCGCGCCGTTGTAGTCGAGGGTGACGACCACGTTCTCCACCCGCGCCACGACCGTCTGCTGCTTGAAGGTGCCCTCATTCTTCTTCAGGTCGTAGCGGATCGCCGTCGCCTCGTCGCCCGTCCCGGACAGCGGCTGCGACTTGCTGTTCTTCGCGCCCGTCACCGACGCCGCGTCACGCACCTGCTTCTGGTAGTACGCCCGCGCCTGCTTGTCGCCCGCGCCGCGCGAGGGGTCGGACTCGAAGCGCAGCAGGGAGACATTCAGCCAGCGGAACTGCGAACCCTTCACGCCGTTGTTGTCCAGGCTGTTCCAGGAGCAGCTGCCACGCGTGGAGACGTCGCTCGACGTGCCCTCCTTGCCCGACTTCGCACCCTTCGGAACCAGTTCGCCCAGTGTCTTCCCCGACAGGGCCTTGCATGCCTCCGGGAGCTTGCCGTACGCGGCCGCCTGCACGGTCGGCGAAGCGCTCGCGCTCGTGGACCCCTTGGCGTTCCCCGCCGGGGTCTCCTCGCCGCCGCCGGAGGAGCCGGAGCCGGAGCCGGAGGAACAGGCCGCGGCCAGGAACATCACGGGGACGGCGGCCGCGCAGACGACGGCACGGTTCAGACGCTTCACTGCTCGCTGCATGGTTCCTTCACTCATGACGCTCGGTGATTCCTTGCGGTCGGATCGGTTCCGAGGGGCCACGGTACGCGGTGAGACAGCCGGGCGTTCCCGGTTCGCGTGCTGTGCGCCGGGGCGTGAAGGCGTGCGGAACGGCGGTCAGCCGCTGAGTGAATCGGCCAGTTGCGCCGCCAGTTTCCGGGCCCTGTCCTGCATTTCCTTGCTGTCCGGGACCACGCCGACGGTCGCCGGCTGCTCCTCGTACTCGATGGTCACCACCACGTTGGACGTGCGGAACGCCACAGTCACCGTCCGCTGTTTCGCCGTCGAGCCGGAGCTGCTGAGCGCGTCGTCGAGGAACGCCTCGTCGCCGACGTCGCTCAGGACGCGAGGCTGGAGGTCGGCCGAGGCGGCGCTGCCGGAGGGGGACGCCGACGTGGAGGACGAGGAGGTGGGGGAGGGGGAGGACGGGGTGGAGGCGGCGGGCGAGGACGGGGCGGCGGAGGAGGAGGGCGGGCCGCCGGCGGCGCCGGTGCCGCTGCTCGGGCTGGTGCTGCCGGTGCCGGTGCCGGACGTGGTGGCGGTGGGCTCGGGGAGGTCGGCGGCCGTCTGCTTCGCCGCGAAGACCGACTGTGCCTGGCTGTCGTCGCTCACGCTGTTGTCGTAGGAGACGACCCGCTCGAAGTCGACCGACAGATGGTCGGTGGCATCCGGGCCGTCGACCTTCCAGCGGCAGCCCACCCTGCGGTCGGTGTCGTACGTGAGCGTGGCCTCGCCCTCGTACGCCTTGGTGCGCTGGTCCAGGTCCGTGAGCTGCTTGATGCCGGGCAGCATCGCGTCGAGGGTGCCGTGGCCGACCGCGCCGCAGGGCTCCGGCAGCGTGCGGTACTTGCCCGGCTGGGCCGCCACCGTCGCCGTACCGGCGTCGCCCGGGTTGGCGTCGTCCGTGTCGGCGCTGCCCGGCGAGCCCGAGGTGCACCCGGCCAGCAGCGCCACGAGAAGCGCGGCCGACCCGGATACGTACGCCTTCCGCAGCACGGTCGGGCTCCTCTCGACGATGTCCGTTCACTGGGTGGTCTCGGCGGTCCCCGCCGCTTATTCGCTTGCCGGGCGGGGGCGCCCCCTGGAGACAATGTGTATCGCACGCACTGCCGTGGACGCCGGTCCGTAGTCCTGTTTCGTGGACCTTGGCGCCGGTATTGCGATTAAAGGCTTCTGTAGGTATCCGGGGGAATGAGGACGATATGTCGTACGTGGAAATGCCGGGCGCGAAGGTCCCCATCCGTATGTGGGCCGACCCCGCGACGGTCGAGGGCGCGGCGATGCAGCAGCTCCAGAACGTGGCGACCCTGCCCTGGATCAAGGGCCTCGCGGTCATGCCGGACGTCCACTACGGCAAGGGCGCCACGGTCGGCTCGGTGATCGCGATGCGGGGTGCGGTGTGCCCGGCGGCGGTCGGGGTCGACATCGGCTGCGGGATGTCCGCGGTCCGCACCTCCCTGACGGCGAACGACCTGCCGGGCGACCTCTCCCGGCTGCGCTCGAAGATCGAGCAGGCGATCCCGGTGGGCCGCGGGATGCACGACGGCCCGGTGGACCCCGGCCGCTTCCACGGCTTCGCGACCTCGGGGTGGGGGGACTTCTGGGAGCGGTTCGAAGGGGTGGCCGAATCGGTCAAGTTCCGCCAGGAACGGGCGACAAAGCAGATGGGAACGCTCGGTAGCGGCAACCACTTCGTCGAAGTGTGCACGGATTCGACCGGTTTCGTTTGGCTGATGCTCCACTCCGGTTCCCGGAACATCGGCAAGGAACTGGCCGAGCACCACATCGGCGTCGCGCAGAAGCTCCCGCACAACCAGGGCCTGGTCGACCGTGACCTCGCGGTCTTCGTCGCGGACACCCCGCAGATGGCCGCGTACGAGCACGACCTCTACTGGGCCCAGGAATACGCCAAGTACAACCGGTCGATCATGATGGCGCTCCTCAAGGACGTGGTCCGCAAGGAGTTCAAGAAGGCCAAGGTCGCCTTCGATCCCGAGGTGAGCTGCCATCACAACTACGTCAGCCGTGAGCGGTACGAGGGCGTGGACCTGCTCGTCACCCGCAAGGGCGCGATCCGCGCGGGCTCGGGCGAGTACGGGATCATCCCGGGCTCGATGGGCACCGGCTCGTACATCGTGAAGGGCCTCGGCAACGACAAGTCCTTCAACTCCGCGTCGCACGGTGCCGGTCGGCGCATGAGCCGCAACGCCGCCAAGCGGCGCTTCTCCACCAAGGACCTCGAGGAGCAGACCCGGGGAGTGGAGTGCCGCAAGGACTCCGGCGTCGTCGACGAGATCCCCGGGGCCTACAAGCCGATCGAGCAGGTCATCGACCAGCAGCGCGACCTGGTGGAGGTCGTGGCGAAGCTGAAGCAGGTCGTGTGCGTGAAGGGCTGACGCACCTGGCTCCCGGCGCCGGCCGGGAGCCACGCGGCGCGTGCCGCCGGGTCGGCCGGGTCGCTTTCGTGGGTGCCGGTGCTACTTCGCGTGGCGGACCGCGTAGATCATGACGAAGGCCATGATGTGGATGCCGAAGAGGAAGTAGGCGAGGTAGTACCAGACCTGGCGTTCGCGCTTCGTCTCCAGGGCCAGGCGTTCGCGCTCCGCCTGGCGGTCGGGGGTGTCGGTCACGGCCGCTCCCGGTACACCTTGGTGTTGGACGCCTGGGCGCGCGGGCGCACGATCAGCAGGTCGATGTTGACGTGGCTGGGGCGGGTCACCGCCCAGGTGATGGTCTCGGCGACGTCGTCGGCGGTGAGCGGCTCGGCGACGCCCTCGTAGACCTTGTCCGCCTTCTCCTTGTCGCCGCCGAAGCGGGTCAGCGCGAACTCGTCCGTCTTCACCATGCCGGGCGCGATCTCGATGACGCGGACGGGGGTGCCGACGATCTCCAGGCGGAGGGTCTCGGCGAGGACGTGGGCGCCGTGCTTGGCGGCGACGTAGCCCGCGCCGCCCTCGTAGGTGGCGTGACCCGCGGTGGACGACACCACGACGATGGTGCCGTCGCCGCCGGCCTCCAGCTTGGGCAGCAGGGCCTGGGTGAGGTTCAGGGTGCCGAGGACGTTCGTCTCGTACATCGTGCGCCAGTCGGCCGGGTCGCCGGTGGCGACCGGGTCGGCGCCGAGCGCGCCGCCCGCGTTGTTGACCAGGACGGCGACCGTTTTGAAGGCGGTGGCGAACTCGTCGACCGCGGTCCGGTCGGTGACGTCCAGCTGGTACGCCGTCGCCGCGTGGCCTGCGGCGTTGATCTCCTCGGCGAGCGCCTCGATGCGGTCCTTGCGGCGGGCGGTCAGAACGACGCGGTAGCCGGCCGCGGCGAGTTGCCGGGCCGTGGCGGCGCCGATGCCGCTGCTCGCACCGGTGACGACGGCGATGCGGGAGGCGGCGGACGGTGCGGCGGTGGCCATGGACTGCTCCTCGGGCTGCGGCGGTTCCTGGTGCCCAGAGTAGGCGACGGGGGCGGGCGCCCGAGTGGGCCTTCCGGCCCCGGCGCGCTGGTCGCCGGTCAGGTGCCGCCGCGCGGGGCCCACATGATCACCGCCATGCCGGCGAGGCAGATCAGGGCGCCCGCGAGGTCCCAGCGGTCGGGCCGGTAGCCGTCCGCGACCGCGCCCCACAGGAGCGAACCGGCGACGAAGACCCCGCCGTACGCGGCGAGGACGCGGCCGAAGTGGGCGTCCGGCTGGAAGGTGGCGACGAAGCCGTACGCGCCGAGGGCGAGGACACCGCCGCCGGCCCACAGCCAGCCGCGGTGTTCGCGCACGCCCTGCCAGACCAGCCAGGCGCCGCCGATCTCGAACAGCGCGGCGACGACGAAGAGGGCGGCGGAGCGGAGGATCGTCATGCGGGCAGCCTCGCACGGAGCCCGCGGCCGTTTCTGCTTGGATGCCCGTGGTCGTGGTGCTGAGGAGGTGGGGCCGGGGTGGCGAGCCGGGGGCTGGGGCGGCGGTTCGGGTGGCTGTGGGCGGCGTACGGGGTCAGTACGTTCGGGTCGTGGCTGGCGTTCGACGCCTTCCCGTTGATCGCGGTGCTGGTGCTGCACGCCGGGTCGGCCGAGGTGTCGCTCCTGGCGGCCGTGGGCCTGGCGGTGGGCGCGGTGCTGGCGGTGCCCCTCGGGCCGTGGATGGAGTTCCGCCGCAAGCGCCCGGTGATGATCGCTGCGGACCTGGTCCGGTGCGCGGCGCTGCTCAGCGTGCCCGTGGCGTTCGCGTTCGGCGGGCTCGGCTTCGCCCAGCTGCTGGTCGTGTCGGTGGTCGTGGCCGCGGCCGACATCGCCTTCGGCGCGGCGAGCGGCGCGTATCTGAAGACTCTCGTGCCTCCTGAGGACCTGCTGGCCGCCAACGGCAGGTTCGAGTCGACGACCTGGACGGCCAGCGTGCTCGGGCCGCCGGCCGGGGGCGCGGCGATCGGGCTGTTCGGGCCGGTGGTGACGGTGGCGGCCGACGCGGTCAGCTTTCTGCTGTCGGCCGCCGGGATCCGGGCGATCGGCGGGAGGGAACCGCGCCCCGAGCGCGCGGCCGCGCCGGCGCGGCCGCGGGCGGGCGATCTGCTCCAGGGGTGGCGGTTCATCCTTTCCCATCCGGTGCTGCGCCCGCTGTTCTTCAACACGGTCCTGAACAACGGCCTGATCATGGCGGTCTCGCCGCTGCTCGCGGTGCTGATGCTCGGCCCGCTGGGGTTCGCGCCGTGGCAGTACGGGCTGGCCTTCGCGGTGCCGTGCCTCGGGGGTCTGGTCGGCTCCCGGCTGGCCCGGCCGCTGGTCGCCCGGTTCGGGCAGGGCCGGGTGCTGCTCGCCGCCGGGGTGCTGCGCGCGTGCTGGCCGGTGGGGCTGGTGCTGGTCCGGCCGGGTGTGCCCGGGCTGGCGCTCGTGATGGTGGTGGAGCTGATGCTGATCACCTGCTGCGCCGTGTTCAACCCGGTGTTCGCGACGTACCGGCTGGAGCGGACGCCCTCGGACCGGGTCGCCCGTGTGTTGTCGGCGTGGTCGGTGACCGGCAAGGCGACCATCGCGGCGCTGACCGCGCTGTGGGGCCTGCTCGGCGCTCTGGCCGGCCCGCGGACCGCGATCGGTGTCGCGGGTCTGCTGCTCCTGGCGACTCCGCTGCTGCTGCCGGGGCGGCGCGAGCCGGCGTCCGAACCGGCTCCGGGGCGAGCGTCGAACACCTCGGGTCGGCCCACCGGCGCCTCGGATCAGCTCGCCGGCCCCGCGGACCAGCCCACTGAAGCCTCGGGTCGGCCCACCGGCGGGGAAGGGAATACCGCCGGTGGGGCGCCCGTTCCAGGGATATAGTTGAACAGTCAACAACCTGGAGGGTGAGCGACCATGCAGTTCGGGATCTTCAGCGTCGGCGACGTCACGCCGGACCCCACCACGGGCCGTACGCCGACCGAGCGCGAGCGCATCAAGGCCATGGTCGCCATCGCGCTGAAGGCCGAGGAGGCCGGCCTCGACGTCTTCGCGACCGGCGAGCACCACAACCCGCCGTTCGTGCCGTCGTCGCCGACCACGATGCTCGGCTACATCGCCGCGCGGACGGAGCGGCTGATCCTGTCCACCTCCACCACCCTCATCACCACCAACGACCCGGTGAAGATCGCCGAGGACTTCGCGATGCTCCAGCACCTCGCGGACGGCCGGGTCGACCTGATGATGGGCCGCGGCAACACCGGGCCCGTCTACCCGTGGTTCGGCCAGGACATCCGCCAGGGCATCAACCTCGCCGTCGAGAACTACGCGCTGCTGCACCGGCTGTGGCGCGAGGACGTGGTCGACTGGGAGGGGAAGTTCCGCACCCCGCTCCAGGGCTTCACCTCCACCCCCCGCCCGCTGGACGGCACACCCCCGTTCGTCTGGCACGGCTCCATCCGCTCCCCGGAGATCGCCGAGCAGGCCGCGTACTACGGCGACGGCTTCTTCCACAACAACATCTTCTGGCCCGCCGACCACACCAAGCGGATGATCGAGCTGTACCGCTCCCGCTACGCCCACTACGGGCACGGCACGGCCGAGCAGGCGATCGTCGGCCTCGGCGGCCAGGTGTTCATGCGGCGCAACTCCCAGGAGGCGGTGCGCGAGTTCCGTCCCTACTTCGACAACGCCCCGGTCTACGGTCACGGGCCCTCCCTGGAGGACTTCACCGACCAGACCCCGCTGACCGTCGGCTCCCCGCAGCAGGTGATCGAGAAGACCCTGTCCTTCCGCGAGTACGCCGGCGACTACCAGCGCCAGCTGTTCCTGATGGACCACGCGGGACTGCCGCTGAAGACCGTGCTGGAGCAGATCGACATGCTCGGCGAGGAGGTCGTTCCGGTGCTGCGCAAGGAGTTCGCGGCGGGCCGCCCGGCGGGCGTGCCGGACGCGCCGACGCACGTGTCCCTGCTGGCGGACCGGACGTCGCGGGAGGCCGCCGCATGAAGCTCGTCGTCGTCTCCGCGGGGCTGAGCGTCCCGTCCTCCACCCGGCTGCTGGCCGACCGGCTGGCGGCCGCGGCGGAGCGGCGGGCCCCGGCCGGCGCCCTGGATGTGCGGGTGGTCGAGCTGCGCGACCTCGCCGTCGAGATCGCCCACCACCTCACCAGCGGTTTCCCCGGCAAGGCGCTGGCCGGCGCGCTGGACGCGGTGGCGGCCGCCGACGGGCTGATCGTGGTCACCCCGGTGTTCGCGGCGTCGTACAGCGGACTGTTCAAGTCCTTCTTCGACGTGCTGGACAAGGACGCCCTGGTGGGCAGGCCGGTGCTGATCGCGGCGACCGGGGGCACGGCCCGCCACTCGCTGGTGCTGGACCACGCGCTGCGTCCGCTCTTCGCCCATCTGCGGGCGGTGGTCGTCCCGACCGGCGTCTACGCCGCCTCGGAGGACTGGGGCGCCGAGGGCCTGCCCGAGCGGATCGAACGGGCGGCGGGCGAGCTGGTCACGCTGATGACGGGCCTGTCGGGTGCGCCGGGCCCCTCGGCCGGTCCCGAGGCCGGTCTCCCGGCGGCCCGTTTCCCGGCGACCGCGCCGGCGGCGACCGCGGCGCGGGAATCCGCGCCCGAGACCGCGCCCGAGGCCGTGCCCGGGACCGTGCCCGAGGAGGCCGGTGGCTTCCGGGTGGTGCCGTTCGAGGAGCGGCTCGCGGCCCTGCGGACGTGACGGGGCGCGGGCCGCGCCGGGACCCGGGCGCGGTCACCGGGCCCCGAGGGCCGCGCGGCGCGAGGTGAGAGGACGGCGGGCGCCCCGACCCGGGTTGCGTCCGGGACGGTGAGAGCCGGGTAAAAAGGGTGATCGTAGACCTGTTCGCCCCGGCCACGGCGTCGTGGGCCTTGGCAGACTGGACCCGTGCCTCAGACTGTGCTGCTCGCCGAAGACGACCGCGCCATCCGCCACGCCCTGGAGCGGGCCCTGACCCTGGAGGGCTACGCGGTGACGGCGGTCGCCGACGGCGTCGAGGCACTCGCCCAGGCCCACAAGATCCCGCCGGACGTCCTCGTCCTGGACGTGATGATGCCGGGCATCGACGGCCTCCAGGTCTGCCGGGTGCTGCGCGCCGAGGGCGACCGCACCCCGATCCTCATGCTCACCGCCCTCGTGGAGACCGCCGACCGCATCGCCGGTCTGGACGCGGGCGCCGACGACTACGTGGTCAAGCCGTTCGACGTCGAGGAGGTCTTCGCCCGCCTGCGCGCCCTGCTGCGCCGCACCAGCCCCAACGGCGGCGGCGCCCCCGCGGGCGAGGCGCCGGTGAGGGAACCGCAGCTGCCCGAGCGGCAGGTCGAGGCGGCCGGCATCCGCATGGACCTGCAGGCCCGCCGCGTGTGGCGGGGCGAGCGGGAGCTGGAGCTGACCCGCACCGAGTTCGAACTGCTGGAACTGCTGGTCCGCAACGCCGGCATCGTCCTCGACCACTCGACCATCTACGACCGCATCTGGGGCTACGACTTCGGCCCCGGCTCCAAGAACCTCGCCGTGTACGTCGGCTATCTGCGCCGCAAGCTCGACCAGCCGGGCGCGCCGCAGCTGATCCACACCGTCCGCGGCGTGGGTTACGTGCTGCGGGAGGACTAGGTGGGCCGTCTCGCGCGGCTGCGGGACCTGCCCCGGCCCCGGCTGTCGTCGCTGCGCACCACGTTCGCGGTGTCGTTCGCCGCGGTCACCGCCGCCGTCACCATCCTCGTCGGCATCGTGTCGTACAGCTCCGCGGCGCGGCTGGTGCGGGTCGACCAGCAGTCCGTGTTCACCCAGGTCGTGCAGGACGTGCAGGACGAGGTGCGGCGCTACGACCGTACGCCCGAGGACTTCTCCTCCTCCCGCCCGGGCCACGAGGTCGTCCGGCCCAGCCGCACCGATGTGCAGGTGCTCGGCCCGCGCGGTCAGATCGTCGACCACGGCAGCCCCGTGCTGCCGGTCACCGCGAAGGACCGGGCGCTGGCCGCCTCCCGGGTCGACGGAAGGACCGTGGAGTACAAGGACGTCGTCGTCGCCTCGGACGTCTACCGCATCGCCACCGTGGCGCTCGGCGACGGGCGCGGCGCCGTGCAGGTCGCGCAGGAGTTCAGCGACACCGAGGACCTGCTGCGGGCCCTCCAGCAGCGCACCCTCGTCCTGATGGGCGTCGTGGTGATCGCCGCCGGCCTGTGCGGCTGGTGGCTGGCCCGCCGCATCACACGCCGGCTGGTGATCCTCACCTCCGCCGCCGAGGACGTCGCCCGCACCCGGCAGCTCGGCATCGAGGTCCCCGTCACCGGCTACGACGAGGTGGGCCGCCTCGGTCGCTCCTTCGACCACATGCTCGGCCGGCTCGCCCAGTCCGAGGAGGACCAGCGGCGGCTGGTCCAGGACGCGGGCCATGAACTGCGGACCCCGCTCACCTCCCTGCGGACCAACATCTCCCTGCTGCGCCGCATAGACGAACTCCCGCCCGCCACCCGCGAGGAACTGGTCGCCGACCTCACCCAGGAGGCCCGCGAGCTGACCGACCTGGTCAACGAGCTCGTCGACCTCGCCGCCGGGCAGTCCGACACCGAGCCGCCGCAGCGGGTCGACCTCGCCGACATCGCCGAGGACGTCGCGGGTGCCGCCCGCCGCCGTACCGGGCGCACCGTCGTGGTCCGCGCGAGCGGCGACACGACGGCCGACGGCCGCCCGGGGATGCTCCAGCGCGCGCTGTCCAACCTCGTCGAGAACGCCGCGAAGTTCGACCGCGGCGGCAGGGCGCCCATCGAGATCACGGTGGCCGGGCCGGCCCGGCCGGGCCCGGTCCGCGTCGAGGTCCTCGACCGTGGGCCCGGCATCTCCGAGGGGGACCTGATCCGTATCTTCGACCGCTTCTACCGCGCCGCCGACGCCCGTTCCCTGCCCGGCTCCGGCCTCGGCCTGTCCATCGTGCGGGAGGTGGCCCTGGCCCACGGCGGCGCGCCGTTCGCCTTCCGGCGCGCCGGGGGCGGTGCCGTGATCGGGTTCACGGTGGGCGTGGACCGGGACCGCGGCCATCACGACACCGGCGGGACCCCGAACGGGGCACGCGGGGGGAGCTGAGGCCCGGAGGGGTGCGGTGGGGACGGCGGGCGGGGCGGGCCGGGGTGCGCGGGCTTCCACTCGCGCCGGCCTCCACTCGCGCGGGTGTTTCACCTGCGCAGGCATCTGTTCGAGGCGGCCGGGATGGCCCGATGATCGGGGGCACCGGCCGACCACGAGGAGCGCCCATGACCATCACCGGCGACGAGCTGAACAGCGAGGGCCTGGGCCAGGAGGGCTCGGCCCCCTCGGAGCCGAGCCGGGACAGCCCGAGCCGGAACGGCCTGGGCTGCGAGGAGCCGGGCCGGGACGCGGTGGGCCGTGGCGGGCTCGGTCGTGCCGGGCTCGGTCGTGCCGAGGCCGCCGCGCTCGACGAGATCGACGAGGCCGCCGTGGCCCGCGCCTTGCAGGAGCTCATCGCGATTCCGAGTGTGACCGGGAGCCCCGCCGAGTCGGAGATCCAGCACCACCTGGCCGGGCGCCTGGAGCGGCTCGGGATGGACGTCGACCTGTGGTCCATGGACCTGCCCGCGCTGCGCGCCCACCCCGGCTTCCCCGGCGCGGAGGCACCGCGCGAGGAGGCGTGGGGCCTGGTCGGCACGACGCCGGACGGCGGCGACGGGCCGCTGCTCGTCCTCCAGGGGCACGTCGACGTCGTACCGCCCGGTGACCACGCCGCCTGGGACGGCGACCCGTTCGTGCCGAGGGTGAGCGGGGACCTGGTGCACGGGCGCGGCGCCTGCGACATGAAGGCCGGGCTGGTCGCGCACCTCGCCGCGCTGGCGGCGATCCGCGCGGCCGGGGTGCGGCTGCGCGGCCGGGTCGCCGCGCACTTCGTGGTCGGCGAGGAGGACGGTGGCCTCGGCGCGTTCGGCACGCTGCGCCGCGGCCACGGCGGGGACGCGTGCGTGATCACCGAGCCGACCGGCGGCACGCTGATCACCGCCAACGCGGGCGCGTTGACCTTCCGCCTCACCGTGCCCGGCAAGGCGGCGCACGCCAGCTCGCGGGACGCCGGGGTCAGCGCGATCGACGCCTACCTGCCGCTGCACCGGGCCTTGGCCGAGCTGGAGCGGGCCCGCAACGCCGACCCCGCGCCGCTCATGGCGGAGTACCCGATCCCGTACGCGCTGTCGGTCGGCACGCTGCGCGCGGGTGACTGGGCGAGCAGCGTGCCGGACCTGCTGGTCGCCGAGGGACGGCTGGGCGTACGGCTGGGCGAGGACCCGGCGCACGCCCGGGCCGAGCTGGAGCGGTGCGTGGCCGACGCGTGCGCGGCCGACCCGTGGCTGCGGGACCGTCCGGCGAACGTGAGCTGGCCCGGCGGGCAGTTCGCCAGCGGGCGGCTGCCGGAGGGGCACCCGCTGCGGGACGTGGTGCGCGGCGCGCACGCGGACGCCGTCGGGGGCGCTCCGGTGCGCGAGCGCGGGGCGCCGTACGGCAGCGACCTCAGGCTGTACGCGGCGGCCGGGATTCCGACGCTCCAGTTCGGGCCGGGCGACGTGCGGGTGGCGCACAGCGCGCGGGAGCACGTGTCCGTGGGCGAGGTGGTGGCGGTGGCGCGGGCGCTGGTGCTGACGGTGCTGCGGACGGTGGGGACGAGGTGACGAGGTGGCGAGGTGGCGAGGTGACGAGGCGGCGAAGTGACGAGGCGGCGAAGTGGCGAGGTGACGAGGTGACGAGGTCACGCCCCGGCCGTAGGAGGCCCGCGCGAGCGAGGCCGTGCGATGCGTGTGAGACCGCGCAAGGCGTGCGAACCGTGCGGGACGGTCGGAGCCCCGGAGTGAGTCGTCCCGGAGTGAGTGCTAGCCCGGGCGGAGTGGCCCCTTGGTCACGGGGGAGTCCGTGGCCGCCCGGGCGGCGTGACCTTCAGCCGCGGTCTTCCGCTCCCGCGCCTGCCTGGGCGGGCGCGGCGGACTCCTTGCGGCGAGTGAAGGACGGCAGGGCCGGCGGCGTGAGGAAGCCCTCGGCGCGGGCGCTGGCCAGGCCGATGCGCGGGATGTCGCTGCTCTTGGCGAACAGCAGGAACCGGGGCTCCCACACGGGCCGGTACTTGGCGTTGGCGCGGTAGAGGGACTCGATCTGCCACCAGCGGGAGAAGAAGGTGAGCACCGACCGCCACAGCCGCAGCACCGGACCGGCGCCGAGACGGGCGCCGCGCTCGAAGACCGAGCGGAACATCGCGAAGTTCAGTGACACCCGGCGCACCCCGATCTCCCCGGCGCGCAGCAGCAGCTCGACGACCATGAACTCCATCAGGCCGTTCTCGCAGGAGCGGTCCCGGCGCATCAGGTCCAGCGACAGGCCGTGCTCGCCCCAGGGCACGAAGCTGAGCAGCGCCCGCGGCACGTCGTCGGCGTCCCGGCACTCCAGCATCACGCAGCGGCCGTCGGCCGGGTCGCCCAGGCGGCCCAGCGCCATGGAGAAGCCGCGCTCGGTGGCGCCGTCGCGCCAGGCGTCGGCCCGCTCCACCAGCGTCGCCATCTCGTCGTCGGAGATGTCCTCGTGGCGGCGGATGCGTACGGTGTACCCGGCCCGGCGGACCCGGTTGTGCGCCTGCCGCACGACCCGCATGGCCCGCCCCTCCACGGTGAAGTCGGCGACCTCCACAATGGCCTCGTCGCCGAGTTCCAGCGCGTCCAGGCCGTGCCGGGCGTAGATCGTGCCGGCCTCCTCGCTCGCGCCCATGACGGCGGGCGTCCAGGCGTGCCGGCGGGCCTCGGCGAGCCAGGCGTCGATGGCGCCGGGCCACGCCTCGGGGTCGCCGATGGGGTCGCCGGAGGCCAGGCTGACCCCGTTGACGACGCGGTAGGTGACGGCGGCCTTGCCGGTGGGGGAGAAGATCGCGGCCTTGTCGCGGCGCAGCGCGAAGTAGCCGAGGGAGTCCCGCTCGCCGTGCCGGTCGAGCAGCTCGCGCAGCCGCTTCTCGTCCTCCGCGCCGAGCAGGGCGAGGCCGCGGGGCGAGCGGAAGCAGGCGTACAGGACGAGGACGAAGGTCGCCGCCATCAGGACGTTGATCGTGACGTCCGTCCAGCGGGGGGCGTGCACGGCGGCGACGCGGTCGGCGAGCGGGCCGACGCTGACCCCGCGCAGCATCGTGTACGCGATCTTGTCGGCCAGGGAGGCGTCGGGCACCGTGTTGGTGGCGTCGACGAGCAGGGTGCCCAGGGCGCCGCTGACCAGCAGTCCGCCGACGCCCACGGCGAGAGCGAGCCGGGGGTTGGAGCGGTCGCCGATGGCGTTGAACTCACGGCGGCCGATCAGCAGGGCGGCCACGAACAGGCCGGTGAGCGCGGCGGAGAGCCAGTTGAAGACGTGGTCGCGGTAGCGCTCCTGGGTCAGCGCGAGGACGTAGAGCGCGAAGAGCGGCCCGGCGAGCAGCAGGTTGGACAGCCAGGCGGCGCGCTTGCGGCGCCGCATCACCACGGCCAGGAACAGCGCCAGCGCCGCCGAGACCAGGCCGGCGGTGGCCAGGTACGGCGTGAAGAACTCGCCCGCGTTGTGCTCGTGCACCTCCTCGCGGAACGGCAGCGAGAGCACCGCGACGATGTTGAGGACCGCGAGCAGCCGCAGGTACCAGACCGTGGCCGTGGCGGCACGCCTGCGCAGGAGCGGGCTCGGCCAGGGGCGCGCCGATTCGCGGGGGCCGCGCTGAGGGGGGATGGGGACCGACTGCTGAGCAGGCATGGTGACACGTCACCTTGGGACTGGGAGCGGGCCGGCGAACCGGCGGGGACGGAGCGGGCGGACGGACGCGCGGCCCGCCGCACGCCCTTGTCGCTGACCCTACAGCTCGTAGGGTAACGGAGGCGCGCCGGACTGTCGGCCGCCGATCCTGAGGAAAATCGGTGAGGATCCGGGGGCGTGCCGGGTACGGGCCTGGCGCAGGCCTACCCGCGTAGCGCGAGGGCTACTCGGCCGGGGCGTGCATGGGCTCGGCTTCGCCCGGCCCCGGCTCGGCACCGCCCGGGCCGTCGCGACCCGGATCGGCGTCACCGGCCCCGCTTCCGCCGATCCACCCGTCATCGGCCCCTGGCTCGCCGATCCGCCCGTCACGGGCCCGTCTCTCGCCGATCGGTCCGTCGCCGGTCCGTCCGCCGCCCGCGGCCGCGCGGCGGCGGGGTGCCGTCAGGATCCAGGCCAGGTTGCCCACCGCCGCGCCCGCCGCCACCGTCGCCACGATGACCCCCGCCGTGGCGAAGCCGTCGCTGAACAGATGGGGCCGCCGGTCGAGGCTGTGCAGCCCGAAGCCGCACAGCTGGTACACGCCGACGGCGGCGATGGTGAGACTCACGACGAGCAACGCGACGGTCGGGCCGAGCGCACCCTCAGCGTCCTCACCGGCCGGGGCGCCCGGCCCCGGGCTACGTGCGTCCTGCATGGGTCCCCCGTCGACGGTTGGATGGCGAGCCGGACCCTACAGTACGTAGGGACATCCCCGGAGGAAAACCGGCGGCCCGGCCGCGGGTCCCCTGGCCGGGTGGGCCCGGTGCCCCGGGCCGGTGCGCCACAGGGCCGGGGACGGCCGAGTCGCCAGGATCCCCGGCCCGGCCCCGCTGCGGCGCTTCGTATAGGCCCCACCTATACGGGGCATCGATTCTTGGTCGTGGACCTCCTCGTTCGTGGCCCGCTTCACTGAGCCGGTAGGTGGGGCGGCGAGTCGTCGGCATCCTGCTCGGGCCGCCATCCCCGCCGACGGCGTCCGCGCATCCGGCCCGCCCGCCCCTGGCCCGCGGCGGCCGGATACGACACGATCGGGCAGACCCAGGACCCGCCGCGAACGTGTCGGCACCCGAGCCCGGAGCAGGACCAGTGAGCACACCCACGACCGCGCGGACGACCCCGGACATTCGGATGCGGCCGTTGTACGCGGCCGGGTTCACCACCGCCTTCGGCGCGCACGGCATCGCCGCCAGCCTCGGCGCCCGCTCCGCGCACGCGGTCACCTCACTGCTGGTGCTCGGCGGACTGCTGGCCCTCTACGACGGCGCCGAGGTGCTCCTCAAGCCCCTGTTCGGCACCCTCGCCGACCGGATCGGCGCCCGCCCGGTACTGCTCGGCGGGCTCGTCGCCTTCGCCGCGG
This sequence comes from Streptomyces sp. NPDC096152, assembly GCF_044763235.1. NCBI lineage: Bacteria > Bacillati > Actinomycetota > Actinomycetes > Kitasatosporales > Streptomycetaceae > Streptomyces > Streptomyces sp. NPDC096152. The sequence continues at coordinate 921,910 of NZ_JBIWFW010000003.1, read as the reverse complement.
CCTCGGCCGTCTACGTGGTGGCGGACAGCCCCGGATGGTTGTGGCCCGCCCGTCTCGGCCAGGGCGCGGCGGCCTCCGCCTTCTCCCCGTCGGCCTCCTCCCTGGTCGCCCGTCTCAACCCGGCGGCCAAGCACGGCCGCGCCTTCGGGTCGTACGGCTTCTACAAGTCCGTCGGCTACACCCTCGGCCCGCTGCTCGGCGGGGTGCTCGTGTGGGCGGGCGGCCTGCGGCTGCTGTTCGCGGTGACGGCGCTGCTCGGCGCGGCGGTCGCGGTGTGGGCCGCGCTCGCCGTGCCCGTCGTACCGCCGCTGCCCAGGGCGCGGCAGACGGTGCTCGACCTGGCCCGGCGCCTGGCCGACCCGGCGTTCCTCGCCCCGACCGCCGCCCTGGCCGCCGCGACCGCCGCCCTCGCGGCCGGTGTGGGCTTCCTGCCGGTCTCGGGCCGGGCGGCCGGGCTGGGCACGGTGGCCACGGGCGCCGCCGTGTCGGTGCTGGCCGCCTGCGCGGCCGTCGCCCAGCCGCGCGCCGGGCGCGCCCTGGACGCCGGGCGGCTGACGACCCGCTCCGGCCTCACCGCCGGACTGCTGATCGGCGCCGCCGGACTGGGCTGCGCCACGCTGCCCGGCCTGCCCGGCATTCTGACCGGTGCCGCCCTGATCGGCGTGGGCACCGGCCTGGTCACCCCGCTCGGCTTCGCGGCCCTGGCCGCCGCCACCCCGGCCGAACGTCTGGGCCAGACCATGGGTGCCGCCGAACTCGGCCGCGAACTCGGCGACGCGGGCGGCCCGCTGCTCGTCGCCGCGGTCGCCACGACGACCACCCTGGCCCACGGCTTCGCGGCCCTCGCGGCGCTGCTCGCCCTCGGCCCCGCGGTCGGCCTCGCCAGCGGGCTCGTGCGCCGTCGCCGCAGCGGGTGATGCCGTACGCCGTCGCGCCGGCGGCCGGTGCCGTACGACGCCGCCTCAGCGGGTGAAGTCCTACGGTGTCTCCTCGGTGGGTGCAGCCGTACGTCGTCGCCTCGGCGGGAGGTGCCGTACGCCGTCGCCTCAGCAGGTGATGTCGAGCGTGACGACCGCGCCCGGGGAGGTGTTCTCGGCGCGGGCGGTGCCGTCGTGGGAGGCGGCGACGGCGGCGACGAGGGCGAGGCCGAGGCCGGTCCCGGGGGTGGTGCGGCTCGTCTCGGCGCGGGTGAAGCGCTCGAAGGCGTGCGGGAGGAAGTCGCCGGGGAAGCCGGAGCCCGCGTCGGCGACGGACAGGCTCAGCCGTCCGTCCCGGACCGTCGCGCGCAGGGCGATCGCACCGGCGCCGTGCCGCAGGGCGTTGTCCAGCAGGGTTCCGATGGCCGGATGCAGCCAGTGCGGATCGACCCGTACGGTCGCGTCGTCGCAGGTGACGGTGAGGGTGCGTCCGTCCCGCTCGGCGGCCGCCCGATAGGGGGCCGAGGCGTCGTCCAGGAGACGGCCCAGCGCGACGGGGGAGCGCTGGATGCGTTCACCGCTGTCGAGCTGTTCCAGATCGAGCAGGGTGTTGGCCAGAGTGACCAGCCGGCGGACCTCGGTGTCGACGGAGCGCAGGGTGTCGGTCAACTCCCCGGCGGTGCGCGGGCGGTGCAGGGCGACGTCGAGTTCGGCGCGCATCAGGGTGAGCGGGGTGCGCAGTTCGTGGCTCGCGTCCGCGATGAACTGGTGCTCCCGGGCGGCGGAGGCGGCCAGCCGGTCGAGCATCCGGTTGAGGGTGTGGCCGAGCCGGGTGATCTCGTCGTCGCGGTCGGCGGGCACGTCCAGGCGCAGGTCCTGGCCGCCGTCGGCCAAGCTGGCCGCGCCGCGCCGGTAGCGCTCCACGGGGCGCAGGGCAGCCCGCGCGGTGCGGTAGCCGACGTAGGAGGCGGCGATGAGGGTCAGGCCCGAGGCGAAGGCGAGCTGGGCCAGCAGCTCGCGCAGCGCCTCGTCGCGGTGGCCGCGCCGGACCGCGGCGACCACCAGGCGCACCCGGCCCCCGGCGGTGACCCGCGCGGCCTGGACCCGCAGGGTGTCCGCGGTGATCGGCAGCAGCGAGCCGACATCGCGCCGGACCGTGCGCCCGCGCGCCGCGGCACCGCGTTCGGCGGCGGTGAGCAGCGGCCTGCCGCGTACGGCGGGGTCGGCGTCCAGGATCCGGCCCCGGGCGTCGAGGACCTGGTGGAGGCTGCCGCTGGGGCCGGGTGGGAGCGCGGCGCCCGCGCGTACGGCCCGGTCGAGGGTGTGCTGGTACGTGGCCAGGTCGTCGTCGAGCTGCTGGTCCAGGGCGGTCTGGACCCGCCAGTACACCAGGCCCGCCGCCCCCGTCAGGACGAGGGACATGGTGACGGCCACGGCCAGCACCAGGCGGGTGACCACGGGCAGCCGCTGGACGCGCGCCCGCAGACCGGGCCTGGTCACGGCGCGGCCTCCAGTCGGTAGCCGCGGCCGCGCAGGGTCGTGATCGTCGTACGGCCGAAGGCCCGGTCGACCTTGGCGCGCACCTTGGAGACGTGGACGTCGATGGCGTTGCTGCGCAGGTCGGTCTCGCCGTCCCAGACCTCGTCGAGCAGCTGGAGGCGGGAGACCACCCGGCCGGCGTTCTCCATGAGCACGCGCAGTACGGCGAACTCCCGGCGGGACAGGTCGAGCTCGGTGTCCGCCCGCCATGCGCGCTGCTGCTCCGGGTCGAGCACGAGGTCGCCGACCCGGAGGCGGCCGGCGGCGTCGGGGCGGCGCCGGGATATCGCGCGCAGCCGGGCGAGCAGCTCCTCCATCGCGAAGGGCTTGACGAGGTAGTCGTCGGCGCCGGCGTCCAGCCCGGCCACCCGCTCGCTGATCGCCCCGCGCGCGGTCAGCAGGACGATGGGGACGTCGACGCCCTCGTCGCGCAGGGTCCGGCACACCTCCACGCCGTCCAGGCCCGGCAGCATCACGTCCAGGACCACGGCGTCGATCCGCGGGTCGCGGGCGGCGGCCAGGCCGGCGTGACCGTCGTAGCGGCCCTCGGCGGTGTGGCCGGACTCGCCGAGGTAGCGGACGACCAGGTCGGTCAGGCGGGACTCGTCGTCGACGACCAGGTAGTGCATGGCCGCCAGGCTAGCCCTCACGCGGACGGCACCCGCCGGGCCCCCGCGCCGGACCCCCGCCGGGCCCCCGCGCCGGGCCCCCGTCGGGGGTCGGCGCCGTCCGCCCGTCCCACCGGCCGGGTCCACGCCCGGGCGGTGGGACGGGCAGGCCGGGCACCGGGAGCAGGGCCCTCAAGCCTTCATGGTCTGTTCATGCTCCGTCCCTAGCGTTCTTCACGCCGCGGCGCTCCGTGGGCCGGGAGCCGGTCCGCCGTCCGACGCGCCGCCGGGAAGGGACCTTCATGCACACAGCGATACCGGTGCTGCTCTCCGCCAAGGGCATCACCGACCACATCGCCCCCGCCGACCTGATCACCCGCGGCGGCCTCGACGTCATCGCGCTGATGATCCTGGTCGGCGGACTCTACCGGCGTCGCGGCAGCGCGCCCGGAATGCCGCTCGTCCTGGTCGCGCTGAACCTCGGCCTGTTCGCCGCGATGAGCATGATCAGTTCCGGCAAGTTCCCGGCCGGGGTCGGCTTCGGCCTGTTCGGCATACTCTCCCTGGTCCGGCTGCGCAGCGCGGCGTTCACCCTCCGGGACGTCGCCTACACCTTCGTGACCCTGGTCGTCGCCCTGTGCACCGGGCTGCCGCAGCGGCAGCACTGGCTGGCCGTGGCCCTGGTCGCGGCGGTCCTGCTCGCCGTGCTGCTGGTCGACGCCCCGGGGACCGAGACCCGCACCCGCACGGTCAGGCTCACCCTCGACCGCATATATCCCACCCCCGACCTGATCGCCCAGGACGTCGCCCTCCGCTTCGGGCAGGCCCCTCTCTCCGTGGCCGTCGACGAGGTCGACTACGTCCGCGAGACCACCCGGGTCTCCGCCCGCTACCCCGTCACCGAGCAGACCGGGCCGGCGCCGGCGGAACCGGAACTCGCCGCCGCCACGGACGCCGGGATCGCCCCGTGACTCCGGGCACCACCGTCGCCTCCGGCCCCTCCGCCGACCTGGCCTCCGCCCTCCCCGCGGACCTCTCTTCGACTCCCTCCTCCCTCGCCACCACCCTCGGCCTCGAACGGCTCCCCGGTGCCACGCTCGCCGAGGTCGACGCGGCCGCCGCCCTCCAGCACCGCACCGACCGCAAGTACCTCGTCCCGCTCGAGAGCGCCCGCGCCCTCGTCGAGCGCCTCGCGGACAGCCACCGCGTCCTGGACCTGGACGGCCGCCGTACGACGACGTACCTCAGCACCTACTTCGACACCCCGCGGCTGGGCGCCTGGCACGCCCATGTGCAGGGCCGCCGCAGGCGCTGGAAGGTCCGCACCCGCCTGTACGCGGAGGACGGGCTGTGCCGGGTCGAGGTGAAGACCAAGGACGGCCGCGGCGCCACCGTCAAGCACGCGCTGCGCGCCGCCCCGCAGTCCTACGGCCGGCTCGACGCCCCGTCGGCCGAGTTCGTCGACGACGTCCTGCGGCGCGCCGGGATACCCGTCACCACCGCCGACCTGGCCCCGGCCGCCGAGATCCGCTACGTCCGCGTGGCCCTCGCCGACCTGCGTCTCGGCACCCGCGTCACCCTGGACGGCGGTCTCAGCTGCCACCGGGACGCCCGCACGGCCGCGCTCGCCCCGGACGTCGTCCTCGTCGAGACCAAGGGCACCGCCCGGCCCGCCCCCGCCGACCGGCTGCTGCTGGGCCTCGGCGCCCGGCCCGTCTCCCTCAGCAAGTACATCGTGGGTCAGTCCCTGCTCACCCCGGGTCTGCCCGACAACGACGTACGCCGCCTCGCCCGCACCCACTTCCGGCCGGGTTCCCCCATCGAAAGGTCCACCGCCGCATGAAAGCCCTGCGCAGCATCAAGTGGCCGTACGCCCTCATCGCGCTGCTCGCCGTCGCGGCCGCCACCGTCGGCCTGCTGCGGCCGCAGCTGATCCCGGCCGGCTCGACCACCGCGAAGAAGAAGCCCGGCGCGACGGCGCGGATCAAGCTGAACCCGCCCCCCAAGCTGTTCACCGACGCCGAGATCGCCGCCATCGGCAAGCAGGCCGACGCCCAGCGCAAGAAGGCCGACGCCCTCTTCGCCCGGTGGAAGTCCCAGCACGGCACCGTCCGCGACGACAAGGCGTTCGCCGCCTGGGCCGCGGAGCAGGTCCCCGCGCCGCCCGCCGCGAGCACCCGTACCGCCGAACTCCACCAGGTCCAGCAGCTCGCCAGGACCCGCACCGCCGCCGGGAAGAAGGCGGCCACCTGGCTGGAGGCCTACGGCAAGAAGGACATCTGGAAGCTCTACCTCCACGACCAGCGCGAACTGATCCCCGCCCTGCAGGGCACGGCCGAGAAGGCCGAGCTCAAGGCCGCCCTGAAGATGGGCAAGACGATCAGCGACCAGCTCGCCGCCAAGGACAAGCAGCCCGCCCCCTTCGTCCTCGACCCGACGCTGCGCCCCGAGAAGCACATCCAGCCCGGCGCCAAGGGCCCGTACTCCTACCCCTCCCGGCACGCCACCCGCGCCGCCGCCGCGGTCACCTTCCTCAGCGCCCTCTCCCCGCACCGGGTCCCGGAGTACGAGTGGATGCGCGCCGAGGTCCTCTACTCCCGCCTCTACATGGCCGGCCACGTCACCAGCGACCTGACCGCCGGCACCCTGCTCGGCGACCTGATCGGCGACTACGAACTCATGGTCAGCGGCCACTGACCGCCCGCACACCACGGACCGGACACTGACCGCCCGCACACCACGGACCGGCCACTGACCGCCCGCACACCACGGACCGGACACTGACCGCCCGCCCTCCACGGACCGGCGGCCACTGACCGCCCGCGCACCACGCACCGGCGGCCCGGCCCCACCCGGGGCCGGGCCGCCGCGGGGTGCCCGGCCTCCCGGCCGCTCAGCGGCGCGGCTCGTCGGGCAGTTCCAGGTGCAGGGCGTATCCGCCGTCGGGTGTCGGGCCGGAGGTGACGGCCCCGCCGAGGAGTTCGGCGCGCTGGCGCAGGCCGGCGAGACCGTACTGGGCGCTGGGCAGGGCGAGAGCGTGGCGGGTGGGGGCGGTGTTGGTGATGGTGGTGCGGACGGTGCGGCCCCTGTGGTCGATGCGGATGGTGGCCGTGGCACCGGGCGCGTGCTTGCGGACGTTGGTCAGGGCCTCCTGGACGGTGCGGTAGACGGCGCGCTGGATGGTGGGCGGGAGGTCCGCCGGGAGCCCGGTCTCCAGTTTCGCCTCGATACCGCTGGTCTCGACCAGGCGCCGCAGGTCGGCGAGGGAGGGCTGGGGGGTGAGTTCGGTGGGGCGGCTGCCGGAGGCGCGCAGCACGCTGACCATGTGCCGCAGCTCGTCGAGGGTCTGCACGCTGAGCCGGCGGATCGTGGCTGCGGCCTCCCTCGTCTCGGGGTCGCCGCTGCCCACCTGGAGCGCTCCGGCCTGTACGGCGATCAGGCTGACCTGGTGGGAGACCACGTCGTGCATCTCGCGGGCGAGCTGTGCGCGTTCCTTCGCGAGGACGCTCTGGGCGGTCAGCAGTTTCTCGTGCTCGCGGGCCTCGGAGATCTCGGTGAGCCGCAGGGACAGGTCGCGCCGGGCCTGTACGAGCTGGCCCAGGAAGACGGGGGCGGCCGCGGTGGCCAGCGTGTAGCTGAGGTGGAAGAGGTTGCCGCTCTGGGTGAACTCGGTGACCCGCACGGCCGACCACGGCCAGGGCAGGAAGTCACCGGCCGCGAAGACCAGCGCACAGCCGGCCAGCAGCACGCGGTGGCGGCTGAGCGAGGCCAGGGTGTACAGCGCGGCCGTGGTGGCGACCGCCGCGTCGGAGATCATGGCGGTGGGGAGGGTGAGCGCGAAGGTGGTCAGCGGCAGCCGGCGCCGCAGCAGCAGCGCGAAGGCGGCCAGCAGCGACACGGACAGCGCCACCCGGTCCCCGGCGTCGACGTGCACCCACGTGTCCGCCAGCGACACCCCGACGAGAGCGACGTCCACCAGCGGAGCCGGAAGCCTGCGGGCTCTCATCCGGCGCCCTTCCTCTCGACCTCGCCCTCGGCCGCGTTTTCGGCCTCGTCCTGGGGCCGGCCCAGCAGACCCGCACGCTCGGCGATCAGCGCCGCCTGGACCCGGCTGCCGACCCGCAGCTTGCCGAACACCGCGCTGACGTGGCCTTTCACGGTGCCCGTGCTCAGATGCAGCCGGTCGCCGATGTCGTTGTTGGCCAGCCCCTCCGCCATCAGCACGAGCACGGCGCGCTCGCGCTCGGTCAGCCGGTCGGTGAGGCGGACGGCGGAGGGCTCGCGGACGTCGGTGTCGAGGTAGCCGTTCACCACGGTCCGGGCGACCTTGGACGACAGCACGGGCCCGCCCTCGGCCAGCGTGCGCACGAGATGGGGGAGATGCTCGGGGTCGGTGTCCTTGAGCAGGAATCCGGCGGCGCCCGAGCGCAGCGCGGAGGCCACGTACTCGTCGGTGTCGAAGGTGGTGAGCATGGCCACCACCGGGGGCTCCTGCAGACGGCGGAGTTCGGCGAGGACGGTGAGCCCGTCCACGTCCGGCATCCGGATGTCCAGCAGGACGACGTCGGGCCGCAGTTCCCGCACCGTACGGACGGCCCGGCCGCCCGGGACCGCGCCCACGACCTCGATGCCGTCCGCCGCGTTGAGGATGTGGGTGAAGCCCCTGCGGATCAGGGCTTCGTCGTCCACCACCAGGACCCGGATCACGTGCGCTCCACTCGTCGCATGGCCGCCGGTCGATCCGTACCCCCCGGACGCCGGCCGATCGGTGGGCCGTACGCGATTCCCACCGGTTGGCGGGGTGGTCCCAGCCGGTTGGCCGGGGTGACTCCGGCCGGTCGGCGGGGTGCCTTCGGAAACCCGCCCCGGTGGCCGGGGGCGGTCCGCCGGTCATATCTCGGACATGACGCCTAACGCACCGTCGCCCGCGCCGACGCACGAGCCGCTGAACGCACCGTCGCCCGCGCCGCTGAGCAAGCCGGTGGACAAGCCGCTGAGCAAGCCGCTGAGCAAGCCGGTGGGCAAGCCGGTGGACAAGCCGCCCGACACTGGAAGCGGGCGCCCGGGGAACCGCTCCTCCACCGCCTCCGCCCCGCCGTCCACGTCCACCGGGCGGCTCGTCGGCATCGACCTGGCCCGCGGGCTCGCCGTCTTCGGCATGTACGCGGCACACGTCGGCCCCGATGTGACGGTCGGCGGCCCGGTGGGCTTCCTGCTGGAGACGGCCCGCGGCCGCTCCTCCGCGCTCTTCGCCGTGCTCGCCGGCTTCTCGCTGGTCATCATCACCGGCCGGCCGCAGCCGCGCACCGGGCGCTCCGGCCGCCAGGCCGTGGCGAGGGTCGTGATCCGGGCCGCCGTCCTGATGGTGCTCGGCTACGCCCTGACGGCCCTGGGCACCGACGTGGCCGTGATCCTCAGCTTCTACGCGCTGCTCTTCCTGGCCGTGCTCCCGCTGTACCGGCTGCGCGCACGGACGCTCGCGCTGATCGCTGCCGGGGGTGCGCTGGTCATGCCCCTGTCGCTCTACGCGATCCGAGGGGCGATCGAGGCAGGGGGCTGGGCGGACGCCGTCACCGCCTGGGACCCGCTGGCCCGGATCAGCGGCACGGACGGCGTCCTGGAACTCCTCTTCACCGGGGAGTATCCGGTGCTCACGTGGATGCCGTTCCTGGTCGCGGGGATGGCGGTGGCCCGGCTCGACCTCACGCGGGCGGGCGTACGATCCCGGCTGGCCCTCGCGGGCGGGACGCTCGCCACGCTCGGCTACGGGGGTTCCTGGCTGGCCCTGCGCCTGGTGCCGCACGCCCTGTCCACCGTCGCGGCCGCCACGGGCGCCGGCTCGGCGTCGTCCGCCTGGTGGTCCGACACCGTGGGCGAACCCGAGAACCACACCCCGCTCGCCTGGCTGCTGGTGGCGGCGCCGCACAGCCAGACGACCTTCTCCCTCCTCGGCAACACGGGCGTCGCTCTCCTCGTGATGGCGGCGTGCCTGACCGTGGCCGACCGGATGCCGCGTCTCACGGCCCTGGCCGGACCCGTCACGGCGGTCGGCACGATGGCCCTGACGACGTACGTCCTGCACATCGTCGCCCTCTGGTTCTTCGCCCACGTCTGGCACGTACCGGCGGTCGAGGGCGACACCATGTCGGCGCTGCCGGTCCTGCTCGCCTTCATCGCGTCGGCGACGCTCCTGGCGACCGCCTGGACCCGCCGATTCCGCCGCGGTCCCCTGGAACACCTGCTCCACATCGCCACCGGGCCCGCGCGGCACGTCAGATAGAGCGGCACGTCAGAGGGAGCGGGTCGTGTCCTGCCGCCCGGCGTCGATCTCGGCGATCAGGGCCTCGACCCGCTTCCGGATCTCGTCGCGGATGGGGCGCACGGACTCCACGCCCTTGCCGGCCGGGTCCTCCAGGGCCCAGTCGAGGTACTTCTTGCCCGGGAAGAGGGGGCAGGCGTCGCCGCAGCCCATGGTGATGACGTAGTCGGACGCCTGGACGGCCTCGGTGGTGAGGATCTTCGGCCTGGCCGCGGAGATGTCGACGCCGGCCTCGCGCATCGCCTCGACCGCGGCCGGGTTGACCTGGTCGCCGGGGACGGAACCGGCGGAGCGGACCTCGATCCGGTCGCCCGCGAGGTGGGAGAGGAATCCGGCGGCCATCTGCGAACGCCCGGCGTTGTGGACGCAGACGAACAGCACGGAGGCGAGCGGGCGGGAGGCCATGGTTTCTTCCTTCGGGTCGGGGAAGTGGGCGACATGCAGGTGCGGGCCCCAAGGATCAGCCCAGACTGGTATCAGTCTGGGCTGATGTGACAGTATCAGCCCATGCTGACGTCAGTCGACACTGATCTGATCCGGGTGCTGGCCGACCCGCTCAGGCTCCGGATCGTCACCCTGCTCGCCGAGGAGACGCTCTGCACCACGCATCTGGTCGAGGAGACCGGTGCGAAGCAGACGAACCTCTCCAACCATCTGAAGGTGTTGCGTGAGGCGGGCGTCGTCGACACGGAGCCATGCGGCCGGTACACGTACTACCGGCTGCGCCCGGACGTGATCGCCCAGCTCGCCGGCCGGTTCGCGGAATTGGCCGACTCCGCCCGGAACGCCGCCGACAACAAGAGGGCCTGCCCGTGACCCGCACCGAAGCACCCGCGACGGCCGAAGAGGCGTCGATCGTCGCGAAGCTGTCGACGCTCGACCGCTTCCTCGCCGTCTGGATCATGCTCGCCATGGCCGTCGGCCTCGGACTCGGCCGGCTCGTCCCCGGCCTGAACGACGCCCTGGCCGAGGTCGAGATCGGCGGCATCTCCCTGCCGATCGCCATCGGCCTGCTGGTTATGATGTACCCGGTCCTGGCCAAGGTCCGCTACGACCGGCTCGACGCGGTCACCGGCGACAGGAGGCTCATGGTCTCCTCGCTGGTCGTGAACTGGCTCGTCGGCCCGGCCGTCATGTTCGCGCTGGCGTGGACCTTCCTGCCGGACCTGCCGGAGTACCGCACCGGCCTGATCATCGTCGGCCTCGCCCGCTGCATCGCCATGGTCGTCATCTGGAACGACCTGGCGTGCGGCGACCGCGAGGCCGCCGCCGTCCTGGTCGCCCTGAACTCGGTCTTCCAGGTCCTCGCGTTCGGCCTGCTCGGCTGGTTCTACCTCGACCTGCTGCCCGGCCGGCTCGGCCTGGGCGGGGGCGAGCACCTGGACATCTCCATGGTGAAGATCGCCCTGAACGTCGTCATCTTCCTCGGCGTCCCCCTGCTCGCCGGGTTCCTCACCCGCCGCGTCGGCGAGAAGAAGCTCGGCCGCGAGAGGTACGAGACGAGGTTCCTGCCGAAGATCGGCCCCTGGGCGCTGTACGGCCTGCTGTTCACGATCGTCGTCCTGTTCGCCCTCCAGGGGAGGACGATCACGTCCCGGCCGCTGGACGTGGCCCGCATCGCCCTTCCACTGCTGGCCTACTTCGCGGTGATGTGGTTCGGCGTCTTCGCCCTCGGCAAGGCGATCGGCCTGGGCTACGACCGGACCGTGACGCTCGCCTTCACCGCCGCCGGGAACAACTTCGAGCTGGCCATCGCGGTCGCCATCGCCACCTTCGGCGTCACCTCCGGCCAGGCGCTGTCCGGTGTGGTCGGCCCGCTGATCGAGGTTCCGGTCCTGGTCGCGCTGGTGTACGTCTCCCTGGCCTGGCGGCGGAAGTTCAGCGCCGCGCGGCAGCTCACGCCCGCACCACAGGAGAGCTGAAGCACCGCCCGGACCGCTGCGGGACCGGGGCGCAGACCGCCGGGCCGGGGTCTGCGCCCGGTCGCACGGCACGAGGAGCGTTCAGGGGACCACCGCTCCGGCGTCCCCGGCGCTCACCGGGCCGCGGTCGCCGGGGCGGCCAGCAGACTGCCCATGGTGGCGAGCACGGACGGCTCGACGCGGTAGTAGACCCAGGTGCCGCGCCGCTCGGAGGTGAGCAGCCCGGCCTCCTTGAGCTTCTTCAGGTGATGGGACACCGTCGGCTGGGAGACCCCGACGTCGGAGATGTCGCACACGCACGCCTCGCCGCCCTCGTGCGAGGCCACCGCGGAGAACAGCCGCAGCCGCACCGGATCGCCGAGCGCCTTGAACATGCGCGCGGCCCGTTCCGCCTCCTCCGCGCTGAACGGACGCTCGGTGAGCGGCGGGCAGCACGCCACCGCGGCCTGGCCGGCGGCAGGGGCCGGCAGCGGGAGCACCTCAGCATTCGACATGCGTCTATGTTGACACGCGTCGAACCAGAATGCCGAGGGTGTCGGAGGGCCTCGGAGCCGGGCCCGCCGAGAATTGCCGTGCCGGCCGGGTGCCGAGGGATGCGGCGAGCCTCATCATGGGGCGGCAACCCCACCTACTCCCACCGGGGCGGGACCCATGGACAGGGAAGTCATTCACGAGGAGATGCGGCGGGCCGGTGCGACGTTCCACCAGCTTCTGGACTCGGCCACGGCCGAGGACATGCGCCGCCGGAGTGACGGAACCCGCTGGGACAACGAACAGCTGCTCTATCACATGCTGTTCGGCTACATGGTCGTACGGGCGCTGCTCCCCATGGTGCGCCTCTTCGGCCGCCTTCCGCCGGGCGCGAGCCGGGCGTGGGCGCGTCTGCTGGACGCCGCGACCCGGCCGTTCGACGCCGTCAACCATCTCGGTTCCGTGGCCGGCGCCCGGGTCTACGGCCGGCGGCGCATGGGGGCCAAGTTCGATCGCACGCTCGCGGTCCTCCATCGCCGTCTGGAGGCCGAGCCGGACGCGGTCCTGGCGCGCACGATGGCCTTTCCGACCCGGTGGGATCCGTTCTTCAAGGACGTGATGACCCTCGAAGAGGTCTACCGGTACCCGACCCGGCACTTCGACTTCCACCGTGCCCAGCTCACCCTCGGCGGGCGGTCATGACCTGAGCCCCCGCCGCCTGGGTCCCGGTGGCCGTGCCGGCGACTCCGCGGTGCGGGCGGAGGCCGTCGCGAGCTTCCTGATTCGGCAAATGTCTATGTTGACGCATGTCGAATCAGCTGCCATGCTGGCCGCGCAAGCCATCGACGAACGTCGAAGCAAAGGGGAAGCCTCGTGAACGCGCCCACCAACGGCCAGTTGCCCGTCGTCGTCATCGGCGCCGGCCCCGTCGGGCTGGCCGCCGCCGCCCGCCTCGTCGAGCGCGGTCTTGAACCGCTGGTCCTCGAGGCCGGCCCCTCCGCCGGCACCGCGGTACGCGACTGGGCGCACGTGCGGCTGTTCTCGGCGTGGGCCGAGGTCACCGACCCGGCCGCCGAGAAGCTCCTCGCGCCCACCGGCTGGACCCGTCCCGACGGCGCCGCCTACCCCACCGGCGGCGACTGGGCCGAGCGGTACCTTCAGCCGCTCGCGGACGTCCTCGGCGACAAGGTCCGCTACGGCGCCGCGGTGACCGGCGTCGCCCGCGCGGGCCGCGACCGCATCGTCGACGCCGACCGCGACGAGCAGCCCTTCACCGTGCACCTCCGGTCGGCCGACGGCCGCGAGGAGCGGATCGGCGCCCGCGCCGTCATCGACGCCTCCGGCACCTGGGGCGCCCCCGGCCCGATGGGCGCCGACGGCCTGCCCGCCCTCGGCGAGAAGGCCGCCTCCGACCGCGTCACCTATCACGTCCCGGACCTGAGGGACCCGGCCGCCCGCGCCCGGTACGCGGGCAGGCGCACCGCGGTCGTCGGCTCCGGCGCCTCCGCCTTCACCGCGCTCGCCCAACTCGCCGGCCTCGCCCAGGAACAGCCGGGCACGCACACGACGTGGATCCTGCGCCGCGGCATCGGCGCGAACACCTTCGGCGGTGGTGAGGCCGACCAGCTCCCGGCCCGCGGCGCCCTGGGCCTGCGTGCCAAGGCCGCCGTCGAGGCCGGCCACGCGAGCGCGGTCACCGGCTTCCGTACGCAGGCGGTGGAACGCGACGGCGACCGGCTCGTCCTCGTCGCCGAGGACGGCCGCCGCCTGGACCCGGTCGACGAGGTCGTCGTGCTCACCGGCTTCCGCCCGGACCTGTCCTTCCTCTCCGAGGTCCGCCTCGGCCTCGACGAGCGTCTCCAGGCCCCGACCGCGCTGGCCCCGCTCATCGACCCCAATGTCCACTCCTGCGGCACGGTCTACCCGCACGGCGTGAACGAGCTCTCCCACCCGGAGAAGGACATCTACCTGGTCGGCATGAAGTCCTACGGCCGTGCTCCCAGGTTCCTGGCGATGACCGGCTACGAGCAGGTCCGCTCCGTCACGGCCGCGATCGCCGGTGACCGCGAGGCCGCCGAGCGCGTCGAGCTGACCCTGCCCGAGACCGGCGTGTGCGGCGGCGCGGGCCTCTACGACGACCCCGACGCCGCCCAGAGCACCGACGGCGGCGGTTGCTGCGCGGCCCCGGTCACCCTCCGGATCGGCGCCCCGCCCGCCGGCGGCTGCTGACCCGGGCGGCCGCCGACGACTCGGCGGCCGCGCCGCCCTCTTCCTCACCCTCTTGGCGCTCTCGTCCGCCGCGGCCGTACTGGCGTACTGGCGGCGGGACCGGGAGGCGCGGGTGGGCGGGCCGGGCAGGGCGAGCGGGCTCAGCGGCGCAGGGTGGTCTCCCGCCCCATGTGCGCCAGCTTCTCGGGGTTGCGTACCGCGTAGAGCCCGCTGACGAGGCCGTCGTCGATGCGCACCGCCACGACCGTGTCGACCGCGCCGTCGATCCGGAGCACCAGCGCCGGGCAGGCGTTGACCTGGGCCGGCCGCAGCGACGCCGCGGTGATCCGGCCCAGCCCGGCGGCCAGCAGGCGGCCCACCTTGTCGGCCCCCACCACGGGCCGCAGGACGGCCTGCCGGACTCCGCCGCCGTCACCGAGGAGGACGACGTCCGGGGCGAGGATGTCGAGGAAGCCCTGCAGATCGCCCGTCTCGACGGCCTGCTGGAACGCGTGCAGCGCGTCCCGGGTCTCGGCCGGGGAGGCGACCCCGCGCGGCCGGCGCGCCGCGACGTGGGCCCGGGCCCGGTGCGCGATCTGGCGGACCGCGGCCGGGCTCTTGCCGACGGCTTCGGCGATCTCGTCGTACTCCACGTCGAACACCTCGCGCAGCACGAACACCGCCCGCTCGGTGGGCGTGAGCGTCTCCAGCACCAGCAGCATGGCCATCGAGACGCTGTCGGCCAGTTCGACGTCCTCGGCCACGTCCGGGGAGGTCAGCAAGGGCTCGGGCAGCCAGGTGCCCACGTAGGACTCCTTGCGGCGGCCGAGCGTGCGCAGCCGGGTCAGCGCCTGGCGCGTGGTGATCCGGACCAGGTACGCGCGCTCGTTCCGCACCGTGCCGAGATCGACACCCGCCCAGCGCAGCCAGGTCTCCTGCAGGACGTCCTCCGCGTCTGCGGCCGAGCCGAGCATCTCGTAGGCGACGGTGAACAGCAGGTTGCGGTGGGCGACGAACGCCTCGGTGGCGGGGTCCGTGCGTCCGCCGGCGGCGAGCCGCCCGGCCGTGCCCTCCGTGTCCTGCGCGCCCTTGCCGTGCTCGCTCATCACCGCTGCTCCCGCCTGTCCGCTCCCGACGTCACCACGCGCACAAGACGCCTGTCACCGCGGTCTTGTGACACCCGTGCGCGGTGGCGCACGTCACACGGCACGTCCTGTCACGCGGAGCGGGCGGCCGGCATCTCGTGGTCGTCCGGTGCGACACCACGAGTTGCGACACCACGAGTTGCGACATCACGAGTGAGGACGACGAGGTCATGGAAACCCGCTTCAACCTGTTCGACAACGAGATCGCCGCCAAGTTCGCCAAGAGGTTCGCCAACACCGGCCTGGTGATCGACCAGTCGCCGCTGCCGAAGTCCACGCGGGAGCTGGTGTCGCTGCGCGCCAGCCAGATCAACGGCTGCGGCTGGTGCATCGACATGCACACGAAGGAGGCCGCGGCCGCCGGTGAGAGCGCGGTCCGGCTCCACCTGGTCGCCGCCTGGCGCGAGTCCACCGTGTTCACCGAGGCCGAGCGGGCCGCGCTGGCGCTCGCCGAGGAGGGCACCCGGCTCGCCGACGCCCACCAGGGCGTGTCCGACGAGACCTGGGCCCAGGTGCGCAAGCACTACGGCGACGACGAGATCGCCGGGCTGGTCTGCCTGGTCGCCCTGATCAACGCGGCGAACCGGCTCGCCGTGATCGTGCACCAGCGGGGCGGCTCCTACGAGCCCGGCATGTTCGCCGCCGCGTTCGACTGACCGGCGGATCGTCCGAACCAAGCCGGTCCGGCCCGCGATCATCCGATCCGGGCCGGGCCGTTCCTGAGGCAGGACCGATGTCCGCCTGCCGCCCGACACGCGGCCTGACCTGCCACACGGCGCGCGTTCAGGATGAGTTCGGGCCCTTTGTGTCACGGTCGGAGATCACGGCCGCTCGGCGGCCGGCTCATCTCACAGGGCGCTCGTCCCGCTTCCTGGGGCGAGCGCCCTGTCGTCGACCGGACAGGAGAGCCGAATTGGAGAGACCGGAGGTCCTCACCGACCTCGACGTGGCGAGCACGTCGCGTACGGCCAGGTCGGTGATGAAGAAGCTGCCCGAGGTCACTCTGGCGTTCTGGATCATGAAGATCGCCGCGACCACCCTGGGCGAGACGGCGGGCGACCTCTTCGCGCAGACCCTGGGGCTGGGCTACTTCCTCACGACGATCGCGCTGTTCCTGATCTTCGTGGTGACGCTGGTGGTACAGCTGCGGTCCAGCCGCTACAACCCGTTCTTCTACTGGACCGTGATCCTGTCGACCAGCATGGCCGGGACCACGATGTCCGACTTCATGAACCGCGACGCCAGCGCGGAGTACCTCTCGAACGGCGCGACCAAGCTGGGCTGGGGTCCGCAGGGCCTCGGCCTGGGCTATCCCGCCGGGGCGGCCATCCTGATCTCGATCCTCCTGGCGATCTTCCTCGCCTGGAAGCTGAGCGGGATGACGTTCCAGATCCGCGACATCGTCACCTTCAGGGGTGAGGCCCTGTTCTGGTCGGCGATCCTCGTGTCGAACACCCTCGGCACCTCCATGGGCGACTTCCTCTCCGACAGCTCCGGCCTCGGCTACGCCGGTGGTGCGCTGCTCGTGACCGGGTTGCTCGCCGTGCTCGTGGCGCTCATGAAGGTGCCCGTGGTGCCGAACGTCCTGCTGTTCTGGATCGCCTTCGTCCTCACCCGTCCGCTGGGCGCCACAGCGGGCGACTTCCTCACGAAGCCGGTCGCCAAGGGCGGCCTGGATCTGGGCACCGCGGGGTCGTCCGCCGTCCTCCTCGCCGTCCTGTTCGCGCTGATGACGTACGCCCAGGTTCGGGAGCGCCGATCCGCCCGGCTGGAGAAGGAGGAGCACTGAAAAGGGCGAGGCCCGAAGGCCCCGCCCGCAACCACCGAAACCCCGGCTCAGGGCCACACCAGGCAGTACGGCTGATGCCCCGCCTCGTGCAGCCGGTGGCTGAAGTCCTGCCACTCGTGCAGCAGCTGGTACACGTTGAAGGCGTCCCGGGGGCCGCCGCGGTCCGGGACCGTGGACCAGATGAAGGCGGCGGCGCCGACCGCTTCCTCGCCGATGTCGCGCAGGGGGTCGACGACGGTCATGGGGAGCTTCACGACCGCGTAGTCGGGGTGCAGGACCACCAGCTCCAGGGGCGGCACCTTGTGCAGCGGGACCCCTTCGATGCCGGTCAGCACCATCGCGGCCATCGTCTCCGGCTTGATCTTGGTGAACATGCCGTTCATGCCGAGCTCGTCGCCGCCGAGTTCCTCGGGGCGCATCGAGATCGGGACGCGGGCCGCGGTCGCGCCGTCGGGCGCGCCGAAGTACTTGTACGTCACCCCCACCCGACCACCATTCCTGCTCCCGGCCCGGAGCCGGTCGATCCCGCGCTCCACGCGCCGGTCCGTCCGCTCGGGCTCACTCGGTACACCGTGCGCCTGCCGCGCTTCGGTGGCTTCCTCCACCTCGCGTCGGTGCCTTCCCCGCCGGGCACGTCGAGGACCCAGGCCGTCAGTCCCCTCGCCCAGTCCGCCACCGCGATGCATATCTCCACCCGAGTGCTTTTCTAGGACGCGTGGCCCCCGCCGCGCAACCCGATCATCGTGTCAGTGACCTCCCCCACGCCCGCCCGCCGAAACGTGCGGTGAAACATCAGTCCCCGGGGATCTTCGCGGCCCTCGACATGTGCTTTCGCCATGTTCATACGTACGCGAAGACCAGTTTCGCAGATGGGCGGCGAGGAAAACCGCGGGTTGCCTGTGTGTCCGGTGCGGAGATCGGGCCGGCCCCCTCACCGCCCCCGGCCCGTCCGGCCCGCTGGCCTACCCTGAGGAGGTCACTTCCCACCGGATTCCGAGAAGTCGGAGAAGTCGCAGGTCATGAGCGAACTGCCATATCCATACGAAGCCCCCGTCTCGCAGGCGCTGTTCGACCGTGCGGCGGCCGTCACGCCCGGCGGCGTGAACTCGCCGGTGCGTGCCTTCCGCGCCGTGGGCGGCACGCCCCGGTTCATGGTGTCCGGCAGCGGCGCGTACCTGACCGACGCCGACGGGCGGGAGTACGTCGACCTGGTGTGCTCCTGGGGGCCCATGATCCTCGGGCACGCGCGCCCCGAGGTGATCGCCGCCGTGCAGGAGGCGGTCGCGCACGGCACGTCCTTCGGCACGCCCGGTGAGGGCGAGGTCGCGCTCGCCGAGGAGATGGTCGGCCGGGTCGCGCCCCTGGAGCAGGTCCGGCTCGTCTCCAGCGGCACCGAGGCCACCATGTCGGCGATCCGGCTGGCCCGCGGCTTCACGGGCCGCACCAAGGTGATCAAGTTCGCCGGCTGCTACCACGGGCACGTCGACGCGCTGCTCGCCGCCGCCGGCTCCGGCCTGGCCACCTTCGCGCTGCCCGACACCCCGGGCGTCACCGGCGCCCAGGCCGGCGACACGATCGTCCTGCCGTACAACGACCTCGACGCGGTGCACGCCGCCTTCGCCGCGCACCCCGGCGAGATCGCCTGCGTGATCACCGAGGCCTCGCCCGGCAACATGGGCGTGGTGCCGCCGCTGCCCGGCTTCAACCAGGGGCTCAAGGACGCCTGCGCGCACCACGGCGCCCTCTACATCTCCGACGAGGTGATGACCGGCTTCCGCACCAGCCGCGCCGGCTGGTACGGCGTCGACGGAGTCCGGCCCGACCTGATGACCTTCGGCAAGGTGATGGGCGGCGGCTTCCCGGCCGCGGCCTTCGGCGGCCGCGCCGACGTCATGGCGCACCTCGCCCCGGCCGGCCCCGTCTACCAGGCCGGCACCCTGTCCGGGAACCCGGTGGCCACGGCCGCCGGACTCGCGCAGCTGCGTCTGCTGGACGACGCCGCCTACACCAGGATCGACGACGTCTCGCGGCAGATCCAGGCGCTCGTCTCCGAGGCGCTGAGCAAGGAAGGCGTCGCGCACACCCTGCAGAACGCCTCCAACATGTTCTCGGTGTTCTTCACCGACCGTCCGGTCCGCTCCTACGAGGACGCCAAGGCGCAGGAGTCGTACCGCTTCACCGCGTTCTTCCACGCGATGCTGGCGAACGGCGTGTACCTGCCGCCGTCCTCCTTCGAGTCCTGGTTCGTCTCCACGGCGCACGACGACCGGGCTCTCCAGCGGATCGCCGACGCCCTTCCGGCGGCGGCCCGGGCGGCGGCGGAGGCCACGGCATGAGCGAGACGCAGGACATGAGCGAGACCCGGGGCACGAGCGGGACGAAGGGCGACACGGACATCACCGTCGTGCACCTCATGCGGCACGGCGAGGTCGAGAACCCGGACGGCATCCTCTACGGACGGCTGCCGGGCTACCACCTCTCGGAGCTGGGCCGGCAGATGGCCGAACGGGTCGCCGAGCACCTCGCCTCCCGCGACGTCACCCATGTCGTCGCCTCCCCGCTGGAGCGGGCGCAGGAGACGGCGGCGCCGATCGCCAAGGCGCACGGGCTGGACCTGGCGACCGACGAGCGGCTGATCGAGGCCGAGAACGTCTTCCAGGGCAAGACCTTCGGCGTCGGCGACGGAGCGCTGCGCAAGCCGGGCAACTGGAAGCACCTGGTCAACCCGCTCAAGCCGTCGTGGGGCGAGCCCTACGTCGACCAGGTGGTGCGCATGATGGGCGCGCTGGACGCGGCCCGCGACCAGGCGCGCGGCCACGAAGCGGTGCTGGTCAGCCACCAGTTGCCGATCTGGATCGTCCGCTCCTACGTCGAGCGGCGGCGGCTGTGGCACGACCCGCGCAGGCGGCAGTGCACGCTCGCGTCGCTGACGACGTTCACGTACCGGGGCGACCGGATCGTCTCCGTCGGCTACACCGAGCCGGCCCGCGATCTGGTGCCGGCTCATCTCCTCGCGGGCGCCAAGCCGGTGAAGGGTCAGGGCAAGGCGTTCGGCGCCTGACGGTTTCCTTACCGCCTGACAGTTTTCTTACATTTATTACAAAATATGTAATGAAGTGAGGAACCCCCCGGTTCGTCGCTGCCTCTCAGTGGGTGACCACCAGAGGACGTGACGGATCGGGGATCTTTCATGCGCACCTTCAGCCGGAGGGGAATGCTCGGCCTCGGCGCGGGCACCGCGGCCGCCGTCGGGCTCGCGGGCTGCGGCACCCTCAAGTCTTCGGACGGCACGGACCACGCCGGCGGTTCCGGAGGCGGGCGTTCACGCGGTACGGAGCATCCAGCCCGTCCCCTCGGTGACGGCTCGACCTCGTTCACCGGCAAGCAGCCGTACCAGCCCGCGCGGCCGGTGCCCCTGGAGCCGGGCCAGACCCCGCCCCAGTTCGTCATCTTCTCCTGGGACGGGGCCGGCGAGGTCGGCAACGGCCTGTTCCCGCGCTTCCTGGACCTCGCCAAGGAGCACGGCGCCCACATGACCTTCTTCCTCTCCGGGCTGTACCTGCTGCCGGAGTCGAAGAAGCGTCTCTACGACCCGCCGAACAACCCGCGCGGCGCCTCCGACATCGGCTACCTGAGCGACGAGCACATCAAGTCGACGCTGGCGAACGTCCGCCGCGCCTGGCTCGAGGGCCACGAGATCGGCACCCACTTCAACGGCCACTTCTGCTCCGGCCGCGGCACGGTGGGCAACTGGACGCCGCAGCAGTGGCGCAGCGAGATCGAGCAGGCCAAGTCCTTCGTGAAGCAGTGGAGGACCCACACCGGCTGGCACGACCTGCCGTCCCTCCCCTTCGACTACGACAAGGAACTCGTCGGCGGCCGCACCCCCTGCCTGCTCGGCCAGAACAACCTGCTGCCCACCGCCCGCGAGCTCGGCTGGCGCTACGACGCCTCCTCGCCCGGCGGCCGGCAGATGTGGCCGGAGAAGAAAAGCGGCATATGGGACCTGCCGTTGCAGCAGATACCTTTTCCCGGACGCCGGTTCGAGGTCCTCTCCATGGACTACAACATGCTCGCCAACCAGTCCGTGAACTCCACCAAGGCCCCGGCCTACAACTACCCGGGATGGCGGCAGCAGTCCGCCCAGGCCTACATCCAGGGCTTCCGGCGGGCGTACGAGTCGAACCGGGCGCCCTTCTTCATAGGCAACCACTTCGAGCATTGGAACGGCGGCATCTACATGGACGCCGTCGAGGAGGCCTTCAAGCACATCGCGCGGGAGAAGGAGAAGGGTGCGGACGTGCGCATGGTCTCCTTCCGGCAGTTCGTCGACTGGATGGACGTCCAGAAGCCGGAGGTGCTGGCCAAGCTGCGCACCCTGGAGGTCGGGCAGCGGCCGGCGGGTGGCTGGAAGGGCTTCCTCGGGGACGTCGGCACCACCTCCGGCGCCTCGTCCGCCACCACCGGCACGCAGCGCGCGAAGGCCACGTCGAACGGCACTCCGAAAGGCACCACGTAAGACGCTTGACGTGCGGGTTCCCCGCCGCCAGGGGGGTGGGCAAGATCCCCGGAACGGACATGCGAAACTTTTCACATGAGTGCCGCCAGCCGCGCCCCCCTGCGCTCGAAACGGTCGAACCGCACCCGCCGCGCCGCCCTGACCGCCACGGGTGCCGCCGTCGCCGCACTGGTGCTGTCCGCGTGCGCCTCCGGAGGCACCTCCGGAGGCGGGAACAGCACCAACTTCGTCATGGGCAAGGACGGCATCGCCACCGTCGACCGGGGCAAGCGCACCGCCGCCCCCGACCTGTCCGGCAAGACCGTCGACGGGCAGCGGCTCGACGTCGCCTCCTTCAAGGGCAAGGTCGTCGTCCTCAACGTCTGGGGCTCCTGGTGCCCGCCGTGCCGCGCCGAGGCCCCCGGTTTCGAGAAGGTCTTCCAGAGCCTCAAGGGCCGGGGCGTGCAGTTCGTCGGCATCAACACCCGTGACACCAGCACCGCCCCCGCCGTCGCCTTCGAGAAGCAGCAGGGCGTCACCTACCCCAGCCTGTACGACCCCACGGGCCGGCTGATGCTCCGCTTCAAGAAGGGCACGCTCAACCCGCAGACCATCCCCTCCACGCTCGTACTGGACCGGCAGGGCAAGGTCGCCGCCCGCTCACTGTCCCCGCTGAGCGAGGAGAAGCTGCGCACCATGATCGACCCGGTCCTCGCGGAGAAGTGACGTGACCGGAGTGACCCTGCTCGCCGCGGTTCCCGGCCAGAACGCGACGGTTCTCAACGGAGCCCTGCTGCTCGCCCTCCCGGTGGCCGTGCTCGGCGGCCTCGTCTCCTTCTTCTCCCCGTGCGTCCTGCCGCTGGTGCCGGGATACCTCTCCTATGTGACCGGAGTCACCGGCACCGACCTGGCGGAGGCCCGGCGCGGCCGGATGGCCACCGGCGCCGCCCTCTTCGTCCTCGGCTTCACCGTCGTCTTCGTCTCCGGCGGAGCGCTCTTCGGCTACTTCGGGCAGACCCTCCAGGAGCACCGGGACACCCTGTCCGCCGTGCTCGGCGTACTCATGATCCTGCTCGGCGTGTTCTTCATGGGCCTGATGCCGTGGCTGACCCAACGCGAGTTCCGCTTCCACACCCGGCCCACCGCCGGGCTGGTCGGCGCGCCGCTGCTCGGCGCGCTGTTCGGGATCGGCTGGACCCCGTGCATCGGCCCGACCCTCGGCTCCGTGCTGGCCCTGTCCTCCCAGCAGTCGAGCGCGACCCGCGGGGCCCTGCTCACCGTGGCGTACTGCGTCGGCCTCGGCCTGCCGTTCGTCCTCGCCGCGATCGCCTTCCGCAAGGCACTCGGCGCCTTCGGCTGGGTCAAGCGCCACTATGTCTGGGTGATGCGCATCGGCGGCACGATGATGATCGTGACCGGTGTGCTGCTGCTGACCGGTGCCTGGGACCGCCTGGTGCAGGAGATGCAGACCTGGTCCGACGGCTTCACTGTGGGGATCTGATCGATGAGCAAGACCACGCACCCCGACGAGACGCCGGCCACCGGGTCCCCCGGTGACGAGGACCTGGGCGCCGCCGGCTCCCAGCTGTCCACCGCCCCCGAGGAGACCGCGGTCCCCGGCTCCTTCGGCGGCAACCGCGCCCCCGGCCTCGGCGGCCGGCTCGCCTGGACCGCACGGGAGATCCTCGGCTGGGCCCGCTGGTTCTGGCGGCAGCTGACCTCCATGCGGGTCGCGCTGCTGCTGCTGTTCCTGCTCTCGCTCGGCGCCGTCCCCGGCTCGCTGATCCCGCAGGACGGCAGCGACGCGCTGAAGGTCCAGGACTTCAGGACCACCCACACCACGCTGGGGCCGATCTACGACAGCCTCGGCCTGTTCCACGTCTACAGCTCGGTGTGGTTCTCCGCGATCTACATCCTGCTGTTCGTCTCGCTCATCGGCTGCATCGTGCCGCGCACCTGGCAGTTCACCGGCCAGCTGCGCAGCCGCCCGCCGGGCGCCCCGAAGCGGCTGACCCGGCTGCCCGCCTACGCCGCCTGGCGCACCTCCGCCTCCCCGCAGGAGGTCCGCGAGACCGCGCTGAAGGTGCTCAAGCAGCGCCGCTTCCGCTCCCACACCGCTGGTGACGCGGTCGCGGCCGAGAAGGGCTACCTGCGCGAGGCCGGCAACCTGCTCTTCCACGTCGCGCTCATCGTCATGCTGGTCGCCTTCGCCTGGGGCCAGCTGTACAAGACCGAGGGCAACAAGCTGGTGGTCGAGGGCGACGGGTTCTCCAACACCCTCACCCAGTACGACGACTTCAAGTCCGGCAACCTCTTCGACGACGACAACCTCGTACCGTTCAGCTTCAACCTGAACCGCTTCACCGGCACGTACGAGCGCACCGGCCCGCAGAAGGGGACGCCGCGCGTGTACCGGGCGGACGTCGACTACAGCGTGGGCGCCGACGGCAAGGAGCGGACGGGCGCCATCTCGCCCAACCACCCGCTGGAGGTCGGCGACGCCCGGGTCTACCTGGTCAGCCACGGCTACGCCCCCACCGTCACCGTCCGCGACGGCAAGGGCGCCGTGGTCTACCGCCAGGCGGTGCCACTGCTGCCCATGGACCCCAACGTCACCTCGCAGGGCGCGATCAAGGTCCTCGACGGATACCGGAACGCGCAGGGCAGGAGCGAACAGCTCGGCTTCGAGGCCTTCTTCGTGCCGACCTTCGCCGGCGCCGGCAAGGGCACGATGTTCTCCCAGTTCCCGGCGCTGGACCGCCCGGTGCTCGCGGTGACCGGCTACCACGGCGACCTCGGCGTCGACGCCGGCGTCCCGCAGAACGTCTACCAGCTGAACACCAAGAACCTGAAGCAGTTCAAGGACGCCAAGGGCGACATCCTCAAGGCCCGCCTGACGCCCGGCCAGACCATGCGGCTGCCGAACGGCGCCGGGTCGATCACCTTCGACAAGGACATCAAGGAGTGGGCGGGCTTCCAGATCGTCCAGCAGCCCGGCACCGGCTGGGCACTGGGCGGCTCGGTCGCCGCGATCCTCGGTCTGGCCGCCTCCCTGTTCATCCAGCGCCGCCGCGTCTGGGTGCGAGCCGTCGAGGGCGCCGACGGCGTGACCGTCGTGGAGATCGCGGGCCTGGGCCGCAGCGAGTCCGCGAAACTCCCCGAGGAGATCGGCCGCCTGGCCGCTCTCGTGCACGACCGGGCACCCACACAGACCGACGCCGACCCCGACCAGGAGCCGGACGCCGACACCTCCGTATCTGCCGAAGGGGCTGAGAAGAAGTGACTCTCGCCGCCGCAACCGAGCTCGCCACGGCGACCAACGAACACCTCGCGAACATCAGCAACACGCTGATCTACTCCGCGATGGCCGTCTACACCCTGGCCTTCTTCGCGTACATCGCCGAATGGCTCTTCGGCAGCCGCAGCAAGGTCGCCCGCACGGCCGCCGCGCTCACCGCCGGGACCGAGGGCGCGCAGGCGCAGGCACCCGCGGTGACCGTGAAGTCGGCGGGCGGCACCGCCGTCCTGGAGCGCCCCAAGGTCGTCGTCCGGTCCGCCGTCGGCGCCCGTGACGTCCCCGACGGGCCCGGCGCGCACGGCGGCGACCAGCAGGGCGACCTGTACGGCCGGATCGCCGTGTCCCTCACCGTGCTCGCCTTCCTCGTCGAGTTGTGCGGCGTCGTCGCCCGCGCGGCCTCCGTGGAGCGGGCGCCGTGGGGCAACATGTACGAGTTCAACATCACCTTCTCCACGGTCGCCGTCGGCGTCTACGTCGCGCTGCTGGCGCTGAGGAAGAACGTGCGCTGGCTCGGTCTCTTCCTGACCACCACGGTCCTGCTCGACCTCGGCCTCGCCGTCACGGTGCTCTACACCGCCAGCGACCAGCTCGTCCCCGCGCTCCACTCGTACTGGCTCTACATCCACGTCTCCACCGCGATCTTCTGCGGTGCGGTCCTGTACGTCGGCGCGGTCTCCACGCTGCTGTACCTGTTCAAGGACTCCTACGAGAACAAGCTCGTCGCCGGCGGCAAGCCCGGCACCTTCGCCACCTCCGTCCTGGAGCGGCTGCCCGCCTCGGCGTCCCTGGACAAGTTCGCCTACCGGGTCAACGCGGCCGTCTTCCCGCTGTGGACGTTCACGATCATCGCGGGCGCCATCTGGGCGGAGTCCGCCTGGGGCCGCTACTGGGGCTGGGACCCCAAGGAGACCTGGGCCTTCATCACCTGGGTCGCCTACGCCTGCTACCTGCACGCCCGCTCCACGGCCGGCTGGAAGGGCCGCAAGGCCGCCTACATCGCGCTGATCGCGTTCGGCTGCTGGCTGTTCAACTACTACGGCGTCAACCTCTTCGTCGGCGGCAAGCACTCTTACGCGGGCGTCTGAGCCGCGAGGACTCTCCCGGCCTGAACCGAGCCCCCGGCAACCGCGTGCGAAAGCCAGGGGCTCGGGTCAGGCTGGTGTCATGACCGGATCCGTCGAACAGGGCACCAGCCAGACCCACGGGAACACGCACATCCTGCACTTCCTGGTGCGGCTGCCCCGGCCGATGGAGACCGTCTGGCCGGCCCTGTCCACCCCGGACGGCCTCGCGGGCTGGTTCACGCCGGCCGACGTCCTCCAGCCCCGGCTCGGCGGCGCGGTCACCCTGCGCGGCCTCGGCTCCGGGCAGGTCACCGCGTGGGACGTGGACCGGATGGCCGAGTACACGGTGGGGGCGGGCGGCCGCATCCGCTTCCACCTGGAGCGGGACGGCGCGGACGCCTGCGTCCTGCGCTTCACCCACGAGTTCCAGGGCGAGACCGAGTCCGAGCGCCGCTGGCGGGACCGGTTCGAGCACCTGATCGAGCGGGTGGAGGCCGGCCAGGGCACGTTCTAGGTGTGCCGTCCCGGGGGCTCGGCACCGATGTCCTCGTGCCACACGTCGGGGTGCTCCCGGACGAAGTCGCGCATCAGCGCGAGGCACTCGGGGTCGTCGAGGAGCACGATCTCCACCCCGTGCTCCGCCAGCCAGTCGTGTCCGCCGCGGAAGGTGGCCGCCTCCCCGATCACGACCCGCGCGATGCCGAACTGGCGGACCAGACCGCTGCAGTACCAGCAGGGCGACAGGGTGGTCACCATCGTCGTACCGCGGTACGAGCGCTGCCGTCCCGCCGCCCGGAACGCGGCCGTCTCCGCGTGCGCCGACGGGTCGCCGTCCTGCACCCGCCGGTTGCGGCCGCGGCCGAGAAGGGTGCCGTCGGCGCCGTAGAGCGCCGCGCCGATCGGGATGCCGCCCTCGGCGAGCCCGGCGCGGGCCTCGGCGAGGGCAGTGGTGAGCCATGCGCGTGCCTGTGCCTGGTCCATGCCCTCACTCTGCGGGCGGCGCGGCAACGGGGCAACGGGTGCCGCCCGGTGCCGCGCAGGTTGCGGCCCCCTGCCGGGCGTGATCGCGTACGGTCCGGGAGGAGCGGCACGCACGAGGACAGGAGAGCGCCATGGCCGAGAACAGGGGCGAACCCCGGGGCGGCGGCGAGGACACGGACCGGGACGAGGACGGCGCCTCCGACGCGGCGATGGCCCCGGACATCGTCGAGATCTCGATGAGCCTGCTGCGCCGGGTGGCCGGGGCCTACCCGGAGGAACGCATTCCACAGGAGGCACAGGCCGTCACCGACGAGGTCCTGGAGAAGTACGGCATGGAGGGGCTGCGCATCCTCGTCATGTGCCTCACCGCCTACGCGGCGGTCGAGGTCGAGCGCAACGCGCAGACGTCGGGCCGCAGCCTGGAGTCGATCCTGGACGAGATGGACGTGACCCGCTTCGAGATCGACTACGGCGACTGAACCGACTACGGCGACCGGCATCGGCCACGGCGTCCGACAGGGACGACCGCCCGCGGCGGCCGAGGCGGGGCCGGGAACTCAGCCCCCGGCCTCCTCGCCGCTCTCGCGGCGGCGCAGTTCCTCCTCGCGGCGGCGCAGGTCGGCCTCCCAGTCCTTGAGGAGGGCCTCGTCCTTCCTGTTCTCCGCCTTCAGCGACTTGAGGAACTCCGGGTCGTCGTCGGGGGCGACCCACGTGCTGCGGTGGTTGCGGTGCCACTCGGAGGGGGTGGAGCCGCCCGCGGGGGCGTGGCGCACCTTGCCGGCGGCCAGCCAGGCGATCGGGCCGACCAGCACCTCGCCGAAGAGCAGGATGACGAGCACCCAGCCGACCTTCGGCAGCCCCCGTATCTCCTCCTCGGGGGTGTTCAGGCAGTCGATGAACGCGTAGATCCACAGTGCCAGGACCAGCAGGAACGGCAGATACCTGAACATGGTCGTGCGATCCCCCCACAGACGGCGACGGGCGTGATGCGGCCCCGGTGACGGGGTCAGGGTAGCGGGTGGCAGATACTGGGACGCATGGCTTACGACGATCTTCGCTCCCTGCTCAGGGCGCTGGAGCGCGAGGGCGACCTCAAGCGCATCAAGGCCGAGGTCGACCCGTATCTGGAGGTCGGTGAGATCGTCGACCGGGTGCAGAAGTCGGGCGGTCCCGCGCTGCTCTTCGAGAACGTGCGCGGGTCGAGCATGCCGCTCGCCATGAACGTCTTCGGGACGGACCGGCGGCTGCTGAAGGCGCTCGGCCTGAAGTCGTACGCGGAGATCTCCGACCGGATCGGCGGCCTGCTGAAGCCCGAACTGCCGCACGGGTTCGTCGGAGTGCGCGAGGCGTTCGGCAAGCTCGGCGCGATGACGCACGTGCCGCCGAAGAAGGTCAAGTCCGACAACGCGCCGGTGCACGAGGTCGTCCTGCACGGCGACGACGTGGACCTCGACCGGCTGCCGGCGCTGTTCACCTGGCCCCAGGACGGCGGGTCCTTCTTCAACCTGGGGCTGACGCACACCAAGGACCCCGAGTCCGGGGTCCGCAACCTCGGGCTGTACCGCCTCCAGCGTCACGACCAGCGCACCATCGGCATGCACTGGCAGATCCACAAGGACAGCCGCAACCACTACCAGGTGGCGGCCCGGCGCGGGGAGAGGCTGCCCGTCGCCATCGCCTTCGGCTGCCCGCCGGCCGTGACCTACGCGTCCACGGCGCCGCTGCCCGGCGACATCGACGAGTACCTGTTCGCCGGGTTCGTCGCGGGCCGGCGGATCGAGATGGTCGACTGCAAGACCGTGCCGCTCCAGGTGCCGGCCAACGCCGAGGTCGTCCTGGAGGGCTGGCTGGAGCCCGGGAAGATGCTCCCCGAGGGGCCCTTCGGCGACCACACGGGCTTCTACACCCCGCAGGAGCCCTTCCCGGCCCTGACCATCGACTGCGTGACGATGCGCCGGCGGCCCCTGCTCCAGTCGATCGTCGTGGGCCGCCCGCCGACCGAGGACGGGCCGCTCGGCCGGGCGACCGAGCGCTTCTTCCTCCCCCTGCTGAAGATCATCGTCCCCGACATCGTGGACTACCACCTCCCCGAGGCGGGCGGCTTCCACAACTGCGCGATCGTCTCGATCGACAAGAAGTACCCCAAGCACGCCCAGAAGGTGATGCACGCCGTCTGGGGGGCGCACATGATGTCGCTCACCAAGCTGATCGTGGTCGTCGACGCCGACTGCGACGTGCACGACCTGCACGAGGTCGCCTGGCGGGCGCTCGGCAACACGGACTACTCCCGCGACCTCACCGTCGTCGAAGGCCCCGTCGACCATCTCGACCATGCCTCCTACCAGCAGTTCTGGGGCGGCAAGGCGGGCATCGACGCGACGCGGAAGCTGCCCGAGGAGGGGTACACGAGGGACGGGGGCTGGCCGGAGATGGTGCTGTCCGACCCCGAGACGGCGGCGAAGGTCGACCGCCGCTGGAAGGAGTACGGGCTGTGACTTCGGCTTCCGCCGCGATCCCGCAACCGGGGCGCACCAAGGCCTTCCTGCGCCTGGTCATGATCGAGCACTCGGTGTTCGCGCTGCCCTTCGCGTACATCGCCTCGCTGACCGCCATGTACCAGTGGGACCGGAACATCCACTGGGGGCGGCTGCTGCTGGTCACCGTCTGCATGGTCGGCCTGCGCACGTTCGCGATGGCGGTCAACCGGATCATCGACCGGGAGATCGACGCCCGCAATCCGCGCACCGCCCACCGCGAGCTGGTGACCGGCGCGATGTCGGTCCGGCACGCCTGGACGGGTGCGCTGATCGCCCTGGCCGTCTTCCTGGGCGCGGCCGCCCTGCTCAACCCGCTGTGCCTGGCGCTGGCGCCCATCGCGGTGATCCCGATGGTGGTCTACCCCTACGGCAAGCGGTTCACGAACTTCCCGCAGGCCATCCTCGGTCTGGCCCAGGCGATGGGCCCGGTCGGCGGCTGGCTGGCGGTCACCGGCTCCTGGTCCTGGGACGCGGCGATCCTCGGTCTGGCCGTCGGCATCTGGATCGGCGGCTTCGACCTGATCTACGCCTGCCAGGACGTCGAGACCGACCGCGAGATCGGCGTGATGTCGGTCCCGGCCCGCTTCGGCATCCCGGCGGCGATCTGGGGCGCCCGCGGCTGCCACGCCGTGACCACGGCCCTGTTCGTCTGGTACGCGCTCGCCACCGGCGCGGGCGCCTTCTTCTGGTTCGGCCTGCTGATCGTCGCCGCCGCCTTCGTCTACGAGCACACCATCGTGCGCCCCCACGACCTGTCCCGCCTCAACCGCGCCTTCTTCAGCGTCAACGGCTTCATCGGCATCGCCCTGTTCGCGTGCGCCCTGCTGGATCTGCTGGTCCGGGGCCTGAGCGTGTGAGGGCCCTCCGGCGCCCCCCGGTCCCCTCCGGCGCCCTTCAGTGCCCCGGTGGCCCCCGAGGGACCGGCCGGTCCTGAGCGTGGGGCGGTGCGCCGGTAGGCTCAAGATGTGAACGCAGGAGAAACGCAGCGCACGCCTTGGATCGTGGGGGTGTCCGGAGCCTCCGGTACGCCGTATGCGGCCGCGGTGCTGCGCGCGCTCCTCGATGCGGGAGAGAGCGTCGACCTGGTGGTCAGCCGGGCCTCGCGGCTCACCCTGCTCGACGAGACCGGCATCGCCTTCCGGGACGCCCACTGGCGGCCCGACCTGCGGGAATGGCTGTCGATGGGCGCCGACGGCAAGCCCGGCACCTTCGAGGTGGACCTCGCGGACGTGCGGTACTGGAGCGCCGGGGACCTGGCGGCCGGGCCGTCCTCGGGGTCGTACCCGGCGAAGGGCATGGTGATCGTGCCCGCCTCCACGGCCTGTGTGGCGGGGGTGGCGCTCGGGCTGTCGAAGGACCTGCTGCAGCGGACCGCGAGCGTGACCCTCAAGGAGCGCCGCCCGCTGGCCGTGGCCGTGCGGGAGACCCCGCTGAACGGGCAGACGCTGCGGCACCTGGTGACGCTGGACGACGCGGGAGCGGCCGTCGTGCCGGCCTCGCCGGCCTTCTACGCCGGGGCGACGCACATCCAGCACCTGGTGGACTTCGTCGCCGGCCGGGTCCTCGACGCGGTGGGCGTGCCCCACCGGCTCTACCGCCGCTGGGAGGGCGAACTGGGCGGCGCGCGGCCCGCCTGAGCATCAGCCGGCACCCGCGGCGCTCGGCACTCCCGGGAACACCACTTTCAGGAACACCAGTTTCAGGAACTCTGCAGATCCTCATCGGATCTCTTCAGCGGAAGGCTTCGATCGCATGGACGCGGTGGACAGGCAGCTCATCCAGGCCCTGAGGGAGAACGGCCGGGCCTCCTACGCGGAGCTGGGGCGCCTCGTCGGCCTGTCGGGACCGAGCGTCACCGACCGCATCAACCGGCTGGAGGCGGCGGGGGTCATCACCGGCTACCGCGCCACGGTGGACGCCGCCTCCCTCGGCCTCGGCGTCATCGCCCTGATCGGCATCTCGCTCTCCGACGCCGCCGACCACGAGGACGTGGCGCAGCGGCTGAAGGACCTGCAGGAGATCGAGGACTGCTGGTTCATCGCCGGTGACGACTCCTTCATGCTCAAGGTCCGCGCCACGGACGTGGACGGCCTGGAGAAGATCATCCGGCGGCTCAGCGGCACCAAGGGCGTCTCCCGCACCCGGACCACGATCGTGCTCTCCACGAAGTGGGAGAACCGGGTGGGCGAGCTGCCCGAAGAGGTCCAGTAGGCCAGGCGTACGGTGGTCGGAGTCTTCCAGGAAAGAGGTAAGGGCATGGACGTCGGGCTCAAGCGCGAGCTGGAGGAGAAGGTCCGCTCCGGCGAGCGGCTGACCCGCGAGGACGGCATCGCGCTGTACGAGTCGGACGACCTGGCGTGGCTCGGCGGCCTCGCGCACGAGGTGCGCACGCGCAAGAACGGCGACGTCGTCCACTTCAACGTCAACCGTCACCTCAACATGACGAACGTGTGCACCGCGTCCTGCGCCTACTGCTCCTTCCAGCGCAAGCCGGGGGAGAAGGACGCGTACACGATGCGCATCGAGGAGGCCGTCAAGCTGGCCAGGACGATGGAGTCGGAGAACCTCACCGAGCTGCACATCGTCAACGGCCTGCACCCGAACCTGCCGTGGCGCTACTACCCCCGTTCGCTGCGCGAGCTGAAGGCGGCCCTGCCGAACGTCTCGCTGAAGGCGTTCACGGCGACGGAGATCCACCACTTCGAGACGATCTCCGGCCTGTCGGCCTCGGAGATCCTCGACGAGCTGATCGACGCCGGTCTGGAGTCGCTGACCGGCGGCGGCGCGGAGATCTTCGACTGGGAGGTGCGGCAGCACATCGTCGACCACCGCACCCACTGGGAGGACTGGTCGCGCATCCACCGGCTGGCGCACGAGAAGGGCCTGAAGACCCCGAGCACCATGCTCTACGGCCACATCGAGGAGCCCCGCCACCGGGTCGACCACGTGCTGCGGCTGCGTGAGCTCCAGGACGAGACGAACGGCTTCCAGGTCTTCATCCCGCTGCGCTACCAGCACGACTTCGTCGACATGAAGGACGGCAAGGTCCGCAACCGCCTCCAGGCCCGCACGACCATGGCGAGCGGTGCCGAGGCGCTGAAGACCTTCGCGGTCTCCCGCCTGCTCTTCGACAACGTCCCGCACGTCAAGGTCTTCTGGGTGATGCACGGCGTGCAGACCGCGCAGCTCGCGCTCCAGCACGGCGCCGACGACATGGACGGCTCGGTCGTCGAGTACAAGATCACGCACGACGCGGACAACTTCGGAACGCCGAACAAGCTGACCCGCGAGGACCTGCTGGAACTCATCCGGGACGCGGGCTTCCGCCCGGTGGAGCGCAACACCCGCTACGAGATCATCCGCGAGTACGACGGCCCGGACCCGGCGCGCCGGGAGTCGCCGCAGCCGATGCGCGTCTGACCCGCCGGCCCGCCCGCGCGGCGGGCGCTCCGGCGGGCGCTCCGCGCGGCGGGTGGCCGGACGGGGCCCGTCCGGCCACCCGACACAGCGGCCGGCGCGAGCACGGCCGTGCGGTCGTGAGAGAGACGATGCCTCCATGCCCCTCACCTTCACCCTCGACCCCTCCGTGGACCGCGCCCTGCGCGACGGCATCCTCGATCTGTGGACCGACGTGACGGACGCGGGCGGGGCGGTCGGCTTCGTACGGCCGGCGTCGCGGGAGGCGATACGCCCCGAGCTCGTCAAGCACCTCGCGGCGATGGCGGAGGGCCGTGCCCGGCTGCTGGTGGGTCACGACGAGGAGGGCCGGGTCGCCGCCACCGCCTTCCTCACCCTCAACACCCACCGCCTGATGACCCACTGGCTGTGGCTCTACACCGTGATGGTGCACCCGCGGCACCAGGGCAGGGGCTACGGGCGGGACCTGCTGGACGCCGCCGCGGACGCGGCCCGCGGCATCGGCGGCATCGAGTCGATACGGCTCACCTGCCGCGGCGGGACCGGCCTGGAGCGGTTCTACGGCTCCTGCGGCTACAAGGAGGTCGGGCGGGTGCCCGGCGCCATCCGGGTCGGACCGGGCGACGACCGCGACGACGTGATCATGCTCCTGCCGCTGGCCTGAGCCGCCGCGGCCCCCCTTGCAAGATCGGGCTCCGGACGTGCTTCACTGGACGGTGCCCTTTGGGATTGTTCGGATTGGGATCGTTCGGAAACGAAAGAGTGGATTGAGATGCTCCGCTACACGCTGATGCGCCTCGGGATCTTCGTGGGCTGCCTCGTGGTCGTCTGGGGCCTCGTCTACTCCGGCGTCGCCCCGCGCGGCCTCGGCGCCTCCAACGGCCTGTGGATGATCCTGCTCGCCATGGTCATCTCGGCCCCGATCAGCTTCGTCGTCCTGCGCAAGGAGCGGGACCGGGCGTCGGTC
The DNA here is from genome assembly GCF_044763235.1 of Streptomyces sp. NPDC096152. Taxonomy (NCBI): domain Bacteria; kingdom Bacillati; phylum Actinomycetota; class Actinomycetes; order Kitasatosporales; family Streptomycetaceae; genus Streptomyces; species Streptomyces sp. NPDC096152. The sequence continues at coordinate 888,230 of NZ_JBIWFW010000003.1, read as the reverse complement.
CAGGTCGTCGGCCGGGTGGACCGTATGAAGGCGAACATCGACGCCAACCGCGCCGTGGAGGACGGGGCCGACGACGCGGCCCGCGCCCAGAGCCGGACGTCGTGATTCGGCCGCTGTAACCGCGCGGGTCCCGCACGGCCGGGCGGACGCCGGTTCCCGAACCGTAGGCTTGCCCCCATGGGTGCCGTGAAGACCAAGCGGATGCCGCGGGCCGTGCGGGAACAGCAGATGCTGGACGCCGCCGTCCGGACTTTCGGCCAGCGCGGCTACATGGCCGCGTCGATGGACGAGATCGCCGAACTCGCCGGTGTCTCCAAGCCGTTGGTGTATCTGTACCTCAACTCCAAGGAAGACCTCTTCACCGCGTGCATCCGCCGCGAGGCCGCCGCGCTGACCGAGGCGGTGCGCGCCGGAGCGCGTCCCGAGCTGCCCGCCGACCGCCAACTCTGGGAAGGACTGTGCGCGTTCTTCACGCACACCGCGCGCCATCCGGACGGCTGGGCGGTGCTGCATCTGCAGGCCCGTACGCACGGCGAGCCGTTCGCGGCCGAGGTCGCCGCGATGCGCGCGGGGATGGTCGCGTTCGTCACGCAGCTGATCGTCGTCGCCGCCCGTGAGGCGCACCGCGATCCGGACCTGCCCGAGCGGGAGGTCGCCGGTCTCGCCGAGGCCCTCGTCGGCGCCGCCGAGTCCCTCGCCGACTGGGCCAACGCCACCCCGGGCGTCACCGCCCGCCAGGCGGCGGCCACCCTGATGAACTTCGCCTGGGCCGGCCTGGGCAGCCTCATGCGGGGCCGCCCCTGGGCCCCGCCGGCCGCCCGCGCGGCCGGGAGCGCGGAAGGGGAGGTCACCCGGACAGGGGACGCACCTCGCCCGTGAGGTGCACCCGGCCGCCGCTCTCGGCGCGCAGCTCGAAGCGGCCGGCGCGGTCCGCCGCGTAGGAGACGGTGGCGGGCAGCAGGACCGGCGCCCTGAACTCCGCGCGGACCAGGGCGGCCTGCGGTGTGCCGTGGGCGGCGACGCAGCGGGCCACGGTCCACATGCCGTGCGCGATGGCCCGTGGGAAGCCGAACAGGCGGGCGGTCAGCGGGGACAGGTGGATGGGGTTGCGGTCCCCGGACGCGGCGCCGTACCGCCGTCCGACGTCCCCCGCGATCCGCCACTCGGCGACGGCGGGCAGCGGCGCACGCTCCTCGCGGGGCGGCTCGGCCGCGGGACCGCCGGTCCGGTGGCGCGCCAGATAGGTGCTCGTCGACTCCCAGACCATGTCCCCGCCCGAGCGCACCTCGGTCACGACGGTGGCCTCGGTGCCGCGCCGGTGCGGGGCCAACCCGGCCACGTGCACGGCCAGTTCGTAGGTGCCCGTCGCGGTCAGGCCGGTGTGCCGGGTGGCGGCGAAGGAGGTGTGCACCAGCCCGAGCAGCGGCAGCGGGAAGTCCCGGCCGCTCATCAGGCGCATGGCCAGCGGGAAGCCGAGCACGTGCGGATAGGTGATCGGGAGCGCGTCGTCGCCGGTGGCGAAGCCGCACACCCGCTCGTAGGCGGCGAGCCGGGCGAGGTCCACGCGGACGGCGGGCAGCACCAGCCGGGCCCGGGGGATTGGCGCGTCGGGCCGGGGCCGCTTGCCGGGTGAGCGCAGGGCGCCGCGGGCGAGCAGGGGCGCCAGGGCGGGAGAGCGGGTGAGGACGACCGGGGCCGGGTCGCCGGCGCGTGAGAGGGGCATGGTCAGGCCCCCAGCAGGCTCTGGCCGCAGACCCGGACCACCTGGCCGTTGACCGCGCCGGAGGCCGGGTGGGCGAGCCAGGCCGTCGTCTCGGCGACGTCGACGGGCAGGCCGCCCTGGGCCAGGGAGTTCATACGGCGGCCCGCCTCGCGGAGGAACAGGGGGACCGCGGCGGTCATCTTCGTCTCGATGAACCCCGGCGCCACCGCGTTGACCGTCACCCTGTGCTCGGCCAGCGCGCGGGGTGCGAGGGAGCGGACCAGGCCGGCGATGCCCGCCTTGCTCGCGCCGTAGTTGGTCTGGCCCGCGTTCCCGGCGAGGCCCGCGATCGAGGCGGTGGCGACGATCCGCCCGCCGGGCCGCAGCGTGCCCGCGCCGAGCAGCGCGTCGGTGGTGCGCAGCACGCTCGCCAGGTTGACCTCCAGCACCGAACTCCAGCGCTCGGCGGGCATGTTGACCAGCCGGCGATCCCGGGTGATGCCCGCGTTGTGGATCAGGACGTCCAGTCCGCCGGGCAGCGCGGCGGCGATCCGCTCGCCCGCGTCCGCGGCCGTGATGTCGAGGGCGAGCGCGGTGCCGCCGAGCCGGTCGGCGACCTTCCGGGCGTCCTCCTCGGCCGCCGGCACGTCCAGTACGACGATCCGGGCGCCGTCGCGGGCCAGCGTCTCGGCGACCGCCGCGCCGATGCCGCGGGCGGCGCCGGTGACGAGGGCGGTATGTCCGGACAGCGGAGTGTCCCAGTCGCCGGGGGCGGTGACCTCGTGGGCGCCGACGTGGACCACCTGGCCACTGACGTAGGCGGACCTGGGGGAGAGCAGGAAGCGCAGCGTGGACTCGGCGGCGGCCGCGTCGGCGAGCCGGACGAGGTTCACCGTCCTGCCCCGGCCGATCTCCTTGCCCAGCGAGCGCACGAAGCCCTCCAGCGCCTGCTGCACGGCCGCCTGGTGGTGGTCGGCCGGGTCGAGCGGGGCGCCCAGCACGACCACGCGGCCACTCGCGGCGACCGACCGCACGACGGGGTGGAGGGCGGCGTGCACCTCGCCGAGCGCGTCGACGTCCCGGACCCCGGTCGCGTCCAGGACGACCGCGGCGGGTTCCCTTTCTCCCGGGGCGAGTCCGGTGCGGTCCAGGACGGGAGCGAGGTCCGGGAGGGCCGGCGTGCCCGCGGTGAGCCGGAGCAAGGGGCCGTCCAGGGACGGCTGTCGTGCCGACCAGCGCTTCAGGGCGGCCGGCTGGGGCAGGCCCAGCCGGCGGGTCAGGAAGCGGCCGGGCGCGGTGCCGGCGAAGCTCAGATAGCGGTCGGCCATGGGGTGTCTCCCGATCGGCTCACTTTTGCTTACTCTGGAGTAAGGTTACCGGCGGTAAGTCTATGTCACGGGGGAGGAGCAGGTCGAGATGAACCCTCTTGAGCCCCCGCGGGCAAGAAGCGCGGCCTGGCCCCGGTGGACCGCGCCCGGCTGACCGTGGCCGGGTCCTCGCCGGCCACCGGCCACCCCTTCGCCGCCACCGGCGCCCGGATCGTGGCGACCCTGGCCCGGCTGCTCGCCGAGCGCGGCGGCCCGGGGCGCGGGCTGATCTCGGTCCGCGCGGCGGGCGGACAGGGCGTGACGGCGGTCCCGGAGCGGGCCTGAGGGACCACCGAGGAGCGGGGTCCGCAGGTCCCGCGGCCGGGCTCCGCTGGAGATTGAAGGTTGCACAGCCCCGGCGCCGGACCATCTCGGGTCCCTCTCCGAACCCGCACGACCTCCCCACAGGCGAGCCGTACGATCGCGCTTCTGACCGGCGGTAACCCCCGCGTCGCACGCCACCGTGAACGGCGTCGCGCGCCACGGTGAACGACTCCGTACGTCCAGCACGTACCTCATGCAGCACAGCAGCACGCAGCCGCTGTCGCTGCAGTCCCCAGGAGCTGCCATGCCCATCTCGTACTCGTCCCCGTCCTCCGTGCCGCCGGCCGCGCCGGAGTTCGACTACGACCCCGACGGTGGGCCGGTGCTGACCGCGCCGTTCACGCGCCGGCTGGACGGCGAGGTGCGGGAGGCCCATGTGCCCCCGCTGGTGCGGGCGGTGACCCACGGTTCGCTGGCCGACCTGCCCTTCGAGAACGCGGTCGCCGAACCCGGCAAGCCGGTGCTCAGCCGGCGCGGCGCGGACGGCGGCTGGACGGACGTGACGGCAGCTCAGTTCGCCCACCAGGTACAGGCGGTGGCGAAGGGGCTGATCGCGGGAGGCCTGATGCCGGGCGACCGGATCGCGGTCATGGCCCGCACGCGGTACGAGTGGACGCTCCTCGACTTCGCCGCCTGGGCCGCCGGTCTGGTCACCGTCCCCGTCTACCCCACCTCCTCGCTCTTCCAGACCCGCTGGATCCTCCAGGACTCCGGCGCCGTCGCCCTGATCACCGAGACGACGGCCCAGGCGGCCGCGCTCGGTCCCGAACGGCAGCACCTGTTCGGCCTGCGGCACCTCTGGGTCATCGAAGCCGGCCACGTGGACCAGCTGGCGGAGGTGGGCGCGGCCGTCCACGACCAGGAGATCGACGTACGCCGGGGCGTCCTCGGCCCCGACACCCTGGCCACCCTGATCTACACCTCCGGTACCACCGGCCGCCCGAAGGGCTGCGCGCTGACCCACGGCAACTTCCTCGCCGAGGTCGACAACGCGGTCGAGCTGCTCCACCCGGTCTTCCGCGCGAAGACGAAGGAAGAGCCCTCGACGCTGCTCTTCCTGCCGCTCTCCCACGTCTTCGGCCGCATGGTGGCGGTCGCCTGCGTGCGCGCCCGGGTCCGCCTCGGCCACGCGCCGAGCCTGCAGGCGGAGGACCTGCTGGCCGACCTGGCGAGCTTCAGGCCGTCGTTCCTGCTCGCCATCCCGTACATGCTGGAGAAGATCTACAACAACGCGCGGGCCACTGCCGAGCGCGCCGGCCGGGCCTCCTCCTTCGACCGCGCGGCGGAGGTGGCCCGCCGCTTCGGTGAGGCGACGGAGGCCCGCCAGCACGGCCAGGGACCGGGCCCCACCCGCGCCCTGAAGACCGGGAGAGCCTTCTACGACCCGCTGGTGTACCGCCGTATCCGCAACGCCCTGGGCGGCCGCCTGCGCCACGTCATCTGCGGCGGCTCCCCGCTCGGCCGCCGCCTCGGCGCGTTCTTCGCCGGGGCGGGCATCGAGATCTACGAGGGCTACGGCCTGACCGAGACCACCGGCGCGGCCACGGTGACGCCTCCGCAGAGGCCGCGCCTGGGCACGGTGGGCTGGCCGTTGCCGGGCACGAGGGTGCGCATCGCGGCGGACGGCGAGGTGCTCCTCTCCGGGGGTCAGGTCCTGCGCGGCTACTGGGACCCGAACGCGGGCGGGGTGGTGCCGGCCACCCAGGACGGCTGGTTCCCGACCGGCGACATCGGCCGCCTCGACGACGAGGGCTACCTGACGATCACGGGCCGCAAGAAGGAGATCCTGATCACGGCAGGCGGCAAGAACGTGGCGCCGGCCCCGCTCGAGAACTGGCTCCGCTCCCACCCCCTGGTCTCGCAGTGCATGGTCCTCGGCGACGGCCGCCCCTACGTCTCCGCCCTGATCACCCTGGACCCCGACGGCATCACGCACTGGCGCCAGATGCACGGCAAGCACCCGGTGCCCGCCGAGTTCCTCGTCGACGACGCCGATCTGGCCGCGGTGCTCCAGCGGGCGGTGGACGAGGCGAACAAACTGGTCTCCCGCCCGGAGTCGATCCGCCGCTTCGCCGTCCTCCCCGTGGAGTTCACCGAGGAGGCGGGCCACCTGACCCCGTCCATGAAGCTCCGCCGCGAGGCGATCATGCGGGACTTCGCACGCGAGGTGGAGCGTCTGTACGCCAGGTGACGCGGGGCGGCCGGTCCCGGTCTGACCGTGGCCGCCTCGGGAGGGCCGTCGCTCACGCGCCGCCGGGCAGGCCCGGCGCCAGCATCGACCCCTGCTCGAAGCGCGGCCCCGGGTGCTCGCGGCGGGCGAACTCCACCGTCCCCGCCGACAGATCGACGCCGAACACCGGCAGCCCCAGCGCGGGCAGGAACGCCGTCACCCGTCGGTCATGGGGCCGGAACCCGTCGGTCATGGGGCCGGACCCTGGCGGCGGCCACTGACGACATGGCCTCGCCGGACGCGCCGCAAGGAGACCGGTGGGCCGCTGGGAGCGGTGTCCGGCCGGGGTGAGGAGTTCGCCGAGAATTCACCTGCCCACGGGCCGGGCGGAGGGAAGCGGGCGGGAAAAGGCAGGAGCCCCGTCGCCGAAAGGCGCGGAGCTCCTTGGGTACTGCAATCAGAATTTTACTGCGCGTCGATCGCTCAGACCGGGGTGACGTTCTCCGCCTGCGGGCCCTTCGGGCCCTGGGTCACGTCGAAGCTCACCTGCTGGTTCTCTTCGAGGGAACGGAAGCCGGTCGCGTTGATCGCGGAGTAGTGGACGAAGACGTCGGGGCCGCCGCCTTCCTGGGCGATGAAACCAAAGCCCTTTTCGGCGTTGAACCACTTCACGGTTCCGGTAGCCATAAGCCCTCCTTGGGCTCAAAGGGTCGCCCTGCTCCAGAACCTGCAAGTAATAACGGCACGGCCGCACAACTGCATGCGTCTGAAAACGATCAGAGCCCGCGGTTACATGCTCCGCAGGCTCTGTACTGCAAGGGAAACCAAACTGCAACTTGCTGGTGAGCCTAGCATGAGGGCAGCCGAAAGCAATAGAGGTCAAGATCACGTCACCCGGACGTTTGAAGGCTCTGGTGAGAGGTTGACGCCAAGGGTTGCTGGGGGCCGCGTCCGAGCCCGCCCGGGCAGGGTCTAGCCTCGCGATGTGGACAATTCTCGCACCCGGCCGCGCGTCGGGCACATCCAGTTCCTGAACTGCCTGCCCCTGTACTGGGGGCTCGCGAGAACCGGCACCCTCCTCGACTTCGAGCTCACCAAGGACACCCCGGAGAAGCTCAGCGAGCAGCTGGTGCGAGGAGACCTCGACATCGGCCCCGTCACCCTGGTGGAGTTCCTCAAGAACGCCGACGACCTGGTCGCCTTCCCGGACATCGCCGTCGGCTGCGACGGCCCGGTGATGTCCTGCGTGATCGTCTCCCAGGTCCCGCTGGACCGGCTGGACGGCGCCCGGGTCGCCCTCGGCTCGACCTCCCGCACCTCCGTGCGCCTCGCCCAACTGCTGCTGGCCGAGCGGTACGGCGTGACCCCCGACTACTACACCTGCCCGCCCGACCTGAGCCTGATGATGCAGGAGGCGGAGGCCGCGGTGCTCATCGGCGACGCCGCCCTGCGCGCCAACCTGCTCGACGGGCCCCGCTACGGCCTCCAGGTGCACGACCTGGGCGCCCTGTGGAAGGAGTGGACCGGGCTGCCGTTCGTCTTCGCGGTGTGGGCGGCGCGCCGGGACTACCTCGACCGCGAGCCGGTCATCACCCGCAAGGTCCACGAGGCCTTCCTCGCCTCCCGCAACCTCTCCCTGGAGGAGGTCGGCAAGGTCGCCGAACAGGCGGCCCGCTGGGAGGCCTTCGACGAGCAGGTCCTGGAGCGGTACTTCACCACCCTCGACTTCAGCTTCGGCGGCCCGCAGCTCGCGGCCGTCCAGGAGTTCGCCCGGCGTGTCGGGGCGACCACCGGGTTCCCGGCGGACGTGAAGGTGGACCTGCTCCGGCCACTTCAGCCATAAGGACGCGGCCGACCGGCTGACGGGGGACTGCGGGCGTACTGGCGTACGAACCTTCCGCCGCCTCGGACGCCGGCCCCGGCACCACCCCGCTGGAGTAGGCCTACCGGCGGTCGCGGACGCCGGTCCGCTGCCCGCGCACTCCGTACGGGTCCTGGGCGCGGGCCTCGCCGAGTCGCTGGGGGCGGTGCACGAGCCGGGCCTGGTGCACCGGGACGTGAAGCCGTCCGACGTGCTGCTCACCCTCGACGGGTTCGTCGCGGCGTCCGTGGGCGCCCCGCCGATCACGCGGGCTGCGCCCCGGCCCCCACACCGTGCGTCTCACCCCGGCCGGGGACGACCTCCAGTACACGGCGGACAGCTCACCGGAGGGCATTCCGCGGGCGCGGCTGTCGACGGTCAGGCAGCCGCGGGGGAGGAGGATTCGGCGGACGTCTCGCCGGAATCGGAATCGGCCTTCGCCGTGGAGAGTTTGACGAGCAGGGAGATGAGGAGCGCGCCCACGGCCAGCGTCGTGACCAGCCCGACGGCCCAGACGAACGGGTAGTGCGCGTGGACCCAGCATCCACCGCCCCGCGCGTAGCAGTCGGCGTCCCAGTCGCGCCGGTGCTTCGGGCGCGTCGTGCTGCCGATCACGATCCCGAACACCCAGCACGCGGCCAGTCCCGGCAGTGCGGCGGCGACCCGGCCCAGCGAACGCGTCTTGCTCTCACGCCGGTTCATGCGGGTCAACGCGGCGATCACCGAACCCAGGGCGACCGGCACCAGGGCTCCGACGGTCGCGGCGAACGCGTAGCCGCCACCGGGCCAGGCGGGAGCGAGACCGCCCCAGATGTCCCTGCCGTAGGCCCTCATCATCATGATCGTCGGCAGAAGGAACACGGTGAGGCCCAGAACCACCAGGAACGCGAAGAGGCACGAGGCGCCCCGCTCATTCTTGCGCGGCGCGGCGGACCGGCCCTTCCGGTGCTCGTAGCGCAGCGCCGCCGCGGCCGCCTTCCTCCGCTTCGGCTTCGCCGATCCCCCGCCCATGCCCGCCTGCCTCCGCCCGTCCGGTCCACGCCGGTCGTCGTTCCTGCCGTCCGGTCCACGCCGGTCGTCGTTCCTGCCGTCCGGTCCACGCCGGTCGTCGCCCTGCCGTCCGGTCCACGCCGGTCGTCGCCCTGCCGCCCGCTCTACGCCGGTGTCGTGACCGTCATGTGCTCCCCGGTGCCCAGGTGCAGCATCCCCCTGCCCGGTGCGACCGCGCCGCCGACCATGCTCCGCGTCGTACGGATGCCGATCAGCTCGCCCGCGGAGGAGTCCTGCGGCGACAGCAGGATGCCCCGGCGGGCCTTCTTCGCGTCGACCTGCCAGCCGGAGAAGCCGTCGCAGATCTCCTCCTCGTCACCGGCGATGACGAGCGCCAGGCCCTCCTCGGCCCCGCGCTGGATGATCCGCTTGAACACGTCCTCGGCGTCGCAGTCGTCCAGCACCTCGGCGTCGTCGACCAGGACGGCCACCGGCTGCTCGGGTGAGGCGGACCCGACGGCCTCCTCCAGTTCGTCCTCGTCGACGTCCCGGCCCGTGAAGACCTTCAACACACCCTCCCGGCCCTCCAGTTCGCGCAGCGGCGACTGGCGCGGCGCGGCCACGACCAGGCGGACACCCTGGGCGAGGTAGGAGCGGGCGAAGTTCAACAGCACCGTGCTGCGGCCGGACTTCGCGGGGCCGCCGATCACGAACGCGGGCACCCCCTCGGCCAGGTCCGGTCCGAACGCGGTCAGTTCGTCCCCGCCGACACCCACCAGGGCCCACAGCGGGGACGCGGCCGCGGCGGTGTCGCGCATCGCCCAGGCGTCGGCGAAGGAGATCCGGCTCGGCAGGACGTCCACCCGGAACGGCCGCCGTGCGCGCGGCACGTCCGTGTCCCGGGCCGCCGCCGCGTCGCCGATCGCCATCAGCGCGGCGGCCTGGCCCTGACCGGTGGTGTCCTCGCAGAGCAGCGCGAACTGCGTCTCCGCGGCGGTCTCGTTGCGGAACGCCCGGCCCGGCGGGATCTCCTCGGGCACCTTGCGGGCGTTGATGTCCAGCATCGAGAAGTCGCTGCGGTCCGCGAGGCGCAGGCCGTACTTGTCCTCGGTCAGGGAGGAGATCCGGCCCGCGAGGACCTGCCGGTCACCGGTGATCACGACGTGCAGGCCCACGCTCGCGCCCTCGCGCATCATCGCGAAGAGCTGGTCGGTCAGGTCGCCGTGCTCGTACTCGCCCAGCGTGGGCAGCCAGCCCTCCCAGCGGTCGAGCAGCAGCACGATGTGCGGCAGCCGCTCGTCCTCGGCGACCGCGGCCCGCTGCTCGCCGATGTCCGCGAAGCCCTTCTCGGCCAACAGATCCTGGCGGCGGCCGAGTTCGCCCGAGAGCCGGGTGAACAGCCGGACGACCCGCTCCACCTGGTTGCGTCCGACGACCGCGCCGCAGTGCGGCAGCCGGGTCAGCGCGTTCAGGGCGCCGTTGCCGCAGTCGATGCCGTACAGGTGCACGTCGGCGCACGAGTGGGTGCGCGCCAGCGAGCCGGCGACGGTGCGCAGCAGCTGCGAGCGGCCGGTGCGCGGGGCGCCGGCGACGAGCAGGTGCCCGAAGGTCGCGAAGTCGACGGCGACCGGCCGGCGGGCCTGCTCGGCGGGCAGGTCCTCGATGCCGTACGGAGCGGCGGGCAGCGCGCCCTGGGCCCGCACGGCCGGGATCTCGTCCAGCAGCAGGGTCTCCTCCAGCGCGGGCAGCCAGGGGGAGTGCTGGGCGGGGATGCCGAGCGCCCGGTCGGCCTCGCGGACGGCGTCCACCAGCACCTTCAGGTCGGTGATCTCGTCGTCCTCGCGCGCCTCCGACTTGGGCTTGTGCAGCGCCCCGCGTCCCAGGTCCTGCCAGGCGAGCTGTCCGGCCCAGGGCGCCAGCGTCCGCGGGTCGGCCGCGCCCGGCCGCCGCCCGCCGACCCGGCCGGACTGGAACGGGATCAGGGAGGCGTGCCCCAGACGGACGTACGCCCGGCCCGGGGTGCTCTTGGAGATGTGCCCGGCCTCGGGGGCGTCGATGACGTCGGTCGACTCGCCGGCGTCGGTCACGCGCAGCGCGATGCGCAGGTTGGTGTTGGCGCGGATCTCGGGCGAGACGACACCGCTCGGGCGCTGGGTGGCCAGCAGCAGGTGGATGCCGAGGGAACGGCCGCGCTGCGCGATGTTGACCAGGCCGGTGACGAAGTCCGGCAGGTCGCGGACCATGGACGCGAACTCGTCGATGACGATGAGCAGTCGGGGCACCGGGGCGTGGGACGGATCCCGGCGCACCAGGTCCTGGTAGTCCTCGATGTCCTTGGCGTCGGCGGCCGCGAGGATGTGCTCGCGCCGCTTCAGCTCGGCGCCGAGCGACTCCAGGGCGCGCTCGACGAGATGCGCGTCGAGGTCGGTGACCATGCCGACGGTGTGGGGCAGCTTCACACAGTCCTTGAACGCGGACCCGCCCTTGTAGTCGACGAGCACGAAGGTCATGTTCTCGGGCGTGTTGGCCACCGCGAGGGCCGCCACGACGGTCTGCAGCAGCTCCGACTTTCCGGAACCGGTCGTACCGGCGATCAGGCCGTGCGGGCCGTCCCTGCGGATGTCGATGCCGAAGGGACCGTCGTAGGACTCGCCGATGACGGCCATGGTGGACTGCCCGCCCATGCGCCAGCGCGCGGCGATCGCGTCCCGCGTCGGCGGCTCCAGCTGGAGCACGTCCAGCAGCCGGCTGGCGGCGGGCAGCGCGGAGTCCTCGGTCTCGCCGCTGATGTCGCGCAGCGGGGACAGCGCCCGGGCCAGCCTGGCGCACCACGCGGGCGAGACGAAGTCGGGCCGTACGTCGGTCCTGCGCCGGGCGCCGCTCTGCTCCACCCGCAGCCGCAGTTCGAGCGCGCGCGCCCGGCTCTCGTACCCGGTCTGCTCGGCGGTGTGGTGCCAGGCCTGGAAGGACGGGAACCCGCCGGCGGCGGCCGGCTGCGCGGCGGCCGGCGCGGGCGCCGCGCCGTTGTCCGTGCGCCGCGGCTCGGCCACGACGACGGCCTGGCACTCGCCGGGCAGGAACCGTTCCTCCTCGTCCAGGCAGATCGCGTGGATGGCGACCGCGGGGCCCTCGCGCAGCAGCTTCACGACACCCGGCATCGAGCGCAGCCTGCGGGAGCCGTCCCAGACGACGACGATGTCCGGGTCGGAGAACGCGGGGCCGTCTCCGTTGCGTCCGCTCTCCCGCAGCGCCTTCTGACGTGCCGTCAGCAACTGGGTCAGCTCACCGACCCGGGCGCCGACCGTCTCGGAGTCCGTCCCGATGAGGACGTTGACGTCCTGGCCGCCGGACGGCCGCGCGTGCGGCAGCCAGCGCACCCAGTCCCACCGCTGGTGGGCGTCGTTCTCGGTGAGGACGTAGAACTGCACGTCCATGGGGCTGTGCAGCACCGCCGTCTGGGCGACCGCCCACCGCCCCAGGGCCTGCGCGGAGTCGCCCGGCCCCGCGATGCCGACGACCCCGAGGTCCTTCAGCGGCAGCGCGACGGGGGAGTCCTCCAGGGACCAGGTGACCTGCCGCTTGTGGTCGTCCTGCTCCGGGTCGCTCAGGACGACCTCGGACGGGACACGGCCGGTGCCGACGCGGAGCAGGAGGTGGTCGGCGTCGGTGCGCCTGCGCTCCCACAGCCGGGTGCGCGGACCGGTGCCGAAGGCCAGTACGGCGGCCGGGTCGGGCATCGCCTGCCGCCGGTCGGCGCGTTCGGCGCCGAGGGCGTCCTCGGCGTCCTGCTCGATCCGCGCCTTGTGCTCCTTGTACTCCTTGAGCTGCTTGGCGTGAGACTTCCGGCCGTGCTTCTTGTCCATGAAGTAGTTGCCGAACAGCATGATCGGGCTCATCACGGCCATGATCAGGTAGTACCAGCGGCCGAAGATCACCACCGAGACCACCGCGCCGACCAGCGGGAACAGCGCCATCAGCCACGGCAGCGGCCGTGCCTCGTACTCACCGGGCGGGGAGGGCAGCGCGAACTCGGTCCGGCGCTCGGCCGGCCGCAGCCGCGGCGGCCGGTTGTAGTCGAGTCCGGCACCGTCCTCCGACCACTTCAGGGCCGCGTTCGGCGCGGTGTAACCGGTGATCTCCAGCAGGCTGTTGCCCAGGGCGAGCTGCGCGCCGAGCGGCCAGGCGCCCCCGTCGAACTCCTCGCCGTCCAGCCGGGGGAGCCGGTGGTCACCGTCACCGCCCTTTGCACCTTTACTCCTGCCGTCCTTGCTCCTGCCGTCCTTGCTCCTGCCGTCCTTGGCCTTGCCGTCCTTGGCCTTGTTGTCCTTGCCCTTCTCGTCCTTCCCACCGGATCCGCCGTTCTGTACACGGCTGGACGTGCCCCCGTGCAGGGTCACCTCGCAGGTGCCGTCGATGGATATCGACAAGGTGGCGGCGCGTTCGGCGAGTTCGGGGTCGTCGATGCGCAGGTGCGCGGTCGGGCCGCTGCCGATGTCGTACCGGCCCACGCCGAGCCGGTGCACCGACCCGGCCCCGGGACCGCCGGCCACGCGGAACTCCACCACACCGGTCGGCTCGCCGAGGACGCAGCCCGCCGGGTCGTGCAGGCTGACGACGGCACCCTCCCGCAGCGGCGAACCGACCACGGTCGCCGCGGGGTCGAGGGGATAGCCGTCGACGTAGGCCTGGGGCGTGCCAACGGGGCTCCGCTGGCCGCCGATGGGGATGATCCGCGCACCCTCGCCCGCGCCGACCTGCCGCGCCAGCTCCCGGGTGATGTCACCGACCGTCGACTCCGGATCGGCGTCGAGCACCACGTCGGCGCCGCCCCCGCCGAGCGGGTCGACGACGGTCAGACTCAGGCGCACGTTCGTCCTCCTCGTGGGGCTGAGGCCGTCCCCGGAACGCTGAACACAGTGGAAGTGACCTTAACCGCCGCGCCCTTGGGCCGGGCAACGGGTTGTGCGGGGCTGTGCGGGCCTTCACGGTCCTGTTGCCTGACGTCCCTGTCATCCCAACAGCCCCACCCGTAAGATCTTTGCTCATGCGGACGGCCTGTGGGCGACCGGACGACCGGACGACCGGGTCGGCCGCGCGACGCAAGCCACGGGGGCAGGCCCTGCGGCGTACGAAAACGGGAGGGAGCCGTCATGGCCGGCAAGGGCAAAGACACGGACCTTACTTATGCCGAGATGGAGAAGACCGCCAGCGATCTTCTCAAGGACATGCACGACCTGGAGACCCAGATCCACTCGGTCGAGAAGCGGGTCAAGAAGCTGGTCGAGGACGGCTTCACCACGCAGAAGGCGTCCGGTGCCTACGAGGACTCCATGCGCGAGTTCGCCAAGGGCGCCGTCAAGACCATCCACGGCCTCCACGGCCTCTCCGAGTTCCTGAAGAAGGCCAAGCAGGCCTACGAGGACCTGGACGACCAGCTGGCGCGGGGCGTCAAGGGCAGCTGAGGTCGGTCGGTAGGACCTCATTCCGGTGCAACGGAGCACGCATTGCTCCGTTGCACCGCTGTGTCGCCGACGAAGAGTCGGCCATCCAGCAGAACTGCAACAGCGCACACGGGGGTGTCGTGGGCGGCGAAGCCGATCACACCCGGCTCGACCTTGACGTGATCAGGGGCATGGGGACGGGGCTCAGCACTATCAAAAAGGCCTTCGACGGTCTGGAGAAACTCGGCGACAAGTACGAGGACGACTTCGGTGACGGCGATCTCGCCGAGAAGTTCGGGGACTTCGCGAGCAACTGGGAAATCAGCCGCGAGAAGCTGACCGGCGAGATCGACGCGCTTGCTCAGATCGCGAAAGCGGCCGCGAAGGCGTACGAGGACATCGACCACCAGCTGGCCGAGGCGATTCGTGGTGCCCAGGACCCGAAAAAGGGGAGGAAGTAGCCCATGACGGGACGGCCGCGTGACTGGCATCCGATAGCGGACAGCGACCCCGTACCCGGCGACCCGGATCGCATGGCGGCCCTGGGCAAGCAGCTGCGGAAGACGGCGGACGAACTCGAACGGCAGATCCGCAACCTCAAAGCGGTTGCCGAGGTGGACGCCTGGGACAGCAAGGCCGGCAAGGAGTTCCGCGAGAAGGCCAAGGGAAACGTCAAGAAGCTCGAGGCGGCTTTCAAGCGATACGACACGGCTGCCACAGCAATCGGATCCGAGGTCGTCGAGGAGGGGGGCGGCTACCAGGACAAACTGCATGCCCGCCCGCGGAACTATGCCTCGGACCTGAACCGCGCGCAGGAGATCGCCGACGCCGCACTGAAGGACGCGAAGGACGCCGAGGAGCGCAAGGGGGCCGCACAGAAGAGCCTGGACGGCCTGTCGAGCCGGGACAAGAAGGACCACTCCGGCAAGGACCGCAAGGACTTCGAGGCGGAACGCGACGCGGCCGGGGACGACGTCAGCGCGGCCCGCGAGAAGATCAACGAAGCGAAGAAGATCCGCGACGTAGCTGCCAAGCGGGCTCGGGACTCCATCGAAGCCGTCATCAATCACGACTCCCTGAAGGACGGCTTCTGGGACACACTGGTCAAAGAGATCGCAGACATCACTTCGTTCATCGCGACATGGTGTGGGATCCTCTCGCTCGTCGTCGGATGGATTCCGGTCATCGGGCAGGCCCTGGCCGGTGTTTTGGGCGCTATCGCCATGATCGCCACGTTGATCAACTTTATTGCGACCTTCGTTCAAGTCCTCCAGGGGAACGCGGAGTGGCTGGACCTGGGTCTGGCCGCCCTCGGATTTGTCATGATGGGTGTCGGCAAGGGGTTCTCGAAGATCGCGGGCAAGTTCGCCAAGGGGGCCCTCGGTCGCCTGGGCAGGGCCGGAGTCGCCCGAACGGCTCGGCAGGTGAGCCGGGCGAACAAGAATCTGCGCAGCCTTTCCGGAAAGCAGTTCAAGCTCGGCAAGGGAGACGTCTGGAAGTCGATGAAGGAGCCGTTCACCGAGCCCTTCTCGAAGAGCTCGTGGAGCGACAACCTCAAGACTCTCAAGCCGGGGAGCGGCAACTACAACCAGGCCTGGAGCGAGCTGCGCGGGCGCGGTGGCGGGAGTCTGCTCAAGGGTCTCCCCAAGTCGTTCTCCATGGCCGACCCCGGAGTCGCATCCGACCTGAAATCCGTCAAATTGGGGACGGCGGCTCTGGGCGGACAGTTCGATGTGAACGCCCTGAACAAGATCTCCAGCACCGCCAGCCGGATGTCCGTCGTGGGGGCCGGGATTACGCTGGGCGGCCTGGGCCTGGACGGAAACCTCAACCCGCTCCTCGGCTGAGCCGACGGCCACGTCCCGCGCGAAAGGAAACAGCATGACCCCATCGGACGACGCCGTCCCTCTGACCGAGGCCTTCGAGTGCACTTTTGACTTCCAGCCCGGTTGGGTCGACCTGACGCTGCAGGAAGGCACGAAGGCCGAGGCCAAAGCGCTGGCCACAGCGGTCGTCAACGATCTCAACCCCATGGCGCTGGAGATCGAGAAAAGCGCCGTATTCGACGACATGGTGGAACGGGCGGTCGACCTGAACGAGGACGTGCCCGTCCTCGCAGCCGTCTACTACTCGGAGGCGGGCGAGGCCCTCGCCAACCTGGTGGTCGATTCGTACGGTGACGAGGGCGTGCCGAGGCCCGGCCCCGACGAGGTCACTCCCTTGCTGCTGCAGTGGGCGAATGCCGAGATCACGGGCGATCCACAGATCACCCGGCACGACCTGGCGGCCGGCCCGGCGGTGCGTGTCCAGGCCATGCTTCAGGTGAAGCGGCTGTTCGGCTTCGGCCGCAAGCTCACCGAGTTCGTCAAGTGGGCCGTCTTTCCATCCGGCTTGCAGAGCCTCGTCGTGGTCACCGTGACATGGGAGAAGATCGCCCTGACGGAGCAGATCACGGAGCTGGCCGACGAAGCCGTGCGAACTTTGCAGATCAACCGACTCCCGACCGGAGGATCGGAATGAAGACGGCGGATCACTTCACCTCGCCGCCCCGGGACTACAAAGTCGTGGTTCCGGACGGCTGGTTCCAGCTCTCGCTGGACCCGGACGACCGCGACCGGGGCATTGTCGCCCTCGCCGACGTGACGTTCCGCGGTGTGGACAACGCTCCCCATCTCAAGCAGCAGTTCATGCGTGACCTCCAGCGCAGGGCGAAAGACGCCTATCGAGTGGGTGGCACCGAGCTGTACCTCTCCACGATGACGGTCGGCCCGGTGCCGCTGGCGTCCTCACTGCTCATCAGTGTTCCGGCCCCCGACGAATGGCCGCAGACCTCGGATGCGGACGAGCTGGCCGAGCACCTGGCCGGGCAGGATCTCGGCGAGAACGGGGAACTCGGTGTCGTGGCACTGGAGGCGGCGGGCAAGGCGGTACGGCACCGCTGCCGCGAGGCCGCCGACCCCGACACGCAGATGGGCAACACCCTGCCGACCACCAACCTCACGTACTACGTCCCGATCCCCGCGACCACCCGTTGGCTGCTGCTGAACTTCTCCACCCCCGTCGATCCGCTGGCGGACCGCATGGTGGAACTGTTCGACACCGTCGCGGGAACGCTGCACTGGGGATGACGGCGTCGCTCCCCAGCCGTGCCGCGGCGCTTGCCGCTCGCTTCCGTGAAGGGCGCTCGCCGACCAGAACCGAAGACCGGCACAGGATGCCTGGACAGCAAGCATTGACTGGGCGATCGGTTTCCGAGACCAGGCTCCCGGAGCCAGCTCTGCGACCCCGCCTCGCCTCTGCTCATGCCGTGGACGTGGCGCGTCGTGCACGGATCTACACGGCTGACGGCGAGATCGTCGTCAGGGACGGGCACGCGCGCGAGCGGTCCTATCCCCTCGGGGAGAACGGCATCGCGCGAGCCAGTTTTGTTCCGCCGGCCGTCCACGAGGGCGGTGGTGCGAAGAGGGATTCATCCGACCGGTGGGGTGTGGTCGACTTCCAGAAGGCCGACGGCCAGTCGATTCTTCAGGTTCCCCTGGCCGAGTGGCTGCCGGAGGCCGGGCTCACGGGCGTGACTCGCCTCGTGCGGCTGCTGGACCCGTGCACGGGCGACGTGCTCGGTGTGGAGTTCCGTGACGGCGCGGATCATCCGCGAGTGCTGCTTCCCTGGCTGTGCTAGTTCTCAGGTACATGCGGCCAGGAGAGCCGGAGCCGTCTGGTCGCCGCTCTCGATGTACCCGTCTCGGACCTGGCCGCGCGGCGTGTGCGAGCGGAGGCTGCCTGGTGGGATGGCCACACTCTGGCTGCCGACGCCGTGAAGTTCTCGCCGATCGAAGGGAATGAGGCTCGGCGGGCAACGAGCCGGTACTCCTCGGTCATCGGAGAAGGAGAAGCGATTGTCGTGCCCGTGCTCAGCTTGCTTTTCCTGCTGGGCCTCTTCTCGCATCAGCTTACGGCTCAAGTGGTAGGGGCTCTCGCCGCCCTGACCGTGATCGCCGAGCTCGGGCCGGCCCTCGGTCACCAGTTCACCAGCCGTTTCAAGCTCGACCGCCCCGCCGACCGGGAGCCACCCATTGGTGCTGCCGGATCGGGATCGCAGGCTGACGCACATGAGCGACACGGTTGAGCTGCGCAAACGGGAGTTCATCGGCCGCAGAGGAAACCAGCCTATGTGGGCCCCTTCCTTGCGATCGGTGTGAAGCCGTCAGACGTGAAGGGCCAGTCTTTGCGCGTTACCCGAGGTCCAACTTCCTCATTAGGTGCATATGGATGTCGCTGCGCGGCTCGTCGGTGACGACCGTCAGCCAGGACCCGTCGGCGAACCTGATGCGAATTCAGCAGCCGCTGTGCTGCTTCCTCCACCACTGAGAGGAGTGCCAGGAGCATCACCAGGGGCGCGAAGAGCGCGGCCACCAGAGTACCGAGGGTCCCAGCGGGGTCATGCGGGCAGGCCGCAGGGGCGCGTTGCCGATGATGTGGCGTATTTCCTTGGGCGGCGTGGGAATCCTTTCGATTCGGCACCAGGAGGCGCACTCGGCCGCCACCCCAAGCTGCTCGCCTCTGCGTTTCGTGGGGTTCCTCCTGCTCATGTCCTCGACCAACACATCACTCAGCGGTTCACGGACTGGATCTCCTGAACCGTGACGTCCTGGGCGGTCCCGAAGGTGCCGTCGGGGAGATCACCACCCGTGCCCCCGGTGCCGGTCCAGTTGATCTGCCATGTGACGGTTGCCCTGAGCTTGAAGGCTCCGTCGGCGGAGGAACGGAGGTACTTGATGCCGCACGGTGGGGTCCGGTCGGCCTTGCCCTTGGCGTAGGGCTCGCCGATCGAGCCGTCGGCATTGATCGTGCACTCGCCGGAGGCGGGGTATGTCTGCGCGTCGTCGGTGCCGGGTTCCAGTTTCAGAGCGACCGGTTTCGCCGTGGTCGTCGCCTGGATGTCGAGGCCGGCGGCGTTGAGGGCCGCTGTGACGGAGACCTCCTGGAACGTCGCTTTGTCCAGCCAGGCCCAGGTGGGCAGATTGACCTTGGTGGTGTCCTTCGGCGCCAGGGTGATCTTCGTGTTCGGGAGGATGATCCTGTTGTAGGCGAGCTCCGCCAGGATCTGCGGCGTGACGGCGCTCTTCACGGTCGGGGTGTCGCCGTTCTTGACCCAGAAGGGCAGTTCACTGCAGGTGAAGGCGTCCGGGTCGTCCATCCGGGCTGGATCCTGGACCGCCACCCACCAGTTGCCTTCGCCCGCCTTGTCGAGGTTGTAGTTCTTGTATTTGCCGTCCTTGTAGATGTCCCGGAATTGGCCGGTCGCCGACTTGGCGTAGTTCGGCTGCTGGGGGTCATTGACGACTTCGTTGTACTGGCCTTCGACCTGCTTCTGGAACTCCTTCGCCGATACGGGCTCGTACCAGCAGGCCGGCGGAGTCCAGTCGCCAACCGGAGTCACGTTCCCGGCGGCCGCGCCGGTGCCGCCGCCGGTCCCGGAATAGGTGATGCGCGACTCGATGGCGTTACCGGACTTCTTCCCGGACGTCTTCACGCCGCCGTCGGAGCCACCCGGACCACGTGCTGCGAACGCAGGACTGGCGACCAGCACGCACGCGATGGTGAGGACGCCGATGACCGGCCCGCCTCGACGTGGCTTCACGGGGTGCACTTCTTGCTCCCCCTCTCGGACGCCAGCTCCGTGGTCTGCCAGACGCCGTCCTTGTTCTTCTTCAAGTGCGTGTTGTAGTAGACGTAGGAATCGTCGTCCGCGGGCGTCCTGTCGACCTTCTTCGTCTTCCTGTTCTTGTTGAAGGCCTTGGTCTCGTCGGTGCAGAACGTGACGCCCGCCGACGTCTTTCCGTAGACCACCACGCTGGGGTTGAAGTACCGCACGGTGCCCGTGTAGGTGATCCCCGCGTCCACGAACGACTTGACCCACCTGGCGCCACTGACGAGGGCGTCTCCCTGCCGGTAGAAGGCGAGGGCCGGCTCGTCCGGATTCCCCTTGACGATGGCGTAGTTCGTGGCGGTCTGCGCTCGACCGGCGTCGGCGAGGATGGCGTTCTTGGTCGCGTCCCCTGTCTTCCAGCTCTCGAAGTCGTCCTTGACGTCACTGGGCAGAGTGATGTCCGGGCGGTCGACGTTCCCCGGGCTGGCGGAACTTGCGGACGAGGACGGCTGCGGGTCCCCTGTGTCGGCGCCCGCGACCTTCTCATCGCCCTTCGAGTCGGTGTCGCCATTGCCGCATCCGCTCAGCAGCAAGGTCGTGGCCGCGGCAAGCGCGACAGCAAAGGGCAAAGAGCGGCGCTTCACAGTTGACTCCCCGTGAGACAAGACTTCAGTCAAGGGCCGCAACGGTATCGGGGCGTTGGCGGGATCGTCAGGCGACTCTTGTGTCAGGGTGGCCAAGGTCACGCGGCCTTGGTGTGATGCGGCGCGTCGTCAAAGGTGCGAGGGCAGTCGTGGACAGCTGGCCCGGACTGGGCAGGGAGCCACGTCCAGTTCCGCCTGGCAGGGGTGTACTTGGCCAGGGTGACCCGCGTCGGCGGCGGAGACGCACGCTCGCGTGAGTGAATCGTGCGGGCCTGATGGTCACCTCGTGACGAACGCCTCAGTCGGTGCTGTTCCGAGTGGGAGGGCGTTCGCTGCCGGTTCGGTGGTGGATTCGCTTCCGCACAGTGTTCAGGGCAGGCTGGGGTAGCGTCCAACTGCACTGCAAAAAAGCCCAGTTGCAAACATGCAACACCGTGCATCAGGAGGCCCCTGAGGTCGGGCGCGCCTTGAGGGGGATATGCGCTGCTGATACGGTGCGATCGCTTGACACTCACCCGAGCAGTGGCTAATCGCCCAGGTCGGGCGGTACGCCCAGTGCATCCCGCATGTGCGGGACGGGGCGAAGTGTCCTGAATGCTGAGAGTCTGACACATCTTCTTGGGTGTACGGGGAGCGGTTGCGTGAAGATCCAAGAGCGTACGGGGGCGGGCGCGGGACGTTCCGCGGCTCCGGCTCAGCCGTCGGTCGGTGACCGGCTTCCCGCACCGCCTCGCGAGCGCAAACCGGCCCTGGCCGCTCTCGCGGTGCTGCTGATCCTGGTGGGCGCGCTCGGCGCGACGATGCTCGTCCTGCGCGCCGGGGACCGGGTCGAGGTCATCAGGCTGACGGGCGACATCCAGGCGGGCGAGTCCATCAGCGAAGGCAAGATCACCTCGGTGATGGTGTCCGAGGACTCGGGCGCCGACTTCGTGCCCTGGTCGCAGCGGCAGAGCCTGGAGAAGCTGCAGGCCAAGTCCACCCTCTACGCGGGCACCGTGGTCGTCGGCCAGATGTTCGCGGCGAAGACCTCCATGGGCGCCGGCAAGGCGACCGTCGGGGTCTCGCTCAAGGAGGGCCAGTACCCCATCAACCTCAAGCCCGGTGACAACGTGGCCGTCTACCGCGTGGGCAACGACAGCGCCGGCAGCAGTCGCGGCTCGTCGGGCTCCTCCTCGTCCTCCTCGTCGTCCGCCGCCGGCAACTCCCTGCTGGTGGAGCGTGCCGTGGTCAGCGACGTGAAGCGGGCCGGCGGCGACGTCATCAGCAGCACCAGCCTGCCGGTGGTCCTCACCGTCGACGCCTCCGAGGCCGCCGCCCTCACCCAGGCCGCGTCCGCGGGCGAGGTCGCCGTCGTCACCATTCCCGGCAACTGAGGGCGGCAGCGCACCCATGGCCCTCATCGCCCTCGCCGCCGACAAGGGTTCCCCCGGCGTCACCACCGCCGCTGTCGCCCTGGCCGCGGTCTGGCCGCGGCGCGTCCTGCTCGCCGAGACCGACCCGGCCGGCGGCGACCTCGTCTACCGCAGCGCCGCGGCGCACGGTGGGCCGCTCAACCCCAACGTCGGCATGCTGTCCATCGCCGCGACCGCGCGCCGCGGCCTCGTGCCCGACCAACTCTGGGACCATGTACAGCCGTTGAGCGGCGGCCTGGAGGTCCTGGTCGGGCTCGGTGTCGCCGAGCAGGCCGCCGGACTGGCCGGGCTGTGGCCCACCCTCGGCCACGCCTTCGCCTCCCTCGCCGACTCCCCGAACGCGCCCGCCGACGTCATCGCCGACTGCGGCCGCATCAGCGGGGACACGCCCGCCGTCGAACTGTTCCCGCACGCCGCCCTCGTCCTGCTGATCGCGCGCACCGAGCCGGAGTCGCTCGCCCGCGTCCGGGACCGCGCCGCCGCGCTCTCCGCCAAGCTGCACGGCGGCCCGCGCGGTGCCGCGAGCCTCGCCACGCCGGCCGTCGGCGTCGTCCTCGTCGCCGACCCGAACAGCGCCGGCAAGGTCTCCGGCCAGGTCAACGACATGCTGGTGCACGCCCAGACGGGCGCCCGCGTGGTCGGCACCATCGCCGACGACCCGGCCGGCGCCGACCAGTTGGCCGGCCGCAGGCGCGGGCGGCTCGACAAGTCGCTGCTGATCCGCTCGGCCCGCAAGGTCACCGCGGACGTCTACCAGCAGTACGGCGCCGCGTGGGCCGCCGCGACGCAGGCTCAGCAGGTGCATCAGGCGCAGCACCAGGCTCAGCAGGCTCAGACGTCCCAGCAGAGCCGCCAGGCCCAGACTCAGCCCCAGGCCCAGGCCCAGGCTCAGTCCCAGGTCCAGCAGGCCCACCAGCCCCAGTACCCGCAGCAGACGCACCCCACCCAGGGACAGCCGACCGGTCACGCGGAGGCCGGCCGATGACCGCTGTCGACCACCAACTGGTCAAGCGGTTCCGGCAGGACGCCGGCGACCGTATCGCCGAGCAGCGCCGCCTCGACCAGGTCAACGGCGTCACGCCGATGTCCGGCGAGGACGAACGGCAGTACGCGCGCGCGGTCATAGCCCAGATCCTGGAGGAGTACGCCCGTACCGAGATCAACGCCGGTCGCACCCCTCTCGACGCCGAGACCGAGGAGCAGTACGCGGCCGCCGTGCACGCGGCGCTCTTCGGCGTGGGCCGGCTGCAGCCGCTGCTCGACAACCCCGAGGTCGAGAACATCGACATCAACGGCTGCGACCAGGTGTTCGTCGGCTACGCCGACGGGCGCGAGGTCAAGGGCGATCCGGTCGCGGAGACCGACGAGGAGCTCATCGAGCTGATCCAGGTGCTCGGCGCGTACTCGGGGCTCTCCTCCCGGCCCTTCGACTCGGCCAACCCGCAGCTCGATCTGCGGCTGCCGGACGGTTCGCGTCTGTCGGCCGTCATGGACGTGACCCGGCGCCCCGCCCTCTCCATCCGCCGCGCCCGCATGGGCAAGGTCTTCATCTCCGACCTCGTCGGCAACGGCACCGTGACCCCCGAGGTCGCCCACTTCCTCGCCTGCGCGGTCCGCGCCCGCAAGAACATCATGATCGCGGGCGCCACGAACGCCGGTAAGACGACCCTGCTGCGCGCCCTGGCCAACGAGATCCCGCCGCACGAGCGCCTCATCACCGTGGAACGGGCGCTGGAACTCGGCCTCGACACCTTCCCCGAACTGCACCCCAACGTGGTCGCGTTCGAGGAGCGTCTGCCCAACTCCGAGGGCCAGGGCACCATTTCCATGGCCGAGCTGGTCCGCCGCTCGCTGCGTATGAACCCCTCCCGGGTCATCGTCGGTGAGGTGCTCGGCGACGAGATCGTGACCATGCTCAACGCGATGTCGCAGGGCAACGACGGCTCGCTGTCCACGATCCACGCCAACAGCTCCAGCGAGGTCTTCAACCGCATCTCCACCTACGCGCTGCAGGCGTCCGAGCGGCTTCCCATCGAGGCCAGCCAGATGCTGATCGCGGGAGCGGTGAACTTCGTCGCCTTCATCCAGCGGCGCAACAACTACCAGACCGGCGGCCGCCTCCAGCGCATGGTCACCTCCGTCCGCGAGGTCAACGGCGTCGACGGACGCGTGCTGTCCAGCGAGGTGTTCGCCGAGGCGTCCGACGGCCGTGTCGTGCCGCACGCACCCATAGCCTGCCTGGAGGACCTGATGGCGTACGGCTACCAGCCCCACGGATCCTGGGGGTGACCGGCATGGCAGCCATGACAACCATGGCGGGTATGACAGGCATGACGGGGGTACCGGGGCGCACGGGTGTGACGGGCACGGCATCGGGTTCCGGCCCCCTCGCCCTCGGCTCGGGCGGATCGCTCGGCTCCATGGGCGGTCTGTTCTCCACCACCGTCCTGTACTCCATCGGCTGCGGCGTCGCCGTGGGCGGCGGACTCGCGCTGCTGATGATCGCCGTACGCGGGCTGCCCGCGAAGCCCGAGCACGAGAAGCGGAAGGCGAGCCGGCGCGCGAACGAGCTGATCCGGTTCGCCGGTCAGCGCGGCTCCCTGGCCGCCATCGTCGGACTCGTCGTCCTGCTGCTCACCCGCTGGGCGGTCGCCGGAATCGCCGCCGGTGTCCTGGTGTTCTTCTGGGACCGGCTCTTCGGCGGCGCGGCCGAGGAACGGGCCGCCATGCGCCGGGTGGAGGCGCTGGCCTCCTGGACGGAGTCGCTGCGCGACACGATCGCGGGCGCGGTCGGCCTGGAGCAGGCCATCCCGGCGTCCGCGCGGGCCGCCGCCCCCGTGCTGCGGCCCCACCTCGACTCGCTCGTCGACCGGCTGCGCGCCCGTACGCCGCTGCCCGACGCGCTGCAGATGCTCGCGGACGAGATCGACGACGCGTCCGCCGACATCATCGTCGCCGCGCTCATCCTCAACGCCCGCCTGCGCGGCCCGGGTCTGCGCCAAGTACTGGGCGCGCTGGCCAAGTCGGCGCGCGAGGAGGTCGACATGCGCCAGCGCGTGATGGCCCAACGGGCCTCCACCCGCCGCTCGGTGCAGATCGTGGTGGCGGTGTCGATCGCCTTCGTGCTCGGCCTGTCCATCTTCAACCGCGAGTTCGTGGCGCCGTACGGGAGCGCGGTCGGCCAGCTCGTCCTCGCGGTCGTGTGCGGACTGTTCGCGCTCGGCTTCTGGTGGCTGCGCAAGCTGTCCACCATCGAGACGCCCGAGCGCTTCCTGGTGCGCGACGAGACGGCGGTGCAGTTCGTCCGCCCGCGGACGCCGGCTCAGTCCGGCCAGGCAGGTCAGGCCGGTCAGCCGGGCCACTCCGGTCAGCCTGGGCAGTCGCTGCCGTCCCAGTCGTCCCAGGCATCTCAGTCGTCGCAGCCGCCTCAGTCGTTCCAGCAGGGAGAGGGGCTACGACGGTGAACCTGACGATGCCGATCGTGGTCGGCGCGATCCTCGGCCTCGGCGTCTACGCCCTCGTACGCGCCCTCGTGCCGTCCAAGCGCAGCGCGGTCGCCCAGGTCGCGCGGATCGACGCGATGCGGGCGCGGGGATCCGCGTACGAGACGTCGCGCCGGGCCCGGGAGACCGGGCGCTTCGGCTCGCTGCGGTCCGAAATGGGCTCGCGTGTGGCCGAGTTCTATCTCCAGCAGGGCTGGGAGCAGCGCTCGCTGCGCGCGGACCTGGCCGTACTGGAGCGCAGCTGGGAGAAGTTCCTGGCGACGAAGGCGCTGCTGGCGGTCGCGGGGCTGTTCTTCGGGCCGTTCCTGTTCGCCGTCGTCTGGACGCTCGGCTTCGGCAGCAGCCCGGTCATCCCGGTCTGGCTGGCGCTGGTGTGCGCGGGACTCTTCTTCTTCCTGCCGGACCTGGAGGTACGGCGGGACGCGGCCGAGAAGCGGCGGGACCTCCGGCGCGTCATCGGCGCCTACCTGGACCTGGTGTCGATGAGCCTGGCCGGCGGCCGCGGTCTGCCGGAGGCGTTGATGGCGGCGGCCGAGGTGTCCGACGGCTGGGCGAACCAGCGCATCCGCAACGCACTCGCCGACGCCCGTATCACCGGCATCAGCCAGTGGCAGGCGCTGGGCCAGCTCGGCGAGGAGCTGGGCGTGGAGGAGCTGAAGGACCTGTCGGCCTCCCTGGCCCTGGTCGCCGACGACGGCGCGAAGGTGCGTGAGTCGCTCGCCTCCCGCGCGGAGACCATGCGCCACCGCGAACTGGCCGAGATCGAGGGCAGTGCGGGTGAGAAGTCGCAGTCGATGCTCGTGGCCCAGTTGCTGCTGTGCGCCGGCTTCCTGGTCTTCCTGATCTTCCCGGCGGCGATGCGGGTGTTCCAGGTGTGAGTCGTACGCAATGTGAGCCGACGGCCGTCGGACGCCAACTACCCCTGATCTCCTGATCTTCAGCTGAGTCGAGAGGAAACTGTCATGAACGGACGAGACTTCCACACCGGGATCCCGGCCGTGGACTTCCTGGTCACCTTCCTGCGGGGCCGTGTGGAGCGGGCCCGCTCGGGCGAACTGGACCGCGGTGCCTCCGCGGTGGAGTGGGTCATCATCTCCGCCGTCGTCGTGGCGATCGTCGGCGTGGTGGCCGCGATCATCAACTCCGCGCTGAGCGAGGGCGCCAACAAGGTCGGCGACTGCATCAAGGGCGCGGACGCGGGCAAGACCTGCTGACCGCCGTACGAGGCCGCCGGGCGACGGCGCTGTCGGTCAACGGGGCGACAGGACAACGGGGTTACGGGGACACGGGTACACGGGGATGCTGGCGGACGTGAGAAGAAGGTTGCGCCGCAGGGTGCGGGTCGCGCGTGAGGCGGCTGACACCGGTGGCGACGCGGGCATGACCGCGATCGAGTTCGTGCTTCTCACCCCCGTACTCTTCTTCATGATCTTCGCCACCGTGCAGTTCGCGCTGTACTTCTTCGCCGACCACGTCGCCCAGGCGGCGGCCCAGGCGGGCGCCCGCAAGGCCCGCGCCACGGCCGACGAACAGCCCGGCGGCTGGCGCGGCGAGGCCCGGGACGTCGTGGACGCCTACATCCGGCAACTGGGCCCGCAGTTGGTCCTGTCACCCGATGTCCGGACGGTCCAGCCCGACCAGGGCACGGTGGGCGTGGAGATCTCGGCCCGGGTGCCGACGGTGTTCCCCGGCCTCGACCTGACGGTGCACGCGCAGTCGGCGGGGCCGGTGGAGAGGTTCGTGAAGGAGGGGCAGAACTAGATGAACTGCCCACGCCGGAGTGCTCTTCGCCTCGCGCGCCACGACGACCGGGGCCTGTCCACCGTCGAGGTGGTGATCCTCGCCCCGGTGATGATCCTCTTCATCCTCGTCCTGGTGGCCTTCGGTCAACTGGTCGACGGCCGTGGCGCGCTCGACGGCGCGGCCCGGGACGCGGCCCGCGCGGGCTCGATCCAGAAGGACCACGTGACGGCGATGGCCGAGGCGAGGAGGGCGGCCGAGGCGGACCTGTCGGACGTCTGCTCCGGCCCGGTCTCCGTCGTCCAGACGAGCCAGGGCTTCGAGCCCGACACCATCTTCACGGTCGAGGTGAGCTGCCAGGTGCGCGGCCTGGCCATGCTCGGCCTGGACGTCCCGACGACGCTGTCGGCCAGCTTCAGCTCCCCGCTGGACCCGTTCCGGAGGACGGCATGAGCGGCCTCGGACGTATGAACGGCTTCGGACGCATGAGGGACGCCGGACGGATGAGGGACGCCGGACGTACGTGGGACGCCGGACGGATGAGGGGCGTCGGAGGGTTGAGGGGCGCCGGACGAACGGGGAACGCCGTGCGCACCTGGTGCAACACCCGCCGCACGGCGCTGGACGACCGGGGCTCGGGCGCCGGCGCGGTGATCCTCTTCGCTCTGGTCTTCCTGTCCCTGTCGGCCTTCGTCATCGACGGCGGCCTGTCCATCTCCAAACGCGAACGCGCCGCCGACATCGCCGAACAGGCCGCCCGCTACGCCGCCCAGGACATCGACCGCGAGGCCCTCTACGACAACGAGGGCGGCCCCGCGCCGATCAACTACCAGGACTGCGACACCCGCGTGAAGGCCTTCGCCCGCGAGATGGGAATGACGGCCGTCGACATCGCCGCGAGCCACTGCGTGGCGGCCGACGCACAGCAGGTCCAGGTCGAGATCCAGCTGACGTACTCCCCGGTCTTCACCGGCATGTTCTACGGCGGCGACGTCGTCGTCCACGGCCAGGCGGTGGCCAAGAACGAGGTCGGCTGACGCGGGCGGGGCCTGGGCCGCAGTCACGTCCCGTCGACTTTGCTGACCGCGGCGGTCCAGTCGGCCGCGTTGACGAGGGAAGGTCCGTCGATGTCGGGGCCACCGGCGACGTAGGAGAGCCAGCGCAGTTCGTCGCAGGCGAAGAAGGACTCACCCCAGGAGTCCACCCAGATACGCGCTTCACGCTCGCCCGAGCGCGTCAGGTCCCACCAGGCCCAACCACGGAACTCCGACTCCGGATCGAACTGGTAGAGCCACTCCTGCAGGTCCCACGACGCACGTCCGGACGCTACGGCACCGCGATCCGCGCCTTCTCCCAGGGGTTCGGGCGCCGTCGTCGAGTCGCCCCGGCGGGACGCGACGAACCACGCCGGGAGTCCGTCGACGGGAAGGTCTCCTCCCTCGTACGACTGCGAGAGCGCCAGCCGCAGCGCAGGCGCCAGGACCGAGCGCAACCGCGCGTCGAACTCCGCGACGGGACGGGTGGTCCGTACGTCGAAGGCGGACAGAACAGGCGGTGCCCCCTCGGACGGAGGGCGGTGGGACAGGCGGAGCAACTCCTGCTCGATGTCCGCGATCTCGTGCATCATCAGGGGGCGCGCCCTTCCTTCACGGCCGTCCGCGCCGCCGTGCGGTCTTCACCGCCGCGATCGGGCGCCCACGGGTGTTCGCCGCCGTCGGCCGCCTCAGCGGTTGATCGACTGGATTTCCTGGACGTTCATGTCCTGGGTCGTCTCGAACGTGCCGTCGGGGAGGTCGCCGTCACTGCCGTCGCTGCCCTGCCAGGTGATCTGCCAGGTGATGGACGCCTTCAGTTGGTACGGCCGGCCGTCCGTCGCGCGGAGGTACGTGACGCCGCACGGCGGTGTCTTCTCCGCGTCGCCCTGCTTGTACGGCGTGCCGATCGAGCCGTCCTTGTTGATCGTGCAGTCGCCCGAGGCGGGGTAGGTGGTGGCGTCGTCCGTGCCCGGTTCGAGGTGGAGGGCGACGGGCTTGGCCGTCGTCTCGGCCCAGAGGTTCGTGTGCGGCAGTTCGGCGCGGACCTTGATGTCGCGGAAGGTGCCCTTGTCCAGCCAGACCCAGGTCGGGAGATTCACCGTGGACCTGGTCTCCGGCTTCAGTTCGATCTCGGTGTCGGGGACCTTCACCTGGTTGTACGCGTACTCGGCGAGCATCCTGGGTGTGGGGGCGTGAGGGATCCTGGGTACCTCGCCGGCGTCCTGCCAGAACATGATCCTGCCGCAGTCCCAGGACTGTGGGTCACCGGCGTCCGGCGCGACGCTGCGCCAGAAGTAGCCGTCCTTGCCGATGTTGTAGTGCTTGTAGCCCACGGCGGTGCTGGACGCGTCGTCGAAGTTGTTCTCCGGCTTGCCGTCCCGGTAGTGGTCCGTCCACAGCCCCTTGCCGAACCAGGACTCGTGGATGCCCACGTCGCCGTTGCCGTCCGTGCGGTCGACGAAGCCCTTCAGCTCTTCACCGGTGAAGACGGGCTCGTACCAGCAGGCCGGGGGTTTCCAGTTGACGTCCACGGAGGAGAGGTTGCCGCGCTTGCCCCCGGTGGGGCCGCTGACCTGGCGGACCTTGATACGGGAGTAGGTGGCGGAGGCGTAGATGTCCTTGCCGTGGCTGCCGCTTTGTGTCCCGGTGTTGGTCCCTCCTCCGCCGACCGCTCCGGCCGGGGCAGCGAGGAGGAGAGCGAGGGCCAGAGACGTGATCGTTACTGGTAGCGCGTGCCGTGACCTCATGGTCAACAGCCGCCCCTCTTGCCGCGGGTGGACACGTTCTGCCAGACGCCGTCGGAGTTTTTGGCCAGGGTGACGGTGTAGAACACCTTCGGATCCGTCCCTGCCGGATTCCCCTGGACCTCCTTCGTCGCGCGGTTCCGGGTGTACGCCTTGCTCTCGTCGGTGCAGTACGTCACCACGGCCCGCGACTTCTTGTCACCGAGGAGGGTGGGCTTGGGGTCGTAGGCCGGCAGTTTGCCGAAGACGGTGAGGTTCTTGCTCGTGTAGGTCCTGATCCATTGGCGGTCCTGCGAGAGGCCGGACGGGGTGTCGTAGAAGGCGAGCGCGCCTCCACCGTCTGCCTCGTTGCCGATTATTGCTGCGTATCCGGCCCGCAGTTGTTCCTTGGCGTCGTTGAGGACGGCTTGCTCGACGGCGTCACCGCTCGTCCAGTCCTCGAAAGTCAGTTGGAACTCGCTCGGCAGCTTGATCTCAGGTCGCTTGACCCCCGACGTCTGCGAGGGAGAGCCGGAAGCCGACGGGCTCCCCGCCCCCGTGTCCGCCCCCTTGATGTCGTCCGGCTTTGCGTTGCCGCTTCCGCCGCAGGCGGTGAGCAGGAGGGTGGCTGTCGCGGTGAGTGCGACGGCGGCGGTGGTGGGCAGGGCGCGGCGGGCCACGGTTGGTCTCCCCCGGGTTCGGCTGTTCGGCAGGTGTTGCAGGAGAGAACGAAGCTATCAGGGCTCTGTGGGCGGTACTTGAGCGGTCACCACAGATTGTGTGGGGAATGTGAGGAGTGTGACGTGGCGGTCGCGAACGGCGCGCTTCGGGCACGGTCGCCGGGTGGTGTGGCTCGGTGAGGACAACTCGCGCGTAGGGGGCGGACGGTGAGGAAGGGGAGGCCGGGGCGGTTGCCGTCCCCTTCAGGCCCCCGTCGCCGCTCATAAGATCTCTGTAGGCTCAGCACACCCCCGTGTCCCACGCCCTCTCCACACGACCCAGGACTCCCGCCATGGCGCGACGCAGTACTTCAAGTCCGACCGGAAGCCCGACGGGCCCGAGGAACCGGACGCCGCAGCCGGTGCGGGTGCGGCGGCGCACGTTCGGGGATGTCGTGAAGGCTTTCCTCGCCTTCGTGGCCCTGCTCGTGCTGGTCGTCGGAGTGCCGGGTGCGCTCGCCGTACTCGTCGGGTGGCCGCTGCCGCACGGGGCGCCCAGCCTGGACTGGCTGCAGCAGGAGATCACCGTCACGACCTTCCTGCACATCCTCACCGTCGTGGTCTGGCTCGCCTGGGCGCAGTTCACGGCGTGCGTGCTGGTCGAGGTGAAGGCCGCACTGTCCGGCGTCGGCGTGCCGGGTCGGGTGCCGGGCGCCGGGCCGAGTCAGCTGCTCGCGCGGCAGCTGGTCGCCGCGCTGCTGCTCGTCGGCGCCACGGCCGCGAGCCTCACCCCGGGCCTGTCGCAGCTGGGGCACAGCATGGAGGGGAACCAGAAGGGCACGGTCGCCGCGGCCCAGCAACTGCCGGGCGGGCTGTTCGCGCAGCAGCAGGAGCAGGCCGCGAGCACGGCCGCCGCCGTGGCCGAGCAGGCCTCCCATGCCGCCGCCCACGCGGACACCGGCGCCGCCAAGCAGGGGGACACCAAGTACTACCGGATCCAGCCTCCCGAGGGCCGGCACCACGACTCCCTCTGGGAGATCGCCCAGCGCCACCTCGGCGACGGACGCCGGTACAAGGAGATCTACGAGCTCAACAAGGACCGTGTCCAGCCGGACGGTTCCCGGCTCTCCGAGGCCAGCCTCATCCGGCCCGGCTGGATCATGGAGATGCCCGCGGACGCGCACGGCGGCGAACTCGTCGAGCTGCCCGCCCCGTCGGGCCAGGTCTCCGAGCAGGAGCAGCGGCAGATCCACGACTACGCCAGGACCGGCGACCACGCCCGGGGCGGCGGTGCGCAGGCCCAGGGCGGCGGCCACGCGCAGGAAGGCGCCCACGCGCAGGGCGGCGGTGCCGACCGGGCCTCCGTGCCCGCCCAGCGCCCCGCCTCCGACGCCGTGCACGCCCAGCACGCCACCGGCTCGGAGTCCGGCGGCCACTCCTTCGGCCTGCCCGAATCCCTCCTCGGCGCCCCGCTCCTCGCCGCCGGCCTCCTCGGCGCCCTCGGCCGCCGGCGCCGGCAGGCACTGTGGCAGTCGGCGTTCGGCGCCGTCGGCGGGCGGCGCGGCATGGAACCGCCGATGCCGACCGGGGACGCGCTGGACGTGCAGGACGCCCTGCTGGTGGGCGCCGACCCCGAGGGCGTACGCCTCCTCGACCGCTCGCTGCGCGCCCTCGCCGCGGCCCTCGCCGCCGAGTCCCGGCCGCTCCCCGTCGTCTACGCCGCCTGGCTCACCGGCGGCGACCTGCACCTGCAACTGGCCCAGCCGTCCGGGAAGCCGCCCGCGCCGTGGCAGACCGGGCAGGACGAGACGTTCTGGATGCTGGCGCGCACCGACGCCGAGCGGTACGAGGACGTCGACACCGCCGCCCCGTACCCCGGCCTCGTCAGCCTCGGCACCATGGACGACTCGCGGCTGCTGCTCAACCTGGAGGCGGTGCCCGGCATCGTCTCGCTGAGCGGCCGCGAGGCCGACCGCGCCGCCGTCTTCGCCTCCGTCGCCGCCGAACTCGCCACCAACGGCTGGTCCGACCGCATGACCATCACGCTCGTCGGGTTCGGTCAGGACCTCACCCCGCTCGCCCCCAACCGGCTCCGCCACCTCGACGGCATCGAGGCGCTCCTGGAGACCATGGAGGCCGAGACGCGACAGCGGCGCGGGGCGCTCGGCACCGCCGGGCACGACTCGGTGCTCACCGGGCGCACCGGCCCGGCCCAGCACACCCGTTGGGCCCCACATTTGGTGCTGCTCGCCGCCCAGCCCTCCGCCGAGGACGCCCGCAGGCTCGCCGAACTCGCCGCCGACGCGAGCCGGTTGGGCATCGGGTATCTCGTCGGCGCCGAATCCGGTGAACTTCCCGGCGCTGCCTGGGAGATGGAGATCACCAGCGAGGGCAGGCTGCTCGCCCCACTCCTGGGTCTCGAACTCGACGCCCAGCGCCTGCCGTTGGCCCAGCAGCAGGCGGTCGTCGAACTGTTCGTCGAGGCCGACCCGGAGAGCGGCCCCGACGGGCCGACGACCACCCCGCCGTTCCTCGTCGACATCAGCGAGCAGGGGCGGCCCGCGGTGTACGCGCGGCTGGTGGGCCCGTACGAGATCATCGGCCTCGACAGCCCGGACGGTGAGCGCAGCGCGCTGCTGCACGAGGCGCTGGCCCTGCTGCTCCTGCACCGGGAGGGTGTGCACCCGCGGGTGCTGTCCTCGGCGCTGTGGCCGCGCGGCGTCACCGACGACGTACGGGAGGCGCTCCTGGAGCGGCTGCGCGCCTGGCTCGGCAACGACCCCGACGGCGGTCCCCGGCTGCGGACCGACGGCGCCGGGCGGCTCACGCTCGACAAGTCCATCGTCTCCGACCTGGACGTGCTGCGGTCGCTGTACCACGAGGCCACGCAGGGCAAGGGCGTCGACAGCCGGGTCGTCCGCGGGCGGCTCCTGACCGACGCGCTGGTACTGGTCCGCGGTCCACTGCTCGCCGACCGGCCCGAGGGCCGCTACCGCTGGCTCACCCACGAGATCGTCGACGCCCAACTCCCGCTGCTCGTCGCGGACATCGGGCTCGCCCTGTCCGACTTCCACCTGGAGAAGGAGCGCGCGGAGAAGGCCATCGAGGCGCTGAACGCCGCGCTGCGCACCGCCCCCGCCGACGAGCGCCTGTGGCACGAGCTGCTGCGCGCCACCCACGCCACCGGCGACACCGACCGCCTCCGGGCCGTCGCCGCCGACCTCGCCGGCCGCAGCGGCGCCCGCGGCCTGCCACCACGCACCGAGGCGCTGCTGGACGAACTCCTGCCGACCTGGCGCGACGACGCCGCCGCAGTGGGATGAACGACCTGCTGCCGCTGGCCGGCGCCGCCGCGCTGTGGGGTGCGGCGGCGGGCGCGCTGCTGCCCCGGGCCGCGTACCGCTTCTCCGTGCCGGCGGGGGAGCCCTGGCGCGCGCACTGCCCCGCCGGGCACCCGCTCCGCGGCTGGCTGGGCCCGGCCCGATGCGCCGGCTGCGCCACCGACCCCGACTCCGGGCCCGTGGAGCGGCCTGCGGGTACGGCGGGGGCGGCGGACACCGCTGCCTCCGGCTCCCGGGACGCCGGTACGGCGATACGCGCGGACGTGGAACCGTCCGTGCGCCGCGACGCCGATGCGCCCGAGCACCGTGACCCCGACGCGCCCGAGCGTCATGACGCCGATGCGCCCGAGCCCGGTGACATCGATGCGCCCGCGCCGCGCGACGCCGATGCGCCCGGGCGCGGGGACGTGGAGAGGGCCGAGCCCACCACTGGTCCGGCCACCCCCGAGGACGCCGACAGAGCCGTACAGGCGGACCTGACCCAGGCTCCGGACCCGGCTCCGACCCCGGCCAGGGACGCGGACATGGCCAGGGACATGGCTAGGGACAGGGCCAGGGACAGGGACACGGCCACGGTTCCGGGCCCGATCCCGGACGTGCGTCCCGCCCCCGGCCCCCGAGCACCCCGCACGTTCCCGACGGCCGTCGTCACCGCGGTCGTGTGTGCCGTGCTCGCCGCCGCCACCGGCGCCCGGCCCGAGATCGCAGTATGGCTGCTGCTCGCGCCCGTCGGGGTGCTGCTCGCGCTCGTCGATCTCCGGGTGCGGCGGCTGCCCGACGTGCTGACGCTGCCGCTCGCGGGCGCCGCACTCGCGCTGCTGGGCCTCGTCGCCCTGGTGCCCGAGCACGCGGGGCACTGGCCGACCGCCCTGTACGGCACCCTCGCGCTCGGCGGCGGCTACTTCGTGCTGTTCCTCGTCAACCCGTCGGGCATGGGGTTCGGCGACGTGAAGCTGGCGCTCGGCGCGGGCGCCGTGCTCGGCTGGTACGGCTGGCCCACGGTGATGCTGGGCACCTTCGCCGGGTTCCTGCTCGGGGCGCTGTACGGCGGTGCGCTCGTCGTCACCCGTCGGGCGGGGCGCAAGTCGGCCATCGCGTTCGGGCCGTTCCTGATCGCGGGCGCGTTCGTCGGGCTGCTGATCGGCGCGTACGCGGCCTGACCGGTAGCCCGTAGGCGGATTGACCGGTAGCCGGTGCGGGGCCTGGCCGGTAGCCGGGGCAGGGTCTGACAGGCAGCCCGTACGCGGCAGACGCACCGCGCACTCCCGGCCTTCCCGGCAGCGCCTGCGCAGCCTGGTCGGTGGTGCCTGCGCGGCCCGGTCATCGGTGCGGGCCCAGCCCGGTCGGTGGCGCGGGAGCAGCCTGGGGCCCGGGGCGGGAAACGGCTGTCGTAGGCTGGTTCGGTCCGTCCGACCCCTTACGAAAGGGACGCTCCGGTGACCGAGAAGGCCGACCTCACGTCTGTTGATGTCACAGCCGTCCTCGACCGTGCCGCCGCGGGCGGACGGATCACTCCAGAGGAGGCGCTCGACCTCTACCGCCACGCTCCGCTGCACGCGCTCGGCGCCGCTGCCGACGCCGTGCGCCGCCGTCTGTACGCGGGCACCGAGCACATCGCGACGTACATCATCGAGCGCAACATCAACTACACGAACGTGTGCGTCACGGCGTGCAGGTTCTGCGCCTTCTACGCGGCCCCCAAGGACACCGAGAAGGGCTGGACGCGCGACCTCGACGACATCCTGCGCCGCTGCGCGGAGACCGTGGAGCTCGGCGGCACCCAGATCATGTTCCAGGGCGGCCACCACCCCGACTACGGCGTGGAGTACTACGAGCGGCACTTCCGCGCCATCAAGGAGGCCTTCCCGCAGCTGGTGATCCACTCGCTGGGCGCGTCCGAGGTCGAGCACATGGCGCGCATCTCCGGCGTGAGTGTCGAGGAGGCGATCACCCGGATCCACGAGGCGGGTCTCGACTCCTTCGCCGGCGCCGGCGCCGAGCTGCTGCCGGAGCGGCCGCGCAAGGCCATCGCCCCGCTGAAGGAGTCCGGCGAGCGCTGGCTGGAGATCATGGAGGCGGCGCACAGGCTGGGCGTGGAGTCCACCTCCACCATGCTGATGGGCACCGGCGAGACCAACGCCGAGCGCATCGAGCACCTGCGGATGATCCGGGACGTGCAGGACCGCACGGGCGGCTTCCGCGCCTTCATCCCGTACACCTACCAGCCCGAGAACAACCACCTGAAGGGCCGCACCCAGGCGACCCTCTTCGAGTACCTGCGGATGATCGCGATCGCCCGCCTGTTCCTCGACAACGTGCGGCACATCCAGGGCTCCTGGCTCACCACCGGCAAGGACGTCGGCCAGCTGACCCTGCACTACGGCGCCGACGACCTCGGCTCGATCATGCTGGAGGAGAACGTCGTCTCCTCCGCCGGCGCCAAGCACCGCTCCAACCGCCTGGAGATCATCGAGCTGATCCGCAGGGCGGGCCGCGTCCCGGCGCAGCGCTCGACGACGTACGAGCACCTCGTCGTCCACGACGACCCGGCGAACGACCCGGTCGACGACCGCGTGATGTCCCACATCTCCTCCACGGCGATCGCGGGCGGGACGGCACATCCCGAGCTGAAGCTGCTCACGTCCAACTAGGCGCGCCGTGCTGACGATTCACGCGGACTCCAGGGGCCGTGCGCTCGCGGTCGAGGGCGAGTGGATCGTCGCCGCGGCCTCCCTGGAGGAACTCGCCGTCACCCACGCGCACGCGCGAGTGCGCCGGTGGCCCGGCATCCTCACGCCCGGCCTCCTGAACCCCCACGGCACGGAGCTGCTGGAGGAGGCCTACCACCCGGATCCGCGCGAGGCCGACGAACTGGGCACCGAGCCGCTGACCGGGGACGCGCCGGCCGCGCTCGCCCTGGACGACGCGCGCTGGGGCGCGAGCGCCCGGCGCGGGGTGCAGCGGATGCTGGCGCACGGCACGGTGGCGGCGGCGTGCGCGCCCCTGGCCAACCGTGCGGTGCGGGACGCCGTGCGGCGCACCGGACTGGGGGTCGTGGGCCGCCTCGGGCGCCCCGCCGGGACCCCGTCCCTCGACCCGTACGCCTCCGGGCTCCCGGTGGAGTTCCAGCCCGAGCGCGCGCCTGGATCCGCCGCCCGGTTCGCGGTGTTCGACGTGCGGGACGAGGCGGAACTGGCCGCACGCGGAGCCGGTACGTGCGTGGCGACCGTCGTGGCCGGGCGCCTGGTGTACCGGCGCCGCTGAGCCCGGGGGACTCACCCGGCGAACGCCTCCGCGAACGCCCCCGGAGCCTGCCTCACCCCGCTGCAGTCGGTCGCCGCGTCGTCCCGCGACCCGTTCCCCTTCTCGCACTGCCGGTCCCGGAAGGCCGACCACATCGAGACCCAGGCGACCTCCTTCTCCCGCGCGAAGGAACGCACCTGGGCGGCGTCGGAGAGCGTGAAGGTCTCGCCCGCGACGTCGTTGACGCCGATCATCGAGGTGAGGGCCATGCCCCTCCAGGCGTCCGCGTCGGACAGGCCGAAGACCTTCTTCAGCTGGGTGTGGGCGGCCTTCGCCGCGGTGACGGCGTAGTCGCCCATGTCACCGTCGTACGACTCGCCGTAGTTCATCGTCATGATGTCGACGGTGGAGACCTGGACGTCGTAGGTGTTCGCGGACTCCAGCAGGGCCAGGCCGTCGGCGTCCAGACCGGACGGCATCACGGGGAGTGTGAAGGAGACCCTGAGGCCGGGACGCTCCCGCTGGAGCCGGGCGATCGCCCGCGAGCGCAGGGCGACGGAGGCGGAGTCGGTGAGTTCGTCGCCCTCGATGTCGAAGTCGGCCTGGGACGAGCCGGCCGCGTCCAGCGCCTCGCCGTACGCCGCGGCCAGTTCGGACACGCTGCCGCAGGCGGCCGCCAACTCCTTCCCGGAGGCCCCGCCGAAGGAGACGCGCACCGTGGCGCCCGACTCCTTCAGGCGCGCGATCCGGGACTTCACCGCGGTGTCGCCGAGCGCGTGGGCGCCGTCCCACTTCGGTGCGCAGGCGCCGCCGTCGGAGACGACGAAGGCGAGGTTGTACGTCGTCGGGGAGCCCGCGGAGTCGTTGCCGGACGCCGTGGTGGCGCTGACGTAGGGGGCGTAGGACGTATGGGAGGTCGACGCCGCCGCCGGGGACGGTGAGGCGCTGCCCTGCCGGGGTGCCGCGGAGGCCGCCGGCGCCGCGTCGGCCGTAGCGCCGGAACCCGAGGAGCACCCCGTGACGGCCAGGGCGCACAGGCAGGTGAACCCGGCCGCCGGCTTCAGGAGACTCCTCATCGCACGTGCACCAGCCCCTCGTGAGGTCCGTCCCGGGAGTGAGACGGAGCGGGATTCCGGACTGGGAATCTCTCACAGGCGGCCGGCGGCGGGAGCGGCTTTCCGGAGGGTTGGCCGAGGGACCGTGTTCGTCCGTACCGCCGGGAGGCCGGTGGGGGGTGCCCCGGCCATACCGCCGGAGGCCGGTCGAGGGCCCCCCGGCTGGAGGGCGGTCCGCCCCGGGCGGGAGGGCGGCCTGCTCCCGGTGGGAGGGTGCCCGGTGTGCCCGGCCCTCGGCGCCGTGGGGGCTGCTGCCACAATGGGCCCGTGACCCGCGCATCCCTGGAGAAGCAGCCGCACGAAGTCGCCTCGATGTTCGACGACGTGGCGGAACGGTACGACCTGACCAACGACGTGCTGTCCCTGGGACAGGACCGGCGCTGGCGCAAGGAGGTCGCCACAGCGGTCGACGCCCGCCCGGCGCAGAAGATCC
This sequence comes from Streptomyces sp. NPDC096152, assembly GCF_044763235.1. Taxonomy (NCBI): domain Bacteria; kingdom Bacillati; phylum Actinomycetota; class Actinomycetes; order Kitasatosporales; family Streptomycetaceae; genus Streptomyces; species Streptomyces sp. NPDC096152. Next base: position 849,877 of record NZ_JBIWFW010000003.1, on the reverse strand, counting down.
TCGACCTCGCCGCAGGCACGGCCACCTCCTCGCTGCCCTTCACCCGCGCCGGCGCCTACGTCGTCCCCTGCGACTTCTCCCTCGGGATGCTCCAGGTCGGCAAGCGGCGCAACGCCTGGCTCCCGTTCACGGCGGGCGACGCGACGAGGCTGCCGTTCAAGGACGACACCTTCGACGCCGTCACCATCTCCTTCGGGCTGCGCAACGTGCAGGAGACGGACACGGCCCTGCGGGAGATGTACCGGGTGACCAAGCCGGGCGGCCGCGTGGTGATCTGCGAGTTCTCGCACCCGACCTGGGCGCCGTTCCGCACCGTCTACACCGAGTACCTGATGCGCGCCCTGCCCCCGGTGGCGCGTGCGGTGTCGTCGAACCCCGACGCGTACGTCTACCTCGCCGAGTCCATCCGCGCCTGGCCGAACCAGCCGGCGCTCGCCGAACGGCTGCGCGCGGCGGGCTGGTCGAAGGTCGCCTGGCGCAACCTCAGCGGCGGCATCGTGGCCCTGCACCGGGGCTTCAAGGAGAGCTGAGCTCTTCCAGTCCCACGGGGCTCACGCGGCTCACGAGCCCGGGTCCCACGGCCCTCGGGCGCCGGAACCGACCCCGACGGGGTGTGAACCGACCGCCGATCAGGGCGTGTCAGAGCCCGACGACCGCGAACGGATCGTCGGGTTCCCCGGCCTCGCGCCGGATCCCTCCGCTCGGCGGACGCGGTACGCGCGGCTCGCGCACGCCCGCGCCCCCGCCGCCCTCGCCCTCGGCGAGGTCGAACCAGACGGTCACCACCGCACCGCGCGGCACCTCGACGCCCGGCTGCGGGTACTGCCGTACGACGTAGTCGACCACGGTGCGGTGGAAGTCGGGCCGGTCCGGCGCGGTGAGCAGGACGCCCCGCGCGTGGGCCGTCTCGCGCGCGTCCACGGCCATGAGTCCGACCAGGCGCGGTACGCGCACTTCGGGTGTATTGGGCGTTATGTACACAGACGTCACCCCCAGCGGTACTGGAAGGGTAACTCCCGCAGTGCACCGGCCGGAAGCGCTCGGTACCTTTCCGTGACAATCGACTACGGAGAGTCACTCCGTCACAGGTCGAGGCGGTAACAGTGCCCCTTCCGCCGCGACACGGGCGTCAGGAACGTCTCGCCGAGGCTCATGCCCAGCCGCTGCGTCACCGCGATCGAACGTGCGTTGCGGGCGTCGACCATCGCGACCACGTCCGGCACGCCCGCCGTTCTCAGCCGCTCCAGCGTCATGTGCGCGGCCGTCGTGACGTACCCCTTGCCCCAGTGCTCCCGTCCCAGCCGCCAGCCGATCTCTATCTCGCCCTTCGGCCCCCACTCGTGCGGCCACGGCTGGGCTCCCGTGAATCCGATCACCTGGCCCGACTCGTCGAGCATGGTCCACAGGCAGAAGCCGCGCTCGGCGTCGTGCCGCCGCTGCCGTGCGGTGAGTTCCTCGTAGACCGACAGTGCCGCGGACTTGCCGCCGTGGAACTCCATGACGTCCGGGTCGTCGAAGATCCGGTGCCAGGCGACGGCGTCCTCGTCGGTGGGGACGCGGAGCCGTACGACGGGGAGAGGTCGGTTCACGGGGGCAGCCCTTCAGCCGGGTGATCAATTGTCCTGCATAGACTGCCCATGTCCAGTGCCGGTCGGCACGCAGATTTCGAACCTTGGGGAGATCCCGCCGTGACCGAGCCCCTCTCCGACAACACCGCCGATGTGATCGTCGTGGGCGCGGGGCCAGCCGGCTCCACCACCGCGTACCACCTGGCCCGGTCCGGACTCGACGTACTCCTGCTGGAGAAGACCGAGTTCCCCCGGGAGAAGGTCTGCGGCGACGGACTCACCCCGCGCGCCGTCAAGCAGCTCGTGGCCATGGGCATCGACATCTCCGAGGAGGCCGGCTGGCTGCGCAACAAGGGTCTGCGCATCATCGGCGGCGGCAGCCGCCTCCAGCTGGACTGGCCGGATCTCGCCTCCTTCCCGGACTACGGACTCGTCCGCAAGCGCGACGACTTCGACGAGCAGCTCGCCCGTCAGGCCCAGAAGGCGGGCGCGCGCCTGTACGAGCGCTGCAACGTCTCGGGCCCGATCGTCGACGACCGCACCGGCCGCATCACCGGTGTCACCGCCAAGCTGGGCGAGGAGAAGCGCGAGGCCACCTTCCACGCCCCGCTCGTCGTCGCCGCCGACGGCAACTCCACCCGCCTGTCCCTGGCGATGGGCCTGCACCGCCGCGAGGACCGCCCCATGGGCGTCGCGGTCCGTACGTACTTCACCTCGCCGCGGCACGACGACGACTACCTGGAGTCCTGGCTGGAACTGTGGGACCGCCGCGGTCCCCAGGACCGCCTGCTGCCCGGCTACGGCTGGATCTTCGGCATGGGCGACGGCACCTCGAACGTCGGCCTGGGCGTCCTCAACACCTCCGACTCCTTCAAGGAGCTGGACTGGCGCGAGGTCCTGAAGGCCTGGTGCGCGTCGATGCCGGAGGACTGGGGCTACACCCCGGAGAACATGACCGGCCCGATCCGCGGCGCCGCGCTCCCCATGGCCTTCAACCGCCAGCCGCACTACACCAAGGGCCTGCTGCTCGTCGGCGACGCCGGCGGCCTGGTGAACCCCTTCAACGGCGAAGGCATCGCCTACGCCATGGAGTCCGGGCAGCTCGCCGCCGACGTCATCGTCCAGGCGCACTTCCGGGCCACCCCGGCCCAGCGCGAACTCGCCCTCCAGCGCTACCCGCGCGTCCTGAAGGACACCTACGGCGGCTACTACACGCTGGGCCGGGCGTTCGTGAAGCTCATCGGCAACGCGAAGGTCATGCAGATCGCCACCCAGCGCGGCCTGACCCACCCGGTGCTGATGAAGTTCACCCTCAAGCTGCTCGCCAACCTCACCGACCCGACGGGCGGCGACGCCATGGACCGCATCATCAACGGACTGAGCAAGGTGGCACCGAAGGCCTGAGCGACGGCCTGAGCGACGGCCTGAGCGACGGCCCCGGGGAAGGCCCCAGCGGGGGCCTCGGAGAGGGCCTGAGCGACGTCTGGAGGATGGTCCGGGGCGGGAACCTCCGGGAACACTCCCGGACCCTCCCGCGGCCCGGAAGGGGCGCACGCCGACGAGCGTGCGCCCCTTCGTCGTGCCTCTCCGCTGTGCGCGCCCGCGTCGCCGCGGGGCCCCGCGCCCGGCCGCGGCTCATGCCGGAAGGGCCGCAGCCCTCGAGCGGCTGCGGCCCTTCACTTCCTACGGCTGTGCGGCTGCTCTCAGAGCACCCGGACCGCGCCGGTCGGCGGGTCGTACGACAGCGGCTTCTCGACGACGCCGGAGGACGGGTTCTGCGCGCCGACGAACATGCCGTCGCCGACGTACAGCGCCACGTGGTAGGCGCTGCCGGAGCTGCCCCAGTAGAGGATGTCGCCCGGCTGCAGGTTGGACAGGGAGACCTGGGTACCCGCGGTGGACTGGTCCTGCGAGACACGCGGCAGGCTGATGCCGGCCTGCTTGAAGGCGGCCTGCATCAGGCTGGAGCAGTCCCAGGAGTTGGGGCCGGTGGCGCCCATGACGTAGGCGTCGCCGAGCTGCGCCTTGGCGAAGGCGATGACCGCGGCGGCCGAACCGGTCGCCGTGGAGGAGCTGGAGGTGCTCGCCGAGGCGGCGAGCGTCGTCCGCGGGGCGCTGCGCGTCGCGCGCTCGGCGGCGGCCTTGCGGGCGGCCGCCTCGGCCGCCTTCTTCTTGGCCTCCGCCACCTGCTTCGCCTCGGCGAGGTCCGCCTTGGCCTGCTTTGCGGCCTTCGCGGCGGCCGCGTCACGCTCGGCCCGCAGCTGGTAGTTCGCGGCGGCCTGCTGGGTGGCGTCCGCGGACTGGGCGACCTGGGCGGCCAGGTCGGCGGTGAGGGTGGGCAGTTCGACGGTCTGCGTCACGGGCTCGGCGGCGTTCGCCGACGAGGCCGACGCGCCGGCCACTGCCAGCGTGCCGAGGACACCGCCGGCAACTCCCGCCCGCATCGCGATTTTCGACGCGCTACGGCGGGGCTTCCGGTGGCTGCGTATGTGAGCGGTGTGGGACATGGGAATAACCGGTACCAGGGGCTCCTTCATATCTTCAAGAAACGTGTGGTGCGCCACATTTACTCAACGGGCCGCCCAAATCCCCTCCGCCTACGTCCTTATTGACGCCGTAACGGACAATACGGACGCGAGCGATCATGGCTTTGATCATGGTGTTTCGCTTTTACGCCCGAATTGCCCCGCGCCTACCATTGGTTGGGACCGTTGGCCAAGCCCGGTTCTCATGCTCCTCTCATGAGTGTGGCCGAGGTCACGGAACGGTCACCGCGGCGGGGGCGTCCCGCGAGGGGCTTCATCCAGCCGTCGGGCCGCCCCGGAACGACCTTCGACGGCCCGGTGGTCCACGCCGCACCGGAATGGCATGACATTCCGTCCGCTTTCATGGCGTCTGGCGCCGATTCGTCTTGTGTGGCTCTACATGCCGAGCCGCTGCCGCTGGGTGCGGCACCACCGCAGGGGGTTGACTCGCCGTAGCGGCGCGAACGCGGCACGTGCGTGCCCCGGTCGTCGCGGCGTGATCGGGGGCGATGGGTTGGCACGCCACGTGCCGACGCCGGGTCGGGGCCGCGTCGCCGTCATGTCTTCGCCGTCATGTCGCCGCCGTCTCGGCGCCGCCCCGAGGCGGGCGCTTGTTCGTGAAGGCACGAACGTGTCCACATCACGGGTCGCTTGTCCCCCTGATGTGTGAAAGGCGGCCTCATACCAAGGGCTTGACGCCCCGCGCCACTTTGCGCCGGACGCCGGGCATCTGATAGTGCGGGACCCCTCTCACCAGCGGAAACGAACAGAAATGTCACTGCTGGTGATCACAGATGAGCTTCGCGTGTGAAGATCACCGCTCATCCGACTTCATGATCGTTCGTCAGGTGGTGGAGATCACAAAGCTTGTGTAATACCCCGTGTCGCAGATCACAGACCGCCGGGCATAGGATGCGAGGCAGTTGGGCTTGTGACCTGCTTCACATGTTCCCGATCTTTGCCGGGACGGGCGGGGTTCGGGGGACGGGTGAGGCCGGTGTGAGTCCAGCGCAACCGCCAGCAGTCAGTGCCGACTGAGAGGAGCGAGGAGCGGTGAACGCGTATGCGCCCATCCTCGTACTGGGAGCCCTCGGGGCAGGCTTTGCGATCTTCTCCGTGGTCATGGCCACGCTGATCGGTCCGAAGCGGTACAACCGGGCCAAGCTCGAGGCCTACGAGTGCGGTATCGAGCCGACCCCCACGCCGGCCGGCGGCGGGCGCTTCCCCATCAAGTACTACCTGACGGCGATGCTCTTCATCGTCTTCGACATCGAGATCGTCTTCCTCTACCCGTGGGCCGTCACCTTCGACGCCCTGGGTGTTTTCGGGCTCGTGGAGATGCTGCTCTTCGTGCTCACCGTCTTCGTCGCGTACGCGTACGTATGGCGGCGCGGCGGCCTGGAATGGGACTGAGGGGCCTTTAAAGACATGGGACTCGAAGAAAAGCTGCCGAGCGGCTTCCTGCTGACCACCGTCGAGCAGGCCGCGGGCTGGGTGCGCAAGGCGTCGGTCTTCCCGGCCACCTTCGGCCTCGCCTGCTGCGCGATCGAGATGATGACCACCGGCGCCGGCCGCTACGACCTGGCGCGCTTCGGCATGGAGGTCTTCCGCGGTTCGCCCCGCCAGGCGGACCTGATGATCGTGGCCGGCCGGGTCAGCCAGAAGATGGCGCCGGTGCTGCGGCAGGTCTACGACCAGATGCCCAACCCCAAGTGGGTCATCTCCATGGGTGTCTGCGCCTCCTCGGGCGGCATGTTCAACAACTACGCGATCGTGCAGGGCGTCGACCACATCGTGCCCGTCGACATCTATCTGCCGGGCTGTCCGCCCCGGCCGGAGATGCTGATGGACGCGATCCTCAAGCTCCACCAGAAGATCCAGACCTCCAAGCTCGGCGTGAACGCCGAGGAGGCCGCCCGCGAGGCGGAGGAGGCGGCGCTCAAGGCCCTGCCCACGATCGAGATGAAGGGGCTGCTGAGGTGAGCGACGCACACGGCAACGGCGTGAACGGGTCGAACGGGGTCAACCCCGAGAAGGACCTGGCCGCCGACAACCTCCCCGGCCAGCGTGGCCAGGGCGGCGAGGAGATCCGCGTCCAGCGCGGCATGTTCGGCGCCAACAACGGCGGCGACACCTCCGGCTACGGCGGCCTCGTCCGCTCGGTCCGGCTGCCGGGGCCGGCGACCCGGCCCTACGGCGGCTGGTTCGACGAGGTCGCCGACGAACTCGAGGGCGCGCTGGAGGAGCAGGGACTCCTGCCCGGCAACGCGATCGAGAAGACGGTCGTCGACCGGGACGAGCTCACCTTCCACATCGAGCGCGAGCACCTGGTCCGCGTGGCCCGCACGCTGCGCGACGACCCGGCCCTGCGCTTCGAGCTGTGCACCGGCGTCAGCGGGGTCCATTACCCGCACGACAAGGGCCGCGAGCTGCACGCCGTCTACCACCTGCGCTCGATCACCCACAACCGGCTGATCCGCCTGGAGGTCAGCGCCCCCGGCGGCGACCCGCGCATCCCGTCGCTGGTCCCGGTCTATCCGACGAACGACTGGCACGAGCGCGAGACCTACGACTTCTTCGGGATCGTCTTCGACGGTCACCCGGCCCTGACCCGGATCATGATGCCGGACGACTGGCAGGGCCATCCGCAGCGCAAGGACTACCCGCTCGGCGGCATCCCCGTCGAGTACAAGGGCGCCCAGATCCCGGCTCCGGACCAGCGGAGGTCCTACTCGTGAGCACGCAGTCAGCATCGGCACGTGAGACCACCGAAGGCACCGTGTACACGGTCACCGGTGGCGACTGGGACGAGGTCGTCCAGTCCGCGGCCCGCGCCGACGACGAGCGCATCGTCGTCAACATGGGTCCCCAGCACCCGTCCACCCACGGGGTGCTGCGCCTGATCCTCGAGATCGAGGGCGAGACGGTCACCGAGGCCCGCTGCGGCATCGGCTACCTGCACACCGGCATCGAGAAGAACCTCGAGTACCGCACGTGGACGCAGGGCACCACCTTCGTCACGCGCATGGACTACCTGACGTCCTTCTTCAACGAGACCGCCTACTGCCTCGGCGTCGAGAAGCTCCTCGGCATCGAGGACCAGATCACCGAGCGGGCCAAGATCATCCGGGTGCTCCTGATGGAGCTGAACCGGCTGTCCTCCCACCTGGTGTGCATCGCCACCGGCGGCATGGAGCTCGGCGCCACCACGATCATGATCTACGGCTTCCGTGATCGTGAAATGATTCTCGACATCTACGAGCTCATCACGGGCCTGCGGATGAACCACGCGTACATCCGCCCCGGCGGACTCGCCCAGGACCTGCCGCCCGGCGCGGTGGACCAGATCCGCGAGTTCGTGAAGAAGATGAAGAAGAACCTTCCGGAGTACGACAAGCTCGCCACCGGGAACACCATCTTCAAGGCCCGTATGCAGGACATCGGCTACCTCGACCTGGCCGGCTGCATGGCCCTCGGCGCCACCGGCCCGATCCTGCGCTCCACCGGCCTGCCGCACGACCTGCGCAAGGCCCAGCCGTACTGCGACTACGAGACGTACGACTTCGAGATCCCGACCGCCGACACCTGCGACGCCTACGGCCGCTTCCTCGTCCGCCTGGAGGAGATGCGCCAGTCGCTCGGAATCGTCGAACAGTGCCTGGACCGGCTCCAGCCCGGCCCGGTCATGGTCGCCGACAAGAAGATCGCCTGGCCGGCCCAGCTCGCGCTGGGACCGGACGGACTGGGCAACTCCCTCGACCACATCAAGAAGATCATGGGCACCTCCATGGAGGCCCTGATCCACCACTTCAAGCTGGTCACCGAGGGATTCCGCGTACCGGCGGGACAGGCGTACGCGGCGGTCGAGTCGCCCAAGGGCGAGCTCGGTGTGCACGTCGTGTCCGACGGCGGCACCCGCCCCTACCGGGTCCACTTCCGCGACCCGTCCTTCACCAACCTGCAGGCCATGGCCGCGATGTGCGAAGGCGGCCAGGTCGCCGACGTCATCGTCGCCGTGGCGTCCATCGACCCCGTGATGGGAGGCGTCGACCGGTGACCACCTCTTCTTCCGAGCGGGGCGTCAGCCTGGGCATGCCCGAACTGCCCGCGCCCGGCTACCCGGACGACGTTCGAGCACGGCTCGAGGCCGACGCGCGCGAGATCATCGCCCGCTACCCGGACTCCCGGTCCGCGCTCCTTCCGCTGCTGCACCTGGTGCAGTCGGAGGAGGGGCACGTCACGCGCACCGGGATGCAGTTCTGCGCGGACGTGCTGGGCCTGACCACGGCCGAGGTCACCGCGGTCGCGACCTTCTACACCATGTACCGGCGCGGGCCGAGCGGCGACTACCAGGTGGGCGTCTGCACCAACACCCTCTGCGCGGTGATGGGCGGTGACGCGATCTTCGAGTCGCTCCAGGAGCACCTCGAGGTCGGCAACGGCGGGACGACCGAGGACGGCAAGGTCACCCTGGAGCACATCGAGTGCAACGCGGCCTGCGACTTCGCGCCGGTCGTGATGGTCAACTGGGAGTTCTTCGACAACCAGACCCCGGCGACCGCCCGGCGTCTCGTCGACGACCTCCGCGCGGGACGGCCGGTGACGCCGACGCGCGGGGCGCCCCTGTGCACCTTCAAGGAGACCGCCCGGATCCTGGCGGGCTTCCCCGACGAGCGGGAGGGGGCGACCGAGGCCGGCGGCAGCGCCGGACCCGCCTCGCTGGTGGGCCTCCGCCTGGCCAAGGGAGAGACCGCACCCGCGCGCGTGGTCCACCCGCGCGACGGCGGACCGCACGACGAGCCCCAGGACCGGGCCGTGCACGAGCCGTCGCCGAAGGAGCACCTCAGCTCCCACGACGCGCCGCAGGACACCTCGGCCTCCGACCCGTCCCACCCCGCAGGGCCTACCGCAGAGGAGGGGGAGTGATGACCGTGGCCACCGAAGGTGGGGGCAGCTCCCGCCCGAGCAAGTTTGAGGGCGGGGGGGAGTCCAGCCCCGAGAAGCTGCTCGCACCCGTGCTGTCGGCCTTCTGGGACGAGGACAGGTCCTGGTCGCTGGACGTGTACCGAAGGCACGAGGGGTACGAGGGACTCCGCAAGGCACTCGCCATGTCACCGGACGACGTCATCGCGTACGTCAAGGAATCCGGTCTGCGTGGACGCGGCGGGGCCGGCTTCCCGACCGGAATGAAGTGGCAGTTCATTCCGCAGGGTGATGGAAAACCGCACTATCTAGTTGTCAACGCCGACGAGTCGGAGCCCGGGACCTGCAAGGACATCCCGCTCCTCTTCGCGAACCCGCACAGCCTCATCGAGGGCATCGTCATCGCGTGTTACGCCATCAGGTCGTCGCATGCCTTCATCTATCTGCGGGGTGAAGTCGTCCCCGTACTGCGGCGGTTGCACGCGGCCGTGCGCGAGGCCCACGCGGCGGGCTACCTCGGCGAGAACATCCTGGGCAGCGGACTCGACCTCGAACTCACCGTGCACGCGGGCGCGGGCGCGTACATCTGCGGTGAGGAGACCGCGCTGCTGGACTCGCTCGAAGGCCGCCGTGGTCAACCGCGGCTTCGTCCCCCCTTCCCTGCCGTCGCGGGCCTCTATGCCTGCCCGACTGTGGTGAATAACGTCGAGTCGATCGCGTCAGTTCCCGCGATCCTGAAAAACGGCAAGGACTGGTTCAGGTCGATGGGCAGCGAGAAGTCCCCGGGCTTCACGCTCTACTCGCTCAGCGGCCACGTCGTCAGCCCCGGCCAGTACGAGGCCCCGCTCGGCATCACGCTGCGCCAGCTGCTCGACATGAGCGGGGGCATGCGCCCCGGGCACCGCCTGAAGTTCTGGACGCCGGGCGGCTCCTCGACGCCGATGTTCACCGACGAGCACCTCGACGTCCCCCTCGACTACGAAGGAGTGGGCGCCGCGGGTTCCATGCTCGGCACCAAGGCCCTGCAGTGCTTCGACGAGACCACCTGCGTCGTGCGCGCCGTGACCCGCTGGACCGAGTTCTACGCCCACGAGTCCTGCGGCAAGTGCACACCCTGCCGCGAAGGCACGTACTGGCTCGTCCAGTTGCTGCGCGACATCGAGGCGGGCAAGGGCGCCATGTCCGACCTCGACAAGCTCGCCGACATCGCGGACAACATCAACGGCAAGGCCTTCTGCGCCCTCGGCGACGGCGCCGCCTCGCCGATCTTCTCCTCGCTCAAGTACTTCCGCGAGGAGTACGAGCAGCACATCACGGGCCGGGGCTGCCCCTTCGACCCGGCAAAGTCGACGGCCTGGGCCGACCGCCCGGAGGTGAACGCATGACCGTACAGCAGGCTGACAGCGGCTCCGCCGCGGGCCGGCGCTCAACGGGAGGGGGAGAGGCGGCGGTCCCGCCGGAGGACCTCGTCACGCTGACGATCGACGGTATCGAGATCAGCGTGCCCAAGGGCACCCTGGTCATCCGCGCCGCCGAGCAGCTCGGTATCGAGATCCCCCGCTTCTGCGACCATCCCCTCCTCGACCCGGCCGGCGCCTGCCGCCAGTGCATCGTCGAGGTCGAGGGCCAGCGCAAGCCCATGGCGTCCTGCACGATCACGTGTACGGACGGGATGGTGGTGAAGACTCAGCTCACCTCGCCGGCCGCCGAGAAGGCGCAGCACGGTGTGATGGAGCTGCTCCTCATCAACCATCCGCTGGACTGCCCGGTCTGCGACAAGGGCGGCGAGTGCCCGCTGCAGAACCAGGCCATGTCGCACGGCAACGCCGAGTCCCGCTTCGAGGGCCGCAAGCGGACGTACGAGAAGCCCGTCCCGATCTCCACGCAGGTGCTGCTCGACCGCGAGCGGTGCGTGCTGTGCGCCCGGTGCACCCGCTTCTCCAACCAGATCGCGGGCGACCCGATGATCGAGCTGCTGGAGCGGGGCGCGCTGCAGCAGGTCGGCATCGGTGAGGGCGACCCGTTCGAGTCGTACTTCTCCGGCAACACCATTCAGATCTGCCCGGTCGGCGCGCTCACCTCGGCGGCGTACCGCTTCCGCTCCCGCCCCTTCGACCTCGTCTCCTCGCCCTCGGTCTGCGAGCACTGCTCGGGCGGCTGCGCGACTCGCACCGACCACCGGCGCGGCAAGGTCATGCGGCGGCTCGCCGAGAACGACCCCGAGGTCAACGAGGAGTGGATCTGCGACAAGGGACGGTTCGCGTTCCGGTACGCGCAGATGAAGGACCGGCTCCAGACGCCGCTGGTGCGCAACGCCGAGGGCGTCCTGGAACCCGCGTCCTGGCCGGAGGCCCTGCAGATCGCCGCGCAGGGGCTGCTCGCCTCGCGCGGCCGCACCGGTGTCCTCACCGGTGGCCGGCTCACCGTCGAGGACGCCTACGCCTACAGCAAGTTCGCGCGCGTGGCACTCGACACCAACGACATCGACTTCCGCGCGCGCGTGCACAGCGGTGAGGAGGCCGACTTCCTGGCCGCCCGGGTCGCCGGACGCGGCCGGGACGTCGACGGTACGGGCGTCACGTACACCTCGCTGGAGAAGGCGCCCGCCGTCCTGCTCGTCGGCTTCGAGTCCGAGGAGGAGGCGCCCGGCGTCTTCCTGCGGCTGCGCAAGGCCTGGCGCGGGCACGGGCAGCAGGTGTTCGCACTCGCCACGCACGCGACCCGGGGTCTGGAGAAGGCGGGCGGCACCCTGCTGCCGGCCGCGCCCGGCACCGAGACCGAGTGGCTGGACGCGCTCGCGAGCGGCGTCGGCCTCGAGGACGGCGGCGCGCAGGCCGCTCAGGCGCTGCGCGGCGAGGGCGCGGTGATCGTCGTCGGTGAGCGGCTGGCCGGTGTGGCGGGCGGTCTGACCGCCGCGGTACGGGCCGCGTCCGCGACCGGCGCCCACCTGGTGTGGATCCCGCGCCGGGCGGGCGAGCGCGGCGCCGTCGAGGCGGGCGCGCTGCCCTCGCTGCTGCCGGGCGGACGGCCCGCGACCGACCCGCGCGCGCGGGAGGAGGTCGCCGCCGTGTGGGGCGTCGCCGACCTGCCGCACCGCTACGGCCGCGACACCGGCCAGATCGTCGAGGCCGCCGCGCGGGGCGAACTGCAGGCGCTGCTCGTGGCCGGGGTGGAGATCGCCGATCTGCCCGATCCGGCACGCGCGCGTGAGGCACTCGCCGAGGCCGGCTTCCTGGTGTCGCTGGAGCTGCGGCCCAGCGAGGTCACCGAACACGCCGACGTCGTCCTGCCGGTCGCCGCCGTCGCCGAGAAGGCCGGCACGTTCCTCAACTGGGAGGGCCGGGTGCGCCCCTTCGAGGCCGCGCTCAAGCCCGACCAGATGGCCCGCCGGCTGTCGCCCTCCGACGCGCGCGTACTGCAGATGCTGGCCGACGCCATGGACGTCCACCTGGGTCTGCCGGACCTGCGTACCGCGCACACGGAACTGGACCGGCTCGGTGCCTGGGACGGCCCGCGTGCCACGGACCCGCTGGAGACGTCGGGCGTGCTGCCGCGGCCCGCCGCCGGGGAGGCCGTGCTCGCCGGGCACCGGCTGCTCCTCGACCGCGGGGTCCTCCAGGAGGGCGACGAGGCACTCGCCGGGACGCGGCACGCGGCACACGCGCGCGTGTCGGCCGCCACGGCCGCCGAGGCGGGCGTCGACGACGGCGGCCTCATCGCCGTGACCGGCCCCGCCGGGACGGTCGAACTCGCGCTGCACATCACCGAGATGCCCGACCGGGTGGTCTGGCTCCCGCTGAACTCCGTCGGCGGGGGCGTCGCCTCCGGCACCGGCGCACTGCCCGGCTCCCTCGTCCGCATCGGACCGGCGACCGTCGCCGGCGAGGCCCCCAAGGAGGTGGAGGCATGAGCCCGTACCTCGCCGCTGAAAACCTCTCGATGTTCGGCACCGACCCGTGGTGGCTGGTCGTCATCAAGGCGGTGTTCTGCTTCGCCTTCCTGATGATCACGGTGCTGTTCTCCATCGTCTGGGAGCGCAAGGTCGTCGCCTGGATGCAGCTGCGCATCGGCCCCAACCGGCACGGCCCCTGGGGCATGCTCCAGTCGCTCGCCGACGGCGTGAAGCTGATGCTCAAGGAGGACCTCGTCGTCAAGCGCGCGGACAAGGCGGTGTACGTCCTCGCGCCGATCGTCGCGGCCATCCCGGCCTTCATGGCGATCGCGGTGATCCCCTTCGGGCCCGCGGACAACGAGATCTCGATCTTCGGGCACCGCACCGCGATGCAGCTGACCGACCTGCCGATCGCGATGCTCTACATCCTCGCGGTCGCCTCGGTCGGCATCTACGGCATCGTGCTGGCGGGCTGGAGTTCCGGATCCACGTACCCGCTGCTGGGCGGCCTGCGCTCCTGCGCGCAGATGATCTCGTACGAGATCGCCATGGGCGCCGCGTTCGCCTCGGTGTTCCTGTACTCGGGGTCGATGTCGACGTCGACGATCGTCCAGCAGCAGCACGACCGCTGGTACATCCTGCTGCTGCCGGTCTCCTTCATCCTCTACATCGTCACCATGGTCGGCGAGACCAACCGCGCCCCCTTCGACATGCCGGAGTCCGAGGGCGACCTGGTCGGCGGCTTCAACACCGAGTACTCGTCGATCAAGTTCGCGATGTTCATGCTCGCCGAGTACGTCAACATGGTGACCGTCTCGGCCGTGTCGACCACGCTCTTCCTGGGCGGCTGGCGGGCACCCTGGCCGATCAGCACCTTCTGGGCGGGCGCCAACCACGGCTGGTGGCCGCTGCTCTGGTTCGTGATCAAGGTCCAGCTGCTGCTGTTCTTCTTCATCTGGCTGCGCGGCACGCTCCCGCGGGTCCGCTACGACCAGCTGATGAAGCTCGGCTGGAAGGTCCTCATCCCGGTCTCCGTGACCTGGCTGATGCTCGTTGCGACCGTGCGGACCCTGCGCAACGAGCACTACGACTTCGCCGACGTCGCGCTCTACGTCGGCGGAGGCGTCCTGGCCCTGCTGCTCCTGTCCTTCGTCGCCGACATGTTCCGCGAGAAGGCGAAGAAGGCCGAGCCGCCCGCCGAGGAACCGGCCGCCTTCGACCCGATGGCCGGCGGGTTCCCCGTACCGCCGCTGCCGGGACAGGACCTTCCGTCGGTGCCGCGCCGGCGTCCGCGCCGCGAGCGGGAGCTGATTGTCAGTGGTGGGCCCGATACTGAGAGTGACGGAACTCTGGATGGAAAGGAGGCGTCCGATGGCTGAGGAGCCCAAGGAGACCAAGCCCGGTTTCCTGAACCCCGTGGCCGGCTTCGGCGTGACCTTCAAGGCCATGTTCAAGAAGCGGCTGACCGAGCAGTACCCGGAGCAGAAGAAGACCACGGCTCCGCGCTTCCACGGACGGCACCAGCTCAACCGCCATCCGGACGGCCTGGAGAAGTGCGTCGGCTGCGAGCTGTGCGCCTGGGCCTGCCCCGCCGACGCCATCTATGTCGAGGGCGCCGACAACACCGACGAGGAGCGCTACTCGCCGGGCGAGCGGTACGGCCGCGTCTACCAGATCAACTACGCCCGCTGCATCCTGTGCGGCCTGTGCATCGAGGCGTGCCCCACGCGCGCGTTGACGATGACGAACGAGTTCGAGCTGGCCGACTCCAGCCGGGCCAACCTCATCTACACCAAGGAGCAACTGCTCGCCGGCCTCGAAGAGGGCATGGTCGACACGCCCCACGCGATCTTCCCGGGGATGGACGAGCAGGACTACTACCGCGGCCTGGTCACGGAGGCGGCGCCCGGCACGGTGCGCCAGGTCGCCGTCTCCAAGGGGGAGCAGCCTCACATGGCGGGCCCCTCGGGCGCCGCGCAGGAACAGGGGGCCGACGCATGAGCCCGCAGCTCGCCGCCTACACCACCTCCACGGGCGAGGCCTTCCAGTTCTGGGTCCTCGGCACCGTGGCGGTGATCGGCGCCCTGTGCACCGTCTTCATGAAGAGGGCCGTCCACAGCGCACTCTGCCTGGCCGGCACCATGATCGTCCTGGCGGTGTTCTACCTCGCCAACGGCGCCTACTTCCTGGGCGTCGTGCAGATCGTCGTCTACACCGGCGCGATCATGATGCTCTTCCTGTTCGTGGTGATGCTCGTCGGCGTCACGGCCGCGGACTCCCTCAAGGAGACCATCAAGGGCCAGCGCTGGCTGGCCCTTCTCTGCGGGCTCGGCTTCGGGGTCCTGCTGCTGGGCGGGATCGCCAACGCCTCCCTCAAGGAGTTCGACGGCATCGGCAGGGCGAACGCCGGCGGCAACGTGGAGGGCCTGGCGGCCCTCATCTTCACCAAGTACGTCTTCGCCTTCGAGATCACCGGCGCCCTGCTGATCACGGCCGCGGTCGGCGCCATGGTGCTCACCCACCGCGAGCGCACCGAGCGGGCCCGGACTCAGCGCGAGCTGTCCGAGCAGCGCGTCCGCGACGGCAAGCACGTACCGCCGCTGCCGGCGCCCGGTGTGTACGCACGGCACAACGCGGTGGACATCGCGGGCCTGCTGCCCGACGGCACCCCGTCCGAGCTCACGGTCAGCAAGACGTTGCGCGAGCGCGGCCAGATCCGTGACGTGTCGGCCGCGGCGCTCAACGACCTGCGGGCCCTGGAGCAGCGCGCCGAGGAGCGCCTGGAGCGGACCGAGATCGAGCCGGCGACGTTCAAGCGGCCCGAGGAGGCGTCGAAGTGAACCCGGTCAACTACCTCTATCTCGCCGCCCTGCTGTTCACGATCGGCGCCACCGGCGTGCTGATCCGGCGCAACGCCATCGTGATCTTCATGTGCATCGAGCTGATGCTGAACGCCTGCAACCTCGCGTTCGTCGTCTTCTCCCGGATGCACGGCAACCTCGACGGCCAGATCATCGCCTTCTTCACGATGGTCGTCGCCGCCGCGGAGGTCGTGGTCGGGCTCGCGATCATCGTGTCGCTGTTCCGTTCCCGCCACTCGGCCTCGGTCGACGACGCCAGCCTGATGAAGCTGTAAGGGGTCGGAAGAATCGTGGACAACCTGATTGCGCTGCTCATCGCGGCGCCCCTGCTCGGAGCGGCCGTCCTCCTGGTCGGCGGCCGGCGTCTCGACGCCGTGGGCCACTGGCTCGGCACGCTCCTGTCGGCCGCCTCCTTCGTGATCGGCCTGGTCCTCTTCGCCGACCTGCTCGGCAAGGACCCCGAGCACCGCACCCTGATCCAGCACCTCTTCACCTGGATCCCCGTCGAGAGCTTCCAGGCGGACGTCACCTTCCGCCTCGACCAGCTGTCGATGACGTTCGTGCTGCTGATCACCGGCGTCGGCTCGCTGATCCACCTGTACTCGGTCGGGTACATGGAGCACGACGAGCGCCGCCGCCGCTTCTTCGGCTATCTGAACCTCTTCCTCGCGGCGATGCTGCTGCTCGTCCTCGCCGACAACTACCTCCTGCTGTACGTCGGCTGGGAGGGCGTCGGTCTCGCCTCCTACCTGCTGATCGGCTTCTGGCAGCACAAGCCCAGCGCGGCCACCGCGGCGAAGAAGGCCTTCCTGGTCAACCGCGTCGGCGACATGGGCCTGTCGATCGCGATCATGCTGATGTTCACGACGTTCGGGTCCTTCGCCTTCGGGCCGGTGTTCAGCCACGCCGGCGACACCTCCGAGGGAAGGCTCACCGCCATCGGCCTGATGCTGCTGCTCGCCGCCTGCGGCAAGTCCGCCCAGGTGCCGCTGCAGTCCTGGCTCGGGGACGCGATGGAGGGCCCGACCCCGGTCTCCGCCCTCATCCACGCGGCGACCATGGTGACCGCGGGCGTCTACCTGATCGTCCGCTCCGCCGCGATCTTCAACCTCGCCCCCGACGCACAGCTCGTCGTCACCGTCGTCGGCGCCGTCACGCTCCTGTTCGGTGCGATCGTCGGTTGCGCGAAGGACGACATCAAGAAGGCGCTGGCCGGCTCGACCATGTCGCAGATCGGCTACATGGTGCTCGCCGCGGGCCTCGGCCCCATCGGTTACGTCTTCGCGATCATGCACCTGGTGACGCACGGCTTCTTCAAGGCCGGGCTGTTCCTCGGCGCCGGTTCGGTCATGCACGGCATGAACGACGAGGTGGACATGCGCCGTTACGGCGGCCTGCGCAAGTACATGCCGATCACGTTCATCACCTTCGGCCTCGGCTACCTCGCCATCATCGGCTTCCCGTTCCTGTCCGGCTTCTACTCCAAGGACGCGATCATCGAGGCGGCCTTCGCCAAGGGCGGCACCCAGGGCTGGGTCCTCGGCGGCACGGCCCTCCTCGGCGCGGCCATCACCGCGTACTACATGACGCGCGTGATGCTGATGACCTTCTTCGGGGAGGAGCGCTGGAGGAACCGGCCGACCCCGTCCCCGGCCGAGCCCGGGGTGGAACCCGCGGCCGAGGAACACGGCGACCACGCCGTACCCCACCCGCACGAGTCGCCCAAGGTCATGACGATCCCCATGATCGTGCTGGCCGTGGGATCGGTCTTCGCCGGCTTCTTCTTCCACCTCGGCGACCGCTTCCTGCACTGGCTGGAGCCGGTCACCGGGCACAGCGAGGGGAACTCGCCCGTCAGTGCCCTGACCGTCACCGGCGCCACCGTGGTCTGCCTGGTCGTCGGCGTCGCCATCGCCTACGCCCAGTACGGCCGCAAGCCGGTCCCGGCCGTCGCCCCGCGCGGGTCGCTGCTCACCCGGGCCGCCCGGCGCGACCTTCTCCAGGACGACTTCAACCACGTCGTCCTCGTCCGCGGCGGCGAGCACCTGACGCGGTCCCTGGTGTACGTCGACCACACCCTGGTCGACGGAGTCGTCAACGGCACGGCGGCCTCGGTCGGCGGCCTGTCCGGACGGATGCGCCGGCTGCAGAACGGCTTCGCGCGCTCCTACGCGGTCTCGATGTTCGGCGGTGCGGCACTCCTCGTCGCCGCGACCCTGCTGATGAGGGCGGTCTGATACCGATGTCCTTTCCTCTGCTGACAGCGACGGCGGTGCTCCCGGCCATCGGGGCGCTCGCCACGGCCGCCGTCCCGGCCGCGCGGCGCACCGCCGCCAAGTGGCTGGCGCTGGTCGTCTCCCTCGCCACGCTCGCGCTGGCCGCCACGGTCCTGGTCCGCTTCGACCCGGGCGGCGCCCGCTACCAGCTCACCGAGTCCCACGCGTGGATCGCGGCCTTCGGGGTGAGGTACGAGCTGGGCGTGGACGGCATCGCGGTGGCGCTCATCGCGCTGACCGCCCTGCTGATGCCGTTCGTGATCCTCGCGGGCTGGCACGACGCGGACCCCGAAGAGACGGGCAACAGGCGTTGGCGGCCGACTCAGGGCTACTTCGCTCTCATCCTCGCCGTGGAGGCGATGGTGATCCTCTCCTTCGAGGCCACCGACGTCTTCCTCTTCTACATCTTCTTCGAAGCCATGCTCATCCCGATGTACTTCCTCATCGGCGGCTTCGGCGACCGTGCCCACGGCTCGTATCGATCTGCCACTACCGCGGCGCGGGGCGAGGAGGCGGCGGCGACGCAGCGGTCGTACGCGGCGGTCAAGTTCCTCCTCTACAACCTGGTCGGCGGTCTGATCATGCTGGCCGCGGTGATCGGCCTGTACGTGGTGGCCGGGAACTTCTCGCTCACCGAGATCGTGCAGGCCCGCGCCAACGGCTCGCTGCACATGGCGACCAGCACCGAGCGCTGGCTGTTCCTCGGCTTCTTCTTCGCCTTCGCGGTGAAGGCGCCGCTGTGGCCGCTGCACACCTGGCTGCCCAACGCCATGCAGGAGTCCACGGCGCCGGTCGCCGTGCTCATCACGGCGGTCGTCGACAAGGTGGGCACGTTCGCGATGCTCCGCTTCTGCCTCCAGCTCTTCCCGGAGGCCAGCAAGTGGGCGACGCCCGTCATCCTCGTCCTGGCGCTCGTCAGCATCGTCTACGGGGCGCTGCTCGCGGTGGGCCAGCGGGACATCAAGCGCCTGGTGGCGTACGCGTCGATCTCGCACTTCGGCTTCATCATCATGGGCATCTTCGCGATGACCAGCCAGGGCCAGTCCGGGGCGACGCTCTACATGGTCAACCACGGCATCTCGACGGCCGCGCTGATGCTGGTCGCCGGATTCCTGATCTCCCGGCGCGGCTCCCGGCTCATCGCCGACTACGGCGGCGTGCAGAAGGTCGCCCCGGTACTCGCCGGCACCTTCCTGATCGGCGGTCTGGCGACCCTGTCGCTGCCGGGTCTGGCGCCGTTCGTCAGTGAGTTCCTGGTGCTGGTGGGCACGTTCACCCGCTACCCGGTGATCGGGATCATCGCCACCTTCGGCATCGTGCTCGCCGCGCTGTACACCCTCGTCCTCTACCAGCGGACGATGACCGGCCCGGTGAAGCCGGAGGTCTCCGCGATGCCGGACCTGCGGGTGCGGGAGCTGGTGGTGGTCGCCCCGCTGATCGTGCTGTTGATCTTCCTGGGCGTCTACCCGAAGCCCGTCACGGACATCGTCAATCCGGCGGTCAAGCAGACCATGTCGGACGTACACCAGACCGACCCCAAGCCCGAGGTGGAGGCGGCCAAGTGAGCGCAGCAGCCGTCCACAGCCTGTGGACAACCGCGGCCGACCCGATCTCGAAGATCGACGCGCCGAAGATCGAATACGGGCAGCTCTCGCCCACCCTGATCGTCGTGGGCGCGGCGATCATCGGGGTGCTGGTCGAGGCCTTCGTCCCGCGCAAGTCGCGTTATTTCGCCCAGCTGTTCGTCTCCGCCGTCGCGCTCGCCGCCGCCTTCGCCGCGGTGATCGCGCTGGCGGCCGGCGGATACGGCACCACCAAGGCGCACATCGCGGCGATGGGTGCCATCGCGGTCGACGGCCCGTCGCTCTTCCTGCAGGGCACCATCCTGCTGGCGGGCCTGGTGGGCCTGTTCACCTTCGCCGAGCGGCGGCTGGACCCGGTCGCGCACGGCAACCGGGTCGACTCCTTCGCCGCGCAGGCCGCGTCCGTGCCGGGCAGCGACAGCGAGAAGGCCGCGGTGAAGGCCGGATTCACCACCACCGAGGCGTTCCCGCTCCTCCTCTTCGCCGTCGCCGGAATGCTGGTCTTCCCCTCGGCCAACGACCTGCTGACCCTGTTCGTGGCCCTGGAGGTCTTCTCGCTGCCGCTGTACCTGCTGTGCGCGCTGGCGCGCCGCAAGCGGCTGCTCTCGCAGGAGGCCGCGGTCAAGTACTTCCTGCTCGGCGCCTTCGCCTCCGCGTTCACGCTGTTCGGCATCGCGCTGCTGTACGGGTACGCGGGCTCGGTGTCGTACGCGACGATCGCGCAGGTCGTCGACGGGAACGTGGCGAGCGTCGACCCGGCGCTGGCGAACACCATGGGCAACGACGCGCTGCTGCTCGTCGGTGCGGCCATGATCGTGATGGGCCTGCTGTTCAAGGTGGGCGCGGTGCCGTTCCACATGTGGACGCCCGACGTCTACCAGGGCGCTCCGACCCCGGTGACCGGGTTCATGGCGGCGGCGACCAAGGTGGCGGCCTTCGGCGCGCTGCTGCGGCTGCTGTACGTGGTGCTGCCGGGCATGCGCTGGGACTGGCGGCCGGTCATGTGGGGCGTCGCGATCGTCACCATGCTGGTGGGTGCGATCGTCGCGATCACGCAGACCGACATCAAGCGGCTGCTGGCGTACTCGTCGATCGCGCACGCGGGCTTCATCCTCGCCGGTGTCATCGCGACCTCGAAGGACGGTGTCTCCTCCGTCCTGTTCTACCTGGCCGCGTACTCCTTCGTGACCATCGGCGCCTTCGCCGTGGTGACGCTGGTGCGCGACGCGGGCGGCGAGGCGACGCACCTGTCCAAGTGGGCCGGTCTCGGCCGCCGCTCGCCGCTGGTGGCGGCGGTGTTCGCGGTGTTCCTGCTGGCCTTCGCCGGCATTCCGCTGACCTCCGGCTTCGCCGGGAAGTTCGCCGTGTTCAAGGCGGCGGCCGAGGGTGGCGCGGCCCCGCTGGTCGTGATCGGTGTGATCTCGTCGGCGATCGCGGCGTTCTTCTACATCCGGGTGATCGTACTGATGTTCTTCAGCGAGCCGCGGCCCGAGGGCCCGACGGTCGCCGTCCCGTCACCCCTGACGATGACCGCGATCGGCTTCGGCGTGGTGGTCACCCTCGTACTCGGTGTGGCCCCGCAGTACTTCCTGGACCTGGCGAGCCAGGCAGGAGTCTTCGTCCGCTGAGCCACCCCTCACCCAGCACTCTGCCCGGCACCTCCCTCAGGTGCCGGGCAGTGGCGTGTGCGGGTGTACAGCGCGAGCATCGAGCGGGCCTGTGGAAAACTCCGGTGCTGTCGGTGTCGGCCCCTATGGTGGAGGCTGTGGTCGAGGGACGACGTGCGGGGGACGAGACGATGGGCGGGACGGGCGGTATCACCGAGATGCCAGTGACGCAGAGTGAAGCGCTGGCCGCGCTGCATCGTGTCTTCGGATACGAGGCCTTCCGGGGCGAGCAGGAAGCGGTCGTCGAACACGTGGTGGCGGGCGGCGACGCCGTCGTGCTCATGCCCACCGGCGGCGGCAAGTCGCTCTGCTACCAGATCCCGGCCCTGGTCAGACCCGGCACGGGCATCGTGGTCTCGCCGCTGATCGCGCTGATGCAGGACCAGGTGGACGCACTGCGGGCGCTGGGCGTGCGCGCCGGGTTCATCAACTCCACCCAGGACTTCGACGAGCGGCGCGTGGTGGAGGCGGAGTTCCTGGCCGGCGAGCTCGACCTGCTCTATCTCGCCCCGGAGCGCCTGCGCGTGGACGCCACGCTGGATCTGCTGTCCCGGGGCAAGATCGCGGTCTTCGCGATCGACGAGGCCCACTGCGTCTCCCAGTGGGGCCACGACTTCCGCCCCGACTACCTCGCCCTGTCGCTGCTCGGCGAGCGCTGGCCGGACGTCCCGCGGATCGCGCTCACCGCGACCGCCACCCACGCGACGCACGAGGAGATCACCCAGCGGCTGAACATGCCGCGGGCCCGTCACTTCGTGGCGAGCTTCGACCGGCCCAACATCCAGTACCGCATCGTCGGCAAGACGGACCCCAGGAAGCAGCTGCTGAGCTTCCTGCGCGAGGAGCACCCGGGCGACGCGGGCATCGTGTACTGCCTGTCGCGCAACTCGGTGGACAAGACGGCCGCGTTCCTCACCGCCAACGGCATCGAGGCGGTCCCCTACCACGCGGGCCTCGACGCGGGCACCCGCGCGGCGCACCAGTCCCGCTTCCTGCGCGAGGACGGCCTGGTCGTGGTCGCCACGATCGCCTTCGGCATGGGCATCGACAAGCCGGACGTCCGCTTCGTCGCCCACCTGGACCTGCCGAAGTCGGTCGAGGGGTACTACCAGGAGACCGGCCGCGCCGGCCGTGACGGACTGCCCTCCACGGCCTGGATGGCGTACGGGCTGAACGACGTCATCCAGCAGCGCAAGCTGATCCAGTCCGGCGAGGGCGACGAGGCGTTCCGCCGCCGGGCCGCGGCCCACCTCGACTCGATGCTCGCGCTGTGCGAGACGGTGCGGTGCCGTCGCGGCCAGCTGCTCGCCTACTTCGGCCAGGACCCGGACCCGGCGGGCTGCGGCAACTGCGACAGTTGCCTGACACCGCCGGAGACCTGGGACGGCACGGTCGCGGCCCAGAAGGTGCTGTCGACGGTGGTACGGCTGCAACGGGAGCGGGGCCAGAAGTTCGGCGCGGGCCAGATCATCGACATCCTCCTCGGCAAGCGCACCGGCCGGGTGATCCAGTTCGACCACGACCAGCTGTCCGTGTTCGGCATCGGTGAGGAGCAGACCGAGGGCGAGTGGCGGGGCGTGGTGCGTCAGCTCCTGGCGCAGGGGCTGCTCGCGGTCGAGGGGGAGTACGGCACGCTGGTGCTGACCGACGCGAGCGCCTCGGTGCTGCGGCGGGAGCGGGAGGTGCCGCTGCGCAAGGAGCCGAAGAAGCTGACCGCGTCGCGGGGATCGGCCACCCGCTCCGACCGCAAGCCGAAGACGGCCGCGGCCGAGCTGCCCGAGGCACTCCTGCCCGCCTTCGAGGCCCTGCGCGCCTGGCGCGCCGAACAGGCCCGCGAACAGGGCGTCCCGGCGTACGTCATCTTCCACGACGCCACGCTCCGGGAGATCGTCTCGGTCTGGCCCACGTCGGTGGCACAGCTGGGCTCGGTCGGCGGCGTCGGCGAGAAGAAGCTCGCGACGTACGGGGAAGGGGTGCTGGAAGTCCTGGAGTCGCTGAACGGCCCGTCCGGGGAAGGCCCCTCCGGGGAAGGCCCGCCCGAGTCCGGCTCGCCCGGCGACGGTCCGGACCGGGCAACCGCCCGCAGGTCCCCCCTGACGGCGGACGAGGACTGGCCGGAGTCCGAGCCGGAGCCGGGCGAGCCCGGCGGGCCGGACGACTGGATATGACCACCGCCGGGACGGCCTGAGGCGTCCACGGCGTCTTCTCCGTCCCGCCCGCAGCAAGCCCGAGGGCGCCGGCCGACCCCCTCTGTCCGAGCCCTGTCAGTCCAGGACCGTCAGCGTCCGAGCCCCGCCAGTCCAGGACCGTCAGCCCAGTGCCGTCAGCCCGGGAGCGAAGGTGATCAGCAGGGGCAGCAGGGGCACCAGCGCCGCCGCTGTCGTCGTCAGGGCGCGGTGCCGGCGGCCCAGGCGGGGCGGGGGTTCCAGGAGGCGGTCCACGCGCTCGCCGAGCAGGCGGTGGCTGGAGGCGCAGGAGAGGACCCCGCGGTGCTGGTTGAGCTCGATCAGGGCCAGGGCCGTGGTCAGATGGCCGTAGCGGCGTGACGCCGTGTCGTCCGCGGCCAGTTCGACCAGCCGGTGGGTCTGGTCGCAGAAGTGGGCGAACAGCGGCACACGCGGGAAGCCGGTCGCCAGGGCCGTCGACAGATGCAGCAGCCAGTCGTGGTGGGCGCGGGCGTGACCGCGTTCGTGGGCGAGCACCGCGTCGAGCTGATGGCCGGTGAGACGGTGCAGGGCGCCGGTGGTGACCACGAGCTGCGGCGGATGGCCGGGCATCCACCAGGCGTCGGGGTACTCGTCCTCCAGCACCAGCAGGGGGCCGCGGGCGGGCGGCAGGCCCGCGGGCAGGTCGGGGGCGCGTTCACGCAGGTGCGCACGGGCCCGGCCGCGGCGCCGGCGCGCCTCGGCCACCTCCCGTGCGAGCATCGCCGCGGTCCAGGCGGCGCCGCAGGCCAGCAGCAGGGTGAGGGCGGCCGACCAGAGCGGGGTGGCCGACAGGTCGTAGGCGGCGGTCACCGCGGGCGGCGCGGGGGCGAAGACCCGGTCGCGGACGGTGTGGAAGACGGCCGCGGCCCCCAGGACGAGGGCGGTCAGGCAGCACAGCAGAACGGTCGCGACCAGGCACTGCCACACCCACAGCGCGACGACCGGTTCCCGCTCGGGCCAGGCGGCGCGGGTCAGCGCGCGGGGTGCCGGCACGGCGGCCGTCAGGGCGACGACGCTCAGCAGGAGCAGGCAGACGGTCATGCCACGGACTCCGCATCCTGATCGGAGGGGGGCGGGTGTCGGGTCGTGCTGTGGGGGCGGCCGGCGCGGTGCGCGCACGGCCTGCCGTCAGTATGACGGCGTCGGGCGGCGGGGGGTGAGGGTTCGGCGGCAACCGATTCCCGCACCCCACCGCCCCCACGTGTCCGCCTCGCGCACGTCCCGGCCTTGCGTACCTCGCGTGCGCCTCTGCTTCGCGTACATCCCGGCCTCGCGTACGAGTCCGTCCTCCGCGCGGGGGTTCGGACCGCTCATCCGGCCACGATGCGCCCGGTCACCTCCCCCAGGCCCACCCGGACGCCGTCCGGCCCCGGTGCCCAGGCCGTCAGGGTCACGACGTCGCCGTCCTCCAGGAACGTGCGCTTGCCGTCGGGCAGTTCGAGGGGGTCGCGGCCGTTCCAGGTCAGCTCCAGCAGGGAGCCGCGCTGGGCGGGCTCGGGGCCGCTGACGGTGCCGGAGCCGTACAGGTCGCCGGTGCGCAGCGAGGCGCCGTTGACCGTCATGTGCGCGAGTTGCTGCGCCGCCGTCCAGTACATGGTGGAGAAGGGAGGCTCGGACACCACGTGCCCGTTGATCGCGACGGAGATCCGCAGGTCGTAGCCGCCGGGCTCCTCGTCGGCGTCGTCGAGGTACGGCAGGAGCGGATGGGTGCGCCGAGGCGGTGCGACCCGGGCGTCCTCCAGCGCGTCGAGCGGGGTGATCCACGCCGACACCGAGGTGGCGAAGGACTTGCCGAGGAACGGGCCGAGGGGGACGTACTCCCAGGCCTGGACGTCACGCGCGGACCAGTCGTTCAGCAGGCACAGCCCGAAGACGTGCTCGCGGAAGTCGCCGAGCGGCACCGGCGTGCCGAGCCGCGAGGGCACGCCCACCACGAAACCGACCTCCGCCTCGATGTCCAGCCGGACGGACGGACCGAAGACCGGCGCGGGGTCGGACGGGGCCTTGCGCTGGCCCGACGGCCGTACGACGTCGGTGCCCGACACCACCACCGTGCCCGAGCGGCCGTGGTAACCGATCGGCAGGTGCTTCCAGTTGGGCGTGAGGGAGTCCTCGGCGTCGGGGCGGAAGATCTGGCCGACGTTCCGGGCGTGGTTCTCGGAGGCGTAGAAGTCGACGTAGTCCGCGACGTCGAAGGGGAGGTGCAGGGTCACCGAGTCCAGCGGGTACAGGAACGGCGCGACGGCCTCCTGGTGGGACGGCACCGTCACCCACGCCGTCAGCGCCCGCCGGACGTCCGACCACGCGGTGCGGCCCGCCGCCAGCAGCGGGCCGAGCGTGGGCTGGGCGAGCAGGGAGGCGTACGGCGAGCCGAGCGCCCGCGCCGCCGCGCCCGCGTCGAGGACGTGGTCGCCGAGCCGGACGCCGACGGTCCTCTCCTGCGAGCCCCGCGAGCCCTGCGGACTCTGCGGAGCCTGCGAACCGTGCGGGTTCTGCGAACTCTGCGACCCGGCGCGGGAGAAGACGCCGTAGGGGAGGTTGTGCGGACCGAAGGGGTCGCCCTCGGGGACCTCGAAGGGGGGCATGGAGTGCTTGCCTTCCTCTCGTGCTCTCTCGTGCGCGCAGGGCACGGGACGTCTTCCATGTGGTCGCGCCACACGTTACGGCCGAGTCGGCCGTCTTGGGCAGTGCCTAAAGAGTTTGCAATGTCCGGTTTGGGGTTGTCGGAGCAGTCAATTCCGGCTTAGCGTCCTTTGGGGGACGCGGGCGGGGTGGGTCCGCTCCGTAGGGGGGACACGTGGGGGGACCCGTGGCCAGGAATGCCGCCGGTGTGCCTTTCGAGGCGGACCGTGATGTGCCGGGCCTGATCGTGAAGTTCGGCGACTACCCGCTGCACCACGGAGGCGTCGGAGCGATCCGCAGCCTGGGCCGCCTGGGCATCCCCATGTACGCGATCACGGAGGACCGCTGCACGCCCGCCGCCTCCTCCCGCTACCTCACCCGCGCGTTCGTCTGGCCGACCAGGGGCACGGAGGAGCCGGACCGTCTGGTCGAGGGCCTGCTGCGGATCGGCCGCCGCATCGGCCGGCCCACCGTCCTCGTACCGACCGACGAGGAGGCCGCCGTCCTGATCGCAGAGCACCAGGAGGAGCTCGAGGGACACTTCCTCTTCCCGCCCGTCGCCCCCGGCCTCCCGCGCCGCCTGGCCAGCAAGCAGGGGCTGCACGAACTGTGCGGGGAACACGGCATCCCGAGCCCCGCGGCCGCCTTCCCGGGGTCGTACGACGACATCGCCGCGTTCGCCGAGAAGGCCCGCTTCCCGGTGGTGGCCAAGAACCGTGAGGCGTTCGTACGGCGCAGCCGCCCCGCCGTGAGCGGCACCACGCGGATCACCACCCGCGAGGGCCTGCTGAGGCTCGCCCGTGACTGGGGCGAGGAGCCGGGGGTGATCCTCCAGGAGTACCTGCCGCGGGAGGAGGCCGAGGACTGGATCGTGCACGCCTACTTCGGCGCGGACTCGACCCCGCTGGCGATGTTCACCGGCGTGAAGGTCCGCTCCTGGCCGCCGCACGCGGGCATGACCGCCAATGCCTACGTCGTCGACAACCCGGAACTCGCGGACCTCGCCGCACGTTTCATCAAACAGATCGGCTTCAGCGGCATCATCGACCTCGACCTGCGCTTCGACCGGCGCGACGGACAGTACAAGCTCCTCGACTTCAACCCGCGCATGGGCGCCCAGTTCCGGCTCTTCGAGAACGAGTCGGGGGTGGACGTCGTCCGGGCCATGCACCTCGATCTGACCGGGCGCGCCGTTCCGGAGGGGGAACAGCGGGCCGGCCACCGGTACGTCGTGGAGAACATCGACCTGCCCGCCCTGCTCGCCTACCGCCGCAGTGGCTACACGACGCCGCACGCGCCGGCCCGGCCGAGCGGGACGGAGCTGGCCTGGTTCGCGGGTGACGACCCGCTGCCGTTCCTCACGATGCTCGCGCGCTTCGTGCGGCCGGGCGCGAAGCACCTCTATCAGCTGTGGCGGACCAACCGCCGCGGCAGTACCACCGGTTCGGGCGGCTGACCTGCTCGTTCACCCATCTGCCCGCTGCTCGCGGCCCGGGCCGGCCCACGAAGTGACGAACAGTCCGTCCTGGGGAGGGACTTCGTGAACCAACCGGTAGCAGTCATCGGTGCCGGGCCGTACGGCCTGTCCACCGCCGCGCATCTGCGGGGGCGCGGCATCCCGGTCCGCGTCTTCGGCGAACCCATGGTGAGCTGGCGCGACCACATGCCCGCCGGGATGCTGCTGAAGTCGACCCCGGCCGCCTCGAACATCGACGCCCCGCAGCGCGGCCACACCCTCGCCGACTACTGCGACGCGGCCGGCACACGACGGCTGGTGACGGACGAGGACATCATCCCGGTCGAGACCTTCATCGCCTACGGCGAGTGGTTCCAGCAGCGACTGGTGCCCGACCTGGAGCGGGTGCGGGTGGTCTCGGCCGACCGGCGGCCGGTTGGCGGATTCGAGCTGAAGCTGGACTCGGGGGAGCAGTTCGCCGCCCGCGCGGTCGTGGTGGCGACCGGCCTGTCGGGCCTGGCCCACCTGCCGCCGGAGCTGGCCGGGGCGGCGCCCGACGGTCCCACCCCGACCGGCCCGCTCTCCCACAGCTCCCAGCACCACGACCTGTCCCGGTTCGCCGGCCGGGAACTCGTCGTCGTCGGCGCGGGCCAGTCCGCGCTGGAGACGGCGGTGCTGGCGGCGGAGGCCGGCGCGCGGGTGCGGCTGGTGTCCCGGGGCCGCGGCAAGGTCGCCTTCGGCGCGCCCCCGTGGCGGCAGTCGCGACTGCGCCCCGAGTCGCCCTTCGGCCGCGCCTGGTCCCTGTGGGCCCTCAGCCACTACCCGCACCCCTACCGCCACCTCCCGGCCCGAACCCGCCATTACCTGGTCCGCCGCGTCCTCGGGCCGCTCGGCGCGTGGTGGCTGCGCGACCGCTTCGAGGGCGAGGTGCCGGTCCAGGAGGTCGCCGCCGTCGTCCGCGCAGAGGCCGGGGACGGCCGCCCGGCGCTGACCGTGCGCACCCTCGGCGGCGGTACGCGGGACCTCACCGCGGACCACGTCATAGCCGCGACCGGCTACCGCGTCGACATCGCCGCCATGGACTTCCTCGGCCACGAGCTGCGCACCGGACTGGCGCTGAGCCGCGGCACCCCGAAGCTGGGCGCCGGGTACGTCTCCTCGGTTCCCGGTCTCTGCTTCACGGGTCTGCCCGCGGCCGCCTCCTACGGGCCGGTGATGCGCTTCGTGTGCGGGACGGAGTTCGCCTCCCCGAGGCTGGCCGCCCACCTGGCGGGAGCACACGGCTGAGCACACGCCGCGGGAGTGCGGAGCTGAGCGCACGGGGCGTGAGCGGTGCGGGGGAAGCGGTGCGGGGGCGGGGAGTGGTGCCGTGATCTCGCTCACCCTGAGCCCCAGGCCGCTGCCGCGCCCCCCTCACGCCCGCACGGTCGCGCCGACCGGCACGGGAGGAAGAACCGCCGCGTACAAAGGAGTTCAGGAGGGGCGGGCGGGAATGAGGCGGCCGCCGTCGTCGTCCGGTTCCCGTCGAGTCGGCGGCGCGGCGGATCCGTATTCTCTGATCATGGCCGCCTCCCTCGCATATGCCCTCATCGCCACTGACCTGGACGGAACGCTGCTGCGCGGCGACGACACCCCGTCCGAGCGGTCCCTCGCCGCGCTCGCGCGGGTGGCGGCCGCCGGTGCCCGGCACCTCGTGGTGACCGGGAGGCCGGCGCCGAGGGTGCGGCCGCTGCTCGACGCCCTGGGCACCACGGGCCTCGCGGTGTGCGGCCAGGGCGCGCAGCTCTACGACGCCGGGGCGGACCGCCTGCTGTGGTCGGTCACCCTGGACCGGGAGCCGGCCGAGACCGCGCTCGGCAAGATCGAGGCCGAGGTGGGGCAGGTGTACGCGGCGGTCGACCAGGACGGGGTGGACGGGCTGACTCTGATCGAGCCCGGGTATCTCATGCCGCACCCGACGCTGCCCGCGGTGCGGGTCGACCGGCGCGACGACCTGTGGAGCGCGCCCATCAGCAAGGTGCTGCTGCGCCATCCCGTGCTGTCCGACGACGAGTTGGCGGCCACCGCGCGCGGGGTGGTCGGCTCCTTGGCGACGGTCACCATGTCGGGCCCGGGAACCGTCGAGCTCCAGCCCTGCGGCATCACCAAGGCGACCGGGCTGGCCATGGCCGCCGAACACCTGGGGCTGAGCCGCGAACACGCCCTCGCCTTCGGCGACATGCCGAACGACATCCCCATGTTCCAGTGGGCCGCCCACGGTGTCGCCATGGCCAACGCCCACCCCGAACTCAAGGCGGTCGCCGACGAGGTCACCTTGTCGAACGAGGACGACGGCATCGCCGTCGTCCTCGACCGGTTGTTCCCGGAGCGGTAGGCGCTCCCGGAGGCCCGCCCACCCATTGGCACCTCGGGTGCCGCTGGGCGGCCGCCCCGTCGGCCGGTGGGCGCCGCCGGGGCGCCCACCGTCGTCGGAGCACCCGCCGTCGTCCGTCAGTAGGCGCCGAAGACGTTGTCGATGGAGCCGTAGCGGGTGGCCGCGTACTTGCAGGCCGCCGTGATGTTGGCGACCGGGTCGTAGATGTTCCACGCCGTGCCCGGCACGTGGTAGGCGGTGAACGTCGGGTCGATGACCTGGAGCAGGCCCTTGGACGGGATGCCCGCGAGTGCGTTGGAGTCCCAGAGGTTGATGGCCAGCGGGTTGCCGGAGGACTCGCGCATGACGTTGCGGTAGATGCCGTTGTACGTGCCCGGGATGCCCTTCTTGGTCATGATTCCGAGCGACGCGCGGATCCAGCCGTCGAGGTTGTTCGGGTACCCGAGCGTGCTCGCGGTGGCGGGGGCGGATGCGGTGGCCGCGGACGCGTTGGTCGCGCCGATGAGCGGGAGGGCGAGCACGGCGGCACCGGTGCCGACGGCGGCGAGGGCGCGGGCGAGGCGGGTGGCGCGGGGACGGCGGAGCAGACCCTGGGCAGGCATGGTGAATTCCTCTCCGTCGCCTGCGAGGTGAGCTGTCGGATTCGGGCGGGGAGGCGCCCGGCCGTGCCCCCTGAGGGCACGGCTTCACCCCGAGCCGTTCCGGCGCGGCGTACGACATGCGGTGTGCGACGTACGGCGTCCGGTCCGGCGACTTACCTGGGTCCCCCGCTCCTGCCATGCGTGGTTCGTTCGATGGGTTCGCGGGCGGCGGCAGGATTCGGCGTCCGCCCGGTGGCCGGGAACGTATGCGAGAGCACATGTCCTGAACAAGTAGGCGATTCACAGCTCGTCCCTATTGACCTTGATGTGCGGCTAATAGGGTGCTTGATCCTTTGCGTCCGCACAGGGTCAACTCGCCCGTGAGGAAAGGGGAAGCGCGGGTATGCGGCCAGAGTGAGAGCGAGGAAGGGGTGTGACCCAACTCACGGTTTAAGTGAGCGAAGAGCAATCGCGACCAAGGGGACTTGAGGTCCCAAGATGGACTAATCGGACTCCTTCCGCACGCGTCCACCCGGGTGCTGTCGGACGCCGTCGGCGGGTGGCTCGCGTGTCACCCGGGTGCCACGAGCGTGCCGCGCTGTGAGTCGTTCGGCGGGAGGGTGACGTACGAGTGTGTATGAACGTGGCGTGTGGGGATCAGAAGGGGCGAGTCAATATTTATGCGCTCATATGTATGGATCACTTGCATACCGGGCGTGATCCGATACCGCCTGGCCTGTATAGGTGGGCGCTAGCGGTGATCGAAACGTGACCGGATACGCTGACTTGAGTGAGGGCAGCGACCTATCGACAAACCGTGTAATCGCCAGCAGACACCAGCAGACAGGAGACCCCTCGTGACCGTCGTCGGGCCGTTCGGGCTGAGCGTGCGGGACCAGGCTCTGGAAGCCGATGTCCAGGCCGGATTGGCGGCTGTCGAGGAAGGGCTGCTCGAGGCCACCAAGAGCGAGGTCCCCTTCATCACGGAGGCCGCCCAGCACCTCGTACGGGCGGGCGGGAAGCGGTTCCGGCCGCTGCTCGTGATGCTCGCGGCGCAGTTCGGTGACCCGGAGGCGCCGGGGATCGTGCCCTCGGCCGTGGTCGTGGAGCTCACCCACCTGGCGACGCTGTACCACGACGACGTGATGGACGAGGCCGCGGTGCGCCGTGGAGTGGCCAGCGCGAACACCCGCTGGGGGAACTCGGTCGCCGTCCTGACCGGCGACTTCCTGTTCGCCCGGGCCTCGCAGATCCTCGCCGATCTCGGTCCCGAGGCGGTGCGCGTGCAGGCCGTGGCGTTCGAGCGGCTGGTCACCGGGCAGATCCTGGAGACGGCGGGGCCGCAGGACGGCCGCGACCCGGTCGATCACTACCTGGACGTGCTGAGCGGCAAGACCGGATCGCTGGTCGCGGTGTCCTGCCGGTTCGGGGCGATGATGTCCGGTGCCGACGAGAACGTCGTGGACGTGCTGACCCAGTACGGGGAGCGGCTCGGCGTCGCCTTCCAGCTGGCGGACGACGTGCTGGACATCGCCTCGGACTCGCACGAGTCGGGCAAGACGCCGGGGACGGACCTCCGGGAGGGGGTCGCGACGCTTCCGGTGCTGCGGCTGCGGGAGCGGGCGGCGCGGCTCGGTCTGGCGGAGGACGTCGCGCTGTGCGAGCTGCTGGACTCCGACCTGACCGACGACGACCGGCTCGCGGAGGCGCTGACGGCGCTGCGCGCCCACCCGGCGCTGGAGCAGGCCCGCAAGGACACCGTGCGGTATGCGGAGGACGCGCGGGCCGCGCTGGCCCCGCTGCGGGAGTGCGACGCCAAGGCGGCGCTGATGGAGCTGTGCGACGCGGTGGTGCACCGGGCCGGCTAGCGACGGCCCCCGCACGGAGCCGGGCCCGCGACCTCACGACCCCGCGACCTCAAAGCTCCGCGACCTCAAAGCTCCGCGCCCCGCGACTCTGTGGCCTCAGCAGGTCCCCGCAGTACGGCGTTGTTCACGATGTTCACCCTGAGTGACGGGTGGGATCTCTGTCCAACGAGTCCCGGGAGGCCGGTGCAGGCAGCGCCGGCAGGTCGGCGCTCCCTGCCGTCCCGTGGGCGCCTCGACCCCCGCCCCGCCGCTCCGTACCACCCCCTACGGGGCGGGGGAGACGCAGCCCTCCGGCGTCATACCCCAGTCGTAGGCGGAGTTGAGTCCGCGGTCTGACGCATCCTCACGGCCGATTTGGTCAGATGGAACACACGGACAACACCACTCCTCACCGATTCGGGTGAGAATGGCGGCTCGGGGTGGTGGGTGCACCGCCCCACTCGCGCAATGCCGGGAGCACCGGGGAGAGCGCGGACGAGCAGCCGCCGCCGACGACGGAGGTAAGGCACAGATGGCACCGTACGAATCCGACGAGAGCACCGGCGTCGAGGACGCCGACGAACTGCGCTCGGGACGGCGCAGGGCCGCGCGCTACGTCGTACCGGCCGCGGTGGTTGGGGTCGCGGCGGCGACCATCGGGCTGGTCCCGGCGCTCGCGGACTCCGGCGACCCCGACCTGCCGAAGATCACCGCGCAGCAACTCATCGAGAAAATCGCCAAGTCGGACGTCCAGCAGCTCTCCGGGACGGTGAAGGTCAGCACGGACCTCGGTCTGCCGGACCTGGGCGGCCTGGAGAGCGGCCTCGCCTCCCGTGCGGCCGGGGGCGGTGACGGTTCGTCGGCCGATCCGACGTCCAGGCTGACCGAGCTGGCCTCCGGCACGCACACCCTGCGCGTCGCGTCCGACGGCGAGGACCGGCAGAAGGTGTCGCTGATCGAGCGCGCCGCCGAGTACAGCCTCATCCACAACGGCAAGGACGTCTGGGGCTACGACAGCAAGTCGAACGAGGTCTACCACGGCACCGCCTCCCAGGACGGCGGCAAGCGGCACGACCAGGTCCCCGCCACGCCGAAGGACTTCGCCGACCAGGCCCTGAAGTCGGTCGACGACACCACGTCGGTGACGGTCGACGGCACCGCGCGGGTGGCCGGCCGGGACGCCTACAAGCTGGTCGTGAAGCCGAAGCAGTCCGGGACCACGGTCGGTGCGATCAGCATCGCGGTGGACGCGAAGACCGGGCTGCCGCTGAAGTTCACGCTGACGCCGGCGAGCGGCGGGGCCGCCGTCGTGGACGCGGGCTTCACCCAGGTGAGCTTCGCCAGGCCGGCCGCCTCGACCTTCGCCTTCACCCCGCCCAAGGGCGCGAAGGTCACCGACGAGAAGGACGCTGCACACGACGGCGCCAAGGCGCCCGAGCACGGCCTCCTGCCCGGAATGCCCTCGCGGAAGGACCTCGCCAAGGGCGGCCGGGAGGACTTCGCCAAGGAGGGCCCGAAGGTGCTCGGCAAGGGCTGGAACTCCATCGCCACCTTCGACACCGGCGGCAGGGGTGGCGCCCCGTCGGACTCCGGCAGCGGAGACCTCGGCGGCATGCTCGGCTCGCTGGGCGACCAGGTGACCGGCAAGTTCGGCAAGGGCACGGTCTTCTCCACGCGCCTGATCAACGCGCTGATCACGGACGACGGCAAGGTCTACGTCGGTGCCGTCACCAAGGGCGCACTGGTGAAGGCGGCGGACGCCGGGTAGTAACCGTCCGGAACGCGGGCACGACGAATCGAGGGAGCCGATGGACGAGGCGTCCGCCAAGCCGCTCGCCGGCCCGCCGGCCGGCCCCGCCGCCCGTCCGCCCGCCCCGGGCCCGGACGCGGAGCCGGGGGCCGTGGGGCCGGAGGCGGGCGCGGGTCCGGAGGCGGAGGAGGGGGCCGCGGGGCCGAGCGTCATCCACACCCGCGGCCTCACCAAGCGCTACCGCGGCGGACAGCTCGCCGTCGACGGTCTCGACCTGACCGTCCCGGCGGGCAGCGTCTTCGGCTTCCTCGGCCCGAACGGCTCGGGCAAGACCACCACCATCCGCATGCTGATGGGGCTGATCGAGCCCACCTCCGGCACCGCACGCGTCCTGGGCCGCCCGATGCCCCGGTCGACGCGGGCCGTGCTGCCGCACGTCGGAGCCCTGATCGAGGGGCCCGCGCTGTACGGCTTCCTCTCCGGCCGGGACAACCTGCTGCGCTACGACGCCGCCGACCCGTCCGCCGACCCGCGCACCCGGCGTGCGCGGGTCGCCGCCGCCCTGGACCGGGTGGGGCTGACGGCGCCGGCCGGCAGGAAGGCCAGGGCGTACTCCCTCGGCATGAAGCAGCGCCTCGGGCTGGCGGCCGCGCTGCTCCGGCCCCGGAAGCTGCTCGTCCTGGACGAGCCGACCAACGGCCTGGACCCGCAGGGGATGCGCGAGATCCGCTCCCTGGTCCGGGAACTGGCCTGCGACGGCACGACCGTCTTCCTCTCCTCCCACCTGCTGGACGAGATCGAGCAGGTGTGCACCCATGCGGCCGTCATGGCCCGGGGCAGACTGGTGACCCAGGGCCGGGTGGCCGAGCTGGCCGCCGGGATGCGGGGCCGGCTCGTGGTGACCACGCCCGACACCGGGGACGCGACCCGGGTGCTGAAGGAGCAGGGGGTCGGCGACGTGGTCGTCGACGGCGACCGGGTCACCGGTGAACCGCCGGACCGCGACCTCGCCGAGCTGAACGCGGCGCTGGTCGCGGCGGGCGTGCGCGTCCGCGGCTTCGGCCTCGAACGCGCCTCCCTGGAGGACGCGTTCGTGGCCCTCACGGGGGAGGGGTTCGATGTCGCGGGCTGACACACCGCCGGAGACGGCCGAAAAACCCGGAGGACCGGCTGAGACCCCCGTAGGGCCGGCCGGGGCAGGGGACCGCGCCCCGCACCCGCTGTGGACGCTCGGGCTGCTGCGCAGCGAGCTGGTGACCACCTTCCGTCGCTGGCGCACCCTCGCCCTGCTGGGCGTGCTGGCGGCCGTACCGGTCCTGGTCGGGATCGCCGTCCGGATCGAGACGAGGGACGGTGCCCCGGCCGGGCGCGGGGGCGGTCAGGGCCCGGCGTTCATCGCGCAGGTCACCAACAACGGCCTGTTCCTGGTCTTCACCGCGCTGGCGGCGACCCTGCCGTTCTTCCTGCCGATGGCCGTCGGCGTGGTCGCGGGCGACGCGATCGCCGGCGAGGCGAACGCGGGGACGCTGCGCTACCTCCTGGTCGCCCCGGCCGGCCGCACCCGCCTGCTGCTCACCAAGTACGCCACGACGATGGCCTTCTGCCTGGTCGCCACGCTCGTCGTCGCCGTCTCGGCGCTCACCGTCGGTGCGCTGCTCTTCCCGCTCGGGGACCTCACCACCATCTCGGGCACCCAGATCGACTTCGCCGAGGGACTGGGCCGTGCCCTGCTGATCGCCCTGCTCGTCGCGGCCTCCCTGACCGGCCTCGCGGCCCTCGGACTGTTCGTCTCGGCACTGACCGACAGCGGCATCGCGGCGATGGCGACGACCGTGGGCCTGCTGATCACCGTGCAGATCCTCGACCAGATCCCGCAGCTCCACGCGATCCAGCCGTACCTCTTCCCGCACTACTGGCTGTCCTTCGCCGACCTGATGCGCGATCCGGTCTACTGGGACGACCTGGTGAAGAACCTTCAGTTGCAGGCCGTGTACGCGGCCGTGTTCGGCTCGGCGGCCTGGGCGCGCTTCACGGCGAAGGACATAACCGCCTAGGCACCACAGCGTCGGGCGTCGTCGCGGAGGGCGTCATCGCGTCATCGCGTCACCGCGTCACCGCGTCACCGTTCCCGTGAGGCGGGTGAGCGCCTCCGTCTCGCGCGGGGGCCGCCCGCCGAGCTCGCCCACGCGCCAGGCCGGTACCCACGGGACGCGGTACACGTCGATGACGGCCTCGATCGGCTTCACACGCTGCGCGAGCTGCCGCGGCAGCCGCCCCGGCGCGTCCGCGACCAGGACGACGGCGTCCAGATCCAGCCCGGCCGGTGCCTCGCCCCGGCGGAACACCTCCAGGGTCCGGATCACGGCGTCCAGCCCGGCCGCGTGCGTCCGGGCGACGAGCAGGACCGAGCGGGCGGCGTCGGGACCGGGCCAGCCGCGGCCGCAGTCGTGACCGCCGTACACCGCCGCCAGCGTCGTCGTGCCCGCGCCGCCGTGGGTGGCCACCCACGAGAAGCGCCGGGGCGTGACCGGCCCGCCGACAGGCCGTTCGGGCGTACCCTCCCGAGCGTCGGCTTCGGCCACCGGCCCGCGAATCCAGATCTCCGGTCCCTGCCGCACAACTGTCCCCATGCCCGTTCCCCTCCTCCGTCATCCCGACGATCTTCACGCTCGGCGCGTTACCGACGACACGGCGGCGGAGTTCCTGGTGCGAGTCTGTGACGTCGTGGTGACGTGAGAACCGCAGGCGAGCGGAGAGACTCGACAGTACGCGTACGACCGGATCGCGCGCATCCGAGTGAGGGAGCCGATGTCTCGACTGAGCCGCGAGAAGAAGCGGGAACTGAAGCGTGCCGCTCGTGCGGCGGCACCCGCGGCCACACCGATCTCCGTGCACGTGCCCGCGGACGGCGCGGGAGCCTCGGTCGGAGGCGTACCGGTCCGTACCGCCGCCGGCGAGGAGATCCAGCACGCCGTCCTGAACCACCTGCACCGCCTCGCCCTCGCCACCGGCCACCCCGTCCTCGCCACGGTCACCGACGAACGCATCGGCTACGTCGTCCCCCTGCGCGTCCAGAGCGACGGGTCCAGCGACTTCACCGCCGAGCCACTGCGCACGACCCCGCCCCAGCCCCCGCGTCCGCCGAGGCCGGTCTCCGCGACAGCCTCGGCGGAACCCGCCGCGCCGAACGAGGGGGCCCCGCCGCCCGCGCCGTCGTCCGGTTCCGCCGCGCCCTCCGGTGCTCCCGGCCCCGCGCCCGAGGAGCCCGAGTCCGAGCCCGGCACGGACGCGCCACGGTCGTCGACCGATCGGCGCACGCACCTCTTGCGGAAGGCGCCGGAGCCGGTGCGGGAGTCCGCCCCCACGTTCCCGTTGCGGGCGGTGCCGGAACCGCGGGGCGAGACGCCCCCGACCTTCCCGCTGCGCGCGGTGCCCGAGCCGCAGCCGTCCGCCGAACCCGCGCCGACCTTCCCGCTGCGGGCCATACCGGAGCCGACCGACCGGCCGGACTCCGGCACGGCCGCCACGCCGGCCGACCGGCCGGACTCCGGCACCGTGACCCCCGGCACCGTGAGCGCCCCGACCGGGCAGTTCGGGCCGCCCCCGGTGATGGACGCGCGGCCCACCGCCGCACCCGGCCCCGCGGCCGCACCGACGTCCGCGGCCGCCCCCGCGCCCCCCGCCGAGCCGTCCGACCAGGAACCGGCGCCCGCCCCCGTCGCTCGGCCCGAGCGCGTACCCGCACCCGAACTCGCATCCGCGCCGCAAGCCGCCTCCAAGCCCGAAATCGCCTCCAAGCCCGAGCCCGCAGCCGCCTCCGAGCCCGACCCCGATCCCAAGCCCACTCCCGCCCGCGGTTTCGACGCCGTGGCCGAAGCGGTGCTCGGGGACGATCCCAGGACCGCGGCCGGCGAGGGCGGTACCGTCCTGCTCGCCGAGCCCATGGCGCGGATCAACGGGGCCGTGAAGTCGGGCCGGATCGAAGAGGCGGCGACGCTGGCCGAGCGCACCGTCACGGAGGCGTCGGCCACGCTCGGCCCGGAGCACGCCGAGGTGCTGCGCCTGCGCGAGCTCACCGCGTACATCGCCTATCTGGCGACCGACCCGGTCCGCTCGTTCGGCCTGTCCCTCGACCTGGCCCGCATCCGGCGCCGCGCCGGCGACGCGGAGGCGGCCTACGGCAACGTGCAGAGCGCGGCCGCCGCCTGGCGCGCGGTTCGTGACCCCGAGCAGGGCCTGCGGCTCGGCCGCGATCTGATCGGGCTGTGGACCGAACTCACCGTCGAGGACGGTCCGGCCGCCGACGACATCGAGCAACTGGAGTCGGCCCGCGCCCGGA
The DNA here is from genome assembly GCF_044763235.1 of Streptomyces sp. NPDC096152. Classification (NCBI taxonomy): domain Bacteria; kingdom Bacillati; phylum Actinomycetota; class Actinomycetes; order Kitasatosporales; family Streptomycetaceae; genus Streptomyces; species Streptomyces sp. NPDC096152. Next base: position 811,406 of record NZ_JBIWFW010000003.1, on the reverse strand, counting down.
TGGGCCGTCTCGCCGAGCGGGCCGGCAGGGCGGAACCCCCGGCGCGCTGACCCGGCCCCGCCCCCGCGGCTCCCTTCACGGGGACGGGACTCGTCAGCTCACGCGGAATTCGTCGGCTCACGCGGAATTCGTCAGCACACGCAGAACTCGTTGCCCTCCGGATCAGCCATCACCACCCACTCCCCGGCGGGCTCCCGCACGTGCCGCAGCACGCTCGCCCCGAGCTTCTCCAGCCGCTCCACCTCCTCCGCGCGCCGGTCCTCGCCGGGGTGCAGGTCGAGGTGGAGCCGGTTCTTGCCGCTCTTGGGCTCCGGCACGCGCTGGAAGAGCAGCCGCCGCCCCAGTCCGGTGCCGCGCTCCTGGTCGTAGGGGTCGTCGGGGTGGCGTACGCCGACCAGGTCCCTGAAGGCGGCGCGACCGTGGAATTCCACGGTGGCCGCGCCCGGCAGCGCGCCGAGTTCAAGCAGCCGTTCGACGAGCGCGCTGTTGTCCTCGACCTCGTAGTGCAGCGCGCCGGCCCAGAAGTCGGCCTGCGCGTGCGGGTCGGCGGCGTCGATGACGAGCTTCCAGTGCAGCGGGGTCGCCGCGGGCGTCTGAGTCATGTCACCAGTCATATGGGCTGCGTGAGCCGCGGACCAGGGAAACGCCGGAATCCCCACCCGGCCTGACACCGCACTCCTGCGACGGCAGCTCCTGCCGAGCGGCACGCCCGGGCAGATGCTCCCTAGGCTTCTGCCGAGCCGGCCACCGGCCCCGTACCCGGCTCACCGGCAACCGCCCCCGAGCCCGCCTGGGCTGGGACCGCTCCCAGGCCCGGCTCAGGGGCCACCGCTCCCGGGACGACCTGCGCGGCCACCACAGCGGAAGCCGGCAGGGTGTCCGCCGCCCCGGAGGCCACTCCGGACCCGGCCGCCCCGGAGCCCGCCACCGTCCGCGGCGGGATGCCGAGCGTCGCCCGGAACCGGGCCGCCCGGCGCGCGGCGCGCAGCCCGTCCAAGGTCAGCAGGGACAGCGCCAGCCACACCAGGGCGAACCCGGCCCAGCGCTCGACGGGCATGGACTCGTGGAAGTAGAGGATGCCCAGCAGGAACTGGAAGACCGGCGCGAGGTACTGGAGCAGCCCCAGCGTCGACAGCGGCACGCGGATCGCGGCGGCGCCGAAGAGGACCAGCGGCAGCGCGGTGACGAAGCCGGTCGAGGCGAGCAGGGCGGCGTGCCCGGCGCCCTCAGCGGCGAAGGTCGAGTGGCCCTGGGCGCTCAGCCACAGCAGATAGCCGAGCGCGGGCAGGAACTGGATCGCGGTCTCCGCGGCCAGCGACTCGACGCCGCCGAGGCCGACCTTCTTCTTCACCAGGCCGTAGGTGGCGAAGGAGAAGGCGAGGCACAGGGAGATCCACGGCGGACGGCCGTACCCGACGGTGAGCGTGAGCACGGCCGCGAGGCCGACGCCGACCGCGGCCCACTGCACGGGCCGCAGCCGCTCCTTGAGGATCAGGACGCCCATGGCGATGGTGACCAGGGGGTTGATGAAGTAGCCGAGGGAGGCCTCGACGACATGGCCGCTGTTGACGGCCCAGATGTAGACGCCCCAGTTGACGGTGATCACCCCGGCCGCCAGGACGACGAGTGCCAGCCGGCGTGGCTGCCGCAGCAGCTCGCCGGCCCAGGCCCAGCGCCGTACGGCCAGCAGCGCGACGGCGACGAAGGCGAGGGACCACACCATCCGGTGGGCGAGGATCTCCGCCGCCCCGGCCGGCTTCAGCAGGGGCCAGAACAGGGGGACGAGCCCCCACATCCCGTAGGCCGCGAAGCCGTTCAGCAGTCCTGTGCGCCGCTCCCCGCTCGACCTCTCGGACACGGGCCCCTCCTTCGTGCGTGACTGCGTCCCGTGCAGCAAGGACGAAGGTAACGCCGAACACCCCCGCCTGTCATGCCCGTATCGCCATACGGTCATGACAGGCGGAGGAGGGGAGCCGGAGAGTCCCGCCGGGGAGTCAGCCCTTGAGCGCGGCGGTGATCGCCTCGGCGACCGGGGTGGCCGGCCGGCCGATCAGGCGGGACAGGTCCCCGGAGCCGACGACCAGCTCGCCCTTCTCGATGTGGGCGTCCACGCCCGCCAGGATCGCAGCGAGCGGCGCGGGCAGCCCGGCGCCGGTCAGGACGGCCTCGTACTCCGCGACGGAGACCGGGGTGTACGCGATCTCCCGGCCGGCCTGCCGGCTCAGCTCGGCGGCGAACTCGGCGAAGCTCCACGCCTCGTCCCCGCCCAGCTCGTACGTCGTGTTCTCGTGGCCGTCGCCGGTCAGCACCGCCACCGCGGCGGCCGCGTAGTCGGCGCGGGCGGCGGAGGAGACCCGGCCCTCTCCGGCGGCGTGCACGAGGACGCCGTGCGCGAGCGCCGGGGCGAGCTGCTCGGTGTAGTTCTCGTGGTACCAGCCGTTGCGCAGCAGCGAGTACGGCAGGCCCGAGGCCTTCAGCGCCTGCTCGGTGCCGCGGTGGTCGTCGGCGAGGGCGGCCCGCAGGGTGCCGGGGGCGCTGGTGTACGCGAGCAGCGCCACGCCGGCCGCCTCGGCGGCGTCGATGACGACACGGTGCTGCCGGACCCGGTCGTCGGTGATCTCGTTGCCGGAGACGAGCAGGACCTTGTCGCCGGCCGCGAACAGGCCGTCGAAGGTCTCCGGCGCGTTGTAGTCGGCGACCGCGATCCGCACGCCCCGCTCCGCGAGGTCGGCGGCCTTCTCGGGGGTGCGCACGACCGCGGTGACGTGTCCGGCCGGAACCTTCTCCAGCAACTGCTCCACGACGAGGCGGCCGAGGTGTCCGGTGGCTCCGGTGACGACGATGCTCATGACGAATCTCCTTGAAGGGGGTGTCTGACACTCACCCTAGAAGGGGCGCTAACTCTTGGAAAGTACCCACTTTGAAGTAAGGTACTGGCATGACAGTAAGTGCTTCGACGAGGAGCGCCGGGCGCGACGGCGACGCGGCGATGTGCCCCCACCGCCTGGTCCTGGACCACGTCACCAGCCGCTGGGGCGTGCTCGTCCTGATCGAGCTGCTGGAGAGCCCCCGCCGCTTCGGTGAGCTGCGCCGGGCCGTCGGCCGGGGACGCGGGCGGACCGTCAGCGAGAAGATGCTGACCCAGACGCTTCAGACCCTGGAGCGCGACGGCCTGGTCCACCGGGACGCCAAGCCCGTCATCCCGCCCCGCGTCGACTACTCCCTCACCGATCTCGGCCGCGAGGCGGCCGAGCACGTGCGGGCGCTGGCGCGCTGGACCGAGGACCGTCTGACGGACGTGGAGCAGGCCCGCCGGGCATACGACGAGGCCCGGGCGCCTCGGGCCCGGGCCTCGTGACGGAGAGCCGACGCGCTCAGCCGACGACCGTCCAGGTGTCGCCGCCGGCCAGCAGCGCGGCCAGGTCGCCCTTGCCACGCTGTTCGACCGCCGTGTCCAGCTGGTCGGCCATCGCCGTGTCGTAGACCGGCCGGTCGACGGACCGGAAGACGCCGATCGGGGTGTGGTGCAGCGTGTCCGGGTCGGCGAGCCGCGACAGCGCGAACGCCGTGGTCGGCGAGTCCGCGTGGGCGTCGTGGACCAGGACGTCGGCCTCGTTGTCCGCGGTGACGGTGACGACCTTGAGGTCGCCGGTCTGCCGGTCCCGTACGACACCGCGCGCGCCGTCCGCGCCGAAGCGGATCCGCTGCCCGTGCTCCAGCCGGATCAGGGCCTCCTCGGCCCGCTGCCGGTCCTTCAGGGCGTCGAAGGCGCCGTCGTTGAAGATGTTGCAGTTCTGGTAGATCTCGATCAGCGCGGTGCCCGGATGCGCGGCCGCGGCGCGCAGCACCTCGGTCAGGTGCTTGCGGTCGGAGTCGATGGTGCGGGCCACGAAGGAGGCCTCCGCGCCGATCGCCAGCGAGACCGGGTTGAAGGGCGCGTCCAGCGAGCCCATCGGCGTCGACTTGGTGATCTTGCCGACCTCGGAGGTCGGGGAGTACTGGCCCTTGGTCAGGCCGTAGATCCGGTTGTTGAACAGCAGGATCTTGAGGTTGACGTTACGGCGCAGAGCGTGGATGAGGTGGTTGCCGCCGATGGACAGCGCGTCGCCGTCGCCGGTGACCACCCAGACGCTCAGGTCGCGCCGCGAGGTCGCGAGGCCCGTGGCGATGGCGGGCGCGCGGCCGTGGATGGAGTGCATCCCGTAGGTGTTCATGTAGTACGGGAAGCGGGAGGAGCAGCCGATGCCCGAGACGAAGACGACGTTCTCCCTGGCCAGGCCCAGCTCCGGCATGAAGCCCTGGACCGCCGCCAGGATCGCGTAGTCGCCGCAGCCCGGGCACCAGCGCACTTCCTGGTCGGACTTGAAGTCCTTCATGGACTGCCTGGCCTCGGCCTTGGGCACCAGAGTGAGCGCCTCGACCGTGCCCGTGCCTTCCATGGACGTCTCAGCCATCGATGGCCTCCTTGAGAGCCTTGGCGAGCTGCTCCGCCTTGAACGGCATGCCGTTCACCTGGTTGTACGAGTGCGCGTCCACCAGGTACTTCGCTCGCACGAGCGTGGCGAGCTGCCCGAGGTTCATCTCGGGGATCACCACCTTCTCGTAGCGCTTCAGGACCGCGCCGAGGTTCTTCGGGAAGGGGTTGAGGTGGCGCAGGTGCGCCTGGGCGGCGGATTCCCCGGCCGCCCGCAGCCGGCGGACGGCGGCGGTGATCGGGCCGTACGTCGAGCCCCAGCCCAGCACCAGGGTGCGTGCCTCGTGCGGGTCGTCGACCTCCACGTCGGGCACCTCGATGCCGTCGACCTTGGCCTGACGGGTGCGCACCATGAAGTCGTGGTTGGCCGGGTCGTAGGAGATGTTGCCCGTGCCGTCCTGCTTCTCGATGCCGCCGATGCGGTGCTCCAGGCCCGGGGTGCCCGGGATCGCCCACGGGCGGGCCAGCGTCCTGGCGTCCCGCTTGTACGGCCAGAACACCTCGGTGCCGTCGGCGAGCGTGTGGTTCGGGCCCTGCGCGAACTGCACCCGCAGGTCGGGCAGCTCGTCCAGCTCGGGGATGCGCCACGGCTCGGAGCCGTTGGCCAGGTAGCCGTCGGACAGCAGCATGACCGGGGTGCGGTAGGTCAGCGCGATCCGGGCCGCCTCCAGCGCCGCGTCGAAGCAGTCGGCCGGGGTGCGCGGGGCGACCACCGGGACCGGGGCCTCGCCGTTGCGGCCGTACATCGCCTGCAGCAGGTCCGCCTGCTCGGTCTTGGTGGGCAGGCCCGTCGACGGCCCGCCGCGCTGGATGTCGATCACCAGCAGCGGCAGCTCCAGCGACACCGCGAGGCCGATCGTCTCGCTCTTCAGCGCGACACCCGGCCCGGACGTGGTCGTCACCGCCAGCGAACCGCCGAAGGCCGCGCCCAGCGCCGCGCCGATGCCGGCGATCTCGTCCTCGGCCTGGAAGGTCCGCACACCGAAGTTCTTGTGCTTGGACAGCTCGTGCAGGATGTCCGAGGCCGGGGTGATCGGGTACGAGCCCAGGAACAGCGGCAGGTCCGCCTGGCGGGAGGCGGCGACCAGACCGTAGGCCAGGGCCAGGTTGCCGGAGATGTTGCGGTAGGTGCCGACCGGGAAGGCCTGGGCGGCTGGGGCGACCTCGTAGGAGACCGCGAAGTCCTCCGTCGTCTCGCCGAAGTTCCAGCCCGCGCGGAAGGCGGCGATGTTGGCGGCCGCGATGTCCGGCTTCTTGGCGAACTTCGACTTCAGGAACTTCTCGGTGCCCTCGGTTGGCCGGTGGTACATCCAGCTCAGCAGGCCCAGCGCGAACATGTTCTTGCTGCGCTCGGCCTCCTTGCGGCTGAGCTCGAACTCCTTCAGCGCCTCGACCGTCAGCGTGGTCAGCGGCACCGGATGGAGGTGGTAGCCGTCGAGCGAGCCGTCCTCCAGAGGGGAGGCGGCGTAGCCGACCTTCTGCATCGCGCGCTTGGTGAACTCGTCGGTGTTGACGATGATCTCCGCGCCGCGCGGCAGGTCGCCGATGTTGGCCTTCAGGGCGGCCGGGTTCATCGCGACCAGCACGTTCGGCGCGTCGCCCGGGGTGAGGATGTCGTGGTCGGCGAAGTGCAGCTGGAAGGACGACACGCCCGGCAGGGTGCCGGCGGGCGCCCGGATCTCGGCCGGGAAGTTCGGCAGCGTCGACAGGTCGTTCCCGAAGGACGCGGTCTCGGAGGTGAAACGGTCACCCGTGAGCTGCATACCGTCGCCCGAGTCGCCCGCGAACCGGATGATCACCCGGTCCAGACGCCGGACGTCCTTCGTCCCGGCCGCCCCGCGCTGCTCTCCCACGACGGCTCCGTCGGCCTGCTCCGCTGGACTGCTGACCTGGCTGGTCACTGAACTGGACCTCCTTCGAGGCGGCTGTGCGGGAGCGGCCTTCCCGAAGACCTTCCCAAAATCAACCCTACGACCGTGAGGGTCGCCTTCCTTGTGCCGTTCGCATCGTGGACGCACTCATGAGACGCCCCGATGCCCTGATGTGTCCATCTTCCGTGCCCCTCTGCGCACGTAGGGAGACGCCCTCCCTCGGCTGTACGGTTCTAGGCTCGTCCCTCCGCCTCTCGCCGCGTTCGTATCTCGCTCGATCCCGGTGTCCGACCAGTGTCGGCCCCTCACGAGTTCAGATAGGTGAGCACGGCCAGAACACGCCGGTGGTCCCCGTCGCTCGGAGACAGACCGAGCTTCATGAAGATGTTGCTGACGTGCTTCTCGACCGCGCCGTCGCTCACCACCAGCTGCCGGGCGACCGCCGAGTTCGTCCGCCCCTCGGCCATCAGCCCCAGCACCTCGCGCTCCCGCGGGGTCAGCCCCGCGAGGACGTCCTGCTTGCGGCTGCGCCCGAGCAGCTGCGCGACCACCTCGGGGTCGAGCGCCGTACCCCCCTGGGCCACCCGGACCACCGCGTCCACGAACTCCCTCACCTCGGCCACGCGGTCCTTGAGCAGATAGCCGACCCCGCGACTGGAACCGGCCAGCAGTTCGGTGGCGTACCGCTCCTCCACGTACTGAGACAGCACGAGCACGCCCAGATCCGGGTGCGTCTTCCGCAGCCGCACCGCGGCCCGCACCCCCTCGTCGGTGTGCGTCGGCGGCATCCGCACGTCCGCCACGACGACGTCCGGCAGCGCGCCCTCCTCGTGCAGCGCGGTGACGGTCTTGATCAGCGCGTCCGCGTCGCCGACACCGGCCACCACGTCGTGCCCGCGGTCGGTCAGCAACCGGGTCAGGCCCTCCCTGAGCAGCACCGAGTCCTCGGCGATGACCACCCGCACCCTGTCCTCCACCTTCGCCGGCCCCCCGCCTCGTGCCACGCCCGTCCCTGCGGCCGCGGCTTCGACTACGACATGGTCCAGCATTCCAGTACTCGGGCCCGGGCGCGCCCGAGCCGGGAGATCGGGGGAACAGTGGTGCGGATTCCGGCCGTTCGGTGGCCTGTTCGCGAGGGGTGAGCTGATCGAGGGAGGGCGAGAGGGTGAGCTGATACAGGGAGGGCGAGAGGGGGAGGTCGAGAGGCGGGCGGGCGAGAGGGGAGGTCGAGAGGGGAGGTCGAGAGGAGGCGGGCGGGCGGGGAGTGAGAGCCGGCCGCGAGGGGCGAGTGAGAGGTGAACCGGGGAGAGAGACGCCGTTCAGCGCCGCCAGGGCAGCTCCGCGGTCACCCGGGTGGGCCCGCCCGCCGGGGAGTCGACGACCAGGATCCCGTCCACCGCGTCCAGCCGCTCCGCCAGCCCGGCCAGCCCCGAGCCCCCGGACGTGTCGGCGCCCCCGACCCCGTCGTCCGTCACCTGCAGCAGCAGCCGGTCCTCCGCGCGCCACACGTCCACGGAGGCCGAGCGCGCCCCGCTGTGCTTGCTGATGTTCTGCAGCAGCTCGGAGACGGTGAAGTACGCGATCCCCTCGATCGCCGGGGCCGGCCGCTCGGCCAGGTCCACCTCCACCCGCACCGGAACCGTGCACCGGGAGGCGACCGCGGAGAGCGCGGCGTCCAGCCCGCGGTCCGTCAGCACCGCCGGATGGATCCCGCGCGCCAGGTCCCGCAGCTCCTGCAGTGCCGTCTTCACTTCGCCGTGCGCCTCGCCCACCATCCGCGCGGCCGCCCGCGGATCCTCCGCCAGCTTCTCCTTCGCCAGCCCCAGATCCATCGCCAGCGCCACCAGCCGGGCCTGCGCCCCGTCGTGCAGGTCCCGCTCGATGCGCCGCAGGTCCGCGGCGGCCGTGTCGACGACGACCCCCCGGTCGGACTCCAGCTCCACCACCCGCGCCGACAGCCGCGACGGTCCGAGCAGCCCGAGCACCAGCAGCCGGTCCACCGTCGTCAGCGCCCGCACGATCCACGGCGCGGCCAGCGTGAACAGCATCCCGACGAGCGCGGTCACCGTGATCTCGAACGGGTTGTCGAGAAAGACGCGGTGGTGCTCGTCGCCGTAGAGCTGAAGGCCGCCCTGTCCGGCCCACATCGGGAACACCCAGAACCACAGCGGATACGTCAGCAGCGACCAGCCCAGCGTCCAGACGGTCACGGCCACCGTGAAGGAGAAGACCGCCCACGGGAAGTGCAGCACCGCGTACAGCATCGCCCGCCACGACGTGCCGCTCTTCAGGACGGCCCCCATCCAGGCCGCCGGGCCCCGGTCCCGTGGACGCAACGGCTGCGGCTCGCCCACCTCCAGGCCGAGCAGCCCGCGCGCCCGCGCCCGCTCCATCGCGCCGAAGCCGCGGCAGCCCGTCAGACCCGCCGCCAGCACGGGTACGCCGAGGAAGGTGACCAGCAGGCCGGCGCCCAGCGACACCATCGTGACGGTGTAGGTGAACAGCAGGATGCCGATCGGCAGGCCGAGCAGGACGTACCCGAACTCGCGCAGGCTGCGGCCCTCGAAGGGCGCCCGAAGTCCGGCGGGCAGGCGGTGCCGCCCGGGGCCGGCCCCCGTGCCGGTCCATGGGTCCGTGCGCCGGTCCGTCCGTGCGCTCGCACCCGTTCCCGAGGTCTGTCCGTACCCCTGTCCGTATCCGGTGGCCATCGGTCTCGTCCCGTTCCCCTCGTCCGTCCTGAGGTCCGCGCCAGGCGGTCTGTGGTGTGCGTTCCGCGGTCCGCGGTCCGCGCCGTCTGTCGTCTGCACTGCCGTCTGCCGTCTGCGAGTCGCCGTCTGCGAGCCGCGGCCTGCGGTGCGTGCGCTCTGTGTGCGGTCTCCAGCCTGCTCGGGTCCGGGCCACGGGACCATGGAGCGCGTCGGCGTCCCGGCCGGGGGGTTTTCCCCACCTACCGCCGGCCGGGGACCTCGGTCCGGTCCCGCCAGGGCAGCTCGGCCGTGACGGTCGTGGGGCCGCCCGGCGGAGACTCGACCACGAACAGGCCGTCGACGGCGTCCAGCCGCTCGGCCAGTCCCCGCATCCCCGTGCCGCCGTCCAGGCGCGCTCCGCCGCGGCCGTCGTCCCACACCTGGATGAGCAGCCGGCCGTCGGTCCGCCACACGTCGACGGAGGCGGACCGCGCCCCGCTGTGCTTGCTGACGTTCTGCAGCAGCTCGGAGACGGTGAAGTAGGCGATGCCCTCGATGGCCGCGGCCGGGCGTTCGTCCAGGTCGGCGGTCACCTTCACCGGAACCGTGCAGCGCGAGGCGACCGAGGAGAGGGCCGCGTCCAGGCCCCGGTCGGTCAGCACCGCGGGATGGATGCCGCGGGCCAGGTCGCGCAGCTCCTGCAGGGCGAGTTTCACCTCGCCGTGCGCCTCCTCGACCATCAAGGCGGCGGAGTCGGGGTCCTCGAGCAGCTTCTCCTTGGCCAGCCCCAGCCCCATGGCCAGATTGACCAGCCGGGCCTGTGCCCCGTCGTGCAGGTCCCGCTCGATGCGCCGCAGGTCGGCGGCCGCGGTGTCGACCACCACACCCCGGTCGGACTCCAGTTCGGCGATCCTCCGCTCCAGCTCGTCGGACGGCGACAGCAGCGCGCGTGCCATGGCCCGGTCCGCGTTCGTCAGCGCCCGCGCGATGAACGGCAGCACCGGCCACAGCACGAACAGCGAGGTCAGGGTCACGGCGAAGGTGAGGACGCCCCACGGCAGCCGTATGACCTCGTACAGGGCCGTGCGCCAGGCCACCGGGTCTCCCAGCGTCAACCACAGCCGGTTGAACCACCCCTTCGTCCGGTGCAGCGGCAGCGGACTCGGCTCGTCGATCCGCAGGGCGAGCAGGGACCGGAGCCGGGCGCGCTCCAGCCGGCCCAACTGCCGCGCCCCCAGCAGCCCGGCCGCGAGCAGCGGCAGCCCGACGACGGTGAGCGTCAGCCCGGCGCCGGTGGTGAGCACGACCACGACGTAGACGAACCCGAGCAGTGACACGGGCAGGTTCGCCAGGAGATGCGTGATCTCCTTCCAGGTGGGCAGGTCGTAGGCGAGACGGGCCGGGGGCGGGCGATCCTCGTCGCCGGGCGCCGCCGGACCGGCGGCGGGGGTGGGTGCGGTCATGGGGGTCAGCGTGCCGTGCGGCGCGGCCCCGCGCCATGAGGTCGGCCGCCCCGGTCGACGGGGGAAAACCCCACCCCGCGTCCCAAGGCGTGTACTGGCTTCTTACCGCGCCTTTATCAGGGCCTAGACTCCCGTGCGTACAGATCGTCGAACACAGGGTTCACGACGGTACGCGGCGGTCACGAAGACCACGAAAGCCACGGACAGGACCACGAAGGCCACGGAGACCACGAAGGTCGTCCGGGTCTCGAGGACAGGGAGCGAGGAACGGACGGTGCGGGAGACGTTGCGGGGGTCGACCGTCGTCATCGCGGCCGACTACTTCCAGTCCTATGCGGTCGTCGGACTGCTCGCCGTCGTCGGCGTGCTCTTCGTCGCGGTCGCCTTCGGCGCGGGCCGCCTGCTGCGCCCGGTCGTGCCCACCCCGGAGAAACTCCTGACGTACGAGTGCGGCGTCGACCCGGTCGGCGAGGGCTGGGCCCACACCCAGGTCCGCTACTACGTCTACGCGTTCCTGTACGTCATCTTCGCCGTCGACTCGATCTTCCTGTTCCCCTGGGCGACGGTCTTCGCCGCCCCCGGCTACGGCGCGGCGACGCTCGTGGAGATGTTCATCTTCCTCGGCTTCCTGGCCGTGGGCCTGCTGTACGCATACAAGAAGGGCGTCCTGGCATGGACGTGAACCCCTCGGCCCCCGAGACCCCCTCGGCCTCCGGGCCCGTCTCGGCTCCCGAGTCCGCCTCGGTCTCCGAGTCCGTCCCTCCTGCCGCTTCCGAGGCCGCCGCTCCCGGTCCCGTGCTCCTTCCGGAGCCGAAGCGGCTGGGCGCCCTCGCGCGCCTCGCCCCCGAGCCGATGAAGGTCGTCCTGAACTGGGGCCGCCGCTACTCGCTCTGGGTCTTCAACTTCGGCCTCGCCTGCTGCGCGATCGAGTTCATCGCCGCGTCGATGGCCCGGCACGACTTCATCCGCCTCGGCGTGATCCCCTTCGCGCCGGGTCCGCGCCAGGCCGACCTGATGGTCGTCTCCGGCACGGTGACCGACAAGATGGCCCCGGCGGTCAAACGCCTGTACGAGCAGATGCCCGAGCCGAAGTACGTCATCTCCTTCGGCGCCTGCTCCAACTGCGGCGGTCCGTACTGGGACTCCTACTCCGTCACCAAGGGCGTCGACCAGATCATCCCGGTGGACGTCTACGTCCCCGGCTGCCCGCCGCGTCCCGAGGCGCTGCTCCAGGGCATCCTCAAGCTCCAGGAGAAGATCGCGCGCGAGTCGCTGGGGGAGCGGTACGCGACCGGGACCGCACGTCCCTCGACGGCCGCGCTGCGGAGCGGACTCATGCGACCGCCCGCCCCCGCCGCCGAGGAGGGACGATGACCGCCGTGGGATGGCTGCCCGCCACCGCCGAGGAACTGTTCGGCCCCGACGCCACGGCCGAGGAGTCCTACGAGGTCCTCACCGTCGACGTACCGCCGGCGTCCTGGGTCTCCGCGCTGCGGACCGCCCGTGACGAACTGGGCTGCACCTACTTCGACTGGCTGAGCGCGGTCGACGAACCGGGCACCGGCTTCCGCGTCTCCGCCCACGTCGTCGCCCTCGCCCCGGTACGCCGGCTGCTCCTGCGCACCACGGTCCCCCACGAGGCGCCGGCCCTCGCCACGGCCGTCGACGTCTACGCGGGCGCGGCCTGGCACGAGCGCGAGACGCACGAGATGTTCGGCGTCGTCTTCGAGGGCCACCCGGCCCTGGACCACCTTCTCCTCCCGGAGAGCTTCGAGGGCAACCCTCTCCGCAAGGACTTCGTCCTCGCGGCCCGCGTCGCCAAGGCGTGGCCGGGCGCGAAGGAGCCGGGGGAGTCGGACCACGGCGGCCCCAAGCGCCGCCAGATGCTGCCCCCGGGCGTGCCCGACCCCAACGAGTGGGGCCCTCAGAAGGGCCAGCTCCCACCCGCCCCGGCCCGCCCGGCCCGTGGCGCCCGCGCGGCAGGAGAGCGCCCGGCCCGCGCCGCGGGCGAACGTCCGGCCCGTGCGGCACGCGGAGCAGCCGAGGGCACCGCGACCGCGGGGGGCGACCGTCCCGTGCGCGCGGCCGGGGAGCGTCCGGCGCGGCGCATGCGCACGGCGGCGGAGGGCTCGGCCAGCCAGACGGCAGAGCAGCGGACGGCGGAGCGGCAGACGGCAGAGGGGCAGACGGCAGAGGGGCCGACAGCAGAACAGCAGGCCGGTGAGAAGCGGTCGGCCGGGCGGTCGGCGGCCGAGGGCGCGTCGACGCGGGCCCCGGCCGCGGAGGGACCCGCCGTGGCGGAAGGCCCCGCGGCGGAGGACTCGGCGGCCCGCGAGCCGGTCAGCCCGCCCGCGACGACGGACGGCGACACTGACACCGGCACCGGCGCCGGTACGGAGACCGGCACAGGCGCCGGCACCACCGCGCCGCCTCCGGCCTCCGCGGACGCGGCCTCTCCGCCAGGGGGACCGGCCTCCGGTGCCCCGGCCGGCCCACGCCGCGCCCGCGGCGCGTCCGAGGGCTCGGCCTCCCAACGCGCGGGCACCCCCGGCACCTCCGGCAGCCCCGGCACCTCCGGACCCCGCCGCGCCCGCAGCGTGAGCGAGGGCTCGGCCTCCCAGCGGTCGCGGCCGGAGGCTCCCACCCCGCCGCGGGCCCCCGCGGCCCCCCGCAGCTCGGACGCCCCCTGGCACCACGCCCGTCCGGCGTTCGACGAGCCCGAGCCGGAGCAGAGCGCCGAGGCGCGGCCGGAGCCCGCCCCCGAGCCGGAGCGGCACGCCAAGGAGCCCGACCGGCCCGGCGGCGACGCGCCCGAGCAGCCCCAGGGCGACCGGACGGACGATCGGGTGGATGACCGGGTGGATGACCGGACCGGCGATCGAACGAACGACCGGACCGATGCCCGGACCAGCGACCGCGACCGGCCGAACGACCCCACGGACACCCCGACCCCCGACGCCCCCGAAGGAGGCCCGCAGTGAACGACGCGGTCGACGTCGCCCTGCGACTCCTGGTCGTCTTCGTCGTCTTCCTCACCTTCCCGCTGATCGTCGGCCAGACCGAGCACAAGGTGATGGCGCACATGCAGGGCCGCCTCGGCCCGATGTACGCCGGCGGCTTCCACGGCTGGGCCCAGCTCGTCGCGGACGGCGTGAAGTTCGCGCAGAAGGAGGACGTGGTCCCGGCGGGCGCGGACCGCCGCATCTTCCAGCTCGCCCCCGCCGTCGCCCTGCTGCCGTACCTCCTGGTGCTGCTCGCCATCCCGATCGGCCCCGGCGAGGGCGCGGTCGGGCAGGTCCTGGACGCCGGTGTGTTCTTCGTGCTGGCCGTCATGGGCGTCGGCGTTCTCGGCTCCCTCATGGCCGGCTGGGCCTCCGCCAACAAGTTCTCCCTCCTCGGCGGCCTGCGCACCGCCGCCCAGCTCCTCGCCTACGAGCTCCCGATGCTGCTCACCGCCGCCTCCGTGGCGATGGCGGCGGGCACGGTGTCCCTCCCCGGCATCGTCCACGCCTTCCACTGGTGGTGGCTGCCCTGGCAGATCGTCGGCGCGATCGTGTTCTTCGTCGCCGGCCTCGCCGAACTGCAGCGCCCGCCGTTCGACATGCCCGTCGCCGACTCGGAGATCATCTTCGGCGCGTACACCGAGTACACCGGCCTGCGCTTCGCCCTGTTCCTCCTCGCCGAGTACGCCGGGATCGTCGTCCTGTGCGGCCTGACCACGGTCCTCTTCCTGGGCGGCTGGCACGGGCCGTGGGGCGCCGAGGGCCTCGGCTGGGTGTGGACCCTGCTGAAGACGGCCGTCCTCGCCTTCGTCGTCATCTGGCTCCGCGTGACCTACCCCCGCCTGCGCGAGGACCAGCTCCAGAAGCTCTCCTGGACCCTCCTGGTCCCTCTCTCCCTCGCCCAGATCGCCCTCACCGGCATCGTCAAGGTGGTGATCTCCTGATGTCGCCCTTCCCCGGCTCCGGCCTCGCCAAGGGCCTGGCCGTCACCCTGCGCACGATGACGAAGAAGACCGTCACCGAGCAGTACCCGGACGTCCAGCCGGACCTGCCGCCCCGCACCCGCGGGGTGATCGGCCTGTTCGAGGAGAACTGCACGGTCTGCATGCTGTGCGCCCGCGAGTGCCCGGACTGGTGCATCTACATCGACTCGCACAAGGAGACCGTCCCGGCGGCGACCCCCGGCGGCCGTGAACGCAGCCGCAACGTCCTCGACCGCTTCGCCATCGACTTCTCCCTGTGCATGTACTGCGGTATCTGCATCGAGGTCTGTCCTTTCGACGCCCTGTTCTGGTCCCCGGAGTTCGAGTACGCCGAGACCGACATCCGCGACCTCACCCACGAGCGCGACAAGCTGCGCGAGTGGATGTGGACCGTCCCGGCCCCGCCCGCCCTGGACCCCGGCGCGGAGGAGCCCAAGGAGATCGCCGCCGCTCGCAAGACCGCCGAGAAGCTCGCCGCGGCACAGGCCGAGCCCCAGGAGGGAGACGCGTGATCCTCTCCGCAGCCGCCGCGACGGCCCACGTCACGACCACCGCCGCCGCCCCGGGCCACGGCTTCCTCTCCCCGACCGGTGTCGAGATCGCCTTCCTCCTGGTCGGCCTGGTCACCTTCGGCGCCGCGCTCGTCACCGTCACCACCCGCCAGCTGGTGCACGCCGCCCTGTGGCTGGTGGTGACCCTCGGCGGCCTGGCCGTCGAGTACCTCCTGCTCAGCGCCGAGTTCATCGCCTGGGTGCAGGTCCTCATCTACGTCGGTTCCGTGGTCGTCCTCCTCCTGTTCGGCCTGATGCTCACCAGGGCCCCCATCGGCCGCTCCCCGGACGCCGACTCCGGCAACCGCTGGGCTGCCCTCACCGTGGCCGTCGCCGCCGCGGCCGCTCTGGTCTGGGTCGTCGTCGACGCCTTCCGCACCACCTGGATCGACCTGGACGGCGCCCCCGCCGGGTCGACCAGGGTCACCGGCGAGAGCCTCTTCCAGAACTGGGTCCTGCCCTTCGAGGCCCTCTCCGTCCTCCTCCTCGCCGCGCTGGTCGGCGCGATCGTGCTCTCCCGCAGGGCGAAGGGGGACGCCACAGCCCCGGAACCCTTGGACGCCTCGGCCTCCGGGTCCGCGGGTGCTCCGGAGTCCCCGGGCGCCCCCGGTGACCGGGCCGCCCAGGAAGGTGTCCGCTGATGCACCTCGCCTATCCCGCCGTGCTCTCCGCCCTCCTCTTCTGCACGGGCCTGTACGGCGTCCTCGCCCGCCGCAACGCGATCCTGGTCCTGATGTCGGTCGAGCTGATGCTCAACGCCGTCAACCTCAACCTCGTCGCCTTCGACGTCTGGCTCAGCAGGACCGCCGCGGAGACCCTGCACTCCGGCCAGGCCCTGACCCTGTTCACCATCGCCATCGCCGCCGCCGAGATCGGCATCGGCCTGGCGATCGTCCTCGCCGTCTACCGCAACCGCGGCACCTCGGACATCGACCGCCTCCGCGACGCCGCCGAAGGCCACGACGACGGCCCCGACAGTGACGCCCCCACGACGGCCGCGAAGAAGGCTGAGGCCACCGCGTGACCACGACCACCCTCGCCGTCCTCGTCCCCCTCCTTCCGTTCCTGGGCGCCGTCGCCGGCCTGCTGCTCGGCCGCACCGCCCCCGGGTTCGTCCGCCCGCTCGCCGTCCTGCCGGTCCTCGCCTCCTTCACGCTCGCCGTGCTGGTCGCCGCCCAGCAGGGCGGCGGCCCGGCCATCGACGCCGCCACCGAACTCACCCCCACCGGCTCGGTCCCGATCTACCTGGCCCTGCACATCGACGGCTTCGCCGCGCTCGTCGCCGTCCTGGTCGGCCTGGTCGGCGGCTGCGTTCAGATCTACTCGACGGGCTACCTGCGCGACGACCCGCGCTACTCCTCGTACGCCGCTCTCGTCTCCCTCTTCACCTCCGCGATGCTGCTCGTCGTCTACTCGGGCGACCTGATCGTGCTGCTGGTCGGCTGGGAAGTCATGGGCATCTGCTCCTACTTCCTCGTCGGTCACTACTGGGAAACCCCGGAGGCCCGCGCCGCCTCCCTCAAGGCCTTCCTGGTCACCAAGCTCGGCGACGTGCCCTTCCTGATCGGGCTGTTCGCGCTCGGCACCGACGCCGGCTCCTTCCGGATCACCAAGATCCTCGGCACCGTCGCCGGCGGCGGGCTGCACCACCCGACCCTCGTCGCCCTGCTGCTCCTCGCCGGCGTGGCGGGCAAGTCGGCCCAGTTCCCGCTGCACACCTGGCTCCCCGACGCCATGGCGGGCCCGACCCCCGTCTCCGCGCTGATCCACGCCGCGACGATGGTCGCCGCCGGTGTCTACTTCGTCGCACGTCTCCTCCCCGTCTTCCAGGCCTCCTCGGCCGCGATGGTCGTCCTCGCCGTCATGGCCGCGGTCACGATGGCCGGCTCCGCCGTCGCCGCACTCGCACAGGACGACATCAAGCGGGTCCTCGCCTACTCGACGATCGGCCAGCTCGGGTACATGACCGGCGCGCTCGCCGTCGGCGACCGCGGTGCCGCCGTCTTCCACCTCCTGTCCCACGGCGCTTTCAAGGCGCTGCTGTTCCTCGCCGCCGGCGTGATCATCCACGCCGCCGGCACCAACTCGCTGGCCGCCATGTCCCGCATGAGCCACCTGCGCGACCGCGTCCCCGACGCCTACTGGACGATGACCGTGGCGCTGCTCGCGCTCGCCGCGGTCCCGCCGTTCAGCGGCTTCTTCTCCAAGGAGTCCGTCCTCGGCGCCGCCGAACAGGTCGCCACCGGCCACTCCGGCCGCGCCCCCGGCGCGGCGGGCTGGGTCGTCCTCGTCTCCGCGCTGTTCACGGCCCTGCTGACCGCCGCCTACGCGATGCGCCTGTGGCTGCTGGCCTTCCGCGGCCGGGGCGCCGAGGCCCCCGACCACGGCAGGCAGCCCCTGGTCATGAATGCCGTGCTGTGGGTGCTCGCCGTGCCCTCCCTCGCCTTCGGCGGCCTCGCCTTCCGGCTGCTGCCCGACTGGTTCGGCGGTGGCGACCTCACCCCGACCCTCACCACCTCCGTGCTCGGCACCGGCCTGGCCCTGACCGGTGGGATCGTCACCTACGGCGCCTGGCGGCACACCACCGCCCTCGCCGCCCGCGTCCCCCTCGGTGCGGTCGCCGCCCACCCGGAGGCCGACGCCGGAGTCGTCGAGGCCGAGGCCATCGCCAGCCACGCGCCCGCCTACGGCGACATCGCCTACGCGCCCGACCCCGCGGACCCCGGACGGCTGCTGCTCGGCCCGCTGCACCGCCACGCCGCCGTCGGCTTCCACCTCGACGCCGTGTACGCGGCCCTCTTCGTCCGGCCGGTCCTCGCCGGAGCGAGTCTCGTCCGGTTCCTGGACCGCGAGGTCGTCGAGACCTACGTACGCGGTGCCGGGGCCCTACCCCGGCTGCTCGGGGCCGCCGTACGGCGCGCCCAGACCGGCAATGTGCAGACCTATGTGAGCGCGCTGCTCGCCGGCACCGTCGTCCTCGCGGTCGCCGCCGTCCTCGTCGCCACGGGAGCGTGAGCAGGCGTGATCGATATCAGCGAGTCCGTGATGCAGTTCCTTCTGGCATTCGTCGTCGTCGCACCGCTCCTCGGCGCGCTCGCCGCTCTCCTGCCGGCCCCGCCCGGGCTGAAGGGGAAGTCGCCCGAGCAGGCCGTGCTGCGGCACGGCGTCACCGTGACCGGCGCGGTCCTTCTCGCCGCGATCGCCCTGGCGCTCGGCTTCGACCACGACCACCCGTCGAAGATGCAGGCCACGACCGACATCAGCTGGATCCCCGCACTCCACGTGCGCATCCACCTCGGCATCGACGGCATCTCCCTCCCCCTCGTCGTCCTGACCGCGCTGCTGACCTTCCTCTGCGCGCTGTACAGCTACTTCAAGATGCCTTCGGGACCCACCCCGAAGGCCTTCGTCGCGCTGGTGCTCGTCCTCGAGTCCGGCACCCTCGCGACCTTCACCGTCCTCGACCTGCTGCTGTTCTTCCTCGCGTTCGAGACGGTGCTCGTCCCGATGTACTTCCTCATCGCCCGCTGGGGCGGAGAGGCCCGGCAGGCCGCCGCCTGGCGGTTCATCCTCTACACCCTGCTCGGTTCGGTCGTCATGCTGCTCGGCCTGCTCCTGATCGGAATCAAGGCGGGCACGTTCGACATGGTGGCACTCGCCACTGACAACGGCCGGTCGCTGACCACATCCGTGCAGGTCATCGCCGTTCTGGCGATCGGGATCGGGCTCGCGGTCAAAACCCCGATGTGGCCCCTGCACAGCTGGCTGCCGGACGCCCACACCGCCGCTCCGACCGTCGGCTCGGTCCTGCTGGCCGGTGTACTGCTGAAGATGGGTACGTACGGGTTCGTCCGGATTCTGCTGCCGGTCGCGCCCGACGGCTTCCGCACCTTCGCGCCCTACCTGGCCGCCCTCGCCGTCGTCGGGATCATCTACGGATCCCTGGCCTGTCTCGCCCTGGCCAAGCGGGGCGCCAAGGGCGACCTGAAGCGGCTCATCGCCTACTCGTCCGTCGGCCACATGGGCTTCGTGCTGCTCGGCATCGCCACCATGACCCCGACCGGCGTGAACGGCGCGCTGTTCGCCAACATCGCCCACGGCCTCATCACCGGCCTGCTCTTCTTCCTGGTCGGCGGGCTGAAGGACCGCACCGGCAGCACCGACCTCGACACCATCGCCGAGGACACCGGCGCCGCGCTGTACGGCAAGGCCCCGCGCCTCGGCGGTCTGCTCGCCTTCGGCGCGGTCGCCTCGCTCGGACTGCCGGGCCTGGCCGGCTTCTGGGGCGAGATGCTGGCCCTGTTCGGCGCGTTCGAGCCCGCCGCCGGCCTCAGCCGGCCCGCCTTCCTCACCTTCATGGCGATCGGCGCGTTCGGCACCCTGCTGACAGCCGCGTACATGCTCGTGGTGGTCCGCCGCGTCTGCATGGGCGCCGTCCCCGAACAGGCACCGCGACTCGCCGACGTCCACACCTACGAGTTCGCGGCCTGGACCCCGCTCGTCGCCCTCACCGTCGTCGCCGGCCTCTGGCCGAAGGCCCTGCTCGGCCTGACCGACCCGGCCGTGCAACAACTCCTCGCAGGAGGGACCCGATGAGCGCCCTGGCCCAGCACACCGCGCAGGCCGTGGCCCAGCCCCTGGCCGAATCGGCGGTCCAGTCCGTCGACTGGCTCGCCATCGCGCCCCCCACCCTCGCCGCGGTGGCCGCCCTCGTCGTCCTCGTCGCCGACCTCTTCGTCCCCGACGCGCGCAAGCCGCTCCTCGGCTGGACCTCGGTCGCCGGCCTCGCGACCTCCACGCTGCTCCTGCTGCCCCTGCTCCACGGTGACCGCACCACCTTCTGCCTGACCGGCCACGCCGACCTCTGCAGCTACAGCGCCGACCGCTTCACCCTCGTCATCCAGTTCCTCGTCCTCGGCGGCGCCCTCCTCGTGGCCCTGCTGTCGGTCACCACCCTCAAGGACGCCCGCACGGCGCTCCCCGAAGGCGAGTACTGGTTCCTGCTGCTGTCCTCGGCCGCGGGCGCCGCGCTGCTGCCCGCGTCCCGCGACCTGGCCACCCTGATCGTCGCCCTGGAGGTCGCCTCCCTGCCCGCCTTCGCGCTCGTGGGCATCCGGCAGGGCGACCGCAGGTCCTCCGACGCCGCCCTGAAGTTCTTCCTGTCGTCGGTCACCGCCACCGCCGTCAGCCTCATGGGCATCAGCTTCGTCTACGCCTCGACCGGCACCCTCTACCTCACACAGGTGGCCGACCGCATCCAGCACGTCGACGGACAGCTCCACACACTCGCCCAGACCGGCGTCGTCCTCACCCTCGTCGGCTTCGCCTTCAAGACGGCCGCCGTCCCCTTCCACTTCTGGGTCCCCGACACCTACGTCGGCGCACCCCTGCCGATCGCCGCCTACCTGTCGGTCGTCGGTAAAGCGGTCGGCTTCACCGGCCTGATCCTCGTCACGGTCGTCGCCTTCCCGTCGTACGCGGACGTCTGGGGCCCGGCCCTCGCGGTCCTCGCCGCGCTCACCATGACCGTCGGCAACGTCGGTGCCCTGCGACAGCAGGCCACGCGCGCGTACAGCGCGGTACGGCTGCTCGCCTGGTCCTCCGTCGGCCAGGCCGGGTACCTCCTGGTCCCGATCGCCGCCGCCGGCTACGCGAAGGACCCCCAGAAGACGATCGGCTCCACCGTCGCGTACGCCCTCATGTACACCGCAGTGAACCTCGGCGCCTTCGCGGTCGCCGCGCTCGTCGGCCGCACCAGGACCCGCAACCGCCTCACCGACTACCGCGGCCTGTACGCCACCAACCCGCTGACCGCACTCCTCCTGGCCTTCTTCCTGCTGTGCCTCGCCGGGCTCCCGCCGGGCGTCATCGGCCTCTTCGCCAAGGTCACGGTCTTCTCCGCGGCCGTCGACGCCGGACTCGGCTGGCTCGCCGTCGTCATGGCCGTCAACGTCGTCGTCGCGCTGTTCTACTACCTCCAGTGGACGGCCCTGCTGTTCCGCGCCCCCGAGGGCGAGCCGGCCGCGCACCGCCTCCCAGCACCCCTCACGGCCGCGATCACCCTCACGGCCGTCCTCGGCATCGCCCTGTCCGGCGCCCCCCAGCTCGTGCTCCGCTTCGCCGGTACGACCCTGTTCTGAGCCCCTGGCCGATGCCGGGGCCCCGCCCGGCACCGGAAGCCCATGACCCGGCTCGGCACCCGGGCGTCGGCACGCGCCCACGGGGCACTCACCCTCCACGCGCGCGTGCCGACCGGTGTCCCACTCACCCGGACGGCCCGCGCGCCGACGCACGCACTAGGGAACCAGCGGCCCCCGCCTGGCGTTGACCAGTACGGAAGGGTCCACTGGACGTGACACCACGGCACCAGGGGCACCGCAGCACAGCAAGCGAAGGGTTCCCCTGCCGCACCACTTGGAGGGCGTACCGTGCACCGCCGGCACAACGGGCTCAGGACCGCAGTACTCCTCGGGGGACTGTCCGCACTCATCATCGTCATCGGCAGCCTCTTCGGCCGTACGGGCCTGATCGTCGCGGTCCTCGTCGCCATCGGCACCAACGCGTACGCGTACTGGAACAGCGACAAGCTCGCACTCCGCGCCATGCGCGCCCGCCCGGTCAGCGAGTTCGAGGCCCCGGCCCTGTACCGGATGGTCCGCGAACTCTCCACCCAGGCCCGCCAGCCCATGCCCCGCCTGTACATCTCCCCGACGGAGGCACCGAACGCCTTCGCCACCGGCCGCAACCCGCGCAACGCCGCCGTGTGCTGCACGGAGGGCATCCTGCGCCTGCTCGACGAGCGCGAACTGCGCGGGGTCATCGGCCACGAGCTCAGTCACGTCTACAACCGCGACATCCTGATCTCGTCCGTCGCCGGCGCCCTGGCCTCCGTGATCATGTTCCTGGTCAACTTCGCCTGGCTCATCCCCGTGGGCCGCTCGGACGACGACGACGGCCCCGGCCTCCTCGGCCTGCTGCTGATCATGATTCTCGGGCCCCTCGCGGCCTCACTCATCCAACTGGCCATCAGCCGCTCCCGGGAGTACGAGGCGGACGCCTCCGGCGCCCGGATCACCGGCGACCCCCTCGCCCTCGCGGGCGCCCTGCGCAAGCTGGAGATCGGCACCCAGCAGCTGCCGCTGCCCCCGGAGCCGCGCATCGAGACCGCGAGCCACATGATGATCGCGAACCCGTTCCGCCCGGGGCAGGGGCTTTCCAGGATGTTCTCCACCCACCCGCCGATGGCGGAGCGCATCGCCCGACTCGAACAGATGGCAGGTCGCCAACAGTGAAGACACTCCGCAACGTCGTCTAGCTGATCCTCAGCGGCTTCCGGCTGTTTCCTCCGCTAGCTCCCGGCGGGCGTGCTGCTGTGCCTCACCGTCATCGGCATCCCGTTCGGGATACTTCCGCTACGTGCAGCATCCCGCTCCGGGCGACTCTCCCTACGATGACCACTGGCACCTACCACGCCCGAACCACGGTGCCACCGGGTGACTGACTTCTCCAACCCGGCTCGGAAAAAGACCTGTTGGGCTGCAACCGACTCTCATCGACCCAGGTACCGGGACGCGCGCAGGAGCCGTGCAAGCGTCCAGCCGCCGTTTACTGGCTGCTCGCTCAAGACGGACACGAGCTGTCCCGGACCGAGACGGTCGGCGCCCGCGTGCCGTTGCCCGTGTCTGTCTCCGCCCTGATCCAGGTAACGGCTGGTCAACCCGGCCCTGGCCGGTATCCGGCAAAGCCGCCTCCAGACCTCCCACCAGACCGTGGAAAGCGACTCAGTTGCCGGAAGCGGCGGGGTGTCGAGTCCTCGTCGGTGACCCCGATGAAGAGCCATTTCGGATACCTCTTGAACGTCGCGTCGATCTGCCGTCAGGAGCCGCGCAGGGCACGCTATTCGAGTCGCCAAGGGATCCATCACCCGTCAGCCAACGTGACACGGCACGTTCCCTACGAGCCTTGGGCAGCCACTCCCCCCGGCCACTCGCACGTTTATCGGCACGGAGGCCCGGCGAAACAGCGCGTTCTCCCCGCGACGGGTCAGCTCCGCACCGGCGGCGGGTCGTAGAAGGTCCTCCGTGCCGTGGGTGCGGCCAGACGGGCCGGGACGGCCATGAGGTGGCGGCGGATGGTTCCGCTGCGGGCCCTGGTATGGAAGGTGGCGGGCAGGGGTGGCGGCGGCGCTGACGAGGTTGCGTGCGAGGGCGGCCGGAAAGAGTCAGGCTTCACGACAAAAGTTGAAATGTATTATTCCTTGGGGGAGTTCTACCCATAGGGTGCAGCCATTCTGCCCCTTGATCCCCCAAGGGGATGAGGTAAGCATTGTGTAATGACGGCGCGAAAAAGCGCCGACGGCATATTGCGTGGCGTAGAGGTCACGCTACTGGGGCGCTCAGGCGGAAGCTTCTCGTCACCGGTGTTCAGCCGTTGATCACGAAGCTGGGCGACTTCCCACTCAAGATCACCAAATTTTCGTGGGGATTACCATGAAGAAGAGGCTATGGCAGAGTATCGGTGTCGCATCGGCAGCTTGCTTGGCGGCAAGCACATATGGTGTCACAGCCGCCTACTCCAGCGGCCCACCACAGACTGTCCGCGCCGAAACTGCAGCGCAGAGCAACGTCCATGGTGCTGCCCGCTCGGGGCTTCCGAATCGTCTCCTGTGCTTCATTAGGCCAGGGGTGGCACAGAAGGTGGAGAACTGCTTCGCCACGCGAACCATCGGCGCGCCAAACCCCGTCCGCTTCGTTGTTGTTCCTCGCGGAAAGCCCATAGGGCCTGGCAACGTGCAGGGTAATGTCCAGGGGAACGTGCAGGGCAACGCCCAGGGCAACGTGCAGGGGAACGTGCAGGGCAATACCCAGGGCAACGTGCAGGGGAACGTGCAGGGCAATGCCCAGGGCAACGTGCAGGGGAACGTGCAGGGCAATGCACAGGGCAACGTGCAGGGCAATGCGCAGGGGAATGCGCAGGGGAATGCTCAGGGCAACGTGCAGGGGAACGTGCAGGGCAACGCCCAGGGCAACGCCCAGGGCAACGTGCAGGGGAATGCGCAGGGGAATGCGCAGGGGAATGCTCAGGGCAACGTGCAGGGGAACGTGCAGGGCAATGCACAGGGCAATGCACAGGGCAATGCACAGGGCAATGCACAGGGCAACGTGCAGGGCAATGCTCAGGGCAACGCTCAGGGCAATGCCCAGGGCAACGTGCAGGGCAACGTGCAGGGCAATGCACAGGGCAACGCTCAGGGCAACGCTCAGGGCAATGCACAGGGCAATGCACAGGGCAACGCCCAGGGCAACGCCCAGGGCAACGTCCAGGGGAACGCGGGGTGAGGCATGCGGACTGGGAATGACGGGAACGCGCCGGCCGGAGAAACTCCGGACGGCGCGTTGCGAGGCGGCGGATCGCCGCCGAATCACGTCGGCAGGCTGAGTGGGGTATCAGGCCTCTCGCCGATATCGGTGAGCGTTATCGCGCTCGCGGTGGTGGGCGTCATGGTTGGAGCTGTCGTGCATTTAGCGATACTCTTCCTCAGCATCGCCCCCGCGAACGCCTTCTCGCAGCGTCACGCCGCAGGTATCAACAATTACGTTGTGCCCGAGTTCACACAGGGCTGGAGGCTCTTCGCCCCCAACGTACCGGCACAAAATACCCAGGTTCAGGCGCGCGCGAAGGTCCTGATGCCTGACGGAAGTCTCAGAGACACCGATTGGGTGGACTTGACCGCAAGGGATCAGAAGAAGGTCCTGCACAACCCTTTCCCCAGTCACGTAGAACAGAACGAACTTCGGCTTGGCTGGGCCAATTTCGTCGACACGCGTGATGGTCAGGGTCGCCCGATCGGATCAATCGGAAACCTGACGCAGAAGTACCTGTTGCGCATCGTCGCCCATCGTCTCGGACAGAACATTGACGGCGGCACCGTAATCGTCGTCCAGGTGCGCACGGCTACCAACCCGGTGGGGGCGCCCCCGTGGAGCAATCAGAAAACCGACACCAGGACCAGCTATCTGGTTCAGCCGTGGTGGGTTGTCCAGGCGGAGGACTTCAAGTGACCCGGGCCACGCTCGGCAGGGAATCCGAGCCACCGCCTCTCGCCGGTCTGTGGCAGCGCGTCGTTGCGGCGATCAGGCGAGACCTCGCGCGTATCACCAGCGGTGCCATCGCGCCGTACCAAGCGGCCGTCATACGCATCGGCTTCTCGTTCACCTGGCTCGCCTTTCTGCTGCGCGAGCGGGTGCACCGCAATGAGCTCTACGGGCCGGACAGCCCCTGGAGCTGGTCCATGGCCCGTGAGCTGATCGCCAACGACCATGCCTTCACCGTGCTCATGTGGAATGACGGTCGACTGTGGTTCGAGATCGTCTACGCTGCGGCGATCGCTGCGTCGGTGATGCTGCTCCTCGGGTGGCGGACGCGTACCGCCTCCCTGTTTTTCATGATCGGTGCGCTGGCGCTCCTGAACCGTAGTCCCTTCGTGGGGGACGGTGGCGACAATGTCATGCACGTCATGGCGATATACCTGGTGTTCACTCGGTGCGGCCAGGTGTGGTCGTTGGACGCGCGGCGTGCCGCGCGCGGCAGCGACGCCGGCCGGGACACGGTCGGGGTCGTCATGTGGGTGTTCTCTGCCGCCTTGCTGGCAATTGTCACCGGGATGGGCAGACTGAGCACAGGCTGGGCGTTGCTGCTCTGGGGCTTCCTCTTCGCACAGGTTGCGTGGTGGCTCGTACGGCGCTACGCACCCGGGGAGCCTCGTACCGTCATGGAGGCGGTCGGCAACGTGGTGCACGCGGGCGCGATGTTCGTGATCGTGGTCGAGGTGTGCCTGATCTACGCGACCGCCGGTTGGTACAAGATTCAGGGTTCCGTCTGGCAGGACGGCACGGCACTGTACTACCCGCTGCACGTCGCGGTCTTCACCCCGTGGCCCGCTCTGTCCAACGCTGTCGCAAGCAGCAGCCTGCTGGTCTTGCTGCTCACCTACGGCACGGTGATCGTCGAGGTCGCCTTTCCGTTCACGCTTTTCAACAGCCGAGTGAGGACCGTGATGGTCACCGTCATGATGTCCTTGCATGCGGGCATCGGGATTCTGCTTGGCCTGCCCTTCTTCGCATTGGTGATGATCGCCGCGGACGCGGTCTTCCTCCCAACCGCCTTTCTGCGGTGGGCGGGCGACCGCTTGGCGTGCACAGTGCCCCGGAGGCGAGTTGTGGCGGCCACAGTCCCGACGGCCCAGAAAAAGGCCGAGCCCGTCAATTACCGACCGTAATGGGGAAGGAGTTACCGGCGTGGTCATCGGACTGTGCTCTGCACCAGTGGCGCACCAGTCAAACAACGGAGCACTGCTCCTTCGCCTCGACTGGAAGATCGCCGCCAGTCACGGTTCGACGGCCTGTGCCATCTGATGCAAACACGTCAACCCCGACCCCGCCGCATATATCTGCTGGCCAGTCCCTGGGCCAGGCCCCCGAGCGCACTTCGAGGCGCGGGACTTCGCGCCGCTCCATGACGGCAAGCGCCTCTTGGTCATCGCAGGGGGCCTTGGACGCAGTCCGTCGTCGCAGTGACGGGTGGGCGTCACCGCCCCGGGCCGAACGCAGCGGCTCTGGTCGCACAGCCGCGACCGACGAACAGCGAATGGAACCTCGGGCCCAGCGTTCACCGGTCGGCGGACTGGGTCACCTGGACTGGCAGGGCTCGCAGTCGAGGCTCCTCATCCCAAACGGGCTAGGTCAGGATGCCTACAGGTGGCAACGCGGCGATTCTGGGGCTGATGCGGTCGCTTCCCCCCGGTCGTCTGGTCCTACGCCCGCCGCGTGGCTGGTGTCCCGTCTACCATGGGATTTCGATGAGCTCACAACCGACGCATGTAGCAGTTCTCTCCGACTGCCCGCTTCTTCGGCGTGGCCTCGAGAACGTGATCGATGCCGCGCCGGACCTGCGCAGAGTTACCTCCGTCAGGCGCATCTGTGAGTATGACTACCAGATGGACGGTGCAGACATCGCCCTTCTCAACCTGCAGGTCTCCATCGGGAGCACAGCCGATCTGATCACTCGATTGCATCGGCGGGGGCATGCGGTTGTGGTGCTGTCGCCTTCTGAGGCGCAGAATGAGCTCTTCTCATCGATTGAGGCCGGTGCCCGGGGTTACCTCAGCCAGCAAATCGGAGAATCGGAGCTGCTGAAAGCAGTTCGTACCGTAGCTTCCGGGCGCAGCTATTTCTCCACGAGCTTCAAAAATCAGAGTCCACCCGTGCACTCTGGCCACATCACCGAACGGGAGAGACAGGTCTTGGTGCTCGTCGCGAATGGCGCCACCGACCGTGAAATCGCGTCCAAGCTGAACATCAGTGAGCACACCGTTCACTCACATCTTGACCGGCTGGGCAGGAAGACCGGATCTCGCCGCAGGGCTGACCTCATCCGGCTGGCACTGGAGCAGGACATGGCGGGCCAGGCGTTGGACGGCGGGTAACAGCCACTCCAGCGGTCACCTCGTCGTCACTCGCTTCCTGCAAGGCCTCGATCACCAGCCCGAGTACATCGCCTCCCCTCCGAGCGCGTGCAGGTGCTACCGCAGAGTGGGGCCACCTCAGCGCCCGCCGAACTCCAGATCGGTCGCGACCACCTCACGCCCGAGCGGCATGAGCGAGATCGGGATGAGCTTCAGGTTGGCCCATCCAAAGGGGATGCCGATGATCGACAGGAACAGCGGGATGCTCGTGATCAGGTGGCCCAGAGCCAACCACCAGCCTGCGAAGATCACCCAGATCACGTTGCCGATGAACGATCCCGCCCCGGCGTCCCGCCGCTCCACAGTGGTGCGGCCGAAGGGCCACAGTACGAAGCCGGCGATACGCAGCGACGCAATGCCGAACGGGATGGTGATGATCAAGATGAAGCAGATCAGCGCGGCGATCAGGTAGCCGATCGCCATCCAGATGCCGCAGAAGACCAGCCACAGGATGTTGAGCAGCAGGTTGAACAGCTTCATGATCGGCACCTCTCCAGGTCGCTCCGCCGGCACTCCCTGCTGACACAAGTATCAGCTGTTCACGCGTTCAGGCGGAACCGCAGCGCCGTTGTAGCGTGATCGGGAACGTTCGGAGACGATCCCGTTCGGCCTCGCGGCCTCCCGGATCGGCGTCTACGCCCTCTGGCCCTTTCGGTACACCACGGTCGAGCGACGCGACGCGGGCGCTCCTCGTGCATCGGCAACTTCCTGTGGCTGGTCCTCGCGGGCTGGTGGCCGGCGCTCACTCCCATCACCACGGGCATCGCCCTGTGCCTCACGGTCATCGGCATCCCTTTCGGCATCGGAAACTTGAAGCTGATTCCGGTCTCCCTGTTCCCGCTGGGCCGCGAGATCGTCCGCACCGACGAGCCGTTCGCGACGCGCTGATGGGCCGACCCGCTGACGGGCTGACCCGGTTGTCCACATCGCGCCGGTTGTCCACAGGTCCGCCCGACTGTCGGTGGCGGCCTGCATCATGAACCCATGACCGCGCACGAGCAGTTGCTGACACGGGTGGAGGCCAAGGCCCGCGACACCCGTCCGTACGGCTGGACTTCGCTTCCCGCCCCTGTGGACACCGCCACGCTGGCCCGGGCCGAGGCCGCGCTGGGGTTCCGCCTGCCCCCGCTGCTCGCCCAGCTCTACCTACGCGTAGGAGACGGCGGATTCGGCCCCGAGTACGGGCTGTTGCCCCTGCTCGACAGCCCGCCGGCCGGTGAACCCGCCGCCGTCCCGCACTACCTGTCTCAGCGTGAATCCGGACGCAGGGACCCGGAGTGGCCCTGGCCCGAGGGCGTGCTGCCGATATCCCACTGGGGCTGCGCCATGTACGCGTGCGTGGACTGCCGGGCCCCGGAAGCCACCGTGCTGCTCTTCGAGCCGAACCCGGGCGACCCCGACCACGCCTGGTTCGTCGACGCCCCCAGCCTCGCCGACTGGCTGCACACCTGGGTCGACGGCACGGGCTGGTACGAGGAGATGAACGAGGAGCCGGAGATGGCCCCCTGGCCCGACTTCCGCATACGCACGGGGCCCGCCCGGACGTCCTGAGCCCGCCCCGCAGAGCGCACGGCCACCGCACCCGCACCGCACCCGCACCGCACCCGAGCCACAGCGACCGCGGCACCGACGCCCGAGCGCACGGCCACCGAACCCGGACTCGCGCGCCCGTCTACCGCGCCGCCGTCACCCACCGCCGTACGCCGTACGCGGCCACGCCCACCGCCAGCACCGCCGCGCCCACGACCACGGAGATCCACGGCAGCGCGAACGCCAGCACCACGCACCCGACCAGACCCAGCGCCGGCACGACCCGCCGGACCGGAGCGGCGTCGAGGGTCCAGGCGGAGGCGTTGGCCACCGCGTAGTACGCCAGCACACCGAAGGAGGAGAAACCGATCGCGCCCCGGACGTCCACCGTGGCGGCCAGGACCGCGACCACCGCACCCACGGTCAACTCCGCCCGGTGCGGCACCTGGAAACGCGGATGCACGGTGGCGAGAGGACGGGGCAGGTGCCCGTCCCGGGCCATGGCCAGCGTGGTGCGCGAGACGCCCAGGATCAGCGCCAGCAGTGACCCCAGCGCCGCCACGGCGGCCCCCACCCGCACCACCGGGATCATCCCCGGCGCCCCGGCCGCGCGCACCGCGTCGGCCAGCGGCGCGCTCGCGCTCCCCAGCCCTTCCGGCCCCAGCACGGAGAGGACGGCGACCGCCACGCACGTGTACACCGCGAGCGCGACACCGAGAGCGAGCGGGATCGCGCGGGGGATGGTGCGCGCCGGATCCCGTACCTCCTCGCCGAGGGTCGCGATCCGCGCGTACCCCGCGAAGGCGAAGAACAGCAGCCCGGCCGCCTGCAGCACGCCGCCCGCGCCACCGGAGTCGCCGATGGCGAGCCGTTCGGCGTCGGAGGCGCCGGAGCCCAGACACACGACCACCACGGAAGCGAGGACCGCGAGAACCACCGCCACGATCGCCCGCGTCAGCCAGGCGGACTTCTGGATGCCGCCGTAGTTCACCGCCGTGAGCGCGACCACCGCCGCGACCGCCACGGCGTGCGCCTGCTCCGGCCAGACGTACGTCCCCACGGTGAGCGCCATCGCCGCACAGGAGGCCGTCTTCCCCACCACGAACGCCCAGCCCGCGAGGTATCCCCAGAACACGCCGAGCCGCTCACGGCCGTACACGTACGTGCCGCCCGAAGCCGGGTACCGGGCGGCGAGCCGTGCCGACGACATGGCGTTGCAGTAGGCGACCACGGCGGCGACCCCGAGGCCGACCAGCAGACCGGATCCGGCCGCGCGCGCGGCCGGGCCCAGAGCGGCGAAGATCCCCGCCCCGATCATCGAACCGAGGCCGATGACCACGGCGTCCCCGAGCCCCAGCGTGCGTCGCAGTTCGGTGGTGGAAGTGGGCGGTGTCATGGGCCGCACCTTACTGATCGACGCAACCGGAGGGTGTCGCCCTGACGTCCCCTCCATCAACGCGGCACGAACACACGTGTGGCAGACCGCGTGTGGCAGACGCCACGACCAGCACCGGTCGGACACGACGAGGACGAGAACGACGCACGGCCCGCGGGCGCAGTCCGTCCGAACCGATTCCACAACGCCGGGACGGTGCGGACACAGTGTGGAAGGGCAGGTTCAGGGCATGGGCATCATCAGTTGGATCATCCTCGGGCTGTTGGCCGGAGCCATCGCGAAGTTTCTGCTGCCGGGCCGCGACCCGGGCGGCTTCATCGGCACGACGCTCATCGGCATCGCGGGCGCGTTCATCGGCGGCTGGATCTCGGCCCGCTGGCTGGACCACCCCGTCAGCAAGCACTTCTACGACGGCGCCACCTGGGCCGCGGCCATCGGCGGCTCCCTCGTGCTGCTGATCGCCTACCGCATCCTGTTCGGCAACTCGCGCGACTGACTCCTTAACCGACACGCACCGAAGACGGAAGGGTGTGCACCCTCGGGTGCCCACCCTTCCGTACCACTGCAGCGCCGGACCGCCGTGCCGGAACGCCGACGGCTCGTACCACCGGCTACCGGTAGTTCACGAACTGCAGCGCGAAGTCGAAGTCCTTGCCCTTCAGCAGGGCGATCACGGCCTGGAGGTCGTCACGGCTCTTGGAGGTGACGCGCAGCTCCTCACCCTGGACCTGGGCCTTCACGCCCTTGGGGCCCTCGTCGCGGATGATCTTCGCCACCTTCTTGGCGTTGTCCTGGGAGATGCCTTCCTCGATCGACGCGAAGAGCTTGTACTCCTTGCCGGAGAGCTGCGGCTCGCCGGCGTCCAGGGCCTTCAGCGAGATGCCGCGCTTGATCAGCTTGGACTGGAAGACGTCGAGGACAGCCTTCACCCGGTCCTCGGAGTTCGCCTCCATGAGGATCTTGTCACCGGACCACGAGATCGAGGCGCCCACACCCTTGAAGTCGTAGCGCTGCGAGATCTCCTTGGCGGTCTGGTTGAGGGCGTTGTCGACCTCCTGCCGCTCGACCTTCGAGACGATGTCGAAACTGGAGTCGGCCATGTCCTGTGGCTCCTTCTGGGGTGCGTGTCGGGTGCGTGCCGGCGGGCGTGGGGGTGGCCGCCGAGCCCGGCATGAGAGCCGGGCCGCATCCGGACAAGCCTAGCCACCCCCTGCCCCGTCGGCGCCGATCAATCGGGTGGCGAAGCACCCCTGCGTATCGGGTATTGTTTACGTCGTTGCCAGGGAGCACCGCCGAAAAGTGGTGCGACCGGCAGCGACCCCGGCGGTGTGCCCGAGCGGCCAAAGGGAGCAGACTGTAAATCTGCCGGCTCAGCCTTCCCAGGTTCGAATCCTGGCGCCGCCACGCTAATGGGAATCGGCCCCTGACCAGCAAGTTTGGTCGGGGGCCGCTCTCTTTTCCACCCAACCCCTGTGCCCGTCGTTCCCCGCGGTTCCCCCGTTGTTCTGGCACGCTCGTGGCACGATGTCGTGATCTTGACTACGTGGTCGGCGGACTCTGACCCGGTCGTGCGCTGTCACCGCTGATTGGTATCTATGGGCCGCATGAATCTTGAGCAGGCAGATCCTAAGGACCTCACGGTGCTCCGTGCGGCCTTCGCTGTCGACGACAGCGGTCAGTCCGCGCTGGGCTGGGACGCGGTGCGAGCCTTTGAAGCGGAGCACGGCATAGTTCTGCCGGAGCCATATCGGACCTTCGTTGCGGAGATCACCGACGGCTCGTACTCCGGTCCGCCGGACTACGGGTTGGTTGGCCTGGCAGAGCTGCCCGATGACTGGGGGGACGACTCGGAACGTGACCTGAGCCAGCCCTTCCCCCTCACCTCGCAGTGGCTGTGGGAAGAGGACGACTCAGAGCCGTTGGAGGAAACGGACCTGATCAGGGGTCGAGTCTTCGATCACGGGTCAATCGTCCTCGGAACGGACGGATGCGGCATGTACTGGCACCTCATCGTCACCGGCCTGCATCGTGGACACGTCTGGGTGATCACCGGAGAAGGTGCCACTCCGTTCGGAGCCGAGTTCGGGTACACCACGGCTGAGCCGGGATTCGCTGGGTGGGTTAAGCACTGGGCTGCCAACAAGCCCTGGTTTGACGCTGCGTGACGAGGTAGAACAACGGGGCGTGCGGTCCAGCAGGCGTACGAACGGTCGGCGGAGCCTTAATGGCCGAGTCGAACTCCATCGCGCGATCAGTAGCCGAAGAAGTGAAGGGCGGGGTCCCTGACCTGCGGCTCTGCAATCGATCAACGCTGCGAACTGCGACTTTGCTGTCGGGGGTTGTCAGCGTTGGTCGTCGTTGAGCACCCATGCACGGCCCGGCGACGGCCCGGAGTCTTCATCGAGCATCACAGTTCAAGAGCATGCGTCAGCCGCTCTGAGGCATCCTGGCGCTCCGGAATAGCTGCCGTTGGGGGAGGGCCATGGAGCCGTATGCCGTTGCCTTGATTGCTGTCGCGGGTACTTTGTTGGGATCTCTGGTCGGTTACGTGCTCCAGCGGCGGCAGTCGCATGAGCAGAGAACTTGGCAGGCATCTGACCTGGCACGGCAAGAGACCCTAGCCCTGGTCCAGGCAACGTCGGCCATCTTCGATCAGCGCGAGCCCATGCTCTGGCAGGAGCGCCGCGAGCCGTGGAGCCGACCGCCCCAGCTACGACGTGTTCTGACCTCATGCTGCCGGCCAACCCTCACCAGGGCCCGGCTTTGGTGGCGTTCGGCTGTCCGGAGGAGGTGCTGACCGACAACGGCAAGCAGTTCACCGGCCGGTTCGGGAGGCTGGGGCCGTCGACGGAGGTGTTGTTCGACCGGATCTGCCGGACCAATGGCATCAAGCACCGGCTGACCAAGCCGCGCTCGCCGACGACCACGGGGAAGATCGAGCGCTTCCATCAGTCGCTGCGGCGTGAACTCCTCGACGACCAACCGTCGTTCACCAGTGTGGCGGCGGCTCAGGCGGCCATCGACGGCTGGCGTGAGGACTACAACACCGTGCGTCCGCATCAGTCGCTGGACATGGCGGCCCCGTCCAGCCGCTTCCAGCCTGCCCCCGCCGATGGGCTGCCGGTGCTGCTTCCGGTCCAGCTGACCGTTCCGCCCGCTGCCGGCGGCTCTGTGCTGCGGGAGGTCGAAGCCTCGCAGGAGGCGGTGCTGGGCTCGCCGGAGGCGGTGGAGGTGGACCGGGTGGTGCCGCCGAGCGGGAACCTGGCGGTGGCCGGTCAGCAGTTCTGGTTCGGGCCGAGGCATGCGGGCGCTGCGGTGACGTTGTGGGTGGACAGCACCACCGTCCACGTCAGCCTGGACGGGCAGCGGATCAAGACCGTTCCGTCCCGGCTGAGCACCGCTGACCTGGCCCGGCTGCGGGCGTCCGGGGCCCGTGCGGCGGGTCCTGCCCCGTCCGGCCGGGCGCCTGGCCGGCTCGCGGCCCGGGTGCCCATCGAGGTGGCCCGCACGGTGAATGCCTCAGGGGTCGTCGGCCTGGCCGGACGGCAGATCACGGTGGGTGTTCCGCTGGCCGGGCAGCGGGTGACCCTGCGACTGGAAGGACCGCTAATGCAGGTGATCACTGATGGGACGCTGGTGCGGACTCTGCCCTGCCCGGTTCCGCCAGAGCGGCGGGCCTATATCAGCGATGCCCAGCTCAGTCCGCTGCCGCCCAAGGCCCCCGCCGAGCCGGTCCGGGTTGGCCGCAAGGTGTCCGCCCGCGGCAGCATCCAGGTCTGCGGCCAGCAGGTCCAGGTCGGCATGGCCCATGCCCGCACCGTGGTCACCGTCGAGGTCACCGACACCACCCTGCACGTCCGGACCGTGACGGGAACCGCCTACGCACGGTCCCTCGCACCACCACCAAGGAGGTGACCCGCTACAAGGCCTACGGCACGAAGAACCGCACAACAGGCTAGGAACCGACAAGCATCAACCGACACAGATCCGTCAAGCATCAACTGAACCTAGACATCTCTGGGTGATCAAGTACCGGCTATTGGGTCGCCTACCGAAGGTCGTATTCCGCTGCAAGACATGCCTGAGGCCGACGGCCGCGAAGCACGATGAGGGCGGCCGAGACCGACGGAGCTGCTGCCCGACCGTCCGTGGTGGAGACGTGGTGGGGTGCCTGTGAGGCGGCCGGTTCCCAGTCCGGACAAGATCCAGATGAGGCGGGCTGACCCACGCGGTCTGTACATGGGCCGGGCCGGTCCCAGTGCTGCCGAGGGCGGCGGGCTGGGGTGGAGCCGTGGGTGATTGCGAGGCAGGCTTGGTGCATGAAGTGGCTCTTGCGCTCACCCCTGGTGCCAGGGGCGGGCGGTCACAACCGGGTCCTCTTCACGCTGATGCAGTGTGTGCCCTATCTGATCGCGCTGGCTGTGCTGGTCATCGAACTCACGCCTGCGCACTTCATCTATACCGGCCCCTTCCTCACCGCGGTGCCGGCGCTGGCGGCAGTGACGTTGGGGCCCCGGGGCACCACCGCGGCGGCGGCCCTGGCGCTGGCGATCAGTGTGACCACCGCGACCTACAACGGGGCGTGGGGCACCCTGCAGGTCTACAGCAACTTCCTGGCTCTGGCCCTGGTCTCCGCGGCTGGCTTCTTCACCAGCCGCGCCATGCAGGAGCGCAGGCGGCGAGAGCTCGACCAGGTCCGCCGGATCGCCGTGGCGGCCCAGGACGTCGTGCTGCGACCCGTGCCCGCGCGCCTGGGGCCAGTGTCGACCGGCAGCATGTGCCTTGCGGCCGGGACGGGGGCACGGGTGGGCGGTGATCTGTACGAGGCGGTACAGACGCGGTACGGCGTCCGGATGATCGTCGGGGACGTCCGGGGCAAGGGGCTGTCCGCGGTGCGAGCCGTCGCGGTGGCGCTGGGCGCGTTCCGGGAAGCCGTGCACTACGAGGACGACCTGGTGGAGGTCATGAACCACTGCGGGGCGGCGCTGCGACGGGAACTCGCCGTGCCGGGTGCGTATGGTCAGGAGGTTCTGCTGGAGGGGTTCACCACGGCGCTCATCGCGCAGGTGCCGGACGAACCCGTGGTGCAGCTGGTCAACCGTGGACATCCGCCACCGCTGCTGCTGCACCAGGGCAGGACTGCACCACTGATGCCGAGCTTGCCGTTGCCGCCTCTCGGCCTCGAAGACCTCATCACCGACATCCCCGTGAAGCCTGAGAGCTATGCGTTCACCCCCGGTGACCGTCTGTTGCTGTATACCGACGGTGTGATCGAGGCCCGCAATCGTGACAGCGAATTCTTCGCTCTGCCGGAGGCCATGGAGGGGATAGGCGTCGGCACCACGCCACCGCAGTTCCTGGAGCAACTGCACCAGGCGTTGATCCGCCACACCGGTGGCGACCTGGCCGATGATGTGGCGATGATCCTGGCTGACCGGTTGAACGGCCTACCAGAGCCGTCTTCCGGTGGGGCGGACGTGGGGTGACGGGTGACAGGCGTCCCCCGGGGGACGGCCCAGACTGGCGCAGGATCTGCACGAAGTGCGGAGGGATCGGAACGGGACGTGAGGCCTTCTTCGCGCGGGCCTTCAGGTGCCGCTCCTCGTGGGCCCGGCCCTCATCGGTCCAGCCCCGGCCGGAGCGCACGACTCCCTGGCGCAGTGTCAGCGTTCCCCAGCCGGTCTCGCCCGAGATTCAGTGGTCGGCGGAGAAGATTTCCCGGACCTCACGGATGGCGTAGTAGACCAGGACATAGCCGGCGGCAGGGTCCGCCCACCACCAGCCGAGGGTGGTGTTGAGGAGCAGGCCGAGCAGGACGGCGGCGGCCAGGAGCCCGTCGATGAGGGTGACGCGGCCCTCGGTTTTCAGAACAGGGTTGTCGAGGGCGGCTCCGGTGCGGGCCTTGCCTGCGGCGAGGGCGAACATGACGGCCGCGGTGAGGGCGGTCCAGCCGATCCCGAGCGGGGAGTGGTGCGGCTGGAAGCCGGTGGCGAGGGTCCAGGTCGACTGGACGAGAAGGTACAGGGCGAGGGCGGCGAAACCGACGCCGATCAGCTTCAGGCCGCGGCGCCGGCGTTCCTCACCGGTGCCGGAGAGCTCCCAGATCACCACAGTCGAGGCGCCGATCTCGATCAATGAGTCCAGACCGAATCCGGCCAGGGCCACCGACCGGGCCGAGATCGCGGCGGTCGCCAGTACGACGATGCCGGCAACGTTCCAGCCCAGGGTGGTGTACTCCAGGGCGTAGCCGCGGCGGATCAGGGTGGCGCGGCTGGTCTCCGTAATGGGGTTGGTCACCGGGCCAGTCTCCAGCGTCGGGCGGTGGCGGGACCGGTCAGGGCCGCGGGACATCCGGGAAGCGGCCGAGTGCCGCGGCGACGTCGGTGACGGCGAGAGCGGCCGCGGTGTGACAGCGCGGCCGTGGCCATCGCGGCAGGGCTTGGTCACCTCGTTCCGTGCCGGGCGCACGGCGCACATGGGTCAGCGGAAAATCGCAGCTCCGTGTGGTGCGGCGAAGGGATCGGGGAAACTCGCGGCTCGTGGGCAACCACAGCCCCGTCTGGGTGGTCTGGGATACGCCATCGCTGTTCCGCGTCGCGAGCGAGGACCGATGAGGAATCGGCAGACCTCGGGCGGGCGGGGACCGCGTGGCACTCCCAATGGCTCGGGGCGCCGTCCGGCGCCCCCGCATGCACTGGAGAACGCCCGCATGCACACACGTATACGTCTCGCCCTGGCGACGGCAGCGGCCGCGGCCCTCACCGGCAGCCTGCTGACGGCCGCCGCCGGCACCGCATCCGCGGCGGGCTCCGGCCTGCAGGGCGACTTCAACGGGGACGGCTACCGCGACGTCGCCATGTCCGCCCCGTACGCCACCGTGAGCGGCAAGTCCAACGCGGGCCAGATCGCCGTGATGTACGGATCGGCGAGCGGTCTGAAGGCCACCAGCCGTACGCTCATCAGCCAGGACTCCACCGGTGTCCCGGGTGCCGCGGAGACGAACGACTTCTTCGGCCGGGCCACCGCGGCCGGCGACTTCAACGGCGACGGCTACGCGGACCTCGCCGTGGGCGCCCCCGGTGAGGACGTCGGCAGCGACACCGACGGCGGCACCGTCGCCATCGTCTGGGGCTCCGCCTCCGGTCTCTCCGGCGGCACCACGGTCGCCGACCCGAACCCCACGGGCCAGGACAAGTTCGGGCAGTCCCTGGCGGCCGGTGACTTCGACCCCGACGGCAAAATGGACCTGGCGGCCGGCGGCACCTCCGCCAAGGTGTGGATCTTCCGGGGCGGCTTCACCAAGTCCGGCGGCACGGGCGGCAGCTACTACCAGCCGTTCAACATCATCAGTGGAAGCGGCGCCGGAGCCCTGCACCTGGTCACCGCCGACTTCAACGGCGGCGGCGGGGACGACCTGATCGTCAACGGCTACAACGCCTCCACCCAGTACGACACCAACATCCTCATCTACGCCTCGCCCACCGGCACCAAGCTGGAGGGCGGCTCCGAGGAGAACCTGGCACCCGGCTTCATCACCGCCACCGGGGACCTCAACGGCGACGGCAAGGACGACCTCGTCATCGGCGAGACCTGGGACGACGGCATCTCCGGCGCCACCAAGGGCGGCAAGATCAACGTCATCTACGGCAACAACTACAGCGGTTATTCGACGGTCTCCATCAGCCAGGGCACCTCCGGCGTCCCCAGCGACCCGGAGACCGGCGACGCCTTCGGCTGGGAGGTCTCCACCGGCGACATCAACGGCGACGGCTACGCCGACATCGCCGTCGGCGCGCCCGCCGAGAACATCACCACCGGCACCACCTCGGTGACCGACGCCGGCGCGGTCACCGTCCTGTACGGGTCCGCCTCCGGCGTCACCACCACCGGCAGCCAGTACTTCCACCAGAACACCACCGGCGTGCCCGGCGGCAACGAGGCGTCCGACAACTTCGGCGGCGAGGTCTTCCTGTCCGACGTCAACGGCGACCACAAGGCCGACCTGACCGTGGGCGCCAACGGCGAGAACGACTGGAACGGCAGCGTCGTCGGCCTTCTCTCCGACGGCGGGAAGATCGGCACCGGCGGCGCGGTCTCCTTCGGCCCGTCCAACGTCGGCGTCTCCACCAGCGGCCGCCCCGAGTTCGGCAGCATCATGGCCGGCTGATCCGCTCCGCCCCGGCGCTGCTCCGTACCGACTCCGTACCGGCGACCGCTCCGTACCGACTCCGTACCGGCGACCGCTCCGTACCGACTCCGTACCGGCGACCGCTCCGTACCGACTCGGTCCGCCCCGGCACCGTTTCGTCCCGGCACCGTTTCGTCGCCGGTGGCGATGTCGGTGCCGGGCGGCACACTGGAGCCATGTCGCCCCGTCGCAGGTCCTGTCCCGTGTGCCGTCGTGAGATCGCCGTCGTCGCCGGGCGGTTCGCGCGGCACGACCCGCCCGGAGCGCGGGGGAACGGCGAGCTGACCTCCTGCCCCGGGTCGCGTCACACGGCGCAACTCGGGGCGGAGCAGCCGTCGTTGGACGGCCATGTCGTTCCCGAGTTCCCCGGGCAGTTGCCCTTGTTCTAGCGAGCGCGCGGACGGGCGCCGGTGAGCGCGGGCGGGCGGCCCCGCCGTCCCGCGCCGTGCCCTGGCACCCCCTCCGCCGCCAACCTCAGTCGACCGCCACGGACTTCAGCGACGCGACCAATCTCAGTCGATCGCCATGGACTTCAACGCCAACCTCAGTTGCCCGCCACGGACTTCACCGCCACCGACACCGGCGTCGACCCGCCGACCAGTTCCAGGGTGAGGCCGGTCGTCGCCGGTGTGTCCACCAGCTCGGCCAGGACGGCGGCCACGTCGTCGCGCGGGATCGGGCCGCGGCCGGTGTGGGCCTCCAGGCGTACGAGACCGGTCCCGGCGTCGTTCGTCAGCGCGCCGGGCCGCAGGATCGTCCAGTCCAGGTCCCGCAGACCGCGGACGTGGTCGTCCGCCTCCCCCTTGGCGCGCAGGTACGCGTCGAAGACCTCGTCGCCCTGGTGCCCCGCGTCCGCGCCCATCGACGACACGACCACGTGCCGCCGTACGCCCGCCCGGACCGCCGCGTCCGCGAACAGGATCGCCGCGCCCTTGTCCACGGTGGCCTTGCGGTCCACGCCGCTGCCCGGGCCCGCGCCCGCCGCGAACACCGCCGCGTCCGCGCCCCGCAGCCGCTCCGCGACCTCCTCGGCCGAGGCCGACTCCAGGTCGAGCACGATCGGTTCGGCACCGGCCGCCCGCAGGTCGTCGCCCTGCTCGGCGCGGCGGATGATGCCCGCGACCTCGTCCCCGCGCGCGGCGAGCAACCGCTCCAGCCGCAGCGCGATCTGTCCATGACCCCCAGCGATGACTGTGCGCATGTTTCCGACCGTACGCCCGGACGGCCGCATTCGCCGCACGACTTCGGCCCCGCCCCGCGATCACCGTCGCACCCCACGGGAACCCCACAGGCACCCGACGCCCCGCCGGGGGCGCTCCCAGGACGCTCGCCACGACGCCGACGCCCCTACGACAACTCCCCCCGCCCCTGCCGCGGCAGCCCCAGCTCCACCGTCGTCGCCGAGTCGCAGAACTCGCGTACCGCGCTGGTCCGGGCCACCACGCGCCCCCGGTGCACCACGATGCGGCTGTACGCGAGGGAAAGCGCGCCCGCCAGCCGGCCGCCGCGCACCGCGAGCAGTTCGGCGGGGAAGCCGGCCTCCACCCGCACCTCGGGCAGGCCGAGCACCGCGCGGGCCGCCGCGCTCACCGTGTCGTAGGCGTCCTCGGGGCGCAGCCCGTAGCGGGAGGCCAGCAGGTAGGCCGCCTCCAGAGGGTCCCCGCGTCCCACCGGATTGGCCACGTCCCGCAGGGCGCCGCTGCCGGCGGCCACCCGGACCCCGGCCGCCCGCAGCAGCCGTACCGGGGCCGTCCCGCGGCCCTCGGCAGCCCCGCAGCCGCCCTGCGGCAGGCACACCACCGACACGCCGGCCGCGGCGAGCTGGTCGGCGGTGCGCGAGGCCACCTCGGCGGGCAGGCGCGCGAGGCCGCCGCACGGACCGAGCGTCACTCCGGGGCGCAACCCGCCCGCCATCGCCGCGATGCGGGCCAGGCGGGCCGGGTCGGTGCCGTCGGTGTGCAGGTCCACGGGGCAGCCGTGCTCGGAGGCGACCTCGAGGACCGCCTCGACGTAGCCGGTGGGATCGGGGTCCACGTCGGGGCAGCCGCCGACCACGCACGCGCCCATCTTCAGCGCGTCCCGCAGCACCGCCAGCCCGTCCGCGCCGGCCGTCCCGGTCAGTACGCGGGGGACCGCCACCGTCGTCAGCTCGGTGAGCCCGCGCAGGGCCCGCCGCGCGCGCAGGACGGCGGTCAGGGCGCCCAGCCCCTGGACGTCGCCCACCCGCACGTGCGAGCGCAGCGCGGTCGCGCCGTGGCCCAGTTGCAGCAGCGCGGCCTCGGTGGCGCGGCGCTGGACGTCCTCGGGGTCGTCCGAGACCGGCCCGCCGCTGTCGGCGGTCAGCGCCGTGTCGCCGTGCGCGTGGGGCTCGGCCGGGGCCGGCAGGAGCAGGTAGCCGTCGAGGTCCACACGGGCCACGCCGCCGCGCGCGGCAGCCTCGGCACGGCCGCCGCCCGTGCCGAGGCTGCCGGCCGTGCCGACCGCCTCGATGCGCCCGCCGGCCAGCCGTACGTCCACGGTCCGCCCGTCGGTCAGCCGCGCCCCGCACAGCAGCAGGCCGCCCGGGTCGGGCCGCCCCCAGGAACCGGACGAGGAGGACGAGTCGGGCGGCTGCGGCTCACTGTCGGGCATCGCGCTCCAGATACGAGGTGTCAGGTGTCGTGCGGCGGCTCTCCGGGCGGCGGAGGTGCTCCGGCCGCTTTCGCGGGTGGTCCGGTTCGCGGGTGGTCTGGTGCTCGGACGCGTGGCCGCGCCGGCGGAGGCAAGATCACGCAGAGTGAGTCGAGCCTAGGGTGGCTCCCCTCCTGGAAGGGGGAGGAGCGCAATAGTCGTACCGGTGTGGCCCGGGGGTCGAAGGGGCCCGGACGGCGGGCGAGAGGGGCGGGTGACGGTGCCGGACAGGTACCCCGAAACGGATTTGGGCGAACGGCCACCGACCGTGTAATGTCTTCATCGCTCGCCCCAATAGCTCAGTCGGCAGAGCGTCTCCATGGTAAGGAGAAGGTCAACGGTTCGATTCCGTTTTGGGGCTCTGATGTGAGAGGTACCCGCTGCGAGGCGGGGCCCGATCGCATCGCAGCGGTGTAGCTCAGTCGGTAGAGCAAGCGGCTCATAATCGCTGTGTCACCGGTTCAAGTCCGGTCACCGCTACTGACAGTAGCCGATTGCGGGGTCGGTCCTTCGATCGGCTACTCTTTCTTGCGTTGAAATAATCCATCCGTTCGTCAAGGAGCACTCACGTGGCTGCCACCGACGTCCGCCCGAAGATCACGCTGGCCTGCGTGGAGTGCAAGGAGCGGAACTACATCACCAAGAAGAACCGGCGTAACAACCCGGACCGTCTTGAGATGAAGAAGCACTGCCCGCGTTGCAACGCGCACACCGCGCACCGCGAGACGCGATAAATCAGGCTCATCCATGAGGCCGCCCCCGCATTCGGGGGCGGCCTCATGGTGTTTCCTCATCCTGTTCCGTCCCGATCCACCTGATCCACCCCACCCCGATTCATCCCGTTACAACAGCACGTGACATCAGGAGGTGCCGAGCCCATGGCGCTCGACCAGTCCTTCGTGGGGCGGTCCTACCCGCCCACCGCCCCCTACGAGGTGGGCCGGGAGAAGATCCGGGAGTTCGCGGAGGCCGTGGGGGACGCCAACCCCGCCTACACGGACCCGGAGGCCGCCAAGGCGCTCGGCCACCCCGACGTGATCGCCCCGCCCACCTTCGTGTTCGCGATCACGTTCAAGGCCGCGGGACGGGTCGTCGAGGACCCGCAGCTCGGCCTCGACTACAGCCGCGTGGTGCACGGCGACCAGAAGTTCGCCTACACCCGCCCCGTGCGCGCCGGTGACCGCCTGGCGGTCACCTCCACCATCGAGGCGATCAAGTCGCTGGCCGGCAACGACATCCTGGACATCCGCGGCGAGGTGCACGACGAGGCGGGCGAGCACGTCGTGACCGCCTGGACCAAGCTCGTGGCCCGCGCGGCCGAGGAGGCGTGAGCAATCCATGACGGCGAAGATTTCGTACGCCGACGTCGAGGTCGGCACCGAGCTGCCGGCGCAGACCTTCCCCGTGACCCGCGCCACCCTCGTCCAGTACGCGGGCGCCTCCGGTGACTTCAACCCCATCCACTGGAACGAGCGGTTCGCCAAGGAGGTCGGGCTGCCGGACGTCATCGCACACGGCATGTTCACCATGGCCGAGGCGATCCGCGTGGTCACCGACTGGACGGGCGACCCGGGCGCGGTCGTCGAGTACGGCGTCCGCTTCACCAAGCCCGTCGTCGTCCCGGACGACGACAAGGGCGCCACGATCGAGGTCAGTGGCAAGGTGGCGGCCAAGCTCGACGACGACACCGTGCGCGTGGACCTGACGGCCACCAGCGGCGGCCAGAAGGTGCTGGGCATGTCGCGGGCCGTCGTGCGGCTGGCCTGAGACGGTCGTACGACGCGGGCCGTCGTGGGGACCCGCCCGAGACGGTCCTACGGCGCGGGCCGTCGTAGGGACTCGGCCGTGGCGGTCGTACGGCCGGCCCGGGGGCCGTGCGGCTCGCCCGGGGCCGCACGGGCCCGGCGGGCGCCGGGGAGCGGGGCCGTCGACGCCGTCTCGTAGTCTTGGGCGCGTGCAGGAACTCCACGACGCGCCCCTGGCCCCGCTGACCACCTTCCGGCTGGGCGGCCCCGCGACCCGGCTGATCACCGCGACGACCGACGCCGAGGTGATCGACGCCGTCCGCGAGGCCGACGCCGCCGGTGTCCCGCTGCTGGTCATCGGCGGCGGTTCGAACCTGGTCATCGGCGACAAGGGCTTCGACGGCACCGCCGTGCGCATCGCCACCACCGGCTTCGAGCTGACCGGCACGACGCTGGAGCTCGCCGCCGGCGAGGTGTGGGCCGACGCCGTCGCCCGCACCGTCGAGGCCGGACTCGCGGGCGTCGAATGTCTGTCCGGCATCCCGGGCTCGGCCGGCGCGACCCCGATCCAGAACGTCGGGGCGTACGGCCAGGAGGTCTCCGCCACGATCACCGAGGTCGTCGCCTACGACCGCCGGGCCGGCGAGACGGTGACCCTCACCAACGAGGAGTGCGCCTTCTCCTACCGCCACAGCCGCTTCAAGGCGGACCCCGAGCGGTACGTGGTGCTGCGCGTCCGCTTCCTGCTGGAGGACGCGGACGGGCTGTCCGCGCCCCTCCGGTACGCCGAGACGGCCCGCGCGCTCGGCGT
This sequence comes from Streptomyces sp. NPDC096152, assembly GCF_044763235.1. Taxonomy (NCBI): domain Bacteria; kingdom Bacillati; phylum Actinomycetota; class Actinomycetes; order Kitasatosporales; family Streptomycetaceae; genus Streptomyces; species Streptomyces sp. NPDC096152. The sequence continues at coordinate 767,512 of NZ_JBIWFW010000003.1, read as the reverse complement.
GGAGCCGGGCGACCGGGTGCCGCTCGCCACCGCGCGCGAGACCGTGCTGAAGCTGCGTGCCGGGAAGGGCATGGTGCTGGACGCCGAGGACCACGACACCTGGTCGGCCGGGTCCTTCTTCACCAACCCGATCCTCACGGACGCCGAGTTCGACGCCTTCCGCGCGCGCGTGGGGGAGCGGCTGGGCGACGGCGTCGAGCCGCCCGCGTACCCGGCGGGGCAGGGGCACACCAAGACCTCGGCGGCCTGGCTGATCGACAAGGCGGGCTTCACCAAGGGGTACGGCACCGGGCCCGCCCGCATCTCCACCAAGCACACCCTCGCCCTCACCAACCGCGGGGCGGCCACCACCGAGGACCTGCTCACGCTGGCCCGTGAGGTGGTCACCGGGGTCCGCGAGGCGTTCGGCATCACCCTGGTCAACGAGCCGGTGACGGTGGGCGTGAGCCTCTAGCACCCGCCTGCCGCCTGCCGGCCCCCGCCCCGGCCGTCCTCCGTCCGCCGGCCTCTGTTCCGCGGGCCCCCGCCGGGGTCGGCCGCGCGAGTTCTCCGCCCGCCTCAGCCGACCGGCGTGCCGAGCCAGTCGTCGACGCCCGACAGCAGCTTGGCCCGGATGTCCTCCGGTGCCGCCGAGGCGCGGATCGACTGCCGGGCCAGCTCGGCCAGCTGCTCGTCCGTGAAGCCGTGGTGCCGCCGGGCGATGTCGTACTGGGCGGCCAGCCGGGAGCCGAAGAGCAGCGGGTCGTCCGCGCCCAGGGCCATCGGCACGCCCGCCTCGAACAGGGTGCGCAGCGGGACGTCCTCGGGCTTCTCGTAGACGCCGAGCGCCACGTTCGACGCGGGGCAGACCTCGCAGGTCACGCCCCGCTCGGCGAGGCGCCGCAGCAGCCGCGGGTCCTCGGCCGCGCGCACCCCGTGCCCCACCCGGTGGGCGCTCAGGTCGTCCAGGCAGTCGCGGACCGAGGCCGGGCCGGTGAGCTCGCCGCCGTGCGGGGCCGACAGCAGCCCGCCGTCCCGGGCGATCGAGAAGGCGCGGTCGAAGTCCCGCGCCATGCCCCGCCGTTCGTCGTTGGAGAGGCCGAAGCCCACCACGCCCCGGTCCCGGTAGCGCACCGCGAGACGGGCCAGCGTGCGGGCGTCCAGCGGGTGCTTCATACGGTTGGCGGCCACCAGGACCCGCATGCCCAGGCCCGTCTCGCGCGACGCCGTCTCCACCGCGTCCAGGATGATCTCCAGCGCCGGGATCAGCCCGCCCAGGCGCGGCGCGTACGAGGTCGGGTCCACCTGGATCTCCAGCCACCCCGAGCCGTCGTTGAGGTCCTCCTCGGCCGCCTCCCGGACCAGCCGCCGGATGTCCTCCGGCTCCCGCAGGCACGAGCGCGCCGCGTCGTACAGCCGCTGGAAGCGGAACCAGCCCCGCTCGTCGGTCGCCCGCAGTCTCGGCGGCTCCCCGCTGAACAGCGCCTCGGTCAGCGCCTCGGGCAGCCGTACGCCGTACTTGTCGGCCAGTTCCAGCAGGGTGGTGGGCCGCATCGACCCGGTGAAGTGCAGGTGCAGATGGGCCTTCGGCAGCTGAGAGACATCACGTACACGCTCCATCCGAGGATCCTGCCGTACGTTCCCGGGCTCCCGGTAGCCGTTTCCCCGTTCGTGGTCTTGCTCGCACACAGGAACGGCACGAACGAAGGGAGGGGCAGCGGGTGGATTCCCGCTGCCCCTCCCTTCGAAGAAGGCGGACGTCAGTCCCGCGCCTCCGCCAGCAGCTTCTGGAGCCGGCTCACGCCCTCCACCAGGTCCTCGTCACCGAGGGCGTACGACAGCCGGAGGTAGCCCGGCGTGCCGAAGGCCTCGCCCGGGACGACCGCGACCTCGGCCTCCTCCAGGATGAGCGCGGCGAGCTCGACCGAGTTCTGCGGGCGCTTGCCGCGGATCTCCTTGCCGATCAGGGCCTTCACCGACGGGTACGCGTAGAAGGCGCCCTCCGGCTCGGGGCAGACCACGCCGTCGATCTCGTTGAGCATCCGCACGATGGTCCTGCGGCGCCGGTCGAAGGCCTCACGCATCTTCGCGACCGCGTCCAGGTCGCCGGAGACCGCGGCCAGGGCCGCCGCCTGGGCGACGTTCGACACGTTCGACGTGGCGTGCGACTGGAGGTTCGTCGCGGCCTTGACGACGTCCTTCGGGCCGATGACCCAGCCGACGCGCCAGCCGGTCATGGCGTACGTCTTGGCGACGCCGTTGACCACGACGCACTTGTCGCGCAGCTCGGGGAGGATGGCCGGCAGGGACACGGAGACGGCGTCGCCGTAGACCAGGTGCTCGTAGATCTCGTCGGTGAGCACCCACAGACCGTGCTCCAGGGCCCAGCGGCCGACGGCCTCCGTCTCGGCCTCGGAGTACACCGCGCCGGTCGGGTTGGACGGCGACACGAAGAGGACGACCTTGGTCTTCTCCGTGCGCGCGGCCTCCAGCTGCTCCACGCTGACGCGGTAGCCGGTGGTCTCGTCCGCGACGACCTCCACCGGGACGCCGCCGGCCAGGCGGATCGACTCCGGGTACGTCGTCCAGTACGGCGCCGGCACGATGACCTCGTCGCCCGGGTCGAGGATCGCGGCGAAGGCCTCGTAGATGGCCTGCTTGCCGCCGTTGGTGACCAGGATCTGGGAGACGTCGGGCTCCCAGCCGGAGTCGCGCAGCGTCTTCGCGGCGATCGCGGACTTCAGCTCGGGCAGACCGCCGGCCGGGGTGTACCGGTGGTACTTCGGGTTCTTGCAGGCCTCGATCGCGGCCTCGACGATGTAGTCGGGTGTCGGGAAGTCGGGCTCACCGGCGCCGAAGCCGATCACCGGACGCCCGGCGGCCTTCAGGGCCTTCGCCTTGGCGTCCACGGCGAGGGTGGCGGACTCGGAGATCGCGCCGACTCGGGCGGAGACCCGGCGCTCGGTGGGAGGGGTTGCAGCGCTCATACCGTCCATGGTTTCAGACCGGAAACGCACCCGGCACGCGGGTTTCACAGACTGAACAGGACGGGTCGAACCCCAGAACAACCGTCCGGATCCGGGCACCGGGCTGGGCGATCTTCCGCCGGGCGGCCCCCGACGGGCGCTTTCTGTTCGACGACCGGCGCCGAACCACGTACACTCACACCTCGTTGGCCTTCAGCAGCCGCAACCGAACCCGGTGCACACCGAGCATCCGGTCGGATGCGGTACGTTGGGGGACACACAGAGGGTCGTAGCTCAATTGGTAGAGCACCGGTCTCCAAAACCGGCGGTTGGGGGTTCAAGTCCCTCCGGCCCTGCTACACACACCTTCGCCAGGGATGTGTGCGCATGTACGTACAGCAATGCACCGCCGTGCGGCTCCGACCGGGCGCGGCACGGCCACGACCCGGAATCAGGTGAGGACGTAATGACGGACGCCGTGGGCTCCATCGACACGCCTGATGCCCAGGACGAGCTGCAGGAGAAGAAGGCCCGCAAGGGCGGCAAGCGGGGCAAGAAGGGCCCGCTGAAGCGCCTCGGCCTCTTCTACCGTCAGATCATCGCGGAACTGCGCAAGGTCGTCTGGCCCACGCGCGGCCAGCTCACGTCGTACACGACCGTGGTGATCTTCTTCGTTGCCATCATGATCGCCCTGGTGACCGTGATTGACTATGGGCTCAACCACGCGGCCAAGTACGTTTTCGGCTGAGCCAAGAGCGAAGGGCGCCGTGGATCCCGGCGCCCGTTTTCGCATGTTCCACCCCTATGTATCCAGGAAGAAGCAGCCACCGTGTCTGACCCGAACCTGAACGACGCCACCGAGCCTCGCGGGGAAGCCGTCGAGCCTGTGGATGTCGAGTCCGTGGACGACGAGCTCGACATCATCGAGGGCGCGGACGAGGTCGACGAGGCCGAGGCTGCCGAGGCCGCTGCGGGCGAGCCCGCCGAGGAGGCCGCCGTCAACGTCGTGGACGAGGACGAGGCCGCCGAGGAGGCAGTCGCCGAGCAGGAGCCGGAGGAGGAGCTCGACCCGATCGAGAAGCTCCGCCAGGAACTGCGCGTGCTGCCCGGCGAGTGGTATGTCATCCACACCTACGCCGGCTACGAGAAGCGCGTGAAGGCCAACCTGGAGCAGCGCGCCGTCTCGCTCAACGTCGAGGACTTCATCTATCAGGCCGAGGTGCCCGAGGAAGAGATCGTCCAGATCAAGAACGGCGAGCGCAAGACCGTCCGGCAGAACAAGCTGCCCGGTTACGTCCTCGTCCGCATGGACCTGACGAACGAGTCCTGGGGCGTCGTCCGCAACACCCCGGGCGTCACCGGCTTCGTCGGCAACGCCTACGACCCGTACCCGCTGTCCCTGGACGAGATCGTCAAGATGCTCGCCCCGGAGGCCGAGGAGAAGGCCGCCCGCGAGGCCGCCGAGGCCGAGGGCAAGCCGGCCCCGCAGCGCAAGGTCGAGGTCCAGGTGCTGGACTTCGAGGTCGGCGACTCGGTCACCGTCACCGACGGCCCGTTCGCCACGCTCCAGGCGACCATCAACGAGATCAACCCCGACTCGAAGAAGGTCAAGGGCCTGGTGGAGATCTTCGGCCGCGAGACGCCGGTCGAGCTCTCCTTCGACCAGATCCAGAAGAACTGAGGTTCTTCCGGACCGAGCACTGCCGACCAGGTCAGACGGGCTGCGAATGCCGGTCTGACCTGCTCGGTTTTTGGCCGCGCATCCATACCCGTTATCGTTGTGCGGTATGCCTCCATCCGGATGATCCGGGCGATCCCGCCTGATCATGTCCCGGACGGCGGCGGACCACTCTCACTAAGGACCCGGAGAGAGCTATGCCTCCCAAGAAGAAGAAGGTCACGGGGCTCATCAAGCTCCAGATCCAGGCCGGCGCGGCCAACCCGGCCCCGCCGGTCGGCCCGGCGCTGGGTCAGCACGGCGTCAACATCATGGAGTTCTGCAAGGCCTACAACGCCGCGACCGAGTCGCAGCGTGGCTGGGTCATCCCGGTGGAGATCACGGTCTACGAGGACCGTTCCTTCACCTTCGTCACCAAGACTCCGCCGGCCGCCAAGATGATCCTCAAGGCCGCGGGCATCGAGAAGGGCTCCGGCGAGCCGCACAAGACCAAGGTCGCCAAGATCACCGAGGCGCAGGTCCGCGAGATCGCCACGACGAAGATGCCCGACCTCAACGCCAACGACCTGGACGCCGCCGCGAAGATCATCGCCGGCACCGCCCGTTCCATGGGCGTCACGGTCGAGGGCTGAGCCCCACCTTCGCAGAACATCTCGCGGCAGCGTCGCTGTCGCACGTGGGAGGGCCTGCTCGGCCCGTACCACGACTCCTTTCAGAACCCACAGGAGCAGTAGTGAGCAAGCGCAGCAAGGCTCTCAAGGCTGCGGACAACAAGATCGACCGGGAGAAGCTGTACGCCCCGCTCGAGGCTGTCCGTCTCGCCAAGGAGACCTCCACGACCAAGTTCGACGGCACCGTCGAGGTCGCCTTCCGTCTGGGTGTCGACCCGCGCAAGGCCGACCAGATGGTCCGTGGCACCGTGAACCTGCCGCACGGCACCGGCAAGACCGCCCGGGTCCTGGTCTTCGCGACCGGTGACCGTGCTGCGGCCGCGGAGGCCGCGGGCGCCGACATCGTCGGCTCCGACGAACTGATCGACGAGGTGGCGAAGGGCCGTCTGGACTTCGACGCCGTCGTCGCCACCCCGGACCTCATGGGCAAGGTCGGCCGCCTCGGCCGCGTGCTCGGCCCGCGTGGTCTTATGCCCAACCCGAAGACCGGCACCGTGACCCCGGACGTGGCCAAGGCCGTGACCGAGATCAAGGGCGGCAAGATCGAGTTCCGCGTCGACAAGCACGCGAACCTCCACTTCATCATCGGCAAGACGTCCTTCGAGGACGACAAGCTGGTGGAGAACTACGGCGCCGCGCTGGAGGAGATCCTCCGCCTGAAGCCGTCCGCCGCCAAGGGCCGCTACATCAAGAAGGCCGCCATCAGCACCACGATGGGCCCCGGCATCCCGGTCGACTCCAACCGCACCCGCAACCTCCTCGTCGAGGAGGACCCGGCCGCGGTCTGAGCCTGAGGCTCGCCCAGTCGGACGACGGGCCCCGCACCTTCCGAGGTGCGGGGCCCGTCCCCTTTCTGTGCGATTGTCTGTGCGATTTCGCCTACGGGTGTCGGGGGGCTGCGCTAGCGTGCGGTGCACAGCAATCGCATAGGGGTGGGACGTATGACCAGCACGACCGTGCGCCGGGTGACGCTCTCGATCGCGGCGGTGACCGCGCTGACGGGCGTGGCCGCCTGTTCCTCGGGTTCCTCCGGGGGCTCCGGCAGAGGCACGGCCGGCCAGGGCGTCACACACGTCAGCCCCGTCGCCGCCCTGCGCTCCGCCGAACGGTCGACCGACCGGGCCGACTCCGCCCGGGTCGAGATGACGACCAGCATCGGCACCATGATGTCGATGAAGGCGCACGGCACCGTGGGCTGGGGCCAGGGCCTCACCGGTGACCTCACCATCGCGTACACCGGCGGCACCATGGCCGAGACCATGCGCCGCGTGGGCAGCACCTCGATGGAGGCCCGGTACCTGCCCGACGCCTTCTACGCGCGCATGGGCGAGCGGTTCGCCCAGCAGGCGGGCGGCAAGCACTGGCTCCGGTACGGGTACACGGACCTCGCCGGGGTCGCCGGCGGCTCCGGAGCCTTCCTCAAGGACCAGATGCGCAACAACACCCCGAACCAGTCGGTGAAGCTGCTGCTGGCCTCCGGCGACGTCAAGAAGGCCGGCGAGGCCACCGTGCGCGGCCGGCACACCACGCACTACGCGGGCACGGTCGGCGTCGCCGACCTCGTCGGCAAGAGCTCCCACCTCCCCGCGGACCAGCTCGCGGACCTGAAGAAGCAGCTCACCACGGCCGGGGTGAGCACGGAGCGCGTCGACATCTGGGTCGACGACCAGAACCTGCTGGTCAAGCAGTCCTGCAAGGCACGGATGGCCATGGGGGAGATGTCCCAGACCGCCTACTACACCGACTACGGCGTGCACGTCTCCGCCCAGCGGCCCCCGGCGGGCGACACCGAGGACTTCAAGGACCTGCTGAAGAAGCAGGGTTCCACGCTCGGGGGCACGGGGACCGGGAGCGGCACCGGCGCGTCCTCCTGAGCACGACGCCGAGGAGCGGCCCGGGCGCGTCCCCCCGAGGCACGTCCTCTCGGGCGGGCGCCCGTCTTTGGCAGGCGCCCGCGGCCGGGCCCCGTACGGGCCGATTTGCCTGACGGGGAGCCGTTCCCGTATTCTCCTACCGAAGCCAAAGACCGCTGGTCGTTGCCGCGCGCTCGTTCGAGGGCGTGGTGGCCGAAGGATCCGCTGAAAATGCGGGCGACCCGCGCAGGTGACTGTGGAAGAACTCCCGGAGTGCGCGCCAACGCGCGTGTGCCCCGGTCGAGTCCGCCCCGTGCGCCTGCGCCCGGGGCGTTTCGTTTTCCCCAGTCCTCCTTCGGGTCCGCGCGGTCCGAATCACCCGGAAGGAGGCCGAGACTCTATGGCGAGGCCCGACAAGGCTGCCGCGGTTGCCGAGCTGACGGACAAGTTCCGCAGCTCCAGCGCCGCTGTGCTGACCGAGTACCGCGGTCTCACCGTGGCGCAGCTCAAGACGCTGCGTCGTTCGCTCGGTGAGAACGCCCAGTACGCCGTGGTGAAGAACACGCTGACCAAGATTGCGGCCAACGAGGCCGGGATCACGCTGGACGACCAGCTCTTCGCTGGTCCGACGGCCGTCGCCTTCGTCACCGGTGACCCGGTGGAGTCGGCGAAGGGTCTCCGCGACTTCGCCAAGGACAACCCGAATCTCGTCATCAAGGGCGGTGTCCTTGACGGCAAGGCGCTCAGCGCCGACGAGATCAAGAAGCTTGCGGACCTCGAGTCCCGCGAGGTTCTGCTCTCCAAGCTGGCCGGTGCCTTCAAGGGGAAGCAGTCCCAGGCTGCCTCCCTCTTCCAGGCGCTGCCGTCGAAGCTCGTCCGCACCGTGGACGCGCTTCGTGCCAAGCAGGACGAGCAGGGCGGTGCCGAGTAATTCGGCTCGCTTTCCGATCCTCGCCGCATGAGGTGAGGGTCGATGCGGGCCCGACGTACGCCCGCCTCACCCAGTACATCCGGCACCTGCCGATTTAGTGGAAGGACCGCCATCATGGCGAAGCTCACCCAGGACGAGCTGCTTGCCCAGTTCGAGGAGATGACCCTCATCGAGCTCTCCGAGTTCGTGAAGGCCTTCGAGGAGAAGTTCGACGTCACCGCCGCCGCCGCGGTCGCCGTTGCCGGCCCGGCCGGCCCGGCCGCCGCCGCGGAGGCCGAGGAGGAGAAGGACGAGTTCGACGTCATCCTCACCGGTGCCGGCGACAAGAAGATCCAGGTCATCAAGGTCGTGCGTGAGCTGACCTCCCTGGGTCTGAAGGAGGCCAAGGACCTCGTGGACGGCGCCCCGAAGCCCGTCCTCGAGAAGGTCGCCAAGGACGCCGCCGAGAAGGCCGCCGAGTCCCTCAAGGGCGCCGGCGCCTCCGTCGAGGTCAAGTAAGACCTCTCGGGTCCGCCAAGGACTCACGCGCGCTGAACGCGGCCCCCTGGGGCTGTAACGCGAACGCACCGAAGGGCGATCATCCATCCGGGTGGTCGCTCTTCGGCGTTTCCGAGGGTCGGCGGCGGCTGCCTTGCACGCACCACCGTGACGGGTATGGTGATCATCGTCGTGCCTCAGCGCCCCTGGTGACAGGCTGCGAGTGACGAGGGCAGCATCGGGTTCGGGCAAGGGGGGCCTTGACGAACCGCACGCAGCGCGCAATTCTCAGGACGCGTCGTCACAAGGATCCAATCCGAGGCATGGATCGACGGCGAAGAGGGCAGTATCAACGTGCGTTGAGGGCAAGCATGCCGCAGGCGGTGACGACAACGAGGGTCTCGCAAAACCCGCACTGGACATCAGTGTGCCAACTGGCTACACTGACCCTTTGCGCTGCCTGTTAGCTGTCCCCTGCCCGTCACCAGGGGCATGCCCTCGCCTGAGCATCGTCGATCGGATGAGTCCTGACCTGGCCTTTTAGCCAGATCCGGCCCAGCCTGCCGTCGGTCGCCGGCGGGGGACCGGCACGCGCGTAGTGAGTCCGAGCCCTCGGAAGGACCCCCTCTTGGCCGCCTCGCGCAACGCCTCGACCGCGAATACGAACAACGGCGCCAGCACCGCCCCGCTGCGCATCTCCTTTGCAAAGATCAAGGAGCCCCTCGAGGTTCCGAACCTTCTCGCGCTGCAAACCGAGAGCTTCGACTGGCTGCTCGGCAACGACGCGTGGAAGGCTCGCGTCGAGGCGGCTCTGGAGTCCGGTCAGGACGTCCCCACCAAGTCCGGCCTCGAGGAGATCTTCGAGGAGATCTCCCCGATCGAGGACTTCTCCGGGTCGATGTCGCTGACGTTCCGCGACCACCGCTTCGAACCGCCGAAGAACTCGATCGACGAGTGCAAGGAGCGCGACTTCACGTACGCCGCCCCGCTCTTCGTCACAGCGGAGTTCACCAACAACGAGACCGGCGAGATCAAGTCCCAGACCGTCTTCATGGGCGACTTCCCGCTCATGACGAACAAGGGCACCTTCGTCATCAACGGCACCGAGCGTGTCGTGGTGTCGCAGCTGGTCCGTTCCCCCGGTGTCTACTTCGACTCCAGCATCGACAAGACGTCCGACAAGGACATCTTCTCGGCCAAGATCATCCCGTCCCGGGGTGCCTGGCTGGAGATGGAGATCGACAAGCGCGACATGGTCGGTGTCCGCATCGACCGCAAGCGCAAGCAGTCCGTCACCGTCCTCCTGAAGGCGCTCGGCTGGACCAACGAGCAGATCCTCGAGGAGTTCGGCGAGTACGAGTCGATGCGCGCCACCCTGGAGAAGGACCACACCCAGGGCCAGGACGACGCGCTGCTCGACATCTACCGCAAGCTGCGTCCGGGCGAGCCCCCCACGCGTGAGGCCGCGCAGACGCTTCTGGAGAACCTGTACTTCAACCCCAAGCGCTACGACCTCGCCAAGGTCGGCCGCTACAAGGTCAACAAGAAGCTGGGTGCGGACGCTCCGCTCGACGCGGGCATCCTGACCGTCGAGGACGTCATCTCGACGATCAAGTACCTGGTGAAGCTGCACGCCGGCGAGGCCGAGACGACCGGGGACAGCGGCGAGACGATCGTCGTCGAGACCGACGACATCGACCACTTCGGCAACCGTCGTCTGCGCAGCGTCGGCGAGCTCATCCAGAACCAGGTCCGTACGGGTCTGGCGCGTATGGAGCGCGTGGTCCGCGAGCGCATGACGACTCAGGACGTCGAGGCGATCACGCCGCAGACCCTGATCAACATCCGGCCGGTCGTCGCCTCCATCAAGGAGTTCTTCGGCACCAGCCAGCTGTCCCAGTTCATGGACCAGAACAACCCGCTCTCCGGGCTGACGCACAAGCGTCGTCTGTCCGCGCTGGGCCCGGGTGGTCTCTCCCGTGAGCGGGCCGGCTTCGAGGTCCGTGACGTGCACCCCTCGCACTACGGCCGCATGTGCCCGATCGAGACGCCGGAAGGCCCGAACATCGGTCTGATCGGCTCGCTCGCCTCGTACGGCCGGGTCAACGCGTTCGGTTTCGTCGAGACCCCGTACCGCAAGGTCGTCGACGGCCAGGTCACCGACGAGGTGGACTACCTGACCGCCGACGAGGAGGACCGCTTCGTCATCGCGCAGGCCAACGCCACCCTGACGGACGACCTGCGCTTCGCCGAGAACCGCGTCCTCGTCCGCCGCCGTGGCGGCGAGGTCGACTACGTCGCCGGTGACGACGTGGACTACATGGACGTCTCGCCGCGCCAGATGGTGTCGGTCGCGACCGCCATGATCCCGTTCCTCGAGCACGACGACGCCAACCGTGCCCTCATGGGCGCGAACATGATGCGTCAGGCCGTGCCGCTGATCAAGTCCGAGGCGCCGCTCGTCGGCACCGGCATGGAGTACCGCTCCGCGGTCGACGCCGGCGACGTGGTCAAGGCCGAGAAGGACGGTGTGGTCCAGGAGGTCTCCGCGGACTACATCACCACCGCCAACGACGACGGCACGTACATCACGTACCGCCTGGCCAAGTTCTCCCGGTCCAACCAGGGCACCTCGGTCAACCAGAAGGTCATCGTCAACGAGGGCGACCGGATCATCACGGGCCAGGTGCTCGCCGACGGTCCCGCCACCCAGAACGGCGAGATGGCCCTCGGCAAGAACCTGCTCGTGGCGTTCATGCCGTGGGAGGGTCACAACTACGAGGACGCGATCATCCTGTCGCAGCGCCTCGTGCAGGACGACGTCCTCTCCTCGATCCACATCGAGGAGCACGAGGTCGACGCCCGTGACACCAAGCTCGGCCCCGAGGAGATCACCCGGGACATCCCGAACGTCTCCGAGGAGGTCCTCGCCGACCTCGACGAGCGCGGCATCATCCGCATCGGTGCCGAGGTCATCGCCGGCGACATCCTCGTCGGCAAGGTGACCCCGAAGGGCGAGACCGAGCTGACCCCCGAGGAGCGCCTGCTGCGCGCGATCTTCGGCGAGAAGGCCCGTGAGGTCCGTGACACCTCGCTGAAGGTGCCGCACGGCGAGACCGGCAAGGTCATCGGCGTCCGCGTCTTCGACCGCGAGGAGGGCGACGAGCTTCCCCCCGGTGTGAACCAGCTGGTGCGCGTCTACGTCGCGCAGAAGCGCAAGATCACCGACGGTGACAAGCTCGCCGGCCGCCACGGCAACAAGGGTGTCATCTCCAAGATCCTGCCGATCGAGGACATGCCGTTCCTGGAGGACGGCACCCCGGTCGACATCATCCTGAACCCGCTGGGTGTGCCGTCCCGAATGAACCCGGGACAGGTCCTGGAGATCCACCTCGGCTGGCTCGCCAGCCGCGGCTGGGACGTCTCCGGCCTCGCGGAGGAGTGGGCGCAGCGCCTCCAGGCGATCGGCGCCGACCAGGTCGACCCGGGCACCAACGTCGCGACCCCCGTCTTCGACGGTGCGCGCGAGGACGAGCTCGCGGGTCTGCTGCAGCACACCATCCCGAACCGTGACGGCGAGCGCATGGTGCTCCCGTCCGGCAAGGCGCGGCTGTTCGACGGCCGTAGCGGTGAGCCGTTCCCGGACCCGATCTCGGTCGGCTACATGTACATCCTGAAGCTGCACCACCTGGTCGACGACAAGCTGCACGCCCGCTCGACCGGTCCGTACTCGATGATCACCCAGCAGCCGCTGGGTGGTAAGGCGCAGTTCGGTGGCCAGCGCTTCGGCGAGATGGAGGTGTGGGCCCTCGAGGCCTACGGCGCCGCGTACGCGCTCCAGGAGCTGCTGACCATCAAGTCCGACGACGTCACCGGCCGCGTGAAGGTCTACGAGGCCATCGTCAAGGGCGAGAACATCCCTGAGCCCGGCATCCCCGAGTCCTTCAAGGTGCTCATCAAGGAGATGCAGTCGCTCTGCCTGAACGTGGAGGTGCTGTCCAGCGACGGTATGTCCATCGAGATGCGTGACACCGACGAGGATGTCTTCCGCGCTGCGGAGGAGCTCGGCATCGACCTGTCCCGGCGCGAGCCGAGCAGCGTCGAAGAGGTCTGACGGGAGTCCGGCGGGCCCTGTACCCACCAGGGCCCGCCGACCCCCAGGCCCCCGTTTCAGACCACAGACTTACAACCCTGAGAGGGATTGACGCATAGTGCTCGACGTCAACTTCTTCGACGAGCTCCGGATCGGCCTGGCCACCGCTGACGACATCCGTCAGTGGAGCCACGGCGAGGTCAAGAAGCCCGAGACCATCAACTACCGCACCCTCAAGCCGGAAAAGGACGGGCTCTTCTGCGAGAAGATCTTCGGCCCCACCCGGGACTGGGAGTGCTACTGCGGCAAGTACAAGCGCGTCCGCTTCAAGGGCATCATCTGCGAGCGCTGTGGCGTCGAGGTCACGCGCGCCAAGGTGCGCCGTGAGCGGATGGGCCACATCGAGCTGGCCGCCCCCGTCACCCACATCTGGTACTTCAAGGGCGTCCCGTCGCGTCTGGGCTACCTGCTCGACCTGGCCCCGAAGGACCTGGAGAAGGTCATCTACTTCGCGGCGTACATGATCACGTACGTCGACGAGGAGCGCCGTACGCGCGACCTGCCCTCGCTGGAGGCCCACGTCTCCGTCGAGCGCCAGCAGATCGAGCAGCGCCGTGACGCCGACCTGGAGGCCCGGGCCAAGAAGCTCGAGACCGACCTGGCCGAGCTGGAGGCCGAGGGCGCCAAGGCCGACGTGCGCCGCAAGGTGCGCGAGGGTGCCGAGCGTGAGATGAAGCAGCTGCGCGACCGCGCGCAGCGCGAGATCGACCGTCTCGACGAGGTGTGGACCCGGTTCAAGAACCTCAAGGTCCAGGACCTCGAGGGCGACGAGCTGCTCTACCGCGAGCTGCGCGACCGCTTCGGCACGTACTTCGACGGCTCGATGGGTGCCGCGGCGCTGCAGAAGCGCCTGGAGTCCTTCGACCTCGACGAGGAGGCCGAGCGCCTCCGCGAGATCATCCGTACCGGCAAGGGCCAGAAGAAGACCCGTGCGCTCAAGCGCCTGAAGGTCGTCTCCGCGTTCCTGCAGACGTCCAACAGCCCCAAGGGCATGGTGCTCGACTGTGTGCCGGTCATCCCGCCGGACCTGCGTCCGATGGTGCAGCTGGACGGTGGCCGCTTCGCGACCTCCGACCTGAACGACCTGTACCGCCGTGTGATCAACCGCAACAACCGTCTGAAGAGGCTCCTGGACCTCGGTGCCCCGGAGATCATCGTCAACAACGAGAAGCGCATGCTTCAGGAGGCTGTTGACGCCCTCTTCGACAACGGTCGTCGCGGCCGCCCGGTGACGGGCCCCGGCAACCGCCCGCTGAAGTCCCTCAGCGACATGCTGAAGGGCAAGCAGGGCCGCTTCCGCCAGAACCTGCTCGGTAAGCGTGTGGACTACTCCGCGCGTTCCGTGATCGTCGTCGGCCCGCAGCTGAAGCTGCACCAGTGCGGTCTGCCGAAGGCGATGGCGCTGGAGCTCTTCAAGCCGTTCGTGATGAAGCGCCTGGTCGACCTGAACCACGCGCAGAACATCAAGAGCGCCAAGCGGATGGTCGAGCGCGGCCGCACGGTCGTGTACGACGTCCTCGAAGAGGTCATCGCCGAGCACCCGGTTCTGCTGAACCGTGCGCCCACCCTGCACCGCCTCGGCATCCAGGCCTTCGAGCCGCAGCTGGTCGAGGGCAAGGCCATCCAGATCCACCCGCTCGTCTGCACCGCGTTCAACGCGGACTTCGACGGTGACCAGATGGCCGTGCACCTGCCGCTGTCCGCGGAGGCGCAGGCCGAGGCCCGCATCCTGATGCTGTCCTCGAACAACATCCTCAAGCCGGCCGACGGCCGTCCGGTGACGATGCCGACCCAGGACATGGTCCTCGGTCTGTTCTTCCTCACCACCGACGGCGAGCTGCGTGACACCAAGGGCGAGGGCCGTTCCTTCGGCTCCACGGCCGAGGCGATCATGGCGTTCGACGCCGGCGAGCTGGCGCTGCAGTCGGCGATCGACATCCGCTTCCCGGTGGGCACCATCCCGCCGCGCGGCTGGACCCCCCCGGCGCAGGAGGAGGGCGAGCCGGAGTGGCAGCAGGGGGACACGTTCCGTCTGCGCACCACGCTGGGCCGTGCGCTCTTCAACGAGCTGCTGCCCGAGGACTACCCGTTCGTCGACTACTCGGTGGGCAAGAAGCAGCTCTCCGAGATCGTCAACGACCTCGCCGAGCGCTACCCGAAGGTCATCGTGGCGGCGACGCTCGACAACCTGAAGGCGGCCGGCTTCTACTGGGCGACCCGTTCCGGTGTCACCGTCGCCATCTCCGACGTCGTCGTTCCCGAGGCGAAGAAGGAGATCGTCCGCGGCTACGAGGCGCAGGACGAGAAGGTCCAGAAGCAGTACGAGCGCGGTCTGATCACCAAGGAAGAGCGCACTCAGGAGCTCATCGCGATCTGGACCAAGGCGACCAACGAGGTCGCCGAGGCGATGAACGAGAACTTCCCCAAGACGAACCCCATCTTCATGATGGTTGACTCGGGTGCCCGAGGAAACATGATGCAGATGCGGCAGATCGCCGGTATGCGTGGTCTGGTGTCGAACGCGAAGAACGAGACCATCCCGCGTCCGATCAAGGCGTCCTTCCGTGAGGGCCTCTCCGTGCTGGAGTACTTCATCTCCACGCACGGTGCCCGTAAGGGTCTGGCGGACACCGCCCTGCGTACCGCCGACTCGGGTTACCTCACCCGTCGTCTGGTGGACGTCTCGCAGGACGTCATCATCCGCGAGGAGGACTGCGGCACCGAGCGCGGTCTGAAGCTGCGGATCGCCTCGCGCGACGCCGACGGCGTGCTGCGCAAGGCCGACGACGTCGAGACCAGCGTCTACGCCCGTATGCTCGCCGAGGACGTCGTCATCGACGGCAAGGTGATCGCGCCGGCCAACGTGGACCTGGGCGACGTGCTGATCGACCAGCTCGTGCACCACGGTGTCGAGGAGGTCAAGACCCGCTCGATCCTGACCTGCGAGTCCCACGTCGGCACCTGCGCCATGTGCTACGGCCGTTCGCTGGCCACCGGCAAGCTGGTCGACATCGGTGAGGCGGTCGGCATCATCGCCGCCCAGTCCATCGGTGAGCCCGGTACCCAGCTGACGATGCGTACCTTCCACACCGGTGGTGTGGCCGGTGACGACATCACCCAGGGTCTGCCGCGTGTCGTCGAGCTCTTCGAGGCCCGTACCCCGAAGGGTGTCGCCCCGATCTCCGAGGCCTCCGGCCGCGTGCGGATCGAGGAGACGGAGAAGACCAAGAAGCTCGTCGTCACCCCGGACGACGGCAGCGACGAGACGGCGTACCCGATCTCGAAGCGTGCCCGGCTCCTGGTCAGCGAGGGCGAGCACGTCGAGGTGGGCCAGAAGCTCACCGTGGGTGCCACCAACCCGCACGACGTGCTGCGCATCCTGGGCCAGCGTGCCGTCCAGGTCCACCTGGTCGGCGAGGTCCAGAAGGTCTACAACTCGCAGGGTGTGTCGATCCACGACAAGCACATCGAGATCATCATCCGGCAGATGCTCCGCCGGGTGACGATCATCGAGTCCGGCGACGCCGAGCTGCTGCCCGGCGAGCTGGTCGAGCGCTCGAAGTTCGAGACCGAGAACCGTCGTGTGGTCCAGGAGGGCGGTCACCCGGCCTCCGGTCGTCCGCAGCTCATGGGTATCACCAAGGCCTCGCTGGCGACGGAATCCTGGCTGTCGGCCGCCTCCTTCCAGGAGACGACCCGAGTCCTGACGGACGCGGCGATCAACGCCAAGTCCGACAGCCTCATCGGCCTCAAGGAGAACGTCATCATCGGTAAGCTCATCCCGGCCGGTACGGGTCTGTCCCGCTACCGCAACATCCGGGTCGAGCCGACCGAGGAGGCCAAGGCCGCCATGTACTCGGCCGTCGGCTACGACGACATCGACTACTCGCCGTTCGGCACCGGCTCCGGCCAGGCCGTTCCGCTGGAGGACTACGACTACGGTCCGTACAACCAGTAAGCGAGCAGCATGACCGAAGGGCGGTCACCCCGCGAGGGGTGGCCGCCCTTCGGCGTCCGTACCGGACGGCTCGGGCACCCGGCCGCGGGGCGGCCCCACCAGGAGCCGCCGCGCAGGACGTCCGCCGCCGGTCAGCGGTGCAGGCGCAGATACGGCTCCAGGGCGGTGAGCCGGGTGTGGTGGTCGGGGTGGCTGGACAGCAGGCGGGACAGGGTGCCGGGGTCCTGGAGTTTCTGCCCTTGGGCCTCGGCGGCCGCCTTCGCCGCTGCCTCCTCCGTCTGGAAGTGGTGCAGCACTTCGGCCAGGTGGCGGGCGAAGCCGAGTTCGGCGGCCTGCTGGTCGGCGCGGAGTTCGCCGCGGCGGCCCATGTGGGCGAGGAGGTAGGGGGCGGCGACCAGGGGGATGGTGACGTACCACATGGTGAGGAAGCCGGCGACGACCGTGATGCCGAGGAACAGGTACAGGAGGCCGGTCGCGGCGAGGGAGAAGACGCGGGAGACGGCGAGCGCGATCCGGGCCATGCCCCGCATGAACGCCCACGCGACGCGTCCGGGCAGCGAATACCAGTAGCCGAGGAGCCCCGCCCAGGCGTGGCCGCCGGTGTGGTGGCCGAGTTCATGGGCGAGTACGGCGGCGAGGTTGCTGCTGGGGATGCGGTTCAGTGAGTAGGTGGTGACACCGACGACGTGTCCGGCGGCGGCCACGGCGTTCAGCTCGTCGCTGTTCTCCACCATGAGTTCGTAGGTGTGCGCCTCGACGCCGGCGCGGGCGGTCACCTCGCGCCAGACCGGTTCCAGGCGGGCGCGCTCGTCCGGGGTGGGCGGGCGGAGCTTGAGGACGTGCCGGGCGAAGGCGAGTTCGGTCGGGCGGTGGAAGACGAGGGCGCCGCTGGCGAGCCAGGCCAGCAGCACGATCGTCCCGGCGATGTCGCCGAACATGCCGAGCGCGATCGAGCTGACCACGGCCAGGCTGACCAGGAACCCCGGTACCTGCACGGCCAGCCGCCCGATCGCGGTCGCGTCGGCCCCGCGCTGGTGCTCGGCGACGAGGACACGTGAGCCGCGGTGCCGGTAGTCGAGATCGTCGGGCGCTACGGAGGGCTCCGGAACGGGCGGCGCCGCGGGCGCGGCCATCCCGGCACCCGTGGCTCCCGCGGCGCTCGCGGCGCCGAACGGTGCCTGGGACGGCATGCCCGGCGGCGGGGGAGTGGCGGCCTGGGGGTGAGCTGGGGCGGTTCCCGGGTGGGCGGGGCCGCCCGCGGGACGTCCGGGTCCGGTACCGGGGTACGGCTGGTCGCCGCCCGGGTACGGCTGTGTGCCGCCGGGATGGGCGGGCGCGGCGCCCGAGGTGAAGGGGTTGGCGCCAGGGTGAGTGGGCGGGCTGGCGGGGGCGTTGGGGTACCCGGGTGCATCCAGGGAGGCGCCGGCGTAGGCGGGTGCGCCCGTGGCGGCGTCGGGGTGCGGCCGGGCCGTTGCGGCGTCCGGGTACGGCGGGGCTGCGGTGGCGGAGCCGTCCGGGTAGGGCGCGGCTCCGGTGAGGGCGTCGGGGTACGCGGGCGCCGGTGGGGGCGCGGCCGGGTAGGGAGGCTCCGGGACGGGTGCGGGCGGGTACTGCGGCGGGGTGGTGCCCGGGTACGGGAGGGCCGGGCCGGTGGTGTCGTACCGGGGTGGTTCGGCGGTGGGGTAGGAGGGACCGGGCGGAGGCACGGCCGGGTCCGGGGACTGGGACATGGAACGGGGCTCCTTCGGAGTGCGGTGGCGTCAGCCGATGAGTGGGGCGGCGGGCAGCAGGAGGGCGCCCGCGCAGAAGGCGAGCAGGCCGGTGCGGATCCACCGGTGCTTGCACGCGGCGATCCGGCTGGTCTCGGTGAGCGCCGCCAGCAGTCCGGCGGCGGGGTCGCGGTCGGTGTCGGCGAGCGCCTCGGCCAGGCGGCCCTGGCGGGCCGCCTGCTGGATGTCGCCGAAGTAGCACAGCGGCCGGCCCGCCGCCCAGGTGCCCTGGTAGCGGGGGAGGACGGCGAGCAGCAGCGCGCCCAGTGACAACGCCAGCGAGCCGGTTCCGGCCCACCACACGGCCGCTCCGGGGGCGGACAGCTCACCCGGCGACCAGTTGTGCCCGGACAGCAGCCCGGTGAACACCCCGGCCGTCAGCCCCAGCGCCGCCACCAGTACGGAGGCCTTCGAGTCGGCCCGAGCGATCTCTCCGCGCAACTCGCCCAGCAACCGTTCGGCCGTGCGCATCCCGGGCACCGCCCCGGCGTCCCGGGCGTTCGTCGCCGCGGGCGCGGGCGCGGGCGCGGGCGCGGGCGCGGGGGCGGGGGCCTGGGGCGGCGCGGGCGTGGTGGGCGTGTTCCGGGGCGTCATGCGGAGCCCGTCTCGGGGGGTTCCGCCGGGCTGTCCTGCGAGCCGGGCGGGCGGCCGGGCGGTGCGGGTACGACGGGGACCGGGCCCGCGCTGACGGGCGGCGTGGGAGAGGCGAACGCGGCCTGGCCGTACGCTCCTGCGTTGCCGGCGTTCCCCTGTGCCGCCGGATCGTACGGAGCGGGCGGGGCGCCTCCGGACGCGTACCCCCCGGGCGGCAGACCGGGCTGCGAGCCGGGTGCATGCGGTGGGTGCGGCGGCGCGTACGGCTGCTGCTGGGGCACGCCGGCGTACGGCGGCGCGCCCGCTCCCGTGGGCGGCGACTGCGGTCCCGCCGCGGCATACGGCTGCCCGCCCCCGGGCCCCTGCTGCGGTCCCGCCCCCGCGTAAGGCGGCTGGGCGCCCGCGTCCGGCCCGGACGTGGCCCCGTAGGGCGGTGCGGAGGCCCCGTAGGGCTGTGCCGGCGGGGGCGGGAAACCCGGGGCCGCCTGGCCGTCGTACGGCGGTACGGGGGGCGCGCCCGGGGGCAGCGCCTCGACCGGCGGTGTCAGCGAGGACTGCTCCTGCTGCTGGATCAGGCTGTCGACGTCGCGCAGCACCGACCGCGCCGACTCGGCCTTCTGGAAGTCCTCCATCGTGTCGCCCGCGATCAGCTCCAACTGCCGCCGGATGGTGCCGAGCTGGTCCTTGTGCAGGGTGCCGATCACCATCTTCGTGTCGCCGGGATGCTGGGCGAGGTGCAGCGCCCAGGCGGAGACGCCCCCGTGCTGCAGGTGGTACTGGTAGAACGCGATCTTCTGGGCCACCAGTTGCTGCGCCTGCTGATGGCGCAGCGCCTCCAGCTCGTACTCCTGCCGGGCCTGCTTGAGCCGGAACTCGTGCTCGGGATCGAGCATCTCGGCCTCGTAGCGCAGGCTGCGCTTGCGCCGCCGGTGCGCGATCGCCTCGTCGTCCAGCCGCAGCCGCACCACGCAGGTCACCGCGAGCCCGGTGCCCGCGGCGAAGCGGCTCTCGTCCATGACCGCCTCCAGCAGCGCCTCTTCGGCGTCGGGGCTGTCCTCGATCGAGAAGCGCCGGGTGATGGGGCGGGCCAGTTGCTGCAACTCCCGGTCGAGCCGCGTCGGCACGTCCCGCTCGCCGCTCGCCACGTAGGCGACCGGGTCCGCCACCCGCCAGGTCAGGTCGGCGACGGCACCGAAGGAGAACGCGTCGTCGTCGCTGGGCAGCCGCATCTTCAGCTGCACCGGGTGGCTGCCCATGTCCACCTCGTACACCGAGGTGTAGCGCCGGGTCGCCGCCTCGGCGCGGCTCGGCCGCTGCGGTGGCATGAAGACGTCGTAGGACCCCCCGGCGGTGACGAAGACCAGCGCGTGGTCGATCGCGCCGACCTGTCTGCGGGCGACGTAGTCGAACCTGGAGATCGGACGCACGGTCAGGACCGGGTCGATCAGGGTGCTGTGCCGGTCGGCGTCCTGCTGCCACTCCGGCGGTCGGCGGAAGTCCGCCATGGGTCAACTCCTCTGCGAATTACGAGAACAGGGGTCTTTCACTGGGTGGAAGCCGGGTGCAGCAGCGTGAGCAGCCGGTCGGCCACCGGTGGGCGCGGGCCGCCGTCCTCCGCGCGCAGCGTGCGCAGTGCGTGGTCGAGGCGCTTGCGGTCGTCCGCCGTGACGACCAGCGCGGGCAGCAGCAGCGCCAGCGCGTGGGCGGCGTCCGCGCGGTGCCCGGCGACATGCACCCAGGTGTGCAGGGCGTCGAGGGCCGCGCGGGTGTGGGCGCGGTCGTTCAGCGCGGTGCGCCACAGGGTGGCCAGGTCGCGGGCCGAGTCCGTCTCGTACATGCCGGTCTCGGCGTACCAGCCGATGAGCGCGCCGTCCTCGGCGTTGTCGCAGGCGCGGACGAACGCGGCGAGGGCGAGCTCGCGGACCGCCGGGGTGTCGAGATAGAGCAGCCGTACGAACTCGGACAGCACCTCCCCGCGTCGCCGGCCCTCGGAGAGCAGCAGGGCCGCGGACTCGGTGAGGTTCTCGCGCTCCGGCTTGTTGCTGGCGTCGGCCCGTGCCCGGGCTGCGAGCGCGCCGAGAGCGGCACCGGCCAGGTCGGGGCGGAGCGGCGCGAGCAGGCCGAAGGCGCGGATGGCGGTCCAGCGGCGGCCCCAGTGGGGGTCCGAGCACCACTGGGTGAGCAGCCGGAGCACGACGGGCGCCCCGAGGAGCTGCGCCAGGGTCAGGGTGTTGGCGGCGGTGACACGCGGGCCGAAGGTGCGCGCGGTGGCCCAGCCGTCGACGAGCAGGGCGATCGCGGAGGGCAGGTCGGCGGCGGCGAGCAGGGCGGTGGCCGCGGCCGCGCGGGTGCGGACCAAGGGGCGGCCGTCGCGGGCCAGTTGTCTGAGCCAGGCCACCAGTGCGGGCCGGGCGGAGGGGTGGTGGTTCCACACCTCCGTGAGCAGCACGCGCGGGGTGCGTTCCTCGCGGAAGCCGGCCGTGAACTGGGGCACCGGCCCCCACTCGGTCTCCTCGCCGCGCAGTTCCCCGTCGGCCCGCGCGAGGGCGAGCCGGTTCTCGGCCGTCGGCCCGAACACCGGGATCTCCGGTGGCTGTTCGGGATTCTGCAACTGCTGCAGATGCACGAAGAGTTGGTCCGCGAGCTCGGCGGCGAGGACGTACGGGGCCTGGTCGAAGACGGCCAGCGCGATGAGGAAGGCCTTGTCGCGCAGGCCGGTGTCCGGGTCGGCGAGCCAGTCGCGGCACTGCTTCTCGACCGCGGCCTGCCCGAAGTCCGCGAGCCGGGCCAGCGCCTGTTCGCTCCCGTCGTACCCGGCCAGCGCCTCGGCGAAGGCGGCGGCCTCGGCGGGACGGCGGTCACCGGCGGCGAGGAACGCGGCCACCGGGTCGAGGGCGAGCAGGTCGTCGGCGTCCGGTCTGCCGCGTAAGAGGTGCGCCCGTACGACCTCCGGCGCGCTCGGCGGAACCCACGGGCAGGGCGTGACGCCCGGCAGGTGGGGGGAGTTCTCGACGGTGACGACGAGGTAGCCGTCCACCTTCTCCAGCTGGTCGCGCGCCGCGTACAGATGGGTGTCGCGCAGCGGGCGGTTGCGGCTGACCGGCAGGTCGCGCAGGACGTGCCCGCCGGGCCTGGTGAGCTGGGTGCTGAGCGCCGCGGGGGTGGTCTCGGGGTGCAGGGCGTGCACGGCGGGCACGTCCAGGCGGTGCAGCAGCATCAGCGCGGCGGCGCTGCGGCCGGTGGCGTGCCCGCCGGACAGGACCAGGACCCGTTCCTCGCGCAGCCGCCGCAGGGCGCCGGCGAAGGCGGGGCCGTCGGCGAAGACGGCGGCCAGCGCGTCCAGCCGGGCCCGCGGGATCTCGCCGGAGGCGTCCGGGACCGTGGCCGCGGGACCGTGGTGGTGGATCTCGGTCCGGCCGCCCAGGTAGACGTCTCCGTCGACCCGTCCGCCGGAGACGCCGTGCTGGGCGCCGCCGACCAGGCTGCCGCCGAAGGCCGCGGTCTCCCCGAGGATGAAGCCCGGGGTGTGCGCGAACAGCTCGCGCTGCGCGGCCCGCGCCTCCTGCGTGCGCTCCTCGGGCTCCGAGCCGTCCTCGGCGGGCGGCATCCCCGGCTGCCGCGGAACACCGGAACCCGCGGCGGCGCCGTCGGACGGCTCAGCCGTCTCGGACAGGGTCACGCGCTCTCCCCCGTCGTGCCGCCGAGGTGCACGTCACCGGTGACCTGGCCGCCGGACACCCCGTGCTGGTCCCCGGCGACGAGGCTGCCGCCGAAGCGCGGCGACCCGCTCCCGAAGTTGAACACCACGCCACCGGAGACGGACTGAGCGGGGGCCGCGTCCGACGCGGCGGGTGCTGCGGCCGCGGTGGGCTCTGCGGTCACGGTGGGCTCTGCGGCCTTGGTGGCCCCGGCCTGTGCGGGTGACGCGGACGACTCAGGCCCCGCCACGCTCCCGCCCGCCGCGGCCACCCCGCCACCGTCGGTGGGCGCCGCGGCGCCCGCGGCGCTCGCCTCCCCGCCCGCGGCGGTCGCCCCGGCGCCCGCGCCGACCGTGCGGGCACCGGCAGTGGCCGTACTCCCGCCGGCGCCCGTACCACCACCGGCACCGGCCGCGCCGTCGCCCCCGCCCGCCGGGACCGTGCCCCCGGTGCCGGTGCCGGTGCCGGTGCCGTCCTCCGGGCGAGGGGCCGCCGCGGTCGGCACCCCCCGCTGCCCCGGTGCCGGGCCGTCCCCCGAGGAACCCGGCACCGGGGCCTCCCCCGCCCCCGTCCCACCGTGGTCGTCGCCCTCGCGCGGCACCGGGCCGTGCAGCCAGGCGCGCATCGGGCCGTTCTTGCCGGTCAGGGTCACCGGGTGGAAGGCGGCGGCCCGCACGCCGGCGTGGTCGTGGCGCACGATCCCCAGGTGCACGCCCTCCGACACGCACAGCGCGAAGCCGTCCGTCCGCTCCCGCAGCGTCGCCCGCAGCAACGGGGCGTCGAGCAGCCGGCAGGCGTGGTTCAGGTCGGAGCCGACCCAGCCGCCGTGCGCGTCGACGGCGACGTACCCGGTGGCCACCACGCCCCGCAGCCGGATCTGCGCCGTGCTCGACGCCAGCCGGTTGTAACCGTGCAGCTGGGCCGGCACCTCGGTGAGCAGCGCCCGCAGCAGCGCCGGGACCGAGGCGTTGGCGTCGATCAGCTCCATGACGGAGTCGCCCCGGTCGGCCCGTGACCGCAGGGTCTCGTCGATGCCCGCGTGTTCCAGGGCGCGGTCGGCGATGTCGTAGAGCACACGGCGCAGATACGCCTGTTCGACGTCGTCCCGGTCGCTGTACTTCTCGATGTCGAGCAGGAGGATGGTCCGGCTCACGGGGTCGGTCATGGTCGCCTTTCGGTGGCTCGCGTTCGTGGCGGCTCCCGCCGCTCGGTCAGAAGAGTGGCGCCCGGGGCGCCCGTGAAGTGAGGGCGGATGACCCGGTCGGACTGTGACCGTGTGCACAGAAGGCAGCAGGCTCCTCGACCCCCGCGCACCCGCCCCGGTCGCCTCAGTGGCCCGGCTCCGCGCGGGCGATCCGGCGCAGCACGTCCGGCCGTACGATCACCAGCGCCCGCCGCCCGGTGATCACCGCGCCGCGCTCCCGCAGCTCCTTCAGCAGCCGCTGCACCATCTCCCGGGAGGCCCCCACCGACCCGGCGAGCTCCTGTTTGCTGAGCGGCACGGAGAGTTCGACGCCCTCGGCGGTGCGCCGGCCGTGGGTGCGGGCCAGGTCCAGCAGCAGCGTCGCGAACCGCTCCCGGACGCTCATCGAGGCGAACTCCAGCCGGCGCCGGTCGGCGGCGCGGGTGCGGTCGGAGGCCAGGCCGAGCAGGGCGAAGGAGGCGGCGGGGGAGCCGGCGAGGAACTCGGTGAAGCGCTCGCGCGGGAGGGCGACCGTCCGCACCTCCTCCAGCGCGGTCACGGTCGCCGAGCGGGTGCGCCCGGTCAGCGCGGCCGACTCGCCGACGACGTCGCCGGGGCCGCGCAGCGCGAGCAGCGCCTCGTACCCGTTGGCGGCCGACGCGGTCACCTTGGTCCAGCCCCGCACGATGAACAGCACGTGCGAGGACGGCTCGCTCTGGTGGATCAGCACCACCCGGGGCGCGAAGGACAGCTCGTGGCCGAGCCCGAGCAGCGCGGCCCGGTCCGCCTTCTCCAGACGGGCCAGGAACGGCACCCGGTCGTCCAGGCCCTCGTCCCCCGGTATGCCCCCCGGCACGTCTCCCGGTGTGTCGGGTAAGCGACCAGCAGTCATCGAACCCTCGTCCCCCCATCGGCACAGCGATCGCTCAACGTACTGAAGCGAGAAGCCGGGCGAGACGAGAACGAGCGGGATTCACGCGTACGCGCCACACTGGGCGGGAGAGAAGGCGGACAAGTCCGGCGTGTCGGGGTGGGCTCCATTTGTTTTGACCGAAGTCCGTGAGGTAGGTACGCTCAGACCTTGTGCCTGGGGTGTGCCCTGGCTCTCGTGCGTGCCTTCAACCGCACCGGGAGCCGACATCGGCCACCGTGATCCGCGCCTCCTTCTGCCTCACGGCGGGAGTTCGCGGGATTCGACACACCCGACCGCGTGGGTCGGAGGCGTTCCAGGTTAGCTGTACCTATCGGCACACAGAAACCGGAGAAGTAGTGCCTACGATCCAGCAGCTGGTCCGTAAGGGCCGGCAGGACAAGGTCGAGAAGAACAAGACGCCCGCACTCGAGGGTTCGCCCCAGCGCCGTGGCGTCTGCACGCGTGTGTTCACGACCACCCCGAAGAAGCCGAACTCGGCCCTCCGCAAGGTCGCGCGTGTGCGTCTGACCAGCGGTATCGAGGTCACCGCTTACATTCCGGGTGAGGGACACAACCTGCAGGAGCACTCCATCGTGCTCGTGCGCGGCGGCCGTGTGAAGGACCTGCCGGGTGTTCGCTACAAGATCATCCGCGGTTCGCTCGACACCCAGGGTGTCAAGAACCGCAAGCAGGCTCGCAGCCGTTACGGCGCCAAGAAGGAGAAGTAAGAATGCCTCGTAAGGGCCCCGCCCCGAAGCGCCCGGTCATCATCGACCCGGTCTACGGTTCTCCTCTGGTGACCTCCCTGATCAACAAGGTGCTGCTGAACGGCAAGCGCTCCACCGCCGAGCGCATCGTCTACGGCGCCATGGAGGGTCTGCGTGAGAAGACGGGCAACGACCCGATCATCACGCTGAAGCGCGCGCTGGAGAACATCAAGCCGACCCTCGAGGTCAAGTCCCGCCGTGTCGGTGGTGCGACGTACCAGGTTCCGATCGAGGTCAAGCCCGGTCGTGCCAACACGCTGGCGCTGCGCTGGCTCGTCGGTTACTCCCGCGCCCGTCGCGAGAAGACCATGACCGAGCGTCTGCTCAACGAGCTCCTCGACGCCTCCAACGGCCTCGGTGCCGCTGTGAAGAAGCGCGAGGACACCCACAAGATGGCCGAGTCCAACAAGGCCTTCGCGCACTACCGCTGGTAGTCGCAACCCACATCGAGACCGAGAGAAGACTGAAGCCTTATGGCTACCACTTCACTTGACCTGGCCAGGGTCCGCAACATCGGGATCATGGCCCACATCGACGCGGGCAAGACGACCACCACCGAGCGGATCCTGTTCTACACCGGCGTTTCGTACAAGATCGGTGAGGTCCACGACGGCGCTGCCACCATGGACTGGATGGAGCAGGAGCAGGAGCGTGGCATCACGATCACGTCTGCTGCGACCACCTGCCACTGGCCGCTCGAGGACAACGACTACACGATCAACATCATCGACACGCCGGGTCACGTCGACTTCACCGTCGAGGTGGAGCGCTCGCTGCGCGTGCTCGACGGTGCCGTGACCGTGTTCGACGGTGTCGCCGGTGTCGAGCCGCAGTCCGAGACGGTGTGGCGTCAGGCCGACCGTTACGGCGTGCCGCGTATCTGCTTCGTCAACAAGCTGGACCGTACCGGCGCCGAGTTCCACCGCTGCGTGGACATGATCTCGGACCGTCTGGGTGCCCAGCCGCTCGTCATGCAGCTGCCGATCGGTGCCGAGGCCGACTTCAAGGGCGTTGTGGACCTGGTCCGCATGAAGGCGCTCGTGTGGTCCGCCGAGGCGGCGAAGGGCGAGATGTACGACACCGTCGACATCCCGGCCACGCACACCGAGGCCGCCGAGGAGTGGCGCGGCAAGCTGGTCGAGGCCGTCGCGGAGAACGACGAGGAGATGATGGAGCTGTTCCTGGAGGGCCAGGAGCCCACCGAGGAGCAGCTGTACGCGGCGATCCGCCGCATCACCATCGCCTCCGGCAAGTCCAGCGACACCACGGTCACCCCGGTGTTCTGTGGCACCGCGTTCAAGAACAAGGGCGTTCAGCCCCTGCTCGACGCGGTCGTGCGCTACCTCCCCACCCCCCTCGACGTCGAGGCCATCGAGGGCCACGACGTGAAGGACCCGGAGGTCGTGGTCCGGCGCAAGCCGTCGGACGACGAGCCGCTGTCCGCCCTCGCGTTCAAGATCATGAGCGACCCGCACCTGGGCAAGCTCACCTTCGTCCGGGTCTACTCGGGCCGCCTGGAGTCCGGCACCGCGGTGCTGAACTCCGTCAAGGGCAAGAAGGAGCGCATCGGCAAGATCTACCGCATGCACGCCAACAAGCGTGAGGAGATCGAGTCGGTGGGCGCCGGCGACATCGTCGCCGTCATGGGCCTGAAGCAGACCACCACCGGTGAGACGCTCTCGGACGACAAGAACCCGGTGATCCTGGAGTCCATGGACTTCCCGGCGCCGGTCATCCAGGTCGCCATCGAGCCCAAGTCCAAGGGTGACCAGGAGAAGCTGGGTGTCGCCATCCAGCGTCTCGCGGAGGAGGACCCCTCCTTCCAGGTCCACTCGGACGAGGAGACCGGCCAGACCATCATCGGTGGTATGGGCGAGCTGCACCTCGAGGTGCTGGTCGACCGTATGCGCCGTGAGTTCAAGGTCGAGGCCAACGTCGGCAAGCCGCAGGTCGCGTACCGCGAGACGATCCGCAAGGCCGTCGAGCGCGTGGACTACACCCACAAGAAGCAGACCGGTGGTACCGGTCAGTTCGCCAAGGTGCAGATCGCGATCGAGCCCATCGAGGGCGGCGACGCCTCGTACGAGTTCGTGAACAAGGTGACCGGTGGCCGCATCCCGAAGGAGTACATCCCTTCGGTCGACGCCGGTGCGCAGGAGGCCATGCAGTTCGGCATCCTCGCCGGCTACGAGATGACGGGCGTCCGCGTCACGCTCATCGATGGTGGCTACCACGAGGTCGACTCCTCCGAGCTCGCGTTCAAGATCGCCGGTTCGCAGGCCTTCAAGGAGGCCGCGCGCAAGGCCAGCCCCGTGCTGCTCGAGCCGATGATGGCCGTCGAGGTCACCACGCCCGAGGACTACATGGGTGAGGTCATCGGCGACATCAACTCCCGCCGTGGCCAGATCCAGGCCATGGAGGAGCGGGCGGGTGCCCGCGTCGTGAAGGGCCTCGTGCCCCTCTCGGAGATGTTCGGTTACGTCGGCGACCTGCGCAGCAAGACGTCCGGCCGTGCGAGCTACTCCATGCAGTTCGACTCCTACGCCGAGGTTCCGCGGAACGTCGCCGAGGAGATCATCGCGAAGGCCAAGGGCGAGTAACTCAACCGAGTTCCAGCCTTTAGGCTTGACTCCGGAGCCTCGCGGGGCATTCCACCCCTTCCGCGACGAAGCGGGTGGGATGCCCCGGGGATCCGGGCCATCCAGCAAAGATCACCTGGCGCCGATGAAGTAAGGCGTACAGAACCACTCCACAGGAGGACCCCAGTGGCGAAGGCGAAGTTCGAGCGGACTAAGCCGCACGTCAACATCGGCACCATCGGTCACATCGACCACGGTAAGACGACCCTCACGGCCGCCATTACCAAGGTGCTGCACGACGCGTACCCGGAGCTGAACGAGGCCACCCCGTTCGACAACATCGACAAGGCGCCCGAGGAGCGCCAGCGCGGTATCACCATCTCCATCGCGCACGTCGAGTACCAGACCGAGGCGCGTCACTACGCCCACGTCGACTGCCCTGGTCACGCGGACTACATCAAGAACATGATCACCGGTGCCGCGCAGATGGACGGCGCGATCCTCGTGGTCGCCGCCACCGACGGCCCGATGCCGCAGACCAAGGAGCACGTGCTCCTGGCCCGCCAGGTCGGCGTTCCGTACATCGTGGTCGCCCTGAACAAGGCCGACATGGTGGACGACGAGGAGATCCTGGAGCTCGTCGAGCTCGAGGTCCGTGAGCTCCTCTCCGAGTACGAGTTCCCGGGCGACGACGTTCCGGTCGTCAAGGTCTCCGCGCTGAAGGCGCTCGAGGGCGACCCGAAGTGGACCCAGTCGGTCCTGGACCTCATGAACGCCGTCGACACCGCGATCCCGGAGCCGGAGCGCGACGTCGACAAGCCGTTCCTGATGCCGATCGAGGACGTCTTCACCATCACCGGTCGCGGTACGGTCGTCACCGGCCGTATCGAGCGTGGTGTCCTCAAGGTCAACGAGACCGTCGACATCATCGGCATCAAGACCGAGAAGACCACCACCACGGTCACCGGCATCGAGATGTTCCGCAAGCTGCTCGACGAGGGCCAGGCCGGTGAGAACGTCGGTCTGCTGCTCCGCGGCATCAAGCGCGAGGACGTCGAGCGCGGCCAGGTCATCATCAAGCCGGGTTCGGTCACGCCGCACACCGACTTCGAGGCTCAGGCCTACATCCTGTCCAAGGACGAGGGTGGCCGCCACACGCCGTTCTTCAACAACTACCGTCCGCAGTTCTACTTCCGTACCACGGACGTGACGGGCGTTGTGACCCTCCCCGAGGGCACCGAGATGGTGATGCCGGGTGACAACACCGAGATGAAGGTGGAGCTCATCCAGCCCATCGCCATGGAAGAGGGCCTGAAGTTCGCCATCCGCGAGGGTGGCCGCACGGTGGGCGCCGGCCAGGTCACCAAGATCACCAAGTGAGCCTCGCTCTCTTGAAGGTCTGACCCTCCGGGGTCGCCTGACCTGAAGAGGCCCGTACGACTCCGGTCGTACGGGCCTCTTCGCTGTTCCCGGGGGCCACTGGACGCGGGTCACCGCCCCGACCGCCCCACATCCTCCAGAACCTCCCGTTGCGTCCCGCCGGACCGGGCACGCGACGGGCACGGATCGAGTGGCGACGCCCGCAGCCCGGCCGCCGTACGGGGCGGTGTGCGACCGGAGGGAGTCGAGGTCTATCGTCCAGGCATGGTTTTCGCCTTGCCAGAAGGTCTTCCCCCGGGGCGGTTCGTCTCCTCGGGGTCGGTGTGCGTCTGGGTTGCGGACGAACTGCCGTCTGACGTCGATGGCGTGTGGCGACCCCTGCTGCACGGGCAGGAAGACACCGGGCTGGTGCCGCTGCTCGGCGGGCCGTTCCTGGGCCGTCCGACGGACCTGGCCGAGATATCCGCTGTCCGTCTGGAGAACGTCCTGGCCTCGGACTTCGCCGAGTACCGGCGCCGCCGTCTGTCCTGGTGGACGGACCCGAACCCGGTGCCGGTGCCCGAGGGCATCGCGCCGTGGCCGCACGACCCGGGCCCACCCTTCGAGACGTGGCCGGGTCTGACGCCGGCGACTTCGGTCACGGGCGCTGATCCCTCCCCGGCGGACGCTGCGGCGCGGACGATCGGTCACCTCATAGCTGCAAACCCGTACAGGCTGGCCGGGTGCCGCCTCGTGCTGGTCCCTGCACAGCGCAGCGCCGATGTCCCGGCACTTCTCGGCTGGAATGCGGAGGCTCCGCTGCCGCTGGTGTGCGCGCTGCTGCGCAGTTGGGAGGATCGGTTCGGCGCCCGGGTGGTGGGAATGGGAGGCGAGTTGTTCGTCTCCGTTGCCCGCCCACCGCGGAACGCGGCGCACGCGGAGCTGCTTGCCCTGGAGCATGTCCTGTCGACCGCCGACAACATCGTCGATGATCCGCCGACACCCTTCCCCGAGTACGCGGAGAGCCTGCCGCAGCGGACGCACTGGGCGTTTTGGTGGGACTGACTCGCCAGCGCCAAGTGATCGTCGGCTCTGTGCGTGGAGTGCCGTACGGGCGGTACTGGGCGTGCGGGGGCACGCCAGGGTCGTGGGTACCCATCGGGAAGTTGTGACGCACCGGGGACCTTGGGCGCGGGTTCCGGTGCTGAGCAGCGCAGTTCGGCCCACACGGTCTTGCGCGGGAACCGGTCCTCGCTCATGCCCCAGCGGTCCGCGAGTGCGTCCACGAGGAGCAGGCCGCGGCCCGACTCTGCGTCCTCTGCCGGGTGTTGAGGTGTGGGGGAGCGGTCACCCCGCGTGTCCGTGACCTCGATACGGAGCGTGCCGCCGACCACGTAGAGCGTCAGCCGGAAGTCCCGGCCGGGGACGCGGCCGTGCGTGACGGCGTTGGCCGCCAGCTCGGCCACGAGGTGCTTCGCGGTCTCCGTGGGCAGCCCCCAGCGGCGCAGTTGCGTCTCCGCGAGCAGCCGGGCCAGGCGGGCTCCACGCCTCGTGGACGACAGCAGCACGGTGAAGTGGGGGCACTGGGCGGCCGGTCGGGCCGAGGGCTCGGTTGCGGCGATTTCCTGGTTCACGTCACTCAGCGTGGCCGACCACGCCTACCGTGAGGAGTGAACGTGTGGTTGCGTACCGTGACTGTCGGCGGGTTGTCCGGTGCTGTCCGGGCTGTCGGCCTCGTTGCCACGGGTAGGGCGTCGCGGTACGGCGCGCGGGACTACGGAGGGCGCGGCATGGCGGTGGACGGCGAGGCGGTACGGCCCAGGGGCGAGGCGGACGAGCCGGGGTGGGAGGTGGACCCGGACGACGAGTGGGGTGTCGCCGTGATCACCACGGTGGGGCGGCAGTTGAAGCTGCGGAGGGAGGCAGCGGGGCTGCGGGCCGCCGAGTTCGGGGCGGCCGTGGGGTACGGCGAGGACCTGGTCTACAAGGTCGAGGGCGGGAAGCGGATTCCCCGGCACGACTACTTGATTCGGGCCGACGAGGTGCTGAAGGCGGGCGGTCTCATCGCGGCGGCCTGGGAGGACGTGAAGCGGGTCCGGTACCCGAAGAAGGTGCGGGAGCTGGCCAAGTTGGAGGCCCTGGCGGTCGAGGTCGGCATCTACGAAAGCAACGGCATCAACGGTCTCCTGCAGATCGCGGGCCACGCGAGGGCGTTGTTCGAGGCCATGCAGCCGCCGTATTCGCCTGACGAGGTGGAGCGGATGGTGGCTGCACGCGTGGCTCGCGCGTCGATCTTCGAGCGTTCACCCGTGCCCGCGCTCAGCTTCGTCCTGGAAGAGGCAGCCTTGCGACGCCCTATCGGGGGCAAAATGGTGTGGCGTCAGCAGCTAGAACGTCTGTTGGAGGTGGGTCGACTGCACCACGTCGTTCTTCAGGTGATGCCGTTGAATTGCGAGACGCACTCCGGGATGGACGGCAAGATCGAACTACTGAAGTTCGCGGACGGTTCGGCGGTGGGCCGCTCCGATGGCGCGTTCAACGGCCGGCCGACTTCCGAACCCAAACTGCTGCGCATCCTTGAGCTGCGGTATGGCACGATCCGGGCTCAGGCGCTCTCGCCACGGATGTCACTGACCTTCGTCGAACAACTGCTGGGGGAAAGATGATCCGCAAGATCACTGCCGGGGACGCCTCCGAGCTGGCGTGGTTCAAGAGCAGCTACAGCAGCGGCAACGACGGCAACTCCTGCGTCGAGATCGCCACCAGCCCCGGCATGGTCCACGTCCGTGATTCCAAGCACACCGACGGCCCCCAGCTCACCTTCCCGTCGACCACCTGGACCGCCTTCGTCCCCTACGCCTCCGCGGACTGAGGCCGGCCCCGCCACAGCGGCGTCGCCGAGGGATGCGGGGCTGTCCTCGCGGAGCGGGACACCAGGCTGGGCGTGCTGGCGAGCCCCGGCGGTGGACAGAGCCTCATCCACTCTTCCAGTCGCCGCCGGGCGACGGGTGACGGGTGACGGACGGAGGGGAGACCGGTCATGGCGTCCGGGTGGGATTGGGAGAGCGGCGAGGGACTGCTTCTCGTTTCTCGTTGTCCGACCTGATGTCTCTCGCGGAGAGGTCCGTGTCACAGCCGTGTCGCGGAGGAGGGCGGCGTCCCCCGGGAAGTCCCACTGGTTCGGGCTCGGGGCCATCCGCGGGACGCGAGGACCGGGCTCGCGGTCGCCCCGGGTTTGACCCACGTCACCCTGGGGGTACGCTCTCCGCCCCGATTGGCCAGCCCCCCGCCCCATATGGCAGACTGTCCGAGTTGCTCGGTCGAGTGTTGATGCTGTGCGCCTCCCGCCGGGGGGACCGGAAGCGAGTCCCACAGTACTCGTCGCCCTAACTGCCTGATGGCAGCGCTGGGGCGGACGTACGGGAATCTTCCGGGAAGTGTCAGCGCGGCACCGGCCAGGCACCCGGTGGGCCTTCGCCCCCGGCTCGCGGTTCCGGCAGGGCCGTGTGCAATCCCGCAGGGATGTTGGAACAAGGGACATCCATGTCAGCGGGAGCGCGACACGCCCGACCGCGTGGGTCGGAGGAACGAAGGCAGCAGCAAGGAAATCACCGGGTTCCAGAGCGTTAGAGAGACAGGACTACTGAGTAGCCATGGCGGGACAGAAGATCCGCATCCGGCTCAAGGCCTACGACCACGAGGTCATCGACTCCTCGGCGAAGAAGATCGTCGAGACGGTGACCCGCACTGGTGCGTCGGTCGCGGGCCCGGTGCCGCTGCCCACTGAGAAGAACGTGTACTGCGTCATCAAGTCGCCGCACAAGTACAAGGACTCGCGCGAGCACTTCGAGATGCGCACGCACAAGCGCCTGATCGACATCCTCGACCCGACGCCCAAGACCGTTGACTCTCTGATGCGACTCGACCTCCCGGCCGGTGTCGACATCGAGATCAAGCTCTGAGGGCCGGTGATCTGAGAATGGCTAAGCAGATCAAGGGCATCCTGGGCGAGAAGCTCGGCATGACGCAGGTGTGGGACGAGAACAACCGCGTTGTTCCGGTCACCGTCGTCAAGGCCGGCCCCAACGTCGTCACCCAGGTCCGTACGAACGACGCCGACGGATACGAGTCCGTTCAGATCGCGTTCGGCGAGATCGACCCGCGCAAGGTGAACAAGCCCCTCAAGGGCCACTTCGCCAAGGCCGACGTCACCCCCCGCCGCCACCTCGTCGAGATCCGCACCGCGGACGCCTCCGAGTACACGCTGGGCCAGGAGATCTCCGCTGAGGTCTTCGAGGCCGGCGTCAAGGTGGACGTGACCGGCAAGAGCAAGGGCAAGGGCTTCGCCGGTGTCATGAAGC
Source organism: Streptomyces sp. NPDC096152 (assembly GCF_044763235.1). NCBI lineage: Bacteria > Bacillati > Actinomycetota > Actinomycetes > Kitasatosporales > Streptomycetaceae > Streptomyces > Streptomyces sp. NPDC096152. The sequence continues at coordinate 733,623 of NZ_JBIWFW010000003.1, read as the reverse complement.
GTCACAACTTCAAGGGCCTCGGCGCCGGACACGGCACCCAGCGCAAGCACCGCTCTCCCGGTTCCATCGGTGGCTGCGCCACCCCGGGCCGCGTGTTCAAGGGCCTCCGCATGGCGGGTCGCATGGGCAACGAGCGGGTCACCACCCAGAACCTGACCGTCCACGCCGTTGACGCGGAGAAGGGTCTGCTGCTCATCAAGGGCGCGGTTCCCGGTCCGAACGGCGGCCTCGTCCTGGTCCGCACCGCGGCCAAGGGGGCCTGAGGTACCGATGAGCACTGTTGACATCCTTTCGCCTGCAGGCGAGAAGACCGGTAGCGTCGAGCTCCCCGCGGAGATCTTCGGCGTGGAGAAGATCAGCATCCCGCTGATCCACCAGGTCGTCGTCGCGCAGAACGCCGCTGCCCGCCAGGGCACGCACAAGACCAAGCGTCGCGGTGAAGTCCGTGGTGGCGGCAAGAAGCCGTACCGCCAGAAGGGCACCGGTCGCGCCCGTCAGGGTTCGACCCGCGCGCCGCAGTTCGCCGGCGGTGGCGTCGTCCACGGCCCGCAGCCGCGTGACTACTCGCAGCGGACCCCGAAGAAGATGAAGGCCGCGGCCCTGCGCCACGCCCTCACCGACCGGGCCCGCCACAACCGCATCCACGTCGTCTCCGGCGTGGTCGAGGGCGAGATCTCCACCAAGGCCGCCAAGACGCTGTTCGGCAAGATCAGCGAGCGCAAGAACCTGCTGCTCGTCGCCGACCGCGCCGACGAGGCCGCGTGGCTGTCCGCCCGCAACCTGCCCCAGGTCCACATCCTGGAGCCGGGCCAGCTGAACACGTACGACGTTCTCGTCTCGGACGACGTGGTCTTCACCAAGGCCGCTTTCGAGTCCTTCGTCGCCGGCCCGAACAAGGCCAACGACACCGAAGGGAGCGAGGCCTGATGGCTACGCGTCACCCCTCCATCGCCTCGAAGGCCGCCAAGGCCGCCAAGGCCGCGCGCGTCGCCAAGGCGCGCCGTCACGCCACCGAGGGCAAGAACACCGTCGAGACCCCGCTGAGCAAGTCGTACACGGACCCCCGTGACGTCCTGCTGAAGCCGGTCGTCTCCGAGAAGAGCTACGCGCTCCTCGACGAGAACAAGTACACGTTCATCGTCGACCCGAACGCCAACAAGACCCAGATCAAGCAGGCCGTCCAGGCGGTCTTCGAGGTCAAGGTCACCGGGGTCAACACGATCAACCGCCAGGGCAAGCGCAAGCGCACGAAGACCGGCTTCGGTCAGCGTGCCGCCACCAAGCGCGCGATCGTGACCCTCGCCGAGGGCGACCGTATCGACATCTTCGGCGGTCCGACCGCCTGAGGGCGGTCCGGATCGTCCGATATCGGACGAGGACTGAGAAATGGGAATCCGCAAGTACAAGCCGACTACGCCGGGCCGCCGTGGCTCCAGCGTCGCCGACTTCGTCGAGGTCACGCGGTCCACGCCGGAGAAGTCGCTGGTCCGCCCGCTGCACAGCAAGGGCGGCCGTAACAACGCCGGTCGTGTGACCGTTCGCCACCAGGGTGGCGGACACAAGCGCGCCTACCGCGTGATCGACTTCCGTCGTCACGACAAGGACGGCGTGCCGGCGAAGGTCGCGCACATCGAGTACGACCCCAACCGCACCGCGCGCATCGCGCTGCTGCACTACGCCGACGGCGAGAAGCGCTACATCCTCGCCCCGCGCAACCTGCAGCAGGGCGACCGCGTGGAGAACGGTCCCGGGGCCGACATCAAGCCGGGCAACAACCTGGCCCTCCGCAACATCCCGGTCGGTACCACGATCCACGCGATCGAGCTCCGTCCCGGTGGCGGTGCCAAGTTCGCCCGCTCCGCCGGTGCCTCCGTGCAGCTGCTCGCGAAGGAGGGCTCGATGGCCCACCTCCGCATGCCTTCCGGTGAGATCCGCCTGGTCGACCAGCGCTGCCGCGCCACGGTCGGCGAGGTCGGCAACGCCGAGCAGAGCAACATCAACTGGGGCAAGGCCGGCCGCAAGCGCTGGCTGGGCGTTCGCCCGACCGTTCGCGGTGTGGCGATGAACCCGGTCGACCACCCGCACGGTGGTGGTGAGGGCAAGACCTCCGGTGGTCGCCACCCGGTCTCCCCGTGGGGTCAGAAGGAGGGTCGTACTCGTTCGCCGAAGAAGGCTTCGAACAAGTACATCGTCCGCCGCCGCAAGACGAACAAGAAGCGCTAGGAGCGGGTTTAGATGCCGCGCAGTCTCAAGAAGGGGCCCTTCGTCGACGACCACCTGATCAAGAAGGTGGACGCACAGAACGAAGCCGGTTCCAAGAACGTCATCAAGACCTGGTCCCGTCGCTCGATGATCATCCCGGCCATGCTCGGCCACACGATCGCGGTGCACAACGGCAAGACCCACATCCCGGTGTTCGTCACCGAGTCGATGGTCGGCCACAAGCTCGGCGAGTTCTCGCCGACGCGCACCTTCCGGGGTCACGTCAAGGACGACCGGAAGTCGAAGCGCCGCTAGTAGCGGATCGCATTCAGACACGTAAGTAACTCTGAAGGGACAACCATGGAAGCCAGGGCCCAGGCGCGGTACATCCGCGTCACGCCCATGAAGGCCCGCCGTGTGGTGGACCTCATCCGTGGCATGGACGCCACGGAGGCCCAGGCTGTTCTGCGATTCGCTCCGCAGGCAGCCTCCGCACCGGTCGGCAAGGTGCTCGACAGCGCCATCGCCAACGCCGCGCACAACTACGACCACACCGACGCCGACAGCCTCTTCATCTCCGAGGCCTACGTCGACGAGGGCCCGACCCTGAAGCGGTTCCGTCCGCGCGCCCAGGGCCGTGCCTACCGGATCCGCAAGCGGACCAGCCACATCACCGTGGTCGTCAGCAGCAAGGAAGGAACCCGGTAATGGGCCAGAAGGTAAACCCGCACGGGTTCCGCCTCGGTGTCACCACCGACTTCAAGTCGCGTTGGTACGCCGACAAGCTGTACAAGGACTACGTCAAGGAAGACGTCGCCATCCGTCGGATGATGACGTCCGGCATGGAGCGCGCCGGCATCTCGAAGGTTGAGATCGAGCGCACCCGTGACCGCGTCCGCGTGGACATCCACACCGCGCGTCCGGGCATCGTCATCGGCCGCCGTGGCGCCGAGGCCGACCGCATCCGCGGCGACCTCGAGAAGCTCACGGGCAAGCAGGTCCAGCTGAACATCCTCGAGGTCAAGAGCCCCGAGACGGACGCTCAGCTGGTTGCTCAGGCCGTCGCCGAGCAGCTCTCCTCCCGCGTCTCCTTCCGTCGTGCCATGCGCAAGAGCATGCAGGGCACGATGAAGGCGGGCGCCAAGGGCATCAAGATCCAGTGCGGTGGCCGCCTCGGCGGCGCCGAGATGTCCCGCTCGGAGTTCTACCGCGAGGGCCGCGTGCCCCTGCACACGCTCCGCGCGAACGTGGACTACGGCTTCTTCGAGGCCAAGACGACCTTCGGCCGCATCGGTGTGAAGGTCTGGATCTACAAGGGCGATGTCAAGAACATCGCCGAGGTCCGCGCCGAGAACGCTGCGGCCCGTGCGGGTAACCGCCCGGCCCGTGGTGGCGCCGACCGCCCGGCCCGTGGTGGCCGCGGTGGCGAGCGTGGCGGTCGCGGTCGCAAGCCGCAGCAGGCTCCCGCTGCCGAGGCCCCCAAGGCCGAGGCTCCGGCTGCCGCTCCGGCTGAGAGCACCGGAACGGAGGCCTGACCGACATGCTGATCCCCCGTAGGGTCAAGCACCGCAAGCAGCACCACCCGAAGCGCCGTGGTCAGGCCAAGGGCGGTACGACGGTCGCGTTCGGCGAGTACGGCATTCAGGCCCTCACGCCGGCGTACGTGACCAACCGCCAGATCGAGGCGGCCCGTATCGCGATGACCCGCCACATCAAGCGTGGCGGCAAGGTCTGGATCAACATCTACCCGGACCGTCCCCTCACCAAGAAGCCGGCCGAGACCCGCATGGGTTCCGGTAAGGGTTCGCCGGAGTGGTGGATCGCGAACGTCCACCCGGGTCGGGTGATGTTCGAGCTGTCCTACCCGAACGAGAAGATTGCGCGTGAAGCTCTGACTCGTGCGGCCCACAAGCTGCCGATGAAGTGCCGGATCGTCAAGCGCGAGGCAGGTGAAGCGTGATGTCGGTCGGTACCAAGGCGTCCGAGCTGCGCGAGCTGGGCAACGAGGAGCTTCTGGGCAAGCTCCGCGAGGCCAAGGAAGAGCTGTTCAACCTCCGCTTCCAGGCGGCGACCGGTCAGCTCGAGAACCACGGTCGGCTGAAGGCCGTCCGTAAGGACATCGCGCGGATCTACACCCTGATGCGTGAGCGCGAGCTGGGCATCGAGACGGTGGAGAGCGCCTGATGAGTGAGAGCAACGTGACTGAGCAGACTGCAGAGGCCCGCGGCTTCCGCAAGACCCGTGAGGGTCTCGTCGTCAGCGACAAGATGGACAAGACCGTCGTCGTCGCAGTCGAGGACCGCGTCAAGCACGCGCTGTACGGCAAGGTCATCCGCCGTACCAACAAGCTCAAGGCGCACGACGAGCAGAACGCCGCGGGTGTCGGCGACCGCGTCCTCCTGATGGAGACCCGGCCGCTGTCCGCCACGAAGCGGTGGCGCGTCGTCGAGATCCTCGAGAAGGCCAAGTAAATCTCCTGCGGGGCATCCCTCGCAGGACAGTTCCGCCAGGCTCCGGGGGCCGCTCGCTGAGTGGCCCCCGGGGAACCGGCAGACAAACAGGAGATAGACGTGATCCAGCAGGAGTCGCGACTGCGTGTCGCCGACAACACTGGTGCGAAGGAGATCCTTTGCATCCGTGTGCTCGGCGGCTCCGGTCGCCGCTACGCGGGCATCGGTGACGTCATCGTCGCCACCGTCAAGGACGCGATCCCCGGTGGCAACGTGAAGAAGGGTGACGTCGTCAAGGCGGTCATCGTTCGCACCGTCAAGGAGCGCCGCCGCCCGGACGGCTCGTACATCCGCTTCGACGAGAACGCCGCCGTCATTCTGAAGAACGACGGCGACCCTCGCGGCACCCGTATCTTCGGCCCGGTGGGCCGTGAGCTGCGCGAGAAGAAGTTCATGAAGATCATCTCCCTCGCGCCGGAGGTGCTGTGAGCATGAAGATCAAGAAGGGTGACCTGGTCCAGGTCATCACCGGCAAGGACAAGGGCAAGCAGGGCAAGGTCATTGCCGCTTACCCGCGCGAGGAGCGTGTCCTGGTCGAGGGTGTCAACCGGGTCAAGAAGCACACCAAGGCCGGTCCGACCGCCAGCGGTTCCCAGGCCGGCGGCATCGTGACGACCGAAGCCCCCATCCACGTGAGCAACGTTCAGCTCGTCGTGGAAAAGGACGGCAACAAGGTCGTGACCCGCGTCGGTTACCGCTTCGACGACGAAGGCAACAAGATCCGCGTTGCCAAGCGGACGGGTGAGGACATCTGATGGCTACCACCACTTCCCCGCGTCTGAAGCAGAAGTACCGCGACGAGATCGCCCCGAAGCTGCGTGACGAGTTCAAGTACGAGAACGTCATGCAGATCCCGGGCCTCGTCAAGATCGTGGTCAACATGGGTGTGGGCGACGCCGCCCGCGACTCCAAGCTGATCGAGGGCGCCATCCGCGACCTCACCACGATCACCGGTCAGAAGCCGGCCGTCACCAAGGCCCGGAAGTCCATCGCGCAGTTCAAGCTGCGTGAGGGTCAGCCGATCGGTGCCCACGTCACGCTCCGTGGCGACCGCATGTGGGAGTTCCTGGACCGCACCCTGTCGCTCGCGCTGCCGCGCATCCGCGACTTCCGCGGCCTGTCCCCCAAGCAGTTCGACGGCCGTGGCAACTACACCTTCGGTCTCACGGAGCAGGTCATGTTCCACGAGATCGACCAGGACAAGATCGACCGCGTCCGGGGTATGGACATCACCGTGGTCACCACGGCGACCAACGACGCTGAGGGCCGCGCGCTCCTTCGTCACCTCGGCTTCCCGTTCAAGGAGGCGTGAGCGAGATGGCGAAGAAGGCTCTGATCGCTAAGGCTGCTCGCAAGCCCAAGTTCGGTGTGCGTGGCTACACCCGCTGCCAGCGCTGCGGCCGCCCGCACTCCGTGTACCGCAAGTTCGGCCTGTGCCGCGTGTGCCTTCGTGAGATGGCTCACCGTGGCGAGCTGCCGGGCGTGACCAAGAGCTCCTGGTAATTCCGGTAATTCGGGATTCCCAAGGCTCTCGGTAAGCATCTGGGTCGGCAGGAGCCCCATCCCCCATGCCTTAGGCTTGTGGGGTTGGGCGCCTGCCGCGCCCGTACGACTTACTACGCCGTAGGTCCACCGCGCCGCACCCGTCCCGTCTCGGATCGGGGAGAGGGATGGCGCACCAGGAAACCCCGGCGAGAGAGGCCGAAGGCCAATTCATGACCATGACTGATCCGATCGCAGACATGCTCACGCGTCTGCGGAACGCGAACTCGGCATACCACGACTCCGTGACGATGCCGGCATCGAAGATCAAGTCGCACATCGCGGAGATCCTCCAGCAGGAGGGCTTCATCACGGGCTGGAAGGTCGAGGACGCCCAGGTGGGCAAGAACCTCGTCCTGGAGCTGAAGTTCGGCCCCAACCGTGAGCGCTCCATCGCGGGCATCAAGCGGATCTCCAAGCCCGGTCTCCGGGTTTACGCGAAGTCCACCAACCTGCCGAAGGTGCTGGGCGGCCTCGGCGTGGCGATCATCTCCACGTCGCACGGTCTCCTCACCGACAAGCAGGCCGGCAAGAAGGGCGTGGGTGGGGAAGTCCTCGCCTACGTCTGGTAGCGGAAGGGAACGGAGGAAACAGCTATGTCGCGTATTGGCAAGCTCCCCATCACGGTTCCCGCCGGCGTGGACGTCACCATCGACGGCCGTACGGTCTCGGTCAAGGGCCCCAAGGGCGAACTGACCCACACCGTCGTGGCGCCGATCGAGATCGCCAAGGGCGAGGACGGCACCCTCTCGGTGACGCGCCCCAACGACGAGCGTCAGAGCAAGGCCCTGCACGGCCTGTCCCGCACGCTGGTGGCGAACATGATCACCGGCGTGACCCAGGGTTACGTGAAGAAGCTCGAGATCAGCGGTGTCGGTTACCGCGTCACGGCCAAGGGCGCGAACCTCGAGTTCGCGCTCGGCTACAGCCACCCGATCACCGTCGAGGCGCCCGAGGGCATCACCTTCAAGGTGGATTCCCCGACCCGCTTCCAGGTCGAGGGCATCGACAAGCAGAAGGTCGGCGAGGTTGCGGCCAACATCCGCAAGCTGCGCAAGCCCGACCCGTACAAGGCCAAGGGCGTCAAGTACGAGGGCGAAGTCATCCGCCGCAAGGTCGGAAAGGCGGGTAAGTAAGCCATGGCATACGGGCAGAAGATCCTCAAGGGCGACGCCTACAAGCGCGCCGCGATCAAGCGCCGTCACATCCGGATCCGCAAGCGGATCGCCGGTACGGCGGAGCGCCCCCGTCTGGTCGTGACCCGCTCCAACCGCCACATCGTGGCGCAGGTGATCGACGACCTGAAGGGCCACACCCTGGCGTCCGCGTCCACGCTGGACACGTCCGTCCGCGGTGGCGAGGGCGACAAGTCCGCGCAGGCCAAGCAGGTCGGCGCCCTGGTCGCCGAGCGTGCCAAGGCCGCCGGTGTCGAGGCCGTCGTGTTCGACCGTGGTGGCAACCAGTACGCCGGGCGCATCGCCGCCCTGGCGGACGCCGCCCGCGAGGCCGGACTCAAGTTCTGAGTCGGTTCCGTAGCTAGCGGAAACAGAGAGAGGTAATTCCAATGGCTGGACCCCAGCGCCGCGGTGGCGGTGCCGGTGGCGGCGAGCGGCGGGACCGGAAGGGCCGTGACGGCGGCGCAGCTGCCGCCGAGAAGACCGCGTACGTTGAGCGCGTAGTCGCGATCAACCGCGTCGCCAAGGTTGTGAAGGGTGGTCGTCGCTTCAGCTTCACCGCGCTGGTCGTGGTGGGCGACGGTGACGGCACCGTGGGTGTCGGATACGGCAAGGCCAAGGAGGTGCCGGCCGCCATCGCCAAGGGCGTTGAGGAGGCCAAGAAGCACTTCTTCAAGGTCCCCCGCATCCAGGGCACCATCCCGCACCCGATCCAGGGTGAGAAGGCTGCCGGCGTCGTGCTGCTCAAGCCCGCGTCGCCCGGTACCGGTGTTATCGCCGGTGGCCCGGTGCGTGCCGTGCTCGAGTGCGCCGGTATCCACGACATCCTGTCGAAGTCGCTCGGCTCCGACAACGCGATCAACATCGTGCACGCGACCGTGGAGGCCCTGAAGGGCCTGCAGCGTCCCGAGGAGGTCGCGGCCCGCCGTGGTCTGCCGCTCGAGGACGTCGCCCCCGCGGCCCTCCTTCGTGCGCGTGCCGGGGCGGGTGCGTAATCGTGGCGCAGCTCAAGATCACGCAGACGAAGTCCTACATCGGCAGCAAGCAGAACCACCGCGACACGCTGCGTTCCCTGGGCCTCAAGCGCCTGGGTGACGTGGTGGTCAAGGAGGACCGTCCCGAGTTCCGCGGCATGGTGCACACCGTCCGCCACCTCGTGACGGTCGAGGAGGTCGACTGATCATGGCGGAGCAGAACCCGCTCAAGATCCACAACCTCCGTCCCGCCCCGGGTGCCAAGACCGCCAAGACCCGTGTCGGTCGTGGTGAGGCCTCGAAGGGTAAGACGGCCGGTCGTGGTACGAAGGGCACGAAGGCCCGTTACCAGGTTCCGGAGCGCTTCGAGGGTGGCCAGATGCCGCTCCACATGCGTCTCCCGAAGCTGAAGGGCTTCAAGAACCCGTTCAAGACCGAGTACCAGGTCGTGAACCTCGACAAGCTGGCCGCGCTCTACCCCGAGGGTGGCGAGGTCACGGTCGAGGGTCTGGTGGCCAAGGGTGCCGTTCGCAACAACAGCCTCGTCAAGGTCCTCGGCCAGGGCGAGATCTCCGTGGCGCTGCAGGTGACGGTCGACGCCGTCTCCGGCTCCGCCAAGGAGAAGATCACCGCCGCCGGCGGTAGCGTCACCGAGCTCGTCTGACTCTTTCGGACGTCTCGATGACCTGAACGATCCCAACCGGGGATACCCACAAAAGGGGTATCCCCGGTTGGTCGTTCCAAGGGGGGCAGTGTCGCCGGTAAGGTGGCCTGCACTGTCCACTTTCACCGGGCCGCCGCACCTCGGGCACCCGGAGCGGCACTCGTCCGTTGTTAAGTCGTTGTTCTCTGTTGGAACCTCAAGACCGTCACCCTTGACGCAGTTGCGCGGGGGTCGCAGGAGGCACCGTGCTCACCGCGTTCGCCCGGGCGTTCAAGACGCCCGACCTGCGCAAGAAGCTGCTCTTCACGCTGGGCATCATCGTGGTCTACCGGGTCGGTACCCACATCCCGATCCCCGGCGTCAACTACAAGGCCGTCCAGACGTGCGTGAAGGAGGCGTCCGGCAACCAGGGCCTCTTCGGTCTGGTCAACATGTTCAGCGGTGGCGCGCTGCTGCAGATCACCGTCTTCGCCCTGGGGATCATGCCGTACATCACGGCGAGCATCATCCTGCAGCTGCTGACCGTGGTGATCCCGCGCCTGGAGGCCCTCAAGAAGGAGGGCCAGTCCGGCACGGCCAAGATCACCCAGTACACCCGGTACCTCACCGTCGCGCTGGCGATCCTGCAGGGCACCGGCCTCGTGGCCACCGCCCGCAGCGGCGCCCTGTTCGGCCAGTGCTCGGTCGCCGCGGACATCGTCCCCGACCGGGCGATCTTCACCACGATCACGATGGTCATCTGCATGACGGCCGGCACCGCGGTCGTGATGTGGCTGGGTGAGCTCGTCACCGACCGCGGCATCGGCAACGGCATGTCGATCCTGATGTTCATCTCGATCGCCGCGACCTTCCCGTCCGCGCTGTGGGCGATCAAGAAGCAGGGCAAGCTCGCCGACGGCTGGATCGAGTTCGGTACCGTGATCCTGGTCGGCCTGGTCATGGTCGGCCTGGTGGTCTTCGTGGAGCAGGCCCAGCGCCGTATCCCGGTGCAGTACGCGAAGCGCATGATCGGGCGCCGTTCCTACGGTGGCACCTCCACCTACATCCCGCTGAAGGTGAACCAGGCGGGTGTGATTCCGGTCATCTTCGCCTCGTCGCTGCTGTACATTCCGGCGCTGGTTGCCCAGTTCGCGGGAGGCAATTCCGGCTGGAAGACCTGGGTTCAGCAGAATCTGACCAAGGGCGACCACCCGATTTACATCACTACGTACTTCTTGCTCATCGTTTTCTTCGCGTTCTTCTACGTGGCGATCTCCTTCAACCCCGAAGAAGTCGCCGACAACATGAAGAAGTATGGTGGCTTCATCCCGGGCATCCGGGCTGGCCGACCGACCGCTGAGTACCTGAGCTACGTGCTCAACCGGATCACCTGGCCGGGTTCGCTGTATCTGGGCCTGATCGCTCTCGTACCGACAATGGCGTTGGTTGGCTTTGGGGCAAGCCAGAACTTCCCGTTCGGTGGCACCAGCATCCTGATCATCGTGGGTGTCGGTCTCGAAACGGTGAAGCAGATCGAGAGCCAGCTCCAGCAGCGCAATTACGAAGGGTTCCTCCGCTGATGCGAATCGTCCTCGTCGGGCCGCCGGGTGCAGGTAAGGGAACGCAGGCGACGCGCCTGGCCGAGAAGCTGCGCATCCCGCACATCTCCACGGGCGACCTGTTCCGCGCCAACATCAGCCGGCAGACCGAGCTGGGCAAGCTCGCGAAGTCCTACATGGACGCCGGCAACCTGGTACCGGACGAGGTCACCATCGCGATGGCCAAGGACCGCATGGAGCAGCCCGACGCCGAGAACGGCTTCCTGCTCGACGGCTTCCCGCGCAACGTCAAGCAGGCGGAGGCGCTGGACGAGCTGCTGGAGTCCGAGGGCATCACGCTGGACGCGGTGCTGGACCTGGAGGTCCCCGAGGAGGAGGTCGTGAAGCGGATCGCCGGCCGGCGCATCTGCCGCAACGACTCCAGTCACGTCTTCCACGTGACGTACAGCCGGCCGAAGCAGGACGGCGTGTGCGACGTCTGCGGCGGCGAGCTGTACCAGCGCGACGACGACTCCGAGGAGACCGTCCGCAAGCGGCTGGAGGTCTACCACACGCAGACCGAGCCGATCATCGACTACTACAAGGCGCAGGGCCTGGTCGTGACGATCTCGTCGCTGGGCCCGGTGGACGAGATCACGCGCCGGGCGCTGGAAGCGCTGAAGCGCGAGGAAGCCACCCAGTAGTCCCACGCCGGTCGCAGCCGCGGTTCCCGTCAGGGGCCGCGGCTGCGCTGTGGGCCGGTGCGGCCGCCGGCGCCCCCCGTATCGTTGAAGGTGTTCGTACACTCCCCGGTCCCAGAAAGGCCGTAGCCCCCATGGTGCAGATCAAGACCCCCGAGCAGATCGCCACGATGCGTGCCGCGGGGCTGGTCGTCGCCGCGATCCACGCGGCCACCCGGGAGGCCGCCGTGCCCGGGGCAACGACGAAGGACCTCGACGAGGTGGCGCGGAAGGTGCTCGCCGAGCACAACGCCAAGCCGAACTTCCTCGGCTACGGCGGCTTCCCGGCCACCATCTGCACCTCCGTGAACGAGGTCGTGGTCCACGGCATCCCGTCCGACGAGGTCGTCCTCAAGGACGGCGACATCATCTCCATCGACTGCGGCGCGATCGTCGACGGCTGGCACGGCGACGCCGCCTACACGGCCTTCGTGGGTTCCGGTCACGCTCCGGAGCTGGTCGAGCTCTCCCGGGTGACCGAGGAGTCGATGTGGGCCGGCATCGCGGCGATGAAGCAGGGCAACCGGCTGGTCGACATCTCCCGGGCGGTCGAGACCTACATCCGCCGCCAGCCCAAGCCGGGCGGCGGCAAGTACGGGATCATCGAGGACTACGGCGGCCACGGCATCGGCACCGAGATGCACATGGACCCGCACCTGCTGAACTACGTGGACCGCCGCCGGGGCAAGGGCCCGAAGCTCGTGCCCGGGTTCTGCCTGGCCATCGAGCCGATGGTGTCCCTGGGCACCCCGCGGACGCGGGTCCTGGAGGACGACTGGACCGTGATCACCACGGACGGCACCTGGTCCTCGCACTGGGAGCACTCCGTCGCCCTGACCGAGCAGGGCCCGCTGGTACTGACCGCCCCCGACGGCGGCAAGGCCAAGCTCGCCGAGTACGGCATCACGGCCGCCCCGGACCCGCTGGCCTGACGGGCCGCCCCACCGTCCCGCGGCCCTGGCCCGTGGCGTCGCCGCCCGCCCCGAAGGGGCCGCTCCGCGACCGCCCCGTGGCCGGCTTCCCGATTGCCCCGCATGATGATCTCCGGCGCGGGGCAGACTTCTCCGATTCGTCTTTCCGGGTGCGCTGACGTAGACTGACTCGTCGGCTCTCGTGCACCCGCATGTCCGCATGCGCTCGCACGGGGTCGATCAAGGTAGTCGATTCGAAGGGCGAAGCGTGGCCAAGAAGCAAGGTGCCATCGAGATCGAGGGCACTGTCGTCGAGTCTCTTCCGAACGCCATGTTCAAGGTCGAGCTCCAGAACGGCCACCAGGTCCTGGCACACATCAGCGGCAAGATGCGTATGCACTACATCCGCATCCTCCCTGACGACCGGGTCGTGGTGGAGCTGTCTCCGTACGACCTGACGCGTGGCCGGATCGTCTACCGCTACAAGTAGATCTTGCCCGCACTCCGTGTTCGCGGGGTGCGCATCCCGTCGTAGGCGGGGTGGTGGCACTGACCCGGAGAACCTCAATCCCATGAAGGTCAAGCCGAGCGTCAAGAAGATCTGCGACAAGTGCAGGGTGATCCGCCGTCACGGTCGGGTCATGGTCATCTGCGAGAACCCGCGCCACAAGCAGCGCCAGGGCTGACGCACGACCGCACCCTCTGCACTCCGCAGGGATTCGCGCGACGCAAGCTGAATATGTTCATACGCAGGGCCCAGGCCGACACGGTCTGACACCCCCGGTTCGGAGGCCGGGGACCCAGTTCGTACCTGGTACGGCGGCTGGGGTCCGGCTCTGCGGAAGACCTCCGAGGATCAACTGGAGCCATTGAATGGCACGCGTTTCCGGTGTTGACATCCCGCGCGAAAAGCGCGTGGAGGTCGCCCTCACCTACGTGTTCGGCATCGGCCGGACCCTCTCGCAGCAGACGCTCGCTGCGACCGGCATCGACCCGAACACCCGGGTCCGTGAGCTCTCCGAGGAGCAGCTGGTCGCGATCCGCGAGTACGTCGACAACAACATCAAGACCGAGGGTGACCTCCGTCGTGAGATCCAGGCCGACATCCGCCGCAAGGTGGAGATCGGCTGCTACCAGGGTCTGCGTCACCGCCGCGGCCTGCCCGTCCGCGGTCAGCGCACCAGCACCAACGCCCGCACCCGCAAGGGCCCGCGTCGCGCCATCGCCGGCAAGAAGAAGCCGGGCAAGAAGTAGTCCGCAGCGGACGCCTGTCCACGGTCTTCGCTGTAGGACCGACCACCTCCCGTAGGAGTTAAGAGATGCCCCCCAAGGGACGTCAGGGCGCTGCCAAGAAGGTGCGCCGCAAGGAAAAGAAGAACGTCGCTCACGGCCACGCGCACATCAAGAGCACGTTCAACAACACGATCGTCTCCATCACGGACCCGTCCGGCAACGTGATCTCCTGGGCCTCCGCCGGCCACGTCGGCTTCAAGGGCTCCCGGAAGTCCACGCCGTTCGCCGCGCAGATGGCCGCCGAGTCGGCTGCCCGCCGCGCCCAGGAGCACGGCATGCGCAAGGTCGACGTCTTCGTCAAGGGCCCGGGCTCCGGTCGTGAGACCGCGATCCGCTCCCTGCAGGCCACGGGCCTCGAGGTCGGCTCCATCCAGGACGTCACCCCGACCCCGCACAACGGCTGCCGTCCGCCGAAGCGCCGTCGCGTCTGACGCACGGGCCGCTCAACGGTCTTCACGGGGTGTGGGCGGTACGGCTCCTTCGGGCCGTGCCGCCCGTACCCTTGCAGTACCCGCACTTCTCACGGGTGCGGTTTCCGTCGGGCGTCAAATAGCGGGCGTCCACGAAAGAAGGATCTGATCCACACATGCTGATCGCTCAGCGTCCCTCGTTGACCGAAGAGGTCGTCGACGAGTTCCGCTCCCGGTTCGTGATCGAGCCGCTGGAGCCGGGCTTCGGCTACACCCTCGGCAACTCGCTCCGCCGCACCCTCCTGTCGTCGATCCCCGGTGCCGCTGTCACCAGCATCCGCATCGACGGCGTCCTGCACGAGTTCACCACCGTGCCGGGCGTCAAGGAGGACGTCACCGACCTGATCCTCAACATCAAGCAGCTGGTCGTCTCCTCGGAGCACGACGAGCCGGTCGTGATGTACCTGCGCAAGCAGGGTCCGGGTCTGGTCACCGCCGCCGACATCGCGCCCCCGGCCGGTGTCGAGGTGCACAACCCCGACCTCGTCCTCGCCACGCTCAACGGCAAGGGCAAGCTGGAGATGGAGCTGACGGTCGAGCGTGGCCGCGGTTACGTCTCCGCCGTGCAGAACAAGCAGGTGGGCCAGGAGATCGGCCGTGTCCCGGTCGACTCGATCTACTCGCCGGTGCTCAAGGTCACGTACAAGGTCGAGGCCACGCGTGTCGAGCAGCGCACCGACTTCGACAAGCTGATCGTCGACGTCGAGACCAAGCAGGCGATGCGTCCGCGTGACGCCATGGCCTCCGCCGGCAAGACCCTGGTCGAGCTGTTCGGTCTCGCCCGCGAGCTGAACATCGACGCCGAGGGCATCGACATGGGCCCGTCCCCGACGGACGCCGCCCTGGCCGCCGACCTGGCGCTGCCGATCGAGGAGCTGGAGCTCACCGTCCGCTCCTACAACTGCCTCAAGCGCGAGGGCATCCACTCCGTGGGTGAGCTCGTCGCCCGCTCCGAGGCCGACCTGCTGGACATCCGCAACTTCGGTGCGAAGTCCATCGACGAGGTCAAGGCGAAGCTGGCCGGCATGGGCCTGGCCCTCAAGGACAGCCCGCCCGGATTCGACCCGACCGCCGCCGCCGACGCCTTCGGCGCCGACGACGACGCGGACGCGGGCTTCGTGGAGACCGAGCAGTACTGAGAGCTCGGGCCCACTGGTCCGTTTTCGGCTGCCGGCCCGCCGTGGCTGGTCGCGCAGTTCCCCGCGCCCCTTCGGGCGCGGGGTCTCCGACAGGCGACCGCCTGCTCGGATACTGACCCCGGTACCTGATACGGCCGGGGCAGACACACAGGAGAAGAACCATGCCGAAGCCCACCAAGGGTGCCCGTCTGGGCGGCAGCGCCGCGCACGAGAAGCTGCTCCTCGCGAACCTCGCGAAGGCGCTGTTCGAGCACGGCCGTATCACCACCACCGAGGCGAAGGCCCGCCGCCTGCGCCCGTACGCCGAGCGTCTGGTCACCAAGGCGAAGAAGGGCGACCTTCACAACCGCCGTCAGGTGCTCCAGGTGATCACGGACAAGAGCATCGTCCACACGCTCTTCACCGAGATCGGCCCGCGCTACGAGAACCGTCCGGGTGGCTACACCCGCATCACCAAGATCGGTAACCGCCGTGGCGACAACGCGCCCATGGCCGTCATCGAGCTGGTCGAGGCGCTGACGGTGCAGCAGAAGGCCGTGGGCGAGGCCGAGGCCGCCACCAAGCGTGCGGTCAAGGAGTCCGAGGAGACCAAGGCCGAGGAGACCAAGGCCGAGGCCACCGAGGCTCCGGCCGAGGAGTCCAAGGACGCCTGAGGCTCTGCCTGACGTCGAGAGCGGGTCCGTCCCTCGGGGCGGGCCCGCTTTCGCGTATCCGAGTACCTGAGAGGATTCCCGTGTGAGTGACGAAGTACAGCCCGGTCACATCCGGATCCGTCTCGACCTCTCCTACGACGGCACCGACTTCCACGGCTGGGCCAAGCAGGCCGGCGGGAAGCGGACCGTGCAGGGCGAGATCGAGGACGCCCTCCGTACGGTGACGCGGTCGAAGGAGACGACCTACGAGCTGACCGTGGCCGGACGGACCGACGCCGGGGTGCACGCGCGCGGGCAGGTGGCCCACGTCGACCTGCCGGTGGAGCTGTGGGCCGAGCACCGGGAGAAGCTGCTCAAGCGGCTCGCCGGGCGGCTGCCCAAGGACGTGCGCGTCTGGTCCCTCACCGAGGCCCCGGCGGGCTTCAACGCCCGTTTCTCCGCCGTCTGGCGCCGGTACGCCTACCGCGTCACCGACAACCCGGGCGGTGTCGACCCGCTGCTGCGGGGCCACGTGCTGTGGCACGACTGGCCGCTCGACGTGGACGCCATGAACGAGGCCGCCCGGCGGCTGCTGGGCGAGCACGACTTCGCCGCCTACTGCAAGCGCCGCGAGGGCGCGACCACCATCCGGACCCTGCGGGAGCTGAGCCTGGTGCGCGGGGCGGACGGGGTCGTCACCGCCACCGTCCGCGCCGACGCCTTCTGCCACAACATGGTGCGGTCGCTGATCGGGGCCCTGCTGTTCGTCGGGGACGGGCACCGCCCGCCGGACTGGCCGGGCAAGGTGCTGGCCGCGGGTGTGCGGGACTCCGCCGTGCACGTCGTACGGCCGCACGGGCTGACGCTGGAGGAGGTCGGCTACCCGGCGGACGAGCTGCTGGCCGCGCGGAACAGGGAGGCGCGCAACCGGCGCTCCCTGCCCACGGCGGGCTGCTGCTGAGAAGTGCGGCGCCCGCCGGGCGGTCCGGCCGCGGCGGGCGGGGTAGAACAGCGGCATGACGGACCACGAGGCGTACGACGGCATACCCGTCACAGTGGTGATGCCGACGTACAACGAGGCGGGGAACCTGCCGCGGATGGCCGAGGCGGTGCTGGGGCTGCCGCTGGACGGGCTGCATCTGAAAATCGTCGACGACTCCAGCCCGGACGGCACCGGGCGGATCGCCGAGGAGCTCGCCGAGAAGTACAACGCCGACCGGCCCGCCGGGCGGCCCCGGATGAGCGTGCTGCACCGCACCGCCAAGGACGGGCTCGGGCGGGCCTACGTCGCGGGCATGGGCGCCGCCCTGGCGGAGGGCGCCGCGTACGTGGTGCAGATGGACGCCGACGGCAGCCACCCGGTGGAGGCGGTGCCGCGGATGCTGCGGACCGCGGTCGACTCCGGCGCGGGCCTGGTCGTGGGCAGCCGGTACGTCGAGGGCGGCTCCCTGGACGAGGAGTGGGGCGTGCACCGGGTGCTGCTGTCACGCTTCGCGAACCACTACGTACGGGCCGTGCTCGGCACCGAGATCAGGGACATCACGGCGGGCTTCAACCTGTGGTCGGCGCGGACCCTGCGCGATGTGGACCTCGCCACGCCGGCCAGCGCCGGGTACGGCTTCCAGGTCGAGCTCAAGTACGAGGCCGTCCGGGCGGGGCACCGGGCCGTCGAGATCCCGATCCGCTTCGAGGAGCGGACCGAGGGGGTCTCGAAGATGTCGCTGCGCACCCAGCTGGAGTCGGCGGTGCTGCCGATCCGGCTGCGTCTGAAGCACTGGTAGGGCGCCGGGTGCCGACCACCGGGCGCCGGGTACCGACCACCGGGCGCGGCGGCTGCGCGGGGGAGCGGGCCCGGCGGCCGCGGACGGGCGGTGCCGGCGCCGGGCCCCGTGTCGCCTACCGGGCGGCCGCCGCCGACGCCTGCGCCTCACCGCGCCGGCGGATCTGCCGGAAGGCGAACTCGGCGAGGTCGTCGCCGGTGCGGAACACCTGGGTGTCCTTGGCCGTGACGTCCTTGCCACTGGTGAAGCCGGTGAGGGTGAAGTAGGCGTAGCGGCCGTAGGAGTTGGTCGTGGAGCGGCAGACGGCGCCGGTGCAGAAGGCCTTGATCCCGCCGCCGGACAGCGGCTTCACGATGCTCTTCTTGTCGGCCTGGCCCTTGGCCTTGGTGGCCTGCGCCTCGGTGTCGAAGACGGCGACGCCGACGGTGACCGCGATGCCGTCCTTGACGTAGCTCACGCGCATCAGCCGGGTGCAGCCGTTGGCCGTCAGGATCTGCGGCAGCGTGCCCTGCGCGGCCGTGCCGCAACTCTTCGTGTCCGCCGTGGGGCCCTTCTTGTACACGGTCTCGCCCATGGTGAGCTGCGTGCCCGGGAAGAGGCCGGCGGGGCTGAGCGGCGCCGTGTCCTTCCGGGCGCTCGATATGAAGTCCTTGGGGTCCAGCGGCGGCGGGGCGCTGGTGGGCGCGAAGGACGGTGCCGTGGCCGAGTCGCTCGGCAGGGACGCGGTGGAGGGCAGGGAGCCGGGGCCCGACGCCTCGTCCTTGCCGTTCGCCGACACCACGGCCATGGCGACGGCCGCGCCGATCGCGACGGTCGCCAGCACGCCGCCGCCGATGAACAGCAGGCGGCGCCGCTTGTTCCGGGTCTCGGACGCCTCGGCGAGCGCGGCCCAGTCAGGCGTCTGGTCGCTCCCGCCGCTGCTCCACGGCTGCTGAGAATTCGGTTTCCAGGGATCCCACTGGGACTGCGAGCCCCCCTGCCCATAGCTCATGGGGCGCATCTTAGACGGGCGTTGGGGGGTGCCGGTCCGCCCGTGAAGGCGCTTCGGTGCAGGCCGGTACAAAGCGCCCCGCGTCTTCGTCCTACACTGGTGGGGAACAGGCGGGACCCGCTGCGACGCCCCCGTTTTGACCGCGCTGTGGCGCCGCGGGTATCCTGCATCTTCGTTGTGTATTGGCTTGGCTCTTCTCACGGACCCGGCCCTTACACCGGTCCACCGGGCCGATGACCAGCGACCTGCACGCGGTTTGCGTCACCGCAGTGCGGTCAGGGCTGTCGTGATCGTCTTCGGTGACCTTGTCAGGACCATTCACTGAAGAAGCGAAGGCTACGAACCGTGCGTACGTACAGCCCCAAGCCCGGCGATGTGACGCGCCAGTGGCACGTCATCGACGCCCAGGACGTTGTCCTGGGCCGTCTCGCCACCACTGCCGCCACCCTTCTGCGGGGCAAGCACAAGCCGATCTACGCGCCGCACGTCGACGCTGGTGACTTCGTCATCATCATCAACGCCGACAAGGTGCACCTCTCCGGCAACAAGCGGACCCAGAAGATGGCGTACCGCCACTCCGGCTACCCGGGTGGTCTGCGCTCCGTCCGTTACGACGAGCTGCTCGCCAAGAACCCCGAGAAGGCCGTCGAGAAGGCCGTCAAGGGCATGCTCCCCAAGAACACCCTGGGCCGTCAGATGCTTTCGAAGCTGAAGGTCTACTCGGGCGACCAGCACCCGCACGCTGCCCAGCAGCCGGTGCCGTTCGAGATCACCCAGGTCGCGCAGTAAGTCCGGCCACCCCCTAAGACTGAAGAGAATCTGAGGAGCATCGTGGCCGAGACCACTGCCGAGCAGCCGCTCGAAGAGCTTGACATCGACAGCTACACCACCGAGTCCGAGGTTCCCGTCGAGGGCGAGTACACCTCGGAGTCCATGGCCTCCCGCTTCGGCGAGCCGCAGCCGGCCGCCGGCCTGGGCCGTCGCAAGAACGCCATCGCCCGCGTCCGGATCGTCCCGGGCACCGGCAAGTGGAAGATCAACGGTCGCACCCTCGAGGACTACTTCCCGAACAAGGTGCACCAGCAGGAAGTCAACGAGCCCTTCAAGGTGCTCGAGCTCGAGGGCCGTTACGACGTCGTCGCCCGAATCGCCGGTGGCGGTGTCTCCGGTCAGGCCGGTGCGCTCCGTCTCGGTGTCGCCCGCGCGCTGAACGAGGCCGACGTGGACAACAACCGCGGCCCGCTGAAGAAGGCCGGCTTCCTCAAGCGCGACGACCGTGCGGTCGAGCGCAAGAAGGCCGGTCTCAAGAAGGCCCGCAAGGCCCCGCAGTACAGCAAGCGCTAATCACAGCTGCCTGCTCGTACCTCGAACGCCCCGGCGGCACGCCACTGTGCCGCCGGGGCGTTCGTTTATCACAGCCCTTGGGCGTATAACGGCACAGGGCGCTCGAAGGCTAGTGTGATCGGATGTTCAGGCATCGGAATGCCCGCGATGCGGGAGCCGCAGACGCGTCGAGAACATCGAACCCGGTGAACACGCGCTGAACCCATCGGCACGGCATTTCGAACGGACGCTTCCTCAGGAGGACAAGTGGGACGACTCTTCGGCACGGACGGCGTGCGCGGCGTCGCCAATGCGGACCTGACCGCCGAGATGGCGCTCGGCCTGTCCGTCGCGGCGGCGCACGTGCTGGCCGAGGCGGGCACCTTCGAGGGCCACAAGCCGAAGGCGGTGGTCGGTCGGGACCCGCGCGCGTCCGGGGAGTTCCTGGAGGCCGCCATGGTCGCGGGCCTGGCGAGCGCGGGTGTGGACGTGCTGCGCGTCGGTGTGCTGCCCACGCCCGCGGTGGCGTACCTCACCGGCGCGCTCGGCGCCGACCTCGGCGTGATGCTGTCGGCCAGCCACAACGCCATGCCCGACAACGGCATCAAGTTCTTCGCCCGCGGCGGCCACAAACTCGCCGACGAGCTGGAGAACCGCATCGAGGGCGTCTACGAGGAGCACCGCACCGGCGCTCCCTGGGACCGCCCGACCGGTGCGGGCGTCGGCCGGGTGCGTGACTACGACGAGGGCTTCGACCAGTACGTCGCCCACCTCCTCGGCGTGCTGCCGAACCGCCTGGACGGCCTGAAGATCGTTCTCGACGAGGCGCACGGGGCGGCCTCCCGGGTCTCGCCGGAGGCGTTCGCGCGCGCCGGGGCCGAGGTCGTCACCATCGGCGCCGAGCCGGACGGGCTCAACATCAACGACGGCTGCGGCTCGACCCACCTCGACAGGATCAAGGCCGTCGTCGTCGAGCACGGCGCCGACCTCGGCATCGCGCACGACGGCGACGCGGACCGCTGCCTGGCCGTGGACCACACCGGCGAGGAGGTCGACGGCGACCAGATCCTGGCGGTGCTCGCGCTGGCGATGCGGGAGCGTTCCGCGCTGCGCTCCGACACCGTCGTCGCGACCGTGATGTCGAACCTGGGCTTCAAGCTGGCCATGGAGCGCGAGGGCATCCACCTGGTGCAGACCGCGGTCGGCGACCGCTATGTGCTGGAGGAGATGAAGGAGAAGGACTTCGCCCTCGGCGGCGAGCAGTCCGGCCACGTCATCGTCCTCGACCACGCCACGACCGGCGACGGCACGCTGACCGGCCTGCTGCTGGCGGCCCGGGTCGCCGAGAGCGGCCGTACGCTGCGGGAGCTGGCGTCGGTGATGGAGCGGCTGCCGCAGGTGCTCATCAACGTGCCGGACGTGGACAAGTCGCGGGTGAAGACCTCCGCGGACCTCGCCGCCGCGGTCACCGAGGCGGAGCGGGAGCTGGGGGAGACCGGGCGGGTGCTGCTGCGGCCGTCCGGCACCGAGCCGCTGGTGCGGGTCATGGTGGAGGCGGCCGACATCGACCAGGCGCGGTCGGTGGCGGGGCGGCTGGCGGACGCGGTGAAGTCCACGCTGGGGTAGCGCTGCCGCTTCGAGTGCCGGGGTGCCGGGTTGCCGGGAGCCCGGGGCCGGGTAGGGGGCGGGGGTTTTCGCCGACGGCGGGCTGCGGGCGGTCCGTGGCCGGCCGCGCAGTTCCCCGCGCCCCTGGGGGGGAGTTGCTCTACTCGGCGTGGAGGCGGGCGCGCTGCCTGGCCCAGAACCACTTCTGGGCGAGCAGCGTGAGCGTGCCCGCCACCACGATGCCGAGCAGGTTCAGCAGAAGCTGCTGCGTCGAGCCCCAGGTCTGCACCGTGTCGCCGTAGCTCAGCGCGACGGCCGCGTTGGCGGCGGCCGGGACGGTGGTCACGGAGATGGCGACGCCGACCAGGGCGCCGGACTTGGCCGAGGTCAGGGAGAGCGTGCCGGCGGCTCCGGCGAGGACCGCCACCACGAAGGAGAACGCGTCGGGTGCGTACACGAAGTTGGTGTTGGGCCGCGTGCCCTCCAGCTTCGCCTTGCTGAACAGCCCGACCGCGTCCATGACGAGGCTGAAGCCCACCGTCACCGCCATCGCCAGCGCGAAGCCCGCCAGCAGCGCGATCAGCGACCGCAGCGCCAGCCGTGGTGCCCGCTGCACCAGCGCGGTGCTGACACCGGCCAGGGGACCGAACTCCGGGCCGACCGCCATCGCGCCCACGATCAGGATCGCGTTGTCGAGCAGCACACCGCAGGCCGCGATCATCGTGGCCAGCGTGAGGAAGGCGAGGTAGGTGACGGAGAGGGTCGACTCCTCGTGCGTCGCCTCGGTCAGGTGCTCCCACAACACCGCGTCCGCGCCCTCGCCCGGCGCCTCCTTCTCGGCCCGGTCGGCCCGCTCGGACAGCGACAGGTCGATGCTCTCGACGGCGATGGAACCGGTCTCGCCGAGGCCCAACTCCTGCAGACTGCTCAGCATTTCGTCCGCCGCCTCGCGGGCGACGTCGCACATCACCACGTCCCCTGCCGGGTTGCGGGCGGCGCCCGCGACCACGACCAGGTGGGCGGTGCCGACCGTCTTCTCGATCAGACGCAGCACGTCGTCGGTCCGGTCGGGCGGGGTGATCAGGCGCAGATGCAGCATGCCCCCTGTCTAACAGACCCGGCCCGCCCTCCCTACAGCTTGCGCAGGCTGAGCCGTTGCACCTTGTGGTCCGGCCCCTTGCGCAGCACGAGCGTGGCCCGGCCGCGGGTGGGGGCGATGTTCTCCACCAGGTTCGGCTTGTTGATCGTGCGCCACATGGTGCGGGCGTAGTCGAGGGCGTCCTCCTCGGACACCTGGGTGTACTTGCGGAAGTACGAGGAGGGGTCCTGGAAGGCGGTCCCGCGCAGCTTGCGGAACCGGTTGAGGTACCACTGCTCGATGTCCTCGGTGCGCGCGTCGACGTACACGCTGAAGTCGAAGTAGTCGGCGAGCCCGACCCGGGTGCGGCCGTCCTTGCCGGGCAGTGCGGGCTGGAGGACGTTCAGGCCCTCGACGATGAGGATGTCCGGACGGCGGACGACGAGCCGCTCCCCGGGCACGATGTCGTAGATCAGGTGCGAGTAGACGGGGGCGGTGACCTCCCCCTTCCCCGCCTTGATGTCGGCGACGAACCGGGTCAGCGCCCTGCGGTCGTACGACTCCGGGAAGCCCTTGCGCGACATCAGGCCCCGGCGCTCCAGGTCCTGCGTGGGCAGCAGGAAACCGTCGGTCGTGACCAGCTCGACGCGCGGGTGCTCGGGCCAGCGGGACAGCAGGGCCTGGAGCAGGCGGGCGACGGTGGATTTTCCGACGGCGACCGAGCCGGCGACCCCTATGACGAAGGGGGTGCCGGACTGGGAGCCCTGCTCGCCGAGGAAGGTGTTCAGCGCGCTGCGCAGGCCGTCCGTGGCACCGACGTACAGATTGAGCAGCCGGGACAGCGGGAGGTAGATGTCCCGCACCTCGTCGAGGTCGATGACGTCGCCGAGGCCGCGCAGCCGCTCCACCTCCTCGGCGGACAGCGGCAACGGCGTCTTGTCGCGCAGCGCGCTCCACTCGGCACGAGTGAGGTCGACGTAGGGAGTCGCCTCCGGCCGCTGCCGGTGGGCGCTCCGGGGCATCGAGGGGACCGGAGAGATCACAGTCCATTGTTAACGGAGTTTGAACGGGGGTGCGGGGTGGGGTGCGTCACGTGCCGCGCCGGGACCGCGGTCGTGCCCGGAAGGCGAGGCCCGACACCGGCTCCCCACCGCCGTCCTGCGCTTCCTGCGTGTTTCACATGCACGGAAACGCGGGTGGTGTCGTATGAAAATGGCCGATTGTCGCCGGCGGTCGTAGATCACGCGGATGTCACGGTCGGGTACCGGGTGATCGTTCGATGATCAACTGCGTGGCCGCTGTGCTTAAAGTGCGGGCAAAGCAATGGGAAAGCGTGGCTTTTGGGGCCGCGCCCACGCGAAGAGAAAGAGCTGCTCCTTGAGATCCACCGCCGTTCGCCGCACCGCCCTCGCCGCCTCCGCCGCTGCCCTCGCCCTGTTCGCCACCGCCTGCGGCGGCTCCTCCGACGGCGGGGAGGAGAAGGGCGGCGACTCGACGGCGCGGGCCGAGCGGACCGCCGCCGCGGCGAAGCCGCTGACCGCCGCCGAACTGGAGAAGGCCGCCCTCACCCAGGCCGACGTCAAGAGCGGCAAGGTCACCACCAAGGTGCCGGCGCGGGACGACATCGCGCGGGACAAGGTGAAGACGGACGACGCGGACTGCGCGCCGCTCGCGTACCTCCAGGTCGGCTCCTACGTCGGCACGCCCGCGGCCACGGTGAAGCGCTCCTGGATGGGCGACGCGAAGAAGCCCGCGGCGGGCGCGAGCGCCGAGGACACGATGATGGCCGCGCTCGACCGCGCCAAGGTCGTGGACACCCTCGCCTCCTACGCGGACGGCGGCGCCGAGCAGGCCATGAAGGACCTGAAGGCGGCCGCCCGCAAGTGCGCCGGCGGCTTCTCGTACACCGTCGGCGGCACGACGAACAAGATCGTCGACGTCACCCCGACCCAGGCGCCCGGCGGCGCGGACGAGGCGTTCGCCGTGACGATGACCATCGACGCCGAGGAGGGCGTGAAGGCGCCGGTCAAGGCCGTCGTCGTCCGCAAGGGCGCCACCCTCGCCCACCTCCCGGCCGTCAACCTCGCCTCCGCCGCCACGGGCAAGGACTTCGACTTCCCGGCCGAGCTCGTCCAGGCGCAGCTGGCCAAGCTGGGCTGACCGCGGATGCCCGCCGGGGTGGTTCGTACCCCGGCGGGAATTTCCGATTTCGGGCACCGAGTGCGGTGATCGGAAGCGGGCCGGCCCGTAGGCTGCGGCCCATGTGCGGAATCGTGGGATACGTGGGGTCGCAGTCGGCGCTCGAGGTCGTGATGGCCGGGCTGAAGCGACTGGAGTACCGGGGCTATGACTCGGCGGGTGTCGCCGTGCTCGCGGACGGCGGACTGGCGGCGGCCAAGAAGGCCGGGAAACTGGTCAACCTGGAGAAGGAACTCGTCGACCGGCCGCTGCCGAGCGGCACGACGGGCATCGGGCACACCCGGTGGGCCACGCACGGCGGCCCCACGGATGCCAACGCGCATCCGCACCTGGACAACGCCGGGCGGGTCGCCGTCGTCCACAACGGCATCATCGAGAACTTCGCGGCGCTGCGCGCCGAGTTGGCGGAGCGCGGCCACGAGCTGACGTCCGAGACGGACACGGAGGTCGTCGCGCACCTGCTCGCCGAGGAGTTCTCCTCCTGCGCGGACCTCGCGGAGTCGATGCGGCTGGTGTGCCGGCGCCTGGAGGGCGCCTTCACACTGGTCGCCGTGCACGCGGACGAGCCGGACGTGGTCGTCGGCGCCCGCCGCAACTCGCCGCTGGTGGTGGGTGTCGGCGAGGGCGAGTCCTTCCTCGCCTCCGACGTCGCCGCGTTCATCGCCCACACCCGCTCGGCGATCGAGCTGGGCCAGGACCAGGTGGTCGAGCTGCGCCGCGACGGCGTGACGGTCACCGGCTTCGACGGGAGCCCCGCCGAGGTGCGCTCCTACAACGTCGACTGGGACGCGGCCGCCGCCGAGAAGGGCGGCTACGACTACTTCATGCTCAAGGAGATCGCCGAGCAGCCCAAGGCGGTCGCCGACACCCTGCTGGGCCGTATCGACGCCTCCGGCAGCCTGACGCTCGACGAGGTCCGCATCTCCGCCTCCGAACTGCGCGAGATGGACAAGGTCGTCATCATCGCCTGCGGTACGGCCTTCCACGCCGGGATGATCGCCAAGTACGCCATCGAGCACTGGACCCGCATCCCCTGCGAGGTCGAGCTGGCCAGCGAGTTCCGCTACCGGGACCCGATCCTCGACCAGCAGACCCTGGTCATCGCCATCTCCCAGTCCGGCGAGACCATGGACACCCTGATGGCGCTGCGGCACGCCCGCGAGCAGGGCGCCAAGGTGCTGGCCATCTGCAACACCAACGGCTCCACCATCCCGCGCGAGTCGGACGCGGTGCTCTACACCCACGCCGGGCCCGAGGTCGCGGTCGCCTCCACCAAGGCGTTCCTGACCCAGCTCGTGGCCTGTTACCTGGTCGCCCTGTACCTCGGCCAGGTCCGAGGCACCAAGTGGGGCGACGAGATCCAGGACGTCGTCCGGGACCTCTCCCAGATCTCCGGCGAGGTCGAGCAGGTCCTCGAGACCATGGAGCCGGTACGGGCCCTGGCACGCTCCCTCGCCGACAAGAACACGGTGCTGTTCCTCGGCCGGCACGTGGGATACCCGGTCGCCCTCGAAGGCGCCCTGAAGCTCAAGGAGTTGGCGTACATGCACGCCGAGGGCTTCGCCGCGGGCGAGCTGAAGCACGGGCCGATCGCCCTGATCGAGCAGGACCTCCCGGTCGTCGTGGTCGTCCCGTCCCCGCGAGGCCGCTCCCTGCTGCACGACAAGATCGTCTCCAACATCCAGGAGATCCGGGCGCGGGGTGCCCGCACCATCGTGATCGCGGAGGAGGGGGACGAGGCGGTCGTCCCGTACGCCGATCACCTCATCCGCATCCCGGTCACCCCGACCCTGCTCCAGCCCCTGGTCGCCACGGTGCCGCTCCAGGTCTTCGCCTGCGAACTGGCCACCGCCCGCGGCAACGAGGTGGACCAGCCGCGCAACCTGGCGAAGTCGGTGACGGTGGAGTAGTTCCCACCTCGTGCGTCCGGTGCGCCGCCGGGAGTCCGTACGTCTCGCTGACGGGACGTCCGGGGAGGAAGCTCCCGGCGGCGGCCGGGGTCAGGGACAGGCCGGTCGGTTCACACCGTAGAGGAACCGGCTGTGGGTGCCCCGGTGCTCGGTGAGGGTCCACAGCTGATTGGCCGAGCGCAGCCAGTAGAGGTCCTGCAGACCTCGACCGCCGAGCTGCGACCTCGGCGTCCTGTTGCCCGTCGTGTTGGCCCACACGAGGTCGCGGTTGCCGCCCCCGCCGCCCGTGTCGAAGTAGTAGCAGCCGCGGGAGAAGGCGCCCTGGACGTAGCGGACGGGCTGGTGCCACGCGATGTACGGATGGATGGTGCCCTGGAAGCGGGTCATCGCGGAGTCCGTCCAGCGCGCCACCCGGCCGACGCTGTCCCTGCGGAATTCGCTGGTCAGGAAGGCCACGCCCCCGGAGGGGGGACGCTCCAGCGACATGGAGTCGTAGCGGGTGCCGGATGCCGTGTTGCTCCAGCGCCCGATCTCGGGCAGCAGGTAGTGGTATCCGCGCCCGCAGTACCTGCCGTTCTGAAGCCCGGTCGCGCAGCCGGGGCTGGTGTTCCCCTTCGGGTTGTTCGCGAGCTGCAGCAGGTTGTTGGTGTCGAAGACGTGCACCCCGCCCTCGTTGGCGGCGACGAAGGTGTAGTGCTGGTACCAGACGATGCCGCCCGCGTGGACGGTCACATCGCTGTAGTCGTTCCCCGCACTGTTCGGCACCACGAGCAGCACGTGGATGTACCTGTTGCTGGTGCGGTCCAGGAAGCTCAGCCGGGTGCCCGTATCCGTGGGAGCCGGCCTCTCACCGCCCGCGTGCCAGGAGAAGACGATGGCCCTGTGCCCGTCCACCGTGCCGGCCCCCGGCTGAGCGTCCTCGGTGCCGCTGACGCCCTGAGGGGTCCAGTCGTTGGTGTTGGCGTCGTCGCTTCGCAGACAGTAGTAGGCGACCGCGCGCGCTCCGTTCAGCGCGCTGTTGTTCGCACGGGCCTGAGCCCTGCAGTCCGCGTTGTTCTGCGTGTGTGCCTGGCGGTTGGCCGCGTTCAGCATCGACCCCACCGGGACCCGGCCGCCGTTCGGGTTCACCGCCGTCCTCAGTTGGAGAGCCTGGGTGATCCGGTCGTGGTCCCACCGGAGAGCGAAGGCGTTCGGGTCGGCGGCGGTCATCGGTACGGGGGGCGGGTCGGGTACGGCGGCCGGGGTCGCGCGTGTGGGTGCGGCCGCGGCGAGCAGGCCGAGTACCGCGAGGCAGAACGCTGCGCCGGGCAGACGCCGACGCCTGGGAATTCTCATGACCTCTCCGAGGGCAGGGTGGTGGGGAGCACCAGGGCGTCCGCCGCCCATGACCGACGACGGCGCAACGGCAGGAACGTGATTCCACCCCACCGCGGGAGAGGCGCGTGGATCATCGGGAAATCACTCCGACTGCCCGGCGGTTGGCCCTCTCGGGTGCCCTCGACCGCACTGCGCCACCGCCTTTTTGACAGGCCGTCGAGGTGTCGCGGGGCAAGGCGTGGGACGCGGCGCACGGCCGCCGGAGCCGCCCTTGGCGTATCGCCCCTGGTCCCGACGAGTTCATTCGGCCGCAGGCTCGGCGCGTCCGCTCGCAGTCGTCGAACCCTGTGGCTTTAGTGATCTCATCGTTCCATCCCCTTCCCCCTCACTTCCGGAATTGTCGGACATTCAGATCCGAACGATCGTTCTATTGGAGGTTCGTTGAGATCGTCAACAAGGTGCGCCGGCTTCGCGGCCGCGGTCGGCCTGGCCGGTTCTCTGGTCATGGGCGCTTCCGTCTCCTCGGCGGCGCCCGCGTCCGAGGACGGCAGTCGGACGGGGTCCGTCGGCCAGGTCCGGTCGGGCACGTCGCCGCGGGCGGGAGCAGCGCTCGGAGTACCGGGGGACGGGCATGGCGACCCCGACAATCCGCGTGTGTGCAGGGGCCTGGTGCCCTATCCCATTCTTCCGGCCTACCGCGCGTTCTACTTCTGCGGTGACTGGCGGCTCGGCCCCAGGCACTTGCCGACCCGCGGCCTGGTGGGAGAGATTCTCGAGGGATACGACCGGCTCGGGGGCCTCACCGCCGTGCAGTTCCTGAACACCTGGTGGGACCCCAACAGGGACGCGGGCCAGGGCGACTGGAAATACCCGGAACCCGACGGCTTCGCGCTCGACGACCAGCAGCAGCCGATCGCGGCGCCACTGGAGCTCCACGCGGGGCAGCTGATCGACAGGTTCGGCGCGGAGACCGGCAAGTTCCTCTCTCCCGCGGGCGCGAAGTACGGGACGCGGGCGATCCCGCCCTCCAACCTCAACACCCACGATCCGCGTTACCCCAACGACTACCACCTGTACAGGGTCGCGAAGGACGTCACCGTGTGCGCGGGTCCGGCCGCTCCGGCGTTCGAGCAGCCGGGTGGGGGCATTCAGTACGTCACCTCCAGCAGCGTCTGCCCGAGCATCCCCTTCGCCACCGTGGGGACACTCGTGGGCAACGGCACTCTCGTGCGGGTGCAGGTCCCGTACCCGGACGGCAAGTACCCGGACAGCAAGGTGATGAAGCAGAAGTCGCCGGCCGGGGTGAAGGCCGCGTCCCGGTGACGGTGCGGGGCCGGGCCCGGTGCCGGGCCCGGCCCCGTTTCTGCTGAAAGACTGGCTTCATGGACCGCTTCCAGCTCTGCCAGGCCCTCCGGGCGGCCGGGGTCCCGGACGCGTACTACGAGATCCCCGGCTGCACACCCGGCCCGCGCCCGGTCGCAGATCGCTACTTCCTCGAAGAGTGCGGCGGCCGGTGGGTCGTGGGGATCCACGAACGTGGCAGCCGCGAGGTCCTGGAGCGGTTCCCGGACGAGGACCGGGCGTGCCGGTGGCTCCACGACCGCCTGACCGACGAGGGGCCGCCGCCCGTCCCGGCCACGCCCGAGGAAATCGACGCGCTGCTGCACGACAGCGACGGCATCCAGCGGCGCGCCCGCGAGGAGTTCGAGCGCGCCCTCGCCGAGTCCCGCCGCCGCACTCACGAGGGGCCTGCCGTCGACGACGGTCGTACGGAGCCGCCGCCGAGGCCGTGAGCCGGTGTCTACCGCGTGGGGCCGGCAGCCGCTGGCCGGGGAGGACGACCGGGGAAAGATCGTGTGGTGCGAACTCGCGGCCGCTTGGCGGGCGCGCAAGACCGAGACCTGGCGTCCTCGGGGCAAAACAAATGTGGGCACCCCCAATTCGCCTGGGGTGCCCACATCTGGCATTCGCCCGAACGGGTCAGGCTTCTGATCCGCTCAGTGGCGGAAGACGTCCTTCGTCTTCTCCTTGGCCTCGCGGGCGTCGCCGCGTGACTGCTCCATCCGGCCCTCGGCCTCCATGCGTTCGTTGCCGATAGCGCGGCCGACCGTCTCCTTGGCCTTGCCCTTGGTCTGCTCGGTCTTGGCCTGTGCCTT
The DNA here is from genome assembly GCF_044763235.1 of Streptomyces sp. NPDC096152. Lineage (NCBI taxonomy): Bacteria > Bacillati > Actinomycetota > Actinomycetes > Kitasatosporales > Streptomycetaceae > Streptomyces > Streptomyces sp. NPDC096152. The sequence continues at coordinate 703,494 of NZ_JBIWFW010000003.1, read as the reverse complement.
CTGGTTCTCAGCCATGGAGTCCACATCCCAATCGTCATAGCGTTCGGTGATGATCGAATAACCGTCGCGGTCGCCTATAAACATCATCAAAAATTCGCGGCCTTACGACTCTGCGGTCTCAGGCGAACCTCCCCGTATTCCCCCGGTCTTCAGGAAAAAACAGCAAGTTCGGGAGGCGTGCTCGCCTGGTCGGCGGGAACACGGTCGATCGGAGGTTGATAGATATGGTTCCCTTGCTTCTCGTTCTTCTGCTGGCTCTGATCCTCTTCGGTGCGGGCTTCGCACTGAAGGCACTGTGGTGGATCGCCGTGATCGTGCTCGTCGTATGGCTGCTGGGCTTCGTGGTGCGCCCGGCGGGCAGCGGTGGCCGACGCGGCCGCTGGTATCGCTGGTAACGCGTTTCACGCCGAGAGGGGCTCCGACCGCGGTCGGGGCCCCTTTTCGTGTGCCCACTGTGCAGTGGTGCCCCACGCCTCTCGTGGGGCACTCCTGCGCACTGCGCGCAGAAAGTGTGAAAACGGGCGTAACTCTCAGGTCGTGGGGCACGCGTAGCACGTCGGGCGCCGGTGCGCCAAGGGAACCAGCGCCTCCATTCCGGCGCCCGGCGTCCCAACGGCCACCAGGCGGTTCACCCTCGGCCGGGGGCGGCAGGAGCCGCGTAGGGTGCTCGGCATGAGCATCATCGGGGTCGGTATCGACGTGGCCGAGATCGACCGGTTCGCGGCGTCCCTGGAGAGGACGCCCACGCTGGCGCAACGGCTCTTCCTGGACAGCGAGTTGCTGCTGCCGAGCGGTGAGCGCCGGGGCATGGCCTCGCTCGCCGTCCGGTTCGCCGCCAAGGAGGCGCTCGCCAAGGCCCTCGGCGCCCCGGCCGGGCTGCACTGGACGGACGCGGAGGTCTTCGTCGAGGACTCCGGGCAGCCCCGGCTGCGGGTGAAGGGGACCGTGGCGGCGCGGGCGGCCGAACTCGGGGTCCGCTCCTGGCACGTGTCGCTGAGCCACGACGCGGGGGTGGCGTCGGCGGTGGTGATCGCGGAGGGGTGACCGCCGGGGGCGGTCGCGCGGACGGCGGTCGGGGGGTGGCGGTCGCGGGGACGGCGGGCGGCCACGGGGCCGTCGGGCGAGTCGCTGGGCGAGGAACCGGGCGGTGATTCCGCGGTCGTCACGGAGGGCGCTCCAGGGCGCCGCCCCTGCGCGTGCAGGACCCACCCCTGCGCGTGCGGGACCCACCCATGCGCGTGCGGGACCCACCCGTGCGCGTGCAGGACCCGCCCCATCCGGGGCAGACTCGACCGCATGCGTACTGCCTACAGCGTGGACACGGTCAGGACAGCCGAACGTGAGCTGATGGCGCGGCTCCCCGAGGGCGCGCTGATGCAGCGCGCCGCCGCCGGACTCGCCGCCGCCTGCGCGGACTTGCTGGGGCGGGTCTACGGCCGCCGGGTGGTGCTCCTCGTCGGCAGCGGCGACAACGGCGGTGACGCCCTGTACGCCGGTGCCCGGCTGGCCCGCCGCGGCGCCGGAGTCACGGCGGTGCTGCTCGCCCCCGACCACACGCACCCCGGCGGTCTCGCGGCCCTGGGGCGCGCGGGCGGCAGCGTCGCCCGCCCCGGCACGGCGGAGGAGCTGATCGACCGGGCCGACCTGGTGGTCGACGGCATCGTCGGCATCGGCGGCAAGGGCGGGCTGCGCCCGGACGCGGCGCCGCTGGCCGAACGGGCGGCCGGGTCCCGCGCGGCCGTCGTCGCCGTCGACCTGCCGAGCGGGGTGGAGGCCGACACGGGCGAGGTGCGCGGCGCCGCCGTCCGCGCGGACCTCACCGTCACCTTCGGCACGCACAAGCCGGGGCTGCTCGTCGACCCGGCACGCGAGCACGCCGGCACCGTACGCCTCGTCGACATCGGCCTCGACCTGCCCGCCGTGCCCGAACTCGAGGCACTCCAGCACGCCGACGTGGCCGCGCTGCTGCCGCGGCCCGCCGCCGAGAGCGACAAGTACCGGCGGGGCGTGGTCGGCATCGCCGCCGGCTCGGCGCGCTATCCCGGCGCGGCCGTGCTCGCCGTGTCGGGGGCGCTGCGGGGCGGAGCCGGTGCCGTGCGCTACGTCGGTCCCGCCGGGCACGCGGTGATCGCCCGCTTCCCGGAGACGCTCGTCTCCGACCAGGGGCCGCACAAGGCGGGCCGGGTGCAGGCGTGGGTCGTGGGTCCCGGCGCCGGGGACGACGCGGCCACCGTCGCCGAGGTGCTGGAGACGGACGTACCGGTGCTGATCGACGCGGACGGGCTGCGGCTGGCCCACCGGGACGCCGTACGCGCCCGTACCGCGCCCACCCTGATGACCCCGCACGCCGGAGAGGCCGCCGCCCTGCTCGGTGTGCCCCGCGAGGAGGTGGAGGGAGCCCGGCTGTCCTCCGCTCGCGAACTCGCCGCCCGCTACGGCGCCACCGTCCTGCTCAAGGGCTCCACCACCCTGGTCGCCGCGCCGGACGGCGGCCCGGCACGCGTCAACCCGACGGGCACGCCCTGGCTGGCCACGGCCGGCAGCGGCGACGTCCTGTCCGGCCTCGCCGGGTCCCTGCTGGCGGCGGGCCTGTCCCCGCTGGACGCGGGCAGCGCGGCCGCCTACCTGCACGGCCTGGCCGGCCGCTTCGCGGCGGCGGGCGCCCCGGCCGGCGCGCACGACGTGGCCGAGACGATCCCGGAGGCCTGGCGGGACGTCCACGACTGACACCCGCCCGCGCGGCGGGACGGCCGACGACGGGACCGGCCCCGCCCGGGGTGTCCGGCGCGTCCGGCTCGCGCGGCCGCGTCGGGGCCGTAGGACGCGGAGTGCGCGGTCGGCGGCCGGGGCGCGCCCGGGCCGCGTCGGTGTCACGGGAGCGGGACCGGGGTGTGCCGCGCGGTGTTCAGGGCCCGGGTGCCGAGGGGGCGTTCCGGTGCTCTGAGACACTGGGGGCGCGATGACTGAGACAGCACACCCGCGGACGGCACCGCTGCGCGCCCGCGCCGAGATCGATCTGGCCGCCCTGCGGGCCAACGTGCGGGCCCTGCGCGCCCAGGCGCCCGGCGCGGCACTGATGGCCGTGGTCAAGTCCGACGCGTACGGCCACGGCGCCGTCCCGTGCGCCCGCGCCGCGCTCGCCGCCGGGGCGACCTGGCTCGGCACCGCCACGCCCGAGGAGGCCCTCGCCCTGCGCGCCGCCGGACTGGTGCCACCGGTGCGGATCATGTGCTGGCTGTGGACTCCGGGCGGCCCCTGGCGGGAGGCCGTCGAGGCCGATCTGGACGTGTCGGTGAGCGGGCTGTGGGCGCTGGCCGAGGTCCGTACGGCCGCCCGCGCCGCGGGCCGTCCCGCGCGTGTGCAGCTCAAGGCCGACACCGGCCTCGGCCGCAACGGCTGCCAGCCCGCCGACTGGCCCGAACTCGTCGCCGAGGCCCTGCGCGCCGAGGCCGAGGGACTCGTCCGCGTCACCGGGCTGTGGTCCCACTTCGCCTGCGCCGACGAGCCCGGCCACCCGTCCATCGCCGCCCAGCTCACCCGCTTCCGGGAGATGGTGGCCCACGCCGAGGGGCAGGGCGTCCGCCCCGAGGTGCGGCACATCGCCAACTCGCCCGCCACGCTCACCCTCCCCGAGACCCACTTCGACCTCGTCCGCACCGGGATCGCCCTCTACGGCATCTCGCCCAGCCCCGAGCTGGGCGCCCCGGCCGACTTCGGGCTGCGCCCGGTGATGACCCTGGCCGCCTCGCTGGCCCTGGTGAAGCACGTGCCGGGCGGCCACGGCGTCAGCTACGGGTACCACTACGTCACCCCGGGCGAGACCACCCTCGGCCTGGTGCCCGTCGGCTACGCGGACGGCATTCCGCGCCACGCCTCCGGGGCCGGCCCCGTGCTGGTCGGCGGCAAGTGGCGCACCGTCGCGGGCCGGATCGCCATGGACCAGTTCGTCGTCGACCTCGGCGGGGACGAGCCCGAGGCCGGCGCCGAGGCGCTGCTCTTCGGCCCCGGCGACCGCGGCGAACCCACCGCCGAGGACTGGGCGCAGGCCGCGGGCACCATCGCCTACGAGGTCGTCACCCGGATCGGAACCCGCGTTCCGCGCGTCTATGTGAACGAGGAAGACGAAGGACGCGGTGACGAAGGCCACGCACGGGACGGCGGCCGGGACGGGTAGCAGGACGGGTGACCCGCACAGGGCCCCGGCCCGCGCCGCCACCGGCCCCATCGGGCCGGGCACAGGCACGGCACCGACACCGGCAGCACCAGGACCACCAGAACCACCAGGACCAATGGAGCCGGCACGGCCGGCCACACCCCACCAGGCGAACATCAGTTTGGCGAAGAGGAGCGGTACGTGAGCGAGAGCAGCGCGAGGTCCGTCGCGCAGGCCGCGTCGGCGGTCGCCGCCTCCGCCGCGGGGGCCTCCGGCGGCTGGCGCAGGGCGACGGGCGTCGCGGGCGCCGCGATAGGCGTGGTCGCCGCGGGCGCGGCCGCCGGTGTCGCCATCGAGCGGATGACCGTAGGACGCGGGATACGGCGCAAGGCGCGGCTGGCCCTGGACTCGGCGGGCCCCTACGGGACGCTGCGCGGCACCCCCGGCAAGGCGTACGCCGACGACGGCACCGAACTCCACTACGAGGTCGACGAACTCGACCCGGATATCGCGGCGAGCCTGGCCCCGCGCCGCCGCCGGCTCTTCGGCCGCAAGGCCCCCGCCCCCGTCACCGTGGTCTTCAGTCACGGCTACTGCCTCAGCCAGGACTCCTGGCACTTCCAGCGCGCCGCGCTGCGTGGCGTGGTGCGCACCGTGTACTGGGACCAGCGCAGCCACGGCCGGTCCACCCGGGGTGTGGCCCAGACGCGCGACGACGTGCCGGTCAGCATCGACCAGCTCGGCCTGGACCTCAAGGCCGTCATCGACGCGGCCGCGCCGGAGGGCCCCATCGTGCTGGTGGGGCATTCCATGGGCGGCATGACGGTGATGGCGCTGGCCTCCGAGTGCCCCGAGCTGATCCGCGACCGCGTCGTCGCCACCGCCTTCGTCGGTACGTCCTCCGGGCGGCTCGGCGAGGTCAACTTCGGGCTGCCGGTCGCCGGCGTCAACGCGGTGCGCCGGGTGCTGCCGGGGGTGCTGAAGGCGCTCGGGCAGCAGGCCGATCTCGTGGAGAAGGGACGGCGGGCCACCGCCGACCTGTTCGCCGGCATCATCAAGCGCTACTCGTTCGGGTCACGCGACGTCGACCCGGCGATCGCCCGGTTCGCCGAGCGGATGATCGAGGGCACCCCGATCGACGTGGTCGCCGAGTTCTATCCGGCCTTCACCGACCACGACAAGACCGACGCGCTGACCCACTTCCAGAACATGCCGGTGCTCATACTGGCCGGGGTGAAGGACCTGGTCACGCCGAGCGAGCACAGCGAGGCCATCGCCGACATGCTGCCGGAGGCGGAGCTGGTGCTGGTCCCGGACGCCGGGCACCTGGTCATGCTGGAGCACCCGGAGGTCGTCACCGACCGGCTCGCCGACCTGCTGACCCGCGTGGGAGCCGTCCCGGCAGGAGCTACCGTGGGTGGCTATGGAAGCACCAGCAGCACCGCACAGCCCGGCTGACCCCGTGTCCGTCGAGATCACCGTCACCTCCCCGGAACAGATGCGGGAACTGGGCCGCCGCGTCGCCAAGCTGCTGCGCGCGGGCGACCTCGTGATGCTCAGCGGGGAGCTCGGCGCGGGCAAGACGACGCTGACCCGCGGGCTCGGCGAGGGCCTCGGCGTGCGTGGCGCCGTCACCTCCCCGACCTTCGTGATCGCCCGTGTGCACCCCTCCCTCGGCGACGGTCCGCCGCTCGTCCACGTCGACGCCTACCGCCTGTCCGGCGGCCTGGACGAGATGGAGGACCTCGACCTCGACGTCTCGCTGCCCGACTCCGTGGTCGTGGTGGAGTGGGGCGAGGGCAAGGTCGAGGAGCTGACCGACGAGCGGCTGCAGATCCTCGTCCACCGAGCCGTCGGCGACACGACCGACGAGGTGCGGCACGTGACGGTGACCGGGCTCGGGCAGCGATGGTCGCCGGTGGACCTGAGCGTCCTGACGGCCTGAGCGTCCTGACGGCCTGAGCGTCCGAACGGCCTGAGCGTCCGAACGGGCTGAGCGGCTGGACGGCCTGAGCGTCCCGACAGCCTGGGCGGCCACGCGCCGCCGGCACCGCCCGCGCCCCCGGCACCACCCGCCGGCCCCGGGCTCCACCCGCCGCCCCCGTACACCGCCCGAGCACGCGGACTCTGCGGAGGTGAACATTCCGACAGGGCGTCGGCATGTTCTTGCGTCCGGTGTCCTCGCCGTGGTCACATGGGAGGCAGATCGTGGTTAGGCATACCTGACTATCGTCGCCCCCGACCCGCAGGAGGCGCCATGTCGGCCACCGCAAGCACGCCCCAGCCGCGGCCGTACCGGGTCGGCGGTGTCCGCGTGAGCGACCTGCTGGCCTCCTGCGCCGCGGCCGACGTGATCTCACGGCCGCCCCGCGACCCGGAGCCGGCGCCGGAGCGCGCCCAGGACGTCCACGGCACCCGCGACGCCCGTACGGCTGAAGAACGCGGCGAAGCGGCGTAGCCCTATCGGATGACGACGACCTGCTGCCCGATCGTCGCGAACATCCACATCGTCTCGCCGTCCTCGCGGGACTCGCGGATGCCCCCGGTCCGCACGGCCGGGTCCGGTGTCGGGACCGCCCCGTCCACCGCCGCGCTGAAGCCGATGACGACCCCGCCCACGCCTGTGAAGCGCACGACGTGCTCGACCAGGGTGCCGTCGGTCCCGGTGACCTGTTTCGACCGGGAGGTGACGGCGTAGGTGCCGGGGGCCGGGTCGACGCTGCCGGGGATGACCCGGAAGGTGTTCTCCACCCGGTCGCCCGCGCTGACCAGCCACACCCGGTCGTCGTCCACGGAGTACACGACCCGCTCACCGGTGCCGGAGCCCGAGGGCAGGGCGGTGGGGTTGCTGGTGTCACGGGGTGCCTTGGTGGCGGAGGGCTTCGCGCTCGCGCCGGGCCGGCTGCCCAGCTTCGGGGGCACGCTCGCCTGCGCCCGGTAGGCGAGGAAACCGACCGCGGCGAGGGACGCGGCGGTGAGCGCGGCCACGAAAGCCGAGCTGCCCCTTGACACCCTCGACCACCTCCGTGTCGGGTCCGCACGTCGTGCCGGCCGCCTCGCCGTGACGGTAGCAGCCGAGCACCGTCCGCCCGGGGCGTCCGTGCCCGTGCCGCGGGAGCCGTAGGCTGTTTGCGTGCTCTTGCTCGCTCTGGATACCGCCACCCCCGCCGTCACCGTCGCCCTGCACGACGGATCGGCCGTCGTCGCCTCGTCGAGCCAGGTGGACGCCCGCCGGCACGGAGAGCTGCTGCTGCCGGCCGTCGACCGGGTGCTCGCCGAGGCGGGGCTGAAGCTGGACGCCGTCACGGACATCGTCGTCGGCGTCGGCCCCGGCCCGTACACGGGCCTGCGCGTCGGGCTGATGACCGCCGAGACCTTCGGGCTCGCGCTCGGCGTCCCCGTGCACGGCGTGTGCACGCTCGACGCCCTCGCCTACGCGGCCGACGTCCCCGGACCCTTCGTCGTGGCGACCGACGCCCGCCGCAAGGAGGTGTACTGGGCGCGGTACGCCGACTCCCGCACCCGTGTCACCGACCCGGCCGTCGACCGGCCCGCCGACATCGCCGACGAGGTCAGGGGCCTGCCCGCGGTCGGCGCGGGCGCGCTGCTGTACCCCGGCACCTTCCCGAAGACCCACGAGCCCGAACACGTGTCGGCCGCCGCCCTCGCCCGCCTGGCCGCCGAGAGGCTGGTCGCCGGCGAGGAGCTGCCCGCGCCCCGGCCTCTGTACCTGAGGCGGCCGGACGCCCAGGTTCCCAAGAACTACAAGGTGGTCACCCCCAAGTGACGGGACAGACGACGACCGGACCCGCCACCGGCGGTGCCGCGACTCCCGTGTTGCGGGAGATGCGCTGGTGGGACATCGACCCGGTGCTGGAACTGGAGAAGGACCTGTTCCCCGAGGACGCCTGGTCCCGGGGCATGTTCTGGTCCGAGCTGGCGCACGCGCGGGGCCCCGAGGCGACGCGGCGGTACGTCGTCGCCGTCGAGGACGACCGGATCGTCGGGTACGCCGGGCTGGTCGCCTCCGGGGACCAGGGGGACGTCCAGACCATTGCCGTCGCCCGCGACCACTGGGGCACCGGACTCGGCTCCCGGCTGCTGTCCGAGCTGCTGCGGGCCGCGACCGCCTTCGAGTGCGCCGAGGTGATGCTCGAGTGCCGCGTGGACAACGTCCGCGCGCAGAAGCTCTACGAGCGCTTCGGCTTCGAACCCATCGGCTTCAGACGCGGCTACTACCAGCCGGGGAACGTGGACGCCCTGGTGATGCGCCTGTCCACCGCGTCCGGCAGCGGCCCCGCCGCGGGTGCCCCCGCCCCCTCCGACAACGGCGTACAAGGAACCGACATCCATGACTGACATGCGCGACGAGCCGCTCGTCCTCGGCATCGAGACCTCCTGCGACGAGACCGGCGTCGGCATCGTCCGCGGTACCACCCTGCTGGCCGACGCGGTCGCCTCCAGCGTCGACGAGCACGCCCGCTTCGGCGGGGTGGTGCCCGAGGTGGCGTCCCGGGCGCACCTGGAGGCGATGGTCCCCACCGTCGAGCGGGCCCTGAAGGAGGCGGGCGTCTCGGCGAAGGACCTGGACGGCATCGCCGTCACCGCGGGCCCCGGCCTGGCCGGCGCCCTCCTGGTCGGCGTCTCGGCCGCGAAGGCGTACGCCTACGCGCTCGGCAAGCCGCTGTACGGCGTCAACCACCTCGCCTCCCACATCTGCGTGGACCAGCTCGAGCACGGCCCGTTGCCGGAGCCGACCATGGCGCTGCTGGTGAGCGGCGGCCACTCCTCCCTGCTGCTGTCCACGGACATCACCTCCGACGTCCGCCCGATGGGCGCGACGATCGACGACGCGGCCGGCGAGGCCTTCGACAAGATCGCGCGCGTGCTGAACCTGGGCTTCCCCGGCGGCCCGGTGATCGACCGGTACGCGAAGGAGGGCGACCCGAAGGCGATCGCCTTCCCGCGCGGCCTGACCGGCCCGCGCGACCCCGCCTACGACTTCTCCTTCTCCGGCCTGAAGACGGCGGTCGCCCGCTGGATCGAGGCCAGGCGGGCGGCGGGGGAGGAGGTCCCGGTGCGGGACGTGTCGGCCTCCTTCCAGGAGGCGGTCGTGGACGTGCTGACCCGCAAGGCCGTGCGGGCCTGCAAGGACCAGGGCGTCGACCACCTGATGATCGGCGGCGGTGTCGCGGCCAACTCCCGGCTGCGCGCGCTGGCGCAGGAGCGGTGCGAGGCGGCAGGGATCCGGCTGCGGGTGCCCCGCCCCAAGCTGTGCACGGACAACGGCGCGATGGTCGCCGCGCTCGGCGCGGAGATGGTGAGCCGGGGGCGTGCGGCGTCCAGCTGGGACCTGTCGGCGGACTCGTCCCTGCCGGTGACGGAGCCGCACGTGCCGGGCGACGACGGACACGGTCATGGTCACGATCACGTGCACGAGGTGAGCACGGAGAACCTCTACTCATGACCGTCGCCCTCATGTGGGAGGCGCGTGCGGTCCCCGGCCGGGGCGAGGAGCTCCTGGCCTGGGCCCGCGCACAGGAACTCGCCGCGCGGCCGGTGCGCCGGGAGTTCTTCCGTGCCCCGCAGGACCGCGTCCTGGTGGTCACCTGGTGGGACGCGGCGTACGACGCCGACCTCCCGGAACTGCCCGAGCCCGACGGCGAGTTGGTCACCCGCGCGGTGCACCGCTGGCGCTTCGAGTCGGCGGGGGAGGACCGGGACGGGGCGTAGGGCCGAGCGGGTGTCGGTGATGCCCGTGACGGCCTCGGTGCGCCCGGAGTCTGGCGCGGACCAGTACCGGCGAGTAGCGTGCGCTCACCCCCCGCTTCCCTTCGGTCCCACCTGGGCCCCGAGCCGCGCAAGGAGAAACGGGATGCAAGACGCGTTCCCGTCCCCCGAGTACCGCCCGCAGCGTGCGGCCCCGCCGTACGATTCGGCATTCCGTCCGCCGCCGGCGCGACCCGCCCACCCCCCGCAACCGCGACCGCGGTCCGGCGGGGAGAACCGTCCGGCGCTCGGCCACCCCCGCGAACTTCGCCTTCTGCGCGGTGCCTACCGTCTGCAGCGGCGCGTGCCGGTCCTCACGGCACTCGGGTACTTCACCCTCTTCCTCGTCCTGTCCGCGTTCGTGCCGTCGCTGACGACGCGATCCGTCTCGGGCGGCCTGACCACGGGGCTGCTGCTCGGCCTGCTCCAAGTACCCGTCACCTGCCTGGCCGTCGGGCTGTACGAGTACACGGCGCGCCGCAGGGTCGATCCGCTCGCGGGCCGCATCCGCGAGCAGGCGGAGCCGGGCGCCGGGCGGGGAGGGGCACGGTGACCGGTCTCAGCAGTTCGGCGCAGGCGATGTCGCTGGTGGCGTTCACGGCGGTCGCCACGATCACCCTGTTCCTGTGCGTGATGACGGGCCCCGACAGGGACGACCTCGACGAGTTCTACACGGGGTACGGGTCGCTGTCGCCGATGCGCAACGGCCTGGCCATCGCCGGGGACTACATATCCGCCGCGACGGTCCTGTCGACGGGCGGTGTGATCGCCGTCTTCGGGTACGACGGCGTGGTCCTGGCGCTGAGTATCGCCCTCTCCCTCATGCTGCTGATGTTCCTGCTGGCCGAACCGCTGCGCAACGCGGGCCGGTTCACGATGGGCGACGTGTTCGCGCTTCGGATGCCCGGACGAAGCGTGCGCATCGCCGCGTGTGCCGCGACGATCACGGCGCTGGTGCCGATGATGCTCATCCAGCTGGCGGGCACCGGTGATCTGATGGCGTTCGTCCTCGGCTTCTCCAGCGACTCGCTGAAGACGGCCTGCATCGTCGGAATCGGCGCACTGATGATCAGCTACGCGGCGATCGGCGGTATGAAGGGCACGGCCCTCATCCAGATCCTGAAGATCGTGATCCTGCTCGGCTCCGGTGCCGTCGTGGCCGCACTGATCCTTCGGCAGTTCGACTGGGACCCGGGCAAGCTGTTCTCCGCCGCGGCAGCGCGCGGGGGCGTGGGGCCGGCCTTCCTGCGCTCGGGTCTCCAGTTCGCGGGCGGGCCCGAACCCCGGCTGGACATGATCAGCTCAGAGCTCACCGTCGTCCTCGGCAGCGCCTGTCTGCCCCATGTCACCATGCGCATGTACACGGCGCGCAGCGCCCGTCAGGTGCGCCGGTCGATGTCCTGGGCGGTGCCCAGCGTGGCCCTCTTCATGCTGATCGTCACGGTCGTCAGCTTCGGCGCGACGGCGCTGGTCGGGCGCGCCGCGATCGCGGGCGCCGACCCGACGGGCAGGACCGCGTATCTGCTGGGCTCGCGGGCCGCGTTGGGGGCGGAGGTGTCGACGGCCGAGACCTTCCTGTTCACCGTGGTCACGACGGCGCTCTTCCTCACCCTGCTCGCGTCGGTCGCCGGGATGATCCTGGCCTGTGCCAACACCCTCGCGCACGACCTGCTCGCCAACCGGGCGAAGCAGACCGCCCCACGCCGCGAGATGACCATCGCCCGGGTGTCCGCGCTGGCGGTGGGCGCCCCCACCATCCTGCTGGCCACCCTCGTCCAGCACCACAACCTGCAGCCGCTGGCCCTGTTGTCGGCGTCCCTCGGCGCATCCGCACTCGCGCCCGCTCTCGTCTACAGCCTGTTCTGGCGCCGCTACACCCGTACTGGGCTGCTGTGGACCCTGATCGGCGGATCCCTCGCCACCCTGGTCCTCATGACCGGCACCAACCTGGTCTCCGGGTCCCCTGCCGCCGCCTTCCCGAACGCCGACTTCAACTGGTTCCCGTTCACCACCACCGGGCTGGTCTCCGTCCCCCTCGGCTTCGCCCTCGGCTGGGCGGGGACGGTGATCTCCGGGCGGCGCAAGGCGGAGGAGCAACGCCGGCAGTACGAGGCGGTCGAGGCCTGGATCCTGGCGGGGGCGACACGACGAGGCGGCTGACGCCCGGGCCGTACCCCCTGCTCCACGCTCCGGCAGCACCCCGCCAGCGGCCGGCGCCGGGCCCGGAGCGGCGGCGGACAACGCGGGCACACCCCTGAGCACCGGCCGGTGAGACCGGCCGGTGCTCGGCCGGCACACCGCCGCGGTGCCGGGCCGCTGCCGAGATGCAGCGGCCGCCGCGCGGAGTCAGCATTGGAAGGGAAGCGGGGGCGACCGGGGGATGATGTGGCGGAGGATCTTATGGCAGACAACGAGGCATTCGTCCGCGGACTTTTCGAGGCCTGGAACAACCGCGACTACGACTCCATCGCGGGGGCCGTTGCGCCCGACTGCACCCTCATCGACGAGGGCAGCGGCAGGACCCTGGAGGGCCCGGAAGGCTTCACCCAGCTGGCCAAGGCGCTGTTCGAGGCCATGCCCGACGGGAAGTTCACCCTGGACCACCTCACGGCCCAGGGGGACACGGTGGTCATCGAGTACACGGGCAGCGGCACTCAGACCGGCGACCTGAGGCTGAACGTCGGCACCGTGCCCGCGACGGGACGCCCGGTAACGGTGCACGCGGTCGACGTCTACGAGGTGAAGAACGGCAAGGTCCAGGAGGCCCGCGCCTACCTCGACTCCGGCTCGATCATGTCCCAGCTCGGCCTGACGGAGCGGATGGGGGCCTGACCCTCAGTCAACTACGGCCGGCTGCACCACGGTCGTCCCGCAGCGCAGCCACCGGTCCGGGCCCAGCACCCGCACCGGACCCGTCAGGGTCAGCCGGGCGGTGTGCCGTACCTCCGCGGCGGACGAGGCCAGGCAACAGTTCCAGCGCACCCGGCTCCACCAACGCGCGCCCGAGGCGTCGGTGAACGCCGAGAGGGCCGCGTGGACATGGACGGTCAGGCGGCGGGAATCCAGCGCCGGCTCCATACGCCGTAGCCGACCGGGCGGACGTCCGGCCGCGAAACGCTCGCGGCCCCCGGCCCGCACCCTGCACGGCAGCGGCCTCGGCCGCTTCGGTCTGCGGCAGGAATTCGACAGGGCGCTGCTGGAGCAGACCTGGGCCACCGACCTGCCGGCCGTTCGGCCCGGTTCCACCGGGTCGCCGACACGGTGACCGGCAGCCCGACGGCGGACACCGGTGGCTCGCTGGGCGAGCTGACCCGCCTGGGCCAGAGCCTGCGGGGCCTGTCGGCCGGCCGGGTGAGGACGGTGACCATGCCGGTGGTGCCGGCCCCGTCCGACCCCGACCGGGTGGTGGCCGAGGAACCCGGGGCGAGCCGCCTCTGGGCGTCCCTGCGCTGACCATCCACCGTCCACCGCCGACAGGAACGCCACCCCCACCTGCGGGAACGCCCCCGGAGAAAAATCTTCGGGGAAATCCGGCGCGGGTGTCGATTCCCGGTGTCCCCGTTCGACGCAGGGGTGAGAGGCGGGGAAGGGCCCCGTCCTCGACCCGAGGAGACACCATGCCGCGCTACCTGTCGCTCGTGAGGATCGACGAGTCCACCGCCCCCGCCGAGGGCCCGAGCTGCGAGCTGACGCAGCGGATGGGTGAGCTGATCGAGGAGATCACCAAGGCCGGGGTCATGCTCGACACGGCCGGGCTGACCCCTTCCGCCCAGGGCACCCGGGTGCACTGGGAGGGCGGGAAGATCTCCGTCACCGACGGGCCGTTCACCGAGTCCAAGGAGGTCGTCGGCGGCTACGCGCTCATGCAGTGCAAGGACATGGCCGAGGCCCTGGAGTGGACCAAGCGGTTCCTGAAGGCCCACGAGGAGTTCTGGACGGTGACCTGCGAGGTGCGGGAGATCGCCGAGGGCTGAGTCCTCCTTGGCCGGGGGCCGCCGGGGGTGTTGCATGGGGAACTGTGGAAGTGGACAGGCAGCCCACCGGGCCCTCCGGCGCCCTCGAAACCGTCTTCCGGCTGGAGTCGCCGCGTGTCGTCGCCGCCGTGGCCCGGATCGTGCGGGACGTCGGCATCGCCGAGGAGCTGACCCAGGACGCCCTGGTCGCGGCGCTGGAGCAGTGGCCCCGGGACGGGGTGCCGGACAACCCCGGCGCCTGGCTCATGACGACCGCCCGCCACCGCGCCGTCGACCTGGTGCGCCGCCGGGAGCGGTACGCCCGCAAGCTGGCCGAGATCGGGCGCGACCTGGAGAGCACGTCCGGGCCGGAGGAACCCTCCGGCCCGGACGACATCGACGACGACCTGCTGCGGCTGGTCTTCACCACCTGCCACCCGGTGCTGTCCGCCGAGGCCCGCATCGCCCTCACCCTGCGGCTGCTCGGCGGTCTGACCACGGCCGAGATCGCCCGCGCCTTCCTCGCGCCCGAGCCGACGGTCGCCCAGCGCATCGTGCGCGCCAAGCGGACACTGGCCACCCGGAACGTCGCCTTCGAGGTGCCGTACGGCCCCGACCGGGAGGCCCGCCTCGGTTCCGTGCTCGACGTCATCTACCTCGTCTTCAACGAGGGTTACGCCGCCACGGCCGGCGACGACTGGCTGCGCCCCGCCCTGTGCGAGGACGCGCTGCGCCTGGCCCGGCTGCTGAGCGGACTGATGCCCAAGGAGCCCGAGGTGCACGGGCTGACCGCGCTGCTGGAGTTCCAGATGTCCCGCGCCGCCGCCCGCACCGGTCCGAACGGCGAGCCCGTGCTGCTCCAGGACCAGAACAGGCGCCGCTGGAACCGCATGCTCGTCGCCCGCGGCGTCACCGCCCTGGCCCGCGCCGACGCCGTGGCCACCGGAGCCCCCGGCCCCTACGTCCTCCAGGCCGCCATCGCCGCCTGCCACGCCCACGCGCTCACCTACGAGGAGACCGACTGGCCCGCCATCGCCACCCTGTACGGCCTGCTGGCCGCCCGGTCCCCGTCCCCGGTGGTGGAGTTGAACCGTGCGGTGGCCGTCTCGATGGCGGACGGCCCGGCCCCGGCGCTGGAGATCGTCGACGCCCTCGCCGCCGAACCGGCCCTGCGCGACTACCACTTGCTCCCCAGCGTCCGCGGCGACCTGCTGTCCCGCCTCGGCCGCCCGGCGGAGGCCCGCGTGGAGTTCGAGCGGGCGGCATCCCTCACCCGCAACACCCGCGAACGGGCCCTGCTGCTACGCCGCGCGGCCGCCTCCGGCTGAGCGGCGTTCCTCACGGCACCGACGCGTGATCCCGGAAGGCCGGGCCAGGGGTTTCGCCGTGGGCAAGGGGATCGTCGCGTCCTGAGCGGCCCGGCCCGCGCCGCCGCTGTCAGTCCGCCGGGTGGCCGATCAGCATGGTCGGGGCTCCCGCGACGCGGGTCAGGAACACCGTCGCCGTGTTCCGTCCGTGCGGCTTGGGCAGCACCTTGCGGCGCAGTTCCTCCGGTTCGACCGCCGAGCCCCGCTTCTTCACGGTCAGGACGCCGATCTCGCGCTCCCGCAGCAGGGCCTTCAGCTTCTTGACGTTGAAGGGGAGCCGGTCGGTGATCTCGTAGGCGCGCGCGTACGGCGTGGGGCGCAGGGTGTCGGCGGTGACGTAGGCGATGGTCTCGTCGAGCAGGCCCCCGTCGAGCTCCTCGGCGACCTCGGCGACCAGGTGGGCCCGGATGACGGCGCCGTCGGGCTCGTACAGAAAGCGGCCCACGGGGCGCACCTCCGGGTCGGGCAGGCCGCGGCCCGGCAGGGTGCGCGGACCGGGGAGCAGGGTGGCCCGGACGCGGCCGGGCTCGGTGCCGAACCAGAGCACCGCCTCCTTCACGTCCCCGCCGTCGGAGATCCACTCGGCCTCGGCCTCGGCGGGGACGGCCTCGTGCGGGATGCCCGGGGCGATCTTCAGCGCCGCCCGGGGGGCCTTGAGCGCGGTGTCCACCGCCCAGGACAGCGGCGGCGAGTACGCCTCGGGGTCGAAGATCCGGCCCCGGCCGCCGCGCCGCGCGGGGTCCACGAAGACGGCGTCGTACCCCGAGGTGTCGACCTCGGTGACATCCGCCTCCCGGACCTCGATCAGGTCGCCCAGCCCCAGCGCCTCGGCGTTCGCCCGCGCCACGGCCGCCGTCAGCGGGTCCCGGTCCACGGCCAGCACGCGGATCCCGGCGCGGGCGAGCGCGATCGCGTCCCCGCCGATCCCGCAGCACAGGTCGGCCACGGAGGTCACGCCGAGGTCCCGGAACCGGTGCGCCCGGTGGGCCGCCACGCTCGTCCGGGTCGACTGCTCGACCCCGTTCGGCGTGAAGAACATCCGCTCCGCGTCCTGGGCCCCGAACTTCGCCGCCGCCCGCTGCCGCAGCCGCGCCTGCCCCAGCGCGGCCGACACCAGCTCGGCGGGGTGCTCGCGGCGCAGCCGGGTGGCGACGGCGAGTTCTCCCGCGGGGTCGGTGCCGCGCACCTCGTCCAGGAGGGCACGGCCCTCGGGGGTGAGCAGCGGGGCGAAGTCGCGCAGGCGGTGGTCGTTCACCGGCTCATTGTGGGCCAGTCGGTGGATGGTGCGCCTCCCGCCGCGGTGTCGGCCCGGGTTCCCCGCGGAAGCCTGCGAAGATCCGGCGCCATGGGAGTAGTAGGACAAAATGACAAAAAGCGCCCCGCGGTGGCGGTGCGCCGGAAGGCCGTGACCCGGGGCGGTCTCGTGCTCCTCGTGGCCGCCGCACTCGCCTCGGGCTGCACGCCCTCCAACACCCAGGCCCGGCCGGCCCCCGGCCAGGAGCCCCTCCTCCAGGCGCCCCCGGCCCGCGCCCTCCACTCCTACGCCGGCCGCCTGCGCGCCGCCTACGAGGCCCGCGTGGCCGCCGCCCGGCGCTGGGGCCTCATGCGGGTCCCGCTCACACCCCCGCCGCCGCCCGCCGTCAAGCCGAGGATCCACGCCCGCCCCGGCTTCCAGGTGACGAACCAGGAGGAGTGGGATCTGCCCCCGGTCTTCACCACCGTCCCCACCAGGGACCGCGTCGTCTTCCTCACCATCGACGACGGCTCGGAGAAGGACCCCGAGTTCCTGGAGATGATGCGGGACCTGAACATCCCGTACACCGCCTTCCTCAGCAACTACCTGGTGAAGGACGACTACGGGTACTTCCGGACGGTGCAGGCCTACGGCAACACCCTCAACAACCACACCCTGCACCACCCCTACCTGCCGGGCCTGTCCTACGAGGACCAGGAGCGCGAGATCTGCGACATGCAGGACATCATGCGGCGCCAGTTCGGCAAGCGCCCGAAGGTCTTCCGCCCGCCCTACGGCAACTACAACCAGGACACCCTGGTCGCCGCCAAGTCCTGCGGCATCGAGTACGCGCCGATCTGGAACGAGGAGGTCTTCGTCGACCACTGGGAGTACCGCGAGGTCGACCAGCGGATCCACCGCGGCGACATCGTCCTCACCCACTTCCGCGGGCCGGGCGAATGGAACGGCACGATGATCGACGACATGCGCCGGTTCCTGAACAAGGTCACGGCCGAGGGGTACGCGGTGGCCCGGCTGGAGGACTACCTGTGAGGCCGCGGCGCGTGGCCGCGGCCCTGCTCGCGGCCGTGCTGCTGACCGGCTGCGCGCCGTCCGTCGACCCCATCGAGCGGCTCGGCAGGAAGGCGGCCCAGCGGGTACGGCCCGCGGGCCCGGCCGCCGAGCCGCCCTACCGCCGCTGGGGCCTGGCGGCCCCGCTGCCCGCGCCCCCGCGCCCGCCCGCCCGGCCCCGGCTCACCGGCACCTCCGGCCCGGGAATGCCTCCGGTCGTGGACCACGTCCGGACCTCCGACAAGGTCGTCTTCCTCACCTACGACGACGGGGCGGAGCGCGATCCGCGGTTCGTCGACATGGTGCGTGAGCTGAGGCTGCCGGTCAGCATGTTCCTCACGGACAGAGTCGTCGGACCGGGGTACGGGCACTTCGCCCACCTGATGTCGGTCGGCGCGGACCTCCAGAACCACACCCTCGACCACCCCTCGCTGCGCGGCCTGCCCTACGCCGGCCAGCGCGCCGAGATCTGCGGCCAGCGGGACAAGCTGCACGCCCGCTTCGGCGTCCGCGCCCGCCTGTTCCGGCCGCCGTACCGCGCGTTCGACCGCACGACCCTGCGCGCGGCGGCCGACTGCGGGGTCTCGGCGGTCGTCCTGTGGCGCGCCTCGATGTCGGACACCGACCTGCGCTTCACCCACGGCCACCGCGGCCTGCGCCCCGGCGACATCCTCCTCGTCGCCTCGGACGACGACGACCTCGACGGCCCGACCCTGCGCGAACGCACGACACGGCTGCTGCGCCGGATCCAGGACCGGGGCCTGACGGTGGGGCGGCTCCAGGACTACCTGTGAGCCGAGGTCACGCATTCAGCCCGTCCGACGCGTGAGTAGCCGGCCCGTCCAGCATTCAGCCCGTCTGGGGGCACACCCTGCTCGAAGAGCTCGGGGGAGTTCGAGGACGAGGCCGTCAAGGCCGAAGCGGGGGTCCGGGGGCGGCGGCCCCCGGGGCCGGTCACACCAGCAGACGGTGTGCTGCACAACCCCGCGCTCACAGGGAACTCCCGCGACGCGCCGCAGGCAATTGGCACTCCGCTTGACCGAGTGCTAACGACAGTCATAGTCTCAGGTCTGGCACTCCCCCCTGGAGAGTGCCAACACAGCGACGGGCAGGTCCGGCACCCGCGACGACGGATCGACCTGGTCGCCACCTCAGACAGTTAACCCCGTGAGATCTCCGAAGGGGGAGGTCGGATCGTGACGACCACCAGCTCCAAGGTTGCCATCAAGCCGCTCGAGGACCGCATCGTGGTCCAGCCGCTCGACGCCGAGCAGACCACGGCCTCGGGCCTGGTCATTCCGGACACCGCCAAGGAGAAGCCCCAGGAGGGCGTCGTCCTGGCCGTGGGCCCGGGCCGCTTCGAGGACGGCAACCGCCTTCCGCTCGACGTCAGCGTCGGCGACGTCGTTCTCTACAGCAAGTACGGCGGCACCGAGGTGAAGTACAACGGCGAGGAGTACCTCGTCCTCTCGGCCCGCGACGTGCTCGCGATCATCGAGAAGTAATCACCTCAGCATTCCTGCTGTGAGCTGCGCCCCTGGCCCCCGCGACCGATAAGAAGCCGGGCGCCCGGGGCGTAGTGTCTTTTTCACCCAGAATTCCGAGAGGGCTCCCGCTGCCATGGCGAAGATCCTGAAGTTCGACGAGGACGCCCGTCGCGCCCTCGAGCGCGGCGTCAACAAGCTTGCCGACACGGTCAAGGTGACGATCGGCCCCAAGGGCCGCAACGTCGTCATCGACAAGAAGTTCGGCGCGCCCACCATCACCAACGACGGCGTCACCATCGCCCGCGAGGTCGAGGTCGAGGACCCGTACGAGAACCTCGGCGCCCAGCTGGTGAAGGAGGTGGCGACCAAGACCAACGACATCGCGGGTGACGGCACCACCACCGCCACCGTGCTCGCCCAGGCGCTGGTGCGCGAGGGCCTGAAGAACGTCGCCGCCGGTGCCTCCCCGGCCGCCCTGAAGAAGGGCATCGACGCCGCGGTCAAGGCCGTCTCCGACGACCTGCTGGCCACCGCCCGCCCGATCGACGAGAAGTCCGA
The DNA here is from genome assembly GCF_044763235.1 of Streptomyces sp. NPDC096152. Taxonomy (NCBI): domain Bacteria; kingdom Bacillati; phylum Actinomycetota; class Actinomycetes; order Kitasatosporales; family Streptomycetaceae; genus Streptomyces; species Streptomyces sp. NPDC096152. The sequence continues at coordinate 683,902 of NZ_JBIWFW010000003.1, read as the reverse complement.
CATCGCCGCGGTCGCCGCGCTGTCCGCCCAGGACCAGCAGGTCGGCGAGCTCATCGCCGAGGCCATGGACAAGGTCGGCAAGGACGGCGTCATCACCGTCGAGGAGTCCAACACCTTCGGTCTGGAGCTGGACTTCACCGAGGGCATGGCGTTCGACAAGGGCTACCTCTCGCCGTACTTCGTGACCGACCAGGAGCGTATGGAGGCCGTCCTCGACGACCCGTACATCCTGATCCACCAGGGCAAGATCTCCGCGATCGCGGACATGCTCCCGCTCCTCGAGAAGATCATCCAGGCGAACGCCTCGAAGCCGCTGCTGATCATCGCCGAGGACGTCGACGGCGAGGCCCTGTCGACCCTGGTCGTCAACAAGATCCGCGGCACGTTCAACGCCGTGGCCGTCAAGGCCCCGGGCTTCGGCGACCGCCGCAAGGCGATGCTGCAGGACATGGCCGTCCTCACCGGCGCCACCGTCATCTCCGAGGAGGTCGGCCTCAAGCTCGACCAGGCCGGTCTGGACGTCCTCGGCTCCGCCCGCCGCATCACCGTCACCAAGGACGACACCACGATCGTCGACGGCGCCGGCAAGAAGGAGGACGTCGAGGGTCGCATCGCGCAGATCAAGGCCGAGATCGAGTCCACCGACTCCGACTGGGACCGCGAGAAGCTCCAGGAGCGCCTCGCGAAGCTGGCCGGCGGCGTGTGCGTGATCAAGGTCGGCGCCGCCACCGAGGTGGAGCTGAAGGAGAAGAAGCACCGTCTGGAGGACGCCATCTCCGCGACCCGCGCCGCGGTCGAGGAGGGCATCGTCTCCGGTGGTGGCTCCGCCCTGGTCCACGCCGTCAAGGTCCTCGAGGGCAACCTCGGCAAGACCGGCGACGAGGCCACCGGTGTCGCCGTCGTCCGCCGCGCCGCCGTCGAGCCGCTGCGCTGGATCGCGGAGAACGCGGGCCTGGAGGGCTACGTCATCGTCTCCAAGGTCGCCGAGCTGGAGAAGGGCAACGGCTACAACGCCGCCACCGGCGAGTACGGCGACCTGGTCAAGGCCGGCGTCATCGACCCGGTCAAGGTCACCCGCTCCGCCCTGGAGAACGCCGCCTCCATCGCCTCCCTCCTCCTGACGACCGAGACCCTGGTCGTCGAGAAGAAGGAAGAGGAAGAGCCGGCCGCCGCGGGCCACGGCCACGGCCACGCCCACTGAGCGCTGCGCTGAGCGTCAGCTCCGGCTGAGCTGAACCAACGGTGCCCAGTCCTCTCGGGGGCTGGGCACCGTGCGTTTTCCCGCTGCCTGTGCCTGTGCCTGTGCCTGGCGGGTTCGCGTCTGCCGTGCGGGGTTCGATGCCGGGTGGGGCGCCGTGCTTGGTTGCTCGCGCAGTTCCCCGCGCCCCTTACGGGGCGACACACGTCCCAGCGCGCACCGCACACCCACGCGGAAGATCGGTACGGGTGGTGGCCTCCCCGTTTCCCTTCGGGTGGCTGGGTCTCCCCGGCCTACGGCCAGGCGACCTCCCGGGCGGTGGCCGGCGTGCCGTACGTGTGATGCCCTCGGCACGGGCGTGTGCCGAGGGCATCGGGTGTCGGGCGCTGGTGCCCGGGTTCAGGCGGGGTGGACCAGGGTCTCCTCGGCGCCCAAACGGGCGGCGCCGGTGTCCCTGTACATCGTGGTCTCGCCGTCGGACCAGCGGATGACGAGGTCGTCGGTACGACCGTTTCCGGTGAAGTCACCGGTCGTCATGGCCAGGTCGTGCGTCCAGAGGGCGTTCTTGTCCAGGATGCGCTGCTCCTGTCCCAGGCCCGACGTGCTCGTGTTGACATAGTTGTCGACCTCGCCGTCGGTCCAGCGCACCATGAGGTCCCACTTGGCGCTGCCGGAGTACTCGCCGGCGGTGAGCAGGGTGGCGTCCCGCCAGGTGTCGTTCTTGCCGTGGAGCTGGTGCTCCTGGCCGAAGGTGCCGGCGCTGACGTTGGTGTAGAGGGTGACCTCGCCGTCGATCCAGCGCACAACCAGGTCGGTGACGTACTGGTTGGCGTTGAAGCGGCCCGCCGCGATCTGGGTCGCGTTCTTCCAGAGGTCGTTCGGCTTGATCATCTGGGTGCCGGCCCAGTTGAGGCCCTTGGTGCCCACGTCGCCGTAGAGGGTGACCTCGCCGTCGGACCAGCGCACCATCAGGTCGAACTGCTTCGACCCGGTGAAGTCGCCCGCGGTGATGGTCGCCGCGTGATCCCAGGTGGTGTTCTTGGGCAGCAGTTGCCGCTCACTGGTGAAGTGGCCGTCGCCGTCGCTGTTGTAGAGGGTGGTCTCGCCGTCGTCCCAGACCACGACCATGTCACTGTGGCCCTTGCCGTTGAAGTCGCCCGAGGCCATCAGCCGCGCGTGCTTCCAGGTCGACCCGGATCCCATGGTGTAGGGCAGGGGCGGCTGCTGGTACGGGCCGTAGTCGGGGTTGCGGCCCTCCTGCGCGTCGGCGTAGAGCCGGAAGAAGCGGTCGCCGTGCAGCGGGCTGTAGGTGATCTCGTTGTACCGCGGATCCGTGTGGTCCACATCCGGTCCGCCCTGGAGGAACCCGCCCACGTTGCCGATGATCGTGCCGCTGTCGCCGGAGGTGTCGAGCTTGGAGAAGAACGGGCCGCCGGAGACCCCGCCCCACATGCCGCCGCAGAAGATCTGCATCTGGTAGTAGCCGGACAGTGCCGTCGTGTGGACGTCGGCACAGCGGACCGCCGTGTCCTGGGGGTTGTGCCCGATCATCGGGTAGCCGATGACCGTCACCTTGTTGGTATAGCCGGGCGTACGCTCCAGGCTGTTGGCGCCGCCCACGACATCCTGGACGTTCTTGCCGCCGTTCGGCTTCAGGCTCGCGAAGGCGTAATCCAGGTCGGAGTTCTTGGACTTGTCCGAGGCGTACCGCTTGTCGCGGAACCAGTCGTCGACCGCCCAGACCCCGTACTGCTGCTGCGCCGCCGTCTTGGTGTGGTCGTACATGGGCACGAACATGGACTTCGAGCCGACACAGTGGCCCGCGGTGAGGATCAGGTTGTGCCCCCCGCTGCGCACAACGCTGGCCGTACAGCGGTGGCCCTGCAGGCCCTTGTCGGTGCTGAAGATCGTGCCGACGGTCTTGATGCCCTTGAAGTGCTGGGCGGCGGTCAGCCCGGTGGCGGAGCGCTGCCGGCGTGCCGCCGTCAAGCCCTGCGGTGGGGCGGTGGGGGTACGGCCCGAGGGATCGGTGGCCGAGGCCATGCGCTCGGGAGTCCAGAAGCTGATGGCCGGCCTCGGCCGTCCAGGCGGCGTCGGGGGCCGGCACCTGCGTGTCCGCGGTCGGCGGCTCGGCCGAAGGACCGGCCGGGGGTGTGGGCGTGGCCGACGTCGGAGCAGGGCCGGTGCTCTGTGGGAGCCCCGACGCGGTCGGCGTGGGTGTGCCGGGTAAGGGGGGCGCGGTGTCGGCCTGTGCCACTGCGGCGTTGCCCAGCAGCAGCGCGGCACTCAGCGCCACGACGGCCCCGAGACGTATTCGTTCATCGAGCAATTCAGGTTCTCCAACCGAGGCAGGCCGAACGGCGACACGAGGACCCCACGGACATGCCACTGCCGCAGAGCGGCAGGCGTACCGCTGCTACGGAGTACGAAGTGCGATCTTCCGCCGACGGCCTGCGCCGCGCGCGCAGCGCACCGCAGCACCCCCGGTGCAATTCCCCCCGTGCCGCCATGCGGCGGCTGTCAACCGACCGTGGTCAGCGGTCGCAGCCGCCATGATCGCACGAAGGAGGCGTGCGTACACCTCGTTAAACCAGTGGCGTCTCAGTGCAGTTGGGGCGCACCCAACAGCGGGTCGTCGGGGCCGCACACCTGCGCCCGCACATGGTGCCCCTCTGCGTCGGTCAGCCGCACGCGGGAGCCGTAGTCGTGCGCGGCGTGGTGCGGTGGCGTCACGGAGATGCGCGGGTCGTTCTCCGCCAGGAGGTCGCAGCTCTCGGACGGCGAGCCCACCGCGTCGTAGAAGACCGGGAACTCGATGCTGTGGCCCGGCTTCAGCACCAGACGGACCGGCGTGGACTTCTTCGGCTTCGCGTCGGCCGACGGTCCCTTGCCGACCCAGAACTCGAGCCCCGGGTACCCGTCGAAGGCGCAGGGCCTCGGTCCCTTGTGCGCGGCGCTGAGCATCGCCGTCGGCGTATGGTGAGGCTTGCCCGGCAGAAGGGCCAGCTTCCAGCTCAGCTGGGACGATCCGCACGCGGCGGGACGAGCGTCCGAAGAGCCCTTGGACGGCTGGGTGGCGGTGTTGTGGTCCTTGCCGCAGGCAGCGGCACCCAGCAGCACCACCAGACCGAGAGCCGAGACGGCCAGTGTCCGCCGTGCCATGTGACTTCCCCCTGGTGAAGACACCCTGCGGGACCCCGTGTCACCGCTTTTGCGTCACCGCACAGAAAGATGCAGACCCTCCCAGGGAGGTTCCAGAAGATCCGTCAGATATGACGGTGAGCCTCTCGGGTGTACGCCTTCACGACGGGGCGGGAGCCGTCCGAAGGTCCTGATCGCCGTCACCAGACCCGTAGCCCCTACGTGTGCGGTCTGTCGGGGTGGGGCATGGGCGCGTAGGGCTTGTCGGGGTGGCTGGCCGGCGGCCGGGAGTCCCGCACTGGCCGCCGTAGGCGAATCCGGCCCAGGACGGCGCGGCTTCAGTCTCTGCGGCACCGCCGCCTCGTGTGAAGCGGCGGGCCACTCGCATTACTTCTGCTTCGGCCAAGACCGTTTGAAAAGCGATGCCCTAATTCCGGCTGTCCCGGACTGTGCGCTTGTTCACTTTGTCAATCAGCAGTGCGTAGGAGCCGGCCAGAATGAATGTAGCCACGTATTGAGCCCAATCGGTCCCGGCGAACAGCTTGTTCACTCCGATGAGTACGGCAATCCAGACGAGCGTGACAAGGATCTTGGCCGTCATTTGGTGCGCTCCCGATTTTTTACGTGAAGGACGACAGGCAGGCCGAGGCCCCTGCGACGACGACCTTGGAGGCGATGTCCTTGGCCAGGTCCTTGCTGATGTACCTGCCGACGACGAACGCGGCAGCCCCGCCGATACCGGCCTTGACCAGGCAGTTCTGGACCGCCTTGGTCATCTTGTTGTTGTGCAGGAGCGAGGCGCACGCGTACTTGTCGTGGTAGACGGTGCACATCGACCGCAGGTCTTCCCTCGGGTCGACCCCGACCACCGGCGTCGAAGCCTTGGCGACGTGTTGCGACTGCGTGGCGGCCGACGCGGTCCCGGCACCCATCATGAGGGCACCGCTGAGGAGGGTGACGGACAGCGTGCTCGATATCGCGCGCTTCATGTTGTGAAGATCCCCGATTCTTCCGGCTTGGATATGCGGGCTCTGGTCAGGAGCCTCGCCTTCCGGTCACGCAGAACGCTACAAGCAAGATCACTCAGGGAAGAAGGGAGTTGAGGAAGATCTGAGTCTCTTTGCAGGTGGTTCTGCAATTCAACTGACTTGACCTTCGCCGACGCGTTCCCCGGAGCGCCGTCCGAAGTGCAGCCGCCCTGCCGGAGGTGTGGGCCCGGGTGCTAAGGCGTCGAGCAGCGAGGGCAGAGGCGTTCGTCGCCGGCGGGGCGGAAGAGGCGGGGTTGCACGTGGTCGCCCTCGCATTCGCGGGTGCCGGTCAGCCGGGCCGACAGGCGTGGGGCCGGGCTGGGTTGGACGGGCGCGGAATGCGGGAGTGCCTGATGACGACGGGCAGTCGCACGGCCGCTACGGGCGTGATGCCGGCCTCCTCGGGGCCCAGCCGGACCGTGACGTGGGTGAGGGCGTCGAAGGAGGAGGCGTTTGCGGGCTTGGGAGCAGCGGGCACCTCCGGAAACGGGCCGAAAGAAGTAGGGGAAGAGACCGAGCGGCGCGGCGCAGTCCCCTCCACTGGCAGCCCGGAGATCTAGTCGGCGCCTACGACAATCGGCTCCGCTGCAGAAGATGCCCCCTTCAAGGCCACGGCGGCCCCGTCCTCACTAGATCTCCAACTCCTCCAGCGCCCCCAGTTGGCCCATCAGCCCCAGCTGGTCGTGCTGCCACCAGGTCTCGGCGATCTTCCCGTCGGCCGTGAACCTGAACAGCGTCATCCCGGTCATGGTGACCCGCTTGCCGGTGGGGGCGATCCCCAGGAACTCGCCCTTGTGTGTGGCGTTCCAGGTCCAGCGGGCGCAGACCCGGTCGCCCTGGGCGATCAGGTCCTCGATGGTGAAGGTGAAGTCGAAGGCGTCCCGCCACATCCGGTACTCGCGCCGGAGGGCGTCCAGCCCGATGGTGTCCTGCGGGTTGACCGGGTCGTGGCTGTGGCAGTCCTCGTCCAGCAGGTCGTTGAGCGGCGGCAGTTCACCGGGGGCGGCGAGTGTCTCGAACAGGCGCCGCGCCGTCGTCGCGCACAACGGCTCGTCCCGTACGACGTCGAGGTCCGTGAACGTCGGTTCCTCGTCGCAGAGGGCGACCAGGTCCTGGAAGACGCGGCCGGTCTCGGGCAGCTCCGAGTTCCGCATCGCCTCCTCGTACGAGGGGAACTCCACGATCTCCACGATGTGTGATCCGTCGGAGCGGTCCCTGCCGACCAGGTCGTGCGTCGCCGTCCGCTTCCCCCGGGTCTGCTCGACCCAGGCGTCCATCAGCCGGTTCATCTCGTCGAACCGGCTCGTCCTGCACTCGATGAGCTGTACGAAGGTCATCGCGGCACCTCCGGCCCCCCTGGGTCCGGTACGTCAGGGCCCATTTTTCCACCGGAGCGCCGCCCTCACCTCCGTACCGGCGCCGCGGCCGGCACCGGTGGCGGGGGTGTCACTGGGGCCCGTACTTGCGGCCCGTCTTCGAGGAGATCCCGCCGAGCAGCGAGCGGGGCGTCACCTTCACCAGGCCCATGAGCGCCTTGTAGCGGGGGTCCGGGATCGACAGGGTCCGGCCGCGGGCGAGGTCCGCCAGCGCCGCCGCGACCAGTTTGTCCGCGTCCAGCCACATCCAATTCGGGATGTTGTCCGTGCCCATCCCGGCCCGCTCGTGGAACTCGGTGCGGACGAACCCGGGGCAGAGCGCCATCAGCCGTACGCCGCTGCCGGCCAGGTCCCGCGCCGCGCCCTGCGTGAACTGCACGACCCACGCCTTGGACGCGCCGTACGTGCCCCGGGGCACGAAGGCCGCCACGGAGGCCACGTTGACGACCCCGCCGCGGCCCCGCTCCCGCATCGCCTCCGTCGCCGCCGACGTCAGCCGCAGCACTGCCTCGACGTGCACCTTGAGCATCCGCAGCTCGTCGTCCATCGAGACGTCCAGGTAGCGGCCCTTGTTGCCGAAGCCCGCGTTGTTGACCAGCAGGTCGACGGGGTGCTTGCGGTCGCCCAGGCGCGCGGCGACCGCCTCGATGCCCGCGTCCGTCGCCAGGTCGGCCGTCAGCACCTCCGCCTCGATGCCGTGCCGGTCGTGCAGCTCGGTCGCCTGCTCCGTGAGCCGCTCGGTGTCCCGCGCCACCAGCACGAGGTTGTGCCCGTCGGCCGCCAGCCGCCGCGCGAACGCGGCACCGATGCCCGCGGTCGATCCCGTAATCAGAGCCGTTGTCATGGCGAAAGATTAGTGGCCTGGACCGCCCGGTTCCGATCTCTGCACAGGCCCTCCCGATCGGTGACGGTCGGGTGCGGTGCGGACGGCGTCCTTCCGGCGCATTTCCGGCACCCTTTCGGCGCCCTCCCGGCGCCCTCCCGGCACCCTGTCGGTGTCCGTCCGGCCCCTCGTCCGGCCCCTCGTCCGGCCCTCCACGGGCCCTCGTCCGGCCTCATCCGGCCCTCCACGGGCCTTCGGCCGGCCCTCGTCCGGCGTCCAGCCGGCGTCCCTCCGGCGGTGACCACGGACGAGCGCGTACTGACGTCCGCTCAGCCGCGGTGGGCAGCCGCGTACTTCCGTGCCGCCGCGAGCGACTCCGGGTGCAGGGCCGTGCCCGCCGCGAGCAGCCGGGGCAGCAGGGCGCGGTCGGTGGTGGCGGCCCGGAACTGCAGGGCCACGGTCACGTCGTGGTCCGGCCGGTGCACGACCTCGATCGCGTCGCCCGCCCGGATCTCACCGGCCTCGATCACCCGCAGATACGCCCCCGGCGCACCCCTCAGCGTGAACCGCTTCACCCAGCCCTTCTCCGCCAGATGACCCTGGAACGTACGGCAGGGAATCCGCCCGCTGGTGACCTCCAGCACCACCGCGGGGCCGACCCGCCAGCGCTCGCCGATCAGCGCCCCCGATATGTCGAGGCCCGCCGTGGTGAGGTTCTCGCCGAACGCGCCGTCGGCCAGCGTCCGCCCCAGGTCGCGCTCCCAGGCGTCGAGGTCCTCGCGGGCCATCGCGTACACCGCCTGGTCGTCGCCGCCGTGGTGCCGGGTGTCGCACACCGCGTCCCCGGCCAGACCGCTCGCGCCGGTGCCCTTCGGCCCGGGCGCCGCCACCCGCACCGCCCCGTCCGCCGGCCGCTTGTCGATGCCGGTCAGCCCCTCCGGCTGGTCGGTGTACGGCACGGCGCGCGGCCGACCCAGATTCACTGACAGAAGCTTCATGCCCGCACGGTAGGGGAGCGGGAGTCAAAGCGTCGACGCATTATCGGAACGAGGGCCCAAGTCTGACTTATGCTCAAGGGGTGATCGAGGCTCGTCATCTCCGAGTGCTGCGCGCCGTGGCCGCCACCGGCTCCTTCTCCGCGGCGGGGCGCGAACTGGGCTGCACCCAGCCCGCCATCAGCCAGCAGATGAAGGCCCTGGAGGCCTCCGTCGGCACCCCGCTGCTCGTGCGCAGCGGCCGCGAGATGCGCCTGACCCAGGCCGGCGAGGCGCTCGTCCGGCACGCCAACGGGATCCTCGCCGGGCTCACCGCCGCCGAGGAGGAGGTCGCCGCCATCGCGGGCCTGCGGGCCGGGCGCGTCCGGCTCGTCTCCTTCCCCAGCGGCAGTTCCACGCTCGTGCCGACCGCGCTGGCCGCACTCCGCGCCGCGCACCCCGGCACCCGGGTCTCCCTGGAGGAGGCAGAGCCGCCGAGGTCCGTGGAGCTGCTGCGCGAGGGCGACTGCGACGTGGCCCTCGCCTTCCGCTACGAAGGGGCCGCGGGCGCCGAGGAGTGGGAGGACCTGGTCGTACGGCCGCTGCTGACCGATCGGCTCGTGGCGCTAGTACCGGAACGGCACCCGCTGGCCCACTCCGGTGCCGTCGCGATCGGGGAACTGGCGGGCGAGCCGTGGATCGCGGGCTGTCCGCGCTGCCGCGGCCAGCTGGTGGCGGCGTGCGAGAGCGCCGGCTTCACGCCCCGCATCGACTTCGCGACCGACGACTATCCGGCGGTGATCGGCCTCGTGGGCGCCGGGCTGGGCGTCGCCGTCCTGCCCCAGCTGGCGATCGAGTCCGTACGGCCGCGGGGCGCGCGCACGATGACCCTGGAGCCGGCGGTGCGGCGCGAGATCGTCGCACTCACCCTTCCCGACCTGGCCCAGGTGCCGGCGGTGGCGGCCACGCTGGACGAGTTGGCCCGCGCGGCGTCCCGCCAGGGCCGGGACACGTAGCGACGGCGGACACGGAGCCGACGCGCGCGGGGACGAAACACAAGGGCACGCGTGGGCGTGCCCTGCTGTGGCAGAAACGTTCCTTCAATTGTTCGAGGCGGGGTCCCCGCCGGTCGACGACGTCACCAGCCGGTTCCGTGCCCGCCCCATGAGCTCTTCGCGCTCGTCCTCGGTCAGGCCGCCCCACACCCCGTACGGCTCGCGCACCGCCAACGCGTGCGCCGCGCACTCCGCACGGACCGGGCACCTCATGCAGACCTCCTTGGCCGAGTTCTCCCGAGCGCTCCGAGCCGCACCGCGCTCGCCTTCCGGATGGAAGAAGAGCGAGCTGTCGACCCCGCGGCAGGCCGCCAGCAGCTGCCAGTCCCACAGGTCCGCGTTCGGCCCGGGAAGGCGCGAGAAATCTGCCATTACGTGACCCCTTGTAGCCGTTCGTGGCGGATACGTACCAACGACCGTACATCTCCGATCTAAGGAGATGAAAATATGACTCATTGCGAATCTAGCCCCAGACACCATGAAACGGGAAGAAAAAGGGCCGAACGGGGCATTGCTTGTGATGAAAAGTTGAGGGCCTGGCGGGCATGTCTGCACTGTGTCCGCTTCCTCACGTAGAGTGCCGAAGATGGCACACAGCCCCGTAACTCTTTCGAGTGACCGTCGTTGAGAGTGCGGAGGCGGTTGAGAACACAAGCGCTCGGGCGGGCGTCCGAGACGGTCGACCGCACAGGTGACGATTTCGTACCAGCCTGGAGGCTCAAGGTGACGCGCATCAGCTGCGGAGGACGGCCATGACATCCGTCCTCGTCTGCGACGACTCCCCGCTTGCCCGAGAAGCGCTCCGCCGCGCGGTCGCCACCGTGCCCGGCGTCGAGCGTGTGACGACGGCGGCCAACGGCGAGGAAGTCCTCCGCCGCTGGGGCGCCGACCGCTCGGACCTCATTCTGATGGACGTGCGCATGCCCGGCCTGGGCGGTGTCGAGACGGTCCGGCGCCTGCTGTCCGCGGACCCCGGTGCGCGGATCATCATGCTCACGGTCGCCGAGGACCTCGACGGCGTGGCACTCGCCGTCGCCGCCGGGGCCCGGGGATATCTGCACAAGGACGCCTCGCGCGCCGAACTGCGGGCCACGGTGACCCAGGCCCTGGCCGACCCCACCTGGCGGCTCGCCCCGCGCCGGCTGCGGTCCGCCGAGATGGGGGCCGCGCCCACGCTCACCGCGCGTGAGATCCAGGTCCTGGAGGGCATGAGCCACGGGCGGTCCAACGCGGAGATCGGCCGTGAGCTGTTCCTCTCCGAGGACACCGTCAAGACGCACGCCCGCCGCCTGTTCAAGAAACTCGGCGCCTCGGACCGTGCGCACGCGGTGGCGCTCGGCTTCCGGTGGGGCCTGGTCCGCTAGGAGCCACACACGCGGCGGCGCCCCCATGCGCGGCATCGAACATCGAGCGTGGGGGAGCGCCGGCCCGTACGGCACCGGGTTCCGGGTCTTCGTGCTCCCAGGGACTACGCGTCCCCGGGCTCCGAGTCCCAGGGTGCCCTGGGCCCATGCGGTCCCTGCGGTCCCTGGGGCGACCTGCCCTCCGGTGGAGGCGGGCCTCCCCGGGCCTCCGGGCCCCGGACTCGCACGTACGGCTTAAGCGGACCCCCGGATTCCGTGCCCTGCGGCGACACCGGGTACTCTCCGGCGGCGGTCGATGCGGGTGGTCCGTGCATGCGGTCCATGCATCCGGTCCATGCGGGCGGCCGGACCGGCGTCGCCGGCACCGGCGGCCGATGCGGCCTGCCGGAGGCGGCCGCGGGTGATCGCGGGTGCTCCCAGACGGCCGTAACGGCGTGCCGTCGGGCGGTTCCGCCGGGTGGTCCCGTCCCGCCGTCCCGTCGAGGGGCGCGGCGCGCGGGAACCGCACGGTTCGGCGAGCGGCACGCACGGCAGCTGTACAGAGGCCGCGGAGAGGTCGCCGAGAGGTCGGAGAGGTCGATTTGCCCGGGCAGGAAGCGCCGTTCGCCGTGGTGCCGGAAAGCGCTGGTGGCCGGGCCGCCCGCGCCGACGCCCTGCACCGGCCGAACGCCTGTGGCAAGGCGGCCCGCCGGGCGCGCGCTGCTCGTTTCGCCGCGGATGCCGCATCCTTGAGGTGTGGAGTTCCTCGGGGACAAGTCGGTCGAGCGGAAGAGGAGGGCGCAGGGGATGAGTTCCGGCGCACCTGCTCATAACGCTTCGGTGCACAACCACGGAGGCGGTGCCGCGGACGCTGCGCGGCCAAGGCACCATGGACCGATGCGTGACGACGAGGCGGCACTTGCCCAAGGGCAGATCGGTGCGCTCGTCCACCGCGCGGTCGACGGTGACGAGCAGGCCACGCACGATCTGCTCGCCCGCGTCCACCCGCTGGCGCTGCGCTACTGCCGCAGCCGTCTGACGCGGCTGCCGGGCGACGCGCGCCACTTCGTCGAGGACCTCGCGCAGGAGGTCTGCGTCGCCGTCCTGCTCGCCCTGCCGCGCTACCGGGACACCGGCCGCCCCTTCGAGGCGTTCGTCTTCGCCATCGCCTCCCACAAGGTCGCCGACCTGCAGCGCGCGGCGATGCGGCACCCCGGCTCCACGGCCGTCCCCTCCGACGAGATGCCCGAGCGGCCGGACGACTCCCTCGGCCCCGAGGAGCGCGCCCTGCTCAGCAGCGACGCCGAATGGGCCAAGAAGCTGCTGGCCAACCTGCCCGAGAACCAGCGCGAACTGCTCCTGCTGCGCATCGCCGTGGGCTTGACGGCCGAGGAGACGGGTCAGATGTTGGGAATGTCACCGGGAGCGGTGCGCGTGGCCCAGCACCGGGCGCTGAGCAGGCTCCGGGCGCTGGCGGAGCAGTAGCGCCTGCCGGTTCCCGCGCGGCAACCCCTTGCCCGGCAACGGCCGATGGGGCGGCCGGTGAACGGGCGTCCACCCGCTTCCGTACGAACATACGAAGCCGTAGGCCTCCCCGGACCGTGGAATAAGCCAGCCGCGCTTCCCGCTAGCATGGACATCCGCACCGATCAAGGCCATTTGGGGAAGGTGTCATGACTGCCAACGTCGACGGAGTGCCCGGTAAATTCGCGACACTCGGGCTGACCTACGACGACGTGCTGCTGCTGCCGGGCGCATCCGAGGTGCTCCCCAACGCGGTCGACACCTCGTCCCGTATCTCCCGCAACGTCCGGGTCAACATCCCGCTGCTGTCGGCGGCGATGGACAAGGTGACCGAGTCCCGCATGGCGATCGCGATGGCCCGGCTGGGCGGCGTCGGCGTGCTGCACCGCAACCTCTCCGTCGAGGACCAGGTCAACCAGGTCGACCTGGTGAAGCGGTCCGAGTCCGGCATGGTCACCGACCCGATCACGGTGCACCCGGAAGCCACGCTCGCCGAGGCGGACGCCCTGTGCGCCAAGTTCCGCATCAGCGGCGTCCCGGTCACCGACCCGGCCGGCAAGCTGCTCGGCATCGTGACCAACCGCGACATGGCCTTCGAGTCCGACCGCAGCCGTCAGGTGCGCGAGATCATGACCCCGATGCCGCTGGTCACCGGCAAGGTCGGCATCTCCGGGCCCGAGGCCATGGAGCTGCTGCGCAAGCACAAGATCGAGAAGCTGCCGCTCGTCGACGACCAGGGCGTCCTCAAGGGCCTGATCACGGTCAAGGACTTCGTCAAGGCGGAGAAGTACCCGAACGCCGCCAAGGACGCCGAGGGCCGGCTGCTCGTCGGTGCCGCCGTGGGCGCGAGCCCCGAGGCGCTGGAGCGCGCCCAGGCGCTCGCCGAGGTCGGTGTGGACTTCCTGGTGGTCGACACCTCGCACGGCCACAACAGCAACGCCCTCAGCTGGATGTCGAAGATCAAGTCCAGCGTGAACATCGATGTGATCGGCGGCAACGTCGCCACCCGCGACGGCGCCCAGGCGCTCATCGACGCCGGTGTCGACGGCATCAAGGTGGGCGTCGGCCCCGGCTCCATCTGCACGACCCGTGTGGTCGCCGGCATCGGCGTCCCCCAGGTCACCGCCATCTACGAGGCCTCCCGCGCCGCCCGTCCGGCCGGCGTCCCCCTGATCGGCGACGGTGGTCTGCAGTACTCCGGCGACATCGGCAAGGCGCTGGCCGCCGGTGCGGACACGGTCATGCTGGGCAGCCTGCTGGCCGGCTGCGAGGAGTCCCCGGGCGAGCTGATGTTCATCAACGGCAAGCAGTTCAAGTCGTACCGCGGCATGGGCTCGCTGGGCGCCATGCAGTCCCGCGGCCAGGGCCGGTCGTACTCGAAGGACCGCTACTTCCAGGCCGATGTGACCGCCGACGAGAAGCTCGTGCCCGAGGGCATCGAGGGCCAGGTGCCCTACCGCGGTCCGCTGTCCAACGTGCTGCACCAGCTCGTCGGCGGACTGCGCCAGACGATGGGCTACGTGGGCGCCGCCACCGTCGAGGAGATGGAGTCCAAGGGCCACTTCGTCCGGATCACCTCCGCGGGCCTCAAGGAGAGCCACCCGCACGACATCCAGATGACGGTCGAGGCGCCGAACTACAGCAACAAGGACTGACGCACGGGCGCGCGTGCGGCGCGTGAAGGCCGTTCAGGGGCGGCCCCGGGTCCTCCGGGGCCGCCCCTGTCGTGTCCGTCGGCGATACTGGAAGACGCTGAAACGCATCAGGGAAAGGCCACAGACGTGACTGAGATCGAGATCGGGCGCGGCAAGCGCGGCCGCCGGGCGTACGCCTTCGACGACATCGCCGTCGTCCCCAGCCGCCGTACGCGGGACCCGAAGGAGGTCTCGATCGCCTGGCAGATCGACGCCTACCGCTTCGAGCTGCCCTTCCTGGCCGCCCCCATGGACTCCGTCGTCTCCCCGGCCACCGCGATCCGCATCGGCGAGCTCGGCGGCCTCGGCGTGCTGAACCTCGAGGGCCTGTGGACGCGGCACGAGGACCCGCAGCCGCTGCTGGACGAGATCGCCGCGCTGCCTGCGGAGCGGGCCACCCGGCGCCTGCAGGAGATCTACGCGGCTCCCATCAAGGAGGAGCTGATCGGCAGGCGCATCAAGGAGGTGCGCGACGCGGGGGTGGTCACCGCGGCCGCGCTCTCCCCGCAGCGCACGGCGCAGTTCTCCAAGGCCGTGGTGGACGCCGGCGTGGACATCTTCGTCATCCGCGGCACCACGGTGTCGGCGGAGCACGTCTCCTCCTCGCACGAGCCGCTCAACCTGAAGCAGTTCATCTACGAGCTCGACGTCCCGGTGATCGTCGGCGGCTGCGCCACGTACACCGCGGCCCTGCACCTGATGCGCACCGGTGCGGCGGGCGTCCTGGTCGGCTTCGGCGGCGGCGCCGCGCACACCACGCGCAACGTGCTGGGCATCCAGGTCCCCATGGCCACGGCCGTGGCCGACGTGGCCGCCGCCCGCCGCGACTACATGGACGAGTCCGGGGGCCGGTACGTGCACGTGATCGCCGACGGCGGTGTCGGCTGGTCCGGCGACCTGCCGAAGGCGATCGCCTGCGGCGCCGACGCGGTGATGATGGGCTCCCCGCTGGCCCGTGCCACGGACGCGCCCGGCAAGGGTCACCACTGGGGCATGGAGGCCGTGAACGAGGAGCTCCCGCGCGGCCAGAAGGTCGGCCTCGGCACGGTCGGCACCATCGAGGAGGTCCTCACGGGCCCGTCCCACACCCCCGACGGCTCCATGAACTTCTTCGGCGCCCTGCGCCGCGCCATGGCCACCACCGGCTACAGCGAGCTCAAGGAGTTCCAGCGGGTGGAGGTCACGGTCGCGGACTCGCAGCACCGGCGGTAGCCCCGACAGCGCTCCCGCCAGGGGCCCGGACACTCACACAGGTGGGTGTCCGGGCCCCTTCGTATGCGCCGGGTCTGCCCAGGTGGGGGCGCGTGTCGCGGTCGGGGGCGCACGGTTGCCTTCGGGCCCGAATGCGCGAGGTGCGGCCGTGCCGGGTCGGTAACGTCCGTGACCGGCCAGAGGTCGCTGGCACTCGGTGCTGTACGCCGGTACCGTACGAAAACAGGCGGAGCCCACGAGGCCGCTGCCGCACGCGCCCCCCTTCACAACCGGTGCGCCGCCCCCGTCGGCGCGGCTCCCCGGGTGTCCAGCAGGAGCTGGGCCTTCACCGACAGGCCCTGGAGGTCGTACGTGCGGTGGTGCTGGAGCAGGATCGTGAGGTCGGCGTCGGCCACCGCCTCGTAGAGGGAGTCCGCGCGGGGGACCGGGCGGTTCAGGACGCTCCAGGACGGCACGTACGGGTCGTGGTAGCTGACGGAGGCGCCGAGCTCCATCAGCCGGCCGGCGATCTCCCGGGCGGGCGTCCCCTGGAGGTCGGCCAGGTCGGGCTTGTAGGTGACGCCGAGCAGCAGCACGCGCGCGCCGCGGGCGGACTTGCCGTGCTCGTTCAGCAGGGCGGCGGCGCGCTGGATGACATAGCGCGGCATCCGGCTGTTGACCTGCTGGGCCAGCTCGACCATGCGCAGTCCGCGGCCCGCCGGCCCGGTCAGGTCCAGCGGGAGGCCGTGGCCGCCCACGCCGGGGCCGGGCCGGAAGGCCTGGAAGCCGAACGGCTTGGTCTCCGCGCACCGCACGACGTCCCACAGGTCCACGCCCAGGTCGTGGCAGAGCACGGCCATCTCGTTGACCAGGGCGATGTTGACGTGCCGGTAGTTGGTCTCCAGGAGCTGCACGGTCTCCGCCTCGCGCGGCCCGCGCGCGCGGACGACCTTGTCGGTGAGCCGCCCGTAGAAGGCGGCGGCCGACTCGGTGCAGGCGGGGGTGAGGCCCCCGATCACCTTCGGCGTGCCGGCCGGGGTGAACTCGCGGTTGCCCGGGTCGACGCGGCTCGGCGAGTAGGCGAGGTGGAAGTCGCGCCCCGCGCGCAGTCCCGACCCCTTCTCCAGCAGCGGCCGCAGCACGTCCTCCGTGGTGCCCGGGTACACGGGCGACTCCAGGATCACCGTGGTGTGCGGGCGCAGCTGCCCGGCGAGGGTGCGGGCGGCGGTCTCCACCTGGCTCAGGTCGAGCCCGCCGTCGGCACCCCGCGGGGTCGGCGCGCAGATGACCGCGGTGCGCACCCGACCCAGCTCGGCCGGGTTGCTGGCGTGCCGGAAGCCCCCCGAGAGCATCCGGCGCACCTCGGCGGGGCTCAGGGAGCCGGCCTCGGCGCCCGTCCGGTACCCGAGGGTCGGGATGCCGGCGGCGACGGCGGCCTGGGCCAGGGGCAGGCCGAAAGGACCGAGTCCGATGACGGCGAGGTCTGCGGGCATGGCGTGGGCCGTCCTTCCCAATAACCGAGGTGGGGCAGGTGCGCAAGCCCTGTGGACAGAACGAGCGAGCGCAATGTCAGACTAGGAGTAAATATGACCGTTTTGTGGGATTGACCAGCGTGTTTCTCGGTGTGGCGGGGAGGGTTGTCCACAGGCTGGGGGCGACTGGTGGCTGAAGTCGGGCGAGGCGGTCAGAATTTGGGCATGGGGAAGAAGGGAACGGCAACCGGAGCGGGAACAGCAGCGAAGAGAGCAACGGGAACGGGCTTCGCCCGACGGGTGCGGCCGGCGCGACCGACAGCGGGAGGCGGCAGTGAGGACAGCGACACTCGGGCCGGCGCAGCGCGCCGAGTCCCTGGCGGGAATGGCCGAGCGCGAGCTGGACGTACTGGTCGTGGGCGCGGGCGTGGTCGGTGCGGGCACGGCCCTCGACGCCGCGACGCGCGGCCTGGCCACGGGCCTGGTCGAGGCCCGCGACTGGGCCTCGGGCACGTCCAGCCGGTCCAGCAAGCTGATACACGGCGGACTGCGCTATCTGGAGATGCTCGACTTCGCGCTCGTCCGTGAGGCACTCAAGGAGCGCGGCCTGCTGCTGGAGAGGATCGCCCCGCACCTGGTCAAGCCCGTGCCGTTCCTGTACCCGCTCCAGCACATGGGCTGGGAGCGCCTGTACGCCGGATCGGGCGTCGCGCTCTACGACGCCATGTCGATGGCCCGCGGACACGGCCGGGGCCTGCCCCTGCACCGCCACCTGACCCGCCGTCACGCCCTGCGGGTCGCGCCCTGCTTGAAGAAGGACGCGCTCGTCGGCGCGCTGCAGTACTACGACGCCCAGGTCGATGACGCCCGCTTCGTGACCGCCCTGGTGCGCACCGCGGTGTCGTACGGCGCGAAGGCCGCCAACCGCGCCCGCGTCACCGGCTTCCTGCGCGAGGGCGAGCGCGTCGTCGGCGCCAGGGTGCGGGACGTGGACGGCGGCGGCGAGTACGAGATCCGCGCCAAGCAGGTCGTCAACGCCACCGGCGTGTGGACCGACGACACCCAGGCGATGGTGGGCGAGCGGGGCCAGTTCCACGTCCGGGCGTCCAAGGGCGTCCACCTGGTCGTGCCGAAGGACCGCATCAACTCCACCAGCGGGCTGATCCTGCGCACCGAGAAGTCCGTGCTGTTCGTGATCCCCTGGGGACGGCACTGGATCGTCGGCACCACCGACACCGACTGGGACCTCGACAAGGCGCACCCGGCCGCCTCCAGCGCCGACATCGACTACCTGCTGGAGCATGTGAACTCGGTGCTCGCGGTGCCCCTCGGCCGCGACGACGTCCAGGGCGTGTACGCGGGTCTGCGCCCGCTGCTCGCCGGCGAGTCCGATGCCACCAGCAAGCTGTCGCGCGAGCACACCGTCGCCCACCCGGCGCCTGGGCTCGTGGTGGTTGCGGGCGGCAAGTACACGACGTACCGGGTGATGGCCAAGGACGCGGTGGACGAGGCCGTGCACGGGCTGGACATGCGGGTGGCCGAGTGCGTCACCGAGGACGTCCCGCTGCTCGGCGCGGAGGGCTACCGGGCGATGTGGAACGCGCGGGCGCGCATCGCCGCCGAGACCGGCATCCACGTGGTCCGCGTGGAGCACCTGCTGAACCGGTACGGGACCGCGGCGGGGGAGGTCCTCGACCTCATCGCCGACGACCCGTCCCTGGGCGCGCCGCTGCGGGCGGCCGACGACTACCTGCGCGCCGAGGTCGTCTACGCCGCCTCGCACGAGGGCGCCCGCCATCTGGACGACGTGCTGACCCGGCGGACCCGCATCTCCATCGAGACGTTCGACCGGGGCACCCTCAGCGCCCGCGAGGCCGCCGAGCTGATGGCGCCGGTGCTGGGCTGGGGCAAGGACCAGATAGAGCGCGAGGTCGAGCACTACGAGAAGCGGGTCGAGGCCGAGCGGGAGTCGCAGCGCCAGCCCGACGACCTGACGGCCGACGCGGCACGGCTGGGGGCGCCGGACATCGTGCCGCTGTAGCGGTGTGAACGAAGGACGGCCGGGCAGGTGTTGTCGTGTGCGGGACGACGGAGGCGGCGCGGGGTATGGCCGGAAGTGTCCGAAGGGTCGGCACCCGAGGGTGCTCCTTTGTCACGGGCCGTCATCCCGCCTCACGTGAACCGTCGTTCACGTGCGACTCAGGGCGTGTCCAGGGGCACCCTGGGCGTCGAGCACTTGTCGGGTGAGAGACAATGGGGGCTCTGTCAGGGCGGGTTGCATGAGGGGACGCATGTCGGAGCCGGAGCGGGCGGGGACATCCCGTCAGGACACTCGTCAGGACAACCACGGGCGTCTTCTCGCCGGGCGGTACCGGCTGGGGGACGTGCTCGGCCGCGGCGGCATGGGCACGGTGTGGCGCGCCGAGGACGAGACCCTCGGCCGTACGGTCGCCGTGAAGGAGCTGCGGTTCCCGACGAACATCGACGAGGACGAGAAGCGGCGCCTGATCACGCGCACCCTGCGCGAGGCCAAGGCCATCGCGCGGATCCGCAACACCAGCGCGGTGACGGTCTACGACGTGGTCGACGAGGACGACCGGCCGTGGATCGTGATGGAGCTCGTCGAGGGCAAGTCGCTCGCCGAGGTCATCCGTGAGGACGGCGTGCTGGAGCCCGTGCGGGCGGCGGAGGTCGGACTGGCGATCCTCGACGTGCTGCGCTCCGCGCACCGCCAGGGCATCCTGCACCGCGACGTGAAGCCGTCGAACGTGCTCATCGCCGACGACGGCCGGGTGGTGCTCACCGACTTCGGCATCGCGCAGGTCGAGGGCGACCCGTCCATCACCTCCACCGGAATGCTCGTGGGCGCCCCCTCCTACATCTCCCCGGAGCGCGCCCGCGGGCACAAGCCGGGCCCGGCGGCGGACCTGTGGTCGCTCGGCGGCCTGCTCTACGCGGCGGTCGAGGGCGTCCCCCCGTACGACAAGGGGTCGGCGATCGCCACCCTGACCGCGGTGATGACCGAGCAACTGGAGGAGCCCAAGAACGCGGGGCCGCTGCGGGACGTCATCTACGGGCTGCTCAGCAAGGAT
The DNA here is from genome assembly GCF_044763235.1 of Streptomyces sp. NPDC096152. NCBI lineage: Bacteria > Bacillati > Actinomycetota > Actinomycetes > Kitasatosporales > Streptomycetaceae > Streptomyces > Streptomyces sp. NPDC096152. The sequence goes on along the minus strand of NZ_JBIWFW010000003.1, from coordinate 663,991 downwards.
CCGGCCCAGCGGCTCGACGACGCGGGCGCCCGGGCGATGCTGCACCGCGTCCTGCGGTCGCCCGCGACGAAGCAGACCGAGCCGGAGCCGCCGGCGGACGCGACCAAGGTCGTACCGCTGCCGGAGCAGCCCGGCGGGCCTGAGGGCGGGGCCGGCTCGAAGGCCTCCGGCGGCAAGCGCGGCGAGGAGTCGGGCGAGCGGCTGCGCGGGGCGCTGCGCTCCGTACGCAAGGCCGCCGGGGCGGCCGGGGTGGCCGCCTCGGCCGCCGCGGCCCGCACCAAGACGGCCACCGACGGCGCCGGTTCGGCGGGCTCCGGAGAGGGTTCCGCGGCTGAGTCGGCGAAGGCGGCGGAGTCGGCTGCGTCGGCGAAGGCGGCGGGCGCGGCCGACTCGGCGGAGAAGGCGGAGGCCGGTACGCCGGGTGCCGCCGCGACCGGGGCCGCGGCCGGCACCGGGACCGCGACGTCCTCGGGCGGTGCCCCTGCCCAGGGCGGACGAACCAGTTCCGGGTGGCCCGTGGTGCCGCCGCCGGACCTGCCGCCGCGCCCGGCCCCCAGGGCGCCGCTCACCGACGTCGTCCCGCGGCGCACGCTGGTGATCATCGCGGTGGTCGTGGCGCTGGCCGTGATCGGCGCCGTCCTCTGGCTCACCCTCGGCGGCGACGGCGGGAAGGGAGCCGAGGGCGGCGCGGGCCGCACGTCCGCGGGTTCCTCCGCCTCCGCCGGGCCCTCGACCAAGAAGGACCCGAGCGGCGGGGCCCAGCCGGGTTCCGGGTCGGCGGGAGCCGGCACGCCGAGTGCGAGCGGTGCCTCCGGCACCCCGGGCGACGGCAACTCCGGTTCGGGCGGCTCCGGCTCTGGCTCCAAGGGCGGCGACGGGGCGGCGTCGACGTACAAGAGCGCCCAGGGCTTCTCCATCGGGCTGCCCGCGGGGTGGAAGTACGCGGCCACGGACTCCGCTGGCGTCCGCTTCACCGGCCCCGACGGGCAGAAGCTGCTGGTCGCCTACACCTCGACGCCCAAGGACGACCCGGTCGCCGACTGGAAGAACCAGGAACGGTACATGGTGCGTCCGCAGTACCACCGGATCCGTATCGAGAAGGTGGAGTACCGCGGCTGGAACACGGCCGACTGGGAGTTCACCTACTCCGACGGCGGGATCGGGTACCACACCATCGACCGTGGCTTCGTCGTCAACGACCATCTCGGACATGCCCTGATGTACACCGCGAAGGACGCGAACTGGGACAGCGGGCTGCGCAAGAACACATGGCAGACGCTGACGAAGACCTTCGAACCGAAGTCCTGAGGCCGACGGACCCCGGTTCGCGGTGCGAGATCCGGCATCCCCTCTCTGCGGGTTGCCCGGGGCACGTATCGTGAGTGGTTGCGGACCGTAAGCGGCGTGAACGGGGCGCGTCACGAACGGAACTGACCGACCGTGGGGCCGGGGAGGGCAACGTGGACGACTATGCGGGCCGGGTGCTCGCCGATCGCTACCGCCTGCCGCTGCCCCCGTCCGACGAGTACGAACTCACCGAGACCCGGGCCTTCGACACCTACAGCGGGCAGGAAGTCCTCGTCCGCCAGGTGCCGTTGCCGGAGGTGGTCGAGGCGGAGGTGCTCGACGCGGACGGGCTGCCCGCCGGGTTCACGGCCCGCGACGGTTCCCCGCGGCGGTCCCCGGCGCGGGCGGCGACACGGCGGCCCACCGATCCCGCGGTGCGGCGGGCGGTGGAGGCCGCGCAGGCGGCGGCGCGCATCCCCGACCATCCGCGGCTCGACCAGGTCTTCGACGTGTTCGCCGAGGGCGGTTCGCTGTGGATCGTCAGTGAGCTGGTCGCGGCGCGGCCCCTGGCGGCCCTGCTCGCCCAGCGGCCCCTGACGCCCTACCGGGCGGCCGAGGTCGCCTCCGACGTCCTCATGGCCCTGCGTGTGCTGCACGCCCACGGCTGGGTGCACCGCAACATCACCGCCCGCACGGTCCTCGTCTGCGACGACGGCCGGGTGATGCTGACCGGCCTCGCGGTCGGCGCGGCGGAGGAGGCGCTGTGCGGGTACGACCCCGTACCGGCGCCGGACGAACAGGCCGGCGGCGACCCGGGGGACGCCCCGGGCCACTTGGACCACTCCGGCGACTTCGATCGCTTCGGCGGCTCGGAGCGCTCGGACCGCTTCGGTGGCTCGGACCGCTCGGACCGCTCGGACCGCTCGGACCGCTCGGACCGCTCGGACCGCTCGGACCGCTTCGGCGGTGGTGTGCGCGGCCCAGACGGGCGTGGGGGCTTCCCCGGCGTCGGTGCCGGGGGCTCCGCGGGCGGCGGTGGATACGCCGCGGAGGATCCCGAGGCCGCGCGACGGGCGGCGATCGAGGCGCGGGAGGCCAGAGGGCTGCCCGGGACCGGGTCCGGCGCCGGGGCCGATCCGGCGCGCGGCGGCGGGCCGTCGGGCGCGGTCGCCCGGCGCGCTGTGGAGAGCGGCGGGGACGCCCGGGCGGCGCGGGCCGGGGCGATCGCCGCGTACCGCGCCGGAGCGCGGGCCGCGGCCCGGGTGCAGGAGGCGCAGGAGAGCACACGCGCCGCGCTGCCCGCCGCCAGGCCGCCCGCCGACGGCGTCGCCCTGGCCGGCACCCCCGGAGACCAGCCGTACGCCCCGGGAGCGCCCGAGGAGCCGGGGACCGGCACCACGCCCCCCGGCCGGATCGCCGACCCCTACGGTGTTCAGCCCCCACCCTGGAACGGCGCACGTCCCGGCAGCGGACCGTACGCCCCGGCGCCCGGAGCCCCCGCGCCCCGCAGTGGTCCGTTCGCCCCCGGGTCCGGTACGGCCCCTGGGCCCGGCAGCGATCCGTACGTCCCCGCGCCCGGGGCCGCCCCCCGCCCCGGCGCCGCCCCGGCGGCGGGCGCACTCGGGCCCGGTTCCTCGTCCGGTACGGCCGGTCCCGCCGCCGGGGCCCTCCCCGTGTCCGGGGCGCCCGAGCTCGCGAGCGGCGCCGCCCGTACCCCCGGCCCGGCGGCCGCCCGCTGGGACGACCTCGTGGACGGCACCGCCGCCGCGCGGCGCGGTCCCGCCACCGCGCTCGCCGCCGAACGGGCGCGGCAGGCGCGGATGACCGTGGTGGGACCGGTCACCGAGCGCTGGGCGCCCGAACAGGCCGGGCCCGTGCACGAGAACTGGCAGCTCGCCGCGCCCATCGGGCCCGCGACCGACCTCTGGGCCCTGGGCGCCCTGCTGTTCCGTGCCGTCCAGGGGCACGCCCCGTACCCGGAGGAGTCCACGGCCGAGCTCGTGCAGATGGTGTGCGCCGAGCCACCCGCCTTCGCCGAGGAGTGCGGACCGCTGCGCCCGGTGGTGGAGTCGCTGCTGCGTCAGGACCCCACCGAGCGACCGGACTTCGAGGAACTGCGCGGCTGGCTGCGCTCGCTGGTGCGCTCCGCGCCCGAACCCGACGCCGGCGCGCACGTCGTCGCCGCCCCGCCCACCGACCCGAGCCGGCTGCCCATCGTCCGCCGCCGCGGCGAACTGGTGCGGCGGCGGCGCGCAGGGCTGCCCGCACCGCACGGGCGGCACAAGCGGGCCAGGCAGGAGTCTCGTTCGCCGCGCAGCCTCGGCCGCACCCTGATCCTGCTGATCCTGCTCCTGCTGGCCGCCGCGGTCGCCTACGCGACGCTGTTCATGCCGAAGGCCGGGGAGGACGGCGCGTCGGGGACCGACCGCACCTCGACCGCCGGTGACGCGTCCCCCGCCCCGGCCCCCTCGGGGGGCGACGCGAGCGGCGCGCCCGGGGGCGGCAAGTCCTCGCCGGACCCCGGCAACAGCCCCTCGCGGTCCGCCGGTTCGGCCGAGACGCAGACCACCGACCCCGGTGTCGCCGACGGCTTCGCCCTGCGCAAGGACGCCGAGGGCTTCCAGGTCGCCGTCGCCGAGGGCTGGAGCCGCACCCCCCGGAACGACCGGGACCAGGTGGTGTACTCCCGGGGCGGCTTCGAGCTCATCGTCGTGCCCGGCCGGGACAGCGCCGCCGAGTTCGGCAGCGACCCGATGACGTACCAGCGGGAGAAGGAGACCGAGTTGCGGGGCTACCGCGACTCCAGCTGGGCCACCTCCTCCGGGATGCGGACCATCCAGGTGGGCGGACGGACCATGGCCGAGGGGCAGTTCACCTGGACCGACGCGAGCGGACGGGCGCTGTTCGTGCGAAATCTGGCCATCCTCCAGGACGGCCAGTACCACGTGGTCCAGGTGCGCGGTCCGGAGAGCCAGAAGGACCAGGTGACCAAGCTGTACGAGCAGGCGTCCGCCACCTACCGGTTCACCGGCTGAGCCGAACGGTTCCCGCCCGCCCCGGGAAGCGACAACCGTCACAGTGCGGTTTCCTTGGCACCCCTCAGGTTCCCAGTTCGAGGGCCTGTCCTTACGCTGACCCCTGACAAGAACATTGCGGGGAAACGTGAATCAGATGCAGGGCCTGCTCCTCGCGGGCCGCTACCGGCTCGCCGACGCCATCGGCAGCGGCGGCATGGGCCGGGTGTGGCGGGCGCACGACGAGGTGCTGCACCGGGCCGTCGCCATCAAGGAGTTGACCGCCGCGCTGTACGTCTCCGAGAGCGACCGGGCGGTCCTCCTCGCGCGCACCCGGGCCGAGGCCCGCGCGGCCGCGCGGATCAACCACTCCGCCGTCGTCACCGTGCACGACGTACTGGAGCACGACGGCCGCCCGTGGATCGTGATGGAGCTGGTCGAGGGCCACTCCCTCGCGGACGCGGTCAAGGAACAGGGCCGCCTGGAGCCCACGGAGGCCGCCCGGATCGGCCTGTGGGTGCTGCGCGCGCTGCGCGCCGCGCACACCGCCGGGGTGCTGCACCGCGACGTCAAGCCCGGCAACGTGCTGCTCGGCCGGGACGGCCGGGTCCTGCTCACCGACTTCGGCATCGCCCAGATAGAGGGCGACACCACCATCACCCGCACCGGAGAGGTCGTCGGCTCGGTCGACTACCTCGCCCCCGAGCGGGTCCGCGGCCACGACCCCGGCCCGGCCTCCGACCTGTGGGCGCTCGGCGCCACCCTCTACACGGCCGCGGAGGGCCTGTCGCCGTTCCGCCGCACCTCACCGCTGACCACCATGCAGGCCGTCGTCGACGAGGAGCCCCGCGAGCCGCGGACCGCCGGTCCGCTCGCGCCCGTCATCACCGCGCTGCTGCGCAAGGATCCGGCCGCCCGTCCCGGCGTCGACGAGGCCGAGCAGATGCTCGCGGAGGCCGCGGAGGGGCGTCGGCCGGACGCCGCGCAGGCCTACGTCCCCACCCAGCGGGTCGGCGCCCAGCCGGCCGGCACGGTGCGGGACCCGGCCGGCCGTCCTGGGCCGGACCCGTCCGCCACGACGCCCTACCCCCCGGCGACCGGCCCGACCGCGGTCGGCCCCGGCCACGCCCCGCCGACCGCTGCCGTGCCGTCGAAGCACCGCCGGCTGCGCACCTTCGCGCTGGTGGTGGCGCTCGCCGCGGTCATCGGCGGCGGCACCGCGGTGGCGCTGCAGAAGTGGGACGACACCCGCCGGCAGCCCAGCACCGCCACGTCCGGGTCGCCCGCGCCGAGCTCCAAGTCCAGCCCCACGCCCGGCCCGAGCACCGTCTCGGGCGACAACCTCCCGGCCGGCTGGGTGCGCCGCGACGACCCCTACGGCTTCAGCGTCGCCGTACCCGGCGAGAACTGGACGCGGACGGTGTTCGACGAGGCGACCCACCAGGTCGACTACACGCCGGACGGCGGCGAGCACTTCCTCCGCATCGCCGTCGACACCTCGCCGGACTTCGCCGACCCGCACGACCACCAGAACGACCTGGAACAGCAGCTCCACCGGCTGGTCGACTACCGGCGGGTGACCCTGCGGGCCAACACCTACCGCGACCGGCGGGGCTCCCTGTGGGAGTACACCTGGACCGCGCTGTCCAAGGACACGCCCTATCCCGGGCCGCGCCACGCCGCCGAGGAGACCTACGTGTCCCGCGAGGGCGTCGAGTACGCGATCTACATGTCCTCGCCCGCGGCGGACTGGCCCACCGCGGAGAAGCAGTTCAGGTCGGTGCTGCAGAGCTGGCGACCGGACGCGGGCTGAGGCGGGCGGGGTCGCGTCCCGCGCCGGGGCGGGGCCGCCGGGCGGGCGTCGGGCGCCGGGTGCGGTCTCACCGGTGGTGCGCCGGAGTGAGGCGGGCGGGCGGCTCGTTCACGTCGGTGGCTTGGCCGGTCAGCGCCCCGGAACCGGGTCGTCCGATGCGGCATGATGGGGCGCATGGGGACCGAGGGGGACGACTGCCGTGTCATCGCGGGCCGCTACCGCCTCCAGGCCCGGCTCGGGCGCGGGGGCATGGGTGTCGTGTGGCGGGCGACCGATCAGCTGCTCGGCCGTCAGGTGGCGGTCAAGGAACTGCCGTTCGACGAGACGCTGTCCGCCGAGGAGGCCCGACTCCAGCGCGACCGCACCCTGCGCGAGGCCCGCGCGGTGGCCCAGTTGCGCCACCCGCACATCATCGTCGTCCACGACGTCGTGGAGCAGGACGAACGCCCCTTCATCGTCATGGAGCTGGTCGACGGTGGCTCCCTCGCCGACCGGATCGCGGCACGCGGCCCCGTCGACGCGGGCGAGGCGGCCCGTATCGGCATCGCCCTGCTGAGCGCGCTACGCACGGCGCACGCGGCCGGTGTGCTGCACCGCGACATCAAGCCGGCCAACGTGCTGACGGAGGCCGGCACCGACCGCGTCGTCCTCACCGACTTCGGCATCGCCCAGGTCGCGGGCGCCACCACGCTCACCGAGACGGGCTCCTTCGTCGGCTCCCCCGAGTACACCGCGCCCGAGCGGATGTCCGGGTCCCGCACCGGCCCGGCGTCCGACCTGTGGTCGCTCGGCGCGCTGCTGTGCACGGCCCTGAGCGGTGAATCACCCTTTCGACGCGACTCGTTGGGGGGAATTCTGCACGCGGTCGTCTCCGCCGACATCCGGCCGCCGGCGCAGGCCGCGCCCATCCTTCCCGTCGTACGGGGGCTGCTGGAGCGGGATCCGGATCTGCGGCTGGACGCGGCCGAGGCGGAACGGATGCTGCGGGCCTTCCTCGACTCGGGGCGGACACCGCGGCCGCCGGCCCGTTACACGGCCACCCAGCGCGACCTGCCCCGGCCGGGACCCGCGCCCACCGCCGAGGCCCGGACGGAGGAGCCCCCCGCCCGGTCCTCCACCCGGGGGGTGCTGGTCGCGGCGCTGCTGGTCGCCGCGATGGCCGGGGCGGGGGTGTCCGCCGCGGCGCTGCTGATGCAGGGGAGCGGGGGCGGGGGCGGCACTCCGACGAGTTCGGCGCCGCGCCCGTCCGCGAGCGGCTCGGCGAGCACGGCGCCCTCGACCCCCGGGCCGCCCTCGCGGCCCACCACCCCGGCCTCCACGGTCACCGTCACGCGGTCCGCCGCGCCCGCCGTCAACGGCCCCACCGCGCCCTCGGGTTACCACGCGGTCCGGGACCCCGCCGGCTTCTCGCTCGCCGTCCCGGACGGCTTCACCCGCAGCCCGCAGGGCGAGCGGATCTTCTACCTGTCACCGGGGGAGATCTTCCGCCTCGGCATCAAGGTCACCGGACCCGGCACCGGCGGCCCGCTCGCGGTGATGCGCCGGTCGGACGCGCAGGGCCCGACCACCAACCCCGGCTACCACGACGGCCGGGTCACCGCCACCACGCACGCCGGACACCCCGCCGCCCTCTGGGAGTTCAGCTGGAACGGCTTCAGCGCGGCGGAGGGCCCCCGGCACACCTACGACCTGTGCTGGGAGCAGGGCGGGCGGATGTACGACGTGTGGCTGTCGGCGCCGGTCGGGAAGGTGCGTGAGGCCAAGGAGCACTTCGACGTCGCCCTCGACACCTTCACCCCCGGGTAGGCCGTCCCCCGTTGGTCACGGGTCTGTGACCGCCGGGCCCACACGGTGGAGACGTCGGCGGCGGTCGCGATATGGATGGACTCATGAGCAACGACGGGGGAGCCCGCCACGAGTCCGAAGAGCCGACGAGTTTCGTTCTGCGACCGCCCGACGCGCAGGTGCGGGTGCCCCACCCGCAGAACCCGTACGCCACACCGGTGCGGGACGACAGCGCCACGCGGTCCGGGGATCCCGGCGCCGGGCGGCTGATCGCCGGGCGGTACCGGCTGCTCGCCAAGCTCGGGCACGGCGGGATGGGGACCGTCTGGCGGGCCAAGGACGAGACCGTGGACCGCGAGGTCGCCGTCAAGGAGCCCCGCGTCCCCGACCACCTTCCCGAGCGCGAACGCGCCAACGCCTTCGAGCGGATGCGCCGCGAGGCCCGCGCCGCGGCCCGGCTCGACCACCCCGCCGTCGTCACCGTCCACGACGTCGCCGTCGTCGACGGGCAGCCGTGGATCGTCATGGAGCTGGTGCACGGCCGCTCGCTGGGCAGCGCCATGCAGGAGGGCACGCTGGACGCGCGCGAGGCGGCCCGGGTCGGCCTGGAGGTGCTCGGCGCGCTGGAGGCCGCGCACGCGGCGGGTGTCCTGCACCGGGACGTGAAGCCGGACAACATCATGCTGGGCCGGCACGGCCGGATCGTCCTCACCGACTTCGGCATCGCCCAGATCGAGGGCGAGACCAGCCTGACCGACACCGGCGGCTTCGTCGGCTCCCCCGAGTACATCGCGCCGGAGCGGGTGCTGGGCCGGCGCCCCGGCCCGGCCTCCGACCTGTGGTCGCTCGGCGTGGTGCTGTACGCGGCCACGGAGGGCGTCTCCCCGTTCCGCCGCAGCAACACCCCGGCCACGCTCCAGTCGGTGCTCAACGCCGTGCCCGCGGCGCCGGCCGCCGCGCGGGGGCCGCTCGCCGAGGCCGTCACCGGCCTGCTGCAGAAGGACCCGGCGCACCGCCCGGACGCCGCCCGGGTGCGCGCCCTGCTGGAGGCGGCCGCCGCCCCGCCGGCCCCGGCGCCGACCCAGGTGGTGGCGCACCCCGAGGGCGCGGGGGAGACCGGGGAGGCCGGGGGCGCGCGGCGCCGGCTCCGGTTCGGGCGCGGGGCGCGGCTCGGGCTCGGCGCGGCGGTCGTAGCGGCCGCGGCGACGGCGTACCTGCTGGTCGCGCGGCCGTTCGCGGGTCCGCTGCCGGACGACTGGCGGAACCGTCACGAGAAGGACGTGGCGGCCACGCTCGCGGTGCCCGGCGACTACCAGCGCACGGTGCCGGACCGGAAGACCGACAAGAGCCACTGGGTGGCCTACAGCGACTGGAGCGGCAGCATCCGGGTCGCCCTGACGCTGGTGCGGAAGTCCGAGGACGGCAGCCACATCATCAAGGGCTCCGCGGCCGCCCAGATGTACGACGACGACGGCACGTTCAAGCAGTCCGGCGACTACAACCTCGGGATGCCCGAGAACCCGAGGACCCGGCCCAGGGAGTCGGTGTACGAGGGCAGGAAGGCCGCCGAGAACACGGTCGTCTACACCACCACCGACAGCCAGAACCCGCTCCCGCGCGAGGTGCGGATCCTCTACTACAAGAGCTCCGCGGGCGACCTGTACAAGCTGGTCGTGAGCTACCCCGGCAAGGGCGACTTCACCGGGCGCGGGCGCGAGGTGGCGCAGACCGCGATCACGAACCTGGACGTCGACGCGCTCTGACCCGCTCGGCTGTCCCGGGCCGTTCAGGATCGGGCGGCCCGGTAGCGGCCCGGAGTGATCCCGAACTCCCGGCTGAAGGCGTGCGAGAGGGCGTACGGGCTGCTGTAGCCGGTCTCCTGGGCGACCTTCACCAGCGGGGCGTCCGTGTCCCGCAGGCGGGCGGCGGCCAGGGTCAGCCGCCACCAGGTCAGATAGGCCATCGGCGGGCGGCCGACGAGCGCGGTGAAGCGGCGGGCCAGCGTGGCGCGGGAGACGCCCGCCGCGCCGGCCAGGCGGTCGTTCGTCCAGGCGGCGGCCGGGTCGGAGTGCAGGGCGCGCAGCGCGGCCGTCGTCACCGGGTCGTCGAGCACCGCCGGCCAGGCGCCGGCCGCCGCCTCGGCCATCCAGGCGCGGACCATGTAGATCAGCAGGAGGTCCAGCAGGCTCGGCAGCGCGAGGCAGGCGCCCGGGCGGCGCTCGTCCAGTTCCCGGGCCAGCAGGTCGAGCGCGGAGCGCAGCTCTGGGTGGACGCCGACCCGGTGCGGCAGGTGCACCACCTGGGGCAGCTCGGCCATCAGCGGGTGCGTCCGGCTGCGGTCGAGGCGGTACTTCCCGCACAGCAGCTCGACCACGGGCCCACGCCCGCCCTCGTCCCGGCGGTCACCCTCGTCCTCGCCGTCGCCCCCGTCCGCGCGCCGGGCGGCACCCCGTACGGCATCCCCTCCGGCGGCGCCCTCGCGCACCTGCTCGAACGGCACCGCCCGCGCCACCTCCGCCGCGTCGGCGGGCCGGTCGGCCAGTACATGCCCGGCGCCGTGCGGCAGCAGCACGACGTCGCCGGTGTTCAGCGTCACCGGGTCCCCGCCCCCGTCCGGCAGCAGCCAGCAGCCGCCCGCGAGCACGACGTGGAAGCCGGCGCCCTCGTAGGGGTCGAACCGGGTGCACCAGCGCCCGGTCACCCGCAGCCGGTTGGAGGAGGGCCGTCCGACCCGCACGGCGGAGATCGCGTCGCTCACCACGTCCATGACGGCAGGGTACGGCACCCTCCAGCACGCGGCTGAGACGATCTCGTATCGAACTGATCCTTTCGCGCATTGGAACGCTCATCTCCTCCGCCTAGGCTCCGGGACATGACTGAGGAGAACGCGCAGCGTTTCGTGATCGGCGACCTCGAGGTGCTCCGGATCGTCGAGTGGCAGGGCCCCTACGTCCCCGCAGGCACCCTCGTCCCGGACTGCGACCCCGAGGTGTGGCGGGAGCACGAGGACGAACTCGTCCCCGACCACCGGGAATCCGGCGGCGAGCGGGCCGTGGTGACGCTCCAGACCTGGGTGGTGCGCGGCGGCGGGCGGACGGTGCTCGTCGACACCGGCGTCGGCAACGACCGGGAGCGGCCCGGCAGTGCGCTGTTCCACCGGCGGCAGGGGGACTTCCCGGGCCGTCTGGAGCGGGCCGGGGTCCGGCCGCAGGACGTCGACGTCGTCGTCAACACCCACCTCCACGGCGACCACGTCGGCTGGAACACCCGGGACGCCGACGGGGAATGGGTGCCGTCCTTCCCCCGCGCGCGCTACCTGATCCCGGCCGCCGACGACCGCCACTTCGGCCCGGCGAACGGCTACGCGGGCGGGGCGCGGCCCGACGACCGGCTGATGTACGAGGACAGCGTGGCGCCGGTGCACCGCGCCGGGCAGTCCGTGCTGTGGGAGGGGGAGTACCGGATCGACGACCACCTCACCCTGGAGGCGGCCCCGGGCCACACCCCCGGCTCGTCGGTGCTGCGGCTGGAGTCGGGCGGCGAGCGGGCGGTCTTCGTGGGCGACCTGCTGCACAGCCCGGTGCAGATCCTCCGCCCCGAGTGCAGCAGCTGCTTCTGCCTCGACCCGCGGCAGGCGGCGGACACCCGGCGACGGGTGCTCGAACGGGCGGCCGACGAGCGTGAGTTGGTGATCCCCGCACACTTCGGCGGGTCCGGTGCTGTGGAGGTCCGGCGCAAGAGCGGGGGATTCGCCATGGCGTCCCGCCCAGTGCACCGTCCGGCGTCCCGCCCGGTGAACCCTCCGGCGTCCCGCCCGATGTCTCCTCCGATGTCCGGCCCAACGCCCTGATCAGCGCATTCGTTGCCAGTGATCGCTGGCGCCGTGTGAGCACTCGGTGAATCCCCATTACCGACGGGTACACAAAGCCTGCGCTCCGGCATACTCTGCGCGTCATGACGGACTCGCAGGCCCCGGCCATGACCGGAACGAATCCCCTGGCCCCCGCCCCCACGGGTGCTCGCACCGCCGCCGACGTGGTGACCCCCGAGCTGGTCGCGCAGCTCACCAAGGGCGTCGTCGGATCCGGCCGGACCGCCAACCACTCGCCCTTCACCGGCGAGAAACTCGCCGACCTGCCCGAGTCCACCCCCGAGGACGTCGCCACCGCCTTCGAGCGGGCCCGCGCCGCCCAGGCGGTCTGGGAACGGACCCCGGTCCGCCAGCGCGCCGCCGTCCTGCTCCGCTTCCACGACCTGGTGCTCGCCCGCCAGGCCGAGGTCCTCGACCTGATCCAGCTGGAGACCGGCAAGGCCCGCCTGCACGCGCACGAGGAGGTGCAGGCCGTCGCCGTGGCGGCCCGGCACTACGGCCGCAGGGCCGCCGCCTACCTGAGGCCCAAGCGGCACGCCGGCGCCATGCCCACCCTCACCCGCGTCACCGAACTGCGCCACCCGCGCGGCGTCGTGGGCCAGATCGCGCCCTGGAACTACCCCCTGGAACTGTCGGTCGGCGACGCGCTCCCCGCCTTCGCCGCGGGCAACGCGGTCGTCATGAAGCCCGACACGGAGACCTGCCTGACCGCCCTGTGGGCCCGGGACCTGCTGATCGAGGCCGGGCTGCCCGCCGAGGTCTTCCAGGTCGTCATCGGCGACGGACCGGTCGTCGGCCCGGAGATCGTCCAGCACGCCGACTACGTCTCCTTCACCGGCTCCACCCGCACCGGCCGCGAGGTCGCCCAGGGCGCCGCCGCCCGCCTGGTCGGCGTCTCCCTCGAACTCGGCGGCAAGAACGCCATGCTGGTCCTCGAGGACGCCGACATCGAGAAGGCCGCCGCGGGAGCGGTCCGCGCCTGCTTCTCCTCCGCGGGCCAGCTGTGCATCTCCATCGAGCGGCTCTTCGTCCACGAGTCGGTCGCCGACGCCTTCCTGGAGCGCTTCGCCGCCCGGACCAGGGCCCTGCGCCTGGGCACCTCCCTCGCCTACGGCGCCGACATGGGCTCGCTGGTCGGCGAGCGGCAGCTGGAGACCGTGACCCGGCATGTCGAGGAGGCCGTCGCGAAGGGCGCCCGGGTCGTCGCCGGAGGCGTCGCCCGCCCGGACATCGGCCCCTACTTCTTCGAACCGACCATCCTGGACGGTGTCGAGGCGCCGATGTCGGTGTGCACGGAGGAGACCTTCGGACCGGTCGTCTCGATCTACCGGTTCGCCACCGAGGACGAGGCGGTCGACCGCGCCAACTCCACGCCGTACGGCCTGAACTCGTCGGTCTGGACCACGAACGCCCGGCGCGGACGCGAGGTCGCAGCCCGGCTGCGCACCGGCACGGTGAACATCAACGAGGGCTACGCCCCCGCGTACGGCAGCGTGCAGTCCCCGATGGGCGGCATGAAGGACTCCGGCCTCGGCCGCCGGCACGGCTCCGAGGGCATCCTCAAGTACACCGAGGCCCAGACCGTCGCCCACCAGCGGCTGCTGCCCATGGCCCCCTCGCTCGGCATGGACGACGAGAAGTACGCGGCGTTCATGAGCCGGAGCCTGAGGCTGATGAAGACCTTCCGCTTCCGCTAGGACCGAGAGGCCCCGAGGGCGCACCCCCTGGAGCGCACCCCCCCGACAGCACCCGTTCTCAACGAGGAGAGCACGTGGCACAGGAGAAGTCTGTCCAGACCCGGGACGAGGACGGGTACGACTACGACGTCATCGTCGTGGGATCGGGGTTCGGCGGATCCGTCTCCGCGCTCCGCCTGACCGAGAAGGGGTACCGGGTCGGCGTCCTGGAGGCGGGCCGCCGCTTCACCCGCGAGTCGCTGCCGAGGAACTCCTGGGACCTGAGGAACTACCTCTGGGCCCCGAAGCTCGGCATGTACGGCATCCAGCGCATCCACCTGCTGGGCAATGTGATGGTGCTGGCCGGCGCCGGGGTCGGCGGCGGCTCGCTCAACTACGCCAACACCCTCTACGTACCGCCCCGGCAGTTCTTCGACGACCCGCAGTGGCGGGACATCACCGACTGGCAGGAGGAGCTGGAGCCGTTCTACGACCAGGCGCGGCGGATGCTCGGTGTGCGGCTCAACCCCACGATGACCCCGTCCGACGTGCACCTGAAGGCGGCGGCGGAGTGCATGGGCGTGGGCGACACCTTCCACATGGCGCCGGTCGGGGTGTTCTTCGGCGACGGCGAGGACGCCGACGGCACCGCGAAGGCCCGGCCGGGGGAGAAGGCCGCGGACCCCTACTTCGGCGGCGCGGGACCGGAGCGCAACGCCTGCACCGAGTGCGGCGAGTGCATGACGGGCTGCCGGCACGGCGCGAAGAACACCCTCAACGAGAACTACCTCTACCTCGCCGAGAAGGCGGGCGCCGTCGTGCACCCCATGACGACGGTCGTCTCCGTCACCGGCGACTCCCGGGGCGGGTACGCGATCGCGACCCTGCCCACGGACGCCAGGAAGAAGGGCGAGGGCCGGATGTTCACGGCCCGCCGGGTGGTCCTCGCGGCCGGCACCTACGGCACCCAGACGCTGCTGCACCGCATGAAGGCCGGCGGTCAGCTGCCCTACCTCTCGGCCCGGCTGGGCGAGCTGACCCGCACCAACTCCGAGGCGCTGGTGGGCGCCCAGACCGACAACCGGCGCTACCGGAAGGCGACCGGCGAGGCGCGGGCGGACTTCACCCGGGGCGTCGCCATCACCTCCTCCATCCACCCCGACGAGAACACCCACATCGAGCCGGTCCGCTACGGCAAGGGCTCCAACTCGATGGGCGGCCTGTCGATCCTCCAGGTCCCGTACGCCGAGGGCTCCTCCCGGGTCGCGGCCTGGCTGCGGAACGCCGCCCGGCATCCGCTGCTGGTCCTGCGCTCGCTGTCCAACCGCCGCTGGTCGGAGCGGACCATCATCGGCCTGGTGATGCAGTCCCTGGACAACTCCCTGACGACGTACCTGAAGCCGGACGGCGTGGGCAAGGGCCTGCTCACCGCCCGCCAGGGCCACGGGTCCCCCAACCCCAAGCAGATCAGGGCGGCCACGGAGGGCGCCTCGGCGCTCGCCGCGGAGATCAACGGCTTCGCGGGTTCGAACGTGGGCGAGCTGATGGGCACCCCGCTCACCGCGCACTTCCTCGGCGGCTGCCCGATCGGCGCCTCCGCCGAGTCCGGTGTGATCGACCCGTACCACCGGCTCTACGGCCACCCCGGCGTCTCGGTCGTGGACGGGGCCGCCGTCTCGGCGAACCTGGGCGTGAACCCGTCCCTGACCATCACCGCGCAGGCCGAGCGGGCGATGGCGTTCTGGCCCAACAAGGGCGAGGCCGACCGGCGTCCTGAGCAGGGCGCGGAATACCAGCGCCTCCGCCCGGTCGAGCCGAACTCCCCGGCGGTCCCGGCTGACGCCTTCGGCGCGCTGCGGCTGCCGTTCCTCGGGATGCCGGCGGTACCGCCCAAGAAGTGACCCGCGGAAGCACCGCACCGAACAGGAAGTGACCCGCGGAAGCACCGCACCGAAGAAGAAGGACCTGCGCCCCCCTCCTGGCGCAGGTCCTTCTCCTCTTGCGGTGGCCTAAGGCCGCGTCACGCGCAACGCGTCACGCACCCGCCTTGCGGCGGCGCACCACGACCACGGTCCCGGCGCCGGCGACGACGGCGGCACCGCCGACCAGGCCGATCATCGGGAGCGCGGAGCTCGAACCGGTGGAGGCCAGGCTGCCGGTCGGCGGGATCTCCTTCGCGCCGCCCTGCGGCTCCTTGCCGCCGGCCGGCTTGTGGCCCTTGCCCGGCTTGGCGTGGCCGGGGTCGTGGTTGGGGCTGCCGGGGCTGAGGACGGTGAACTCGTAGTAGGCGAAGGAACTGTGGACGCAGTTCTTCTCCTGGTCGATGTAGCCGCCGAGGCCCACGGTGTAGCCGGCGCCTGCGGGGGCCTTGGCGGTGATGTTCACGCGCAGCTGGATGTCGACCGTCTGCCGGGGGCCGAGCGGCGTCTCACCGAAGTAGATGCCGTTGCCGATCTGGTCCGCGAGGGACTCCCACGCCTTGGTCGCCGGGTTGTAGTACTCGACCAGGGCGTAGGTGCTCAGCCAGTCCTTCTCGTTGTCGCTCATCGAGTCGTTGTCGACGACCGCGAGCCACTGCACCTGCCCGAGGGCCTGGCTGCTGTGGTTGGCCGCGGTGAGCGTGAAGTTGTGCCAGCCGCTGCCCGCGACGATCTTCCCGGGCAGGCCGGAGACCGAGAGGGACAGCTGCGAGTCGGGGTCCTCGAGCCCGTCCGTGCAGGGCGTCGGCTCGGCGGTGGGCTCGGCGGACTCGCCGGCCGACGCCGACGCGGACGCCGAGGAGGAGGCCGAAGCCGAGGAGGAGGCGGAGGACGAGGCGGAGCTGGAGGCGGCGGCGTCGGCGCCGGCGTCCCCGTCGGCCGGGGCGGACTGGCCGGCCTCGGCGGTCTCGGTCGTGTCGTCCGCGGGCGACTCGGTGGCGGCCGTGTCCGTGGCCGGCGACTCGCTCTCGGCGGCCGTCTCGTCGGCGCCGACACTCGCGCTGGCCGTGGAGGTCGGATCGTCGGACGCGAACGCGGCCGGCGCCGCGAGCAGTGCGAGCGGGGCTATCGCGGCCGTCGCGGCTGCTGCGGCCATGACACGGCGGAGCTTCATGAAGACCTCGGGGAGTCCGGCGTACCGCTGCACCGCGGTACGTGCTGGGGGAGGCCTCCGCGTGTGGGGCGCGGGCATGGCCCTTGGTTCTGCTGGTGTGACCCGGCAGGGCGCCAAAGGGTTGTGCCGCATCCGACGACGGCTTTCTGTGGGCTGCGTCACAGGCGGTACGGCGAAGGGCCCCGCGGGGCGAGCCGCGGGGCCCTTCTTCTCGTCAGCACCGACGTCAGGGCAGCGCCGGTGCCTGAGGAGCGGCGCCGGGGGGTTGCGCCGCTGGTCTCGTGCGCCTCGGCCGGCTCCCCGGCACACCCGGGGGTGCGCGGCCGGTCTTGACCTCTGGCGGTCCTGCGGTGCACTGCAATGCGGTTGCCCGCACGGGGACTTGGGGTCCGGGGCTTGCTACGCATCGTGCTGGACGAACGCGGTGCCCGCAACCGTTTGACCCAGCCTTGTGCATTTTTCTGTTTTCCGCCGGCCGGCCCCGGGCGTCCCCGGAGCCGGCCGTCAGTTGGGTGACCGGGCTGCTGTCCCCTGCCGTCCGGCCACTTCCCCGGAGCGAGGTCCCACGACGCACGGCGCGATCCGCACGTCTCATCGCTCCGGAGAGCCACGCGTGGTTCTTTCGGGCCCGCCCCTGGCTGGCACGGACACCGGGACCAACGACCGGCCGCCCGGGACGGTCACGCGCCGTACGGGTGAGTGCGGGCCCGAACTCAGATGCGACCGCGGCACAGTTCGAGCAGGGTCATGGCGAGGGAGGTCCCCGGCCTGCCCAGGGCCTCCCTGTAGTGCTCGAGGATCTCCATCTCGCGGGAGAGGCTCACGCGCCGGCCTCCGGAGGTGACGCGGGCCTCCTGGATCACGGCGGACACGGCGATCCGTTCCTGGATCAGCCCGATGATCCGGTCGTCGAGCGAGTCGATGCGCTCGCGCGCACCGTTGATCACGTCGGCGGCCTCGTCGGTGCGCGCGCCGGTCTTCTCTGCGGGGGTGACGGACATCTAGGGGGCTCCTCGTCGGTTCGGACTCGGTGCCCCGGTACGGCAGGACCCGGAAAACGACAGGCGCCCCGGGCCTTGTCGGCCCGGGGCGCCTGGTAAGTCGCTCGGCGGTTCGCTCAAGCAGCACGACCATGGCAGCCGGCGGGCCGGTCGCCATAGGTAAAGAAGAAGGTCGTCTGCGCGAACATGAGGCCAGTATGCCACGGTGCGCCGGTGCCTCCGTGTCCGAGCGAGCCGGGTGCCGGGTGCCGGGTGGTGGACATGGGCCGGGGCCCGCGGGCGCGGCCCCGGGGACGAAGGCGAGGTCCCCCACGGCCGCCCCGGTAGACTCGGCCGCACAAGACCCCCGCCCGACCCGCCGGAAGGCACCCCGTGTCATCAGCGACCCCCGCTGCCGCCGCCACCGACACCGTCCTGGTCGTCGACTTCGGCGCCCAGTACGCCCAGCTCATCGCCCGTCGCGTCCGCGAGGCGCGGGTCTACAGCGAGATCGTGCCGAGCACCATGCCGGTCGCGGAGATGCTCGCCAGGAACCCCGCGGCGATCATCCTCTCCGGCGGCCCCTCGTCCGTGTACGAGGAGGGCGCCCCCCGTCTCGACCGCGCGCTCTTCGAGGCCGGCGTCCCCGTCTTCGGCATGTGCTACGGCTTCCAGCTGATGGCACAGGTCCTCGGCGGCACCGTCGACAACACCGGCGCCCGCGAGTACGGCCGTACGGACCTGCACGTCTCCCGGACGTCCTCCACCCTCTTCGAGGGCACCCCGGCCGAGCAGCACGTGTGGATGTCGCACGGCGACGCCTGCTCCGCCGCCCCCGAGGGCTTCACCGTCACGGCCTCCACGGACGTCGTCCCGGTCGCCGCGTTCGAGGACGACGAGAAGAGGCTCTACGGCGTCCAGTACCACCCCGAGGTCATGCACTCCACGCACGGCCAGCAGGTGCTGGAGCACTTCCTCTACCGCGGCGCGGGCCTGACCCCGTCCTGGACCACGGGCAACGTGATCGAGGAGCAGGTCGCCGCCATCCGCGAGCAGGTCGGCGACCGGCGGGCGATCTGCGGCCTGTCCGGCGGCGTGGACTCCGCCGTCGCGGCCGCCCTGGTGCAGAAGGCCATCGGCGCCCAGCTGACCTGCGTCTACGTCGACCACGGCCTGATGCGCAAGGGCGAGACCGAGCAGGTCGAGAAGGACTTCGTCGCGGCCACCGGCGTGCAGCTGAAGGTCGTCGACGCCGAGGAGCGCTTCCTCACCGCGCTCAAGGGGGTCTCCGACCCCGAGGAGAAGCGGAAGATCATCGGCCGCGAGTTCATCCGGGTCTTCGAGCAGGCGCAGGCCGAGATCATCGCGGACCAGGGTCCCGCGGTGGAGTTCCTGGTCCAGGGCACGCTCTACCCGGACGTCGTCGAGTCCGGCGGCGGTACCGGCACGGCGAACATCAAGTCCCACCACAACGTGGGCGGCCTCCCCGAGGACCTCGAGTTCCAGCTCGTCGAGCCGCTGCGCAAGCTCTTCAAGGACGAGGTCCGCATGGTCGGCCAGGAGCTCGGCCTGCCGGAGGAGATCGTCCAGCGCCAGCCGTTCCCCGGCCCCGGCCTCGGCATCCGCATCGTCGGCGACGTCACCAGGGAGCGCCTGGACCTGCTGCGCGAGGCCGACGCCATCGCCCGCGAGGAGCTGACGGCGGCCGGCCTCGACCGGGACATCTGGCAGTGCCCGGTGGTCCTGCTCGCGGACGTGCGCAGCGTCGGCGTCCAGGGCGACGGCCGCACCTACGGCCACCCGATCGTGCTGCGGCCCGTCTCCTCCGAGGACGCGATGACCGCCGACTGGTCGCGCCTGCCCTATGACGTGCTGGCGAGGATCTCGACCCGGATCACCAACGAGGTCCGGGACGTCAACCGGGTCGTCCTCGACGTGACGAGCAAGCCGCCGGGCACCATCGAGTGGGAGTGAGCCCCCGGCTCACCTGCGCCTGAGCGTGCGCACCGGCGCTCCGGGCCGCCAGACCTCGGTGACCAGGTACGTGTCGTCCTCTACGTGGGTACGCACGACCTCGGTCAGCTCGGTGCGGAAGAGGTGGAACGGCTGCGGCGGTTCCACCTCTTTCACGTACGCGCCCTTCGTCTCCGGGTCCGTCACCTCGACCGCCCGCCCGCCGACGCGCACGTCGCCGCCGCCCATCCCGGTGCCCGGCCCAGGATTGGCCTGCAGGGTGAACCGCGCGTCCCGGCGCAGGTCGAGCGCCTTCATCGAGTCCGGCATCATGCCGAACCACAGCTCGCCGTCGAGGAAGCGCACCTCGAGACCGGAGGTGCGGGGGGAGCCGTCCTTGCGCAGGGTGGCGAGGACGTGGTGCGTGAACGCGCCGAAGCGCTCCTCCACGGTCGCGGCCAGCTCGGGTTCGGCGGCGGCGAAGGCCGCCCAGTTCGTTGCCATACGGCGAGTGTGACGCCGAAACCGGACAACCTCTGTCGGGTATCGCGGCCGGACCGTCCCCGATGCGCGGCATCTTTACAAACCGGCGCTGTCATCCTGGCCCGACCGGGGGTACGTTCCGGCCCGTACGTCGATCCAGCGCCGGAGGACCCATGCACGGCCCCACGCCGCCCCCGCCCCTGCCCACCGACCGGCTGCGGTTCGCGATGCCGCCGATGCACGAGTCGGTCGAGGACGAACGCCGCCACCGCAAGGAACGGCTCGCGGGCGCGCTGCGGATCTTCGGGCGGTCCGGACTCGAGGACGGCGTCTCCGGGCACATCACCGCCCGCGACCCCGAGTTCACCGACTGCTTCTGGGTCAACCCGTTCGGGATGTCCTTCCGGCACGTCACCGTGAGCGACCTCGTGCTCGCCAACCAGGACGGGCAGGTGATCGAGGGCCGCTACCACGTCAACCAGGCCGCGTTCACGGTGCACGCCCAGGTGCACGCGGCCCGCCCGGACGTCGTCGCGGTCGCCCACTGCCACTCCGTGCACGGCCGGGCCCTGGCGGCGCTCGGCGGCCTGCTGGAGCCGATCACCCAGGAGAGCTGCGCCTTCTACGAGGACCACGCCCTCTACGACTCGTACTCCGGTGTCGCCGTCGACACCGAGGAGGGCCGCCGGATCGCGGCCGCGCTGGACTCCGGCAAGGCGCTGGTGCTGCGCAACCACGGACTGCTGACGGTCGGGGACTCGGTGGACGCGGCCGCCTGGTGGTTCCTGTCGATGGAGCGCTCCTGCCAGGTGCAGCTCACCGCGCAGGCGGCGGGCCGGCCGGTCCTGATCGACCACAAACTGGCGGCGGCGACGCGGGAGCAGCTCGGCGGTGACCTGGTGGCGTGGATCAACTACCAGCCGCTCTGGCAGGAGATCAGCCGCAGCGAGCCGGACCTGCTCAGCTGAGGAGGCGCCGGTACGGCACGGGGAGTGCGGGTGCGGATGGGGGCGCGGGTCGCGCCGGGGACGCGCGGGAGCGGCCGGGGGAGGTCAGAAGCCGCGCAGCACGACCGCCTTGGTCCGGGCGAACTCCTCGTCCGTGAGCACCCCGTCCCGGTGCAGCTCGCCCAGCTCGCGCAGCCGGCGCAGCAGCACGTCGTGGTGGGCGGCGCGCGGCGCCCCGGCACCGGCGCGCTCGCCCGGATCCGCGGCCGCACTTCCGGCGCGGACCGATGGGTGCGGCAGCCGGGCGGTGACCGCGGTGGCGACCAGGGCCGTGAGCAGGTCCCGGCGGGCGTTGCCCCACAGGTCGAGGGCGTAGGGGTCCTTCTCGGGCGGCAGTTTGGAGAACGCCGTCTCGCGGGTCACGAAGCGCAGGAAGCCGTCCTCGTAGCCGGAGCCGGGCAGCCACTCCACCTGCACGACGTCGTCGACCGCGATGATCCGCGGCCCGGTGGCGCGCTTGACCCGGTCGGAGGTGTCGGCCCAGTCGATGCGGACCTGGGCGCCGTCGAAGGAGACGGTGCCGTCGGAGGAGCGGACCGAGACCGGCACCGGCGGCCCGGGCAGCAGATAGGTCCGGGCGGGGCCCTTGGGGATCTGGTCCAGGAGCAGGGCCCGGCGGATCTCCTCCGCGACGTACTCGGCGGCTCCGGCCCGGTCGAGGTCCACCAGCAGCCGGTACGGGTCGGCCGCGTCCGGCAGCCGCCCCCCGGTCGCCCGGAGCAGCGGATCGGCACCCTCCCGAAGCCGCAGGCGCAGCCGGCCGCGCCTGCGTTCCGGCTCGTGGACCACGTCGGCCACCGCCTCCAGCGGCACGGCGACCTCGCCGTACGTCTGTCGGAACAGCGGCACGGAGCGGTGCAGTCCCGGCGTGATCCGGACCGTGCTGCCGTCGAAGGCCCAGGTCCCGTCACGCTGGATGATCTCGGCCATAAGGGAATTCTCGCAGCCCGGTCAACCCGATGGCCCGGGCTTCACCCGCGCCCAGGGGGCCTGGCGGCCGTGGGGGCGGGTGGTGTAGGGCACAATTCGCTTTCGGCGTAGGGGTGTTGTTCCGGGTGTGTTGGGGAAGGCGGGCGTCGGGCGTGGCGGTCCAGGAAGCGAGAGACGGCGCGGGGTCGGCCCACGAGGGCGGCTGCGCCTGCGGGGACTGCCCGCACGGGGCGCGGGCGGGGCATCGGCGCGCGGTCGCCGCGTTCCTGCTCAAGCGGGACGAGTTCGCCGCCGGGCAGGGGCTGCCCGCGGCGGTGGCCCACTCGGCGTCGGCCTCCCGGCAGTGGGTCTCGGAGGAACTGACGCAGTCCGCGGAACTCGTCGCCGCACGCGGCCGCGCCGAGGGCGAGGCGTGGCTCGCGCGGCTGTGGCGCCGTACCGCGGGCGCGGTGTGGGCGGCGGTCGTGCTGCTGCTCCTGGCCCAGGCGCTCACCGCGATCGGCGCCGGCTGGACCGCCGCGCGGACGGCGGGGCTGCTGGCCGCGGTCCTGGTGGGCGGGGCGCTGACCGCCGCCTCGTGGTTCCACCGGGCGCGCGGCGGGGTGCTGGCTCCGGTCGTCGGCGAGGACAACCGGCTCTCCACCTCGCGGACGGTGGCCGCGGTCTGGGTGCTGTTCGTCGTGTACGCGGTCCTGGTGCTGGTGGGCCGGCTGGCGGCGGCCTCGGACCACGCCGAGCGGGACGCGCTGATCTCCGGCCTGGAACTGGCCCGCGGGGCCGGTGTGGTGACCGTGCTCGCCGTGGTGTGCGGCATCGCGGTGCTGGTGCGCCGGGTGGTCGGGCTGCGGGTGCAGGGGCAGCGGCTGCAGAAGGTGCGCGCGGACCGGCCCCGGGCGGCGGACCTGCTGACCGACGACGCCGGCCGGGGCACCTTCGCCGACATCCAGTACGTCGTGATCGGCGCCGTGGCGGTGGCGTTCGCCGCGGTACGGCTGGCCCGGCGGCCCGACCAACTGCCCGACCTGCCCTGGGGACTGGCGGTGCTGGTGCTGGTGTCGGCGGCGACCTATCTGGCGGGCAAGTACGCCGAGGGCGGCCGGGCGATGATCCTCTCCGTGGTGCGCGCCCGGGAGGCCGGTGACCTGGACGGGCCGATCCGCACCGGGGACGACATCGAGATCCGCGGGACCGGGTTCGTCCCGCCGGGCGCGCAGGGCGCCGACCGCCTGTCGCGGATGGTCGTCCGCATCGGGCCGGTGAACGTCCACGTCCCCCTGGTCCCGGTGGCGGGCGGCTTCAGCAACCCCACGGACATGGTGCTGACCGTGCCGGTGCCGGCGGACGTGGAGCCGGGCCGGGTGGAGGTGCAGGTGGTGACGGCCGCGGGCGTCGAGACCAACCGGTACGCGATCGACGTGCTGGACTGACGCGTGCCTGCCCGGCGGGCGGGACAGACGGCGACGAACCACGCGTTCGCCGGAAAAACGGTCCCGCGGAGGTGAGCCGGCCGCCCCTGCCGTCCGTATGTTCCGGTGAGGGCACTCCGCTCGGCGGTGAGAGGCGGCTGACAGCGATGACTTACGGCGTTCCCACGGACTCCTACACCTTCCCGGCGGACCACCGGGGCGAGGGCCGGCCGGAGGCCGCCGCCCGGTACGCCCTGCTGCCGCTCCGGATCTTCCTGGGCGTCACCTTCGTCTACGCCGGGCTCGACAAGCTCACGGACAGCGCGTTCATGAAGAGCGGTGGCGCGGGGTCGATCGGGGACACGATGCGCGCGGTCCGCGACTCCTCCGCCGTCCCGGCCCTGGTCGACCTGGCCCTCAGGAACCCCGTCGGCTTCGGCTACGCCATCGCCTTCGGTGAACTGGCCGTCGGCCTCGGCATCCTGGTCGGGCTGCTGGGCCGGCTGGCCGCGCTGGGCGGCGCGCTGATATCCCTGAGCCTGTGGCTCACGGTCAGCTGGGCGACCAGCCCCTACTACTACGGCAACGACCTCGCGTACCTGATGGCCTGGCTGCCCCTGGTCCTGGCCGGCACGCCGATGCTCTCCCTGGACGCCGCGCTGCGCGCCCGGCGACGGCGGCGGGCGGGGGACTGGTAGGCCGGCCGGGGGCTGGCAGGCCTCCGGGGACTGAGGGCCGGTCCGGGGATCGGTGACCTGCAGTGGGGACTGAGGGCCGGTCCGGGGACCGGTGACCAGCAGGTCGTCCGGCGCCGGTGACCGGTAGGCAGTCCGGAGCCGGGCGCCGCTAGGCCGTCCCTGTCCCCGTCCCCGGAGCCGGAGCCGCGGAGAGGCGGAGAGGCGGGCCGCCCGGCGTCCGGGGGCCGGCGGGCCGTGCGGTCGGTCAGCCCGTCCCCTCCGCGCGGGGTCCCCCGCGCCTGCGCAGGCCGCGGTTCAGGACCGCCACCGCGCCCGCCAGGCACAGGCCGCCCACCACGAGGGGGAGCGCCGCGAACCACGGGACCCGCCAGGCATCCACCGCGTCCCCGGCGTAGGCGACTCCCGCCGCGGTGACGAAGAGACCGGCGACCAGCTTCCCGGGCTGGAACTCATGACGCAGCACGGCTCACCTCCGCCTGTCCCAGGCCGACCCGCAGGTCGAGGTCGAGTGTTCCGGCACGGCTCGCGCCGGCCGCCGGGGGCAGGATCACCCGCTGGCGCTTGTTCGGCGCGACGTCCACGTCCTGGGGGCGGTCGCCCGGCAGCTGGACGTCGCCGAGGCCCACCTCGATGGTCGCCCGGACGGTCACGCCCTCCGGGACGATCACGCGCAGCCGTCCCAGGCCCACCCGTGCCCGCGTGCTCACCGTCCGGTCCTTGCCGGGGTGCAGGCGGGTCAGGTCGAGGGTGCCCTCGCCGGTGCCGAGGTCGTAGCTCTGCCGTACGTCCTTCGTCGCGGCGGGCTGCCAGGTCCGGTGCGCCCACCGTGTGCCGATGTCCTGCGGGAGCACCGCCGACGCGGCGAGCAGGGCCGCCGTGACGATCGCCAGCAGGACCGAACCGGCGCCGGTGCGGCCGAGGAAGGCGCTCACCGCTATGCCCAGTCCGAACACCACGAGCGCACCGGACAGACCGGCCTGGAGACTGGCGCCGAGCGCGTGGTCGTCCCAGGCCAGGCCCGTGCCGAGGGCCTCGGCGAGAAGGGCGAGCAGGAAGACCCAGCCGCCGATCCGGCGCGGGCCGCGCGGCCGGCTCGGGGCGGAGCGCGGAACGCCGGCCGGCCGGCCGGCTCCGGCGCCGCGGCCGAGGTCGGCGGCGGCCGCCATGTCCTGGTCCCGCGTGTCCGCCGGGCCCCACAGATAGCCCGTACCGCCGACGTGGGTGCCGTCCTTGACGATCGGGTCGCGCCACCAGGAGGGGTGGGCGGCGGGCACCGGGGGCGCCTGCGCCTCCGGCGGGGCGTCGGCGACGGCCTGCGCGGCCAGGGGGTCGGGGTCGGGGGCGCCGCGGTACCGCGACCAGTAGCCGGCGCCCGCGAGGAGCAGGGAGAGCACGACGGCGAAGGTCAGCACGCTGCCGTTGCTCAGCATCGACAGGAAGACCCCGCAGCCGACCAGCGCGAACAGCACGGCCGCGAGCGCCGGGCCGTCGACCCGGCCGGTGAGGAGCTTGCGGACCTCGTTCTCGTCCTCGTCGTCGAAGGGGACGAAGAGCCAGGCGAAGCCGTAGAAGAGCAGGCCGATGCCGCCGGTCGCGGCGAGCACGGCCAGGGTGATCCGGAAGATCACCGGGTCCATGTCGCACTGCCGCCCGAGCCCCGCGCACACCCCGGCGATCATCTTGTGCCGCCGGTCCCGCCGGAACCGCGTGGGGGACCCGGGGCCCGCCGCCGTCTCCTCCCCGGCCTCCGCCCGCCCGGCCGCCGCGCCCCCGCCGGGCCCGGCGTCCGCGGGCCCGGTGCCGGGCCCCGGCCCCGGCGCGGCGTGCTGGTGGTTCGTCATGGGTCCATGGTGACGGGCGTGCCGCCGCCGCGGCAGCCGGTACGACCCTGGTCGAACCCTGAATTCGCCCCTGAGCCGGGACCGGCCGCGCGGGGGCCGGCCGCGGGGCCGAAGATCGGGGAGGGAGATCAGGGGAGTATCCGGGGCCGACCCTGATGCTCCGTTCCCGCGCGCGTGTGACCATCGGTGACATGCCGGAAGCCGCAGCCCTGCCCCTCGACGACCCGAGGCCGCCGCGCAAGCTCTACCGCAGCAGCGACGGACGCTGGCTCGGCGGTGTCGCGCGGGGCCTCGCCGGGCACCTCGGGCTGCCGGTGGTCTGGGTGCGGCTCGTCTTCGTCGGGCTGTTCCTGGCCGACGGCCTCGGCGCCCTGCTCTACGCGGCGTTCTGGTTCTTCGTCCCGCTCGGCGTCGGCGGCGTCGGCGGCGTGGGCGGCCGGCGGCCCCCGTCCCTCGTCGCCACGGAGACCTCGCCGGACGGCCGCCGCAGACTCGTCGCCCGCAAGCCGGACAAGGGCCAGATCGTCGCACTGCTCCTCATGGTCGTCGTGGCCATGGTCTTCGTCGGCAGCGTCGACCTCGGCAGCGGCGCCAAGGCCTACCTCCTGCCCGCCGTCCTGGTCGGCGCGGGCGTCGCGCTCGTCTGGCGCCAGGCGGACAACGCCCGCCGGGCCCGCTGGGTCGAGGTCGGCCGCCGTCGTCGTACGCTCACGCTGCTGCGTGCCGGCGGCGGCGTCCTGCTGGTCACGGCCGGCGTCTCCGGCATCTTCGTCCTCCAGGGCTCCACCGCCCACCTCGGCTCGCTGCTCCAGGCGGCGCTGGCGGTCCTCGTCGGCGTCACCCTGCTCGCCGGCCCGTATCTGGTGCGCATGACCCAGGACCTGTCCGAGGAACGCCTGATGCGCATCCGCGCCCAGGAGCGCGCCGAGGTCGCCGCCCACGTGCACGACTCCGTGCTGCACACCCTCACCCTGATCCAGCGCAACGCGGAGAACGCGAACGAGGTGCGCCGCCTCGCCCGCGCCCAGGAGCGCGACCTGCGCGCCTGGCTCTACAGGCCCGGGGGCACCGGCAAGGACGAGGCCGACGAACCGGCCACCCTCGCCGACGCGGTCAAGCGCAACGCCGCCGAGGTCGAGGACAAGCACGGCGTGCCCATCGAGGTGGTCGTGGTCGGCGACTGCCCGCTGGACGAGCGCACCGGCGCGCAGATGCAGGCCGCGCGGGAAGCCATGGTGAACGCCGCCAAGTACGGTGGCGAGGGGGGTGCCGTACAGGTCTACGCCGAAGTCGAGGGCAGGACGGTCTTCGTGTCCGTCCGGGACCGCGGACCGGGGTTCGACCTCGACGCGATACCCGCCGACCGCATGGGCGTCAGAGAATCGATCATCGGCCGCATGGAGCGCCACGGGGGCACGGCGCGGCTGCGCGCGGTGCCGGACGGCGGCACGGAGGTCGAGCTGGAGATGGAGAGGGCGGAGAACACGTGATGAGCGACCCGACCGAGGCGAACGGTACGGCGGGAGCGGGGGAGGCGGACGGCGGTGCGGGCGGGCGGCGCGTGCGCGTGGTCCTCGTCGACGACCACCGCATGTTCCGTACGGGGGTCCAGGCCGAGATCGGCCGGACCGAGGAGACCGGCGTGGAGGTCGTCGGCGAGGCCGCGGACGTGGACCAGGCGGTCACGGTGATCACCGCGACCCGGCCCGAGGTGGTCCTCCTGGACGTGCACCTGCCCGGCGGCGGCGGCGTCGAAGTGCTGCGCCGCTGCGCCGCGTTGACGGCCGACGCCGAACGGCCCGTCCGGTTCCTCGCGCTGTCCGTCTCGGACGCGGCGGAGGACGTGATCGGCGTGATCCGCGGCGGCGCGCGGGGCTATGTGACCAAGACGATCACCGGCGCCGACCTCGTCGATTCGATCTTCCGCGTGCAGGAGGGCGACGCCGTCTTCTCCCCGCGGCTGGCCGGCTTCGTCCTGGACGCCTTCGCCTCCACCGACGCCCCGCCGGTCGACGAGGACCTCGACCGCCTCACCCAGCGCGAACGCGAGGTGCTCCGGCTCATCGCCCGGGGCTACGCCTACAAGGAGATCGCCAAGCAGCTCTTCATCTCGGTGAAGACGGTGGAGTCCCACGTCTCGGCGGTCCTGCGCAAGCTCCAGCTGTCCAACCGGCACGAGCTGACCCGCTGGGCGACGGCGCGCCGGCTGGTGTGAGCCGGGCTGGTGCCCGGCGGGCGGCCCGGACCGTCACACCACCCGGGTCGCCCCCGCGAACGGCATCTGGTCGATCGGGGCCACCCGGACCGGGGCCGAGGGGTTCGGGGCGTGGATCATCAGGCCGTCGCCGATGTAGAGGCCGACGTGGCTGATGCCGGAGTAGAAGAACACCAGGTCCCCGGGGAGCAGCGCGGACCGCGACACACGGCGGCCCGCGCCGATCTGGGCGTAGGTGGTGCGGGGGAGGGAGATCCCGGCCGAGCGGTAGGCGGCCTGGACCAGGCCCGAGCAGTCGAAGGAGTCGGGCCCGGTCGCGCCCCACACGTAGGGGCTGCCGAGCTTCTGCCGGGCGTATGCGACGGCCGCCGCCGCGCGGGAGTTGGGAACCGCGACCGCTCCGGGGGCGGCCGGCGCGCCCCGCGCTCCGGTCGCGGCGCGCGAGGTCCGTCCCGTGACCCCGTACCCGCCCTCCCCCTCGCCGAGTGCGGCGCGCTGCTCCGGGGACAGCCGGGTGAGCAGGCGCCGGGCCTCGGCCAGCTTGCCGGTGACCGTCCTCTTCTGCCGTCTCAGCTCCGTCTGCCGCGATTGGAGCGAGGTGAGCTGGACGTGCGCGGCCCCGCGCAGCTGCTCGATCTCCCTGAGTTGGCGGCGCACCCTGTTCACGGCCGCCGTCTGCCGGACGCCTGCCCGCTCGGTGAACTCGGCGCCGTCGAGGTACCGCTCGGGATCGTCGGAGAGCATCAGGCGCAGCGCGGGGTCGAAGCCGCCGTCCCGGTACTGCGCCGCGGCGACCGAACCGAGCGCGTCGCGCGCCGCGTTCAGGTTCTGCTGTCTGCGGGCGGCCTCGTCGCCGAGCGTCCTGATCCGCTTCTCGGCGGCGTCCGCCTTCTCCTTCGCGCCGTTGTACTTCTCGGTGGCCACCTCGGCCTGCTGGTACAGCTGCTCGACCTTGGCCCTGACCTGCTCCGGCGTCAGCCGCGGGGCGGCGTGGCCGGTCCCCTCCAAGCCCGTCGTGGTCGCCACGCCCGCCAGCGCGATCGTCACGGCCGTACGGACGGTACGGGCCGGGCCGCCGCCGAGTGAGCGCTGTCGGGGCTTGCGGTGCACTGCCACCTGGACCGTCACGTCCCTTCGTCCGACCGCCGGACCGAGACGCGTCCGGCGGCGGCTCACACGGGGGGAGCAGGCCGCCGCCGGACCTTCTCGGCGAAGGTGTCCGGCTGCCGCCC
The DNA here is from genome assembly GCF_044763235.1 of Streptomyces sp. NPDC096152. Lineage (NCBI taxonomy): Bacteria > Bacillati > Actinomycetota > Actinomycetes > Kitasatosporales > Streptomycetaceae > Streptomyces > Streptomyces sp. NPDC096152. The sequence continues at coordinate 634,707 of NZ_JBIWFW010000003.1, read as the reverse complement.
TCGCCCGGGCGGCGGTGGGGAGCCGGTCACCTGGAGGAGGACGCTAAACCTCTCCGTGACGGCCCGGTGACGGAATGTACGGAAGTGGTGCGAGCAGATCGCCTGGTGACCGCATGTGACCGCCGGCCCGCCGCGAGGCCGCCGTCTTCACGCGGAGTGATGACCGATGCCGCGGTTCGCGGGCGGACGGCGCGGGCGGGGTGCTATGAGCGGGCCGCATATATGCGCCGGGCGGCCCGGGACATATGCGCCGGGCGGCCCGGGAGCGCCCGCACACCCCCGGCCCCCAAGGTGTTTCTCCCGGTGCCCTTACCCGGTGTGCGGGGGTGTCGGGGCCGCTGGCTAGGCTCCGGCCTCATGGACGTACTCATCCATTTCTTCGTCGGCCTCCACATCGTCGGTATCGCCGCTCTGCTCGGCGGCTTCCTCACCCAGGTGAAGGCGATGGGCCGGGGCACCGCCCGGTTCGTGCCCGGAATGCTGCACGGCGCGCTGACCATGCTGGTCACCGGTGCCGTCCTGGTCGGCCTCAACCAGGCCGACGGCCACCACGTCGACAACATCAAGATCGGCGTGAAGCTGGCGCTGCTGATCGTGATCCTCGGCCTGGTCTACGTGAAGCGGGACGAGGAGAAGGCGGACAAGAGCCTGTTCGGCCTGGTCGGCCTGCTGACCACCGTCAACATCTTCATCGCGGTGCTGTGGACCTGAGCGGTAGCCGCCCTTCTCCGGATCCGGGCGGTCGCCTTCCCCGCGCCCTCACGGGCGCGCCGGTCAGCGAGCGGCCCGCAGCTCGGCCCGCGCGGCCCTGACGGAGCCCGTCCCGACGGCCGACCACGCCGCCACCGCGACCCACAGCAGCAGCTCCCCGGGAACCTCCAGCGAGGGCACGCCGACCACGGCGGCGACGGACAGCGTCGCCGCCGCCGTCATGCCCAGGGGGAACACGGTCGCCCAGCGGCGCACGTCGTAGCGCAGGCGCGGCCAGGCCAGTTCGGCGGCGAGCAGGACGCCGTACAGGAACAGGTCGAGCATCAGCAGCGCGACGGTGACGGTGCGCAGGACGCCGCTGTCGTCCTTGTCCCACAGGTACATCCCCGACCCGGCCGCGGTCATGAGCTGCGTCCCGGCCAGCGCCGAGATCGCCGCGGCGCCACTCGCGATCCACTGGTCCCCGGCCCCCTCGATCACCTGCACCGGGTCGAACCGGGCGACCGCGAACACGTACAGCGCCAGCCCGAGCCAGAACAGCACCAGCGACGCGTGCGCCAGCCAGGCCGACGTCTCCGCCCCGGCCACGGCCGCGCCCAGCACGGCCAGCCCCTCGGTGGCCACGCAGCCCAGGAACACCGACCCGGGCATCCGGCGGCCGACCCTGCGCAGCACCCGCAGCAGCAGCCCCGGCCACAGCACGACGGCCAGCGCGAGCAGCGCCTCGGCCAGGATCCGCGCGCCGAGCTCCGAGAAGCGGGTCCCCAGCACGGCCGTGGCGGCCACGGCCGTGAGTGCGCCCGGCGTCCCCGCCTCCGCGAGCCACTCCGACCGCTCGCGCACCAGACGCAGCACGAAGCCGGCCGCCAGCCCCAGCCAGGCGGCGCACGCCAGGACCAGCGCGATCCAGGACAGCGCCTCGTAGCCCGTCGTGTGCAGGCCGGCCGACAGGATGCCGGTCGCCATGACGGCGGACCCGGCGGTCGACGGACGGTGCACCCACCAGGCGCCGAAGGAAGAGGTGCGGGGCATGGCCCGATGCTAAGGATCTTCGCGCGCCGCACACGCGGGGCACGCGCCGGGGCGTACGCGAAAGGGTGCGGGCGGGACGGCGCGCTGAAGGGCGACGGGCGGGCGGCGGTCGAACGAGTGCGGGGCGGGGACGGCACGGTGCGCCGTTCCCGCCCCGCCTCCAGGGCTGCTGTGGGGCCTCAGGCGGGCCGCACCACGCTGTGGATCGCGGACTCGCCGTCGTAGTAGATCGACTCCTCGCGCACATACGCGCCGGGCTTAGGGGCGTGGATCATCATGCCGTTGCCGATGTAGATGCCGACGTGGCTGATGTCGTCGTAGAAGAAGACCAGGTCACCGGGTTGCGCCTGGGAGAGCGAGACCGTCGTCCCCGCGTTCACCTGGTCGTAGGTGGTGCGCGGGAGGGAGACGCCGGCGGCCTTCCAGGCGGCCTGGGTGAAGCCCGAGCAGTCGTAGGAGTCGGGGCCCGTCGCGCCCCACACGTACGGCTTGCCGATCTGGGCGCGGGCGAAGGCGAGCGCCTTGTCGGCCTTGGTGGCGTACGACGTGCCGGACGTCGAGGAGCCCGAGGTGCCCGTGGAGCTGGTGGACCCGGTGGACCCGGTGGAGTCCGACGACGTGCCGGAGCCCGAGGCGGCGGCCTGCTGCTGGGCGGCGGCCTGCTGCTGGGCGGCGGCCTGCTCCGCCGCCTGCTTCTTCGCCAGCTCCGCCGCCTTGCGCGCGGCCTCCTCCTGCTTCTGCTTCTCGATCGCCGCCAGCCGCGCCTTCTCCTCGGCGTTCAGCTTCGACAGCAGTTCGCGGGCGTCGGCGAGCTTCTTCTGGACGGTGGCCTTGGCCGTCCTGATGTCGCGCTGCGACTCGGTGAGCGTCTCCAGGCTTCGGGTGGCCTCCCGCCGCTTCTCCATGGTCGCGGACTGCTGGGTGACGTAGTCGTCGACCATGCCCTTCTGCCGGTCGGTGAGCCGTCCCATCAGATGCGACTGGTCGAAGTAGTCCTGCGGAGTGTCCGCGAGCAGGAAGGTGGCGGTGCCGGAGGCGGCGGCACCGGTGCGGTACTGGGCCGCGGCGAACGAGCCCAGTTCCTCGCGCGCTTTGTTGAGCCGGTCCGTGCGCTTGGCGACGTCGTCGAGGAGCGAGGCCACCCGCGTGCGCTGCTTGCCGGTCGTCTCCTTGGCCTCGTTGTACTTCTCCGTGGCCGACTCCGCCTGGCGGTACAGGTCGTCGACCTTCTTCTCGACCTCTTCGATGCTCGGTCTGCCGTCCGGCGCGGGGGCGGCCTCGGCCGTCTGGGAGAGCAGGGCCACGGAGGTGAGGGCGGCCGTGGCCAGGGCCGGCGTGCGTATGCCTGCTACGCCCGGAACGGCGGGGCGGGACTTGCGGTGCGACGCCAAGGGAGGCGACTCCTTCCATCGTCCGCCTACCGGGTTAGCTGTCGGGTTCGGGCGGGTGGTTCGGAAGGGTTGCCCTACGGTCCGCGCCCGCTGGGAGGCACGGACCGATTCACCCCAAGGTCGGTGTGGGTCCCCGGCTCCGGATCGCCTGGCGGCGGGACCGGACTCGGCGGAGGCCGCGCGGCCCGGCGTCGTTCGCCGGTGAGGTCGTGCGGCCTGACGGCACGCTAGCCAACTCGTGTGGCTCCTGTGAAGGTTGATGCGCGATATGCCCGATACATTTTCGTGACCTCGCATCACTTGTGCGGTGGACGTGACGGGGTCGCTCCGCAGCGTGAGGGAGCTGCCCCAGGGGCCTGCCTGCGAGACCTGCCCCGGGTCCGCCCCCGTGGGCGGGGCAGGCCGCCGGGCGCCGGGATCGTGTGATGTTCCGCGGGCGGCCCCGGGTTGTCGGTGGGGCGCCCTAGACTCGTAGCGAGATGAGCAGCCTCTTTGACGACAGCTTCCTGGCGGACCTCCAGGCCCCCCGCGGCCACGAGGAGGAACCTCCGCCGCCGCCCGAGGACGATCACGCTCCGGAACCGGTTCCGGACGATCTGTTCGGCGGGAAGTTCGACCTGCCGCCGGACCGGGACACCCACTACCGCGACGGCGCGCCACGCCCGGCGGTGGACCCGGCCGCCCTCCTCGAGGGGCTGAACGAGAACCAGCGCGCGGCGGTCGTCCACTCCGGCACCCCCCTGCTCATCGTGGCCGGTGCCGGTTCCGGCAAGACCCGCGTGCTCACCCACCGCATCGCCCATCTCCTCGGCGAGCGGGGCGTCCACCCCGGCCAGATCCTCGCGATCACCTTCACCAACAAGGCTGCCGGCGAGATGAAGGAGCGCGTCGAGCAGCTCGTCGGCCCGCGCGCGAACGCGATGTGGGTCATGACCTTCCACAGCGCCTGCGTCCGCATCCTGCGCCGCGAGAGCAAGAAGCTGGGCTTCACCTCCTCCTTCTCGATCTACGACGCCGCCGACTCCAAGCGCCTGATGGCCCTGGTCTGCCGCGACCTGGACCTCGACCCCAAGCGCTACCCGCCGAAGTCCTTCAGCGCCAAGATCAGCAACCTCAAGAACGAGCTGATCGACGAGGAGGACTTCGCCGCCCAGGCCACCGACGGTTTCGAGAAGACCCTCGCCCAGGCCTACGCCCTGTACCAGTCGCGGCTGCGCGAGGCCAACGCCCTCGACTTCGACGACCTGATCATGACGACGGTCAACCTGCTCCGCGCCTTCCCCGACGTCGCCGAGCACTACCGCCGCCGCTTCCGGCACGTCCTCGTCGACGAGTACCAGGACACCAACCACGCCCAGTACGCCCTCGTGCGGGAGCTCGTCGGCACCTCCGAGCACCCCGTGGACGTCCCGCCGAGCCAGGACGACCTGCCGCCGGCCGAGCTGTGCGTGGTCGGTGACGCCGACCAGTCGATCTACGCCTTCCGCGGCGCGACCATCCGCAACATCCTCCAGTTCGAGGAGGACTACCCGGATGCGACCACGATCCTGCTGGAGCAGAACTACCGCTCCACCCAGACCATCCTGAGCGCCGCCAACGCGGTCATCGAGCGCAACGAGTCGCGCCGCCCGAAGAACCTGTGGACCAACGCCGGCTCCGGCGCCCGCATCACCGGGTACGTCGCCGACACCGAGCACGACGAGGCGCAGTTCGTCGCCGACGAGATAGACCGGCTGACGGACGCGGGCGACGCGAAGGCCGGCGACGTCGCCGTCTTCTACCGCACCAACGCCCAGTCCCGCGTCTTCGAAGAGGTCTTCATCCGCGTCGGCCTGCCCTACAAGGTCGTCGGCGGTGTCCGCTTCTACGAGCGCAAGGAGGTCCGGGACGTCCTCGCCTACCTGCGCGTCCTGGCCAACCCCGAGGACTCGGTGCCGCTGCGCCGCATCCTCAACGTGCCCAAGCGCGGCATCGGCGACCGCGCCGAGGCGATGATCGACGCCCTCTCCCAGCGCGAGAAGATCAGCTTCCCGCAGGCGCTGCGCCGCGTCGACGAGGCGTACGGCATGGCCGCGCGCTCCACCAACGCGGTCAAGCGGTTCAACACGCTGATGGAGGACCTGCGGACGATCGTCGAGTCCGGCGCGGGACCGGCGACCGTCCTGGAGGCCGTCCTCGAACGCACCGGCTACCTGGCCGAGTTGCAGGCCTCCACCGACCCGCAGGACGAGACCCGCATCGAGAACCTCCAGGAACTCGCCGCCGTCGCGCTGGAGTTCGAGCAGGAGCGCGGCGAGGGGGAGGCGGCCACCCTGTCCGACTTCCTGGAGCAGGTCGCCCTGGTCGCCGACTCCGACCAGATCCCCGACGAGGAGGACGGCGACGGTGTCATCACGCTGATGACCCTGCACACCGCCAAGGGTCTGGAGTTCCCGGTGGTGTTCCTGACCGGCATGGAGGACGGCGTCTTCCCGCACATGCGCTCCCTCGGCCAGACCAAGGAGCTGGAGGAGGAGCGGCGCCTGGCGTACGTCGGCATCACCCGCGCCCGGGAGCGGCTCTACCTGACCCGCTCGGCGATGCGCAGCGCCTGGGGCCAGCCCTCGTACAACCCGCCCTCCCGGTTCCTCGAGGAGATTCCGGCCATGCACGTGGACTGGAAGCGGACGGGTGCCGCGGCACCGGTGTCCTCCGGTCCGGCGTCGGGTCCGGCCGCCTCCCTGTCGTCCTCCCGCTCGCGCTCGTCGGCGTCCGGCGCGTCCGGCTTCGCCACCCGCCGGACCTCCGAGAAGCCGGTGGTCTCGCTCGCGGTCGGCGACCGGGTCACGCACGACCAGTTCGGGCTCGGCACCGTCGTCGCGGTCAAGGGCACGGGCGGGAACGCCGAGGCGACGATCGACTTCGGCGACACCAAGCCGAAGCGGCTGCTGCTGCGGTACGCGCCGGTGGAGAAGCTCTGAGGGCAGGCCCCGCGCCTGGTCGGGCCGGGTCGTGCCCGCGTCCGATCAGGTGGGGTGCCGGCTTGCCGGATCGGGTGGGGTGGTGCTGGGTGCTCGCCTGATCAGGTGGGGTGGTGCTGGGGGTGGGGTGCTGCCCCTCCGCCGGCTCAGGTCGGGTCGAGGCCGTGGCTGCGCAGCCACGGCAGCGGGTCGACCGCCGCACCGCCGCCCGGCCGCACCTCGAAGTGCAGGTGCGGGCCGGTGGAGTTGCCGGAGTTGCCCGAGTACGCGATCGGCGTGCCGGCCTTCACCACCGTGCCGGAGGGGACCCGGTAGCTGGAGAGGTGGCAGTACCACGTCTCCGTGCCGTCCTTCGCGGTCAGGATCAGCATGTTGCCGTAGGCGCTGTTCCACTGGGTGCGGACCGTGCCGTCGGTCGCCGCCATCACCGTGGTCCCGTACGAGACGGGGAAGTCGATGCCGGTGTGCACGGACATCCAGTTCACGCCCGCCTGGCCGAAATAGGCGCTGAGCCCTTTCTGCAGAACCGGGAGCACGAACTTGGGGCGCAGCCGCTCCTTGCGGGCCGCATCCTCCGCCGCCTTCTTCGCCTCGGCCACCTGCTGCGCCTTGAGGTCGATGCGCTCCTGCGTGCGGCTGGCCCGGTCGGCGAAGTCGTCCGCGCCGGCGGACAGGCTCTGCAACTGGGTGTCCAGCTTGTTGTTGGCGGTGGACGGCCGCACGGAGTGCGCGTCGGACGCGGAGGCGGTGGTCTCCGTGCTGTCGTCGGTCAGTCCGCCGACAGAGGCGGCGGCGATCCCGGCGACGCCCATCACACAGGCCGAGGGCACGGCCACGGTCAGCAGCGCGGAGCGTTTGGTCGGCGTGCGGCGCCGCGAACGGCCCGCGGCGCGGGTGGCCGAGCGCGGGGCCGGAGCGGCCTCTTCCTGGTCGTCGAGCAGCGGGCCCACCGGCGGCAGTGCGCCGGTGGTGCTCAACTCGTCGTCCACGGCGGAGGGTTCGTCGTAGGCGACCTGGTCGAAGGTGGCGGTGGCCGGCGCGCCGGTGACCTCGTCGAAGCCGTCGGCCCCCGGTGCGTCCGCGGTGGTACCGGCGGTGTTCCACTGCGTGGCGTCGTACGCGCCGGTGTCGAAGGTCTGCGTGCCCCAGTCCCAGTGAGTCGCCCCGTCCGGGGCCGTCCCGTCCAGGGCGGTGCCGGTGCCGGGCTGGTCGGGCTGGTGGGCCCCGGGCTGGAGCCAGTCGTTCGCGTCCCACTGGCCGGAGGCGTCCGAGAGGGCGTCGACGGGGGCGCTCTGCGGGGGCACGGCGGTCAGCGGCTGGTGGCCGACCGTCCAGGCGGTGGCGTCGTAAGCACCGGTCTCGTAAGCACCGGTCTCGTAGGCACCGGTGTCGTAGGCGGCGTGGTGCTGGGCCGCGTACGCGTCGTAGTGCTGGGTCTGGTGGCTGCCCGTGGTCCAGTGGGCCGTGTCGTACGCACCCGTGGAGTGGCCGCCGTCCGGGAGTTCGCCGAAGAGGGGGTCGGACGCGTAGCCGGCCGTGCCGTGCGCGAGGTCCGTACCGGTGTGGAAACCGGTGGCGTCGTAGTCGCCGTACGTGGTGAAGTCGCCGTGGACGGCGTCCGGTCCGCCGTACGACGCGTACGGCGCCGAGGCGGCATCGGAGGCCGGAGCCGGGGTGGTCATGGTCCCCGACGGATGGCGGTCGTTCACCGACTTCTCTTTCGCCTCGACAACAGGGGCTGCCAGAGCAGTGCGGCGACTGTACCCGGCGGTACGCGGGCGCGACAATCTTCCGCAGGTTTCCCGCGCGGGAAACGGGGGCAATCGCCCGTGTTTCGGGGGAGTGCGGACACGGCTTGGCTCTGTGTTCGAGTTTCGTTCGAGGTCGGGGCGGCGGTGGACGCCTGAAGTCGGCCGCCGCGGTCGGGGGTTGCGGCCCCCGGAGGCGGCCCGCCGACGGGTGCCGGCCGTGTCTTCCTGGCGCCGCACCGCGGTTCATCCCGCGGTCGGATCGTGTTCTCCGAACGGTCGGCGCGTGCTCACCGCGTGCTCACTGCGTGCTCGCGGCACGGTCGACTCGTGCCGCGGCGCGGCCGCACCGCGCTCACGCCACGGTCAGGCCGCCCCGGCGCCGGGCCGACCGGTCCCTCGGCCGGACGGTGTCGAGGGCCTGCCGTATGCCGGCGGCGACGGCCGGGTGCACCGGCATGGCGAGGTGCCCGATGCCGCTCACCCGCACGTTCTCCACCGACAGGTCGGGGTGCTCGATGCAGGCCGAGTCCAGCGGATCCATCAGGTGGTCGAGGTCGCTCCAGAAGCTCACGAAGTGTGTATGGCAGCCGGGCGCGGGCTGGGACAGCTCCTCGATCAGCTCCGAACCCGGGCGCATCTGGCGCACGATCGGATGAGCGTTGGCCAGCGGTGCCACCCGGGTGCCGGAGTGCGGGGTCCCCAGGGTGACCAGGGTGCGGACCCGGAGGTGGCCGTCGAGCCGCTGCACGTAGTACCGCGCGATCAGGCCGCCGAGGCTGTGCCCGACGACGTCGACCTGTCCGCTTCCGGTGCGCTCGCAGATTTCCTCGATGTGCCGGCCGAGCAGTTCGGCCGCGGTGCGGATGTCGCAGGTCAGCGGGGAGTAGTTGAGGGACTCGATCTGCTGCCGGCCGTGCTGGGCGAGGCTGCGGCGCAGCAGGACGAACACCGAGCGGTTGTCGATGAAGCCGTGCAGCAGGACCACCGGGGGCTTGGCCTCCGTCGGCAGCTGCGCGGCGCCGTCGGGCGCTGGGAGCGGGGAGGCCGGCCCGCGGCGCTCCTGGATGATGCCCGAGGGGTACAGCAGGAGGTGGCCGGCGAGGATCGCCAGCTCCAGGGCGGTCGCCTTCAGGAGGGACAGGGAGAGCCCCGCCAGCCGGATCGGGAGCAGGCGCTGGCAGAGCGGAACAATGGGATCTGCGACCCTGGTGACCTTCATGGCCGACCTCCTGTCGACACGCGGCAGGACGGCGTCGTCCCCCGTGTGTCCTCGTGGGCGGCCGCCACGAGGGTGCTCGGCGGGACATACGAGGGGCACCTGGGGTGGGTCCGGCGTGCGGCGCCGGTGGCGCCGCCGGTTCGACGCGGCTGCCCGCCGGTGTGGCGGCGAGGCCCCCCGCTGTCGTGCCGTACCTGCCCTGTGTGCCCTTCCTGCCCTCGCCGATGCGCCGTACCGCCCCGGCGCGCGGCCTGCGGCGCGGTGGTACGACGACCTCGTTGCGGCTCCCGTGGCGCTTGTGCCCGCTGCGGGCCCCGTGCCGCGGAAGAGTGCGGCCCGTGGGCCGCGAGGACGCGGAACTCCGCGCGGCGCGGGGGTCCCCCCGGCTCGACAAGCCCGGGGGAGTGTCCCACCGTGTGATTTCCCCCTCGGTGTGCACCGTGAAACTGCCGGTTGCGGGATGCTGGCGATAACGTTCGTTCACTTCCCCGGACGATGTGGTGCGGGGCGCCCGTGCCGTAGAGGCGCAACCGGTGCGATGAGCGGCGGAAGCCGTCGAACATGTGGTATGCCCGGCATGTTCGATGCGCTCGACATGTGCGGTACTTGACGGTACGGATGGATGTAGTCGCTTCATGGAGGCAGTGATGGGTGTGGCAGCCGGTCCGATCCGCGTGGTGGTGGCCAAGCCGGGGCTCGACGGCCACGATCGGGGCGCCAAGGTGATCGCGCGGGCGCTGCGCGACGCCGGTATGGAGGTCATCTACACCGGGCTCCACCAGACCCCGGAGCAGATCGTCGACACGGCGATCCAGGAGGACGCCGACGCGATCGGCCTGTCCATCCTCTCCGGCGCGCACAACACGCTGTTCGCCGCCGTGATCGCCCTGCTGCGGGAGCGTGACGCCGAGGACATCGTGGTGTTCGGCGGCGGGATCATCCCCGAGGCGGACATCGCGCCGCTGAAGGAGAAGGGCGTCGCGGAGATCTTCACGCCCGGCGCGACCACCCAGTCGATCGTGGACTGGGTCCGGGCGAACGTGCGTCAGCCCGCCCAGGCGTAGGGCTTCCCGGGGCCGGGCGGGCACGGTCGTCCCGTCCGGCGTCCGTGGGCGAGGGCGTCGGCGGTCCGGGGGCGCCGGAGGCGCGTAGGCGTCCCGCTTCGCCCCGGCCGGGGCGGCGTTCGGTCGACCGGTGGCGGAGTTCAGGCGACCGGAGGCAGTGTCCAGTCGGCCGAGCGCGGAGTTGGGTCGGCCGGCGGCCGGGCTCAGTCGGCTGAGGTCGGAGTTCAGCCCGCCGGTGGCGGGTCGCAGTCGGCTGAGGTCGGAGTTCAGCCCGCCGGTGGCGGGGCGCAGTCGGTCGGGAGCGGGCCCAGCTCCTCGGTCATCGCGGAGCGCAGCCGCAACGTGGTCACCAGGCGCTGGAACGCCTCCGCCCAGTACCCCCCGGCCCCCGGCGACGAGTCCTCCGCCTCTTCCGGCGCGGCCAGCAGCCCGTCCAGCCTGCTCGCCTCCGCGGGGTCCAGGCACCGCTCGGCCAGTCCCATTACTCCACTGAAACTCCATGGGTAACTCCCCGCATCCCGCGCGATGTTGAGCGCGTCGACGACCGCTCGTCCGAGCGGTGCGGTCCACGGCACCGCGCACACCCCGAGCAGTTGAAACGCCTCGGACAGACCGTGCGCCGCGATGAACCCGGCGACCCAGTCGGCCCGTTCTCCGGCGTCCAGCGTGCCGAGCAGCTTGGCGCGCTCGGCCAGGGACACCGCGCCCGGCCCGCCCGCCTCGGGTGCCGCGGGGGCCCCGAGGAGCGCCCGTGCCCACCGCGCGTCCCGCTGCCGCACCGCCGCACGGCACCACGCGGCGTGCAGCTCGCCCCGCCAGTCGTCCGCCACCGGCAGAGCCACGATCTCCCGCGGCGTGCGTCCGCCCAGCCGCGCCGGCCACGTCCCGAGCGGTGCCGCCTCCACCAGCTGCCCCAGCCACCACGACCGTTCGCCCCGGCCCGCGGGCGCCTTGGGCACGACCCCGTCGCGCTCCATCCCCGTGTCGCACTCGTGCGGGGCCTCGACCGTGATCGTCGGCGTCAGCTGCGTGTGGTCGACGGCCACGCAGGCCCCGGCCCGGTCCGCCATCCGCGCGGCGAGCGCGGACCCGGGCAGCGCCGACAGCAGTTCCGCCGCCGTCGCCCGTACGTTCCGGCTGCGGTCGGACAGGGCCTGTTCCAGGAACGGCTCGTCGTCGGGGCCCAGGCCTGCCCGCAGCGAGTCGAGGAACATCAGCCGGTCCTCGGCCCGCTCCGCCGCCCAGCTGCCGGCGAGCAGCTCGCGCGCGGCCGCGGGCCGGTGGGCGCGGACGGCTCCGAGGAGCGCGACCCGCTCCGCGAACAGGCCCTCCTCCCACAGCAGCCCGATCCGTTCCGTGTCCTCGGGGCCCGGCAGCGACGAACCGCCTCCGGGGGCCGCGCGCAGGGCGAAGCGCCAGTCCGCGTTCAGCCGCGCGAGCCACAGGGCGCGCGGGCCCGCGAAGGCCAGCACCGCCGGCCGCAGGTCCGTACGGCCCCGGGCCGCGTCCAGCAGCGCGGGCAGGGTCTGCGGGGGCGCGGCGAACCCGCGTGCGTTCGCCGCGGCCAGCCACTGGGGCAGCAGCTCCATGAGGTCGGGCGCCATGCCCCGGCGGCCGCCACCCGTGCCCGGCCGGTCGGCCAGCAGCATCGCGAGCCTGCGGGCCGCCGCGGCGGGCAGCGGCGGACGCGGGTCCGCGGGCGCGGGCTCGGGGCGCTCGGCCGCGGGGGCGGGGAGCAGCCCCGCCCGCCTTCGTACGGTCGCCAGGGCCGCCGCGTCCAGCAGCGCCACCGGTGCCTCCCGGGGTGCCGCCGGTGCCTCGTGGCCCTGGGCGCTCGGGGGCGTACGGCGGTCCGTACCGAGCAGGGCCGTCGTGACCAACTCCTCCCAGGCGCCCGACGCGGGCGCCTCCACAGGGGCGGAGGTCCTGATCATGAGCTTCCTTTCCGTGGCCGGGTGCCGGGGAGTGGTTGAAGGGTCACGCTGATCGGGTTTCCCGTGGTGCGTAACAAATGCGTGATTCCGGTGAGAAAGGGCTGATTGGTGGGCCCTGTGGGGTACGCGCCCGGGGCGTTCGTGGCGGGTGTGGTGCGCGGAACGCTGGTGCTTGCCAATGTGCGCCCCGCGCGGGGCGCGCACCGGTCCATGTGCTCCGGTCGGGTGAGGCTCCACGTCGTACGCGCCCGTACGGGCGGCCGCCTCGCGCCCTGTGCAGGTGGCGGCCGGGTGCGTGCTGCCATGGGGTCCTCCTTTCGGGTTCCGGCGGCTGGGGGCCTCGGCGATCTCGGCGGTCCCGGGGGCCGGTGCTCCCGGGGGTCCGGGCGGATCCCTGCGTCCCGGCCGGTCCCGCCGCTCCCGCCGCTCCCGCGCGGCCGGTGCGGGGCCGATCGGGCGATGTCGCGGTGCGTATCCCAGTGATCAGCACAAGGTCACGGCCTCTCCCTCGCTCTCCGGCCAGGCGGTCAGCGGGGTGAAGCCCCGGTGGCCGCACTCGCCGAACACCGTGACCGGGGCGCCGCCCGACAGGGCGACCAGGCGCCACAGCCCGGGGCGGGCGCGGGCCGCCGGGGTGAGGGGCAGCGCGGAGTCGGCGTCGGCGTCCACCAGCTGCCAGGAGTCGCCGTCCGGCACCGGGATCACCCGGCCGAGGGTCACCGGGACCGACTCCAGCCACGGATCGTCCCGCAGGGCCTCGCCGTAGCGGGCGGCCGCCCGCGCCGTGGTCACCCCCGGCGGGCGGGCCCGCGTGGGGGACGGCGGGGCGAACCGCTCTCCCAGCGCCCCGCGCACCTGGCCCGCGCCCGGATAGGCGGAGACCTCGGCGTCCAGCACCAGCCCCACCGGCAGCGTCTGCTCCGGTGCGCGGCCCGCGGCGCCGTAGGAGAGCAGCAGGGCCGTGCGGCCGGTCTCTGCCCCGTGCAGCCAGATACGGCGGGTGACCAGCTTGGCGTCCGCCGTGTCGTACTGGGCGAGGACGAGCCAGCGGTCGCGCACCGGTGGGCCGTCCGCGGTGCCGGGCAGGCCGACCCGGGACCGGACCGTCGCCGCCAGCCCGTCCGGCAGCCGCTCACGGCGCAGCCAGCCCTGGTCGAGGAGATGGAGCAGGGCGCACTCCTCCAGTAGCCGCACCGGCCAGCCGGGCCCGGACGACGGGACCGCTCCCAGTTCCCTCACGCGCGCGGCGAGCCCCGGCGCCTGCGCGTCGACCATGCGGGCCGCCGTCTCCTCCCACAGCCCGTACCCCGCCTGCTCGGCCCCGGCCAGGCCGCCGCGCAGCAGGTCGGCCAGGCGCTGCTCCAGCTCCGTGGCCCCCGCGGTGATCCGCTCGGCCCGGCGCTCGGCCCGGCGCCGCGCAGCCTGCGGATCGGCGGAGCCGGCCCCGGAACCCGCCGTGCCCTCCGTCCGCTTCTCCTCCGCCCGTCCGCGCCTGCCCGCCAGCCACTGCCCGGCCCACTGCGGCGCCTGCCCGGCCGGTACGGCGCCGTCGCCGCCCGCCCACAGCAACAGCAGCCCGAGCGCGTGCTTGCACGGGAACTTACGGCTCGGGCAACTGCACTTGTACGCCGGCCCGGTCGGCTCCGAGAGGTCCACCACCGTCTGATACGGCCTGCTGCCGCTGCCCTTGCACAGCCCCCACACCGTCCCCTCGTCCGCACTGCCCGCCTCGGACCACGGTCCGGCCGCGCCGAGTTTGCTTCCCGCTTTGCGTGACGCGTCGTCAGGCGCCAGTGCCAGCACCTGGTCCGCGGTCCAGCGCACCCCCTGCTGAGTCATGACATCGAAGGTAGATCCCCCCACTGACAATCGGCCTCGCGAGAGCGTTTCCGCAGGTCAGAGTGGATTGTCAGTGGGGTGGTGCAGTGTGGTCACCAGATCCGAACCGGCCGAGCTGGAGGGGGCCTCAGCCATGTCCGTGTCCGTCGAACCGACGTCCGCCGAACCACGCCGGAACCACTCCGCGCCCGCGAACACGGGCGCGGAACAGGGAGAGTCCGAGGTGCCGCAGTCCGCGGCGCTGCGGCCGCACGCCGAGGACGCCTTCGCCGCCGAACTCACCGTGCTCGCCGCGCAGGACGACCGTCCGCGCCCGGCCCGCTGGCGGCTGTCGCCGTGGGCCGTCGCGACCTACCTGCTCGGCGGCACACTGCCGGACGGCACGGTGATCACGCCGAAGTACGTCGGCCCGCGCCGCATCGTCGAGGTCGCCGTCACCACCCTCGCCACCGACCGGGCCCTGCTCCTGCTGGGCGTTCCGGGCACGGCGAAGACCTGGGTGTCCGAGCACCTGGCCGCGGCGATCAGCGGCGACTCCACGCTGCTGGTGCAGGGCACCGCGGGCACGCCGGAGGAGGCCATCCGCTACGGGTGGAACTACGCGCGGCTGCTCGCCCACGGCCCGAGCCGCGACGCCCTCGTGCCCAGCCCGGTCATGCGGGCCATGGCCGAGGGGATGACCGCCCGCGTGGAGGAGCTGACCCGCATCCCGGCCGACGTGCAGGACACTCTGATCACGATCCTGTCGGAGAAGACCCTGCCGATACCGGAACTGGGCGACGAGGTGCAGGCGGTCCGCGGCTTCAACCTGATCGCCACGGCCAACGACCGCGACCGCGGGGTCAACGACCTGTCCAGCGCCCTGCGCCGCCGGTTCAACACGGTGGTCCTGCCGCTTCCGGAGACCCCCGAGGCCGAGGTCGACATCGTCTCCCGGCGCGTCGACCAGATCGGCCGCTCCCTCGACCTGCCGGCCGTGCCCGACGGCATCGACGAGATCCGCCGCGTCGTCACCGTCTTCCGCGAACTGCGCGACGGGATCACCACCGACGGCCGTACGAAGCTCAAGTCGCCCAGCGGCACCCTGTCGACGGCCGAGGCGATCTCCGTGGTGACCAACGGCCTCGCGCTGGCAGCCCACTTCGGCGACGGCGTGCTGCGGCCCGCTGACGTCGCCGCGGGCATCCTCGGCGCCGTGGTCCGCGATCCGGCGGCCGACCGGGTCGTCTGGCGGGAGTACCTGGAGACGGTCGTCCGCGAGCGCGACGGCTGGAAGGACTTCTACCGGGCGTGCCGGGAGGTGAGCGCATGAGCGGGAACGTGCGGTCGCGGGGGAGCGGGTACGGCAGGCCGGTGACGGGCGCCACCGAGGGGGAGGACGCGATGGCGAGGGCGAGTTCCGGCGAGGACCCGAGCTGGACCGGGGGACGAGGGGGACGGTGTGGCGGGCACTGACCGGGCCGGCGGCGGCCGGTGGCCCGGCACGGGGCTGCTGCTGCTCGGCGTCCGCCACCACGGGCCCGGGTCCGCACGGGCGGTGCGCGCCGCCCTGGAGGCGGCGCGGCCGCGGGTCGTCCTGATCGAGGGCCCGCCTGAGGCCGACACGCTGCTCCCGCTCGCCGCGGACGAGACCATGCGGCCGCCGGTCGCGCTGCTCGGCCACGCCGTCGACGAGCCCGGCCGGTCGGCGTTCTGGCCGATGGCCGAGTTCTCCCCGGAGTGGGTCGCCGTCCGCTGGGCCCTGGAGCACGACGTCCCGGCCCGCTTCATCGACCTGCCGGCCACGCACACGCTGGCCTGGGAGAGCGGCGACTCCGGCCAAGGACCGGAGGAAGGAAGCCCCGGGCCGGGCGGTGAGAGCCCCGCGCCGGGGGAGGGCAGCCGGGCGCAGGGCGAGGGGAGCGGTGCGCCGGAGGAGGCGGGCCGCCGGGGGAGCGAGGAGGGGGACTCCGGGGACTTCGCGGACGGAGAGGGGGGCGCCGAGCGGCCGGACGGGGCCGGGATCCGCGTGGACCCGCTCGCCGCACTCGCCGAGGCCGCCGGATACGACGATCCCGAGCGCTGGTGGGAGGACGTCGTCGAGCACCGGGGAGCGGGCGAGGGAGACGTGTTCGCCCCGTTCGCCGTGCTCGAGGAGGCCATGGAGGCGCTGCGGGAGACGTTCGGCGCCGCGGGCCACGACCGGGATCTCGTCCGTGAGGCGTACATGCGGCTCCAGGTGCGGGCGGCGCAGCGCGAGTTCGGCGACGGTGTGGCCGTGGTGTGCGGTGCCTGGCACGTGCCCGCGCTGCGCCGGAAGGCCGCCGTCGCCGCCGACCGGGCGCTGCTGAAGGGGCTGCCCAAGGTCAAGGTGGACATGACCTGGGTGCCGTGGACGCACCGCAGACTGTCCCGGGCCGGCGGCTACGGCGCGGGCATCGACTCGCCGGGGTGGTACGCCCATCTGTTCCACGCGCCCGACCGGCCGGTCGAGCGGTGGCTGACCAAGGTGGCGGGACTGCTGCGCGAGGAGGACCGGATCGTGTCCTCCGCGCACGTCATCGAGGCGGTGCGGCTGGCCGGCACGCTCGCCGCGATGCGCGGCCGCCCGCTGCCCGGGCTGAGCGAGACGACGGACGCCGTGCGGGCGGTGATGTGCGACGGTTCGGACGTCCCGCTGGCCCTGGTGCACGACCGGCTGGTCGTCGGGGACGTGCTGGGCGAGGTGCCGGAGTCGGCGCCCGCGGTGCCGTTGCAGCGCGACCTGACCCGGCTCCAGCGGCGGCTGCGGCTCAAACCGGAGGCGCTGGAGCGGGAGCTGGAGCTCGACCTGCGCAAGGAGACCGACGCCGGCCGCAGCAGACTGCTGCACCGGCTGCGGATGCTGGGCGTCGGCTGGGGCGAGCCCGCCGCCTCGCGGGGCAGCACGGGCACGTTCCGGGAGACCTGGCGGCTGCGCTGGGAGCCGGAGCTGTCCGTGCGGGTCGCCGAGGCCGGGGTGTGGGGGACGACCGTACTCGCCGCCGCGACCGCCAAGGCCGAGGCGGACGCCGTCGCGGCGCGGTCCCTCGCCGAGGTCACCGCGCTCGCCGAACGCTGCCTGCCGGCCGAACTCCCGGACGCGCTGCCCGTGGTGATGCGGGTGCTCGCCGACCGCGCGGCGCTGGACACGGACGTCGGGCACCTCGCCCAGGCACTGCCGGCCCTGGTCCGCTCCCTGCGCTACGGCGACGTGCGCGGCACCGACACCCGGGCCCTGGCGGAGGTCGCCGCGGGACTGGCCGAGCGGATCTTCGTCGGCCTGCCTCCGGCCTGCGCCTCGCTGGACGCGGACGCGGCCGAGGAGATGCGGCGCCACGTGGACGCGGTGCACACGGCCGTCGGGCTGCTCGGTGACACCCCGGAGGCCGGCCGCGGCGACCTGCGCGCCCGCTGGCAGGGCGTGCTCCGGCTCCTGTCGGAACGGGACACCGTGCCGGGCGTCGTCAGAGGACGGGCGGTGCGGCTTCTGCTGGACGACGGGGAGGTGGAGCCGGACCGGGCGGCCCGGCTCATGGGGCTCGTGCTCTCGCCGGGCACGCCGCCGGCGGACGCGGCCGCCTGGATCGAGGGCTTCGTGGGCGGTGGTGGCGGGATGCTGCTGGTCCACGACGAGCGGCTGCTCGGGCTGGTCGACGCCTGGCTGACCGGGGTGCCGCAGGAGGCGTTCACGGACGTACTGCCGCTGCTGCGGCGCACCTTCTCGGCCTACGAGCCCGGGGTCCGCAGAACGCTCGGGGAGCTCGTCCGGCGCGGTCCGGGACGGCCCGGCGCGACCGGGGCCACGACGGCCGGCGGGACGCCCGGCTTCGCCGCCGGCCTCGACACCGAGCGCGCGGACGCCGTACTGCCGGTCGTACGGCTGCTGTTGGGGCTGGACGGCGACGGGCGAGCGCGGGCGGACACGGGGGACGAGCCGATGCGGAGGGCGGGATGACGGTGAGCGGGGCGACGGCGGACGGGACGGCGGGGACGGAGGGGTACGACGTCGCGGACCCGGCGCAGGAGCGGCTCCGCCGCTGGCGGCTCGTGCTCGGCGGGGACGCGGCCGACGGCACCGGATGCGCGCTGTCCGGACGGGACGCCGCGATGGACGGGGCGCTCACCGCGCTCTACGGCTCGGGGGACAAGCCGCGTACGGGGCGGGAGCGTTCGGCCGGGCTCGGAGCCTCGGCGCCGTCGGTGGCGCGGTGGCTGGGGGACATCCGGACGTACTTCCCGTCCTCCGTGGTGCAGGTCATGCAGCGGGACGCCATCGACCGGCTCGGGCTGTCCACGCTGCTGCTGGAGCCGGAGATGCTCGAGGCGGTGGAGGCGGACGTGCACCTCGTCGGCACGCTGCTCTCGCTCAACAAGGCGATGCCGGAGACGACGAAGGAGACCGCGCGGGCCGTCGTGCGCAAGGTCGTCGAGGACCTGGAGAAGCGGCTCGCCACCCGCACCCGGGCCACCCTCACCGGCGCCCTCGACCGCGGCGCCCGCGTTAACCGGCCGCGCCATCACGACATCGACTGGAACCGCACCATCGCGGCCAACCTGAAGCACTACCTGCCGGAGTACCGGACGGTCGTGCCGGAGCGGCTCATCGGCTACGGCCGCGCGTCCCAGTCCGTGAAGAAGGAAGTCGTCCTCTGCATCGATCAGTCGGGGTCCATGGCCGCGTCCGTCGTCTACGCGTCCGTCTTCGGCGCGGTGCTCGCGTCCATGCGGTCGATCAGCACGCGGCTGGTCGTCTTCGACACGGCGGTCGTCGACCTCACCGACCAGCTCGACGATCCGGTCGACGTGCTCTTCGGCACCCAGCTCGGCGGGGGCACGGACATCAACCGCGCGCTGGCGTACTGCCAGTCGCAGATCACCCGGCCCGCGGAGACGGTGGTCGTCCTCATCAGCGACCTGTACGAGGGCGGCATCCGGGACGAGATGCTGAAGCGGGTGGCGGCGATGAAGGCGTCGGGGGTGCAGTTCGTGACGCTGCTCGCGCTGTCGGACGAGGGGGCGCCCGCCTACGACCGTGAGCACGCCGCCGCGCTCGCGTCGCTCGGCGCACCGGCGTTCGCGTGCACGCCCGACCTGTTCCCGGCGGTGATGGCGGCGGCCATCGAGAAGCGTCCGCTGCCGATACCGGACACCGCCTGAGGAACCGGGAGGAGGGATGGGGGCGAGATGTTCGGCTGACGACTTGTCGACCGAATCCTGCCAGCAAAACGGACATGACTACCCATCGGTAACAGGGGGCTTGCGCAACCTCGGGAGGGGCGTGCAAGGATCGATGCCTCATCGGCGGTGCGTGGCGCACCGTCCGCCCGTACAGCGGTCGTAGCGGTCGTAGCGTCCGTGGCGACCCGTACCGCACCCTCACTCGTTCCACACGGGAGGACCCGCCCGCTTGACCTGGCCGGCAGCCCTGTCCGTCGCCGCCCTGCGCGTGATGCGCACGGCGGCCGGACGGCGTGCGCTGCGACTGGGGCTGCTGGTGGGAGCCCTGTTCGCGCTCGGCTTCCTCTGCGGCGAGCAGGCGCACGCCGCGGACGGAACGCCGGCGGTGTCCTCCACCGGGTCCCTGGCGTCGTCCGCCGTGGACGGAGCGCGGTCGACGGCGCAGGGCGCGGTCGGCGAGGTGGCCGGCGCGTCGGCCTCGGCGGTCACGACCACCGAGCACGACTTTGTGCGCCACCCGGCCAAGTCCGGGTCCGGGGACGCGACATCCGGGGCCGAGGCCGGAAAGGCCGGAGGCTTTCCGCCCGGTGACGGCTCCTCGCGGACCGGGGATGCCTCCCGGAAGTCGGGCTCCTCGCGGACGTCGGGCTCGTCGGAGAAGGCGAGTTCCTCCAGTTCATCCTCCTCGGATTCCTCGGAGAGCGGCTGCGCCACGCGGGCGGGCCGCTCCGTTCAGGCGGGCAGTGCCGCGCAGAGCGCGAGTTCCCTGCGGACCGACCGGGTCCTGCGGCCGGTGGTCGACTCCGTCGTCCGGTCCGCGGGTGAGCGGGTCGTGCGGCCGGTCGGGGACCTGGTGGGGGCCGTGACGGACGAGCTGGCCGAGGCGCGGTCGACAGTGCTGCCGTCGGACCCGCTCCCCTCGCTGCCTCCGCTCCCCGGCTCGTCCACGCTGCCGGGTCTGCCCGGCCCGCCCGGTGAGTCCGGGCTGCCGGTGCAGGTGCCGCGGTTGCCGGTCACCTCGGTGTCCGGGACGCAGCAGCCGGGTGCCGGTCCGCCCCTGTCGTCCGGTGGGCACGCCCAGGGCGGGCGGACGGTGACTCGTGCGGGGCAGGGCGCGGCGTACGGGCCGCGGTTCACCGTGGTCGGGGCCGTGCCGGGTACCGCCGTGGGCGCCGGAGCCTCCGGCCTCCTCCGCGACCTTCGTGACGGCCGAGAGCCCCTGCGGCAGGCGCCCGCCCGTGACGCGGGCGCCCTCCTCGGCCGGTCGGCACTCGACACCGGCACGCCGCGGCACGCCGACGCGCACGCCGTCACCCTCATCGACCGGGCCCCGCTGCGGTTGGCGCCCGGCGCCGCCGCGCGTTCCGACGCGGCCGGGACCCGGGACAGGCACCGGGACATCCCCGTCTTCCCCGGCTAGCGGAGCCGGACCTCCCCCCGCCCAGACCTGCCGCGCGGGGGCGGAACAGGTCTGCCCGCCCGTCCGGACCCCTCCCGCGTTCCCGGACGGAAGCCGCCGGAGCCCCAGCGCGTCCGCGGGTCCCCGCTTCCCGGACCGCGACCGCGACAGGCGACGGAATGTCCCCACCCCGGAACTCTCCTTCCGGGCGTCCCGGAACCCCAAAGGATCTGAAGAACCTATGAACAAGAACATCCGCCGCTCCATCGTCATAGCCGCCGGTGTCACCGGTGCGTGGGCGCTCGGTTCGGCCGTGGCCAGCGCCGACGAACTGGCCGCCTCCTCGCTGTCCGCCCCGGACGCGACCGCCGACGCCTCGGCCGCCGTCGATACCGGTGACACCGCCGGTTCGCTGACCGGCGCGGTCACCGACACGGTCGACGGGACCGTCTCCGGCGTGCAGAACACGGTCTCCGGCATCACCGACGGCTCGGCCGTGCGGGATGCCGGCGGGACCGTCTCGGCCACCGCCGGCCGGGCGACGTCCACGGCCGGCGCCCTGACCGGCACCGCCGGGACGACGGCGCAGCACGCCACGTCCGGCGGCGCCGAGCAGGCCCGCCGGTACGTCGACGCAGAGGTGGGCACGGCGCGCGCCGGTGCCGTCCGCGGCGCGCAGGCCATCCAGGGCGCCCACGCGGCGCGCGCGGCGAAGGCCGGCGCCACCGCCCTCGCCCACGGCACGGCGGCCCGCGCCGCCCATGTGACCGACCGGGCGGCGGGCATGGTCTCCGGCACCTCCGCGCCGCAGGACGCCATCGACTACCTCTTCGGCCCCCTCTCGGCGTTCGCGCCGGAGGTCGAGGAGGCGCTGGCCGGTGCCCAGTCGAAGCTCCAGGCCACCCAGACGGCCGCCCGCTCCCGCGTGCAGGGCGTCGACGGCGTGGTCCGCACCAAGCCCCAGCACACGATCGCGGGCGCGGGCCGCACAGCCACCGACGTGACCGGCGCCGCCCAGACGCACGCGGCCCACCTCGCCGGTGTTGCCCAGGCGGAGGCCGCCGGTGTGGCCGGCGCAGTTCAGGCCCACGCGGACGGTCTGGCCGGTACTGCGCAGGCGGCCGCCTACGACGTGACCGGTGCCGCGCACGCCAGGGCCGTTCAGCTCACCGGCCCCGCCCAGGCGCACGCAACCCACCTCGCCGGTGTTGCCCAGACGGAGGCCGCCGGCGTGGCCGGTGCCGCTCAGGCGGGCGCCTTCGGCGTGGCGGATGTGGCGCAGGCGCACGCCGCGCAGCTCGTCGGTGCAGCGCAGGGCGGGGTCGCCGCCGTGCGGGGGACCGCTCGGGACGGGGTCGCCGGCGCGGAGGGGCGGGTCGCGGGGGCGGCCGGCGTCGCGCGGGGCGAGGCCGGGGTGGTCCGGGGTGCCGCCGAGGCCACCGTCTCCGGCGTGCCCGGCCACCTCACCGGCACCGTCGGCGGCGTGCGGCAGCAGGTCGTGGGCACCGTCTCCGCCGTGCCCGGCACGGTCACGCCGGTCGTGCGGCGGAGCGCGGACGCCGTCGTTCCGCCCGTGGCGGACGCCGCGGTCGACGGGGTGCTCCCGGTCGCCGGCCGCGCCGTGCACGGCGCGGTGCCGGTCGCCGGGAACGCCGTGCACGGCGTGGGCCCCACCGCCACCGACGCGGTGAACGGAGTAATCCCGGTCGCCACCGGCGCCGTTCGGGGCGTCCCGCCGGTCGCCGCGCACGCGGTGGACGGCGTCACCCCCGCCGTCGGCCACGCCGTGCGCGCCGCGACCGGACTGGCCCACGGTGCCGTCGCCGACGTCCAGCCGGTCGCGGGCGGCGCCGTCCAGGACGCCCGTCCCGTCGCCCAGGGCGCGGCCGCCGGAGCGCGGCAGGTCGGCGCGGGAGCCGTCACGGACGCGTGGGCCGTCGCCGGCGGCGCGGTCGCCCAGGCGCGCCCCTTGGTCGGCGGCGTCGCCGGGGACGTACCGGCGTACGCCACCGGGCTGGCCGGCCAGGTCGCCCAGGACACCGCGGACGCCGTGCTGCCGCCGGTCGCCGGCACCGCCGTGCACGGGGTCGCGCCGGTCGCCGGGCAGGCCGTCGCCGACGCGCACGCGCTGGCGTACGGCGTCGCGGGCGACGTCGCGCCGTTCGCGGGCGGGGTGGCCGGTGAGGTCGGCCCGTTCGCCCACGGGGTCGCCGGTCACGTGGCGCCGTTCGCGCAGGGGCTGGGCGGCACGGCCGGCCCGCTCGCGGACCACGCGGCCACCGGCGTCCAGGGTGTCGCCCGTTCGGTCACCCCGGACTACGCGCGGCCCGTCCAGGACCGCGTCCAGGGCAGTGTCCAGGACCACCTTCAGGACGTGCACCCGTACAGCGTCTGAACCCCCGGTGCGGCGGCCCCGTGGGGGCAGTCGTACGCACAGTCGTACCGAGGTCGGGGCCGAGGCCGGGGCCACCCGGCCGGGAGGCCTCGGTACGGCGCCCCATCGACTCCGCGAGGCGGCAGGACCCGGGCGGCCGAATGCCGTCGGTCCGTCCGGCCGAAACCCCGCGGATGGGGCGGGCGGTCCCCATTGGGGTGGGGACCGCCCGCCCCAATCCCACGGAGGCGGAGCAGGTGCGCCCCCGCGGGTCACTCACGGGACCTCACCGGGTCAACCCCAGCCCGGTGAGGTCCTGCCCGCCGGGCGACGCCCCGGCCGCGTAGGCTGAATCATGTGACAGGTATCACCGCTCAGGTGTGACCTGCGATTTAGAGCCGCCACGGAAGCGGCGATAACCTGCGAGACGGACATGCCGCGCGCTCGGACACCGTGTGCGCCTCCCTTGTGACACAGAGCGGACGTCACGTTGCCCTTCGCGGCACGCCCACGCATCCAACGAACCGCGAGATCACTGATAGGGACGGAAGCGCGTGGACCTGTTCGAGTACCAGGCGAGGGACCTCTTCGCCAAGCACGGTGTACCGGTGCTGGCCGGTGAAGTCATCGACACGCCTGAGGCGGCGCGCGAGATCACCGAGCGGCTGGGCGGCAAGTCGGTCGTCAAGGCCCAGGTGAAGGTCGGTGGTCGTGGCAAGGCCGGTGGCGTGAAGCTCGCCGCCACCCCGGACGAGGCCGTCGCCCGCGCGACGGACATCCTCGGCATGGACATCAAGGGCCACACGGTCCACAAGGTGATGATCGCCGAGACCGCGCCGGAGATCGTCGAGGAGTACTACGTCTCCTTCCTCCTCGACCGTGCCAACCGCACCTTCCTCTCCATCGCCTCCGTCGAGGGCGGCATGGAGATCGAGGAGGTCGCCGCCACCCGCCCCGAGGCCGTCGCCCAGATCGCGATCGACGCCATCGACGGTGTCGACAAGGCGAAGGCCCAGGAGATCGTCGCCGCGGCGAAGTTCCCGGCCGACGTGGCCGACAAGGTCGCCGACGTCCTGGTCACCCTGTGGGACACCTTCGTCAAGTCGGACGCCCTGCTGGTCGAGGTGAACCCGCTGGCCAAGGTCGCCTCCGGTGACGTCATCGCCCTCGACGGCAAGGTCTCCCTGGACGAGAACGCCGAGTTCCGCCACCCCGAGTTCGAGGAGCTCCACGACAAGGCGGCGGCCAACCCGCTCGAGGCCGCGGCCAAGGAGAAGAACCTCAACTACGTCAAGCTCGACGGCGAGGTCGGCATCATCGGCAACGGCGCGGGTCTGGTCATGTCGACCCTGGACGTCGTCGCCTACGCCGGCGAGGCCCACAAGGGCGTCAAGCCCGCCAACTTCCTGGACATCGGCGGCGGCGCCTCCGCCGAGGTCATGGCGAACGGCCTGGAGATCATCCTCGGCGACCCGGACGTCAAGTCCGTCTTCGTCAACGTCTTCGGCGGCATCACCGCCTGCGACGCGGTCG
Organism: Streptomyces sp. NPDC096152; assembly: GCF_044763235.1. Taxonomy (NCBI): domain Bacteria; kingdom Bacillati; phylum Actinomycetota; class Actinomycetes; order Kitasatosporales; family Streptomycetaceae; genus Streptomyces; species Streptomyces sp. NPDC096152. The sequence continues at coordinate 610,322 of NZ_JBIWFW010000003.1, read as the reverse complement.
CCAACGGCATCGTGCAGGCCCTGGAGCTCCTCGAGAGCAAGGGCGAAGAGGTCACCAAGCCGCTCGTCGTGCGCCTCGACGGCAACAACGCGGAGCTGGGTCGCAAGATCCTGGACGACCGCAAGCACCCGCTCGTCCAGCGGGTGGACACCATGGACGGCGCGGCCGACAAGGCCGCCGAGCTGGCTGCTGCCGCGAAGTAAGGGACGAGGTCACAAGAACACCATGGCTATCTTCCTCACCAAGGAATCCAAGGTCATCGTCCAGGGCATGACCGGCTCGGAGGGTCAGAAGCACACCCGCCGCATGCTGGCGTCCGGCACCAACATCGTGGGTGGCGTGAACCCGCGCAAGGCGGGCCAGAGCGTCGACTTCGACGGCACCGAGGTACCGGTCTTCGGCACCGTCAAGGAGGCCATCGAGAAGACCGGCGCCGACGTCACGGTCATCTTCGTCCCGGAGAAGTTCACCAAGGACGCGGTCGTCGAGGCCATCGACGCCGAGATCCCGCTCGCGGTGGTCATCACCGAGGGCATCGCGGTGCACGACACGGCGTCCTTCTGGGCCTACGCCGGCAAGAAGGGCAACAAGACCCGGATCATCGGCCCGAACTGCCCCGGCCTGATCACCCCGGGCCAGTCGAACGCCGGCATCATCCCGGCCGACATCACCAAGCCGGGCCGCATCGGCCTGGTGTCGAAGTCCGGCACGCTGACGTACCAGATGATGTACGAGCTGCGGGACATCGGCTTCTCGACCTGCGTCGGCATCGGCGGTGACCCGATCATCGGCACCACCCACATCGACGCGCTGAAGGCGTTCCAGGACGACCCCGACACCGACCTGATCGTCATGATCGGCGAGATCGGCGGCGACGCCGAGGAGCGGGCCGCGGCCTTCATCAAGGAGAACGTGACCAAGCCGGTCGTCGGCTACGTCGCGGGCTTCACCGCGCCCGAGGGCAAGACCATGGGCCACGCCGGCGCCATCGTCTCCGGCTCCTCCGGCACTGCCCAGGCCAAGAAGGAGGCCCTGGAGGCCGCGGGCGTCAAGGTCGGCAAGACCCCGACCGAGACGGCCAAGCTCGCCCGCGAGATCCTCGCCGGCTGAGTCCGGGCGAGTCACGCGCAGCGGCGCCGCGTCGCGCGAAGCCACGCCGCATCGCGTGGAGTCGCGCGCGAGCGCACGGATCGAGGCCGGTGGGCCCGCTCCCCGAGGGGGGCGGGCCCACCGCCTTTGTGCCCCCTGCGTGCAGGTCGGACGCCGGTCATGTGCCTGCATGCGGTCCGCGCGCCGGTCGTGCATGTGCCCGCATGCGGTCGGACGCCGGTCATGTGCCCGCCCGCGGTCCGGGCGCCGGTCGTGCATCTGCCCGCCTGCGGTCCGACGCCGGTCGTGTACCGCACGCGGTCCGGCGCCGGTCAGCGGGCGTCCGGCGCCATCCGCTCCGGGCCACTCGCCGACTGCGCCCTCAGACTGTCCCGCAGCGCGAGTTCCTGTGGCGTCAGGGGACCCGGCGCGGTCCGCGGCGGCAGCCCGCGCACCGATTGCCCCGGAGCCACCGGCGCCTCGTAGTGCGTCGGAGCCGTCCGCAGGGTCAGCGTGGTCGCGCCGAGGACGGCGACGATGAAGGCGGTGGCGGACCGGGTCCAGAACCGCGTCCGGCGTTCCCCGGCCGTCCGCACCGTCGGCGGCCGGGCCGCCGTGAGGCGTTGGGCGGAGGCCAGCCGGACCAGCCGCCGGTGCAGTTCCGCGGTGTCGGCCAGCTCCGGCAGGCGCGCGGCGACGGCCTCCCGGGCGTGCGTCAGCCGGTTCGCCGTCGCAGGTGTGCTGGCCTCCGTCTCCGCCGCCGTCTCCGGCAGGTCGAGGCCGACGCCGTCGTAGAGCACCAGCGTGCGCCGGTAGGGCGGCGGGAGCCGCATCAGCGCCTGTTGCAGTGCGCGGTCCGCGGGGTCGCGGAGCGGATCCGGGAAGCGGTTGCGCGGGCGGAAGCGGTGCCAGGGGGACAGGGCGCACTCGTACGCCGCCGCCCGCACCCAGCCCGCCGGGTCGCGGTCGGTCGCCACCTCCGGCCACCGTTGCCAGGCCAGTTGGAAGGCCCGCTCGACGGCCTCGCGGGCCCGCTCGCGCCGTCCGGTGAGCAGGAAGGCCTGCCGCACCAGGGCGGGGGCGCAGAAGGCGTACAGCGCGTCGAAGGCCTGGGCGGGCGTCAGGGACGGCATCTCCATGTCGTCCTGACGGCCCGTCGACATCAGGGAAGCCAGCACCTGCGCGTAGGCCTGCCGGTGCCGGCCGGGCGGGACGGCGCGGCCCGCCTCCCAGGCGCACACCGTGTCGAGGGGGACACCGGCCCGGGCGGCGACCTGAGCCTGCGTCAGGGACGCGGCCCGGCGCAGGCGTCGGCACTCCGCGGGTGGCGGCAGCTGGTGCGCGGGGCTTCTCCTCACGGTGCGCCCCTTCGTGCGAATAGGTACATAAACGCATATTGAGCGACACAGCGGAGGTTCGCCTGTTACGACGGGAAGGCGCGTGTCGTTGGGAGCATGGCGGCGTGACCCAGACGAGCCATCGACGTCCGCCGCTGCCGCCCCTGCGTTCCCGGGTGCGGGACCGTACGCCAGGACTGGGCGCCGGCTTCCTCGGCGGCGCGGTCGCGGCGGGGCTGGGGCTCGGCTCGTTCGCGGTGCTCGTCATCGGACTGTGGATCAGTTCGCCCTATCCCGACAGCGGTCCGGGCGGCGCGCTGCACGTCGCCGCCGCGCTGTGGCTGCTCTCGCACGGCTCCGAACTGGTGCGCACCGACACGCTCACCGGCGTGCCCGCGCCCGTGGGGGTGACCCCGCTGCTGCTGCTCGCCCTGCCTGCGCTGCTGGTGCACCGGGCGGCCCGGGACGCCACCGACGGGGGCGACGGCGGCCCGCTCGTCCCGCCGTTCACCGCCTGGGCCGGCGTCGTCCTCGGCTACCTCACGGTCGGCGGCCCGGCCGCGGCGTACGCGCAGGGCGGTGCGCTGCGGCCCTCGTGGGTGTGGACGGCGGTGTGCGTACCGCTGGTCGCCGCGGCGGCTGCGGGCAGCGGGGTGTGGACGGCGTACGGCTGTCCGCGCGCCCCGCTGGAGCGGTTGCTGGGCGGCCTGCCCGTGGGCGTGCGGCGTCTCCTCCTCGCACCGGGCCCCCGTGCGCGCCTCGGGGCCGCGGCGCGGGCGGCCGGTGCCGGGGCCCTGGTGTTCGCCGGGGGCGGGGCGCTGGTGCTCGGGGTGTCGCTGGTGGGGCACGGCGCTGCCGCGCAGGCGGCCTTCCTGCGGCTGACGGAGGGCTGGTCGGGGCGGTTCGCGGTGCTGCTGCTGTGCCTGGCGCTGCTGCCGAACGCGATGCTGTGGGCCGCCGCCTACGCCCTGGGCCCCGGCTTCGTGCTCGGCGCCGGTCACGTCGTGGGGCCGCTGTACTCCGCCCCGGCGCCGCTGCTGCCACCGTTCCCGCTGCTCGCGGCGGTGCCGGACGCGGGCCCGGGGACACCGGTGAACTGGGCGTGCGCGGCCGTGCCGGTGGTGGCCGGGCTGACGATGGGGTGGTTCGCCGGGGCGGCGTCGGTGCGGGAGCGGGAGCGGGAGGGGCGCAGAGGACGCGAGGGGCGTGAGGGACGGGACGTGGGTGCCGGTCGTCCAAAGGGGAGGGACGCGGGTGCCGGAGGTCCCGGCGGGCCCCTCGCGGGGGCGCGGGGCGCCGTCGTGGTGTGGTCGTACCGGCGGACGGCGGCCGGGGCCTGCCTCGCCTGCCTGGTGTGCGCCGCCGCGCTCGGCGCGCTCGCGGCGCTGGCGGGCGGCCCGCTGGGCGACCGGGCGCTCGCCCGATTCGGGCCGGTGGGGTGGCAGGTGGGACTGGCCGCGCTGGCGTGGACGGCGACGGCGGCCGTGCCGATGGCGCTGACGGTGCGGGCGTGGCGCGGCCGGGGGCTGCGGGAGCCGCGGACCGGGACGCTGGCGCGGTCCGGCCGCACGCGGTGGTGGCGGCTCGCGTGGCCGGCCGCGGGCGTGGGACCGGAGGGGCGGATCGGGGGGCCTCGCACGGGCGGTGCGCAGGCCCCGGCGCCCGCACCGGCCCCCGCGTCCCGGCCCTACGACCTCACGCTCGAACCGTACGACGTACTGCCCCTGGAGCCGCCGGAGTCCGCCGCCTCCCCCTGGCACGACGGCGCCTCACGGGAGGCCCGCTGGGCGGCGCTGAAGGAGGCGGCGACCCGGCCCACGACGGCGCCCGGGCAGCCGACCGCACCCGGAAAGCCCGTAGGAGCACCGGCAGACGAACCGGCGGAGGAGCCGACGCCAGAGCCGGCGGAGGAGCCGACGGAAGAGCCGGTCGGAGACTCAGGCGCGGAATTCGTCGCGGAACCAGGCGCGGAACCAGCTCCAGCAACAAGCCCAGCAACAGCCCCGGAAACAACCCCAGCAACACCCCCGGAGCCGGCCGCCCGGGAAACCAGGATCGACCCGAGCAGGTCATCCGCCCCCGAGCCGCCCCGGTCCCAGGCCCCGGTCACCCCCGAGGCGCCGGGCTCCTCGGAGCCTCCGGGCGGTTCCTGACCGACCCCGCGCCGCGTCCTCGCCGAGGACCCGGGCGGCCACGGTCAGTCCTTGACCCCCAGCACTCCCCGCAGTTCCTTCGGCAGATGCTGGTCGCAGGCCTGCCTGGCCTGGTTGGTGAGGGCGTCGTGCGTGCAGGAGTAGTAGTCGCGGTAGACGAGCTGCGCGGTGAAGTTCGCGGCGACCAGGACGAGGGCGAGGCTCGCCGTGACCAGGCCGCTGATCGCCGCCGTGGTCTGCGGGCGGCCCTCGGGGGCCGGGGTGTCGGGGTCGGCGGCGCGCGGCTTGGCGCGGAGCGCGCTGATGCCCCAGTACAGGGCGGGAGCGCCGAGCAGCAGGGCCACGTAGGGCCAGCTGAAGAGGGCGAAGAAGAAGGCCCACATGCCGCACAGCAGGGCGTAGCGCGCCCGGCGCTGGGCGGGGTCGGTGGGGTCCCAGCGCAGGCCCGGTCCGGGGCCGCCGCCCTGCTGCTCCGGGCCACCGGGACCACCCGGGCTGCCGGGGCGCTGCGGGCGCTCACCGAAACCGCCCGGGGCACGGCCGGGCTGCCGGTCGCTCCACTGGCTGCCCCACGGGGAGTGGCCCCCGCCCCCGCCCCCGCCGGAGCCGGAGTCCGAGCCGGAGTCGGAGTGGTCGCCCCCGGACGGGTTCCGCGGCCGCCAGGGGCGGTCCGGGGTGCCCTCGGGCGGCGGGGCGAAGGGATTGCCGTCGGAGGCCGCGCCGCCCTGCCCGTCGCCGCTTCCCCCGCCGGAGGGCGCGTCCGGCGGCGATGCGGGGCGCTCCCGCAGCAGCACGGCGCCGCGCTCTCCTCCCTGCTTGGCATGGGAGGGGAGCGTGAGGAGTCGCAGGCTGCGGTCCGGCATCAAGTGAGCGTCTTCCCCTTGGTGAGTCAGGTGAGTCAGTGAGTCTGGTGAGTCTCGTGGGACTGGCGGGTCACGACGGAACCGCAGCGTCCCGAAGGCGCTGAAGAGCCCTGGATCCGATCCGTCATCCCGTGAACGCGCGGTGCGCCGAGTGCGTTCCCGTACCGGCCCGTCCCAGACGCTACCTTCCGGCCACGCCCCCGTCCCATGGGGGCTGCCCCGGTGTGCCGGTATCGTTGCTGGCGGTCGGCCGCTTCGTAGGCTTCCCCGTATCCGGGGACGTGAAGCATTCGTACGACCGTACAAACAGCTTCCCCCGAGAAAGGGCCCCACCGTGGCCGCCAAGCCCGTGGCCAAGCGCCTCGTCGTGCTGGTCTCCGGATCCGGCACCAATCTGCAGGCGCTCCTCGACGCGATCGCCGAGAGCGGAGTGGAGGCCTACGGCGCCGAGATCGTCGCCGTGGGCGCCGACCGTGACGGCATCGAGGGGCTCGCGCGCGCCGAGCGCGCGGGGCTGCCGACCTTCGTGCGGAAGGTCAAGGACTACGCGACCCGTGAGGAGTGGGACGCCGCGCTCGCCGAGGCGGTCGCCGCCCACGAGCCCGACCTGGTGGTGTCCGCCGGGTTCATGAAGATCGTGGGGAAGGAGTTCCTCGCGCGGTTCGGCGGGCGGTTCGTGAACACGCACCCGGCCCTGCTGCCCAGTTTTCCCGGAGCCCACGGCGTGCGGGACGCGCTCGCGTACGGCGCCAGGGTCACCGGCTGCACCGTCCACTTCGTCGACGACGGCGTCGACACCGGGCCGATCATCGCGCAGGGCGTGGTGGAGGTCTGGGACGAGGACGACGAGAGCGCGCTGCACGAGCGCATCAAGGAAGTCGAGCGAAGGCTGCTCGTCGAGGTCGTGGGGCGCCTCGCCCGCAACGGCTATCGCATCGAGGGACGAAAGGTAGTTATCCAGTGACCGCCGAGAGCAACAAGCGGCCCATCCGGCGCGCGCTCGTCAGCGTCTACGACAAGACCGGTCTGGAGGAGCTCGCGCGCGGGCTGCACGAGGCCGGCGTCGAACTCGTCTCCACCGGGTCCACGGCCGGGCGGATCGCCGCCGCCGGCGTCCCCGTCACCAAGGTCGAGGAGCTCACCGGCTTCCCCGAGTGCCTGGACGGCCGCGTCAAGACCCTGCACCCGAAGGTGCACGCCGGCATCCTCGCCGACCTGCGGCTGGAGGACCACCGGCGGCAGCTGGAGGAGCTGGGCGTCCAGCCGTTCGACCTCGTCGTGGTCAACCTCTACCCGTTCCGCGAGACCGTGGACTCCGGCGCCTCGCCCGACGAGTGCGTCGAGCAGATCGACATCGGCGGTCCGTCGATGGTCCGCGCCGCCGCCAAGAACCACCCGTCCGTCGCCGTCGTCACCAGCCCCGCCCGCTACGGCGACGTGCTGCACGCGGTCACGGACGGCGGCTTCGACCTCGCCACCCGCAAGCGGCTCGCCGCCGAGGCCTTCCAGCACACGGCGGCCTACGACATCGCCGTCGCCTCCTGGTTCGCCTCCTCCTACGCACCCGTGGACGCCGCGGCCGACAGCGGCTCCGCCGCGGGCGCGTTCCCCGACTTCCTCGGCACCACCCTGGAGCGCGCGCACACCCTGCGCTACGGCGAGAACCCGCACCAGCCGGCCGCCCTCTACACCTCGGGCACGGGCGGCCTGGCGGAGGCGGAGCAGCTCCACGGCAAGGAGATGTCGTTCAACAACTACACGGACACGGACGCCGCCCGCCGTGCCGCGTACGACCACGACGAGCCGTGCGTGGCGATCATCAAGCACGCCAACCCCTGCGGCATCGCGGTCGGCGCGGACGTCGCCGAGGCGCACCGCAAGGCGCACGCCTGCGACCCGCTGTCCGCGTTCGGCGGTGTGATCGCCGTCAACCGGCCGGTCAGCAAGGAGATGGCGGAGCAGGTCGCGGAGATCTTCACCGAGGTCATCGTGGCCCCGGACTACGAGGAGGGGGCCCTGGAGGCCCTCACCAAGAAGAAGAACATCCGCGTGCTGCGCTGCGCCGAGGGCCCCGAGCACCCCGTCGAGGTCAAGCCGATCGACGGCGGTGCCCTGCTCCAGGTCGCCGACCGGCTGCAGGCCGAGGGTGACGACCCGGCGCACTGGACGCTGGCGTCCGGCGAGGCGCTGGACGAGGCCGGGCTGGCCGAGCTGGCCTTCGCCTGGAGGGCCTGCCGCGCCGTGAAGTCCAACGCGATCCTGCTCGCCAAGGACGGTGCCTCGGTCGGCGTCGGCATGGGGCAGGTGAACCGCGTGGACTCCTGCAGGCTCGCGGTCGAGCGGGCCGGCGAGGAGCGGGCGCGCGGCGCCTACGCCGCCTCCGACGCGTTCTTCCCGTTCCCGGACGGCCCCGAGATCCTGATCGCGGCGGGCGTGAGGGCCATCGTCCAGCCGGGCGGCTCGATCCGCGACGAGCAGGTCGTCGAGGCCGCGAAGAAGGCGGACGTCACGATGTACTTCACCGGCACCCGCCACTTCTTCCACTGACCCGGAACGAGAAGAGCGGTCTCCGGCCCTCCCCCGAGCGGGGCCGGAGACCGCGGCCGTGTCGCGTCAGCAGGGACGCACGGAGTAGATCGGGTCCCAGGTGGCGCGGCCGGCCTGGTATGCCGTGGACGTCCAGCGCACGCTGCCGTCCTTGTTGTAGAAGCGGGCCACGGTGCCGGGCGTCTGGTTGTTGACGAAGTCGCCGTCGCCGTACCAGTTGGACACGGACCACTGTTGGCACTTGTAGAAGTTGAAGACGGTGCCGCGGACGTCCACGCACAGGTAGCCGTAACGGCAGTCGAGCGCCGCGGCCTTGGCCTGGGCCGCCTGGCGCGCCGGGTACACCGTGACGTCGAGGCCGTCGAAGCGCACCTTGCCGGCGGCGACCTGCCGGCCGCCGGGGTGGCCGGCGAGCACCGCGTCGACGCGCTGCTGGACCTCGGACCGCTGTGCGGCCGAGCGGGACGGGGCGGCCGCGTCGCCCGGCTGGGCCGAGGCGGCCGGGACGACGGGGCCGGCGAGCAGGGCGGTGGCCGCGACGAGCAGCGCGGCGGACTTCTTCACGTTCACTGACGTTCCCCCAACTACCGTGAGCACGGATCTGGTCGTACCGCCGAGGCGGTGTGGTTCCACCGTGCCGGAGGCGCCCGCGCGCGGGTACCTCGGAAGTCTGAGGGTCACCTCCTCCCCGGTGGCGTGTACTCCTGGAGGTAGTGCGCGACCCGCTCGGCGTAGCCGCGGTACTTCGCGGGGACACCGCCCGCGCCGTTGACCTTGGCGTACGACGTCCGGTAGGCGGCGGCGACCAGGACCCGGCGGTCGCCCGGCAGGCCGTCGTCCAGGCGCGGTTCGATCCAGCACAGGTAGCGGCCCATCGCCGGGATGGACTCGGCGGGCGGGAAGGGCGGCCGGGGGACGCTCTCGGCGGGGGTGCCGTCGTCGTGCATCCACCAGCGCAGCACCCGCGGGGTCCAGCGGGCGATGCCGTACTCGTCCTTGGCGGGGTCGGCGAGATCCGGGTCGAAGTCGCTCTCCACCTTCAGCATGGCCGCGATCAGCGAGGGGGTGACCTCCGGCCGGGCGCAGTCGTGCGCGGTCTCCACGATCAGCAGGCGGTAGGCGGGCGGGACGCCCCGGCCGGTGCGGAGTTCGGCGGCTCCGTAGGAGGCGGCGCCGGTCCCGGGGGTCGCGGCGGCGGTGGCGCCCCCGGCGCCCGCGCCCGGACCGGCCCAGGTGCCGATGCCGTAGCCGAGGGCGGCCATCGCGGCGGTGGCGGCCGCCGCGCCGAGCACGATCCCGATCCCCACCCGGCGGCCGCCCGGGCGTCGGATCGGCAGCACACCGCGGCCGATCCGGGGGAGCGCGGTACGCCCGATCCGCCGGACCAGGGGCCCGCCCGGTGAGCGGCCACTGCCGGCCGCGGCCTCCACCCGGCGCAGCAGGGCCTCGGTGCCCACGCGCCCGGCGTGCGTGCGGGCCAGGCAGTCCCGCACCACCTCCCGCCAGCCGTCCGGGAGTTCGGGGGACAGTCGCAGTTCGTCCGATCCGCGGGCGTAGGCGGCGGCCGCGTCCCGGCGGGCCGTCGGGGTGCCGCCGGGCAGCGGGAAGGAACCGGTGAGGACGAGGTGGGCGAGGACGCCGAAGGCCCAGACGTCGGCGGACGGGCGGATGCGGCGGCCGCGTTCGCCGATCTCGGACCACAACAGCTCGGGCGGGGTGTAGTCGGGGGTGGAGAAGGCCGGGGTGTAGGCGTGGGTGCCCTCCAGCTCGGCGGCCATGTTGAAGTCGCCGAGCCGCACCGAACCGTCCGCCATCAGCAGCACGTTCGCCGGTTTCAGGTCCCCGTGCACCCAGCCCGCCCGGTGCAGCTGGGCGAGCCCCTCGCAGACCTGGGCGAGCAGCGCGGGCCCGGCGGCGGGGCGCGGCCGGCCGTCGAGGAGGGCGGCCAGCGAGCCCTCGGCCAGCTCCAGGACGAGGACGGTGGCCCCGTCGAGGGCGGGCCGGCCGGGGTCGTCGACGACGAGGGTCTCGTACATCCGGATCAGTCGCGGCCGTCTGAGCCGGCGGAGCAGGGCGATCTCGCGCTCGACGAGTTCGCGCAGGTGGGCCAGTTGACGCGGGGTGCCCGTGCCGGTGGGCAGGAACTTCAGCGCGGCCGTGCCCGGCAGGGTCCCGGTGCTCTCGCCCGCCACCGGGGCGCCGGTGCGGCGGCCCTCGTACACGCTGCCGAAGGCGCCGGTCGCGAGGGGCCGCCGCACCTCCCAGCCGCCGACCCGGTAGCCCCGCGGCACCGGCACGGCGTACGGCTCGGTCACCGGGTGGCCCGGCTCGCGGGGCCGGCCAGGACCACCAGGTCGTCCTCCCGTACGAGGTCGAACCGGAGCGCGAGGGAGACCAGGGACTCCTTCTTGCCGTTGAGGCGGGGGCCCGTCTCCGCGGTCTCGGGGCCGGGTTTCAGGCGCAGCTTCACCGCCAGGTAGTCGATGTTCCACTGCACCGACGTGCGCGACGCGGCCGGCCAGGCGGGGCGCAGCCGCTCGACGACCTGGTCGACGGTCGGCAGCGGGGCGTGCGGATCGCCGCGCAGCCGCGGCTCGCACAGGGCGGCGAGGACCGCGAAGTAGCGCTTGGTGCGGTCCACGGCGAATGCGGGCGCGGTGGTCCCGCCGTCCGCCCCGCCCGTGCCGTGCAGGTAGTCGTGGCGCGGCGCCCACACCTCGATCGCCAGCAGGTCCCCGGCCGCGGGCAGCACGATCCGGGAGAACTCGAAGGGGACCGGCGCGTCGAGCCGGCCCGGCGCGACCTTGAGGTGCTCGCCCGCGCCCTCCGGGTTCTCCACGACGTAGGTGTGGCGGGCGGAGAGGTTGCTCAGTATCCAGAACGCCCCGTGGGCGGCGATCTCACCGCCCCGGCGGGACACGCCGTCGTGTGCGATCACCAGGTCGTTGTCGGGGGCGGAGCGCCCGAAGGCGAGGCGGTCGCCGGGCGCCAGCCGGATCTGGGCGCCGCTTCGCTCGTCCCCCGTGGTCGGCGGAGGTACCACGATGATGCTGTACAAGGTGCGTCTCCCCGTGCCTGACGGCTACCGAAGCCAGACTAGGGCGACGCACCAGGGCCGTGCCTCCCCTTGTGCGGGGTGAGACACGGCCCTTGAGGCGAATGGCGTGAATTGTTCAGTAACGCGGGCGGTTGAACCAGTTCGTGGCCGCGCTGTTCACCATCGAGGCGAGGATGATGCCGCCGAAGGCGAGCGAGATGATGCCGCCGAAGGTGGCCGAACCGCCCTGCCCGTTCGCGATGTTGACGATGCTGCCGAGGAGCAGCAGCGAAGAGTACACGATCGTGCCGATGCGGATGCCGCTGCCGCCGGTCTTGAACTTGACGCCCAGGAAGATCGACAGGCTGCCCAGGGCCAGCATCAGCAGGGCGATCAGCACGATGACGCCGGTCGCGGTGCTGGTGTTGCTGCCGGACCCGAGGCCGTTGGAGGCGTCCTGGAGGGCCGCGCCCGCGATGCCGATGATGATGCCGGCCAGGAACTGGAGCCCGGCCAGGATGAACAGCAGCACCCGGGCGGTCTTGATCAGGCCGGGCATCTCCATGGGAGCGCCGTAGCCGTACCCCTGCGGGGCGGGCGGGGCCTGCGGGTATCCGTAGCCGGGCTGGCCCTGGGGTGCGCTCGGGTATCCGTAGCCGGGCTGGCCCTGCGGGGGCTGGGACGGGTAGCCGGGCTGCTGGCCCTGCGGCGGGCCGTAGGGGTTGTTCGGGTCGCCGAAACTCATGGCGGTCTTTCCTCCGTTGCTCCGAGTGCGGGGACGACGCGCAGCATGAATCGGAGGAAATACGTCGTTTGCGGTCGGTCCCCCCGGTACTGCCCGCGGCACTGTTCTTCATCGTTCTTTACCACGGGCTTACTTGTCCAGCCACATTCCGCAGGTGTTGTGATAGTGCAACATCGCTGATCACACCGGAACGTTCGGCGGGGAGCGCCCCCGGATTGGAACCGGGACCCGGTCATCCGGGAGTATGGGGCCATGACCGCCCAGATTCTCGATGGCAAGGCCACCGCAGCCGCGATCAAGTCCGATCTGACCGCCCGCGTGGCGGCGCTGAAGGAGAAGGGCGTCACGCCCGGCCTCGGCACGATCCTCGTCGGGGACGACCCCGGCAGTCACAAGTACGTCGCCGGCAAGCACCGCGACTGCGCCCAGGTCGGCATCGCCTCCATCCAGCGCGAGCTGCCGGCCACCGCGACGCAGGAGGAGATCGAGGCGGTCGTCCGCGAGCTGAACGAGGACCCGGCCTGCACCGGCTACATCGTCCAGCTGCCGCTGCCCAAGGGCATCGACGAGAACCGCATCCTCGAGCTGATGGACCCGGACAAGGACGCCGACGGCCTGCACCCGATGAACCTCGGCCGCCTCGTCCTCAACGAGCCGGCCCCGCTGCCCTGCACCCCCAACGGCGTGCTGACCCTGCTGCGCCGCTACGGCGTGGAGATCAAGGGCGCCGAGGTCGTGGTCGTCGGCCGCGGGGTGACCATCGGCCGTCCGATGCCGCTGCTGCTCACCCGGCGCAGCGAGAACGCCACGGTGACCCAGTGCCACACCGGCACCCGCGACCTGTCCGCCCACCTCAGGCGGGCCGACATCATCGTCGCCGCGGCCGGCTCCGGGCACCTGATCCGCGCCGAGGACGTCAAGCCGGGCGCGGCCGTCCTCGACGTCGGCGTCTCGCGCAACGACGAGGGCAAGATCGTGGGCGACGTCCACCCGGACGTCGCCGAGGTCGCCGGCTGGATCTCCCCGAACCCCGGGGGCGTCGGCCCGATGACCCGGGCGCAGCTGCTGGTCAACGTGGTCGAGGCGGCGGAGCGCAGTGTCGGCTGAGGCGCGGGGCGACACGCGGGGCGCCGGGCCCGCCGAGCCCGAGATGGAGGTCTGCGACCCGGTCAGCGCGCCGGACGCCGACGGCAGGCCGCGCCGGGTCACGCGCCGCTTCCCGCTCTTCACCCGGGACACCGCCCGGCCGGAGGGCGGCGGCCGGGCCGCGTCCGGCGACGCCCCGGCGCCCGCCCGGCAGTGGCCGCTGCTGGCCGTGCTGGGCACGGTCGGGCTCGGGCTGCTGGTGACCGCGTTCGACGCCTTCCGGGTGGGTCTGCTGCTGGTCGGTATCGCGCTGCTCGGCGGCGCCGTGCTGCGCTGGCTGCTGCCCCGGGTCGGCATGCTCGCCGTCCGCTCCCGCTTCACGGACATCGTCACCTACGGCGTCCTGGGCGTGGTGATCGTCCTGCTCGCACTGATGGTCCAGCCGAAGCCGTGGCTGGAGATCCCGTTCCTGGACGACGCGCTGCACTTCACGGTCCGCGGCTAGCGAATCCGGTTCAGCCGGTTCAGTGGGCTTCGTTCATGCGAACGCCCGTACGCTCGCGGCGTCGCGGCGCCCCGGCCCGCACACGGCGACGGCGGCCCATCCTCTCCCCCGAGTAAGGACGGGCCGCCGCCCGGGATCAACCCTGCTGCACCGGGAACGGGCTGTTCAACGGCTGTCCGCACGCTGTGGCACGGAAGTGACCGTTCCGCTACGGTGTCCGCGCTCTGCCACAGCGGCGCGGTCCCCTCGGCGCCCTCCCTGTGCGCCCCCTGTGCCGATGCGTCGACAAGTTCGGAATCCGGGGCGAATTCGTCCGACGATCGGGCTAGCGTGACCGAGGGGGAGAGTCCGGAACGTCCGGAATCCCGGACCGGGTTCCCCGCGACGGGGAGCGCCGCCGGAGCGCCGCCGGTGGGACACTGGTCCGCGGAACCGGCGGGCGCGCGACGCCGTACGCCCCGGCACCCGTGCTCCCGTGCGCCCCCACCCCGGGAACCGGGATCCTGACGGGGCGCGTTCCTGTGGGTAGCCAGAACGGGGACTCGGCACAGGGCACCACGCGCGGGGAACACTCAGCACTACCGGGGGAAAGAGGGGGAAGCAATGCCTCGTTGGAAGGCCTTGCCCGACGAACTGGATCCGCAGGTCAGGGAGTTCGCGAGCCAGCTGCGCAGGCTCGTGGACCGCAGCGGCCTGAGCGTCGCCGCGCTCGCCGACCGCACGGGCTACAGCAAGACGTCCTGGGAGCGTTACCTGGGCGGCCGTCTGCTGGCGCCCAAGGGCGCGATCGTGGCCCTGGCCGAGGTCACCGGCACCAACCCGGTGCACCTGACCACCATGTGGGAGCTCGCCGAACGGGCCTGGAGCCGGGCGGAGATGCGCCACGACCGGACCATGGAGGCGATCCGGATATCCCAGGCCCGGGCCGCCCTCGGGGAGTTCGGGGCGGTGTCCGCGGCCGACGGCAAGGGGGTCGGGACCGTCCGCAGGAGCGGCAGCGCCACGGTGGCCCCCGGGGTGGCGGGACCCGAGGGCACGTCCCCGGCGGTGCCGCCGCAGCCGACGGCGGCCGACGCCGACGTACGCGACGCGGTGCCGTGGACCGCTCCGCCCGGCCCGGCGTCGTCGCCCGGCTCCGGCACCGGCTCGGACGTCGTTCCGGCGTCCGCCCCCGCTCCCGCATCCGCGCCTGTGTCCGAGCCCGCTACCGATGCGGGCGCCGACTCCGGTACCGGCTCCGCCACGGCGGAACCCGTCAACTCCTGGGGCCTGGCCGGGTACCGGGGGCCGTCGCCGACGGGCGGCCGTGCCTCCGGGAGCGCGTCCTCGCCGTCCGGAGGTCCCACCCGGACCGCGACCTCCCCGTCCGGCGCCGCGGCCCCTGCGCCGGCCGGCCCGGGTGCGTACACCGGAGCCGGAGCCGAACCCGGAGCGGGAGCCGAACCCGGAGCGGGAGCCCGAGTCGGAGGCGCAGCCGGAACTCCGCATGCCCCCCGCCCCGGCGCGAACGGCGCGCGCAGGCAGCAGGTGCTGATGTTCCTCGCGGGCCTGGTCGGTGTGCTGGTCCTGATCGGCGCGGTCTTCTACCTCACCGGCGGCGGGGCCAGGAAGCCCGAGGGTGCGAAGAAGTCGCCCGCGGCCTCCCCGAGCGTCGACCCGAACCTGCCGCCGGGCGTCAAGTGCAGCGGGGCCTCGTGCACGGGCAAGGACGCCGAAAGCATGGGATGCAGCGGCGAGTTCGTGACCACGACGCAGAGCGCCACCGTCGGCACGACCGTCGTCGAGGTCCGCTACAGCAAGACCTGCGGTGCGGCCTGGGGCCGGATCACCCAGGCCGCCCAGGGCGACGAGGTCCGGGTCACGGTCGGCTCGCGCCAGGAGACCGGCACGATCACCACGGCCGGGGACACGATCGCGTACACGCCGATGGTCGCCGTGAAGGACGCGGCGCTGATGAAGGCGTGCGCGACGCTGGCGTCGGGACAGCAGGGCTGCACGCGGTAAGGCCGGAACCGGCGCCTCGGGGGGAACAAGTGGCGCCGGCCAGGCATGGCCCGCGCCGGACGGGGGCAGGCGATTGGTACCCCCACGGGATTCCGGTTGTCCGGTGACCCGCCTCCGGCGGCCGCCCTCGTCCCCTCCCTCGGACGGGCGGCCGCCGCTCGTACGTCACGTGGCCGTCACTCTGTGGGACGGGCCACACCGGCCCGGCGGCCGGGGATCCCGGAGGCGCGATAGCCTGACCGCTGGATCTCTCTTGACGCCAAGAGATCGATCATCCGTACCCTTGATCGGTCATCGTGGCGGCGCCGGTCACGAGCCGGTGGCGGGATCCCGCACCCCGGGGCAGGGACGCCCCACCGCCAGCTGTCATACGGAGAACGCCATGACCCGCACTCCCGTGAACGTCACCGTCACCGGCGCGGCCGGCCAGATCGGTTACGCCCTGCTCTTCCGCATCGCCTCCGGCCAGCTGCTCGGCGCGGACGTGCCGGTCAAGCTGCGTCTGCTGGAGATCACCCCGGCGCTGAAGGCCGCCGAGGGCACGGCCATGGAGCTGGACGACTGCGCGTTCCCGCTCCTGCAGGGCATCGAGATCTCGGACGACCCGAACGTCGCGTTCGACGGCGCCAACGTCGCCCTCCTCGTGGGCGCCCGCCCGCGCACCAAGGGCATGGAGCGCGGTGACCTCCTGGAGGCCAACGGCGGCATCTTCAAGCCGCAGGGCAAGGCCATCAACGACCACGCCGCGGACGACATCAAGGTCCTCGTCGTCGGCAACCCGGCCAACACCAACGCCCTCATCGCGCAGGCCGCCGCCCCGGACGTACCGGCCGAGCGCTTCACCGCGATGACCCGCCTGGACCACAACCGCGCGCTGACCCAGCTCGCGAAGAAGACGGGCACCACGGTCGCCGACATCAAGCGCCTGACCATCTGGGGCAACCACTCCGCCACCCAGTACCCGGACATCTTCCACGCCACGGTCGGCGGCAAGAACGCGGCCGAGGTCGTGAACGACGAGAAGTGGCTGGCCGAGGACTTCATCCCGACCGTCGCCAAGCGCGGTGCCGCGATCATCGAGGCCCGCGGTGCCTCGTCGGCCGCCTCCGCCGCCAACGCCGCCATCGACCACGTCCACACCTGGGTCAACGGCACCGCCGAGGGCAACTGGACCTCCATGGGCATCCCGTCGGACGGCTCCTACGGCGTCCCGGAGGGCCTGATCTCCTCCTTCCCGGTCACCTGCAAGGACGGCCAGTACGAGATCGTCCAGGGCCTGGAGATCAACGAGTTCTCCCGCGCCCGCATCGACGCCTCCGTCAAGGAGCTCGAGGAGGAGCGCGAGGCGGTCCGCGGTCTCGGCCTGATCTGATCCCCGGCCTCACGGCCCGCGTCCTCGGGACCCCGTCCCCGGACCAGTCTTCACGGCTTCGTCACGGCCTCGCACAGGCCCCGTTCCGGTTCCTTCCGGAACGGGGCCTGTGGCGTGTTTTTGCCGCTACCGTCAAAGGCGTACCCGTCAGGGTGAGTTCGGGGGGTTCGCGATGAGCGGTTGGGACGGTCACAGCTCCGGTTCGGGGCCGGAGCACGAGCCGAGCGAGGAGAGAGGCCGGGCGGCCTGGGCGGCCGAGGTGCCGGACGCGGAGGTGCCGGTCGGGGAGGTGCCCGGTACGCGGGCGCCGGACGCGGGGGCGGCCGGGACGCCGGACGGGGCGGGGACGGGCGGGGCCGCCCCGCCGTGGGCGTCGGCGGAGACCCGTACGGCCCCGGCCGCGCCCGCCGGGCCCTCGCCCACCCCGCCCCCCTGGGCCTCCGCCCAGACGCAGACGGCTCACGTCCCGCCCCCGTGGGCGACGGCCACTCCGCACCCCCGCCCGGCCCCGCCGGAAGAGGGCGCCACCCCGCCGCAGGGCAGCGGCACCCCGCCCGGCACGCCGGCGTGGGGCTCGCCGGGACCGTGGCAGACGGCCGGTACCCCTCCGTGGAACGCCGCCGGCCTGCCGCATCCGTCCACCACCCCGCCGTGGGGCTCCGCCGGCGCCCCGCCCGCCACGGGGCCCGCCCCCGGAGGTCCCCCCGCCGGATGGGGCGCCCCGGAGACCTCATCGGCGTACCCGCCCGGGCCCGGTACCTCCGCAGGGCCCGGCACCCCCGGCACCGCGGGCCACCGCGTCGGCCGGCTGCTGGCCGCGCTGGCCGTCACGGCACTCGTCGGCGGGGGAGCGGGCGCCGGCGTCTGGTACGTGGCCCGCGACCACGGAGGCACCGGCACCGGGGCCGCCCCGGCCGTCGACGCGGGCGTCTCCGGCCCCGCCGCGAATTCGGCGACCTCCGGATCCAGGCCGGCCGCCTCCCCGCCCCAGGAGTCCGCGCCGCCCGGCTCCCCCTTCCTCGCCCCGTCCGCCCCGGCCGGGTACCGGCGCGCCCAGGACCCCGTCGGCTACACGGTCGACGTACCCGAAGGCTGGTCCCGGCGGCAGAAGCAGGGCGAGAAGGCCCCGGTGGTCTACTACGACGCCCCCGGCGACGGCCGCCAGCTCCAGATCTTCGCGATCGCCGAGGACACCCCGGCCGCCTCCCTGGACCTCGCCGAGAACCACCCCGGCTACGGCTTCGCCCGCCAGCCGGGCTACCAGGCCCTGGACCGCGGTGCCGCCGCCACCTGGTCCGAGCTCACCTACCGCTACGACGACCCGGACAAGGGCGCCCGCCGGGTGATCGACCACCGCTTCCAGGCACCCGACGGCACCCTCTACGCGATCCGCGTCAGCGGCCCGGAGACCATGGCGCCCGACCTGATCAGCACCCCGCTCACCACCGCGCTCGCCTCCTTCTGCCCGTCCGGCGGCTCCTGCGGCTGAGGCCCTTCTTCCGGAACGGGCCGGGCGTCGGACCGCGACGTCATCTCGACGCCACCATGACGCCGGCCCACCCGACCCGTACGTCCCTTTCGTTAATTTCCGCCCCTTAATTCCGTGACACGGAACACTTCGAGCCACGGATTGCGCATGCAATTCGGGGGGACGGGCATGCGCTAGAGGCCCCTGAGGGTGACACCCATGTAACACAGGGCCACTGAGCAGGAACGAAAGGCAACCCCGATCATGGCGGACACGGCGAAACGCACGGCGCACAGCACCATCCACGCGGGAGGGGAGTGGCTGGAAGCGGTCTCCGGCGCCACGCGCGACATCCTCGACCCCGCGGACGCGACGCCGTTCGCCGTGGTGGCGGAGGGCGACGAGAAGGACACGGACCTCGCCGTCGAGGCCGCGCGGCGTGCCTTCGACGGCGGCCGGGGCGCATGGCCGGGCACTCCGGCCGCCGAGCGTGCCGCCCTGCTGCGCCGGGTCGCCGACCTCCTGGTGCGCGACCGCGAGCGGCTCGGTCTGCTGGAGAGCCGGGACGCGGGCAAGACCGTGGAGGAGGGCCGGGTCGACATCGACTGCGTCGCCGACGCCTTCCGCTACTTCGCCGACCTGGTCGCCGCCGAGGCCCCCGGCCGGGTCGTGGACGCCGGCTCGCCCGACATCCACAGCGTGGTCGTGCACGAGCCGGTCGGCGTCTGTGCGCTGATCACTCCCTGGAACTACCCGCTGCTCCAGGCCAGCTGGAAGATCGCCCCGGCGCTCGCCGCCGGCAACACCTTCGTGGTCAAACCGAGCGAGATCACCCCGCTGACCACCGTCGCGCTGATCGAGCTGCTGGCCGAGGCGGGGCTGCCCGCCGGAGTCGCCAACATCGTCACCGGTCCCGGCCACACGGTCGGCGCCCGGCTCGCCGAGCACCCCGACGTCGACCTCGTCTCCTTCACCGGCGGCCTGATCAGCGGCACCAAGGTGGCCCAGGCGGCCGCCCCGAGCGTCAAGAAGGTCGCCCTCGAACTCGGCGGCAAGAACCCCAACGTCGTCTTCGCCGACGCCTGCGCCACCGACGAGGGCTTCGACACCGCCGTGGACCAGGCCCTCAACGCGGCCTTCATCCACAGCGGCCAGGTCTGCTCGGCGGGTGCCCGGCTGATCGTCGAGGAGTCCGTGCGGGAACGATTCGTCGCCGAACTCGCCCGCCGGGCCGGGAAGATCCGCCTCGGCCGCGGCACCGAGGACGGCGTCGAGTGCGGCCCGCTCGTCTCCGAGCAGCAGCGCGCCAAGGTGGAGGCGTACGTCGCCGGCGCGCTCGAGGAGGGTGCCGTGCTGCGCTCCGGCGGCAGGCGGCCCGAGCCGTCGGCGCAGCGCCCCGCCGCCGGCTACTTCTACGAGCCGACCGTCCTCGACGGCTGCCACCGCGAGATGAAGGTCGTCCGGGAGGAGGTCTTCGGCCCGGTCGTCACCGTCGAGACCTTCCGCACCGAGGACGAGGCCGTCGCCCTCGCCAACGACACCGAGTACGGCCTCGCGGGCGCGGTGTGGACCGCCGACGCGGGGCGCGCCCGCCGCGTGGCCGGGCGGCTGCGCCACGGCACCGTCTGGATCAACGACTTCCACCCCTACCTGCCGCAGGCGGAGTGGGGCGGCTTCGGCAAGAGCGGCGTCGGACGCGAACTCGGCCCCGCCGGACTCGCCGAGTACCGCGAGAGCAAGCACGTCTACCAGAACCTCGCGCCCCAGCCGGTGCGCTGGTTCGCGGGCTGAGCCGGGCCCACCCCGCCCGCATCGCCCCCGACGCCCCGGCCCCCGGACCACGGCCCCGACCCCGGTCGGCCACGGCCCACGACCCCGGCCACGACCCCCGACCACGGACCCCGGACCACCACCTCCCCACCGACCCCCCACCGGAGTACCACCCAGATGCCTGACAACACCCACGAGTACGACTACGTCGTCATCGGCGGCGGCACGGCAGGCTCCGTCATCGCCTCCCGCCTCACCGAGAACCCCGACGTCACCGTCGCCGTCATCGAGGGCGGCCCGAGCGACGTCGACCGCGACGACGTGCTCACCCTGCGCCGCTGGATGGGCCTGCTCGGCGGCGAACTGGACTACGACTACCCGACGACGCGGCAGCCGCGCGGCAACAGCCACATCCGGCACAGCCGCGCCCGCGTCCTCGGCGGCTGCTCCTCGCACAACACGCTGATCGCCTTCAAGCCGCTGCCGTCCGACTGGGACGAGTGGGAGGCGGCCGGCGCCAAGGGCTGGGGCGCGGTTCCGATGGAGGCCTACTTCGCCCGGCTGAAGAACAACATCGTCGCGGTCGACGAGAAGGACCGGAACGCCATCGCCCGCGACTTCGTCGACGCCGCCCAGGAGGCGCTCGGCGTGCCGCGCGTCGAGGGCTTCAACAAGAAGCCGTTCAACGACGGCGTCGGCTTCTTCGACCTGGCCTACCACCCGGAGAACAACAGGCGCTCCTCGGCTTCGGTGGCGTACCTGCACCCGGTGATGGACGAGCGGGCCAACCTGACGATCTGGCTGGAGACCTGGGCGTACAAGCTCCAGCTCGACGGCACCCGCGCCGAGGGCGTGCACGTGCGCACCAAGGACGGCGAGGAGCACCTCGTCCGCGCCCGCCGCGAGGTCCTGCTGTGTGCCGGCGCCGTCGACACCCCGCGCCTGCTGATGCACTCCGGCATCGGCCCGAAGGCGGACCTGGAGGCGCTCGGCATCCCGGTGGTGCACGACCTGCCGGGCGTCGGCGAGAACCTGCTGGACCACCCCGAGTCGGTCATCGTGTGGGAGACGAACGGCCCCATCCCGGAGAACTCCGCGATGGACTCCGACGCGGGCCTGTTCGTGCGCCGCGACCCCGAGCACGCGGGCCCGGACCTGATGTTCCACTTCTACCAGATCCCGTTCACCGACAACCCCGAGCGACTGGGCTACCAGCGGCCGGAGTTCGGCGTGTCGATGACCCCGAACATCCCCAAGCCGAAGAGCCGCGGCCGGCTGTACCTCACCAGCGCCGACCCGTCCGTCAAGCCCGCCCTGGACTTCCGCTACTTCACCGACGAGGACGACTACGACGGCCGCACCCTCGTGGACGGCATCAGGATCGCCCGTGAGATCGCGAAGACGCAGCCGCTGGCCGGCTGGCTCAAGCGGGAGGTGTGCCCCGGCCCGGACGTCACCGGCGACGAGGAGCTGAGCGAGTACGCCCGCAAGGTCGCGCACACCGTGTACCACCCGGCCGGCACCTGCAAGATGGGTGCCCCCGACGATGAACTCGCCGTGGTCGACCCTGAGTTGCGCGTTCGCGGTCTGCACGGCATCCGCATCGCCGACGCCTCGGTCTTCCCGACCATGACCGCGGTGAACCCGATGATCGGCGTCCTCATGGTCGGGGAGAAGGCCGCCGACCTGATCGGAGATGAAGCCTGATGGCACTCGAAGTCCCCACCCGTAAGCCCCCCGCGGACGACTCCGCCGCCGCTCCCGTCTTCTCGGTGGACGGCCTGTGGAAGGTGTTCGGCCCCAAGGCCGACCGCGTCCCCGCCGACCCCGAACTCGCCGCCCTGGAGCCCGCGGACCTGCGCGAGCGCACCGGCTGCACGGCCGCCGTCCACGACGTGAGCTTCGACGTGCGCAAGGGCGAGGTCTTCGTCGTCATGGGCCTGTCCGGCTCCGGCAAGTCCACCCTGGTGCGCTGTCTGACCCGGCTGATCGAGCCGACCGCGGGCACCATAGCCATCGACGGCGAGGACGTCCGCGCCATGGACCGCTCCCGGCTGCGCGAACTGCGCCGGCACCGCGCCGCGATGGTCTTCCAGCACTTCGGCCTGCTGCCGCACCGCACCGTCCTGGACAACGTCGCCTACGGGCTGGAGATCCAGGGCCTGGGCAAGGGCGAGCGCCGCGAGCGGGCCGCCGAGGTCGTCACGAAGGTCGGCCTGGAGGGCATGGAGCAGCGCCGTCCCGGTCAGCTCTCCGGCGGCCAGCGCCAGCGCGTCGGCCTGGCCCGCGCCCTCGCCGTCGACCCGGAGGTCCTCCTCTTCGACGAGCCGTTCAGCGCGCTCGACCCGCTGATCCGGCGGGACATGCAGGACGAGGTGATCCGCCTGCACCGCGAGGAGGGCCGCACGATGGTCTTCATCACCCACGACCTCAACGAGGCCCTCAAGCTCGGCGACCGGATCGCGCTCATGCGCGACGGCCGCATCGTCCAGCTCGGCACCCCCGAGGAGATCGTCGGCGCCCCGGCCGACGACTACGTCCGCGAGTTCGTCCGGGACGTCCCGCGCGAGCAGGTCATGACGGTCCGCACCGCCATGCGCCCCGCGTCCGGGCAGGAGACCGCGGGCGGTCCCGCGCTCGCCCCCGACGCGACGGTGTCCGAGGCGATCGAGGCGGTGGCCCGCACCGGCGCCCCGGCCCGCGTGATGGACGAGGGTCGCTGTCTCGGCGTCGTCGACCACGAGCGGCTGCTCGGGGTCGTGGCCGGGACGGAGCAGCGCAAGGAGGCGATCTGATGGCGACGATCACCGCCTCCGCGCCGCGCCCCGCCCTGTCCGGCGTGCTCAGGCACCCTGCCGTCCGCAAGCTCCTGGTGCTCGCGCTGGTCGCCGCCGTCCTGGTGCCGCTCGCCAACGCCCGCTGGGCCAGCGGCAGCTGGCCCCAGGCGCTCACCGTCGACCTGTCCAAGCCGCTCGGCGGCGCCAGCGACTGGATCATCAACAACCGCGACAGCCACCCGCTGTTCCTGTACTTCTTCGGCTACGTCAGCAACGCGGTCGTCATCTCCGTACGCGTCGTCTACCTCACCCTCCTCGCCGCCGGCTGGGCGGGTGTGACGGCCGCCGCCGCGCTGGTGGCCTGGCGCACGGCCGGGGTCCGGCTCGCCCTCGGCACCGCTGCCGCCTTCCTCGCCTGCGGTCTGCTCGGCATGTGGGTGCCGACCATGCAGACGCTCGCCCTGATGATCGTGGCGGTCCTCGCCTCGGTGCTCGTGGGCGCGGTGCTCGGCCTCGCCGCCGGGCTGTCCGACCGCATGAACCGCGCCCTGCGGCCGGTCCTGGACACCATGCAGGTGCTGCCCGCGTTCGCGTACCTGCTCCCCGTCGTGCTGATCTTCGGCATCGGCGTGCCCGCCGCCGTCCTCGCCACCGTCATCTACGCGGCCCCGCCGATGGCCCGGCTGACCTCGCTCGGCCTGCGCGGCGCCGACCCGGAGGTGCTGGAGGCGGTCGACTCCCTCGGCGCCACCTCCCGCCAGCGGCTGCTGACCGCCCGTATCCCGCTCGCCCGCAAGGAACTCCTCCTCGGCCTCAACCAGACGATCATGATGGCGCTGTCCATGGCGGTCATCGCCTCCGTGATCGGCGCGGGAGGCCTCGGCGACCGCGTCTACCAGGCGCTGGCCTCCGTCGACGTGGGCGCGGCCCTCGCGGCCGGCATCCCGATCGTGCTGCTGGCCGTCGTCCTGGACCGGACGACCGGCGCCGCGGGCGAACGCATCGGGCAGGAGCAGCGCAGCGCCCGCCCGTGGGCGTACGCGGCCGTCGCCACCGTCGCCGTCGCCCTGGCCGCCCGTCTCGCGGGCGCGCTCGACTGGCCCTCGGGGTGGACCGTCAACATCGCCGAGCCGGTCAACCGCGCCGTCGACTGGATGACCGCCCACCTGTACTCGGGCGTCCCGTACATCGGCGGCACCGCGGACTGGGCCGGGCACTTCACCACCTGGGTCCTGGACCCGGTCCGGGCGGGCCTGCAGTGGCTGCCCTGGTGGTCGGTGCTGCTGATCGTCGCCGCGCTCGCCTGGCTGATCGGCACCTGGCGCACCGCGCTGACCGCCGTCCTGGCCATGGCCGCGATCGGTGTGCTGGGTGTGTGGAAGCCGTCCCTGGACACGCTGTCGCAGGTGCTCGCCGCCGTCGCCGTCACCCTCGTCGTCGGCTTCGCCGTCGGTATCGCGGCGGCCCGCAGCGACCGCGTCGAGCGGCTGCTGCGCCCGGTCCTCGACGTCTTCCAGACGATGCCGCAGTTCGTGTACCTGATCCCGGTCGTCGCGCTGTTCGGCGTGGGGCGCGCCCCCGCCGTCGCCGCGGCCGTGGTCTACGCCCTGCCCGCCGTGGTCCGCATCACCGCCCAGGGCCTGCGCCAGGTCGACCCGGCGGCCCTGGAGGCGGCCCGCTCGCTCGGCGCGACCAGCGGGCAGCAGCTCCGCCAGGTCCAGCTCCCGCTGGCCCGCCGGGCGCTGCTGCTGGCGGTCAACCAGGGGGTCGTCCTCGTCCTCGCGGTCGTCATCATCGGCGGTCTCGTCGGCGGCGGCGCGCTCGGCTACGACGTCGTCTTCGGCCTCGCCCAGGGCGACCTGGCGACCGGTCTGGTGGCCGGCCTCGCGATCGTCTGCCTCGGTCTGATGCTCGACCGGGTGACCCAGCCGACCGAACGCCGCGTGCGGAAGGGAGCGTGACATGAGGTTCAACCGCAGGACGACCCTCATCGCCGCCTCGGTGGCCGGCCTGTCGCTGCTCACCGGCTGCGGCGCCGCCGACATGACCAAGCAGGCCTCGCCGTTCGCCAACGCGCAGGGCTCGAAGACCGTGACCCTGTCCGTGCAGTCCTGGGTCGGCGCCCAGTCCAACGTGGCCGTCGCCCAGTACCTGCTGGAGCATGAACTGGGCTACCGCGTCGACACCGTCCAGGTCGACGAGGTCCCCGCCTGGGACGCGCTCAGCCAGGGCCGGGTGGACGCCATCCTGGAGGACTGGGGTCACCCGGACCAGGAGAAGCGGTACGTCGAGGACAAGAAGACGATCGCGCACGGCGGCGGACTCGGGGTGACCGGGCACATCGGCTGGTACGTCCCGACGTACCTCGCCAAGCAGCACCCGGACATCCTCGACTGGAGGAACCTGAACAAGTACGCCTCGCTCTTCCGCACAGCGGAGAGCGGCGGCAAGGGCCAGCTGATGGACGGCTCCCCGTCCTACGTCACCAACGATAAGGCCCTGGTGAAGAACCTGAAGCTGAACTACCAGGTCGTCTTCGCCGGTTCCGAGGCGGCGCAGATCACGCAGATCAGGCAGTTCGCCAAGGAGAAGAAGCCGTTCCTGACGTACTGGTACGCGCCGCAGTGGCTGTTCAAGAAGGTCCCCATGACGGAGGTGAAGCTGCCGCCGTACAAGGAGGGCTGCGACGCGGACGCGGCGAAGGTCGCCTGCGCCTACCCGCACACGCCGCTGGAGAAGTACCTCAACGCCGACTTCGCGAAGTCCGGCGGCAAGGCGGCGGCCTTCCTGAAGAAGTTCAAGTGGACGACGGAGGACCAGAACCAGGTCTCCCTGATGATCGCCGACCAGAAGCTCTCCCCGTCCGAGGCGGCGAAGAAGTGGGTGGACGGCCACCGCTCCACCTGGAAGGCCTGGCTGTCCTGAGCGACCCGGGTGCCGGGGCGGACCGCCCCGGCACCCGGCGGGTCAGAGGCCCAGGTAGCGGCTGACCGCGTGCTCCACCTCGGCCATCTCGTCGCGGTCGAGGTAGTGCACGGGGTCGCCGTGGATGTACATGACGTCCACGGTGCGGATCTGATCGACGAGCAGTCGCGTCGGAGTTCCGGCGATCTCCATTTCCGGGCGGAAGACCGCCGGCTGTGCACTGGTCGACGTGGGAATGACGGTCGCCATGCTCCACGGCATCGAGGATGGGCTCATCACCAGGCCGTACCGCTTGCCGCGCTGCTCGTGACCGCGCTTCGCGTCACCCAGGTCCACCCGGTAGACGGCGCCGCGGATCACCAGGCCTCCTCCTCTTCGGAGAGGTCCTCGTCGGCGAGTCGCTCGGCAGCCGATCGGGCCTCCGCCAGCCATACCTCGCGTTCCAGCAGCCTGAGCGCGCGTCGGATCACATCGCTCGTGCTGTCGCCGCTCTTCATGGCGGCCTTGATGATGCGCTCGTCCTCTTCGGTGGGCCGGAACCCTATCGTGCTCGCCATGCGACCAGGCTAGCGCGCTGTGGAGCAAGCGTCCAACAAATGTTCAACAGGGTCGGCCGTCACTTGTACCGGCCCGGCGTGTAGTGGCCCGGGGTCATCCGGGTCGTCACCGCGAAGCGGTTCCACGCGTTGATCACCGTGATCGCGGCGATCAGCTGGGCCAGCTCGGCCTCGTCGAAGTGCCGGGCGGCCCGCTCGTAGACCTCGTCCGGCACGAAGCCGTCGGTGAGGACGGTGACCGCCTCGGTCAGCTCGATCGCCGCGAGCTCCTTCTCCGTGTAGAAGTGCCGCGACTCCTCCCAGGCGCTCAGCTGCACGATCCGCTCGACGCTCTCGCCCGCCGCGAGCGCGTCCTTGGTGTGCATGTCCAGGCAGAACGCGCAGTGGTTGAGCTGCGAGGCGCGGATCTTCACCAGCTCGCGCAGCCGTGCGTCGAGGCCCTGCCCGGAGGCCCTCTCCAGCCGGATCATCGCCTGGTGGACCTCCGGGGCGTGCTGCGCCCAGGACAGCCGGGGGCTGTGCTCGGGGGCGTACTCCGCGGTCGTCGTCACGTGGTCGCTCGTAGTCGTCATGCGATCGACCCTAGAGGCGAGGCAGCCCAGGAGTATGGTCCATTTCCATGGCGGAACCTTGGGCCACTCTGGGCATCGACCTGCACCTGGAACCGGCCGGTCCGGGCCTGCGCCGCGGCCTGACCGACGCCCTGCGCGAGGCCGTGCGCACCGGCCGCCTGACCCCCGGCACCAGGCTGCCCTCCTCCCGCACCCTCGCCGCCGACCTGGGCATCGCCCGCAACACGGTCGCCGAGGGCTGGCTCACCGCCCGCCAGGGTTCGGGCACCCGGGTGGCCACGGGCGTGCCCGCCGTGCCCGCCGTGCCCTCCGGGCGGCGGGGGCGGACCGGCGCGGCGCTCCCGCGCCCGGAGGGCCACCGCCCCGCCCTCGACCTCCGGCCCGGCACCCCGGACCTGGCCTCCTTCCCCCGCGCCGAGTGGCTCAGGGCCGCCCGCCGCGCCCTGTCCGCGGCCCCGAACGACGCCCTCGGCTACGGCGATCCCCGCGGTCGCGCCGAACTGCGCACCGCCCTCGCCGGCTACCTCGCCCGGGTGCGGGGCGTGCGCACCGATCCCGGGCACGTGCTGGTGTGCGGGGGCTTCGCGCACGGCCTGCGGATCCTCGGCGCGGTGCTGCGCGAGCGCGGGGTGCGCACGGTCGCCGTCGAGTCCTACGGCCTCGACGTCCACTGGCGGCTGCTGGAGCAGGAGGGGCTGCGCACCCGTCCGCTGCCCTTCGACGAACTCGGCACGGACACCCGCGCGTTGAACGACGAGGGCGCCGTCCTGCTCACCCCCTCGCACCAGTTCCCGATGGGCGTACCCCTGCACCCCGACCGGCGCGCGGCCGTCCTGGACTGGGCCCGGCGCACCGGCGGCCTGGTCCTGGAGGACGACTACGACGGCGAGTTCCGCTACGACCGCCAGCCCGTCGGCGCGCTCCAGGGTCTGGCCCCCGACCACGTGGTCCACCTCGGCACGGCGAGCAAGTCCCTGGCCCCCGGCCTGCGCCTGGCCTGGGCGGCCCTGCCCCCCTCCCTCGCCGAGGAGGCAGCGGCCGCCAAGGGCCGCATCGACACCTGCGGGGTGCTGGACCAGCTGACGCTGGCGGAGTTCCTCGCCTCGGGCGCCTACGACCGGCATGTGCGCGCGGCCCGCCTGCGCTACCGCCGGCGCCGGGACGCCCTGGTCGACGCGCTCGCGGTCCGTGCCCCCGCCGTCCGCGCCACCGGCATCGCCGCCGGCCTGCACGCCGTCCTGCGTCTGCCCCCGGGCACCGAGACCTCCGCGGTCCAGGCGGCCGCCTGGCAGCACCTCGCCGTCTTCGGCCTCTCCCGCTTCCGCCACCCCCAGGCCACCACCACCCCCGTGGACGCCCTGGTCGTCGGCTACGCGACACCCCCGGACCACGCCTGGTCCTCCACCCTGGAGGCCCTGTGCCGAGCCCTCCCCTGACGGCCGGACACCCCACACCGCCCGGCCCCCAGCGCCACCACACCTTGCGCTGCCCCGCGGCGGGGCGGCCACCTTGCGCTGCCCCGCGGCGGGGCGGCCACCTTGCGCCGCCCCGCCGCAGGGCTCTCGCCCGCGGGCTGCCTCGGCCGTCCGGGCCGCCGCCTTGGGCTGCCTTCGTTGTAGCGGTGGGTGTTCTGTGGCGCTGGTGTGGTCGTCTCGGGGGCCTTCGCCGCCGCGCCCGGTGCGCCGTTCCGTCCGGGCCGTCGTCGGGGCCTGCCTCGGCCGTCCGGGCTGCCGCCTTGGGTCGCCTTCGTTGTAGCGGTGGGCGTTGGCCTGCGCCGTTGTGGCCGGCGCTCTGCGGCGCCGGGCCGCTGTCCCGGGGCGCCTCGGCCTCGTGGCCGTCGCCCCTAACCCGCCCCGGCTCCCGCCTCCGTACCCGTCCCCGCTTCCGCCCCAGCCTCCGCCGGTGCCTCGCCGAAGCGGGCCAGGGCCAGGGCGCCGGCGATCGCGACGGCGAAGCCCAGGACGGCGAGCCAGGTCAGGCCCTCGCGGGTGCGGTCGCCCAGCCAGATCACCCCGACCGCCGCGGGTCCGATCGTCTCGCCGATCACCATCCCGGCGGTGGCGGTGGTCACCGAGCCGCGCTGCAGGGCGGAGGTCAGCAGCAGGAACGCGGCGCCACCGCCGACCAGCAGCGCGTACGCCGCCGGGTTGGTGAGCAGGTCCGGCAGCGCCAGCGAGTCGATGAGGCGGACCGACACCTCCACCACCCCGAACCCGAACCCGGCCCCCAGCCCCAGCAGCAGCGCCCGCCCGCGCCCCGTCAGCCGGCCGCCCACCGCGCCCAGCGCCAGCACCGCCCCCGCCGCCGCGAGCATCGCCCACTCCAGCGCGGCCGAGCCGCCCGTGCTGCCCTCCGTCCCCGACGCCAGCCCCAGCATCGCCAGCCCGGCGCACACCACGCCCACCGCACCCCACTCCACCCCGCTCAGCCGCACCCGCAGCAGCCGGGCCGAGGCCACCGCCGTCACCGCGAGGCTGGAGGCGAGGGCCGCGCCGACCGCGTAGATCGGGATCGACCGCAGCGCGGCGATCTGGAGCAGGAAGCCGAGGCCGTCGAGCGCGAGTCCGGCCAGGTACCGCCACTGCCGCACCGCCCGCAGCAACAGCGCCGCGTCCCCGCCCCCACCTCCGCCCGCCGCGCGCGCGGCGATCGCCTGAAGCACCGTCGCCAAGCCGAAACAGACCGCCGCACCCAGTGCGCACACCATTCCAAAAAGCACGAAAAGACTATAGGCGAACAGAAGTTCCGCAGGGCCCGCTGCGCAGACGCTCTCACCGATCTCTAGGCTGACGGCCGAGAACCGGCCAGGATGGGACGCCGGACAACGGGCAACCGACAAGTGACAACTGACAACGGGGAGAGACGGACATGGCGGACGCACGCCGGCAACTTCGCTCGGGCGCGGTCGTACTCGGGGGCATGGGACTTCTCGCGGCGGCGCTGACCGCCTGCTCCTCCGACCCGGACAAGCGCTGCGTGGACCGCGACAGCTACAACGCGCTGCGCGGCTACAAGGTCGTCTCCGACAAGAACTGCAAGTCCGCCAAGACCTCCGTGCACGGCGTCTGGTACTACGGCGGCAAGAAGAAGAGCGGCTGGGTGGAGGGCGGCTCCCTCACCAAGCCCCGCAGCGGCTCCGGTGGTTCGGGGGGCGGCCACGGCGGCGTCGACCGCGGCGGCTTCGGCGGCGGCAAGGGAAGCTCCGGCGGCTGACCCGGGACGAGGACGCAGGCCATGCAGCGCCGCACCACCGACCCCCGCCCCGACTGGCAGCGGACCGTCGAGGCACAGGGACTCATCTACCCCCTCACCCGCCATCCCGACGGCTCCCTGCGCCCCTACTGGGACGAGAGCGCGTACTACGTCTTCACCCTGGCGGAGGTCGAGGCGCTGGAGGAGGCCGTCGAGGAACTCCACCGCATGTGCCTGGCTGCCGCCGCGCACATCGTCGAGACCGACCGCTTCGCCGACCTCGGCATCACCGACCCGCGCGTGGCGCGGGCGGTCGCCGAGGCCTGGCACCGGCGCGCCGAACTGCCCACCCTCTACGGCCGGTTCGACCTGCACTACGACGGCACCGGCCCGGCGAAGCTCCTGGAGTACAACGCCGACACCCCGACCTCCCTGGTCGAAGCCGCCTCCCCGCAGTGGTTCTGGATGGAGGAACGCTTCCCCGGCGCCGACCAGTGGAACTCCCTGCACGAACGCCTCGTCGCCGCCTGGCGCGAGCAGTCCCGGCTCCTCCCGTCCGGCGGCCCGCTGTACTTCGCGCACTCCTCGGCCGACGAGCTCGGCGAGGACCTGATGACGGTCGCCTACCTGAAGGAGACCGCCGAGCAGGCCGGCCTCGACACCGACTGGATCTCCGTGGAGGAGATCGGCTGGGACCCGCTGTCCGGCCGGTTCGTCGACAACCGGCTCCGCTTCATCCGCAGCTGCTTCAAGCTCTACCCCTGGGAGTGGCTGACCACCGACCGCTTCGCCGACCACGTCCTGGACACCCTGGACAACGGCGGCGGCTCGGGCAGCACTCTCTGGATCGAGCCCGCCTGGAAGATGCTGCTGAGCAACAAGGCGCTGCTGGCCGTCCTGTGGGAGCTCTACCCGGGCCACCCGAACCTGCTCCCCGCGTACCTCGACGGCCCGGGCGAGCTGGCCGGCACCACCGGGTACGTCGCCAAGCCGCTGCTCGGCCGCGAGGGGGCCGGGGTGACCGTCCACGAGCCCGGCGCCGCCCCCGCCGTCCGCGACGAACCCTGCTGCTACCAGGAGCTGGCGCCGCTGCCCGCCTTCGACGGCAACCACGTCGTCCTCGGCGCCTGGGTGGTCGGCGACGAGTCCGCCGGCCTCGGCATCCGCGAGTCCTCGGGCCTGATCACGGACGAGTACGCCCGCTTCCTGCCGCACGTGATCCTCTAGACGGACGCGGTCCGGATCGGGCGTGTTCCGGGCCGGGCGTGTTCCGGGCCGGGCGCCTGCCGGTCTGGGCGCCCGCCGGTCTGGGCGCCTTGCGGTCCGGGCGCCCGCCGGTCTGGGCGCCCTCCCGGACAACCCCTCCGGGAGCAGGCCTTCCGGGCCGGACGCCTTCCGGGCCGGACCTCCTCCGGGCCGGGCGCCCCCTCGGCCGGGCGCCCCCCCGAAGCGCCCCCGGACGCACGCGCTACCCGCCCAGCACCCCCCGCAGCTGGTCCAGCCCCCAGTCCAGGTCCTCCTTGCCGATCACCAGCGGCGGGGCGATCCGGATCGTCGAGCCGTGGGTGTCCTTGACCAGGACGCCCCGGTCCATCAGCCTCTCGGACACCTCGCGGCCCGTCCCGAGTCCCGGCGCGATGTCCACGCCCGCCCACAGCCCGCGCCCGCGCACCGCCGTCACCCGCCCGGTCCCGGCCAGCAGCCCCAGCTCCCGGTGCAGATGCTCGCCCAGCTCCGCGGCCCGCGCCTGGTACTCGCCCGACCGCAGCATCGCGATCACCTCCAGGGCCACCGCGCACGCCAGCGGATTCCCGCCGAACGTCGACCCGTGCTCGCCCGGCCGGAACACCCCGAGCACCTCCCGCGAGGACACCACCGCCGACACCGGCACGATCCCGCCGCCCAGCGCCTTCCCGAGCACGTACACGTCCGGGACCACCCCCTCGTGCTCGCAGGCGAAGGTCCGGCCGGTGCGCCCCAGCCCCGACTGGATCTCGTCGGCCACGAACAGCACGTTCCGCTCCCGGGTCAGCTCCCGCACCGCCCGGAAGTACCCGGCGGGCGGCACCAGCACCCCCGCCTCGCCCTGAATCGGCTCCAGCAGCACCGCCACCGTGTTCTCGGTCACCGCCGACCGCATCGCCGTCATGTCCCCGTACGGCACGATCTCGAAGCCCGGCGTGTACGGCCCGAAGTCCGCCCGCGCCTCCGGATCGGTGGAGAAGCTGATGATCGTCGTCGTACGGCCGTGGAAGTTGTTGCCCGCCACGACGATCTTCGCCATCTCCGCGGGCACCCCCTTGACCCGGTACCCCCACTTCCGGGCCGTCTTCACCGTGGTCTCCACCGCCTCCGCGCCCGTGTTCATCGGCAGCACCGTCTCCATGCCGCACAGCTCGGCCAGCCCCTCGCAGAACGCGCCGAACCGGTCGTGGTGGAACGCCCGCGACGTCAGCGTCACCCGGTCCAGCTGCGCCTTGGCCGCCTCGATCAGCCGCCGGTTGCCGTGCCCGAAGTTCAGCGCCGAGTACCCGGCCAGCAGATCCAGGTAGCGCCGCCCCTCGACGTCCGTCATCCAGGCCCCGTCCGCGGTGGCGATCACCACCGGCAGCGGATGGTAGGTGTGCGCGCTGTGCGCGTCGGCGGTGGCGATGAGGTCTTCCGTAGCGGTCACGGCGGCTCCCGAAGGTGAAGGTCACCCTCTTCCTATCCTCGCTCGCATGGTGGACGCGGGAGACTCCCCGGCCGGACCGCCCGGTAGGCTGATCGGCGGGCCGTGACTGGCGCGCTGGGATGGGACGGACCATCGGGGAGCGGCCCGAGCGGGAAGTGTGCCGTGCGCCTGGGCCGTACCGTGAACGACGAACGCCACGTCCGGAGGTCCTGATGCCCGAGAACTCTGCGCCCCTCTCCACCGAGTCCACCGCCTTCCGTGCAGCCCTCGACGTGATCCGCGCGGTCGAGCCGCGCGTCGCCGACGCCATCGGCCAGGAGGTCCACGACCAGCGCGAGATGCTCAAGCTGATCGCCTCCGAGAACTACGCCTCCCCGGCCACCCTGCTGGCGATGGGCAACTGGTTCAGCGACAAGTACGCCGAGGGCACGGTCGGCCGCCGCTTCTACGCCGGCTGCCGCAACGTCGACACCGTCGAGTCGCTGGCCGCCGAGCACGCCCGCGAGCTGTTCGGCGCCCGGCACGCCTACGTCCAGCCGCACTCCGGCATCGACGCCAACCTCGTCGCCTTCTGGGCCGTCCTCGCGGACCGCGTCGAGGCGCCGTTCCTGGAGAAGACCGGCGCCCGCCAGGTCAACGACCTCTCCGAGGCCGACTGGGCCGAGCTGCGCCGGGCCTTCGGCAACCAGCGCATGCTCGGCATGTCCCTGGACGCCGGCGGCCACCTCACCCACGGCTTCCGCCCGAACATCTCCGGCAAGATGTTCGACCAGCGCTCCTACGGCACCGACCCGGCCACCGGCCTCATCGACTACGACGCCCTGCGCGCCTCGGCCCGCGAGTTCAAGCCGCTGATCATCGTCGCCGGCTACTCCGCCTACCCCCGCCTGGTGAACTTCCGGATCATGCGCGAGATCGCCGACGAGGTCGGCGCGACCCTCATGGTCGACATGGCGCACTTCGCGGGCCTGGTGGCGGGCAAGGTCCTCACCGGCGACTTCGACCCGGTCCCGCACGCCCAGATCGTCACCACCACCACCCACAAGTCGCTGCGCGGCCCGCGCGGCGGCATGGTGCTGTGCGACGACTCCCTCAAGGACCAGGTCGACCGCGGCTGCCCGATGGTGCTCGGCGGCCCGCTCCCGCACGTGATGGCCGCCAAGGCCGTCGCCCTCGCCGAGGCCCGGCAGCCCGCCTTTCAGGACTACGCCCAGCGCATCGTGGACAACTCCCGGGCCCTGGCCGAGGGCCTGACCCGCCGCGGCGCCACGCTCGTGACCGGCGGCACCGACAACCACCTGAACCTGATCGACGTGGCCGGCTCCTACGGCCTCACCGGCCGCCAGGCCGAGGCGGCCCTGCTGGAGTCGGGCATCGTCACCAACCGCAACGCGATCCCGGCCGACCCCAACGGCGCCTGGTACACCTCCGGCATCCGCGTCGGCACCCCCGCGCTGACCACCCGGGGCCTCGGCACCGCCGAGATGGACGAGGTCGCCGGACTGATCGACCGCGTCCTCACCACGACCGAGCCCGGCACCACCGCCAAGGGCGCCCCCTCCAAGGCCCAGCACGTGCTCGACGCGAAGGTCGCGGACGAGATCTCCCACCGCGCCACCGACCTGGTGGCGGGCTTCCCGCTGTACCCGGAGATCGACCTCGGCTGACCCCTGGCGACAGCCCCACCGCGGCGGCCCGGCTCCCCGCCGGGCCGCCGCGGCACGTCTGTCACACCACTGGAGACGAATCGGATCACATCTGTTTCCGGCCAGTTCCGGACCGGGCCCGGGGACCTGAGAGAATGATGGACATGGCCTCAGACCGCCCGCCCGTCTCCCACCACCGCCCTCAGGGGAATGGCTCCGCCATGCAGTCTCGTCCTCGCGTGCTGTCCGGCATCCAGCCCACCGCCGGCTCGTTCCACCTCGGCAACTACCTCGGCGCCGTCCGCCAGTGGGTGGCCCTGCAGGAGACCCACGACGCGTTCTACATGGTCGTCGACCTGCACGCGATCACGGTCCCGCAGGACCCCAAGGAGCTGCGCGCCAACACCCGGCTCGCCGCCGCCCAACTGCTGGCCGCCGGCCTCGACCCGGAGCGCTGCACGCTCTTCGTCCAGAGCCACGTCCCCGAGCACGCCCAGCTCGCCTGGGTCATGAACTGCCTCACCGGCTTCGGCGAGGCCTCCCGCATGACCCAGTTCAAGGACAAGTCCGCCAAGCAGGGCGCCGAGCGGGCCTCGGTCGGCCTGTTCACGTACCCGATCCTCCAAGTCGCCGACATCCTGCTGTACCAGGCCCACGAGGTCCCGGTCGGCGAGGACCAGCGCCAGCACATCGAGCTCACCCGCGATCTCGCCGACCGCTTCAACGGCCGCTTCGGGCAGACCTTCACCGTGCCGAAGCCGTACATCCTCAAGGAGACGGCGAAGATCTACGACCTCCAGGACCCGGGGGTCAAGATGAGCAAGTCGGCCTCCACGCCGAAGGGCCTCATCAACCTCCTCGACGAGCCCAAGGCCACCGCCAAGAAGGTCAAGAGCGCGGTCACCGACACCGACACCGTCATCCGCTTCGACCCGGAGACCAAGCCCGGCGTCAGCAACCTCCTCACCATCTACTCGACCCTCACCGGTGAGGGCGTAGCCGAGCTGGAGGAGAAGTACGCGGGCAGGGGCTACGGCGCGCTCAAGACCGACCTCGCCGAGGTCATGGTCGAGTTCGTGACCCCGTTCCGGGAGCGGACCCGGCAGTACCTGGACGACCCGGAGACCCTCGACGCCGTCCTCGCCAAGGGCGCGGAGAAGGCCCGCGCGGTCGCCGCGGAGACCCTCGCCCGGGCGTACGACCGGGTGGGCTTCCTGCCCGCCAAGCACTGAGGCGCACCACCGCACACACGTACCAGGGGGCAGAGCGCTGCACATCACTGTGGCTGCGCCTGCCCACAGGACCGCCGTGGTCGTACAGTCGATAGCCGGACGGCCACGACGAAACGGCTGAGAACCAAACAGACACGACGACAGGAGACGACGTGGGGACCGTAACGATCGGCGTGTCGATCGCGGTCCCGGAGCCCCACGGCAGCCTGCTCCAGGAGCGGCGCGCGGGCTTCGGCGACGCCGCAGCTCACGGCATCCCCACGCACGTCACCCTGCTGCCGCCGACCGAGGTCGAGGCCGGACGGCTGCCCGCGATCGAGGCCCATCTGACCGAGGTGGCCGCGGCCGGCCGCCCGTTCACGATGCGGCTGTCCGGCACGGGCACCTTCCGTCCGCTGTCTCCGGTGGTGTACGTACGGGTCGCCGAGGGCGCCGAGGCGTGCACCTGGCTGCAGGGGCGACTGCGCGACCCGTCCGGACCGGTGCCACGGGAACTGATGTTCCCCTACCACCCGCACGTCACGGTGGCGCACGGCATCGAGGACGCGGCGATGGACCACGCCTTCGAGGCGCTCGCCGACTACACGGCCGAGTGGCCGTGCACCGGCTTCGCCCTCTACGAGCAGGGACCCGACGACGTGTGGCGCAAGCTGCGCGAATTCGCCTTCGGCGGCTGCGCGGTGGTGCCCCCGCAGGCGTCCCCCGTGGACCGCGGCAGCCTGCCCGCCTGGTAGACCCGCCGCCCTTCAAGGCCCGGAACCCGCTAGTGCTGTGGCCGGAAAGGTTCAACCTTTCCGGCCACAGCACTAGCCGCAGCCGCGGCGACTTCGCCCCTGCGGCGGCAGCCGCCCGGGCTTCGCCCTACAGCGGCAGCCGCCCGGGCTTCGCCCTACAGCGGCAGCCGCCGGAACACCGCGCGCGGCAGATGCCGCAGCGCCGTCATCGTGAGCCGGAGCGTGCCCGGCACCCACACCGTCTCCGAGCCGCGCCGCAGCCCGAGTTCGACGGCCGTGGCCACCTCCTCCGGCGTCGTCGTGAACGCGGCCGGCCCGCCGGCCGTCCGGCTCGTCCGGACGAACCCGGGGCGTACGACCATGACATGGGCGCCGGTGCCGTGCAGCGCGTCGCCGAGCCCCTGGGCGAACGCGTCCAGGCCGGCCTTGCTGGAGCCGAAGATGAAGTCGGCGCGGCGGGCCCGCTCGCCGGCCACCGAGGAGAGCACCACCAGGCTGCCGTGGCCCTGGTTCTGCAGGCCCTGGGCGCTGACGAGGCCCGCGGACACCGCCCCGGTGTAGTTGGTCTGCGCGACGCGCACCGCGCTCAACGGCTCCCGCTCGTCGTACGCCTGGTCGCCGAGGAGGCCGAAGGCCAGCAGCACCATGTCGACGGCGCCTTCGGCGAACACCTTGCCGAGCACCGTCTCGTGGGACTGAGGGGCGAGCGCGTCGAAGGCGACGGTGCGTGCGTCCGCCCCCAGGGTGCGCAGGTGCGCGGCGGCCCCCTCCAGGGCGGGCGAGGGGCGGCCCGCGAGCCAGACGGTGCGGGTGCGGCGCACGATGAGGCGGCGCGCGACGGCCAGCGCGATCTCGGACGTGCCGCCGAGGACGAGCAGGGACCGGGGGAGACGCGAGGCATCCATCACGGCAGCCGACTGTATCGCCCGATTATGGGCGATATGGCCGAGAAACGCGGTGTTCACGCGAACGCTGAGCGGGCACAGTCCGATCATGGACTGGCTGAAGAAG
Source organism: Streptomyces sp. NPDC096152 (assembly GCF_044763235.1). Classification (NCBI taxonomy): domain Bacteria; kingdom Bacillati; phylum Actinomycetota; class Actinomycetes; order Kitasatosporales; family Streptomycetaceae; genus Streptomyces; species Streptomyces sp. NPDC096152. The sequence continues at coordinate 573,026 of NZ_JBIWFW010000003.1, read as the reverse complement.
CTCCCCGTCATCGGCCCCCTGGTGGCGCGTGTGATGCTCACGCACGCGTGGCGGTCGTACGAGCGCCTGGACCGGGTGAAGTGGACCCGGCTGGCGGCGGCCATGACCTTCGTCAGTTTCGTGGCGCTGTTCCCGCTGCTGACGGTGGCCGCCGCCATCGCCGCGGCCACGCTCGGCCCCGGGCAGCAGAAGGAGCTCCAGGACAGGATCGCCGAGCAGATCCCCGGGATCTCCGACCAGCTCGACATCAGCGCCCTGGTCCAGAACGCCGGCACGGTCGGCCTCATCGCCGGTGCCTTCCTGCTGCTGACCGGTATCGGCTGGGTCGGCCAGACCCGCGACTGCCTGCGCGCCGTGTGGGAGCTGCCCGACCGCGAGGACAACCCGCTGCTGAGCAAACTCAGGGACGCCGGCGTCCTCGTGGGGCTCGGCGGCGCCGTGCTGGTGACGCTCGCGGTGTCCACCGTCGCCTCCGCGGCCGTCGGCTGGACCTCCCGTCAGGTCGGGCTGGACGAGCAGAGCTGGGGCAGTGTGCTGCTGCGCGTCCTGGCCTTCGCCGTCGCCGTGCTCGCCGACTTCCTGCTGCTGCTGTACGTGCTCACCCTGCTGCCGGGCGTCGAGCCGTCGCGCCACCGCCTGCTCGTGGCCGCGCTGCTCGGCGCGGTCGGCTTCGAACTGCTCAAGCTGCTGCTGAGCGGCTACATCCAGGGCGTGGCGGCGAAGAGCATGTACGGCGCCTTCGGGGTCCCGGTGGCGCTGCTGCTGTGGATCAACTTCACCGCCAAACTCGTTCTGTACTGCGCCGCCTGGACGGCAACCGGAAGCAAGGAGGACGAGGGCGCCGTGCTCACGGACGGGTCCGGCGCCGCACCAGGTCCGGCAGCGGCCAGCGGCGGTTGACCAGGAACGCTCCGGCGGCGAGCAGCACCAGCACTCCGCCCGCGATCGCCAGCGCGGTCCCGGCGCCGCCGGAGCCGGCGGTGGCGCTCGCCACGGGCCTGGCCGAGGAGCCGCCGTCCGCGCCGCCCGCCTGGCCTGCCGCGGGGGTGGCCCCCGGCTGCGCGCTCGCCGCGGCCCCCCTGGGCGGCACCAGTGCGCCCACGGGCGTGACCTTCCCGGCCGCCTGGAAACCCCAGTCGAACAGCCGGGCGGTCTCCTTGTAGACCTCGTTGTGCTCCTGCTTCTCGGGGTGCATCACCGTCACCAGGAGCACTTTGCCGCCGCGTTCGGCGACGCCGGTGAAGGTGGCGCCCGCGTTGGTGGTGTTGCCGTTCTTCACCCCGGCGATGCCCTGGTACACGGGGGTGTCGTAGTCGCCGCTCAGCAGCCGGTTGGTGTTCTGGATCTCGAAGGACTCGCGGGTCGGCTTGCCCTTCTTCCCCTTCTCCCCCTCCTTGCCCTTCGTCGTGGCCCCCGGGAACGAGGCCCGCACGGTCGAGCAGTACTCGCGGAAGTCCTTCTTCTGCAGCCCGGAGCGGGCGAACAGCGTCAGGTCGTACGCCGAGGACACCTGCCCCTCCGCGTCGTAGCCGTCCGGGGTCACCACGTGCGTGTCGAGCGCCTGGAGGTTCTGGGCGTGCGCGTTCATGTCCTGCACGGTGCGCTCCACACCGCCGTTCATCGCGGAGAGCACGTGCACGGCGTCGTTGCCGGAGCGCAGGAAGACACCGAGCCACAGGTCGTGGACGGAGTAGCTCTCGTTCTCCTTTATCCCGACCAGGCTGGACCCGGCGCCCATCCCGGCCAGGTCCGTCACGGCGACCCGATGCTGCTGGGACTTGGGGAACTTCGGCAGCACGGTGTCGGCGAAGAGCATCTTCATCGTGCTGGCCGGGGGCAGTCGCCAGTGCGCGTTGTGCGCGGCCAGCACCTGCCCGGACTCGGCGTCCGCGACGATCCAGGAGCGCGCGGTGAGGTCCTTCGGCAGCACGGGAGCACCACTGCCCAGTTCGACCTGGGTGCCCGCCAGACCGAGGCGGGCACCGCCCACGGCCGACATGTGCGCCGGGGGAGTGACCGACGGACTCGTCGTGGGGCGCGGGGCCGCGAGCGCGGCGGGCACGGCCGTGGAGAGGGACAACAACGTGGCGGAAGCGATCAGCAGGGATCGCCTGGCGATCTTCAGAGGTGCGGGCACGGACGAGAAAGTACATGCCCCGGTCACCGGTGTCCCACCGTCGGCCCTACCCCGGCCACCGAGCCGGACGCCCCGCGGCGATACTGGACGTATGAAGCTCAGCCGCCCGGTCTCCTGGTTCCTGCTCGCCTTCGGGGTGTGGAGCTGGATCATCTGGGTCACTTTCGTCAAGAATCTCGTCAAGGACGGCAGCGGGCTCGCGTTCGACCACGGGCATCCGACGGCGTACTTCTGGGTGCACCTGGCCCTCGCCGTCGTTTCCTTCGTATTGGGGACGGTCATCGGGGTCATCGGGTTGCGCGGACTGCGCGCACTGCGCCGGACGTCATAGCGATCCGGACACCCCGAAGGGGACCGACGGAGGGAACTCGGCGGCATGGTGGTCGTCTTCGTGCTCGTGGCGCTGCTCGTGGTGGGCGTCGTCGCGGCGGGCAACTGGTACGTGTGGCGCCGCCTGTTCCGCGACACCACCCGCGGCCCGGGCGCGGCGCGCCGCGTGGGCGCCGCGCTGATCGCGGGCGGCTGGGCGCTGGCGGTCGGCGCGCTCGTCGCCGAACGCGTCGGCGCCCCCTTCTGGCTCCAGCGCACCCTGGCCTGGCCGGGCTTCCTGTGGCTCGCGCTCTCGCTCTACCTGCTGCTGGGCGTACTTGCCGGTGAGGTCGTACGCCCGCTGCTGCGCCGGCTCCTCGAGCGGCGTACCCGCGCGGAGGCGGCCGGGGTGCGGGCGCCGCACCCGGAGTCGGTGGCCGTGACGGTGGCTGCGGCAGGCGGGCCCGAGCAGCCCCGGGCCGAAACGGCCGGGACCGAGACCGTGGGGGCCGGAAAGGCCGGACCGTTGACGGCCGGGGCCGGACCGGTGACGGAGGCCGGCGATCCGCCGCCGGCCCCGCCCGCGGCCCCCTCCCGCCGCCTCTTCGTCTCCCGGGTCGTCGCCGGTGCCGCCGCCGCGGCCGCCGTCGGCACCGTGGCCGAGGGCACGTACGGCGTGCTGCGTGGGCCGCGGGTGAAGCGGGTCACCGTCCCGCTCGCCAAGCTCCCGCGCTCCGCGCACGGCTTCCGGATCGCGGTCGTCAGCGACATCCACCTGGGCCCGACCCTGGGCCGCGGCTTCGCGCAGAAGGTCGTCGACACCATCAACGCGACCCAGCCCGACCTCGTCGCGGTCGTCGGCGACCTGGTGGACGGCAGCGTCAAGGACCTCGGGCCGGCCGCCGCGCCCCTGGCACGCCTGCGCGCCCGGCACGGTGCGTACTTCGTCACCGGCAACCACGAGTACTTCTCCGGCGCCGAGCAGTGGATCGAGGAAGTGCGCCGGCTCGGTCTGCGCCCGCTGCAGAACAGCCGCACCGAACTGCCCTTCTTCGACCTCGCCGGGGTGAACGACCTCCAGGGCGAGAGCGAGGGCCAGGGCCCGGACTTCGCCGCCGCGCTGCACGACCGGGACACGGCACGGGCCTGCGTGCTGCTCGCCCACCAGCCGGTGCAGATCCACGAGTCCGTCCGCTTCGGCGTCGACCTCCAGCTCTCCGGTCACACCCACGGCGGCCAGTTGTGGCCCGGCAACCTGATCGCCGCGGCCGCCAACCCGACGGTCGCGGGTCTGGAGCGCTACGGCGACACCCAGTTGTACGTCAGCCGGGGCGCCGGCGCGTGGGGCCCGCCGACGCGGGTCGGGGCCCCCTCCGACATCACGGTCGTCCAGCTCGCCTCGAAGCAGGCCTGACCGGAGCCCGGGTGCCGCCGCCTCTTCCCCGGGTGCCGTGACTTGGCCGGGAAAGGGCTGTGCAACAAGTGAGAAACGTTTCTTCGTAAGTTCTTTCCCTTCTCTTCTGAATTCTCTTCCCCGGGTGAAAGTCCTGTGATTAGGTGTGCGCGCCGCAGGGGAGCGGCTGGTGCGCAGGGGGCCCGTCACGGGTCGGGGAGGGCAACCGATGCGATCGGTTCGCATGCGGATTCTCATGACATTGCTGGTTCTGGCGGTCGTGGGGGTGGGCGGCTGGCAGTTGCTGCCGGCGCAGGAGAACGACAACAGGACGATCACCGTCGGCACGACGGACGCCGTCACGTCACTCGACCCGGCCGGGGCCTACGACGCCGGTTCCTGGGCCCTGTTCAGCAATGTGTTCCAGTCACTGCTGACCTTCGAGCCGGGCGGCCCCTCGCCGGTCCCGGACGCGGCCAGGACCTGCGGCTTCGTCGGCGGCGGGCTGCGCACCTACCGCTGTGGGCTGCGCGCCGGTCTCGTCTTCCCGAGCGGCCGCGCGATGACCGCCGAGGACGTGAAGTTCTCCTTCGACCGGGTCAAGAAGATCAACTCCGACGTCGGTCCGGCCTCCCTGCTCTCCACCCTCCGCTCGGTGGACGCGAGCGGTATGACGGTCACCTTCCACCTGTCCTCGCCGGACGCCACGTTCCCGTTCAAGGTGGCCACCGGCGCCGGGTCCATCGTCGACCGCAGCCGCTACCCGGGCGACGCCCTGCGCACCGGCACCCACGCCGACGGCACCGGACCGTACCGGCTGTCGGCGTACACCAAGGACCACAGCGCCGCCCTCGCCCCGAACAGCGCCTACAAGGGCGCCGTCGGCGGCACCGGCCGGCCGGTCGAGCTGCGCTACTACACGAACGCCGACAGGCTCGCGGCGGCCTGGAAGGACAAGAAGGTGGAGGTCGCCACGCGCACCCTGCCGCCGAAGGTCCTCGCCGCGCTCAACCCGAGCGACCCCGGGCAGCGCGTGTCCGAGTCCGACAGCTCCGAGACCCGCAGCCTGTTCCTCAACACCCGCGCATCCTCGCCGCTGCACGACGTCCGCGTCCGGCGGGCGCTGGCCTGGCTGGTCAACCGCGAACAGCTCGCCGCCACGGTGTACGACGGGACCGTCGACGCGCTCTACTCGCTGGTCCCGGCCGGCATCACCGGCCACACGACGGCGTTCTTCGACGCCTACCCGGCCCAGGACGCCCGCCGTGCCCGGGCGCTGCTGACCGAGGCGGGGGTGCGGCTCCCGGTCCGCTTCACCTACGGCTACGGCAGGGGGCGGGGCGCCGCCGCCGACGAGGCGGCCGAGCTCAAGCGGCAGCTGGAGGCGAGCGGCCTGTTCAAGGTGGACGTCAAGGGCTACGAGTGGACCGACTTCCAGAAGCGGTGGGCGAGCGGCCGGCTCGACGCGTACGCGGTCGGCTGGGTCGCCGACTACCCGGACCCGGACACCTTCGGCGCCCCGCTCGTCGGCACCGGCAGCACCATGAACACCGGCTACCGCAGCAAGGCCGTCGACAGCCTCATCCTGGACAGCCAGCAGTACGCCGACCGCAGCCGCGTCACCCAGGACTTCCGCGATCTCCAGACGGACGTGGCGACAGACGTCCCGCTCATCCCGCTGTGGCAGCGCAAGGAGTACGTGGTCAGCAGCGAGGACGTCGGCGGCGGCCAGTACCTGACGGACGGCACGGGCGTGTTCCGGCTGTGGAAGCTCGGCTGGATCTGAGGGCGGGGGGCGGCGCGCCGCTCGGACGTGGGTGATCCGGTCAACCGCCCTTTACCTGGCCCGCCTTGAGGATCTCGTTCACATCAAGGGCGACGTCGGCGCCGACCGCATCGGGCAAGGTGACGATTTCGCCGGCGGAGTACGGGCGGTGATTCTCGTAGCCGTCCCCGGTGGGGTCGGTCAGGACATGGAGGCGCTGGTGTTTGCGGTCGACGATCACATACACCGGGACCTTGGCACTGGCGTAGATCCGGACCATGTCCCGCAGGTCGGAAGCCAGAGCCCGACACCTTCGAGAACCTCGGTCTCCCCGCCGTGCAGACCGGCGGCGAAGAAGGAGAGCTTCAACCTCGACAGGGCCCGGGCGTGAGCGGCATTGGGCGGCGGGGACACGAGGATCTGGCCTCCGATGATCTCGACGCGATACCCCGGATTGCGGTCCATGAGCCGGTTGGCCTCCGCGATCAGCGGACGATCGCCGTGGGTCCGCTCGACGGCTGCAGCGGACATGACGTGCCTCCCGTGGGCTGGTGTCGAGAGCATCGTCGTAGGCAGCCCGACGCCGGGTGTCCCGTCACGGGCGCTTCACCCGGAAGCGATCACGTGCCGCGTCGCTTGGCCGCGGCCGGGTCCGGGAGCGCCCTCGTCATGCCCGGCAGGAAGTCCGTGAACAGCTCGTGCACCTCGTGGACCAGGGGCCGCAGCACGCGGAAGCGGGCCAGGACGACGCCGCGCGCGGTGAGGCGGGCCCCGCGCTCGGCGAGCCGGTAGCTGCGCTCGCGCCCCTCGGTCCGGTCGAAGATCCAGTACAGGACCAGACCCATCTGCGCGAGCCACATCAGCTCGGGCAGCACCTCCCGCAGGTCCTCGGGCACCTTGGTCCTCGTCCCCAGCAGCACCTGCCGGTGGACGCTGATGGCCTCCACGCGCGCGTGCTCCGACTCGGGCGAGAAGGGGCTGAGCGGGCTGTCCGGGTCGGCGGCGTTCTTGAAGAACTGCACCGCGAACTCGTGGTACGGGGTGGCGACGTCCAGCCACGCCTTCAGTACGCCCGCGAGCCGCGCCTCCAGGTCGGTCTCCCGGGCCAGGACCTCCCGGACCGCCTCCTGGTGCTCGGCGGCGATCCGGTCGTAGAAGCCCTGGATCAGGTGTTCCTTGCCCGCGAAGTAGTAGTACGCGTTGCCGACGGAGACCCCGGCCTCCTTGGCGATCGCCCGCATCGTGGTCTTGTCGTAGCCGCGCTCCTGGAACAGCCGCATGGCCGTCTCCAGGATGAGCGCACGGGTCTGCTCGGACTTGCTCGGGGTCGCGCCCTCTGCGGGGCCGTCGTTCTTCGCGGGCACGGACAGAGCCTAGCCAGTGGGACAGGTGCCGCTGTCACAGCCCGGAGGGCTGTACGTCCATCCCGCGCGCGGGTCGTACGTCCAGCCGTCGCCGCGCGGGTACGCGCGCCCGCCCCACTGCGCGCCCCGCCACTTGGCGGCCGCCAGCACCGCGCCCCGGGCCAGCTTCGCGCCCGCCGGGGTGCTCAGCCGGTGGGCGAGCGGCCGGTGGTCGCGCAGGGCCCACAGGACCACGACCCAGGCGGCGGCGCCCCGGTAGACCTGTCCGGCGTCCCCGACGACCGTGACCTCGTCCAGGGTGCTCCGGTGGTCGAGGCCGGGGTAGCGCCGCCGCGCCTCGGCGGAACCGGCCGGCACCAGCTCCAGCGGCACCAACTGGCGCTGTTCGAGCAGCCAGTCGCGGACGAAGGAGCACAGCGAGCACTCGGCGTCGTACAGAACGGTCAGCCCGTGGACCGGGACGCGCGCCGCGTCCCGGCCCCGGACGGCGGCCTCGGCCGTCACCGCGCTCACGCCCCCGCCGGCGGGGCGGTCCAGCCCTGCGGGCCGACCGGCGGAACCTGCTCGCGCTCCATCATCCCGCGCCGCCGGATGCGGTTGAGCACGTACACGTTGCCCAGGTGCATCACCCCGAGCACCAGCAGCACCACGCCGAGCTTGGTGGACAGGGCCTCGAAGATCCCGCGGGTGTCTTCGATGGTCTCGTCACCGCTCAGGTACAGCGCGACGAAGCCGAGGTTGACGAGGTAGAAGCCCACCACCAGCAGGTGGTTGACGGCGTCGGCGAGCTTCTCGTTCCCGTGCAGCACGTCGGCGAGGAAGACCCGCCCGTTGCGGCTGAGCGTGCGCGCCACCCAGATGGTCAGGGCGATGCTGACGAGAAGATAGATGACGTAGGCGATGACCGTACGGTCCATGTCCCCACCCTTTCTTGAACGCGTTCAAAACGCTGTCGTGAGTGACTGTAGACCTGTTTTTGAACACGTTCAACCGAACTGCGCGTGAGGGGCCCGGGAGTGACCGGCCTCTCAGGGGCGGCGGCCGAGTTCGGGGCGCTTGGTGTAGTCGGTGAGGCCGATGACGTTGCCCCAGGGGTCGGCGAACTCGACGGTCCAGCCGGTGGCGACGGGGGAGGGCGCGTCGAGCAGTTCGACGCCGGCCGCGGTCAGCCCCCGGGCCGCCGCCCGCGCGTCGGCGACCTCCAGCCAGACCCGCGGGGAGGGCCACGGCGGCGGCCGGTGCCCGAACTCGCCCTCCGCGCACAGCAGGATGCCCGGCGCCTCGCCCCCGACCTTCAGCTGCGCGATCCCCGCCTCGTCCAGCCGGAACCCCACCGCGAACCCGGCCCGCCCGTAGAACTCCACGGCCCGCCCGAGATCCCCGACCGGCAGCAGCACGTTGTCGAACCCGAGCAGCTCGTACGACTCGTCATCTGACATGCCGTCAGCGTAGGGCGACGGGCTCGCGGAACCGGGGATTGGCCGGCCGGCCCCGATCGGTGATTGTCAGTCAGTGCCAGAGCCACGACCACCGGCACCTGCGTACCAATATCAATGTCAGTGGTGCCCCCTACTGTCGTCGGCATGGCAATCGTGACGTTCGTCGACGAGACGACTGCGGGGGACCGGGGTGCGGGCTGGGGGCTCGAGATCGCCGAGGAGCGGCTCACCGTGCGTGAGCTGATCCGGCGTCGGGTGTTCCAGGAGGTCGCCGAGTACAACGCGCGTACGCCGCGGGTGTTCCAGGGGCTGGTGCAGCCGCGGGACGCCGAGCGGGTGCTCAACGGGTACGCACTGCGCACCCCCCGCCGGATCGACCCCGGGGCGCAGGCGGAGCTGGCGCTCACGGCCTTCGCGGGCAACGGCTTCCTGGTACTGGTGGGGGACCGTCAGGTCACCGACCCGGACGAGGAGGTGGAGCTGGCGCAGGGCACCGAGGTGACCTTCCTGAAGCTCGTGCCGCTGGTGGGTGGCTGATGATCACCTCGCCCTCCGCGTACGCCCGCCTGGTCCGCGAGGTCCTCGGGCGGATCGCCGACGAGGACGCCGACGGGCTCGTGCCCGACCTGCTCGCGCTCGCCGACATGATCGACGACCACTGGGGGTTCGAGGGCCGCAAGGTCGTGGACGCCGCGCGTGCCGCGGACGCCGGGTTCCGGGCCCGGCTCGTGCACCGGCTGGCGGGCCGGTGCATCGCCCCGGAGTCCGGGACGGCCGAGCGGCGCAGCATCGTACGGTTCCTCGCCACCCTGGACACCGCGGCAGCCGCCGCGACCGGGCCGGTCGACGGCCGCGCCGCGCTGATCCGCCTGGCCTCCGAGCAGGAGGTGCACCACCAGCCCGCGGAGCTGGTCCGGCTGGCCGGGCTGGAGCTCGCCGAGGGGCGCGAGCTGCCCGGCGCGTTCGTCGCCGTGATCCGCCGCACCCGGCTGACGCTGTGGCACGGGTCGCAGGAGCTGGGTGCCCTGGCCGACCGGCTCACCGACCCCGCGGTGAACCCCGGCGAGGCCTGGGCCGACCAGGCCCTGACGGAGCTGGACGGACTCGGCGAGGACTGGCGGCGCCTGGTCGCCCACGCCACCACGGCCGGCTCCGCCCGGCCGTCGGCGAAGTGGGAACGGACCGGACGGACGCTGCTCGACGCCGTCGGCGCCGACGACGCGGGCGAGCGGCTGCGGCGCTGGCTGCGCCTCGTGGGCAGACCGCGGACCCGCCCGCTGGTGGCGACCCACTACGGCGCGAACCCCGACGAGACCTTCGACCCGTACAACGCCACGGCCCTGCGCGGCCTGGCCTGGCTGCTCTCGCTGGTGCCGCCGCACCCGGACAGCGCCCGCGCGCTCGGCGCCCTCGTGGAGACCTCGCTGAAGAAGGTCGCCGGCCTCGGCCCGCGCAACCCGAAGGTCGCCAACGCCGGCGTCGTCGCGCTCGCCCGCATCCACAGCGAGGCCGCCCTGGCCGAACTGGCCCGCCTGGTCACCCGGGTGACGTACAAGAGCACCGCCAGGCTCCTGGACAAGGCGCTCGACGACCGGGCCGCCGCGCTCGGTCTCACCCGGGAGGAGACCGAGGAACTCGCCGTGCCCGCCTACGGGCTGACCGGCGTAGGCCGCGCGGAGCACCGGCTCGGTGACGTCACCGCGCTGATCGAGGTGCACGGCACCCGCGCCGTCCTCGGCTGGCGCAACGCCGCCGGCAGGCCCGTCAGGAACGCGCCCGCCGCCGTGCGGCGCGACCACGCCGACGAGGTGAAGGAGCTGAAGGCGGCGGTCAAGGACATCGACAGGATGCTCACCGCGCAGAGCGAGCGCCTGGACCGGCAGTTCCTGGCCCGGCGCACCTGGTCCTACGGCACCTGGCGCGAGCGCTGCCTCGACCACCCGCTCGTCGGCACGCTGGCCCGCCGCCTGCTGTGGACGGTCGACGGCACCACGGTGGGGTACGCCGACGGAGCCCTGCGCACGCTCACCGGCGACCCGCTCGACGGCGGCCGTGAGGTCACCCTCTGGCACCCCGTCGGTCACGAACCCGCGGAGATCGTCGCCTGGCGCGACTGGCTGGAGCGGCACGGCATCACCCAGCCGTTCAAGCAGGCCCACCGCGAGGTCTACCTGCTGACGGACGCCGAGCGCGCGACCGGCACCTACTCCAACCGGTTCGCCGCGCACATCCTGCGCCAGCACCAGTTCCACGCGCTGGCCGCGGTCCGCGGCTGGCGCAACCGGCTGCGCCTCATGGTCGACGACGAGGCCCCGCCCGCCGTGCGCGAGCTGCCGCAGTGGGGCCTGCGCGCCGAGTACTGGATCCACGGGGAGGGCGACGGCCACGGCGACGACGTCACCGGCTCCGGAAGCCATCTGCGCCTGTGCACCGACCAGGTCCGCTTCTATCCGATCGACGCGCCGGAGAACTCGGCGCACTGCGGCGGCGGCGAGTACCGGATGTGGCCGCGCGACGGTGCCGGCCCGGTCGAGCCGCTGCCCCTGACCGCCGTCCCGCCGCTGGTGCTCTCCGAGGTGCTGCGCGACGTCGATCTCTTCGTCGGTGTTGCGAGCGTGGGCAACGACCCGGCCTGGCAGGACGGCGGCCCCGAGGGCCGTTTCCGGGAGTACTGGACGTCGTACGGCTTCGGCGAGCTGAGCCAGGGTGCCGAGACCCGCCGCGCGCTGCTGGAGCGGCTCATACCCCGGCTGGCCGTCGCCGGCCGCTGCACGGTCGAGGGCCGCTTCCTGCACGTGCGGGGCGACCTGCACACGTACAAGATCCACCTCGGCTCGGGCAACATCCTCAGGACCCCGGACGACCGGTACCTGTGCATCGTCCCGAAGAGCGACCCGGCCCGCCCGCAGGCCGGTTACCTGCCCTACGAGGGCGACCGGACGCTCGCGGTGATCCTCAGCAAGGCGATGATGCTGGCGGACGACACGAGAATCACCGATCCGACGATCCTGAGCCAGCTGTAGCCGGGCCCTGCCCCGCACGGCCGAGAGCCCTGCCCGGCACGCCCGAGGGCCCCGTCCCAGGCTGGAACGGGGCCCTCGGTGAGGTACGCGCGAGGCGTCAGAAGCGGCGCGTGATCAGCGCCCGCTTCACCTCGGCGATCGCCTTCGTCACCTCGATGCCGCGGGGGCAGGCGTCGGTGCAGTTGAAGGTGGTGCGGCAGCGCCAGACGCCGTCCTTGTCGTTCAGGATCTCCAGGCGCTGCTCGCCGGCCTCGTCACGCGAGTCGAAGATGAACCGGTGCGCGTTGACGATGGCCGCCGGGCCGAAGTACTGGCCGTCGTTCCAGAACACCGGGCAGGACGAGGTGCAGGCCGCGCAGAGGATGCACTTCGTCGTGTCGTCGAAGCGCTCGCGGTCCTCGGCCGACTGCAGACGCTCACGCGTCGGCTCGTTGGTGTCCTTGGTGATCAGGAACGGCATCACGTCCCGGTACGCCTGGAAGAACGGCTCCATGTCCACGACCAGGTCCTTCAGGACCGTGAGGCCCTTTATGGCCTCGATCGTGATCGGCTTCTCGGGGTTGATGTCCTTGATCAGCGTCTTGCAGGCCAGACGGTTCTTGCCGTTGATCCGCATGGCGTCCGAGCCGCAGATGCCGTGCGCGCAGGAGCGGCGGAAGGTCAGCGTGCCGTCCAGGTCCCACTTGATCTTGTGGAGGCCGTCGAGGACGCGCTCCTTCGGGTCGATCTCCAGCTGGAAGTCTTCCCAGGTCGCCTCCGCCGAGACCTCCGGGTTGAACCGGCGGATCCGGAAGGTGACCGTGATGTAGGGGGACGGCGCCTGGGCCTCCGCCTCGGCCTTGTCCAGAACAGGGGTTGCCATCAGTACTTACGCTCCATCGGCTGGTAGCGGGTCTGGACGACCGGCTTGTAGTCGAGACGGACGGTTTCGGAACCGTCGGCGCCGACCTCGCGGTACGCCATGGTGTGCCGCATGAAGTTGACGTCGTCGCGGTTCGGGTAGTCCTCGCGGTAGTGACCGCCGCGGGACTCCTTGCGGGCCAGGGCGGAGACCGCCATGACCTCGGCCAGGTCCAGCAGGTTGCCCAGCTCGACGGCCTCCAGCAGGTCCGTGTTGAACCGCTTGCCCTTGTCCTGGATCGCCACGTTCTTGTAGCGCTCCCGGAGCTCGGCGATCTTCTCGACCGCCGTCTTGATCGTCTGCTCGGTGCGGAACACCATGACGTTGGCGTCCATGGTGTCCTGCAGCTCGCGGCGGATGGTGGCCACGCGCTCGGTGCCCGTGGAGGTCCGCAGCCGCTCGAGCTGCGCGACGACGACGGACTCGGGGTCCTCCGGCAGCTCCACGAACTCGGCCCTCGCCGCGTACTCGGCGGCCGCGATGCCGGCCCGCTTGCCGAACACGTTGATGTCCAGCAGCGAGTTCGTGCCGAGGCGGTTGGCGCCGTGCACGGAGACGCAGGCGACCTCGCCGGCCGCGTACAGGCCCGGGACGACCGTGGTGTTGTCCGCGAGCACCTCGCCCTGGACGTTGGTCGGGATGCCGCCCATGGCGTAGTGCGCGGTCGGCTGGATCGGGATCGGGTCCGTGTAGGGCTCGATGCCGAGGTACGTCCGCGCGAACTCGGTGATGTCGGGCAGCTTGGCGTCCAGCTGCTCCGGCGGCAGGTGGGTCAGGTCCAGGAAGACGTGGTCGCCCTCGGGACCGCAGCCGCGGCCCTCGCGGATCTCCGTGTAGATCGACCGCGACACCACGTCCCGCGAGGCGAGGTCCTTCATGACCGGCGCGTACTTCTCCATGAAGCGCTCGCCGTCCTTGTTGCGGAGGATGCCGCCCTCACCGCGGGCGCCCTCCGTCAGCAGGATGCCCATGCGCCAGATGCCGGTCGGGTGGAACTGGAAGAACTCCATGTCCTCCAGCGGCAGGCCCCGGCGGTAGACGGCGGCCTGGCCGTCACCGGTCAGGGTGTGCGCGTTGGAGGTCACGCGGAAGAACTTTCCGGTGCCGCCGGAGGCGTAGATCACGGCCTTCGCCTGGAAGATGTGGATCTCGCCGGTGGCCAGCTCGTAGGCCACCACGCCGGCCGAGCGCTTGACGCCGTCGACCTCGGTGATCAGCTGGTCCAGGACGTAGAACTCGTTGAAGAACTCCACGCCCTCCTTGACGCAGTTCTGGTACAGCGTCTGGAGGATCATGTGGCCGGTGCGGTCGGCCGCGTAGCAGGAGCGGCGGACCGGGGCCTCGCCGTGGTTGCGGCTGTGACCGCCGAAGCGGCGCTGGTCGATGGTGCCGTTCGGGGTGCGGTTGAACGGCAGGCCCATCTTCTCCAGGTCGAGGACGGAGTCGATGGCCTCCTTCGCCAGGATCTCTGCGGCGTCCTGGTCGACCAGGTAGTCACCGCCCTTGACCGTGTCGAAGGTGTGCCACTCCCAGTTGTCCTCCTCCACGTTGGCCAGCGCGGCGGCCATGCCGCCCTGCGCGGCGCCCGTGTGGGAGCGGGTGGGGTAGAGCTTGGTCAGGACCGCGGTGCGGCTGCGCTTCGTCGACTCGATGGCCGCGCGCATGCCCGCGCCGCCGGCGCCGACGATGACGGTGTCGTACTTGTGGATCTTCATGATTCTCGCAGCCCCGTGCCTAGCGGATGTTCGGGTCGAAGGTGAAGATCACCAGCGTGCCCAGCAGGATGGTGAACACCGTGGCGGTGTACAGCAGTGCCTTCAGCCACAGCCGGGTGTTCGCGCGCTCCGCGTAGTCGTTGATGACCGTGCGCAGGCCGTTGGCACCGTGCAGCATCGCGAGCCACAGCATCGCGAGGTCCCAGACCTGCCAGAACGGGGAGGCCCAGCGGCCGGCCACGAAGGCGAAGCCGATCTTGGAGACACCGCCGTCCAGGACGAGCTGGATCAGCAGGTGGCCGAGGACGAGGACGACCAGCACCACGCCGGACAGGCGCATGAACAGCCAGCCGTACAGCTCGAAGTTGCCCCGGGTGGACTTCGGGGTCTTCTTGGTGCGCTGCCGGGGGGCCTCGATGTAGGGGGCCGGGTTGTCGACGTTGTATCCGGTGCCGTCCTCGACGGGGCCGATGCCGGAAGCGGTGGTTTCGGTGGTGGACATGCGCGTCAGCTCCCGAAGAGTTCACGGGCGGCGTGGCCGAGGACGGGGTAGATCGCCCCGAGCATCAGCACCACCCAGACAGCGACGACGGACCAGAGCATCTGCTTCTGGTAGCGCGGGCCCTTGGCCCAGAAGTCGACGGCGATGACGCGCAGGCCATTGAGCGCGTGGAAGAGGATGGCGGCGACGAGGCCGTACTCCAGCACGGCGACAATCGGCGTCTTGTACGTGGCTACGACCTTGTCGTAGTCCTCGGGGGAGACACGCACGAGAGCGGTGTCCAGCACGTGAACGAACAGGAAGAAGAAGATGAGGACGCCGGTGACTCGGTGAGCCACCCAGGACCACATTCCTTCCCGGCCGCGGTACAGCGTTCCAGCCGGCACGGAAGAACCCTCCGGGAGCGGGGACTAGGGCCGCGCCGGCTTCACTGTCGGTCGGGCCCGGCCGGGTACGGTCCACCGGCCCCCAGCATCCTAACGACCGGCGTCTCCGGCGCTCACGGGGGGCCTGGTCATGTGATCAAACTGGCACTCAAAGGGGCACGGACGGGCTACAGCCGGCTGCCCGGACGAGCGGTCCGCCGCGCCTGCCGGGCCCGGGCCGGAGACGTCCGGGCACGCGGCCCGCCGTCCCCCAGGGCGGCTCTGACCAGGCGTTCCCTGGCCAGACGGCGCAGTTCCTCCGCCGTTGCGACCCGCTCCTCCTCCGGATCGTTCGCCAGGCGTGACCGGACGGCCGCCAGCAGCCGGTCCAGGGCCTCGTCGGGGGGAACGCCGTCGAGACAGATGACGAACACGTGTCCGAATCTGCTCTCGTAGGCCGCGTGCGCCGCGCTCAGCGCCAGGTGGGCGGCCGAGTAGAGGTGCTCGGGCAGCGCCGGGAGCGACTCGCCCGCCAGGGCCTCGGCCAGGTCCTCGGGTTGCAGGTCGTACGCCGCCTCGTCCGCCGCCGCCAGCAGGGCGCCCAGGTCCGGGTAGGGCCGGTGGTCGGCGACCCGGCGTGCCCAGCGCGCGCTGCGCAGGCAGCTCAGGAGGGTGCGGTGCGCCTCGTCGGCGGAGGCGGCGTTGAAGTGCTCCAGGTTCTGCGCGGGCAGCGTGAGTCCTCGGCGGTGGATGCGGCGGCGCCCGCTGTGGACGCCGCGTGCGTGTCGGCAGGGGATGGTGTGAGTGACGTGTCGTTCACGTTATCGGGACTGGTCGCCGACTGTCCGAGCGATGTCCGAAATTCACTCGGACGGGAGAGTTTGAGAATGGCGCCTGGACGCCGTCCGCGAGCGGAGGGCTTAGGTTGGCGATGTGAGTCAGCACAGGCGCCGCGCGCCGGTGAGCAAGGTGCGGCAGAAGCGGGCACTGGCCCTCGGCGCGTTCGCCGCCACGGTCGGACTGGGCGTCGGCCTCGGTCTGTGGGCCTTCGGCGACGACGGCGGTTCCTCGGGCTCCGCCGGGCGCCCGCCGTCCGCCCGCTCCGCCGCCTCCCCCTCACCGAGCCCCTCGCGCTCCTACCCCCTGTCCCGGCCGCCGCGCACCATCCCGGCCGTGCGGTCCCACACCCCGGCGCGCGGCCCCGGCTGGCGCCCCGCCAAGGGCGAGCGCGTCGTGGTGAGCGACGCGGGCCTGGCCGACGAGGGCCGCCTGCTCGCGGGCGAGCTGGGCCTGACCTACGCGGGCGAGCGGAAGGACGCGCGCGCCGGGGACGTACGGCTGGCGCTGGGCGGCGGACAGGGCGGCAGCCCGGAGTCGTACACGATGACCGTGGCCGGTGGGCGCGTCACCATCAGCGGACCGGCGGAGGCGGGCGTCTTCTACGGCACCCGCACGCTGAAGCAGGAGGTGCGCGGCGCCGACGCGGCGCCGGAGGGCGTCGTGCGCGACACGCCCGCCAAGCCGCGGCGCGGGTTCATGCTGGACATCGCCCGCAAGCCGTACACGGCGGGCTGGATCGAGGACCGCGTACGCGAGCTGGGCGACCTGAAGTACAACGAGCTCGGTCTGCACTTCTCCGACGACCAGGGCTTCCGCATCCAGTCCGACACGCACCCGGAGATCGTCTCCAAGGACCACCTCACCAAGGCCCAGGTCAAGCGGATCGTCGACCTCGCCGCGAGCCGGCACATCACCGTCGTGCCGGAGATCGACTCGCCCGGCCACCTCGGCGCCGTGCTGGCCGCCCACCCCGATCTCCAGCTGCGCAACGCGCAGGGCGTGCCGACCAGCGGCGCCATCGACATCTCCAAGGAGCAGTCCGCCAAGATCGTCGACGACCTCCTCGGCGAGTACGCCGGCCTGTTCCCCGGCGGCTTCTGGCACCTCGGCGGCGACGAGTACCAGGCGCTGACCGTGCGCAGCCCCGAGGCCTCCTACCCCCAGCTGGCCGCCGCCGCCCGCAGGGCCTACGGCTCCGGCGGCACCGTCGCCGACCTCACCACGGGCTGGCTCAACGCCCGCGCCGAGACCGTCCGGGGCCACGCCCGCGTCCCGCGCGCCTGGAACGACGGCTTCTTCCGGGGCACCTCGGTGCAGCCCGCCAAGGACATCGAGGTCGCCTACTGGACCGGCAAGGAGATCGGCGCCCGTCCGCCGTACGACTACCTGAGCGCCGGCCGCAAGGCGATCAACTACAACGACGAGTTCCTCTACTACGTCCTCGGCCAGCCGCAGACCTTCGTCTATCCCACCGGACAGCGGATCTACGAGCAGTGGACCCCGCGCGTGCTGCGCGGCACCGAGGCGGTGCCCGCCCGCTACGACGCGCAGATCCTCGGCGGCTCCTTCGCGGTGTGGTCCGACCGGGCCTACGCCCAGACCGAGAACCAGGTGGCCGCCGGCATCCGCATGCCGCTGCGCGCGACCGCGCAGAAGCTGTGGGACCCGGGGAAGCCGGCGCTGTCCTGGGCTGCGTTCAAGTCGCTTGCCGCGCGACTGGGCTGAGACACAACCGGGCTGAGACACAACCGGGCTGAGGCACAACCGGGCTGAGGCACAACCGGGCTGACGCCGAATCGGGTGGACGCGCACGGCGCGTGAACCGTATGTTCCGGGTGCCGCGCGCGCCGGGGAGGGCGGCGCGGGCTCCAGGACGGACTCAGGGGGACCCACCATGATCTGCGCGCGCTGTCAGCACTTCGCGGCGGCACCCGGCGGCACCCTGTGCACCCGGTGCGCCGCCGCACCGGCCCAGGACGCCGCACCGGCCCAGGACGCCGCACCGGCCGAGGGCGCGGGGGCGTATCCGGGGGGAGCGCCGTATCCGGGAGGTCCCGGGACGGCGGGGGCGTTCGGCGCCCCGGGCGCCGTCGGCGCTCCCGGGGCCTTCCACGCGCCGGTGGCGCCGGGTGCCTGGCTGCGCCCGCCGGGCGTGCTCGGCCGCGCCGCCGCCGTGGTCCTCGGGCTCGTCGCCGCCACCGACCTGTTCGCGGTCTGGGTGGACCTGACGATGTACGACGTCGCCGACGACCTCGCCTCGGGCACGTACGGCGCGGGCCTCTCGGGCCGGGCCGACCACGCGGACCGGCTCAACGCCGCCGCGGGCGTCGTCCAGACGGTCGCGCTGCTCGTCAGCGTGATCGTGTTCCTGTGCTGGTTCCACCGGGTGCGGGTCAACGCGGAGGTGTTCAACCCCTTCGGCCACAGCAAGAAGCGCGGCTGGGCGATCGGGGCGTGGTTCACCCCGGTGGTGAACCTGTGGTTCCCGCGCCGGATCACGCTGGACATCTGGGACGCCAGCGCCCCGGCCGACCGGCCGCGCTCGCACCGCCTGGTCAACGCCTGGTGGGCGGTGTGGATCGTCTCCCTGCTGGCCGACCGCGCCGCCTTCACCGCCTACCGCCGGGCCGACACCGGCCGGGAACTGCGCGACGCCGCCCAGCAGATGGTGTTCGCCGACGCGGTGGAGATCGTGGCCGCCGTACTCGCCGTCCTCGTCGTGCTGCGGCTGACCCGGATGCAGGACGAGAAGGCGCTGCGCGGTCCGGTGCCGGCCGCCGCCTGAGCGTCCGCCCGGCCCCGCCCGGCCCGTTTCCGGCGGCCCCTCACGGCCCTCCCCGGCCTGCCACCTCCGATGGCCGAAAACTTTTCTTCCGCCATTCCCCTCGACTGTCCGTGTTGCCCGTGTGACACTACGGGCCGGTCGCACGCAGTAAGGGAAAGTGCGGGCTCCGTTAAGGTCGGCGCCCTGCGAGGGAGGCGTGGATGAGCCTGGTGGAACTGATCGCGCAGGCCGACGAGCGCGGACTGGCCGCCAGCGGGCTGGCTTGTTTGGATCGGTGCATGCCGCTGCTCGGCGGTGACGACGAGGTGCTGCGGCCGCTGTGGGCGACCCTCGTGGACGGGGGCGGCGACTGGGGCGAGCGGCTGGCGCAGGCCCGAGGCTCGCTGGACGGGGCCGACCCGGAGGCGGACGCCGAGGACGAGGCGGCGCTACTGGCCCGCCGGATGCTCGCCGCCGCGCCGGACGCCCGGTCCGCCGCCGATGTGCGGGTGTGGGCCGACGCCTGCTCCGTCGCCTCGCTGCAGATCCACCGGCTCCTCGACCCCGCCGAGGACGAGGCTCCGGTCGACTCCCGCCGCGAGGGCCGCACGGACGGCATGTCCCCCCTGGTCGCCGCCGAACTGCGCCGCCAGATCGCCGTCCTGGAACTGGTCGCCGACCATGGCCCGGCCGGCCTCCGCCAGGCCCTGGACGTCTCGACCGAGGGCCGCCGCGTCCTGCGCGCGGTGGTGTCGCGCCGGGCCCGCGGACGGGTCTGAGGACCGGACTCCCCGGATCACCGCGCGGGGCTCCGGACGTCCCGGGAGCGGGATCGTGCCCCGGCCACGTACGCTCCCGCGACCGCCGGGCGGCCGGCGATGCCTCAAACCCCGGCGCTGCGAGAGTCCTGTGACTGTCCTGCGGGCGCCGTGGGTCGGTCCTGCGCCGGTTGCGGGAACCCGCCGGATCGGCGTGACGCGACGCACGCCGGCCTCGCTCTTCCCTATGTGACAGCGCTAGATGTGACGACTCAGCAGACCAGGCCGCCGGCCGCCACCAAGCCGGTGCGGTGGGCGGCGGACACCGTGACGGCGATGCGCGAGGGCGCCCGGCTGCGCCTGGACTACTCGGCGCAGAGCCTGTGGCGCGTCGACCGGGTGATCGGGGAGATACGGCGGGAGGGCACCCCGTACGCGGCCGTGGAGAACGCGCTGCGCGGCTTCGGCGCCTACGCCGGTGAGGTGATCGTCCGCCAGGCCGGGGGCGAGTGGTGGGGAGCCGGCGGCGACCACTGGGTCCGCACCCCGGACGGGCGGCTGTGGGACCCGATCGACGAGGCCCGGCGCTGTTTCGCGGGCGACGGCTCCCTGCGGCTGCTGTGCCGCGACGCGAGCACGGCCGGCTCCTGACCGCGGGCGGCACGGCGGACGCGGACCGGGCCCCGCCCCCGCGGTCAGGTGCGGGGACGGGGCCCGGTCCGGTGAACTGCCCCGGGTGGGGCGAACGGTTCCCTACGGGGTCAGCGTCTGGCCGACGCGGGCGCCTGCCGGGGTGCCGAGGGCGGACCGGCCGAGGACGGCGGTCTGCGTGTAGCCGAGGCCGCTGCTGTTGCTGGGCAGGTACATGAGGATGCCGTCCCCGCTGTTCTCGCCCTCCACACCGAACGTGAGGTCGGCGCGGCCGTACCCGGACAGGTCCGTCAGGGACACGCTCGACCCGAGGTGGTCGCCGGACTCGGTGGAGCCGGGGATGCCGGAGGTGTCCTGCGAGACGCCGATCGAGCCGGAGCCGGTGAGGCCGGTGGAGGTGCCCTTGAGCAGGACCGCGTCACCGGCGTCGACCTGGTTGACGCCACTGCGGGTCAGGTTCTCGCCGGGCGCGCCCACCAGGGCGTCCGGGTAGCCGTCGCCGTTGTAGTCGCCCACCGACACCGAGGTGCCGAAGGCGTCGCCGGACTCGTTGCCGCCGGGTACGTAGGCGGTGTCCTGCTGGATGACGGTCATACCGGTCGTGGTGAAGCCGGTCGAGGTGCCCTGGAGCATGGTGACCTGGCCGCCGGAGGCGCCGCCGGACTCGGAGGCGTAGGGCTGGCCGATGACGATGTCGTCGTAGCCGTTGCCGTTGATGTCGCCCGCCGCGACGGAGCGGCCGCCCTTGACGGAGAGGACCCCGGCCTTGGCCAGGCCGGTGGCCGAGCCCGCGAAGCGGACGATCCGGCCGATGCCGCCCGCGTCGCGGTAGTTGAGGGCGACGTCGGCGTAGCCGTCCCGGTTGAAGTCGCCGGTCGCGGCGTCGAGGTAGGCGACCGAGCCGGTGGCGGTGGTGAGCGTGCCGGAGGTGGTGGCGCCGCCGGTCAGGCGGACGTTCCAGTTGCCGCCCTGGCCGGTGCCGGCCGAGAACAGGTCGGCCTTGCCGTCGCCGTTGAAGTCACCGACGGTGACCGTCGAGCCGAGCTTGGCCCCGGTCGCCGTCACCCCGGACGTGGTGTACGAGAAGCCGGTGTTCAGCGCCGGGCCGTACAGGACCGTGACCGCGCCGCGGTCGGCGTGCCCGCTCGTGTCGTCCTCGCCGGGGGCGCCGATCGCGAGGTCCGCGTAGCCGTCGCCGTTCACGTCGCCCCAGGCGGTGGCGGCGCCGAAGTCGTCACCGCTCTCGGAGGAGCCGGGAACGCCCGGGCTGTTCTGGGTGAGGGTCGTCCTGGAGGCCGTGACCGGGCCGTCGAGCCCACCGGGGACCACCGTCAGCGAGTTGGCCTTCGGGGTGCCCGCGACCAGGTCGGCGACGCCGTCCCGGTTGTAGTCGGAGGTGGGCAGGGCGTGCGAGATGCCGGGCGTCTTGGCGAGCGCGGCGATGAAGGACAGCTTGGGATAGAGGTTGTCGCCGGGGCAGGCGGTCGCGTTGGTGTCGCGGTGGCCGAAGACACGGGGCAGCGTGATCGACGTGCCCTTGGCGACCTTGTTGCCGTCGACGCCCGCGTCGCTGCCGGACTCCAGGGTGACCTTGCCGGTCGGGTCGACGCCGTACATGCCGAACTTCCACGCCACGACGCGCGCGATGGCGTCGAGTGCGGCGCGGGAGGGCTTGGCGCTCATGTAGTTGCCGATGTACGAGATGCCGACCGTGTTGGTGTTGAACCCGATGTCGTGGGCGCCGACCACCGGCAGGTCCATGCCGCCGCTGCGGCCCTCGAAGATCTGGCCGCAGCGGTCGACGACGAAGTTGTAGCCGATGTCGTAGTAGCCGCGGGAGAAGTGCTCCTGCTGGATGGTGCGCATCCGGGCGCGGGACTCGCCGCAGGAGAGCGTGTTGTCGCTGTCGACACCGGTGTGGTGGACGACGGCGGCCTTGATCTCGGTGCCGTAGCTGGGCGTGCCGTCGTAGTTCGTCGACGCGCCCCACTCGGCCTGCGTGATGATCGGCGGCTTGACGACGGTGGACGGGACCGGCTCGGGAACCGTGCTGGACGGCGACGGCGAGGCGCTCGGCGACCCGCCGGTGGAGTCCGTGGCCGTGGGCGAGCCGGCCGGCGTGGAGTCCGTCGGCGCCGGGTCGGTGGGCGAGGGGGAGTCACTGGCGACGGGCGAGTCGGAGGGCACCGGCGAGTCCGTCGGCGCGGAGGAGTCGGTCGGCGACGGGGAGTCCGTCGCGGCCACGGCGGTGTCCACGGTGTACGCGGCGGGCTCGGAACCCCGCTTCGGGTCCGTGCCGGGGTCGAGCAGCCGCACGTCCATGCCGGCCGGCTGACCGGTGGCCTCGGTGCCGTCGGCGTTCACGACGCGTACCTGGACCCCGTCGGAGTCGCCGGTCCACACCGAGGCGGTACCGCCGCGCACGGCGCTTCCGGCGCGGGCGCGCTCGGCGCCGTCGGCCTGGTAGGGGTCGTCCGGCAGCTTCTGCCAGCCCGACCACTTGTGGGTCTCGAGGTCCCGGGTGCGGACCTCGGGCTTCCCCTTGGCCTTGGCGCTCTCGTCGTCCCAGGTCAGCAGCAGCGCGCTGAACCGGTCGGTGTCCTGCTGCCCCAGGCCCTTGCGGCCCGCCCCCCGGTCCTGAAGCTTCAGCCTGTGCACCGACGGCTTGCGGGCAGCGCCCTTGCCGTCGCCCTGCGCGCCGGGATCGGCGATCGCGTACGTGACGGCTCCCGCTCCGCCCAGCACGACGGCACCGAGCGTCAGCCACGCTCTTCGCTTGAGACTCAGCGGTTTGTACGCATGGGTCCTGCGAGGACTCAACTGTCCCACCCCTAGAAGATCAACACGATGTCAACACCTGTCACACAGGCGGTACTTGTACAGCGCACAGGACTCGCCGAACATCACCCGGCGGCCGACGCCGAGGCCGGAGCCGGGGCCGCGGCCGGTGTCGTGCCCGGGGGGAGGGACGTGCTCGGCCCTCGTCGGCCAGGGGCTGTGACACTTCCGTCGGGCCAGGCGCTGAAGATCGTGGAGGACACGGACACGGCTGGACCGTGCCCGCGGTGGGGTACGCGCCACGCGGTGGCTACGCACTCGGCACGAACGAGGACAGTCTTGGGCCAGGGAGGGGAACCCCGTCGCCGCCAGGCGCACGACGGGGAACTGGGCGCGGCCGTCGCACGGGCCCAGGACGGTGACGAGGCAGCCTTCGCGGTCGCCTACCGGATCGTGCAGCCCGGTCTGCTCGGCTATCTGCGCGGGCTGGTCGGGGACGACGCCGAGGACGTGGCGTCCGACGCCTGGCTGGAGATAGCCCGGGACCTCGGCCGCTTCAAGGGGGACGGGGCCGGATTCCGCGGCTGGACGGCGACCATCGCCCGGCACCGGGCGCTGGACCACCTGAGGCGCCGGAGCGTACGGCCGCGGGCGGCGGCGCTCGAGGCGGAACTTTTCGACCTGCCCGCCCCGCACGACACCCACGACCAGGCCCTGGAGTCGCTCTCCACCGAGCGGGCCCTCGACCTGGTCCGCGCCCTCCCGAGGGACCAGGCGGAGGCCGTGCTGCTGCGCGTCGTGGTCGGTCTCGACGGCCCTGCCGCCGCCCGCGTGCTGGGCAAGCGGCCGGGCGCGGTGCGGACGGCCGCGTACCGCGGCCTGAAGCGGCTCGCGGACCGGCTGGGTGCGACAGGTGTGACGAAGGACGACTCCCGGACGCTGGGGGAGTCGGAGTGAACTACAACGGCGGCCGGGAACGACAGGACGGCCGACCGGCGGACAGGGACGGGTACGGACATGGGTGAACGGCGAAGCGGCGGCAGTGCTCACGGCCGTCGGCGCGGGCACCCGGGCAGCACCGTGTCCGGGGCCGGGCACAGGACGCGGGACCTGATACCGGAGGCGCAGCAAGCCCGGGTGGAGGTGCTGCTCGCCGCGGCGCTGCGCGGTAACTCGCTGGACGCGGAGGCCGAGCAGCGGGCCGTGATGGCGTTCCGGGCCGCCCGGGACACCGGCGCGCAGGGCGCGCGGTCCCGGCGCCGGGACGACTGGCGGGCGCCCGAGCCCCGGCGCAAGCGCCGCTCGGTGAAGGTCACCGCGGGTCTGGCCCTGGCCGGCCTCACCCTCGGCGGAGTCGCGGTCGCGGCGATCGGCTCCGCCCGGTCGTCGGACGGCGGACCCGGGGACGGGCCCTCCACCCGCCCGTCGTCCGGCGTCTCGGCCGGGGCCTCCGCCGGGCCGTCGGCGGGCGGTCCGGGTACGCCCGGTCCCTCTCCCACGACGGACCGCCCGGCCACCGCCCGGGACACCGAGGCGCACTGCCGGGCGTACGAGAAGGTCAAGGACCGGGGCAAGGCGCTCGACGCTACCGCCTGGCGGCGGTTGGTCAGGGCTGCGGGCGGCGAAGACAAGGTCATCGGCTACTGCGCCGATCAGCTGGCGCGGGCCGCGGCCCGCGACGCGGAGAGCGGCACCGGCGGCACGCGGAACCCCGGCGACTCCGGTAATCCGCGGATGTCCGTGACCGCCGGTAACACCGGCACCGGAAAGCCGGAGACCGGGGCGGCGACCGGTGGCGGGTCGGCGAGCGGCGGCACCAGCGCGGCCACGGGCGGCACCGACGCGGCCGCAGGTGGCGGCGGCAGCACGGGCGGCGGCACGGCCACGGGCGGTGGCACCTCCACCGGAGGCGATGCCTCCACCGGCGGTGACGGCTCCGGCGGGACCGGCGGAAAGAGTCGCTGAGCGTGCGCCGCCCGGCGCACGCTCCCGGCCCCTGCGCGGGCCGGTGGAGAGAATTACCGAAAAGTTCATGCCCGGCGCGCGACCGCGCCCGCTCGTCCGCTCATGGCGCGTCACTTTCCGGCCGGGGCGAGCGCTTTCCGTGCCCTGCCGGGGCCGCCATGGCAACGGCCGGAGCCGCCACCCCCCACAGGAGAGGCCCCGGCCGTCGCGCGGCACGGGCCGCGCGGCGGCCCGTACTCTCTACAGCGCCGGGAGTGCGTTTTCTGTCACACCTCACCCCCACCTCAGTTAGTTGCGCGTTGTACGGTCATGGACGGCGAGCTGTTTCACGCCGTAACGTGCCTTTCGCTCCGGGCGCGAAAGATGCATGATCACAGCCATCGACGGCCTCGGGGCCGGCCGCAACGATCGACTGAGGAACCACGGGTGCTGGGGGACGACGCGGAGCTGACCGCCGCGGTGCTTGCGGCACAGGACGGGGACGAGACCGCGTTCCGGACTGTGTACCGCGCTGTGCAACCGCGGCTGCTCGGATACGTACGGACGCTGGTCGGCGATCCGGACGCGGAGGACGTGGCGTCCGAGGCCTGGCTGCAGATCGCCCGGGACCTCGGGCGGTTCAGCGGCGACGCCGACCGCTTCCGCGGCTGGGCCGCCCGGATCGCCCGCAACCGCGCGCTGGACCACATACGGATGCGCGGCCGCCGCCCGGCGATCGGCGGCGACGAGACGGAACTGACGGGCAAGGCCGCCGAGTCCGACACCGCGGGCGAGGCCATGGAGGCCCTGGCCACCGGCAGCACCCTCTCGCTCATCGCCAGGCTCCCGCAGGACCAGGCCGAGGCCGTCGTCCTGCGGGTCGTCGTGGGTCTCGACGCCAAGACCGCCGCGGAGACGCTCGGCAAGCGGCCCGGAGCCGTACGCACCGCCGCGCACCGCGGTCTGAAGCGGCTCGCGGAGCTGCTCGGCGCCGATCCGGAATCGGCGGGCGTCCTGGACGCGCTGCCGCCTCCGCGAGAACCGCAGGGCCGTGCGGTGACGTCCGCCGGTGTGACGCGGACGCGCGCCCGGACGCAGAAGGACATGTGATGGCCGACGAGCAGCACAGGTGGCTGGACCGCGCTACGGCGGAGCGTTTGCTGCGCGGAGAGCCACTGGACACCGTCGACGCCGCCGCCCGTGAACAGGCGGAACGCCTCGCCAAGGCCCTGAACGCCCTCTCCGTGAAGCCCTCCGGGGCGGAAGCGGAACTTCCCGGCGAGGCCGCCGCGTTGGCCGCCTTCCGCAAGGCGCACGCCGAACGGGCGGACGCCCAGGCCGGCTTCGCGCCGTCCGACTCCTCGGCCCGGACCCGGTCCGACGACGCGGGCGTCGTCCACATCGGCTCCCGCGGCGGCCGCACCCGGCGCGCCCGCCGGGGCCGTTCCGTACGCCTCGCGCTGTCCGCGGCGCTGGCCGCCGGAGCGGTCGGCGGGGTCGCAGCCGCCGCCACGACCGGCGTGCTGCCCACACCGTTCGGCGATGACGAGCCCGGCCCGGCCGCCTCCGTCACGGCCCCGGCGACCCCCGGCCGCCCGCTGGACCCGTCCTCGCCGGGCGGCGGCCCCGGCTCCCCGGGGCCCGGCGGACCCACCGCGGGGGTCACGGGCGGTGCACGGGACACCACCGGCGGCGCCACCCCGGGCCGGGACAGCGTCACCGGCTCCGACCACAGCATGGGCCGTGGCCGGGGCGGGCTGGTGTCCGCCTGCCGCGACCTGCGCGACGGCCGGGGCCTGGGCGCCGACCGCAGGCGCGCCCTGGAGGGAGCGGCGGGCGGTTCCTCGCGCGTGTGGACGTACTGCGAGGGCGTCCTCAAGGTCGCCGACACCCGCTCCGAGGGCACGGGCGGCACGGGCACCGGGAACGGGAACAGCAACGGCAACGGCACCGGCACGGGCACCGGGAACGGGACCGGCAACGGGAACGGCACCGGCACGGGCACCGGGAACGGCAACGGCAACGGGAACGGCAACGGCACCGGGAACGGCCAGGACCAAGGTCAGGGCCAGAACGGCGGCGACGAGGGTGGCCAGGGCGCCCACGGCGGCGGCCGCCACCCCGACGGCGGGAAGAAGTCCCTGTCCCCGGCCCCCGCGGCCGCCCCGGCGAGGACGCCCGCGCCCAGCACCACCCCCGCCACGACCTCACCCGCGCCGAACGCCGCGCCGAGGAACCCCTCCTGACCTGCGGTTTTCCGCCCCTGAAAAATTCTTCTCCGCAGGGTGTGACGTTTTCGGGGCCCGCAGCGCAGTAATGAGTGAGCCGACTGGTCATCGGCCGTCGCACAGAGCCGGGGTTCCCCCCGTACCTACGGCTCGTGCAAATGGCGCGGGCGGGACACGTTCCCCCGGTCCCGCCCGCGCCCCGAATCCCTCTCCGGCGGATCGTGCCTCACCAGGACACGACGACCTTGTCGCCGACCCTCACCCGCGCGAACAGCCGCGCGATCGCCGCCTCGTCCCGCACGTTCACACAGCCGTGCGAACCGCCGGCGTAGCCGCGGGCCGCGAAGTCGTACGAGTAGTGCACGGCCTGGCCGCCGCTGAAGAACATCGCGTACGGCATGGGGGAGTGGTAGAGCGTCGACACGTGGTGACGGGACTTCCAGTAGACGTGGAAGACGCCCTCCCGGGTGGGCGTGTACTGCGCGCCGAAGCGCACCGCCATCACCGAGACGGTCCGTCCGCCGATCATCCAGCGCAGCGTCCGGCTGCTCTTGTCGATGCACAGCACCCGGCCGGTCAGGCAGCGCGGGTCCGGAGCGGCGGCCGGCTGCCCGCCCATCAGGTACAGCTCCCACCGGCCCGGCTCGTGCGTCATGGCCAGCAGCCGCCGCCAGGTGACGGTGTCCGTCCGTCCCGTGCGCGGCAGCCCGCGCTTGCCCTGGAAGCCCGCGACGGCCCGCTGGGTCAGGTCGTCGTACGTCCCGGTCGGGCCGTCGAACAGCCAGGCGATCTGGCGCAGCCGGGCCTGGAGCTCGCGGACGCCCCGCCCGGAGTCGCCGCGGGACCACAGGACGGGCGCGGCGGCCCGGCCCGTGGCGGGGTCCGGTGTGGCGCGCGGGCCCCCGCCCGCCGGGGCGTGGACCGTGGGGGACCGGGTGGCCGGAATCTCGATGTGCACCGGCGAGCGCCGCTTGCCGTCCGCGCCCGTCCCCGAGCCCTGCACCGTGCACCCGTACAGCGCGGCCGTCGCCGCGACGGCCGCGGCGACGGCGCGGCCTCTCCCGCTCATGCCCCCGATACGCATACCGCCCCCTGCCGTCCCACGGCTGTCCGGTCGTACACCCCGGATGTCTCCCCACGCGTGACGCGCGGCGAACCACGGGGCAGGGTGGGAAACACAAGGATGAACAGGTCTGTGAGCAAGGTCCCAGCGTGGGGCCCTCCACCCGACGCACGGCCGCCGCTACAGTCCGTGGCGGGGGTCGGCTGTACCGGCGAGTAACTGGCGAGTAATTCAGAACGCGGAGGCACACACCATGGCGCGCGAGTCGGAGTCCGGGCTGCCCATCGAGCCGGTCTACGGGCCGGACGCCCTGGAGGGCTGGGACCCGGCCGGGAAGCTGGGCGAGCCGGGGTCGTACCCGTTCACCCGCGGTGTCTACCCGTCGATGTACACCGGCCGCCCCTGGACGATGCGCCAGTACGCCGGCTTCGGCACGGCGGTGGAGTCCAACGCCCGCTACAAGCAGCTCATCGCCAACGGCACGATGGGCCTGTCCGTCGCCTTCGACCTGCCCACCCAGATGGGCCACGACTCGGACGCGCCCATCGCGCACGGCGAGGTCGGCAAGGTGGGCGTGGCGATCGACTCGATCGACGACATGCGGGTGCTGTTCGGCGGGATCCCGCTGGACAAGGTCTCCACGTCGATGACGATCAACGCGCCGGCCGCGCTGCTGCTGCTCCTGTACCAACTGGTCGCGGAGGAGCAGGGGGTACCGGCGGACCAGCTCACCGGCACGATCCAGAACGACGTGCTGAAGGAGTACATCGCGCGCGGGACGTACATCTTCCCGCCCAAGCCGTCGCTGCGCCTGATCGCGGACATCTTCAAGTACTGCAAGGCCGAGATCCCGAAGTGGAACACCATCTCGATCTCCGGCTACCACATGGCGGAGGCGGGCGCCTCGCCCGCGCAGGAGATCGCGTTCACGCTGGCGGACGGCATCGAGTACGTCCGCACGGCGGTCGCGGCCGGCATGGACGTGGACGACTTCGCGCCCCGCCTGTCGTTCTTCTTCGTCGCCCGGACGACGATCCTGGAGGAGGTCGCCAAGTTCCGCGCGGCCCGCCGGATCTGGGCGCGGGTGATGAAGGAGGAGTTCGGCGCCAAGAACCCCAAGTCGCTGATGCTGCGCTTCCACACGCAGACGGCGGGGGTGCAGCTGACGGCGCAGCAGCCGGAGGTGAACCTGGTCCGCGTCGCCGTCCAGGGCCTGGCGGCGGTGCTCGGCGGCACCCAGTCCCTGCACACGAACTCCTTCGACGAGGCGATCGCGCTCCCCACCGACAAGTCCGCGCGCCTGGCGCTGCGCACCCAGCAGGTCCTGGCCTACGAGACGGATGTGACGGCGACGGTGGACCCCTTCGCCGGGTCCTACGTCATCGAGAAGATGACCGACGAGGTCGAGACGGCCGCCCTGGAGCTGATGCGCAAGGTCGAGGACCTCGGCGGCGCGGTCACGGCGATCGAGCACGGCTTCCAGAAGAACGAGATCGAGCGCAGCGCCTACCGCATCGCCCAGGAGACGGACTCCGGCGAGCGGGTCGTGGTCGGTGTCAACCGCTTCCAGCTCGACGAGGAGGAGCCGTACGAGCCCCTGCGCGTCGACCCGGCCATCGAGGCCCAGCAGGCCGAACGCCTTGCCAAGCTGCGCGCCGAGCGCGACCAGGCGGCCGTGGACGCGGCGCTGGCGGCCCTGAAGAAGGCCGCCGAGGGCGAGGACAACGTCCTGTACCCGATGAAGGACGCCCTGAGGGCCCGCGCGACGGTCGGCGAGGTGTGCAACGCGCTGCGGGACGTCTGGGGGAACTACGTGCCCTCGGACGCGTTCTGACCTGGGCTGTTCCCCCGAACGAGTGACCGGGAGCGGAAATCGTCCGTTCCCGGTTACTCTCGTGGAGAGTGCTCCCGAAAGGAGGTTGCCGTGGTTGTGATAGAGCGCGAGATGACGATCGCTGAGGCCGCCGACCGTGTCTCCAGCTTGCTGCCCGGACACCGCGTGGAGATCCTTCGAGGGAGCATCATCGTGACGCCGCGGCCGGATGGGCCGCACCAGGGAACGGTGTTCGAAGTCGGTTACGAGATTCGGCGAGCCGGTGCGAAGGAGGCCGGCCTCAAGGTGCGTCCCGGCGTCGGGCTGTGGCTGCCCACGGGGCCGGCGGACTATGCGATTCCGGACTTGTCCGTTGTGGACGCCGACTACCAGGACTCTTTGGTTGAGAAGAACTGCTATGCGCCACATGTCTTCCGCCTGGTCCTGGAAGTGACGTCGTCCAACTGGACCGACGACACCGCCAACAAGGTCGAGATCTACGCCGAGACAGGCATCCCCGTCTACATCGTGGCCGACCGCAAACACGACGAAGTCCTCCTCTACACCGACCCGGCCGACGGCAAGTACCCCGCCCCCCAGCGCTTCGAGCGCGGCCAGTCCGTCCCCGTGCCGGAGTCCGTCGGCGTGACCCTCGAGCTGTCCGTCGACACCCTCCTCGACGGCGACGACTGACCCGCCCGTCTCGCCCCACGAAACCCGCGACCGGAGTGCGGTGCCCTCGTGCGACACTCCGTCTCATGTTCGGCGTCATCGATCTCCCCACCTACCTGGCGGGCCTCGTCCTCATCGTGCTGCTCCCCGGGCCCAACTCGCTCTACGTGCTGTCCGTCGCCGCCCGGCGCGGGATTCGTGCCGGCTACACGGCCGCGGCGGGCGTCTGGTGCGGGGACACCGTGCTGATGACGCTGTCGGCCGCCGGGGTCGCCTCGCTGCTCAAGGCGAACGCCGTGCTGTTCGGGATCGTGAAGTACGCGGGCGCCGGATATCTGACGTGGCTGGCGATCGGGATGCTGCGGGCCGCCTGGGGGATGTGGCGGACGCGGCGGGAGCAGGTCCTGCAGGACCTGGAGGAGGGGCCGGCCGCCACCCGCGGCCGGGCCGACGAGCGGCCCTACCGCCGTGCGTTCGTCGTCAGCCTGTTCAACCCCAAGGCGATCCTGTTCTTCGTCGCCTTCTTCGTGCAGTTCGTCGACCCGGGGTACGCCTACCCGGCCCTGTCCTTCGTCGTCCTCGGCACCTTCGCCCAGCTGGCGAGCTTCCTCTACCTCAGCGCCCTGATCTTCGGCGGCACCAGGCTGGCCGCCGCCTTCCGCCGCCGCAGGCGCCTGTCGGCGTGGACGACGTCGGCGGCGGGCGCGCTGTTCCTCGGCTTCGCCGTCAAGCTGTCCCTGGCCAGTGCGTAGGGGCTGATCGCGACGGCCTCGGGCCCGGCCCCGGTTTCGGCGGACCGGGCCCCGGCGGCCTCAGCGGGCCGCTGAGTTCCGGCCCGCGCGGGCGTCGCGCAGGGCGCGGGTGAGGATCGGGGGCAGCAGGTCGGCGGCCAGGCGGCGGGCCCGGCCGCGGGACGTCCGCCGGGCGGGACCGGTGGACGCGGCCGGGGCGGTCGGTGCGGCCGGCCGCCGTGCGGGGGCCGCGTTCGTCCGCGGTGCCGGGGACTGCCCCGCGTACCGGGAGGGCGGGAAGGGCGGGGCCTTCATGTCCTTGGACTTGAGGCGGATGATGCGGTGGCCTGCGGCCTGCTGGACGCTGAGGTGGCAGTCCCGCCGCTCGCGCGCCATGGCCAGCAGCTCCTCCTGGACCGGCTCGGGATCGTCCCAGGTGCCGTAGAGCTTCTGGGTGCTCAGGCAGATCGGCTTCAGGCCCCGGTTGAGCACCGCCTCCCAGGCGGCGATGGAGACACCGGGCGTGTGCTCCGAGCGGAAGTCGTCCAGGACGACGACTCCGCCGGGCTTCAGCGCCTCGCGGGCGGCGCCGATGTCGTCGTGGACGTGCTCGTACAGGTGGGAGCCGTCGATGTGGACGAACCGGCAGGAGCGGGGCTCGACCTCGGCCGGCACCAGGGAGCTGGGGCCCTGCAGGACGCGGGGCAGCTCGTCGTGGAAGGCGCGGTAGTTCTGCTCGAAGGCGCGCCGGGTCAGCGTGCCGTAGGACTTGGTCGACTCGGCCCGGTTGGCGTCGTCGGGCGCGTCGCCCTCGAAGAGGTCGCACACGGTGTAGCGCTCGTCCGCCCGCAGATGGCGGCCGAGGAAGATCGCGCTCTTGCCGAGGTAGACCCCGACCTCGAGCAGGTCGCCGTCGAGTCCCGCGGACTCCTGCCGGCTCAGGAGCCATTCGAAGAGGACCTGGTCGAGGACGGGGAACCAGCCGGATACGTCGTCGAGCCGGTGGGGCAGCCGGGCCGTGTCGGGTGCGGTGGTCATGAGGATGACGCTCCCTCGGGGACGGGGCGGGTGGCGGAGCGACCGGAGACACGCCCCAGGCGGTCGGGCCGTGGCCGGTCGCGGCAACTCCCCCGGCACCTGCCCGACCACGGATCCGCGAACCCGCCGCCAGATGAACTCCGGCCCAACTTCCGCTTCAGCGCGGGCTGTCGGCCGATGGCCGGCGGGCGACCAGGGCGCGCTTCAGCCGCGGCCCGAGGGGCCGCTCCACGAAGCGGTGGATCAGCCACGCCAGGCACAGCAGACCGGCCACCGAGAGCAGCAGTGTGAGATACGGGTGCAGTCCGAAACGCCGGTGCAGCACACGGATGACCACCCAGCCCAGATGCTCGTGCACCAGGTAGAAGGGGTACGTCAGCGCGCCCGCGACCGTCAGCCAGCGGCCCTTCACCCAGCGGGTCCAGCCCATCGCCACCGCCGCCACCGAGGCGAAGGCGAGCGCCACCACCAGCTGGACGACCCAGGGGCTGCGGACGAGGTCGCCCCGGGCGCCCGGGTGCCACAGCTCCACCGTCGCCCAGTGCTGGCCCAGCAGCCAGGAGATCGCCACGATCCCCCACAGCAGCAGGGAGCTTCCGAAGCGGTGGACGAGGTAGAGCGCGAGGCCGCCGACGAAGAACGGCGCGTACTCGGGCATCACCAGCTGGTCGAGCACCGGGTTGTGGGCGATCTGTGTGAGGGCGCAGGCCAGCGTCCACACCGCGCAGAACATCACCACCCTCCGGTAGGTGACGCCCCGCCACACCACGCACAGCGCGAAGAGGGCGTAGAAGCGCACCTCCGCCCACAGCGTCCAGCACACGCCGAGCACCCGCGGCACGCCCATCGGCTGCTGCAGCATCGTCAGATTGACCAGGAACTCGTCGAACCGGACCGGTCGCAGCACGACGGGCAGGACCAGGCTCGCCCCGCCGACCAGGAGCAGGGCCACCCAGTACGCCGGGTACAGCCGGGCGACCCGGGAGCGGAAGAAGTCGCCGAGGCTGCGGCCCCAGCTGCTCATGCAGATCACGAAGCCGCTGATGACGAAGAAGAACTGCACGCCCAGACAGCCGTAGACCGCGGCCTGGGACAGCGTCGGGAACATCCGGCCGGGGGACTGGTGCCAGGAGGCGGCGATCGTGCCGCCGCGTCCGGTGAAGTGGTACAGGCACACCATCAGGGCCGCGAGCAGCCGCAGGCCGTCCAGGGAACGCAGCCGGTTGTCGCCGCCGCGCGGCCCCGGCACGGAGGGGCCGGGCGCGGTCCGTACGGGTGTGGCCCCCGGGGGCGGCGTGGGCGCCGGGCGTGCCGGGGCCATGGTCTGGTCGGACACGTTCATCCCAGGGCTCTCTGGTCGGAGGGGGCGGACAGGGGGCCGGCGCCGCGACGCCCCCGCGCCCGGTGGCGGGACGGGGGCGTGGTGCGCGGCGCACGGCCGGGGCGGCCGGGCACACGGCCCGGGTCAGCTCCTGACACCCCGGCGCAGCGCCCGGGCCCGGCGGGCCACCCGCCGCACCGTCGCGTTGCGCGGGATGAAGGCGAGCTGTGCGGGGACGGCCCCGGGCAGGGCCAGCGAGGTGAGGCGGCGGCGCTTGAAGTAGCGCCAGGTGCGCGGGGACAGGTGCCGCGACAGGTACCGCTCCGCCTCCCCGCGCAGACCGTGGTAGATCTTCGGCTGCATCGCGTAGGAGACGGTCCGCACCAGCTCGGTCAGCGCCGCCACGTCCATGCCCCGCCGCTGCTCGGTGACGGCCGCGCGGTCGCCCAGGTCGGGCAGCAGCGCGTCGACGACCGCCACCGGCACCCGGTTGCTGTTCTCGTACGGCGCCAGGCGCTCCATCAGCGCCGCGGTGCCGGTGCGCGCGACCGGCAGGCCGTACAGCGCGGAGGCGGTGAGCAGGGCGGTGGAGAAGCAGCCCACGACCAGCGCGGGACGCATCCGCTGGTAGAGCACCTCGGCCAGGACGGGCGTGTCGAGCACCGTGAGGTCGGCGCCCAGCTTCTCCGCCTCCTGCTCCAGCGCCCGCGACCAGCGCGCCGGCGCCGACGGGTGCGGCTTGAACACGACCTCGGTGTGGCCCAGTTCGACCACGCCCCGGAGCATCCTCACGTGCAGCTGCTCCTCCTCCTCGGGGGTGAGGATCTCCAGCGCGGAGAGGTACTGCCCCAGCAGCAGCGCCGGTTCGCCCTCGATCCGGGGCAGCTCGCCGCCGGTGTCGACGAGCTCGGCCAGCACCTTCAGGAAGGCGTCCGTCGGCACGACCTCCGGTGCGACGCCGAACTCGGTGAGCAGCACGGGCGTCAGGCCCGGCACCAGGTCCAGGTGGAGCAGCCGGTCGATGCGCGTGCCGACCAGCGGGTCGATCTTGTTGCGGGTGGGGCCGTAGCTCATCAGGCCGTCGGCGTAGACGGTGACGGGCGCGCCGGTGAAGATCTGCGCGACGCCGAGCGCCGGATTGACCTGGATCGACTCCACGGCCAGCTCCACCGGGTCGTCGCCCAGGTTCCACAGCAGCCTGAGGTGCCGCTCCCACAGCGGGACGTCGTCGGCGCGCGGGGACCAGCCGCCCGGGTGGAAGGGGGAGATGGTCTCGTTCCACGACACCACGTCGTCGAACCGGTCCCGCAGCCGCTCGAAGCCCGGCATCTCGTCCGGGCCCGGGGTGGTCTCCGGCGTGGCCGCGTTGTTGCAGACCAGCAGGATGCGGCGGTCGGCGGGGCCGAAGCAGTCGGAGTCGAGGGCGGCGGCGAGCGTGGCGGTGCCGTACAGCGTCGACGCCAGGAAGATCTGCGTGCTCACGCGGCGACCCCCGTGCCGGTCGCGCGACGGCGTATCCTGCGCAGCCGGGTGGCGCGCAGGACGTCCATGGAGTCGAGCGCCTCCTCGAGGACGCCCTGGGGCATCCGCCGCAGGGCGGCCGCGCTGAGCGACTTCAGTTTCCGTGCCACGGGCGGCTCGAACCTTTCGATGGATCCCAGGTGGTGCGAAATGATCGCGCAGTAGGTGCGGACGGCCTTGGGCAGCAGTTTCTCCGCCTCCAGGTCCTTCGCCGTCTCCTCGATGACCTGGTCGAACGCCCGGATGAAATCGAGCTGCCGGACGTCGCCGATCTGCGTGAGCGAGGAGGCGACACCGCGCCGGTAGTGGACGCCGAGCAGACCGGCCACCGCGAAGGACTCCGCCTCCCGGTGCAGCTTCCAGATCCACGGCCGGTCCTCCGCGGTGCGCAGGCCGTCGGTGAAGTGCAGCAGGCCCCGGTCGACCAGCCGGCGGTGGTAGATGCCCGCCCAGGCGTAGGGGTAGTCGACCGAGGTGGAGCGGTCGGCGGGGAGTATCGCGTCCCGCGGGTTCATCACCACGCCACGCCGGCCGTGCGGCACACGGGTGATGCCGCGCGCCCGCGCGGTGCACTGCACATGGTCGGTGCGCACGAAGTCGCACCCCAGTTCCTCGATGAAGGACAGCAGCCGCGGGTAGTACCCGGGGGCGAGCCAGTCGTCGCCGTCCAGGAACGTCAGGTACTCGCCGCGGGCCCTGTCGATGCCGGTGTTGCGCGCGGTCGCCAGTCCTCCGTTCTTCTCGTGTCTGACCCACACCGCGCCCGGCAGCTCGCGCTCCGCGCGCGCGAGAATGTCCGGGGTCTCGTCGCGCGAGCAGTCGTCGACGAGAATGAATTCGAAGTCCTCACGCGCGTTCGCGCGCAGGCTCTTCAAGGTGTCGGGTGCGTATTGCTGCACGTTGTAGAACGGCACGATGACGGAGAGCTTGACCACGCAAGCGACGTTAAAGGCCGGGCCCTTCATCCGTCTTTACCTGCGGCTTGATGGTCGGTGAACGGCGCGTGGCGATGCCGTGAACCCGGCCTTTTCCCAGGTCGATCGGGCCCCGATTCGCCATTCGTCGATGCGCTGTTAACCGTTTGTTGAGATCGGGTTGGGCGGAACCTAGAAATGCCTTCCTACGGTCTTCGACGTGCCAGTAAGTGCAACGAAGGCCCTGCGAGTAGCCGTTCTCGCGGATTCCGACACCCGGTGGAAATGGGGCGCGCTCACCGCGAACCGCATCGCCGCCGATGATTCCCCCGAATCGGACATCCGGCTCGACGGCTATCTCCTGCGTGGCCGCGCCACCCCCACCGCCCGTCAGCTGACGGAGGTCGGTGTCCGCGCCGACTCGCTCCGTGAGGTGACGGCCGTCGAGTTCCTGCGCGCCATGGGCGGGGACGCCGCGGGCGAGGAGCCCTACGACGTCCTCGTGCTCGCCCTCGTCGGCGGCGGTGTGCAGGCGATGCTGCACGGGCTCGGGCAGGCCTGGAAGGGCCGCACCCGGCGGCCCGTCGTCGTCACCGGCTACGTCGGCGTCGTCTACGAGAAGCTCGCCGACGGCCTGCTGCTGCGGCACGGCGCCGACCTGGTGCTCGCCAACTCCCGCCAGGACGCGGAGCGTTTCCGGGCCGTGTACGACGGGGTGGGCGCCGACGCCTCGGCGGTCACCGAGGTGGCCCTGCCGTTCCTCGGCGGCGCCTCCTACACGGGTGAGCACGAGCCCTGCACCGTCGTGTTCGCCGCCCAGCCCTCCGTCCCGGAGAACCGCCGGGACCGTACGTACCTGCTCGACCGGCTGGTCCAGCACGCCCGCCGGCACCCCGAGCGGGAGGTGCTGCTCAAGCTGCGCTCCAGGCCGGGCGAGCACACCACGCACCTGGAGGAGCTGCCGTACCAGAGGCTGGCGCAGAAGACCGACCTGCCGCCCAACTTCCGCCTGGTGTACGGGCACATGGGCGATGTCCTCGACCGCACCGACCTGCTGGTGACCGTCAGCTCCACGGCCGCCCTCGAAGCGCTGCACCGCCGTATCCCCACGGTCGTCCTCACCGACCTGGGCGTGCGCGAGGAGCTCGGCAACCACCACTTCGTCGGCTCCGGCTGCCTCGCCTCCTGGGACCAGCTCGACGCCGGACACCGGCCGGCGGCCGACGAGGAGTGGGTGGCCCGGCAGGGCGTCGCCGCCGACGGCGGCTACGCCACCGCCTTCGACCAGGCCCGCGAGCGCATCGCCGAGCTGCTCGACCGGCCCGGCGGACTGCCGCCGCTGGCCCCCTACTACACACCCGCCACCGCCCCCGGCTACCTGCCCGGCATCCTCGCCCGCCATCACCTCGGCCCCGACGGCACCCCGCTGCCGGGCGCCCCGGCCGCCGACCGGGAGCCCGGACCGGTCCGGCAGATCGTCCGGCGCGCCGCCCGCGGCGCCTACCGCCACGGCGTCCAGCGCGTGGCGCCCGTGATCCGGCGGATGGGGGAGCTGTGAGCGACCGCGTCCCACGTCAAGGAGTGCAGCCCATGTCCAACGCCAACCCGGAGACGGGCCCCCGCGCATCGGTGCGCCGCGTGCTCGCGGTGATCCCCGCGCGGGGCGGCTCCAAGGGCGTGCCCGCCAAGAACCTCGCCCCGGTGGGCGGCGTACCGCTGGTGGCCCGCGCCGTGCGCGAGTGCCGCGCGGCCCGGCTGGTCACCGACGTCGTGGTGTCCACCGACGACCAGGCCATCGCCGCCGCCGCCCGCCAGGCCGGCGCCGAGGTGGTGCTGCGCCCGGCCGCCATCGCCGGCGACACCGCCACCTCGGAGGCCGCCGTCCTGCACGCCCTGGACGCCCACGAGGCGCTGCACGGCTCCCCGGTCGACGCGGTCCTGCTCGTCCAGTGCACCAGCCCCTTCCTCCTGCGCGAGGACGTCGACGGGGTGGCCGCGGCGGTCGTCGAGAACGGCGCCGACACCGCGGTGACCGTCGCGCCCTTCCACGGCTTCGTCTGGCGGGACGCGGCCGACGAGCCGGCGGTCGGCGGCACGCGCTCGGCGGCGGCCGTCGGCGGCGTGGTGACCGTCGCCAACTCCACGGAGACCGAGGGCGGTTACGGCGTCAACCACGACAAGTCCTTCCGCCCGCGACGCCAGGACCGCCCCCAGGACCTGCTGGAGACCGGCGCCGCCTACGCGATGGACGCGGCCGGTTTCCGCGAGCACCGGCACCGCTTCTTCGGCCGCACCGAACTGGTGCGCACCGACCCCGCCCGCGTGCTGGAGGTCGACGACCCGCACGACCTCGCGCGCGCCCGCGCCCTGGCCCCGCTCTTCGACGCGGACAGGCCGGGCGCCCTCCCCACCTACGACGACATCGACGCCGTAGTTCTCGACTTCGACGGCACCCAGACCGACGACCGGGTGCTGATCGACTCCGACGGACGCGAGTTCGTCTCCGTGCACCGCGGGGACGGGCTCGGCATCGCGGCCCTGCGGCGCAGCGGCCTGACGATGCTGATCCTGTCCACGGAGCAGAACCCTGTGGTCGCCGCCCGCGCCCGGAAGCTGAAGCTCCCGGTCCTGCACGGCATCGACCGCAAGGACCTCGCACTGAAGCAGTGGTGCGAGGAGCAGGGCATCGCGCCGGAGCGCGTGCTCTACGTCGGCAACGACGTCAATGACCTCCCGTGCTTCGCCCTCGTCGGCTGGCCCGTGGCGGTCGCGAGCGCCCACGACGTCGTGCGCGGCGCCGCACGCGCGGTCACCACCGTCCCCGGCGGTGACGGCGCGATCCGAGAGATCGCCAGCTGGATCCTCGGCCCCTCTCTCGACTCCCTCACCAAGTAAGGAAATCTCACGCCATGAGCACCAACTCCCGCATCCGCAGCTTCGGTTCGCGCGAGGCCGGCCCCGGCCGCCCCGTCTACGTCTGCGGCGAGATCGGCATCAACCACAACGGTGAGCTGGAGAACGCCTTCAAGCTCATCGACGTGGCCGCCGAGGCCGGCTGCGACGCCGTGAAGTTCCAGAAGCGCACCCCGGAGATCTGCACCCCGCGCGACCAGTGGGACATCGAGCGCGACACCCCCTGGGGCCGGATGACCTACATCGACTACCGCCACCGGGTGGAGTTCGGCGAGGACGAGTACCGCCAGATCGACGCCTACTGCAAGGAGAAGGACATCGCCTGGTTCGCCTCCCCGTGGGACACCGAGGCCGTCGCCTTCCTGGAGAAGTTCGACGTCCCCGCCCACAAGGTGGCCTCCGCCTCCCTCACGGACGACGAACTGCTGCGCGCCCTGCGCGCCACCAACCGCACGGTCATCCTCTCCACCGGCATGTCGACCCCGAAGCAGATCCGCCACGCGGTCGAGGTCCTCGGCAGCGACAACATCCTGCTCTGCCACGCCACCTCCACCTACCCGGCCAAGGCCGCCGAGCTGAACCTGCGCGTGATCAACACGCTGCAGCAGGAGTACCCGAACGTCCCGATCGGCTACTCCGGCCACGAGACCGGCCTGCAGACCACGCTCGCCGCCGTCGCCCTCGGCGCCACCTTCGTCGAGCGCCACATCACCCTGGACCGCGCGATGTGGGGTTCGGACCAGGCCGCCTCCGTGGAGCCGCAGGGCCTGCAGCGCCTGGTGCGCGACATCCGCACCATCGAGGCCTCGCTCGGCGACGGCGTGAAGAAGGTCTACGAGTCCGAGCTCGGCCCGATGAAGAAGCTCCGCCGTGTCCCCGGCGTCGTCGCCGAGGCGGAGATCGCCGCGGCGGCGGGCGAGCCGGTCGCGGTCTGAGACCGAGCACCCGCACCCCTGACGACGGGACGGTCGTACGTCGATGAGCCTCCGCGCCGGGTCCGCCGGCTCCACCCCCCACGGCTCCCGCACCCTCGCCTTCGTGGAGAGCCCGGTACAACTGCTCAACGTGCTGGAGTGGGCCCATGCCCGCTCCCTCGGTGGAGGCCGCGAGGCCTCCGGCACGGGGCCCGTACCGGCCCGGGCGAGGCGTGCCGCGAACCTCGGTGCCACCGGGGCCCGCGGCGCGGCCGGTGCGGCCGGCCCGTCGGCGGCCGGCGCGGATCTCACCCTCGTCGTCCTGTCCCCGACCGACCCCATGACCCGCGGCCAGCTGCGCCGTATGGTCGAACTGGCCCGCGACGAGGGCCACGAGGTCCGCTGGGAGGAGGCGCGGGGCGGGCCGGCGGCGCCGTTCCAGACCATCGGCGGCCTGACCCGGCTGCTGCGCGGGGCGGAGCGGATCGTGATGGGCGACCCGTTCTCCCGCTACGTGCAACTGCTGCTGACCATCACCCGGGCGCGGGACCTCGTGGTGGTCGACGACGGCACGGCGACGATGGAGTTCGTCGCCCAGCTCGCCCGCGGCGAGCGGCTGGTCCGCTGGCACCGCAAGGGCGGCCGCCCCGGCGCCCGCGACCTCCTTTTCGCGCCCGTCTCGGGCGCGGCCCGGCGCCGTCTGACGCCGAGCGCGAGCCGCCGGGTGGAGGTCTTCTCCTCGATGCCGATCGAGGAGACCCCGGACGGCGTGACCGTCACGGCGAACGACTTCGCCTGGACCCGGGCCCGCTTCGGGCCGCCCCGCATCACCGCGGGCGCCGACCTGGTGGGCACCTCGCTCGTCGAGACGGGCGTGGTGGACGGCGAGC
This sequence comes from Streptomyces sp. NPDC096152, assembly GCF_044763235.1. Taxonomy (NCBI): domain Bacteria; kingdom Bacillati; phylum Actinomycetota; class Actinomycetes; order Kitasatosporales; family Streptomycetaceae; genus Streptomyces; species Streptomyces sp. NPDC096152. Next base: position 532,360 of record NZ_JBIWFW010000003.1, on the reverse strand, counting down.
GGTATCTGAACGCCGTCCGCACCCTGGCCCGGGCCCACGGCGCCACCCGCTACTTCGCCCACCGCCGCGAGAGCGCGGACAAGCTCCACCGGCTGGCGGCGGAGACCGGCCTGGAGATCGTCCGGCCCGATCTGCCGCTGGAGGTGATCGCCCGGCGTGGCCCGATCGGCCGTACGGTGCTCAGCTTTCCCTCCACCGTCGTGCACACCCTGCCCCTGGCGCTGGCCGGCACGGACGTGAAGGTCGCCGTCTGCGACATCGACCCGGCCTGGCTCACCGCCACGGCGTCCCCCCGCGCCCAGGGCTTCCTGTCGGGCGTGACGGGCACCGCCCGCGACGTGCACCGTCTGGCAGCGGTGGCGACGGCCTGAACCCGCCGCCCCCGCCCGACGCGCGCCGGGGGCCCGCCCCACCCCCCACGCCCGGTGCCCCACCGGCGGTGTCGCGGCGCCGTGCCGCGGACGGCGCGCGGATGACGGACGGATTCCCCTCGCGGTGTCCGGAAAGTGAACAGACCGGCGTGGTCCCCGTGCGGCGTGGTATGCGTGGAGAGAGACAGTGGACGGGTGCGGAGTGGGTTCGCCGCCGCTCCCGGGGATTTTGCGATCACTTGGCCGGAAAGGCGGGCGAGTTTACCCATCCCAGACGACCCCCATGCGTCGAGCGGTCGGATTTTCTTCCCCTAACGGGTTGAAGTTTTGTTGATCGAGGGTCAGCCGACCGCTCCGGCGTCCTACCCTTCAGAGGGTGAAGCAACTGATGTCCCTACAGTCCGAGGCCGATCTGCCGACCGATGCCGCCCTCCCCGGCGCGCTGCCCGAGGCGCTCCACGCCGAGCTCGTGGCCTTCCGCCGCGACCTGCACATGCACCCGGAGCTCGGCAACCAGGAGTTCCGTACCACCGCCGCGATCAAGGCACGGCTGGAGAAGGCGGGGCTCACGCCACGGGTGCTCACCGGCGGGACCGGGCTGGTCTGCGACATCGGGGTGGACACGTGGGACGGCGGGCCGGACATCCTCGCCCTGCGGGCCGACATCGACGCCCTGCCCATCCCGGACACCAAGAGCGAGTGCCCCTACCGCTCCACGGTGCCCGACCGCGCCCACGCCTGCGGGCACGACGTGCACACGACCGTCGTGCTGGGCGCCGGGCTGGTGCTCGCCGACCTGCACCGGCAGGGGCGGCTGCCCCGGCCCGTGCGGCTGATCTTCCAGCCCGCCGAGGAGGTGCTGCCCGGCGGCGCCGGCGAGGTGATCAAGTTCGGCGCGCTCAACGGGGTGGCGCGGATCCTCGCCGTGCACTGCGATCCCCGGGTGGACGCGGGCAAGGTCGGCCTGCGCCACGGGCCCATCACCTCCGCCTGCGACCGCCTGGAGGTCTCCCTCGACGGCCCCGGCGGGCACACCGCCCGGCCCCACCTCACCACGGACCTGGTCACCGCCACCGCCCGCGTCGTCACCGACGTGCCGGCGCTGGTCGGCCGGCGGGTCGACACCCGGGCCGGGCTCGCCGTGACCTGGGGACGGATCGAGTCCGGTCACGCCCCGAACGTCATCCCGCAGCACGCCGAGCTCGCCGGAACCGTGCGCTGCCTGGACATCGCCGCCTGGCGGCTGGCGCCCGACATCGTGGTCGCCGCCATCGACGAGGTCGCCAACCTGCACGGCGCCAAGTCGGAGATCACCTACGTCCGCGGGGTGCCGCCGGTGGTCAACGACCCGGGGGTGACCGAACTGCTGCGGGACGCCATGACGGCCCGGCGGGGCGCCGCCTCGGTGGAGGGCACCGAGCAGAGCCTCGGCGGCGAGGACTTCTCCTGGTACCTGGAGCACGTGCCCGGCGCCATGGCCCGCCTCGGGGTGCGCACCCCGGGCGAGCGGACCGTGCGCGATCTCCACCAGGGCGACTTCGACGCCGACGAGTCCGCGATCACCGTGGGCGTGGAGCTGTTCACGGCGGCCGCCCTGCTGCATCCGGCGCACTGAGGGATGCTGGTGGTGGGGTGCCCTTTCGGTGCCCCTTCGCCCGTCCGTGTCACCCGCCCGTAATCGGCGGCGCGTCCACGTAACCCGATGTCGGCACGGTTCGATAACGGCCGGGAGAAACCCCGTTCCCCTCGACTTCTACGCGCGTTACTGTGCGCCGAACTCGCCACCAGAGGCGGCACATGGGGAAGCGGGCCGGCGACGGTGCCGTGGGGATGAAGGGGTGCTTGCTGTGCGTCTGAACTCATCGAGGTCCAGGTTCTCCCGAGCCGCGGTGGCCGTAGCGGTCGTCGCGCTCGCCGCCGCCGGGTGCGGCAAGTCCAGCACGGAGTCGGCCGGCGGCTCCTCCGACTCCGGCAAGTACTCCGGCAAGGGCATCGGTCTGGCTTACGACATCGGCGGCAAGGGCGACCAGTCCTTCAACGACGCCGCCTTCGCCGGCTTCCAGAAGGCCGAGAAGGAGTTCAAGATCGGCGGCCGGGACGTGGAGCCGCAGGACGGCGAGACGGACCCCGACAAGGTGCAGCGTCTGGAGACGCTCGCCAAGGCGGGCTACAACCCGATCATCGGGGTCGGCTTCGTGTACGCGCCCGCCGTCAAGGAGGTCTCCGCCAAGTACCCGAAGGTGACCTTCGGCATCATCGACGACAACACCGTCCAGTCGAAGAACGTCGCCGACCTGGTCTTCCACGAGGAGCAGGCCTCGTACCTGGCGGGCGTCGCGGCGGCCAAGACCACCAAGAAGAACCACATCGGCTTCATCGGCGGCGTGGACATCCCGCTGATCCACAAGTTCGAGGCGGGCTTCATCCAGGGTGCCCAGTCGGTCAACCCGAAGGTCAAGATCGAGAAGCAGTACCTGACGCAGACGCCGCAGGAGGGCGGGTTCTCCAGCCCCGACAAGGGCAAGGACGCGGCCAACGGCCAGATCGAGGCGGGCGCCGACGTGATCTACCACGCGGCCGGCCTGTCCGGCCAGGGCGTCATCCAGTCCGCGGCCGAGCACAAGGTGTGGGCGATCGGCGTCGACTCCGACCAGTACCAGCAGAGTGCGCTGGCGAAGTACAAGGACTGGATCCTCGGCTCGGCGCTGAAGAACGTCGGTGGCGCGGTCTACGACCTGAGCAAGTCCGTGGTCGAGGGCAAGCCGCTGAGCGGCGAGGTGCGCGGCGACCTGAAGTCCGGCGGCGTCGGCTTCGCCGACTCCAACCCGAAGTACCAGGCGATGAAGGACGTCGTCGCCGCGGTGGACAAGGCCAAGCAGGACATCATCGACGGCAAGGTGACCGTCAAGACCCAGTGAGCGAGCGCCCGGCCACGGGTCCCGCGCCCTGCCGCGGGCCCGTCGGGCACCCCTTCCGCCGGTACGCCCCTTGCCTTCCGCAAGGGGCGTACTGCTGTCCGTGAAGACGGACCGTGTATGTGGCCACATCTCGATAACGGACCGGACAGAAGGGGTTTTCCGTCTGGTCTACGCGCGTTACGCTGCGGCGGAACCAGCGCCTGGTTTGGGCGCTTGCACAAAGGAGTCTCGTTCCATGCGCCGGGTGTCCCGTATCGCGGTTGCAGGCGTTGCAACCGCAGCTCTCGCCATCACCGTATCCGCCTGTGGCAGCTCGTCCACCTCGTCCGCCGGCGCCGGCGGCGGCGGCAAGTCCAAGGGCATAGGCCTCGCGTACGACATCGGCGGCAAGGGCGACCAGTCCTTCAACGACGCCGCGTACGCCGGCTTCCAGAAGGCCGAGAAGGACTTCGGCGTCGGCGGCCGCGACGTCGAGCCGCAGGACGGCGAGACGGACCCCGACAAGGTGCAGCGCCTGGAGACGCTCGCCAAGGCGGGCTACAACCCGGTCATCGGGGTCGGCTTCGTGTACGCGCCCGCCGTCAAGGAGGTGGCCGCGAAGTTCCCGAAGGTGACCTTCGGCATCATCGACGACAACACCGTCCAGTCGAAGAACGTCGCCGACATGGTCTTCCACGAGGAGGAGGCCTCCTACCTCGCCGGTGTCGCCGCCGCCAAGACCACCAAGAAGAACCACATCGGCTTCATCGGCGGCGTGGACATCCCGCTGATCCACAAGTTCGAGGCGGGCTTCATCCAGGGTGCCCAGTCGGTCAACCCGAAGATCAAGATCGAGAAGCAGTACCTGACGCAGACGCCGCAGGAGGGCGGGTTCTCCAGCCCCGACAAGGGCGAGAGCGCCGCGAACGGCCAGATCGACGCCGGAGCGGACGTCGTCTACCACGCCGCCGGCCTGTCCGGTCAGGGCGTCATCAAGGCCGCCGCCACCCGCAAGGTGTGGGCCATCGGCGTCGACTCCGACCAGTACACCCAGGCCGCGCTGGCGAAGTACAAGGACCACATCCTCACCTCGGCCATGAAGAACGTCTCGGGCGCGGTGTACGACCTCGCCAAGTCGGTCGTCAAGGACAAGAAGCCGCTGTCCGGCGAGATCCGCGGCTCCCTGGACAACGGCGGCGTGAGCCTCGCCGACTCCAACCCCGTCTTCAAGAACAACGCCGACCTGCAGGCCGCGCTGAAGAAGGCCGAGGAAGGCATCAAGAACGGCACCATCAAGGTCAAGACCTCCTGACCTGACGGTCTCGGACCTGTCGGGACCGGGCGGAGATCCGGTCGCGGGCATGGTCAAGAGGACGCTGTAGTGGCAGCGTTACGGCCACGGAACGGGGTGCGAGGAACATGACGGAACTCGCACCCCGTTCGCGCGGCAGAATGCTCGGAACGGATCGCAGGCAACTCAAGATCGATCAGGTCCGAGCACTATTCAAAGCAGGGGCGCTACGCGCGTAGAGTGGCCCCTTTCCCAAGGAGAGTGCGCCATCGACGCGTCCAGCAGCCCTCCGCTCACCGCACCGTCGACGATCGCGGTAGAGCTCGCGGGCATCACCAAGCGATTCCCCGGTGTCGTCGCCAACCACGACATCCACCTGACGGTCCGCAAGGGCACCGTGCACGCCCTGGTCGGTGAGAACGGCGCCGGCAAGTCGACCCTGATGAAGATCCTCTACGGCATGCAGAAGCCGGACGAGGGCACCATCGCGATCGACGGCGAGCAGGTGAGCTTCGGCAGCCCCGCCGACGCGATCGCCCGCGGCATCGGCATGGTCCACCAGCACTTCATGCTGGCCGACAACCTGACCGTGCTGGAGAACGTGGCGCTCGGCGGCGAGAAGCTGTACGGCATCGGCGCGGGCGCGCGCAGGAAGATCAAGGAGATCTCCGAACGGTACGGCCTCGGCGTCCGCCCGGACGTCCTCGTGGAGGACCTCGGCGTCGCCGACCGCCAGCGCGTGGAGATCCTCAAGGTCCTCTACCGCGGCGCCCGGACCCTGATCCTCGACGAGCCGACCGCCGTGCTCGTCCCGCAGGAGGTCGACGCGCTCTTCGACAACCTCCGCGAGCTGAAGTCCGAGGGCCTCTCCGTCATCTTCATCTCCCACAAGCTGGGCGAGGTCCTGTCGGTCGCCGACGAGATCACCGTCATCCGGCGTGGCACCACGGTGGGCACTGCCGTCCCCGCCGAGACCACCCCGCGCCAGCTCGCCGAGATGATGGTCGGCAGCGAGCTGCCCACCCCGGAGACGGCCGAGTCGACGGTCACGGACAAGCCGGTGATCGAGGTCCGCAACCTGACCGCCTACGCCACCGGCGGCGCCTCCCTCGGCGAGTTCGCCGAGCCCAGCGCCACCGGCCTGCTCACCGAGGCCACCGCCGAGAGCGGCGCGGAAGTGCGCCGCGTCCTCGACGACGTCACCTTCACCATCCACGCCGGCGAGGTCATGGGCATCGCCGGTGTCGAGGGCAACGGCCAGACCGAGCTGATCGACGCGCTGATCGGCCTGAAGAAGGCCGACTCCGGCTCCGTCTCCTTCCTCGGCGAGGACATCACCGCCTGGGCCACCCGCAGGCGCCGCGAGGAGGGCATCGGCTACATCCCCGAGGACCGCCACCGCCACGGCCTGCTCCTCGAGGCCCCGCTGTGGGAGAACCGCATACTCGGCCACGTCACCGAGCGCCCCAACGCCAAGGGCTTCTGGCTCGACCCCAAGGGAGCCCAGGAGGACACCCGGCGGATCGTCGAGCAGTACGACGTGCGCACCCCCGGCATCGACGTCACCGCCGCCTCCCTCTCCGGCGGCAACCAGCAGAAGCTGATCGTCGGCCGCGAGATGAGCCACAGCCCGAAGTTCCTCATCGCCGCCCACCCCACCCGCGGTGTGGACGTCGGCGCGCAGGCCGCGATCTGGGACCACATCCGCGAGGCCCGCCGCGAGGGCCTGGCCGTGCTGCTGATCTCCGCCGACCTGGACGAGCTGATCGGTCTGTCGGACACCCTGCGCGTGATCTACAACGGCAGGCTGGTCGCGGACGCCGACCCGGCCACCATCACCCCGGAGGAGCTGGGCTCCGCCATGACGGGTGCCGCGTCCGGTCACCTGGAACACGTAGAGACCCCCGAGGAAGCCGGTCCGGAGGACGAGGCCCGATGAAGAAGTTCGACAAGGAGCGGGTGCTCCTGGCGGTGGCCGGACCGGTCATCGCGCTCCTCCTGGCGATCGTGCTGACCTCGGTCGTGCTGCTCGCCTCCGGCAAGAGCCCGGTCGAGCCGTACACGCTGATGCTGGAGCAGTTGCCGTACTCCGACGTCCAGGTCCTGATCATCAACCAGGCGTCGCTGTACTACATCGCGGCGCTCGCGGTGGCCCTCGGCTTCCGGATGAACCTGTTCAACATCGGCGTCGACGGCCAGTACCGGCTCGCCGTCGTGATGACCGCCGTGGTCGGCGCGCACGTCGCCCTGCCGGCGCCGCTGCAGATCCCCCTGCTGCTGCTCGTCGCGATGTCCACCGGCGCCTTCTGGGCCGGCATCGCGGGCGTGCTGAAGGTGACCCGGGGCGTGAGCGAGGTCGTCGCCACGATCATGCTGAACGCCATCGCCACCAGCATCATCGGCTATGTGACCCTCGCCGACGTCTGGGGCGTGCAGGTCGGCAACAACATGACGACCGGCATCATGAAGAACTCCGGCTGGTTCCCCGGCATCGACCTGGGCTCGGACGTCGGCCAGATCTACGGCCTGGTCTTCCTCGCGGTCCTGCTCGGCGTCCTGTACTGGCTCGTCCTCAACCGCACCCGCTTCGGCTTCGATCTGCGCGCCTCCGGCGCCTCGGAGACCGCCGCCGCGGCCTCCGGCGTCGACTCCAGGCGGATGGTGCTCACCGCCATGCTGATCTCCGGCGCGGTCGCGGGCCTGTCCGGCCTGCCGCTGCTGCTCGGCGACACCCACACCTACAGCCTGAGCTTCCCGGCCGGCCTCGGCTTCACCGCCATCGGCATCGCCCTGCTCGGCCGCAACAACCCCGGCGGCATCGCGCTCGCCGCCCTGCTGTGGGCCTTCCTGGAGAAGGCGTCCCCCGCCCTCGACTACGCGACCCCGGTGGCGTACGAGAAGGAGATCGCCACGATCATGCAGGGTCTGATCGTCTTCGCGGTCGTCATCTCGTACGAGGCCGTACGCCAGTGGGGGCTGCGCCGTCAGCAGCGCCAGGTCGGCGCGGAGCTGGCCGCGGCCGCCGCCCAGAACACCAACAAGGAGGTGGCGGCCTGATGAGCACCGCGACCATCGCCAAGCCCCAGGCGAAGCAGCCCGGCAGGAGCGGCCGCCGTTTCTCGCTCCCGGTACTCCTGCTGATCATCGCGGGCGTACTGGTCCTGACGTCCGCCGTCCGCCTCGTCACCGGTGCCGACGGCATCACCTCGACCGGGCAGATGTCCACCGCGCTGCGGCTGGCCGTGCCGATCGGGCTCGCCGGTCTCGGCGGCCTGTGGTCCGAGCGTTCCGGCGTCGTCAACATCGGTCTCGAGGGCATGATGATCCTCGGCACCTGGTTCGGCGCGTGGGCCGGCTACCAGTGGGGCCCGTGGACCGGTGTGGTCTTCGGCATCATCGGCGGCGCCCTCGGCGCCGTCCTGCACGCCATCGCCACCGTGACCTTCAACGTCAACCACATCGTCTCCGGTGTGGCGATCAACATCCTGGCCCTCGGCCTCACCCGCTACCTGTCGAAGTTCACCTTCGAGAACGCCCCGCAGGGCTCCTCCAAGCAGTCGCCGCCGATCGACTCGCTCGGCAGCTTCGACATCCCGGGCCTGTCCGCCTGGCTGGACACCCTCAACCAGAAGCACTGGTTCCTGGTCTCCGACCTCGCGGGCCTGCTCGGCGGCCTGGTCACCGACCTGTCGCCGCTCACCGTCATCGCGGTCGCTCTGGTGCCGGCCAGCTGGTGGGTGCTGTGGCGCACCGCCTTCGGCCTGCGGCTGCGCTCCTGCGGCGAGAACCCGGTGGCCGCCGAGTCCCTCGGCGTGAACGTCTACAAGTACAAGTACATCGCCGTGATCATCTCCGGCGGCTTCGCGGGCCTGGGCGGCGCGTTCCTGTCGATCGTGGCCTCGAACGTCTACCTGGACGGCCAGACGGCCGGGCGCGGCTATATCGGTCTCGCCGCGATGATCTTCGGCAACTGGATGCCTGGCGGCCTCGCCCTCGGCGCGGGCCTGTTCGGCTACACCGACAGCCTCAACCTGCGCGGCGGCACGGTCAACGTCCACGCGCTGATCCTGCTGCTCGCCATCCTGCTGGTGTTCGGCACGGCGTACCTCGCCTGGAAGAAGAAGTACGTCCCCGCGCTGGTCACCGGCGTGATCGCGGTCCTGATGTACGTCTGGTACTCCTCCACCAACGAGGTCCCGCGCCAGCTCGTGACGGCGGCCCCGTACATCGTCACCCTGCTCGTGCTGTCGCTGTCCGCGCAGCGCCTGCGGATGCCGAAGGCGGACGGTCTGCCCTACCGGAAGGGACAGGGCAAGTGACCGCGGAAGCGGCCTTCGACTGGGCGGCCCTGCGCGAGGAGGCACGCGCGGCGATGTCCCGCGCGTACGCCCCCTACTCGGGCTACCCGGTCGGCGTCGCGGCCCTGGTCGACGACGGACGCGTCGTCACCGGCTGCAACGTCGAGAACGCCTCGTACGGGCTCGGTCTGTGCGCCGAGTGCGGGCTCGTGTCGCAGCTGCAGAACAGCGGGGGCGGCCGGCTGACCCACTTCACCTGCGTGGACGGCAACGGCGAGATCCTCGTGCCGTGCGGCCGCTGCCGCCAGCTGCTGTACGAGTTCGGCGGGCCGAACCTGCTGCTGGAGACCCCGGCGGGGGTCCTGCCGCTGTCGGAGATGCTGCCGCAGGCCTTCGGCCCGGACCATCTCACCAAGTAACTCCCGTGCGGCCCCTCTGAGTCGATCGTCCTGGCTCAGGGGGGCCGCGCACCTTCGCAACCCCGGAAGGAACGCCATGGCCATGGACGCCATCTCCGTCATCCGCACCAAGCGGGACCGCGGCGAGCTCAGCGACGAGCAGATCGACTGGGTCATCGACGCGTACACCCGCGGGGAGGTCGCCGACGAGCAGATGTCCGCGCTCGCGATGGCCATCCTGCTCAACGGCATGGACCGCCGGGAGATCGCCCGCTGGACCGCCGCGATGATCGCCTCCGGCGAGCGCATGGACTTCTCCTCCCTGTCCCGGCCGACGGCGGACAAGCACTCCACGGGCGGCGTCGGCGACAAGATCACGCTGCCCCTGGCCCCGCTGGTCGCGGCCTGCGGCGCGGCCGTCCCCCAGCTCTCCGGCCGGGGCCTCGGCCACACCGGCGGCACGCTGGACAAGCTGGAGTCGATCCCGGGCTGGCGGGCGCTGCTGTCGAACGAGGAGATGCTGTCCGTGCTGGACGGCGTCGGCGCGGTGATCTGTGCGGCCGGTGACGGCCTGGCCCCGGCGGACAAGAAGCTGTACGCGCTGCGCGACGTGACCGGCACGGTCGAGGCCATCCCGCTGATCGCCTCGTCCATCATGTCCAAGAAGATCGCGGAGGGCACCGGTTCGCTGGTCCTGGACGTGAAGGTGGGCACGGGCGCCTTCATGAAGACGCTCGAGGACGCGCGCGAACTGGCCTCCACGATGGTCGGCCTGGGCACGGACCACGGGGTGCGGACGGTCGCGCTCCTCACCGACATGTCCACCCCGCTCGGCCTGACCGCGGGCAACGCGCTGGAGGTCCGCGAGTCGGTCGAGGTCCTCGCGGGCGGCGGCCCGGCGGACGTGGTCGAGCTGACGCTCGCGCTGGCCCGCGAGATGCTCGACGCGGCCGGCCTGAAGGACGCCGACCCGGCCAAGGCCCTCGCCGACGGCTCCGCGATGGACGTCTGGCGGCGCATGATCGCGGCCCAGGGCGGCGACCCGGACGCTCCGCTGCCCACGTCGCGCGAACAGCACGTGATCACGGCCCCGGCGTCCGGTGTCCTGACCCGCCTGGACGCCTACGGCATCGGCGTCGCCGCCTGGCGCCTGGGCGCCGGACGTGCCCGCAAGGAGGACCCGGTGCAGGCGGGCGCGGGCGTCGAGATGCACGCCAGGCCCGGCGACCCGGTCACCGAGGGCCAGCCCCTGCTGACCCTCCACACGGACACCCCGGAGCGCTTCGCGTACGCGCTGGAGGCGGTGGCGGGCTCCTACGACATCGCCGCCCCCGGCACGGACTTCACCGCCTCCCCGGTGGTGCTGGAACGTATCGCCTGACCAGGCGTTTCTCCTTTCGGGCGAACGGGATCGGTGGACCTGCGCCGGTCCCGTTCGGCATGTTCGACGACTTCACGGCCCGTCACCCCAGCAGCGCCGCCACCAGCACCAGGACCGGCACCGACAGGATCGTCGACAGCAGGATCGACTCGCGGGCCAGGGACTCGCCGACGCGGTAGCGGCTCGCGTAGGTGAACAGGTTCTGGGCGGCGGGCAGGGACGAGGTGACCACCACGTCCAGGAGCGGGGCGCCGCGCAGGCCGAAGACTCCCGAGGCCAGCGCCCAGGCCGCCAGCGGCTGGCCCGCCGACTTCAGGGCGACGGAGAGCAGGACCAGGTGGCGGTCGTGTCCCCGGCCGGGGGCGGCGCTGCCGCGCAGGGAGATGCCGTAGGCCAGCAGGACCGCGGGGACGGACATGTTCCCGATCAGGGTCAGGGGGGCCATCACCGGGCCCGGCACCGTCCAGCCGGTCGCCGACACCAGCACCCCGGTCAGTGAGCCGACCGCGATCGGGTTGCGCAACGGCGTGAGCAGCCGCCGCCACAGCGGGCCCTTCTCGCCCCTGCCGGACAGGTCCAGGACCGTCAGCGCGAGGGGCGTGACCATGATCTGCTGGAACAGCAGTACCGGGGCCACCAGGGACGCGTCCCCCAGGACGTACACGGCGATCGGGATGCCGAGGTTGCCCGAGTTGACGTAACTGGAGCACAGGGCGCCGATCGTGGTGCGGCCCACGCCCCAGCCCCGTACCGCCCCCACGGCCACGAAGACGGCCGCGACGGCCGCCGTGCTCATCGCCGTGACCAGCAGCCGGCTGGAGAAGATCACCGACAGGTCGGCCCGGGCCAGCGTGGTGAACAGCAGGGCCGGGGAGGCCACGCTGAAGGCCAGCTTGGTGAGGACCTCACGGGCGTGCGGGCCCAGAGAACCGCGTCGCCCGATCACATAGCCGACACCGATGACGACGGCGATGACCGCGAACCCGCTCAGCACCCCCCGCACACGGCCCCCCTCACGGTCGGGAGGCCCGCGGAGATCCCGGTCGGAGCAGATACGTGGTCCATCCAGCAAACCCTCCGGGGCGGGAGGGCGGCAGGTCAATGTGATCCTCGCCGGCCCCGGCCGCGGCGGGCACCGATGAGTCGGGCCCGCCGCGGACGTCTACCGGTCGTGGACGCCACGACACCGCCCGTACTCGTGCTCGCCGGACCCGTCACCCGTACCGAGGTGGCGGGTCTGTGCGAGGAGGTGCGGGCGCTGCTGGCGGCGGGGGGAGCCGGGCTCGTCGTGTGCGACGTGGGTGGGCTCGGGCCGCCGGGGCTCGGCGTGGTCGACCTGCTGGCCCGGCTGGAGGTCGCCGCCCGGCGGGCCGGGGGCCGGATCCGGCTGCGCGACCCCGACCCCGCGCTACCCGCCCTGCTCGACCTGGTCGGACTCCGCTTCGAGCTGGAGGGGCAGCCCGAACAGCGGGAACCAGCGCTGGGTGTCGAGGAAGCAGTGGAACCCGGTGATCCGGCCCTCTGACACCTCCAGCACCTGCACGGCCCACGCGCTGAAGCCGCCCTTGTCCGGGTCCGGCTTGTAGTGGGCGAAGCCGGGCAGCCCGTTGGCCCGCACGGGCAGCAGACGGGAGCCCGCGCAGGAGGCGCCGAGCGTCGTCATGAAGCCGGTGATGTCCGCCGGGCCGGTCAGCCACAGGTCGAACGGCGGCATCGTCATGACGGCGTCCTCGTGCAGCAGCGCCGTCAGCGCCGTCATGTCGTACCCCTCGAACGCCTTCACATAGCGCTCCAGCAGTTTCTGCTGCTCCTCGTCGAGCGGGTCCGAGACGGCCGCGCCGGCGCCCCGGTCGTCCCGCTCGGCGAGCGCGGCACGCGCCCGCTGCAGGGCGCTGTTGACCGACGCGACCGTGGTGCCGAGCAGCTCGGCCACCTCGCTCGCCCGCCAGGCCAGCACCTCGCGCAGGATCAGCACGGCCCGCTGCTTGGGCGGGAGCTGCTGCAGGGCGGCCATGAAGGCGAGCCGCACCGACTCCTTGGCGACGGCCGCCTCCGCCGGGTCCTCCACCGCGGGCAGGACGCGGGCGTCCGGCATCGGCTCCAGCCAGGTGCTGTCCGGGCGGGGGGCGAGAGCGGCCCGGGCCAGCGGCGTCGACTCCGTCAGGTCCATGGGCCGGGCCCGCTTGCCGCCCGCCGTCAGCATGTCCAGGCAGACGTTGGTCGCGATGCGGTAGAGCCAGGAGCGGAGGCTGGAGCGCCCCTCGAACCGGTCGTGGCTCCGCCAGGCGCGGACCAGGGTGTCCTGGACCGCGTCCTCGGCCTCGAAGGACGAGCCGAGCATCCGGTAGCAGTACCCGGTCAGCTCGACCCGGTACTTCTCCAGCTGCGCGTCGAGGTCCGTCGTCGCCGTGCCGTCGCTCATCGTCCACCCGCCCCTGTGGCCGTCCCGGCCGGTGCGCGTCGTCGCGCCCCGGCACTTCGGAAGCTACCGCAGGCCACTGACAACGGCTCCCCGAGCGCACAGCCGACCACTTCGGTCCGTTCGCCGCACGGACATGAGCGGTTCGCTCAGTGGGCCGGGACCGCCTCCCGCCCGGCGGCCACCCGCGCCGCCCGGGAGCCGAGCGCCGTGATCGCCACCACGCCCACCACCGCCAGCAGGCCGACGCCGACCGTGCCGAACCAGCCCCGCGCGTGGAAGGCCAGGGCGCCGAGGGTGCTGCCGGCGCTGGAGCCGACGTAGTACGCGGACTGGTAGAGGGCGGAGGCCTGGGCGCGGCCGTGGGTCGCCGTCCGGCTGACCGCCGAGGAGGCGACGGCGTGGCCCGCGAAGAAGCCCGCCGTGATCAGCACCAGGCCGGGCAGGACCAGGGCGATCGAGCCGAGCAGGGACAGCAGCAGACCCGCCGCCGTGGTGGCGGCCGCGAGGTAGAGGGCGCCCCTGCGGCCCAGCCGCCCCACCAGCCGGCCCGCCGTCGAGGCGGACACCGTGCCGACCAGGTACACCAGGAAGATCGAGCCGACGATGCCCTGCGGGAGCGAGAAGGGCGCCTCGGTCAGGCGGTAGCCGATCACCGTGTAGACACCGCCGAACACCGTCATGAACAGCGCCCCGATCGCGTACAGGCGGCGCAGCAGCGGGTCGGCGAGGTGGTCGCGGACCGTGCGGGCCAGCACCCGCGGGCGCAGCGAGCCCGGGGCGAAGTGCCGCGGCGCCGGCAGCAGGAGCCGGAAGGCCACCGCGCAGGCCACCGCGATCACGCCGATCGTCCCGACGGCGGCCCGCCAGCCCCACTCCTGGGCGACCCAGCCGGTGACGACCCGGCCGCTCATGCCGCCCACGCTGTTGCCCGCGACGAACAGGCCGATCGCGGTGACCAGCGCCTTGGGCCGGACCTCCTCCGCCAGGTACGCCTGCGCCGAGGCGGGCAGACCGGCCAGCGCCGCGCCCTGCAGAGCCCGCAGCACCACCAGCGCGCCGAGCGAGGGGGCGAAGGGCACCATCAGCCCGATCGTCACCGCGACCGCCAGCGAGGCGGTCATCACCGCGCGCCGGCCGAACCGCTCCGACAGCGCGCTCATCGGCAGGACGAACAGCGCCAGCCCGCCCGTCGCGGCCGCCACGGTCCAGCTCGCCTCGCTCGCCGCCACCGCGAACTCGCCGGAGATCAGCGGCAGCAGGGCCTGGGTGGAGTACAGCAGCGCGAAGGTCGCCACGCCCGCGAGGAAGAGGGCGAGGCTCATCCGGCGGTAACCGGGACCGCCGGGGGTCATACGGGAGTCGGCGGGGGAGGGGAGGGAGGCGGTGGAAGCGGTGGAGCCGGCGGGTACGGCGGGTGCGGCGCCCACGACGGTGGAAGCCCCGGTATCGGCGCAAGACATGTCCTCGACGGTAGGGAGGGCCCGCTCATCCGTCCAATGCATGGAATCGCCATAATCGTTCCCATGGTGCATCAGCAGAGGTCACGAGCTCGCCTGTCACCGTCCGGTGACACAGAAGACATCGAAAAGAGCGGCGAGGAGGTCGCGCTGCTGCTCGCGCCCCGGCTCGCCCACTTCGCCGGGGTCGCCCGGACCGAGCACGTCACCCGTGCCGCGCAGGAGATGCAGGTCCCGCAGTCCACGCTCTCCCGGGCCATGGTCCGGCTGGAGGAGGACCTCGGCGTCGACCTCTTCGCCCGCCGGGGCCGGACGATCTCCCTCACCCCCGCCGGACGCACCTTCCTCGGCCACGTCGAACGCGCCCTCGCCGAGATCGAGCGGGCCGCCGAGGAGGTGCGCGCCGACGCGGACCCGGCCACCGGCAAGGTCGCCTTCGGCTTCCTGCACACCATGGGCGCCGAGACCGTGCCCGGTCTGCTCCAGGCCTTCCGCGCCGACCATCCCCGGGTCCGTTTCAGCCTCGTCCAGAACTACGGCGAGGCCATGTTGGAGGGGCTGCGCGCGGGGGAACTGGACCTGTGCCTGACCTCTCCCGTGCCGGACGCGCCGGACCTCGCCGCCCGCCGCCTGGACGAGCAGAAGCTGCGCCTGGTCGTCCCGGCCGGCCACCGCCTCGCCGCCCGCCGCCGCGTCCGCCTGGCCGAGGCCGCCGACGAGACCTTCGTGACCCTGGAGCCCGGCTACGGTCTGCGCCGCATCACCGACGACCTGTGCCGCGAGGCGGGTTTCACCCCGCGCGTCGCCTTCGAGGGGGAGGAGGCGGAGACGCTGCGCGGTCTGGTCGCGGCGGGGCTCGGGGTCGCCCTCCTGCCGCCCCCGGCCGTCCCGAGGCCGGGTGTGGCCGAACTGACCGTCACGGCCCCGCGCGCGGTACGCGAGATCGGCGTGGCCTGGCGGGAGGGCCACCCGGACACGCCCCCGGTGGCCGCGTTCAAGAGGTTCCTGCTGTCCCGCCGCGGCAGCCTGCTGCCCGACTGAGCCGCCACCCGGGAGCGGGCCCGCCGCCCTACCGGTGCAGGGTCTTCCCGAACCCCGCGGCCAGCGGCATCCGCAGCCCCAGCGGCGGCGGTGCCGCCAGCGCGTCCTGCACCGGCCGCGAGACCGCCCGCCCGAACAGCGACCCCATGACGAAGTCCGCGGCGAGGGAGAGGACTTCGTCCCGGTACTGGTGCAACCCGTGACCGTCGGCGTGGACTTCGAACCGGCACACGTCCCGGTTCGCCTTCTTCGCCCGCGCCGCGAAGCGGAAGGACAGCTCGGGGTCGGTGCGCCCGTCGTTGGTGCCGTGCACGATCAGCACCCGGCGCCCGGCGAGCTGCTTCACCGGTTCGGGCGAGGCGGCCACGTCGTCCTCGGGCAGCCACGGGGCGATCGCCACCACGGAGTTGACGGCCTCGTGCCCGCCCGCGTGCAGCGCCGCCCGGCCGCCCATGTCGACACCGGCCAGGCAGACGGGGACGTCGCCGTAGCGCCGTACGACCTCGTCGGCGGCCCAGGCGGCGTCGCGGGCGAGATGGGCCTCGCTGCCGTTCCAGCCGCGGTAGCGGTAGTGCACCACGTGGGTGGCCAGGCCCTCCGCCCGCCCCGCGCGGGCCAGCCGGCGCCCCAGGGCCCGTACGGAGGCCGCCGCCAGCACCGGCGCGGGCCTGCGGCCGGACACCGCCTGGCCGCCGGGGAGCAGCAGCACCACTCCGCTCACCGTCGCCGGCTCCGCGCCGAGCGTCCTCCCCAGCCGGGCCGTGCGAACCGGCGTCGCTTCCTGTGCCATGACAGAACATTCTCAGAAGCGCCGGTGTACGCCACCCTTCCGTGCGGTCACCGTTACGTATCGACGGATGTGTACACGGAACGATCTACGCGCGTAGGAGTTAGAGTGCGGAAATGACGAGCCAGACTGCCCACCTGGGGAACACCCCGAGCTCGGACCAGATCCGCCGGGCGCCCAAGGTTCTGCTGCACGACCACCTCGACGGCGGGCTCCGCCCCGGCACCGTCGTCGACCTCGCCCGCGCGTCGGGCTACTCCCAACTCCCCGAGACCGACCCGGACAAGCTCGGCCTGTGGTTCCGTGAGGCGGCCGACTCCGGTTCCCTGGAACGGTACTTGGAGACCTTCTCGCACACCGTCGGCGTGATGCAGACCCGGGAGGCCCTCGTGCGGGTCGCCCGCGAGTGCGCCGAGGACCTCGCCGAGGACGGCGTCGTCTACGCCGAGGTGCGCTACGCGCCCGAACAGCACCTCGAGGGCGGACTGAGCCTGGAGGAGGTCGTCGAGGCCGTCAACGAGGGCTTCCGGGAAGGGGAACGGCTGGCCCGGGAGAACGGCCGGCGCATCCGCGTCGGCGCGCTGCTCACCGCGATGCGGCACGCGGCCCGCGCCCTGGAGATCGCCGAACTCGCCAACCGCTACCGCGACCTGGGAGTCGTCGGCTTCGACATCGCCGGGGCCGAGGCCGGCCACCCGCCCACCCGGCACCTCGACGCCTTCGAGTACCTGAAGCGGGAGAACAACCACTTCACCATCCACGCCGGTGAGGCCTTCGGGCTGCCGTCCATCTGGCAGGCGCTGCAGTGGTGCGGCGCCGACCGGCTCGGCCACGGGGTGCGCATCATCGACGACATCGAGGTCCGCGAGGACGGCTCGGTCGAGCTCGGACGGCTGGCCTCGTACGTCCGCGACAAGCGCGTCCCGCTGGAGCTGTGCCCGAGCTCCAACCTCCAGACCGGCGCCGCCTCCTCCTACGCCGAGCACCCGATCGGGCTGCTGCGGCGCCTGCACTTCCGGGCCACGGTCAACACGGACAACCGGCTGATGTCCCACACCAGCATGAGCCGGGAATTCGAGCACCTTGTCGAGGCATTCGGTTACACGCTCGACGACATCCAGTGGTTCTCTGTCAATGCGATGAAATCAGCGTTCATTCCTTTCGATGAACGACTCGCGGTGATCAATGACGTGATCAAGCCTGGATATGCCGAGCTGAAATCCGAATGGCTGTTTCAGCGGGCCCCTTCCACCAGCGGTTCTGTGGCCTCGGAGGGCTGATCGGGGCATTATCGGTGCGGGCGGGCTTCACAACCCGTCCGCATTTCGATGTTTGCGGCGGACGGGTCGCCATGTTTACGGTCGAGAACCGCTCAGTTCCCCGTCATCCATTCAAGGACGCGTTTTTATGAAGCAGTCTGCCGTCAAGACCCTCGGTGTCGCCGCCCTCGGTGCCGCCTTCGCCGCCGCCGGCGCGGGCGCCGCGAACGCCGCCCCGGCCGTGCCGGACGCCGGCCAGGCACTGGGCACCGTCAGCAAGGCGCTGCCGACGGACAACGTCGCCAGGACCCTGCCGGCCGGCCAGGCGCTGAACCAGGCCAAGCCCGCGATGCAGACGGGGCTCGCCGCCGCGCAGCCGGTCGCCCAGAGCACGCTGGAGCACGGCCCGACCAAGCCGGTCGCCGGCCTGCTCGGCGGACTGCCCCTCCAGGGCCTGCCCACCCACGGCCTGCCGGTGAACGGTCTCCCGCTGGGCTGAGCCGCACCGCCGCCGAACGCGCCGTCGGGGCGCACCCGTTGCTTCCGGGTGCGCCCCGACGGCGTTCACGCGCGGGCGCTCACCAGGCCGTGGGCGCCTTGTCCTCGGAGGGGAGCAGGATCCACAGCGCGATGTAGAGCACGAACTGCGGCCCCGGCAGCAGGCAGGAGAGCAGGAAGATCACCCGCATCGTCGTGGCGGAGGTGCCGAAGCGCCGCGCCAGCGCTGCGCACACTCCGCCGATCATGCGGCCTTGGGTGGGGCGGGCGAGGGCGGTCATGTGCGGCTCCTTCGTCTGGGAGGGCTTCTGTGCCTTCCACACTACGGAGACGAAGGGGGCAAAGCATCGCTCCAGGGGGCGATCCCGACCCTGGGAATCGTTGGGGTACGACCCTGAGCCGGCTCCTCCGGGCGGACGGCCGTACGCTCCCGGCGCTCGGCCCCGCGACGGAGCCGCGCGCGGCCCGCGGGCACCACCGCGAGATGCGCGAGGGCCACTCCCGCCGTGTTCAGCAGCAGCGTGTCGACGTCCACGACCCGGCCGGGCACTCCCGTCTGCAGCAGGGCGATGCCCACGGAGATCAGGGCGCCCGCGGCGACGGTGCGGACCAGCGAGGCCACTGAGGAGGCGCAGAGCCTGCCGTGCACCAAAGGCAGCAGCACCCCCAGCGGCGCGAGCAGCGCGAGCCCCTCGCCGATGTGCCGGGCCGCCTCCGGCCAGCCCAGCGCCAGATCGGCGCGGACGGTCGCGAGCGGACGGAAGTTGGCCGGCATCATCCAGGGGACGTCCAGCGGACGCAGCGTGAGCCAGGCGACGAGCGCGAGGTGTGCCACAAGGAGGACACTCCCTGTCACACGGACGTGGTTCGCGGCGCTGCCGCAGACGGAGCCTTGACGCTGCACGCCCCCCAAGACGCGGCCACCGGCGGGATCGGTTCCGAGACCGTGTCCCCGGATCCGGATGAGGCCTGTGCCACAGCGGAGGCGCCGGCGGCCGCCGGGGACCGGATCAGCCCGCCGTGGCCTCGCTCGACGGCGGCTCGGCGGTCCCCGGCCGGGACCGGACCGCATCGGTGCACTCGTAGCGCAGCGGCGCCCTGCTGCCCGGGCCGCCCAGGATCACCGACCCGTCGCCCTCGGCGGCCGCCGAGTCGGAGAAGGTGCAGACGATCTGGGCGAGCGCGTACGACGTCAGCTCGCTCGGCGCGGTGCTCAGGCGCAGCGCGTCCTCCGGGTCCCGGGGACCCGGACCGCTCACCGACATCCCGCCGCGCACGTCCGTCGAGTAGCCCGCGCCCTTCTCACTGGCCGACGGCGTCATGGCGAGCTGGTCGAGCAGCCCCTGGGCCACCCGCACCCGCCGCTTGGCGTCCGCCGTGCCGTCCGGCACCCGCACCGTCCGGTCGACGGTCACCAGCGACGAACCGCACAGCAGGAAGACCTGGACCGGGACCCCGCGCGAGGACTGCGTGGAGATGTCCGGCTCGCTCAGCGAGCAGGGCACGCGGGAGGGTGCGGCGCCGAAGTCGGTCGGCACCTCCGTGGCCCGGATCCCGCAGCCCGTGAGCACCGCGGCCAGCACCACCAGCGCCGGCAGGCGGCGTACGGCCGTGCCCCGTCCGCGCGTCGTACGCGCCCTCATCGGACGCCCCCCTTCGATCCGGCGCCGTCCCCGTCACCCCTGCCCCTGCCCTTGCCGCCGCCCTGCCCCTGCCGGCCGGCCTCCTCGGCGAGCTCCGAGGCGTCCCGCGGCAGCCGCAGCGTGAACACGGCGCCGCCCTCGGGCGAGTTGGCGGCGGTGATGTCGCCGCCGTGGATATGGGCGTTGGCCATGGCGATGGACAGGCCCAGTCCGCTGCCCTCGGAACGCGGCCGGGAGGCGCTCGCCTTGTAGAACCGGTCGAAGACGTGCGGCAGGACGTCCTCGGGAATGCCGGGCCCGTGGTCCCGGACCGCGATGACGATCTCGTGGTCCGCCTCCCGGACCGACACCCGCACCGGGGAGCCGCCGTGCTTGAGCGCGTTGCCGATGAGGTTGGCGAGGATGACGTCCAGGCGGCGCGGGTCGAGCCGGGCGTGCAGGCCGCGCTCCGCGTCCAGCTCCACCGCGTCCAGCCAGGCACGGGCGTCGATGCACGCGGTGATCTGGTCGGCGAGGTCCACGTCGTCCAGGACCAGCCGGGCGGTGCCCGCGTCGAAGCGGGTCACCTCCATCAGGTTCTCGACCAGGTCGTTCAGCCGCCGGGTCTCGCTGACCACCAGCCGCACCGCCGGCTCGATCATCGGGTCGATGCTGCCGCTCCCGGACTCCAGCTCCTCCTCCAGCACCTCCGTCACGGCGGTGATGGCGGTCAGCGGAGTGCGCAGCTCATGGGACATGTCCGCCACGAAACGCCGGGAGGCATCGTCCCGCCCGGCCATGTCGGCGACCCGCTTCTCCAGCGCCTCGGCCGCGTTGTTGAACGTCCGTGACAGATCGGCGAGTTCGTCGGTCCCGGACACCCTCAGCCGGGTGTCCAGCTTGCCCTCGCCGAGCCGCCGGGCGGCCACGCCCAGCCGGTGCACCGGCTTCAGGACGGTCGTGGCGGCGGCCTGCGCCAGCAGCGCGGAGCCGATGAGCGCCAGCGCGGTGGCGATGCCGAGCGACCACGCGAGCGAGTTGAGGTCCTTGGCCTCCGGCTCCAGCGACTTCAGCATGTAGCCGGTCGGGCCGCCCCCGATCACCCGGGTGCCGGCCACGAGATACGGGGTGCCGTGCTCGACGACCCGCTGCCAGTACAGGTGGTACGGCGACCGGCCCGCCGAGGAACCCGACTGCCGCTTGTTCACCGCGGCGCGCAGCGGCCTCGGCACGTCCTCCAGGGAGAAGCCGCTCAGGCCGTCCGAACTGCCGTACACGGTCTTGCCGCCCGGGTCCTGTGCGACCAGCAGCACGCCGAAGCGCTGGCTGCTGCTCGCCATCTGCCCAGCGGTGTGCTGGAGTTCGTCCTGGGTGGGGTGCACCGGCAGCGCCCCCGCCCGGTTCTGCATCTCCTGCTGGAAGTCGCGCAGCACCGCGTCCTGGGCACGGGTCAGCACGGCCTCGCGGTTGAGCCAGTACGCGATCCCGGAGGCGGACACGGCGGCGGTCAGCGCCACCAGCCCGAAGACGACGACCACCCGCAGCCGCAGGCTGGTGAACCGCAGCCGCGACAGAACTCCTCTGCGACCCGCGGCCCAGCCGCGGACCCCCCCTTGCCGTTCGGTCACTGAGGCGCGTCCAGGCGGTAACCGACCCCGCGCACCGTGCGGATCAGCGTCGGGGACGAGGGCACGTCCTCGACCTTGGCGCGCAGCCGCTGGACACAGGCGTCCACCAGCCGCGAGTCACCCAGGTAGTCGTGCTCCCACACCAGCCGCAGCAACTGCTGCCGGGACAGCGCCTGCCCCGGCCGCCGGCTCAGCTCCAGCAGCAGCCGGAGCTCGGTGGGGGTGAGCTGGAGGTCCTCGCCGTTCTTCGTCACCGTCATCGCGGCCCGGTCGATGACGAGGCTGCCGAAGGCCGCCGAGTCGTTCGCCTCCCGCTCGCCGCGGCGCAGCACGGCACGGATCCGGGCGTCGAGCACCCGTCCCTGCACGGGCTTGACGACATAGTCGTCGGCGCCGGACTCCAGGCCCACCACCACGTCGATGTCGTCGTTGCGCGCGGTCAGCAGGATGATCGGCAACTGGTCCGTGCGCCGGATGCGACGGCACACCTCGAACCCGTCGATGCCGGGCAGCATCACGTCCAGCACGATGAGGTCCGGCCGCTGCTCGCGCAGCAGCTTCAGACCGTCCTCGCCACTGGCAGCGGTGGCCACGCGGTGCCCCTGGCGCGTCAGTGAGAGCTCCAGGGCCGTCCGGATGGCGTCGTCGTCCTCGATCAGCAACAGGGAAGGCACGGGGCTCATTCTGGCCCATGCCGGGGCGGGGTAGCGACACTTGGAGCGCTCCCACCCGTCTCCCGCGCACGATCGCCGGCGCGCGCACGTCTGCGTAGCCGTGCCGCTCTCCTCCGTCACCGTGCGGGGCGCGGCACGCAGGGGCCCTGTGACACGTCTGTGACAGTCGGCGGACACGGCCATGAAGTGGCGGCGGCAAGCTTCTCGGCACAGGCAAGGAAGCACGGAAGACCGGTAAGTCCACGACGGGGGGCGCGAGATGAGCACGCTGCACAGCACCAGCGACAGCGCAGTGGTCACGCGCCTGCACGACGTGGCGCGAGGTTCCGAGAAGTCCGGTGCTGTGAGCCTGCGGGGGTGCGCTCGCAGCACCGGGCGTCAGCACACCGGGTTCATGACGGTGGTTGACGCTCGCACGGGGGAGGCTCACGGGGGAGCCGCGTACGGGGAGGGCTCGGGGGAGCGCCGGTCCCTGCCGGGGACGGGGGACGCCGAAGCGGCGTTCACCGCCTACGTGCAGGAGCGCCGCGCCTCCCTGTACGCAACCGCCTACCACCTCACCGGTGACCGCTTCGAGGCCGAGGACCTGCTGCAGAGCGCGCTGTTCTCGACGTACAAGGCATGGGACCGGATCAGCGACAAGGCGGCGGTCGGCGGATACCTCCGCCGGACGATGACGAACCTGCACATCAGCGCCTGGCGGCGCCGCAAGCTCAACGAGTACCCGACCGAGGAACTGCCGGAGACGGCCGGCGACACGGACGCGATGCGCGGCACCGAGCTGCGCGCGGTCCTGTGGCAGGCGCTGGCCCGGCTGCCCGAACTCCAGCGCACCATGCTGGTCCTGCGCTACTACGAGGGCCGCACGGACCCGGAGATCGCGGAGATCCTCGACATCAGTGTCGGCACGGTCAAGTCCAGCATCTGGCGGTCCCTGCGCCGGCTGCGCGAGGACGAGGTCCTCAGCTTCGGCCGTGACGAGGAGGAGTCCTTCGGCGAGCTCGTCGCCTGAGCCGTACGAAGGTCTGGGGGGAACGGGGAACACGGGGGAGCACCACCACGGGGGAATGTGGGGGAGCACCAAGGAGCGGGACTGGAGGGCCGGGGGGTCCGTCCAGTCCCGCTTCGGCGTTTACGGGCCGTGCGCGCGAGTGTGACACGTACGGGCGTGACGCGTGCCGCCGTTGCCGAGGGCGTACGGCCGTCACGCCGCCGTGCGTGCCTGCGGCTGCCGCCCCACCGCCGCGGCCGCGAGCCGGCCGAGTGCCTCGTCGCGGTCGCACGGGTGGGCGCCCAGCGCGACCTGGCGGGCGACGATCGACCGCTCGGCGCGCATCAGACGCCAGCCGCGGCGCAGCAGGAACGGCACCGACTTGCGGCCCTCCCGCAGGTCCCGCAGGAAGCGGCGGCGGAAGGTGGTGACCGGCCCGCGCGACAGGCACAGCGCGTCGGCCAGGACGCCCAGTTCGCGGCAGCGCCCGACGATGTCGGCGGCGAAGATGCCCTCCGCGATGAACAGAGGGGTGCGGCCGATGTGCAGGGTCTCCTCGCCGGTACGGGCACTCAGCCCGATGTCGTACACCGGTATCGTCGTGCTGCCCGTGGCGCACAGCCGGGTGATCGCCTCGACCGCGACGTCCGCGTCCCACGACCCGGGGTGGTCCCAGTCGATGTCCGAACTCCCCGCCACCAGCGGCAGGGTCGGGTCGTCACCTTCCTTGTAGAAGTCGTCGAGGCGCAGCACGGGCAGCCCGGAACGGGCGGCGACCAGGGACTTGCCCGAACCCGAGGGGCCGCAGAGCAGCACGACACGGGCAGGCGACGGGAGATGAGGGCTCACGGAACACCAGTTTGACGCATGGTGAACCGTCTGCCGCCTCCGCGGGTCGGCTTTGGAGCGTGGCTTACGTCTCAACTACCCTGGGTGCCGTTCTCGTTACCTTGCGCAGCAGAAGGCGGCCTCAGAGATGGCTCGACACGCGTCCCCTTCCCGTCCCACCGCCCGGCGCGCCCTGTTCGCCCTGGCGACCGCCGGTGTCGCCGTGGGCGCGGGTGCCACGACAGCCGCGGCGGACACCCTGCCCGTGGTGGGCGCCGAGCACCGGCCCACCTCCCTCGGCCGCGTCGACCCGCAGGCCGGAATGGCGGCGACGACCGGCACCGTCGGGTACGTCACCGGGCCGGTCGCCGGCCTCAAGCCCAACCCCCTCGCGGGCACCGGCGTCGACCCGCTGGACAACGGCGTCGGCACCCAGCTCGCCGACTTCCGGCCGCTGACCTCCAGGGCGCTGACCGGTCCGGTGGCGCAGGCGCCGTCCGTCGGCAGCATCCCGGTGCTGGGGCAGGTGACCGGACTGCTGGGCGGCGGCGCGGGCGGCCCGCTGGGCTGACGCCCGCGCGGAACGCGGAGAGCCGCGCCTCCCCCGGACGGAGGGGAGGCGCGGCTCTCGGTCTGTGCGAGGTGAAGCGGTCGGTGCGCTCCGTGCCCTTCGGCGCTCCGTGCGTGCGGCGGCTCAGTACGAGGAGCCGGACGCGCCCAGCGAACCCGTCGGGTGCCAGACCGTCTTCGTCTCCAGGAAGGCGGTCATGCGGTCGGTGCCGGGCGCCGCCGACCAGTCGTCCACAGGCTGTGGACGCAGGACGCGCTTGAGGTTGTCCGCCGCCGCGATCTCCAGCTCCTTCGCCAGCGACTCGTCGGCGCCCGCGAGGTCGACCGCGTTGACGTCCTGGTGCGCGGCGAGCGGCGCCGCGATCTCCGCCGTACGGCCGGAGAGCACATTGACCACTCCGCCGGGCAGGTCGGAGGTGGCGAGCACCTCGCCCAGGGACAGCGCCGGGAGCGGGGACTTCTCGCTCGCGACCACGACCGCGGTGTTGCCGGTGGCGATCACCGGGGCGACCACCGAGACCAGGCCGAGGAAGGACGAGTCCTGCGGAGCGAGGACCGCCACCACGCCGGTCGGTTCGGGGGTGGAGAGGTTGAAGAACGGGCCCGCCACCGGGTTTCCGCCGCCCACCACCTGGGCGATCTTGTCGGTCCAGCCCGCGTACCAGACCCAGCGGTCGATCGCCGCGTCGACCTGGGCGGCCGCCCTCGACTTGGACAGGCCCTCGGCCTCGGCCACCTCGCGCACGAACTGGTCACGGCGGCCCTCCAGCATCTCGGCGATGCGGTAGAGGATCTGACCGCGGTTGTACGCGGTCGCGCCGGACCAGCCGCCGAACGCCTTGCGCGCGGCGACCACCGCGTCACGGGCGTCCTTGCGGGAGGACTGGGGAGCATTGGCCAGCCAGTTGCCCTTTGCGTCGGTCACCTCGTACACCCGGCCGCTCTCGGAACGCGGGAACTTCCCGCCGACGTACAGCTTGTAGGTCTTGAAGACCGACAGCCGCTCGATCTTCTCGGACTTCTCAGACATCGAGGTACGCCTCCAGGCCGTGGCGGCCGCCCTCGCGGCCGAAGCCCGACTCCTTGTAGCCGCCGAACGGCGAGGTTGGGTCGAACTTGTTGAACGTGTTGGACCAGACGACGCCGGCGCGCAGCTTGTTCGCGACGGCCAGGATCCGGGAGCCCTTCTCCGTCCAGATGCCGGCGGACAGGCCGTACGGGGTGTTGTTGGCCTTGGCGACGGCCTCGTCGGGCGTGCGGAAGGTGAGGACCGACAGCACCGGGCCGAAGATCTCGTCGCGGGCGACGGTGTGCGCCTGGGTGACGTTGGTGAAGAGCGTCGGCGCGAACCAGTAGCCGGAGGACGGCAGTTCGCAGGCGGGCGACCAGCGCTCGGCGCCCTCGGCCTCGCCCCGCTCGACCAGCGAGGTGATGCGCGAGAGCTGCTCGGCGGAGTTGATCGCGCCGATGTCCGTGTTCTTGTCGAGGGGGTCGCCCAGACGGAGCGTGCCGAGCCTGCGCTTCAGGGAGTCCAGCAGCTCGTCGTGGATCGACTCCTGGACCAGCAGGCGCGAGCCCGCGCAGCAGACCTGGCCCTGGTTGAAGAAGATGCCGTTCACGATGCCCTCGACGGCCTGGTCGATGGGGGCGTCGTCGAAGACGATGTTGGCGCCCTTGCCGCCCAGTTCGAGGGTGAGCTTCTTGCGGGTGCCCGCGACCGTGCGGGCGATCTCCTTGCCGACGGCCGTGGAGCCGGTGAAGGCGACCTTGTTCACGTCCGGGTGCCCGACGAGCGCGGCGCCCGCGTCGCCGTAGCCGGGGAGGATGTTGACGACACCCCTGGGCAGGCCCGCCTGGCGGCAGATGTCCGCGAAGAACAGGGCCGAGAGGGGGGTGGTCTCCGCGGGCTTGAGCACGACCGTGTTGCCGGTCGCCAGCGCCGGGGCGATCTTCCACGCCAGCATCAGCAGGGGGAAGTTCCACGGGATGACCTGGCCGGCCACGCCCAGCGGCCGGGGGTTCGCCCCGAACCCGGCGTGGTCGAGCTTGTCGGCCCAGCCCGCGTAGTAGAAGAAGTGCGCGGCGACCAGGGGGAGGTCGGCGTCGCGGGTCTCCTTGATCGGCTTGCCGTTGTCCAGCGTCTCCAGGACGGCCAGCTCGCGGCTGCGCTCCTGGATGATGCGGGCGATGCGGAACAGGTACTTGGCGCGCTCGGCGCCGGGCAGCGCGGACCACTTCTCGAAGGCCTTGCGGGCGGCCTTCACCGCGCGGTCCACGTCCGCCTCGCCGGCCTGCGCGACCTCGGAGAGCACCTCCTCGGTGGACGGGCTGACCGTCTTGAAGACCTTGCCGTCGGCCGCCTCGGTGAACTCGCCGTCGACGAACAGGCCGTACGAGGGCGCGATGTCGACGACCGCGCGGGACTCGGGGGCCGGAGCGTACTCGAATGCGGATGCCATGGTGATCAGTCCACCGTCACGTAGTCGGGGCCGGAGTAGCGGCCGGTGGCCAGCTTCTGACGCTGCATCAGCAGATCGTTCAGCAGCGAGGAGGCGCCGAAGCGGAACCAGTGGTTGTTCAGCCAGTCCTCGCCGACGGTCTCGTTGACCAGGATGAGGAACTTGATGGCGTCCTTGGAGGTGCGGATGCCGCCGGCGGGCTTGACGCCCACCTGGACCCCGGTCTGGGCGCGGAAGTCGCGGACGGCCTCCAGCATGAGGAGGGTGTTGGCGGGGGTCGCGTTGACGGCGACCTTGCCGGTCGAGGTCTTGATGAAGTCGGCCCCGGCCAGCATGCCGAGCCAGCTCGCGCGCCGGATGTTGTCGTACGTCGAGAGCTCGCCGGTCTCGAAGATGACCTTCAGGCGGGCGGACGTCCCGCAGGCCTCCTTCACGGCGACGATCTCGTCGTACACCTTCAGGTAGTGGCCCGCGAGGAACGCCCCGCGGTCGATGACCATGTCGATCTCGTCGGCACCCGCGGCCACGGCGTCGCGCACGTCGGCCAGCTTCACGTCGAGCGCGGCGCGGCCCGCCGGGAAGGCGGTGGCGACCGAGGCCACCTTGACGCCGGAGCCGGCGACGGCCTCCTTGGCGGTCGCCACCATGTCGGGATAGACGCAGACGGCGGCGGTCGCCGGGGTCGTCCGGTCGGTGGGGTCGGGGTGGACCGCCTTGGCGCCGAGCGCCCGGACCTTGCCCGGGGTGTCCGCGCCTTCCAGCGTCGTCAGGTCGACCATCGAGATGGCGAGGTCGATGGCGTACGCCTTCGCGGTCGTCTTGATGGAGCGGGTGCCGAGGGAGGCGGCGCGCGCCTCCAGGCCGACCGTGTCGACGCCGGGCAGCCCGTGGAGGAAGCGGCGCAGCGTGCTGTCGGACGCGGCGACGTCCGAGAGAGCGTGTGCTGTGGGTGCAGTGGTGGGCATGGTCACCAGCCCAGCATATCTACGCGCGTAGCGGGCTGTACACCCCCCGGGGCCTCTCCTCTTGGCGCGGAGAGGGGAGCGGGGCGGGGGAAGCGGGAGGGAAGGGAGGGGTGGGAGCGAGGAGAGGGGCACCGCGAGTGAGCCGGGGCGGGGGCGTCGGGCAGAATCGGGGGCATGACGACGCCCGAGCACGAGCCCTCCGCGCCGCAGCCTCCCGCGCCCCGCTCCACGGACCGGGTCCACCGGTCGCCCGCAGGCATCCTCACCGGGGTCCTGCTGCTCGCGCTCGTCGCGTGGCTCGGCTTCGACGCGCTGTTCACCGGCCACGGGCGCACCCCCTGGCTGGCCCTCGCCGGGATGATCCTCGTCGTGCCGCTCGTGATCGCCTTCACCGTGCGGCCGGCCGTGTACGCCAACGACGAGCGGCTGCGCATCCGCAATCCCTTCCGTGTGATCGTGCTGCCCTGGGGCCAGGTCGCCACCCTGCGGTCCGGCTACTCCAACGAGGTCGTCACCGGTTCCGGGGCCAAGTACCAGCTCTGGGCGCTGCCCGTGTCGCTGCGCGCCCGAAAGAGGGCGGCGCGGCAGGCGGCGCGGACCGTCGCCTCCGGGGAGCCCCGGGGCGGAGGGGGGCGCGGGCGCGCCTTCGGGTTCGGCGGCGGTGCGCCGGCCGCGGGCGGGCAGTCCGGGCCCACGCGCGCCACGACCGACCAGGTCATGGACGACCTGCGCGAGATGCAGGAGGCCCGGGAGAACACCGAGACGGCGCAGGGCGAGGTCGCGGTCCGCTGGGCGTACGAGATCCTCGGGCCGGCGGCCGCCGGGGCGGTGCTGCTGGTGATTCTGATCGCTTTGGGGTGACGCCGGGGGGCGTTCGGGGGGCTCTGCCGGTCCGGGGAGAGCGGCCCGCCGGCCCTGGTAGCCGACCTGCCGGTCCGGGGTGGCGGCCCTGCCGGTCCGGGGCAGCCGACCTGCCGGTCCGGGGCAGCCAATCCAGCAATCCAGCGGCCCCGGGCAACGGACCGCCCGGCTCTGGGCAACGGACCCGCCGGTCCGGGCAGGCGCCCCGTCGGCCCGAGGCGCCACCTCGTCTGTCCGGTGCGGTCGACCCATCGGTCCGGACAGCCGCCCTGCCCGGTCCTGGGCATCTGCCCCGCCGGTCCGGGCAGGCGCCCCGTCGGCCCGAGGCGCCACCTCGTCTGTCCGGTGCGGTCGACCCATCGGTCCGGACAGCCGCCCTGCCCGGT
>NZ_JBIWFW010000003.1:302331-503178 GCF_044763235.1 Streptomyces sp. NPDC096152 | reverse complement strand
GTCCTGGGCATCTGCCCCGCCGGTCCGGGCAGACGGCCCGTCGGCCCTCGGGGGCCGACCTGCCGGTCCGGGGTAGCCGAACTGATGGCTCGGGGCACCGTCTCGTCGGTCCGGGTCCGGGTCCGGGTCCGGGTTCGGGGTAGCCGACCCATCGGTCTGGGGCAGCCGCCCCGCCCGGCTCTGGGCAGCCGGTCCGCTGGTTCAGGCAGCCGATCCGTCGGCCCTCGGGGGCCGACCTGCCGGTCCGGGGCAAACCGGCCTGCCGATCCGGGGCAGTCGGCCGTGCGGGCAGTCGGCCGGAGCACCACCTCGTCGGCCGGGGCAGCCGCCCCGCCGGGCCGGGGCACCCGTCCGGTCCGGGGCAGAGGGCCGGCCGGTCCGGGGCTCCGCCTCGTCGGTCCAGGGCGAGCGGGCCGGTGCCGTGGGGGGCGATTCCGCCACCGGCCCGTGCGGGGCCCGGGGTCAGATGCCCGCCGCTGTCGACAGGTCCCGCTTGATCGTCGTCAGCAGGTCCGCCGCCCTGGTGCGGGCCGCCGGGAGGTCGGTGTGCGCGGCCACCGGGACCACCACCTCCAGGTAGCACTTCAGCTTCGGCTCCGTGCCGCTGGGGCGCACGACGACGCGGGCGCCGTCGAGGGTGTAGCGCAGGCCGTCCGTGGGCGGCAGCCGGTCCGTGCCCCGGGTGAGGTCCTCGGACCGGGTGATGGGCAGGCCCGCGAGTTCCGTCGGAGGCTGCTCGCGCAGGCGGCGCATCGCGTCGGCGATGAGCGAGAGGTCCTCGACGCGCACCGAGAGCTGGTCGGTGGCGTGCAGGCCGTGGGCCACGGCGAGGTCGTCGAGGAGGTCGAGGAGCGTGCGGCCCTCCTCCTTGAGCCGCGAGGCCAGTTCGGTGATCAGCAGCGCGGCGGTGATGCCGTCCTTGTCCCGTACGCCCTCGGGGTCGACGCAGTAGCCGAGGGCCTCCTCGTAGCCGTAGCGCAGGCCCTCGACGCGGGCGATCCACTTGAAGCCGGTGAGGGTCTCCTCGTACGGCAGGCCCGCCTTCTCGGCGATCCGGCCGAGGAGGGAGGAGGAGACGATCGACTCCGCGAAGGTGCCGGTGACGCCGCGGTCGACCAGGTGGGCGGCGAGGAGCGCGCCGACCTCGTCGCCGCGCAGCATCCGCCAGTCGGCACCGTCCCTGACCGCCACCGCGCAGCGGTCGGCGTCCGGGTCGTTGGCGATGACCAGGTCGGGATCGGTGGCGCGGGCCTTGGCGAAGGACAGGTCCATCGCGCCCGGCTCCTCCGGGTTGGGGAAGGCGACCGTCGGGAAGTCCGGGTCGGGGTCGGCCTGCTCGGCGACGAGCTCCGGGGCCGGGAAGCCGGCGCGGGCGAACGCGGCGAGCAGGACGTCACGGCCGACGCCGTGCATCGCCGTGTAGACGGTGCGGGCGGTGCGCGGGGAGCCGGGGGAGAGGACGGCGTCCGTGCGGGCTAGATAGGCGTCGAGGACGCCGTCGTCGAGGGTCTCCCACCCGGAGTCCGGGCGGGGGACGTCGTGCAGGCTGCGGATCGCGGCGATCTCGGCGGCGATCTCCGCGTCGGCCGGTGGGACGATCTGGGAGCCGTCGCCCAGGTAGACCTTGTACCCGTTGTCGCGGGGCGGGTTGTGGCTGGCGGTGACCTCCACGCCGGCGACCGCGCCGAGGTGCCGGATGGCGAAGGCGAGGACGGGGGTGGGGAGGGGGCGGGGCAGTACGGCGGCTCGCAGGCCCGCGCCGGTCATCACGGCGGCGGTGTCGCGGGCGAAGTCGGCGGACTTGTGGCGGGCGTCGTAGCCGATGACGACGAGGCCGTCGGCGTGGCCCTGCTTCCGCAGGTACGCGGCGAGGCCGGCGGCGGCGCGGATGACGACGGCGCGGTTCATGCGCAGGGGGCCGGCGCCGAGTTCGCCGCGCAGGCCGGCGGTGCCGAACTGGAGAGTGCCGGCGAAGCGCGCGGCGAGCTCCTTGACGTCCTCGGCGTCGATGAGCCGGGCGAGTTCCTCACGGGTGTCCGCGTCGGGGTCCTCGGCCAGCCACGCCTTGGCCCGTGCGATGAGGTCGTCGTGCACGTTCGGTCAGCCTCTCGTGTTCGTCGTGGGGCCCGGGGCCCTGGGGCCTGGGCCCCGGGGCGCTTGGTGCGCCCGGGTGCGTTGTGGGCGTGCGGTGTGGGTCGGGGCGTGTGCCCCGCGTGCGTCGGGGGTCGGGGCCGTGGGGGTGCGTCGAGGCCGCCACCTTCGGACGTACGGCTGCCCGCTGCCACGGCTCGCCTGCGCGGAGAACCCCGTACGCGGCGGGCTGTGACGCACCCCCACGGCCCGCTCCCGTCGTCGGGCGGCCGTCCCCGCCACAGTGGCAGGGGAAACGGCCTGGGCGGCGGGGCCCCGTGGCCGGGTGGCGGCCCGTTGCGGGTGTCCTACAGGCGGCCGAGGACCTGGGTCAGGAGGGAGCCCATGCGAGTCGCGGAGTCGCGGCCGGCCTGGAGGACCTCCTCGTGGTTCAGCGGCTCGCCGGTCATGCCGGCGGCGAGGTTGGTCACCAGGGAGATGCCGAGCACCTCGGCGCCCGCCTCACGGGCGGCGATCGCCTCCAGGACCGTGGACATGCCCACGAGGTCCGCGCCGATCACGCGGGCCATGCGGATCTCTGCCGGCGTCTCGTAGTGCGGGCCGGGGAACTGCGCGTAGACGCCTTCCTCCAGCGTGGGGTCGACCTCCTTGCACAGGGCGCGCAGGCGCGGGGAGTAGAGGTCGGTCAGGTCGACGAAGTTGGCGCCGACGATCGGCGAGGTCGCCGTGAGGTTGATGTGGTCGCTGATCAGCACCGGCTGGCCGGGACGCATCCCCTCGCGCAGACCACCGCAGCCGTTGGTCAGCACGACGGTCTTGCAGCCGGCGGCGACGGCGGTGCGCACGCCGTGCGCGACGGCGGCGACCCCGCGGCCCTCGTAGTAGTGGGTGCGGCCGAGGAAGACCAGGGCGCGCTTGTTCCCGATGGTGTACGAGCGGATCTTGCCGCCGTGGCCGGCGACCGCCGGGGGCGGGAAGCCGGGCAGCTCGGTGACCTGGAACTCGGCGTCGGGAGCGCCCAGGGCGTCGACGGCCGGAGCCCAGCCGGAGCCCATCACGAGGGCGACGTCATGGGTCTCGGTGCCCGTGAGTTCGCGCAGGCGCGCGGCGGCGGCGTCGGCGGCGGCGTGGGGGTCGCCCTGGAGGTCGTCCGGAAGAAGAGATGCGTTCACGCGGACGAGAGTAGCCGGTATCGGCCTACGCGCGTAGATGACGGAGGTCACGGGATGGCGATCGTTGTCTTGTCGTTTCCGACCAACGGTGGAACCGGCGCGGTCCCCGCCGGGCCGGCCCGCGCCGGTGAGGATCGGCGGCCGGTCCCGGACTGCTCAGCACGGCCTCTTGCGCAGCTCCATCACGTAGTCGTGCGGGGCGCCTGCGGACTCGGCCGCGTCGGCGACCTCGCCCAGGTAGCGCGCCGACGGCAGGCCGCCCTCGTAGGCGTTGAGGACGTACGTCCAGGCGGACTCCTCGCCGTCCAGGGTGTGGACGCGGACGCGGGTGCGCCGGTAGACGCCGAGGCCGGTGCCCTCCCAGCGGTCGAGGGAGTCCTCGTCCATGGGGGCGACGTCGTAGAGCGCGACGAAGACCTGGGACAGCGGGTCCTCGACGACCGTCGCCAGCGCACCCTCCCAGCCCATGTGCTCGCCGCCGAAGGTCAGCCGCCAGCCGTTCAGCCAGCCGGTGGCGCGCAGCGGGGAGTGGGGTGCGCGGCGGGTCATCAGCCGCGCGTCGAGATTGCCGGCGTACGCGGCGTATAGCGACATGGGTCGAGCGTACGGCAGGCCCACGGGCGTCTCGTCCGTCTCAGAGGTAACGGAACGGGCCCGGCTCCGCCCCCGGGGGAGGAGCACCTCGAACGTGCGGGACAATGGAGTACGTGACTCGGATCGTGATCATCGGTGGCGGACCCGGCGGATACGAAGCGGCGCTGGTGGCCGCGCAGCTCGGCGCGGAGGTGACCGTCGTCGACTGCGACGGTCTGGGCGGAGCGTCGGTGCTGACCGACTGCGTGCCGTCGAAGACGCTCATCGCGACGGCCGAGGTGATGACCACCTTCGACTCGTCGTACGAAGAGCTGGGGATCATCGTCGCGGACGACACCCCGCCGCTGGAGCAGGCCGCCCGGGTGGTCGGCGTGGACCTCGGCAAGGTCAACCGAAGGGTCAAGCGGCTCGCGCTCGCGCAGTCGCACGACATCACCGCCTCCGTGACGCGCGCCGGCGCCCGGGTCATGCGCGGGCGCGGGCGGCTGGAGGGCATGCAGGCCCTCGACGGGTCCCGGAAGGTCGTCGTCACCGCCGCCGACGGCACCGAGGAGACGCTCGTCGCGGACGCGGTGCTGATCGCGACCGGCGGTCACCCGCGCGAGCTGCCCGACGCCCAGCCCGACGGCGAGCGCATCCTGAACTGGACCCAGGTCTACGACCTCACCGAGCTGCCCGAGGAGCTGATCGTGGTCGGCTCCGGTGTCACCGGTGCCGAGTTCGCCGGCGCCTACCAGGCGCTCGGGTCCAAGGTCACCCTCGTGTCCTCGCGCGACCGCGTGCTGCCGGGTGAGGACCCGGACGCCGCCGCCGTGCTGGAGGACGTCTTCCGCCGCCGCGGCATGAACGTCATGGCCCGCTCCCGTGCCCAGTCCGCCAAGCGGGTCGGGGACCGGGTCGAGGTGACGCTGGCCGACGGACGGGTCATCTCCGGTTCGCACTGCCTCATGGCGGTCGGCGCCATCCCCAACAGCGCCGGGCTGGGGCTGGAGGAGGCCGGCGTCCGGGTGCGCGAGTCCGGTCACATCTGGACCGACAAGGTGTCGCGGACGACGGCTCCGGGTGTCTACGCGGCCGGCGACGTGACCGGTGTCTTCGCCCTGGCGTCCGTCGCCGCCATGCAGGGACGTATCGCCGTGTACCACTTCCTCGGCGACGCGGTGGCCCCGCTGAACCTGAAGACGGTCTCCTCGAACGTCTTCACCGACCCCGAGATCGCCACCGTCGGCTACACCCAGGCCGACGTGGACGCCGGCAAGATCGACGCCCGCTGCGTCAAGCTGCCGCTGCTGCGCAACCCGCGCGCCAAGATGCAGGGCATCCGGGACGGCTTCGTCAAGATCTTCTGCCGGCCGGGGACCGGGATCGTGGTCGGCGGTGTCGTCGTGGCGCCGCGCGCCTCGGAACTCATCCACCCCATCTCGATCGCCGTCGACAACAATCTGACGGTCGAACAGATCGCGAACGCGTTCACCGTGTACCCCTCCCTTTCGGGGTCGATCGCCGAGGTGGCGCGGCAGCTGCACACGCGCAAGGCGGGCGCCGAGCTCTGACGGCCGAAACCGACTCCCCGCTGGTCACGGGGAGTTGCCGACCATGCGTTCGGCATAGGCGACAGGGCTAGGCCTCTATACCACCTCGCGCTGTGCCGTGCGAACAACTTCTGCTATTCACCGCAAACTGCTGAAAGCAGACGGTCGCTGGGGTTACTGTCAGTTTCGTGTTCGCTGCTGAACGTCGCCAATTGATCCTCGAAATGGTGCGAGCGAACGGTGCCGTGTCGCTCCGTGAACTCGCCCGTGTCGTCCAGACCTCCGAAGTGACCGTACGGCGGGACGTGCGGGCGCTGGAGGCAGAAGGACTCCTCGACCGCCGGCACGGCGGTGCGGTACTCCCGGGCGGATTCACCCGGGAGTCCGGCTTTCCCCAGAAGTCGCATCTCGCGACCGCGGAGAAGACGGCCATCGCCGACCTCGCCGCGGGCCTCGTCGAAGAGGGCGAGGCGATCGTCGTCGGAGCGGGGACGACCACGCAGGAGCTGGCGCGCCGGCTCGCGCGGGTCCCCGGCCTGACCGTCGTCACCAACTCCCTCCTGGTCGCCCAGGCGCTCGCCCATGCCAACCGGGTGGAGGTGGTCATGACCGGGGGCACGCTCCGCGGATCCAACTACGCCCTCGTCGGCTCCGGGGCCGAGCAGTCGCTCCAGGGGCTCCGCGTCTCCAAGGCCTTCCTGTCGGGCAGCGGTCTGACCGCCGAGCGCGGGCTGTCCACGTCCAACATGCTCTCGGCCTCCGTGGACCGGGCCCTGGTCCAGGCGGCCGCGGAGGTCGTGGTCCTCTCCGACCACACCAAGCTCGGTACGGACACGATGTTCCAGACCGTGCCGACCGATCTGATCACCCGCCTGGTGACCGACGAGCCCCCGGCGCACGACGACCGTGCGGCCACCGAGCTGCAGGCCCTGGCAGACCAGGGGGTGCAGATCGCCGTGGCCGGCGCGTCGGGAAGTCCGGGGGGTGATCCGACCCCGGCCCGCGACCGGCGCCGGGACGTCCCGCTTCCGGGGCCGCGCCGCGGCCAGGTGCCCGGACCGGGGCTGCGCTCGGCGCCCCTCGGCGGCGACCAGTCGCCGGGCACGGAGCGGGCACGGGTCGCGGACCTGCGCAGGCGCTGAGGGCCCCGCCGGCCGGCGCTCAGGTGGCGTCTCCGGCCCGTGCTCGGTGCGTTGCCGGCGAGCCGCTCAGGACGTCGCCGGTGCGTCTCGGAGCGCCGCCTGCGGGTCCTCAGGGGCCGGTGGGTGCCGAGGGACGCCCGCGGCGGGCGCCGAAGGCCTCCCGGTGCGGAAGGCCTCCCGGTGCGGAAGCAGGACCGGTATGGAAGCGGGGCCGGTACGGAAACGGGGCCGGTACGGAAACGGGGCGCCCGGCGGACCGTCGTGCTGTGGTCCGCCGGGCGCCCCGGAACGTCGTACGGCTCAGTCCTTGATCTCGCAGATCGCGGCGCCGGAGGTGACGGACGCGCCGACCTCGGCACCCAGGCCCTTGATGGTGCCCGACTTGTGCGCGTTGAGCGGCTGCTCCATCTTCATGGCCTCCAGGACGACGACCAGGTCGCCCTCCTTGACCTCCTGGCCCTCCTCGACGGCGACCTTGACGATGGTGCCCTGCATCGGGGAGGCGAGGGTGTCGCCGGAGGCCACGGGGCCGGACTTGCGGGCCGCGCGGCGCTTGGGCTTGGCGCCCGCCGCGAGGCCGGTGCGGGCCAGGGACATGCCCAGCGAGGTGGGGAGGGAGACCTCCAGGCGCTTGCCGCCGACCTCGACCACGACCGTCTCGCGGCCCGACTCCTCGTCCGCCTCGGCCTCGGCCGGCGCGGTGAAGGGCTTGATGTCGTTGACGAACTCGGTCTCGATCCAGCGGGTGTGGACCGTGAACGGGTCGGTGGAGCCGGTCAGTTCCGGCGCGAAGGCGGGGTCGGTGACCGCCTTGCGGTGGAACGGGATGGCGGTGGCCATGCCCTCGACCTGGAACTCCTCCAGCGCGCGGGCGGCCCGCTCCAGGGCCTCCTTGCGGGTACGGCCGGTCACGATCAGCTTGGCCAGCAGGGAGTCCCACGCCGGGCCGATGACCGAGCCGGACTCCACGCCCGCGTCCAGGCGCACACCGGGGCCGGCCGGCGGGGCGAACGTGGTGACCGTGCCCGGGGCCGGGAGGAAGTTGCGCCCCGGGTCCTCGCCGTTGATGCGGAACTCGAACGAGTGGCCGCGCAGCACCGGGTCGTCGTAGCCGAGCTCCTCGCCGTCGGCGATGCGGAACATCTCGCGCACCAGGTCGATGCCGGCGACCTCCTCGGTGACCGGGTGCTCCACCTGGAGACGGGTGTTGACCTCCAGGAAGGAGATCGTGCCGTCCTGGCCGACCAGGAACTCGCAGGTGCCGGCGCCGACGTAGCCGGCCTCCTTCAGGATCGCCTTGGAGGCGCGGTACAGCTCGGCGACCTGCTCGTCGGACAGGAACGGCGCCGGGGCCTCCTCGACGAGCTTCTGGTGGCGGCGCTGCAGCGAGCAGTCACGCGTGGAGACCACGACCACGTTGCCGTGCTGGTCGGCGAGGCACTGGGTCTCGACGTGACGGGGGCGGTCCAGGTAGCGCTCGACGAAGCACTCGCCGCGGCCGAAGGCGGCCACCGCCTCGCGTACGGCCGAGTCGTAGAGCTCGGGGACCTCTTCGAGAGTGCGGGCGACCTTCAGGCCGCGGCCGCCGCCGCCGAAGGCGGCCTTGATGGCGATGGGCAGGCCGTGCTGCTCGGCGAACGCGACCACCTCGTCGGCACCGCTCACCGGGTCGGGCGTACCGGCCACCAGCGGCGCGCCGGCGCGCTGGGCGATGTGCCGGGCGGCGACCTTGTCGCCGAGGTCGCGGATGGCCTGCGGGGGCGGGCCGATCCAGATCAGGTCCGCGTCCAGCACCGCCTGCGCGAATTCGGCGTTCTCCGAGAGAAAGCCGTACCCGGGGTGGATCGCGTCCGCCCCCGACTCCTTCGCGGCCTTCAGCACCTTCCCGATGTCGAGATAGCTGGTGGCCGGGGTGTCACCGCCCAGGGCGAACGCCTCATCCGCGGCGCGGACATGCAGAGCGTCCCGGTCCGGGTCGGCGTAGACGGCCACGCTCGCGATCCCGGCGTCCCGGCAGGCCCGGGCCACGCGGACAGCGATTTCGCCACGGTTGGCGATGAGCACCTTGCGCACGATTGAGGCTCCCTCCTTGAAACAAGCCGAGTTTAGGGACTGCCGACACGGCACTTCGACCCGTCCCCAATGGTGAGCTTGCCCACACGGAGCGTCACTCGAGGCTCGCTCGACCCGCGAAATCCCTTGTCGCGTCGCCGTACGCAGGACTCCTGCGGGAAACCCTAGCCTTCCGATGTGGTCAAGGTCTCTGTGAGGGCGTGCTGCGGCCCACTTCGTTTCTTTGTGGAGTCCCTACGAATGGCCCAATGATTCTTTGCCGCCCGCAGAACCCTTGTCCCTCGCTTTACCTGTCAGTAGCGTTCGCGCTGTCGTGAACGTACCTGGGGTAACAGGCGCTCTCGCGGAGTCGAGGAGCGGCAGTGGGAAGTGGGTGGGACCGGTGGTGCGCAGACCGGTGGCGTGGATCGTGGCGGTCGTGCTCTTCGCCGAGGCGTTCGGCGTGGCGGCGCTGAACTGGTTCCTCGGGATGGTCGTCGACCGGCAGAAGATGTCCCTGGCCGGCCTCGACCCGGACATGATGTCGACGTCGTCGAAGGCCGGCGGGGTCGTCTTCGGTCTCTACTTCGCCCTGTGCGGGGTCGTCGCGCTGATCGTGGCGCTGCGCGGCCGCCGGCCCGCCGGCCTCGGCCGCGTTCTGCTGATCAGCGCGGCGGTGGTGCACGGGCTGCTGGGCGCGGTCGCGTGGGGCCTGGTGGGCTGGAGCGCGTTCCTGTTCATGGTGGTCGTGCTCGGGCTCATCGTGCTGCTGCTGATGACGTACGACCGTGAGGAGGGCCCTGCCGCTGCCGCCCGGGACGGCGGACCTGAGGGAGCGGACGGTCCCGGCGGGGACGGCCCCCGGGACGCGAGCGGTCCGGCCGGTGCCGGTCCCGCTCCGGTCGCCCCTCCGGCGTAGCGCCGACCGCCGGCGTTCCTGATCACCCCGTGACGCCCCCGTCGCCTCGCGGCGGGAGCCTCACTCGGCCGACGGTGCCCACAAGTCGGTGATCCCGACGCCCAGTTTGGCCAGCAGGCGCCGGACCAGGGGCAGGCTGATGCCGATGACGTTGCCGTGGTCGCCGTCGATGCCGTCGATGAACGGGCCCGAGCGGCCGTCGAGGGTGAAGGCGCCGGCGACATGGAGCGGCTCGCCCGAGGCGACGTACGCGGCGATCTCCTCGTCCGTCGGCTCGCCGAAGCGGACGACGGTGGAGGCGGTGGCGGAGGCGTACCGCTCGGTCGTCGTGTCCCAGACGCAGTGCCCGGTCTGGAGCGTCCCGGCCCGCCCGCGCATCGCCTTCCAGCGGGCGGTGGCCTCCTCGGCGTCGGCGGGCTTGCCGAGTGCCTGGCCGTCGAGGTCGAGCACCGAGTCGCAGCCGATCACCAGGGCGCCCTGCACCTCGGGCCGGGCCGCCACCACCGAGGCCTTGGCCTCGGCGAGCGCGAGCGCCAGCTCGGCGGGCGTGGGTGCGGTGATCGCGTCCTCGTCGACGCCGCTCACGATCACCTCGGGATCGAGACCGGCCTGGCGGAGCAGTCCGAGCCGGGCGGGGGACTGGGAGGCGAGCACGAGTCGGCGGCGCGGCTGATCTGTCATGCGGTCAGCGTACGGGGATCCGGTCCCCGGGGGTGCGCGAGCGGGACCGCGGGCCTCAGCGCACTCCGATCACGATCATCGCGAGCACCATGGCCAGCGCCATGAGAACGCCCAGCCGCCGCAGCATCTCCTGCATCTCGCGCAGTTCCTCGGGCGGTTCGTTCTCGGGGTCGGACCACAGCATGCCCTCGATCGTCCGGCGGTGACGGGCTCCGGCGCCTGAGTACCCGTACTCAACTTCACGCGCTCCGGCTTAAAGGTACTGTGGTTCCATTAACAGCCCGCCTCGACGAGAGGAAGCGCGCCGTGTTCACCACCGCCTGGACCGCGTCCCCCCAGCTCCCCAGCGAAGGCTTCACCCCCAACTGGTCCCGGGAGGGCTTCTGGCGCCAGTCCGTACGGCAGAACGTCCGGCTGACCGCGGGCGGCGGCCGGGTCCGCGTCCGGCTGTCGAATGCCTACGGCACCTCGCCGCTGCGCGTCGCGGGCGCGGCGGTCGGCCGCACGGCCGCCGGGGCCGCCGTCGAGCCGGGCTCGTCGCGCCGGCTGACGTTCGGCGGCGCGGCCGGGGCGGAAGTGCCGGCGCGCGGGCAGCTCGTCAGCGACCCGGCCCCGCTCGCCCTCGCGGCGGGCGACACCCTGTCGGTCACCCTGTACTTCGAGGCGGCCACCGGCCCCGCCACCTTCCACGCCCAGGCCTTCACCACGAGCCACCGGGGCGCGGGGGACCTGCTGGACGACGCGACCGGCGACGGCTTCGACGCGGTGACCGAATCGTGGTACGTCCTGTCGGCCGTCGAGACCGACGCGGGCCGTACGGACGGCATCGCCCTGTTCGGCGACTCGCTCACCGACGGCTTCGGCTCGACCCCGGGCGCCGACCGCCGCTGGCCGGACGCGCTCGCCCGGCGCACCGGACGCCCGGTGCTCAACGCCGGGATCGGCGGGAACCTGCTGCTCAACGACTCGGCGTGGTACGGCGAGAAGGGCGTCCGCCGGCTGGCCCGGGACGTCCTCGCCCATCCGGGCGTGGACACGCTGGTCGTGCTGCTCGGCCTGAACGACATCGGCTTCAGCGAGACCGGCGAGCAGCCGACCTACAAACCGGCCCCGGTGGTGGAGGCCGCGGAACTGATCGACGGCCATCTGGAGTTGATCCGGCAGGCACGCCGGGCGGGCCTGCGGGTGATCGGCGCGACCCTGCTGCCGTTCGCCGGCTCCGACCACTGGGGGGAGCACGCGGCGAAGGTGAGCCACGAGCTCGACGAGTGGATCAGGTGCTCGGGCGAGTACGACGCGGTCGTCGACCTGAACCGCGTGCTGGCCGATCCGGAGGACCCGGACCGGCTGCACCCGGCGTACGACTTCGGCGACCACCTGCACCCGGACGACGCCGGGTACGCGGTGATGGCCGAAGCCGTCGCGGCGGTGCTGTGAATCCCGCCCGTCAGCCGGGCCAGTAGGTCCGGGCCCAGGCCGACGCCCCCGGCTGGAGGTTCCGGTGGGCGGCGATGCGGGCCGGGTCGGCCCAGGAGTCCCGCGGGCCGGGCGCGCCGGACGGCGTGGCGGCCGCCGCCGCGGCGCGCGCCCGGACCACCGCCAGAGCGGCGGCCAGCTCCTCCGGGGTCGGATTGCCTCGTACGACCCTGATCGTCATGTCTGCTCCCGTCGTCGGGGATCCGCGGCCTAGAGAGGGATGTTGCCGTGCTTCTTCGGAGGCAGGGATTCCCGCTTCGTGCGCAGCTGACGCAGGCCGCGCACGATGTGGGCGCGGGTGTCGGACGGCATGATCACCGCGTCGACGTAGCCGCGCTCCGCCGCGACGTAGGGGTTGAGGAGGGCGTCCTCGTACTCCTGGATCAGCCGGGCGCGCACGGCCTCGAGGTCCTCGCCGCCGGCCTCTGCCTCGGCGAGGGTGCGCCGGTGCAGGATGTTGACCGCGCCCTGTGCGCCCATGACGGCGATCTGGGCGGTGGGCCACGCCAGGTTGAGGTCGGCGCCGAGGTGCTTGGAGCCCATGACGTCGTACGCGCCGCCGAACGCCTTGCGGGTGATCACCGTGATCAGCGGGACGGTCGCCTCGGCGTAGGCGAAGATCAGCTTGGCGCCGCGCCGGATGATGCCGGTGTGCTCCTGGTCGACGCCCGGAAGGAAGCCGGGCACGTCGACGAAGGTCAGCACGGGGACGTTGAAGGCGTCGCAGGTGCGCACGAAGCGCGCGGCCTTCTCCGACGCGTCGATGTCCAGGCAGCCGGCGAACTGCATCGGCTGGTTGGCGACGATGCCGACCGGGTGGCCCTCCACCCGTCCGAACCCGGTGACGATGTTCGGCGCGAACAGCGCCTGCGTCTCGAAGAACTCGGCGTCGTCCATGACGTGTTCGATCACGGTGCGGATGTCGTACGGCTGGTTCGCGCTGTCCGGGACCAGCGTGTCCAGCTCCAGGTCCTCGGCGGTGGCCGAGAGGTCGGCCTCCTCCGGGAAGACCGGGGGCTCGCTGAGGTTGTTGGACGGCAGGTACGACAGCAGCTGCTTGACGTACTCGATGGCGTCCTTCTCGTCGCCCGCCATGTGATGGGCCACGCCCGACGCCGAGTTGTGGGTGCGGGCGCCGCCCAGCTCCTCGAAGCCGACGTCCTCGCCGGTGACCGTCTTGATGACGTCCGGGCCGGTGATGAACATGTGCGAGGTCTGGTCGACCATGACCGTGAAGTCGGTGATCGCGGGGGAGTAGACCGCGCCGCCCGCGCAGGGCCCGACGACCAGCGAGATCTGCGGGATCACACCGGAGGCGTGGGTGTTGCGGCGGAAGATCTCGCCGTAGGCGCCGAGCGAGGCGACGCCCTCCTGGATCCGGGCGCCACCGGAGTCGTTGATCCCGATGACCGGGCAGCCGGTCTTCAGGGCGAAGTCCATCACCTTGACGATCTTCTGCCCGTAGACCTCGCCGAGGGCCCCGCCGAAGACGGTGAAGTCCTGCGAGAAGACGGCGACCGGGCGGCCGTCGACCGTGCCGTACCCGGTGACGACGCCGTCCCCGTAGGGGCGGTTCTTCTCCAGCCCGAAGTTGGTGGAGCGGTGGCGGGCGAATTCGTCCAGCTCGACGAAGGAGCCCTCGTCGAGGAGCAGCTCGATGCGCTCACGGGCCGTCAGCTTGCCCTTGGCGTGCTGCTTTTCGACGGCGCGCTCGGAGCCGGCGTGCGTCGCCTCGTGAATTCGGCGCTGCAGATCCGCGAGCTTGCCCGCGGTCGTGTGAATGTCGATCTCTTCCGCCTCGGACATCGGGATCGCGGCTCCCTGCCTGCTCAAAAGGGGGGACGGTTACTCATCCGTAGCGTAGTGGGGGGTTCGTGGTTCGGCAGTGCGGCGTTTACCACACCTAGGGTGGCTTGCATGACGCCGCGAGATGCATCAGACGACAACAGCAGCCGGTGGTCCGACCTGGACCGCCCGCCCCTCAGCGCGATGGCGTTGCGTCACGGGCTGGTGCGGGAGGGGAGCCTGTGGTCCGAGGTGGAGGTGGTGCAGCGCACCGGGTCCACCAACTCGGACCTGGTCGCCCGTGCCGCCGGGGGCGGCCTCGCCGAGGGCGCCGTGCTGGTCGCAGAGGAGCAGACCGCGGGGCGGGGCCGCCTGGACCGGCAGTGGACCGCGCCGCCCCGCTCCGGCCTGTTCTTCTCCGTGCTGCTCAGGCCGGCCGGCGTGCCCCTGGCCCGCTGGGGCTGGCTGCCGCTGCTCACCGGCGTCGCCGTGGCGACCGGGCTGGCGCGCGCGGCCGACGTGGACACGGCGCTCAAGTGGCCCAACGACGTCCTCGTGACCGTCGGCGGTGAGGAACGCAAGACGGGCGGGATCCTCGCGGAGCGGGCCGCGGGCGAGGCGGTGGTCGTCGGCGTCGGCATCAACGTCACCCTGCGCAAGGACGAGCTGCCGGTGCCGCAGGCCGGCTCGCTGGCCCTGGCCGGCGCCCGGAGCACGGACCGGGACCCGCTGCTGCGGGCGGTGCTGCGGTCGCTGGAGGACTGGTACGGGCGCTGGCGGGCGGCCGACGGTGACCCCGTGGCGAGCGGCCTGCTGGAGGCGTACGCGGCGAACTGCGCGACCCTGGGCCGCATGGTGCGCGCGGAACTGCCGGGCGACCGGACGATCGTCGGGGAGGCCGTGGCGGTGGACGGCGACGGACGGCTCGTCCTCGCCACGGAGAAGGGGGTGCAGGAGCCGGTGGGGGCCGGCGACATCGTGCACCTGCGGCCCGCGTGAGCACCGCCGGCCGGTCCGGCGCGGTGCGGACGCCCCCGCGCCGGAGGCCGGCGGCTCCCGGGCCGGCTCACCTGCCGGCGCCCCTGACGGAGTGAGCTGGCGCACACCTGCCGTAGAGTTGAGGCCGGTCGAACCTGACCGTGGCAGATCGGAAGGGCAGCACGCGTGACCGTCGACGACACGGGCTCCGGCGCGGACGCGGACGACCGGATGGACCCGCACGCCGCCGACTCCGGCGAGGAGGATCCGCTCGCGCTGCGTCTCGAAGGCCTCATTCTGGGCGCCGAGCGGCGCTACACCCCCTTTCAGGCAGCCCGCAGCGCCGGTGTCTCCATGGAGCTGGCCTCCCGCTTCTGGCGGGCCATGGGCTTCGCCGACATCGGCCAGGCCAAGGCGCTGACGGAGGCCGACGTGCTGGCCCTGCGCCGCCTCGCCGGTCTGGTCGAGGCGGGCCTGCTCAGCGAGGCCATGGCCGTGCAGGTGGCCCGTTCCACCGGTCAGACCACCGCCCGCCTCGCCGAATGGCAGATCGACTCCTTCCTGGAGGGCCTGACCGAGCCGCCCGAGCCGGGGATGACCCGCACCGAGGTGACGTACCCGATCGTCGAGCTGCTGCTGCCCGAGCTGGAGGAGTTCCTCGTCTACGTCTGGCGGCGGCAGCTCGCCGCCTCGGCCGGCCGGGTCGTGCAGACCGCCGACGACGAGGAGATGGTGGACCGGCGCCTGGCGGTGGGCTTCGCCGACCTCGTCGGCTTCACCCGGCTGACCCGCCGGATGGAGGAGGAGGAACTCGGCGAGCTCGTCGAGGCCTTCGAGACGACCGCCGCCGACCTGGTCGCGGCCCGCGGCGGGCGGCTGATCAAGACCCTCGGCGACGAGGTGCTCTACGCCGCCGACGACGCCGGCACCGCCGCGGACATCGCCCTGCTGCTGGTGGAGACCATGGCGAACGACGAGACGATGCCCGAGCTGCGGGTCGGCATGGCGTTCGGCACGGTGACCACCCGGATGGGCGATGTCTTCGGTACGACCGTCAACCTCGCCTCCCGGCTCACCTCGATAGCGCCACGGGACGCCGTCCTCGTCGACAGCGCCTTCGCCGAGGAGCTGATCCGCACCGGTGACGCCCCGGCCTCCGAGGCGGAGGCCGCCGAGGCCGCGGCCGCGGCGGAGAAGGAGGGCGAGGAGCCCCCGACGTACCGCTTCGCGCTCCAGCCGATGTGGCAGCGCCCGGTGCGTGGTCTGGGCGTGGTGGAGCCCTGGCTGCTCACGCGGCGGGACGAGGGTACGGCGCCCTAGGCCCAGGCGGTTTTCCG
This sequence comes from Streptomyces sp. NPDC096152, assembly GCF_044763235.1. Classification (NCBI taxonomy): domain Bacteria; kingdom Bacillati; phylum Actinomycetota; class Actinomycetes; order Kitasatosporales; family Streptomycetaceae; genus Streptomyces; species Streptomyces sp. NPDC096152. The sequence continues at coordinate 487,419 of NZ_JBIWFW010000003.1, read as the reverse complement.
GCGGGCTGCTGCCCCGGGTTCGGCCGGTCAGCGGGCGGCCCCGCCCTGCCCGGTCACGCACAGGCCGATGATCGGGACGCAGAGCTCCGGGTGCTTCGGCGCGGGGGTGTGCGAGCCGTGGCTTCGTGTCGGTGTCGGTGTCGGTGTCGGTGTCGGTGTGGGGGGCGGTGTGGGCTGCGGGGCGGCGGTGTCGGTGGGCGCCGGCCCGCCGTCCGGCGGGTTCGGGCTCTCGGGGATGGTCGTGGGGACGGATGCCGGGGCCCCGGACGAGGCCCGGGCGGGCGCTCCGTCGGCGGGGGACAGTGACATGGACGGTCTCGGGCCGGTGCCGGAGGCGGCCGTGGTGGGCGCGGCGCTCACGAGGGGGAAGGCCGCGGAGGGCCCGGCGGTGGGGGCCGTTCCGGTCGTGGCGGCGGTCTCGGTGGCCCGGCCCGCCCCGTAGCCCGCCCCGGGGTGGTGGGGTTCCGCCTCCGCGGTGCCGAGGCCGCCGACCCCGGACTCGGGCGCCAGCCGGACCAGGCTCAGCACCCCGGCGGCCAGTGCGAGCCCACCGGCCGCGAGCAGCACCTTGCGGGGGCGCGGTCGGCGGTGCCGCCCACGGCCCCGCTGGTTCCAGGGCAGTACCCGCAGACCACCGCCTCCGGACACGGTGGGGCTGGCGCAGGGGAGTACGTCTTCGGTGGGGGCCGCGGGGTCGGGGGTGGGGGCGGTGGAATCGGGCGCCCGAGCCCCGTCCTCGGTGGTGGCGGGGGCCGCGGCCTCCTCGGCCTCCTCGGCCTCCTCGGCCTTCACAGCCTCTTTGGCTTCTACAGCCTCTTTGGCCTCCACGGCCGCCTCGGCCGGCGCGTCCGCCGCTCGGGCCTTCGCCGCCCCGGCGTCCGTCGCCTCGGTCTCCGTCGCCTCGGTGGCCGTCGTCCCGCTGTCGGCCGTCCCGGGGTCCGGCGTCCCGGCGTCCGTCGTCCGGGTGCCCGGCGCGTGAGCGTCCCCCGCCTCGGCGTCCGGCGTCCCGGCGTCCGTCGTCCCAGCGTCCGGGGCGTGAGCGTCCCTCGCGTCGGTGTCCGTCGTCTTCCGCTGCGGTCCGGTGGTGTGCGCGTTCGTCGTGTTCGTCGTCATCGTGATCCCTCCCCGATGCGCTCGCGCCCCCGATGCGCCGTGGCGGAGGCACGTTATGCGCTCCTGTGAGGCTTCGGTAGGAGTTGGGCGAGATGTCACTCGAACGGGTAAACGGGCGTTGCGGCCCGGGGAGACAGGGGGAAAGCCGGGGGGCGGCCCGAGGGAGACAGGGGGAGAGCCTGTCGGCGGGCCCCGCGCCCGGGCCGGCCGGTGTCGGCTCTTTCCCCGCGCGGGCGCGGCTGCGATGATCGGGGAGGATGTTGTTAACACGCGTTAACCGGGAGGGTGTCATGAGCGAGGAGCGGTTCGGGGAGTTCGTGCTGGTGCGGCGGCACGATTACGTCGCGGAGCTCGTCCTCGACCGGCCCAAGGCCATGAACGCCGTGTCGACGGCGATGGCCCGGTCGATCGCGGAGGCGTGCGCCGCGCTGGCCGCCGACCGCGACGCCCGCGTGGTCGTCCTGAGCTCGTCGCACGAGCGGGCGTTCTGCGTGGGGGCCGATCTGAAGGAGCGCAACTCCTTCTCCGACGCCGACCTGATGAAGCAGCGGCCGGTCGCGCGCGGGGCGTACACCGGCGTACTGGAACTGCCGATGCCGACGATCGCCGCGGTGCACGGGTTCGCGCTCGGCGGCGGTTTCGAGCTGGCCCTGTCCTGCGACGTGATCGTGGCCGACCCCACGGCCGTGGTGGGGCTGCCCGAGGTCTCCGTGGGCGTGATTCCGGGCGGTGGCGGTACGCAGCTCCTGCCGCGGCGGGTGGGCGCGGCGCGGGCGGCCGAGCTGATCTTCACGGCCCGGCGACTGGAGGCCGAGGAGGCGCACGGGCTGGGGCTGGTGGACCAGTTGGCGGCTCAGGGGCGGGACCGGGAGGAGGCCCTGGAGCTGGCCTCCCGGATGGCGGCGAACTCGCCGGTCGGCCTGCGCGCCGCCAAGCGCGCGCTGCGGCTCGGGCACGGGCTGGATCTGCGGGCCGGTCTGGAGGTCGAGGACGCGGCGTGGCGTTCGGTGGCGTTCTCGGGGGACCGGGCGGAAGGGGTGGCGGCCTTCAACGAGAAGCGCCCGGCGAGGTGGCCCGGCGAGTAGCAGGGGCGGGTTCCCGCGCTCGGCCCCGGTGTGCCGCCCCCGGCGCGTGGGCCCCGGCGTGCCGCCCCGGGCGCACGGGCACGGTGTGCGGCCCGCGGGGCGCGACCCCCGGTACGCGGCCTCGAGCCGCGACCTCCGGTCCCCCTCTGCGCCCGCTGTCAGCCGCACCGATGTCCCCATTTGGGTAAAACATCCCTAACCTGGGGTAATGGGCGAGAACAGGCGGCTGGCGGCCGTGGTGGGGCTGGCGCAGGGGATGGCCGCGGCGCACGACCCGCGGGAGTCGTGGCGGGCCGCGGCGCTCGGCGCCTGCCGGGCGCTGGCCGGGAGCTTCGCCGCGCTCTCGGTGTGGGACCGGGGCCGCGGCCGGCTGCGGGTCCTCGTGAACGTGGGGGACCGGGCGCCGCAGGAGGAGGAGTTCCCCGAGGACGAGACCTACCCCGTGCACCAGTTCCCGGAGATCACCGAGTTCCTGCACGAGCGGTGGGTCGCGGGCGGCGAGCCCAACGCCTGGGTGGAGACCGCGGGCGGGCCCGCGCAGGGCGATGCCGGGTACTGTCACCAGCGGGTCGCCGCCCTGCGGCGGCGCGGCCGCGGCTGTTGTGTGGTCGCGCCGATCGTGCTGCACGGCCGCGCCTGGGGCGAGCTCTACGTCGCCCGCTCGGCCGGCGCGCCCGTCTTCGACCGGGACGACGCCGACTTCGCCACGGTGCTGGCCGCCGTCGTGGCCGCCGGGATCGCCCAGACGGAACAGGTGGAGGAGGCCCGCAGGCTGGCCTTCACCGACCCGCTGACGGGTCTGGCCAACCGCCGCGCCGTCGACGTACGCCTCGACGAGGCGATCGAGCGGCACCGCCGGGACGGGACCGTCGTCAGCCTCGTCGTCTGCGACCTCAACGGGCTCAAGCGGGTCAACGACACCCTCGGGCACGCCGTCGGCGACCGGCTCCTGGAGCGGTTCGGGTCCGTGCTGTCGCTGTGCGGGGCGATGGTTCCCGGGGCTCTCGCGGCACGGCTCGGCGGGGACGAGTTCTGCCTGGTCGCGGCCGGGGCGTCCGCCGACGAGGTGGTCAAGGCGGCCGAGGAGCTGTGCCGGCGGGCGGCCGAGTTGGAGCTGGGCGAGGGGGTGGCCTGCGGGGTCGCGTCGACCGGGGACGCGATCGGACCGGTGCCCTCGGCCCGCAGGCTGTTCCGGCTCGCCGACGCCGCCCAGTACCGTGCGAAGGCGCTGCGCGCGGACCGGCCGGTGGTGGCCGGACGCGAGGGTCCCGACGACCCGGTCGTCCGGCTCGCCGACCAGGCGCCCCCGGGAGCCCGGGGCGTCGAGGGACGGCCGGGCGTCCACGCGGAGCGGCGGCGCTTCCGGGGCCGCCGGCCGTGATCTGCCTTCGAGCGCCGTGACCTACCTTCGAGTAAGGGGTGCTCACCGGATCCACTGGTGACATTCAAGCATTCACTGCGTACGCTCCTGAATATGGATATGCATACTGTGGTGGTGGGGACGTCCGGGGTCACCGCGTCCGACGTCCTCGCCGTGGCGCGCGGCGGCGCGCGGATCGAGCTCTCCGGGGAGGCGGTGGCGGCCCTCGCGGCGGCCCGGGAGATCGTGGACGCCCTGGCGGCCAAGCCCGATCCCGTCTACGGCGTCAGCACCGGCTTCGGCGCCCTGGCGACCCGGCACATCAGCCGGGAGCTCCGCGCCCAGCTGCAGCGCAACATCGTCCGCTCGCACGCCGCCGGCATGGGACCGCGGGTCGAGCGCGAGGTCGTGCGCGCGCTGATGTTCCTGCGGCTGAAGACCGTCTGCTCCGGGCACACCGGCGTCCGCCCCGAGGTCGCCCAGACCATGGCCGACGTCCTCAACGCCGGGATCACCCCGGTCGTGCACGAGTACGGCTCCCTCGGCTGCTCCGGCGACCTCGCCCCGCTCTCCCACTGCGCCCTGACGCTCATGGGCGAGGGGGACGCCGAGGGCCCGGACGGCACCGTCCGCCCGGCCGGTGAGCTGCTGGCCGAGCACGGCATCGCGCCCGTCGAGCTGCGTGAGAAGGAGGGCCTCGCCCTCCTCAACGGCACCGACGGAATGCTCGGCATGCTGATCATGGCCCTCGCCGATCTGGAAGCCCTGTACAAGTCCGCCGACATCACCGCCGCCCTCAGCCTGGAGGCGCTGCTCGGCACGGACAAGGTCCTCGCCCCCGAGTTGCACGCCATCCGCCCGCACCCGGGCCAGGGCGCCTCCGCCGCCAACATGCTCGCCGTGCTCAAGGGGTCCGGGCTGACGGGGCACCACCAGGACGACGCCCCGCGAGTCCAGGACGCCTACTCCGTACGCTGCGCCCCGCAGGTCGCCGGCGCCGGCCGCGACACCCTGGCGCACGCCCGGCTGGTCGCCGAGCGCGAACTGGCCTCCGCCGTCGACAACCCGGTGGTGCTCCCCGACGGCCGCGTCGAGTCCAACGGCAACTTCCACGGCGCCCCGGTGGCCTATGTCCTGGACTTCCTCGCCATCGCCGCCGCCGACCTCGGCTCCATCGCCGAGCGCCGCACCGACCGGCTGCTCGACAAGAACCGCAGCCACGGCCTGCCGCCGTTCCTCGCCGACGACGCCGGGGTCGACTCCGGGCTGATGATCGCGCAGTACACCCAGGCCGCCCTGGTGAGCGAGTTGAAGCGGCTCGCGGTGCCCGCGTCCGCGGACTCCATCCCGTCCTCCGCGATGCAGGAGGACCACGTCTCCATGGGCTGGTCGGCGGCGCGCAAGCTGCGTACGGCCGTCGGCAACCTCACCCGCGTCCTCGCGATCGAGCTGTACGCGGCCTCCCGCGCCATCGAGCTGCGCGAGGGGCTGAGCCCGGCACCGGCCAGCCGCGCGGTCATCGACGCCGCACGCCAGGCGGGGGTCCAGGGCGCCGGTCCGGACCGGTTCCTGGCGCCCGACCTCGCCGCAGCGGACGCCTTCGTGCGCGAGGGGAGGCTCCTCGCGGCGGCGGAGACGGTCACCGGCCCGCTGCTGTGAGACGTCCGGGGCCCTGCCCGTCGGCAGGGCCCCGGTCAAGTCACCACGGCGGCGGAAGACTTCGGCAGGCTCAGAAACCGAGCCGTTCCCGGCGCACCGAATACACCACGAAACCGGCGCCGACCGTGAGGAAGAGCGTTCCGCCGATGACGTAGGGAGTGGTGTCGACGCTTCCGGTGTCGGCCAGTTCCGTCTCGCCCTGGGCGAGGGTCCGGCCCTCGGTCCCGTGCGTCCCGGCGGCCGTGGACGCGGCCCGCGCCTGCTCCGTGACCCGCGTCGTCGGCGCGGCCGAGCTCTCCGCTCTGGCCGGCGCCTCCACCGACGCGTTCGCGGAGGGAACGAACCACAGGGCGCCCAGCAGGGTGCCCGCGGTGGTGGCGGTCAGCAACGTGCGGCGAGCGGATGACACGGAATATCGATCCCCTTGTGGCGCTGGTGAATTGGCCGTGTGGGGCGATGTTAGTGAAAGTCGCGGGTCACGGGAAAGTCACAGGAGGTTTGAGCCGTACGCTCCGGGCATGACCACACCAGAGACATCACGTTTTGTACGGCTTCGCGTCGACCTGGTTCTGGAGATCGGCGACGAGGCCGCCGTGACCGGGGCGGCCCGGCGGCGGCTCGCCGAGGACGGCGAGGTGGCACCGGAGGACCGGGCCCGCACGGAGAGCGCTGTGACGGAGGACACCGCGGAGGCGCTGGCGTATCTCGTGGATCCGTTCGTACTGGTCGGCGAAGTGCCGGGGGTGGAGCTGCATCAGGCCTCCTGGTCCAGCGAGCGGATCGAGTACGACCCCGCCTCGCCCGGCTGGGAGTTGGGCGAGGATGATGTCGACGGGGACTACGACGACGACGAGGACGACGAGGACCGGGAAGTGGATGGCGCGGAGTATCGCGGGTACTCCGGCTGACATCGCCCGGGTCGTCGGCGCCCCTGGGCGGCAACCGCCGTCCGGGGTTCCGTCGTCCGAAACGGACGTACGGCCGGTGCTCGCGCCGCCCGCCTCGCGGACGTGGTGTGTCCCACACCACGGGGCTCTGGGGAGCGGGACGCACCGGTCGTAGCGTTGATGTTTCCGCACGGGGGCTCGGGGTTATTGGGGATTCGGCAACCATGGAGAAGCGTGTGATGACGGACAGTAAGCGGCGCAAGGGTCTGATGACCGCGTCCGCACTGCTCGGCGGTGTTCTGGTACTGGCGGGGTGCTCCGGCGGCAGCAGCGCCTCGGGTTCAGCCGGCGACGACACCTCGCAGGCCAAGGCCGACAAGGCGGCCGCGCAGGAGACCTCCGACGCCCAGATCAAGATCACCCCGGCGGACGGCTCCGACAACGCCTCCATCAACAACGCCGCCGCCGTCACCGTGACCCAGGGCACGCTGACCGAGGTCAGCATGACCACGACCGACGGCAAGACCGTCGCGGGCCAGATATCCGCCGACAAGAAGAGCTGGAAGCCGAGCGGCCAGCTGGAGCGCGCGACCACCTACAAGGTCGCGGCGACCGCCGCGGACGCCAAGGGCCGCGCCGCCCACGAGAACGCCTCGTTCACCACGGTCGCCCCGGCGCACAGCTTCATCGGCAGCTTCACGCCGGACAACGGCACCACGGTCGGCGTCGGCATGCCCGTGTCGATCAACTTCGACAAGGCGATCACCAACAAGGCGGCCGTCCAGAAGGGCATCACCGTCACCTCCAGCAGCGGCCAGGAGGTCGTCGGGCACTGGTTCAGCCCCAACCGCCTCGACTTCCGCCCCGAGCAGTACTGGAAGGCCGGCTCCACCGTCACCCTGAAGCTCGCCCTCGACGGCGTCCAGGGTGCCCAGGGCGTCTACGGCGTCCAGCAGAAGACGGTCACCTTCAACATCGGCCGCAACCAGGTGTCCTACGTCGACGCGAAGACCAAGCAGATGAAGGTCACGCAGGACGGCAAGGTCGTCAAGACCATCCCGATCTCCGCCGGCGCGCCCGACCACACCACGTACCAGGGCCAGATGGTGATCGCGGAGAAGTTCGTCCAGACCCGGATGAACGGCGCGACGGTCGGCTTCAAGGACGACGACGGCAAGGGCGAGTACGACATCAAGGACGTACCGCACGCCATGCGCCTGACCACGTCCGGCACCTTCATCCACGGCAACTACTGGGGCGCGCCGTCCGTCTTCGGCAACGTCAACACCAGTCACGGCTGTGTCGGCCTGCAGGACAAGAAGGGCGCGAAGGACGCCAAGACGGCGGCCGCGTGGTTCTTCAACCACTCGCTCGTCGGTGACGTCGTGGTCGTCTCCCACACCGGCGACAAGACCGTCGCCCCGGACAACGGCCTCAACGGCTGGAACCTGAACTGGGCGCAGTGGAAGGCCGGATCGGCCGTCTGACGCACCCTCGAACACCGCGCCGATGCCGCCCTCAGGGGCGGCATCGGTGTTTCCCCTCCACGGGCCGACCTTCCTCGTGGTCACCCACGACTCCGCCCTCGCGCGCCGGGCCGCGCGCCGGGCCACGCTCCGCAAGGGCCGCGTCACCGCCAGGGAGAACGCGGGCGCCCGACCCGCGCGCACCCGCGGCCGGTCCACCGGCACCCGGCCGGGGGGCGGCGCGAGCGGCGGCGGCTGTGCCGACAGCGAACGGCCCGCCGGAAGTGCGGCATCCGGCGGGCCGTCCGTGTTTCGTTGGACCCATGACCGCTCACACCGTGGAGTACATCCGGTACCGCGTCCCCGAGCAGCAGTCGGCCGAGTTCCTCGCCGCCCACCGCCGCGCCGCGACCCGGCTCGCGGCGGCACCGCAGTGCGTGGACTACGAACTGGCCCGCGCCGAGGACGACTTCGAGCACTACGTCCTGCGCGTCACCTGGACCTCGACCCAGGACCACGTGGAGGGCTTCCGCTCCTCGGACCTCTTCCCCGCCTACGCCGCCGAGGTCCGCCCCTACGCCGAGCAGGTCGAGGAGTCGCGTCACTACAAGCCGACCGCGGTCCGCGGAACCGGCGCCGCGACCCCCACGCTGTACGCGTGGGCGGGCGGGGCCGAGGCCTTCTCGCGCCTCACCGACGTCTTCTACGCCAAGGTCGTCGAGGACGACCTCCTCGCGCCGCTCTTCGCCGACCTGCCCGCCGAGCACGCCCGGCACGTCGCGCTCTGGCTGGCCGAGGTCTTCGGCGGCCCCGCCGCCTACTCGGAGACCCAGGGCGGCCACTCCCACATGGTCGCCCGGCACGCCGGCCTCGGCATCACCGAGCCGCAGCGCCGCCGCTGGGTCGAGCTCGTCCAGGACGCCGCCGACGAGGCGGGCCTGCCGACGGACGCGGAGTTCCGCTCGGCGTTCCTGGCCTACGTGGAGTGGGGCACCCGGCTGGCGGTGCACTTCTCCGCCCCGGGCGCGACGCCCCCGGCCCCGCAGCCGGTCCCGAAGTGGTCCTGGGGAGCGGCGCCCCCGTACCCGGGCTGACCCGCCCCGGCGTCCGCGCGGCGCACCCGTCGGCTCGCGGTGCCCGCGGTCAGCTCGCGGTACCCGCGCGGGTCGCGTCCGCGCCCCAGCTCGCCAGCAGCCGCAGGGCCTCCGCGGAGGGGGAGGCCGGTTCGGCGTGGTAGACGAGCAGCGTCTGCTCGGCGTCGTCGGCGAGCTTGAAGGACTCGTACTGCAGGGCCAGTTCGCCGACGAGCGGGTGCCGCAGGCGCTTGACGCCGTGGCTCTTCTCCTTGACGTCGTGGGTGGCCCACAGCCGCCGGAAGTCCTCGCTCTTCACCGACAGCTCACCGACCAGCGCCGACAGCCGGGGGTCGTCCGGGTAGCAGCCTGCCTCCATGCGCAGCGCGCAGACGATGTCGATCGCCTTCTGCTCCCAGTCGACGAAGAGATCGCGGTACTCGGGCCGCAGGAAGACCATCCGCGCCCAGTTGCGGTCCTGCGCCGGCAGCTCCGACCAGTCACCGAAGACCGCCGCCGTCATCCGGTTCCACGCCAGGATCTCCGCGCGCCGCCCCACGACGTACGCCGGCACCCCGTCCATCGTGTCCAGCAGCTGCCGCAGCGACCCCCGGACCTGCTGCGTCCGCGTCGCCGCCTTCTTCTTGTGCTTCGGCTTCGGCTTCGCCAGATGCGTCAGATGCGCGTGCTCGGCGTCGGTGAGCCGCAGCGCCCGCGCGATGGAGTCCAGCACCTCCGTCGACACGTTCCGCCCGTTGCCCTGCTCCAGGCGCGTGTAGTACGCCACCGACACCCCGGCCAGCTGCGCCAGCTCCTCCCGGCGCAGCCCCGGCACCCTGCGGTGCCGCCCGTGGTCCGGCAGCCCCACGTCCTCCGGCTTCAGCCGGGCGCGCCGGGTGCGCAGGAACTCGCTGAGCTCGGCACGCCGGTCCAGTCCCGCTCCGGCGTCCGCCCCGGCGGGCGCGCCGCTCGCGTGCACGGCTTCGGGCTGTACGTCCATGACGTCCAGTATTCATGGTCGTACGCCCATGAGCCTGACCCCGCCAGTGGTAGGCACGGTGGACGTAGGCAAAGGCGTGACCTGGGTGGTCCTCGGAATCCCGGGCACTCTGGAGGTCGCGCCCGGACGAAAGGCAGCCGGGCGCGACCGACCGCTAGGAGAACCCCCGGCATGACCACTGTTGCTGCATACGCCGCACCCGCCGCCAAGGCTCCGCTGGAGCGCACCACGATCGAGCGCCGTGCGGTCGGCGAGTTCGATGTCCTGATCGACATCAAGTTCGCCGGAATCTGCCACTCCGACATTCACCAGGCCCGAGAGGGCTGGGGCGAGGCGATCTTCCCGATGGTCCCCGGCCACGAGATCGCCGGCGTCGTCTCCGAGGTGGGCCCCGGTGTCACCAAGTTCCAGGTCGGCGACCGGGTGGGCGTCGGCTGCATGGTCGACTCCTGCCGCGAGTGCGAGAACTGCAAGGCGGGCGACGAGCAGTACTGCGTCAAGGGCGCCACGATGACGTACAACGGCATCGGCAAGGACGGGGAGCCGACCCAGGGCGGCTACTCGGAGAAGGTCGTCGTCGACGAGAACTACGTCCTGCGCATTCCCGACGGCCTGTCCCTCGACGTCGCCGCCCCGCTGCTGTGCGCCGGCATCACCACCTACTCCCCGCTCAAGCACTGGGGCGCCGGCCCCGGCAAGAAGGTCGCCGTCCTCGGCATGGGCGGCCTCGGCCACATGGCCGTGAAGATCGCGCACGCCCTCGGCGCCGAGGTGACCGTCCTGTCGCAGTCGCTGCGCAAGAAGGACGACGGGCTGAAGCTGGGCGCCGACCACTACTACGCCACCAGCGACCCGAAGACCTTCGAGGAGCTCCAGGGCACTTTCGACCTGATCGTCTCCACGGTCTCCGCATCGCTCGACTTCGGCGCGTTCCTGTCGCTGCTCAAGACGCGCGGCGCGCTGGTGAACGTGGGCGCCCCGGAGGAGCCGATCTCCCTCAACCTCTTCTCGGTGATCGGCGGCGGCAAGACGCTGGCCGGCTCCATGATCGGCGGCATCGCCGAGACCCAGGAGATGCTCGACTTCTGCGCCGAGCACAGCCTGGGCGCCGAGATCGAGCTGATCGGCGCCGAGCAGATCAACGACGCCTACGAGCGCGTACTCGCCAGCGACGTCCGCTACCGCTTCGTGATCGACACCGCGACGATCTGACCCTGCCCCGGGGGGAGTGGGGCGGCCGTGCGGCGCCCCCGCGGAGCTTGCCGTGGCCCCCGAGGCGATACGGCCTCGGGGGCGCCGGGGCGCCGCCCGTGCAGGGCGTCCCCCGCGCCCGTCACCTCTCGTGTTCGTCCCGTCAGTCGTTTCCGTGCTGCCCGGACTGCCCGTACTGGCCGTCCTGTCCGCAGGAGTCCAGCAGCCGGGAGACCGCCTGGGACCAGGTCCACAGGCCCGCGAGGCGGCTCTGGAGCTTCGCCGCCCAGGTGAACGCCGCCTCCCGGTCGCGCAGCACCGCCTCGATGGCGTGGCCCCACTCGGTGACGTCCCGGGCGTCGTCCCGGGTCGTCGTCACCACGACGCGGGCCGCCTCGTCCGGGGGGAGAAGTTCCCGCAGCAGCTCGCCGAGCCCGCTGGTGCTGCTGACGAGCACGGGGGCGCCCGCGACGACGGCTTCCACCCCGACGAGGCCGAAACCCTCGCCGCGGGACGGCATGAGCACCAGACTCGCGGCCTTCAGGTCGGCCGCCAGCCGTTCATGCCGGGTCGAGTACGGGCTCACCCGGACGGAGAGGGCGGCGTCCTCCGCCCAGTCGCGCATCTGCTTCTCGAGCGCGCCGGACTCCCCCTCGGGAGCGCCGCGGACCAGCAGCTCCACCGCCGTCGTCCCGGCCGCCCGGCGCCGCTGCGCCAGGGAGAAGGCCCGAGCGGCCAGATCGAGGCCCTTGAGCCGGTGGTCCTCGGCGCGGCCGAACAGCAGCGTCATCCAGGGCGCTCCCAGCGGTGGCGTACGGGGCCGGCCGGTGTCGGCGTCGAACCCGGGGTCGAAGCGGAGGACCTTCTCCTTGTCCACGCCCCGCGCCTGGAGATCGCGGAGGAACCAGTTGTACATGCGCGGCCCCACCACCACGACCCGGTGGGCGTCCGTGCTCAGCTCCAGCTCGATCTGCTGCCGCTCCTCCGCCAGCCTGCCGACGTCCTCGCCGCGGTCGAGCTTCAGCCGCTCGATGTCGTCCGGGATCATGTGGATGAAGTGCAGCCGCCTGGCGTGCGGGAAGGCGTCGCCGAGGTGGTGCGCGGCCGGGCCGGTGATCCGTCCGTGCCCGACGATGAAGTCCGGGTCGGCGCCGTCCGGGAGCGCGGGCTTGCGGAAGAGCCGCTGCGTGTCGGAGACGCCGGGCGTCTGCTGCGCCTGGATGAGCCGGACTCCCTTCGCCGCCGCGTCCTCGTACTCGCTCGGCGTCGCCTGAAGCACCACGCAGAAGACCTGGGTGCCGGCCGCCGCCAGTGCCGTGCACAGCTGCCGGTTGAAGGTGCTCAGCCCGCCGTGGGCCGACGACCACTCGGTGGCCAGCACGAGGAACCGGAGACGGTCGTCGGACATGGGCGCCTTTCCTGTCTTCTGGTCTCGGGGGAGCACCGGGTCGCCGTACTGCGGCCGGGTCACGACGGCCGCCAGGCCGGTGAGCGTGGCGGGCAGGACCGGGAACTCGTAGGCGGGGTTGGCCGCTCCGACCTTCCCCACCTGCTGATCCCACTCACCGAGCAGGACCGAACGGATCTCCTCGGCGGCGGTCGGCGGCGTCGTGCTTCCCAGATAGGTGCCGAGCAGGTGGGACGCCCGGGGCAGGTCGGCGTTCTGGAGCGCGACCGCCGCGGCGAGCCAGGTGTTGACGTTGCCCGTCGTGAGCCTGAGGGAGGGGTACTTGTCCAGCGCCGCCTGCGCGCGGCGCGCCTCGCCGGCCCCGAGCCAGCCCATCGCCTCGTGCACGGAGAGGGCGAGGTAGGCGGGGGCCTGCGCCCTGACCTCCGCGGCGAGTTCCGCCGCCTCGCGCCAGCGGCCGTGGCGCTGCGCCGACAGGGACCGCGCCAGGCACAGTTGTATGTGCCACCCCGGTTGGCGCAGCCAGCCGATCACCTCGTTCAGCAGGTCGTCGGTGGGCTCGGCGGCGGCGATCCGGATCGCCGCCTCCGCCAGCCGGGACTTCTGGTCCTCGGTGTGCCCGGTCCCCTTCCGCAGGGCCTTGACCGCCTCGTCGGCCCGCCCCAGGGCGCACAGGGACGCGCCGAGCAACTGGTAGATGCTGAAGAGGCTCTTGCTCGGAGCCACGGACGCGGCGGCCTTGCGCGCCGCGGGCACGGCGGCCTCGAGCCCCTCGACGGCCCGGACGAGCTGCACCCACAGCACCCAGGGGATGGCGTGGTCCTGCCCGGCCGTGGAACGCTCGGCGTGCCGCAGTGCCTCGGCGAGTTCGCCGTGCCCGGCCCGGTCCCGCAGCAGCGTCGCCAGATGGTAGTGCGCGGCGGCGCTGCCGGAGACGGTGAGATAGGCCCGCAACAGGGCGATCCGGGCGTCCCGTTCCTCGTCCGAGGACGGGCGGGAGGCGGACCAGCCGTACCGGTGCTCCATGTACTCGTGGACGGACCGCATGGCGTCCGCGAAGACGCCGTCGGCCGCGGCCTCCGTCAGATGGAACTGCGCGTTGCTGAGCGCCCCGGCGAGCACCAGGTCCCGGGTGCGGGTGTTGGAGGCGGCGTAGAGCGGGCGGGCGTACCACTCCCCGGCGCGCCGGTGCGCCTCCCGCCAGGCCGCCTCGTCGCGCTGCATGCGCACACCGTCGACCTCCCGGACCAGCGGATGCACCTGGTACAGGGTGTGCGGGCCCGAGTCGCTCTGCCACGCGGGCGCACGCGCTGTCATCAGATAGCGCTCGAGCAGCTCGTCCACGCGCGGTTCGATGTCGCCGTGGTCGTCGCCGCCCATCGTCTCCACGAGCTTCCACGGCGCCCACTCCCGCAGGATGGACAGGTCGCGCAGGAAGGCGCGGGTCTCACTGGGCAGGCCTTCGGCCGCCTTGGCCAGCAGCCTGCGCTCGATGTCCTCGACGAGCTGCATCCGGGCGGGTTCCTTCGGCAGGACCGCGGCGGGCGGGAGCAGGTCGTCCAGGGAGTGCTTCTTGAGCAGGAACCCGAGCAGCCGCAGTGCTCGCGGGTTCGCCCCGAGCCGGCGGATCACCTCCACCCGGCGTCCCACCGGGAAACGGCCGTCGGTGTCCTGCGCGGTGAGGCCCTTCAGCACGATCCGCGTGGCGTCGTCCGCCTCCGGGATCGGCAACTCCTCCACATGGAAGGACTCGGTCCAGTCGGCGTCGACCCAGCGGTTGGACACCAGCCACAGACAGCCCCCGTCCGGCGGCCGTTTCGCGAGCCTCTCCACCGTTCTGAACCAGGCCTGCCGCAGATGCCCCCCGGCGTCCAGCAGACGCTGGAACTCGTCCACGACGACCAGTGCCCCGGCCCGCAGCACTTCCCGCGCCGCCGTGGCGAAGTCGCTGTTGCCCGGGATCGTCTCGGCCAGCGAGCGGTGCCCGCCGGCGACGAGTTCCTCCACGAGACGGCTCACCAGCACACCGTTGATGTCCGCGGCCTCGAACGGCACGTCGACGCACACCGTCGGCGCGCCCTCGCGCGCCGCCTTGGCCAGCAGGGGGGCGACCACCGCCTGGGTCTTGCCGACCCCCGGCATCCCCGTCAGCACAGCCGCTCCGCGCCCCTCGACCCGCCAGCCCTGCCACAGCCGGTGAGCCACCCCTTGGCGTTCGGCCCCGTCGAGGCCGGGAATCAGGTCCGCCTCATGTCCCCGCGTCATGCCTTCTTATTACAGCAGTCCGCCGAAAGCCGCACGTAACTCGTGGCGGCTGCCCGGGCCTCGGCCGTGGTCCAGTCCGCTGTGCCTCCGACTGGCCACGCGATTAGGCCGGTTGCCCCGCCGCAGACCACCGACTGCCACCGACTCTGAGGAACCGTCAGGGAGGACCGCGGACCGCCCCGAGTGCGCCCCGCACCCGGGGCCGACGCATGAACGTCTCTGTCGACGGCCTTCCAGGTGGTCACGGTGCCGTAGGTTTATCTCGGCCCGCCATGACCAGGCGTTGGCGAAGAGGGGGAAATCCGGTGCGAAGAGCACTGACCGGCCGACGCCGGTGCGTCACGCGAGCGACCGTCGTCTGCGGTGCCGTCCTGCTCACGGGACTTCTCACGGCCTGCACTGGTGAGCCCGGCAGTGCTCGTGAGTCGACGGGTACGCCCAGCCGGAGCCGTTCGCCCATGTCCACGCTCGACGAACAACGGCTCGGCAAGCAGGTGGAAGAGGCTCTCGGCGTGGAGACGGTCCCTGACGACAGCGATCCGCTGCTCGTGGAGGCCGGGCTGGAGCGGGTCGGCGATGGGATCCACACGGAGTCGGTGACGACGCGGGGAAAGGATTACCAACTCAGGGTCGCTTGCGCCGGTAAGGGAAAGATCATTCTCTCCGTCGCTTCGAAGGAGCCGACACATCGGATCATTTCCTGCGACGGCGTGCCCGCAAGCCGGCGCATATCCGATTCCCCGGGAAGACTTCGGATCGACGCCGAGGGTGTGAACGGAGCCGTCGGGATGATCGGCTGGCGAATCGACAAGGTCGAGAAGTAGCGAAGGTCATGGGCCGTCGGTGGCGGCCGGGGCCCCCTGAGGGTCCAAGTGGCCCGCGTCCCGGTCACCCACCGGAGCGTGCGCCGGGCCCTTGCGGTCCGACGAGAATTCCCGGCTGTGACGCTGCCGCGCAGGCGGCAGCCCAAGCGGATCCGGTCGCGACCCCCGTACGCTTGACCTGGGGCACAGGCCAACCTCGCCGGGGTGATGGAGATGTTCGACCTTTCCTCCGCGCTGTCCGATGTTCCGCCCGTACGGGGCCGGGCGCCATGGCCCCATCACGAATACGTCAAGGGCTGGGGTGTCTTCGGGCTCCCCTTCGATTCCGGTCACGTACTCGCCCTACGCGTCTTTCCGGAGAACTGCTTCGGTCCCTACCGCACACTGTGGCATCGCGACCCGAACGGCAGCTGGTCGATTCACGTCGACGGGCCACGACTGGACACCGCGTGCCCCAGGTACTACGGCGCTGCCTGCGACCACACAGGGCATGCCCGGATCGGGCTCACGTGGGCAGGCCCCGCCACTCTGCGCGTGACGATGGATTCCCCCGCCCTGGACTGGACCCTCACCGCCTCCGAGACACGACTCCTCGCTCCCCTCAACGGCATCAGTGGGGCGCTGCCGCTCGCCACCTGGCGCCCCCGACTCCTGGTGCGGGCTCGCGAGCGTCTGGCCCGGGCGCTCGGCATGGGCGACCTCCAGCTTTCCGGCAGGATGCCGAGCGGCCACACCGGAACGCTCATGCCGCAGCGGATGTACTTCGTCGACGACTCGCACGCCACATTCGACGGCGTCGACCTCGGGCGCCCGGTCCGGCTGCGGGAGAATCCGCGCATCGGTGACGTGCCCCTGCCGGCCCGCGGCACTCTGGCCATCGGCCAGGCGGCATGGGAGATCCTCGACCCGGCGGAATACGAGCGCACTCGCACCGAGACCGCCCGGTATCTCGCCATACCGGGGAAGGAGGGCCCGTGGGCCCCGTGACGACTGCGGGCGGTCACCGAACTGCGATCGGCCCGCGGAGTTCGCGGGGTGGGGCGGTCTACTTCTCCGTGACCTCGGGCGCCGGAGCGACCCCCGTCGGGCAGGACGCCCCCCAGTTCGTCTCGAAGGGGGCGCTCAGTTCGACCCCCGTGCCCCCGAGCCCGCAGTAGCCGTTCGGGTTCTTGGCGTCCGAGAGGTACTGCTGGTGGTAGGACTCGGCCGGGTAGAAGGGGCGGTCGGTGGCGGCGAGGAGTTCTGTGGTGATCTCGCCGTAGCCCGCCGAGGTCAGGACCTGCTGGTAGGCGGCGCGGGAGGCCTGGGCCGTGGTGGCCTGGCCGGGGGTGTGGGTGTAGATCGCGGAGCGGTACTGAGTGCCCACGTCGTTGCCCTGGCGGAAGCCCTGGGTGGGGTCGTGGGACTCCCAGAAGGTCTTCAGGAGGCGGTCGTACGAGACGATCTCCGGGTCGTAGACCACGCGGACCACCTCCGTGTGGCCGGTCAGGCCCGAGCAGACCTCCTCGTACGTGGGGTTCTCGGTGAAGCCGCCCTGGTAGCCGACCAGGGTCGTCCACACGCCCGCCGGGAGCTGCCAGAACTTGCGTTCGGCGCCCCAGAAGCAGCCCATGCCGAAGTCGGCGACCTCCAGGCCCTCGGGGTAGGGGCCGAGGAGCGGGGTGCCGAGGACGGTGTGGCGGTCGGGGACCTCGAACGCGGGCGTGGGCCGGCCCTGGAGCGCCTGCTCCGGGGTGGGCAACTGCGGCTTGCGGCCGAAGAGCATGGGGTCTCCCTGTCGGTCTGGGGCGAGGGCGCCGGTCACGGGCCTACGGGGCGGGGCCCGGGGACGGCACCGGGCTCGCGGTGTCGCCGCCCGCACGTTGCCGGGCGGCATCCGGCACAACGTCCACCGCGCCGTAGGAATTCCGCCGGAACGCCGGCTCCGCGGATGCGGATGCGGATGCGGACGGGGGGCGCCGACGCGGACGGGGGCGGCGACGCCGACTAGCCGGCCAGAGTCGCGGGACTGCCGCCGTTCGCCTCGTAGCCCGCCACCGCGAGGGCGCGGTAGACGGCGAACTCGGCCGCCGGGTCCGCGGAGAGGGTCCACGGGAGGGCGCCCACATGGCCGTCGACGTGTATCAGCTCGTTCATGGCCTCCGCCCAGCGCTCGGAGCGGACCAGGAAGAAGACCAGCAGGTGGCGGACGTGCGCCGCCATCGGGTCGTCCGCGCGGGCCGCGTGCACCGCGAACAGCGCGCCGTGGATCGCCTTGGTCACGACCTCGCTCTGGTAGAAGCCGCTGACCAGGTTCACCTCGGGGAGGTGCTCGAAGACCGCGAACAGGGGCATGGCCGCGAGCAGGGAGCCCCGGGGCGCGCGGGCCGCCGCGGCCTCGGCGAACGCCATCGCCGTCTCCCGTGAGCCGTGCCACTTCTCGCACCAGTGGTGCAGGGCCGCCAGATGCGCGCCCATGTGGTTGGGCGCGGTGTCCAGGATCCTCAGCCAGAGCTTCTCGAACTCCGGCTGGGAGTACGCCAGTCCGCGCGCCACCGACAGCTCGACGATGTGCGGGACCGGGTCGCCCGGCGCCAGCAGCGCAGCCTGGGCGCACGCCTGGCCGGCCTCCTCCATGATGATCCGGAACTCCTCGGTGCCCGGCGTCGACGTCCGCCACGCCTGCTGCACCAGGAACTCCGCGTGCACCGCGGCGCCGCCCGGGTCCTTGGGCGCCTCGGCCCGCCACACCCTGAGCCACTGCCCGCCGGGCGTCTCGCTGACCCCGCCCGGCCGCTGCCGGAGCTCCAGCGCCGCCGCGCCCGCGAAGGCCTGCACGCGCTGCCAGCGCAGCTCGCCCTCCGCCTCGGTGCCGGCCAGGAGCTGGGCGGCCGCGCGGTAGTCCTGGGTGCGCTGCACCAGCTCCAGGACGTCCAGCAGGTCCTGGTCGGGGCCGGGCATGCGGACGTCCAGCTCCTCCTGGCGGACGAAACCGTAGTTCGCCGGGTCCGCGGCGTCCGGATGCCCCGGCGGCACCTGCTCGATCCCGCCGCGCCTGCGCCGCAGGACCGGAAGCAGCACGAAGCCCAGCATGACCAGCGCCATCAGGACCCAGAGAATCTCCATGGGGCAAGCGAACCAGACGGCGCCGACAAATGGCCAACCCGTCCGGCGGCCCTGTGGAAAACCCGCCCGCCGGTCCCTCGCCCGTCCCGCGAGCGCATTACCCTCGGGCCCATGAGCGACAGGCACATCAGTCAGCACTTCGAGACCCTCGCGATCCACGCGGGCAACACCGCCGATCCCCTCACCGGCGCGGTCGTCCCGCCGATCTACCAGGTCTCGACCTACAAGCAGGACGGCGTGGGCGGTCTGCGCGGCGGCTACGAGTACAGCCGCAGCGCCAACCCGACCCGGACCGCCCTCGAAGAGAACCTCGCCGCCCTGGAGGGCGGCCGCCGCGGCCTAGCGTTCGCGTCCGGACTGGCGGCCGAGGACTGCCTGTTGCGCACGCTGCTCAGCCCCGGCGACCACGTCGTGATCCCCAACGACGCCTACGGCGGCACGTTCCGCCTCTTCGCCAAGGTCGTCTCCCGGTGGGGCGTGGAATGGTCGGTCGCGGACACCAGCGACCCGGCCGCCGTCCGCGCCGCGATCACCCCGAAGACCAAGGTCGTGTGGGTGGAGACCCCATCCAACCCGCTGCTCGGCATCACCGACATCGCCGCCGTCGCTCAGGTCGCCCGGGACGCCGGCGCCCGGCTCGTCGTCGACAACACCTTCGCCACGCCGTACCTCCAGCAGCCGCTCGCGCTCGGCGCCGACGTCGTCGTGCACTCGCTGACCAAGTACATGGGCGGCCACTCGGACGTCGTCGGCGGCGCGCTGATCACGGGCGACGCCGGTCTGGGCGAGGAACTGGCCTACCACCAGAACGCCATGGGCGCGGTCGCGGGGCCCTTCGACTCCTGGCTGGTGCTGCGCGGCACGAAGACGCTCGCGGTGCGCATGGACCGGCACAGCGACAACGCCACCAAGGTCGCCGACATGCTGACCCGGCACGCGCGCGTGACGCGCGTCCTGTACCCGGGACTGCCCGAGCACCCCGGCCACGAGGTCGCCGCCAAGCAGATGAAGGCGTTCGGCGGCATGGTGTCCTTCCAGGTCGAGGGCGGCGAGGAGGCGGCCGTCGAGGTCTGCAACCGCGCCAAGGTGTTCACGCTCGGCGAGTCGCTCGGCGGTGTCGAGTCCCTGATCGAGCACCCGGGACGCATGACCCACGCCTCCGCGGCCGGCTCCGCCCTGGAGGTCCCCGCCGACCTCGTCCGCCTGTCCGTGGGCATCGAGAACGTCGACGACCTGCTCGCGGACCTGCAGCAGGCACTGGGCTAGCCGCTCCCGCCCCCTCGGCCGCGGCCGAGGGGGCGCCCTGGTCTCACCAAGAGATCACGGGTGGGGTCGTCTGCGACGGCGGCTCCACCCAGGGGCGCGCGGTCAGCGCCCACGCCGTGAAGGCGACGGCCGCCGCGAACAGCAGCAGCCACATCACCCGGCGGGCGGCCGTGCGGCGGCTCGTCAGGCGGCTCCCGCGGCGTACGACGTCGGCGTACAACTCGGGCGGCACCTGCGGCGGCCTCTGCTCCATCAGATGCCGTACGGCCGCCTCACGCTCCGCGCGGTTCACGCCCGCCCCCCGCGCCCGACCCGCTTCCCGCCGCCCGCCCCCACGTACGCCGTCCGCCCCCGCGCAGTCGCTCCCTGCGCCGTCTGCCCCTGCGTCGGCTTCTCCCGCGCGGTCCCCCCGCGCGTCGTCCGGGCCCGGGTGAGGGCGGTGATCGCCCGATCGCAGATGGCGCGTACCCGCTCCGTGGGCAGGCCGAGCAGGGCCGCCGCCTGCTCCTCGGCCACCCCCTCGTACAGACGCAGGACCAGGATCAGGCGCTCCTGCGGTGTGAGGGCGGCCAGGAGACCGGTGGGCCGGGGGCGGGCGCGGCCCAGGCGGCCGTGGCGGAGCCAGGCCTCACGGGCGAAGCGGGTGGCCAGGTACTGGCGGGCGCGGTCGTAGGGGTCCTCGCCGCGCAGCCGGTCCCAGCACGCGAACGTGTGCGCGAGGGCCAGGGTCAGCAGACGCCGTGCGCGCGGGTTGTCGTCCGGGGGTTCGGCGGTCAGCAGCGTGGCGGTGTGCAGCAGCCGACCCGCCGCGCCCGCGACGAATGCCTCGCACTCCCGGGCCCGGCGAGCGCCGTGGGACGCCTGCCGTTCTCGCACCGCGCCTCCCGCCAGGGCGATCCCCGAGGAACCGAAGAACCTCGTCGAGGAACCGAAGAAGCCCGCCGAAGCACATCCCACGACGCTCGGAGCACCGCACCGTTTCCGGACGTACGACGAGGACCCGGTCTCATATGAGGCCAGGGCCGGCCCTCCGGTCAAGAGTCGCGCAGCCGCCTCAGGAGGCCGGCGACCTCTCCGGCGCCGGGCCGCCCTGGGCCGACTGGCGGGCCGAGAGCGCGCCGTTGAAGCGGGTGAGCAGGGTGCAGAAGGTCTCGCGCTCCTCCGGCGCCCAGTCGTGGGTCAGCTCGGCCATCAGCTGACGCCGCGAGGAGCGCACCTCCTCCAGGCGGGACAGTCCGCGCGGGGACAGCTGAAGCACCACCGCCCGGCCGTCCTCCGGGTGCGAGGTGCGCTTCACGAGCCCGGTGTCCACGAGCGGCGCGACCTGCCGGGTGACCGTGGAGGAGTCGATGCCCATGCTCGCGGCGAGTGCCTTGACGCCCATGGGGCCCTCTTTGTCGAGGCGGTTGAGCAGCAGGTATGCGGCGCGGTCCATCGAGTTGCGCACCTGCCCGACTCCGCCGAGCCGGGTCTGTTCGGCACGGCGTGCGAACACCGCCACCTCGTGCTGCAGCGTGTCGAGAAGACCGGTGTCACCGACTGTCGTCATGTCCATCGACATTTCAGGTGTTGTGGGCATGGCCGGGGGCTCACTTCATATAAGGGGTGCTGGGTTGGGGGACAGGGTACGCGGCCGGGGGGCGGGTCGTACCAGCGCTGCGCAAACCGGTCTCGGACGTTGGTCACACCGGGCGCGTGGGGCCTGTGAACTGCGAGACTCGAGTCATGAGCTACAGCACGGCCGGCCCGTCGCGCACCGTCACCCTCGACGACGTGCGCGGGGCCCAGAAGATGCTCTCGGGAGTCGCGCGGGTGACCGCGATGGAGGGCAGTCGGCATCTGTCCCAGCTGGTGGGCGCGCCGGTGCACCTCAAGTGCGAGAACCTCCAGCGGACGGGCTCGTTCAAGCTGCGCGGCGCGTACGTCCGTATCGCCGGGCTGCTGCCCGAGGAGCGGGCCGCCGGGGTGGTGGCCGCGAGCGCCGGCAACCACGCGCAGGGTGTGGCGCTCGCGTCGTCGCTGCTCGGCGTCCACGCCACGGTGTTCATGCCCAAGGGCGCCCCGCTGCCGAAGGTCAGCGCCACGCGGGAGTACGGCGCGGAGGTGCGTCTGTACGGCCAGGTGGTCGACGAGACGCTGGCGGCCGCCGAGGAGTACGCGGCCGCGACCGGGGCGGTGTTCATCCATCCGTTCGACCACCCGGACATCATCGCGGGGCAGGGCACGGTGGGGCTGGAGATCCTGGAGCAGTGCCCGGAGGTGCGCACGATCGTCGTGGGCGTCGGCGGGGGAGGGCTCCTTGCGGGCATCGCGGTGGCGGTGAAGGCGCTGCGGCCGGACGTGCGGATCGTCGGTGTGCAGGCGGAGGGTTCGGCGGCCTACCCGCCCTCGCTCGCGGCCGGCCATCCGGTGTCGGTCCCGCACCCGGCGACGATGGCGGACGGCATCAAGGTGGGGCGGCCGGGCGATGTGCCGTTCGGGCTCGTGCGCGATCTGGTGGACGAGGTGCGCACGGTGTCCGAGGACCAGCTGTCGGCCGCGCTGCTGCTCTGCCTGGAGCGGGCCAAGCTCGTGGTCGAGCCGGCCGGGGCCAGCCCGGTGGCGGCGCTGCTGGGCGACCCGCACGCCTTCGAGGGCCCGGTCGTGGCCGTGCTCTCCGGCGGCAACGTCGATCCGGTGCTGCTCCAGCGCGTCCTGCGGCACGGCATGGCCGCGCAGGGCCGCTACCTGGCCGTCCGGCTGCGGCTGACGGACCGGCCGGGCGCGCTGGCCACTTTGCTGGGGGTGTTGTCAGTGGTGGACGCTAACGTCCTCGATGTGAGCCATGTACGGACCGATCCGCGGCTCGGGCTCACGGAGGCGGAGGTGGAGCTGCACCTGGAGACGAAGGGCCCGGAGCACTGCGCCGAGGTCAACCAGGCTCTGCGCGACGCCGGTTACACGGTCATGGGCTGAGGTCACGGCGTGAGGCCGTGGACCGAGGTCCTGGGCTGAGTCGCCGGAACGGCGGAACCGCGGCTCAGGGAACCCCTAGTCACTCGTTCGGGAAAATCCATTGAGAGACGCGATACATCGCGTTATGGTGTGTCGCATGCCACCTCCCTGACCGAGGTGGAGCACGCACACCCGCACGTCCGCAGTTCCTGCTCGCGCGGGGCCGGCACCATCCTTCCTCCTCCGGCCTCGCTCCCACGAACCATTTCCGACGACGTGGAGACACACATGCCAGGCGCCATCTATGCCGAAGGCCTGGTGAAGACCTTCGGCGACGTAAGGGCTCTGGACGGCGTCGACCTCGATGTCCCCGAGGGCACGGTGCTGGGGCTGCTCGGGCCGAACGGCGCGGGCAAGACCACCGCCGTGCGCTGTCTGACGACGCTGCTGCGGCCCGACAGCGGAAAGGCCGTCGTCGCCGGCCTCGACGTCCTCCGGCAGCCCGACGAGGTACGCCGTTCCATCGGGCTGTCCGGCCAGTTCGCCGCGGTCGACGAGTATCTGACCGGCCGTGAGAACCTCCAGATGGTCGGACAGCTCTACCAGATGAGGTCCGCGGCGGCGAAGGCCCGCGCCCGGGAGCTGCTGGAGCAGTTCAACCTCGCCGACGCCGCCGACCGGCCCGCGAAGACCTACTCCGGAGGCATGCGCCGCCGGCTCGACCTGGCGGCCGCGCTCGTCGTCTCGCCGCCGGTCATGTTCATGGACGAGCCGACGACCGGCCTCGACCCGCGCAACCGGCAGCAGCTGTGGGAGGTCATCAAGCAGCTCGTCTCCGGGGGTACGACACTGCTGCTGACCACCCAGTACCTCGAAGAGGCCGACCACCTGGCACACGAGATCGCGGTGGTCGACCACGGCCGTGTCATCGCCCGCGGCACCTCCGACGAGCTCAAGGCCCGCACCGGCGGCGAGCGCGTCGAGGTCGTCGTGCACGACCGTGAGCGCATCCCGGGCGCCTCCGAGGTGCTGCGCGGCTTCGGCAAGGGCGACACCACCGTGGAGGAGCACACCCGCAGGCTCACCGTGCCGGTCACGGGCGGCGCCAAGCTGCTCGCCGAGGTGATCCGCGAGCTCGACACCCGCGGCATCGAGATCGACGACATCGGACTGCGCCGCCCCACCCTCGACGACGTGTTCCTGTCCCTGACGGGCCACGTCGCCGAGAGCGGCGACGAGGAGACCGGTGACAAGGGCGCGGACGCCAGAGACCGCAGGCGCAACAAGGAGGCCGTCAAGTGAGTGCCGTCACCGAGCGGGCGCGCCCCACGGCGCCCGGCAACGCCCTCAGCGGGTCGATCCGCGACTCGCTGGTCGTGGCTAAACGCAATCTGATCCGGATGTCCCGGATCCCCGAGATGGTGATTTTCGGCCTGATCCAGCCGATCATGTTCGTGGTGCTGTTCTCGTACGTCTTCGGCGGCTCCATGCAGGTGGGCGGCAGCACCGACCCCGCCACCTACCGGAACTTCCTGATGGCGGGCATCTTCGCGCAGACCGTCACGTTCGCCACCGCCAGCTCCGGCGCGGGCATCGCCGACGACATGCACAAGGGCCTGATCGACCGGTTCCGCTCACTGCCCATGGCGCGCGGCGCGGTGCTGACCGGTCGGACCTTCGCCGACCTGGTGCAGACGGCGCTGACCCTGCTCGTCCTCGCCGTCGTCGCGCTGCTCGTCGGCTGGCGCGTCGGGTCCGACGGCAGTACCAACGCCGGCCGGGTCCTGGGCGGGTTCGGCCTGCTGCTCCTGCTCGGCTACGCCTTCACCTGGATCGGCGCCCTGATCGGCCTGTCGGTGCGCACACCGGAGGCGGCCACCTCCGGCGGACTGATCTGGCTGTTCCCGGTGACCTTCATCTCCAACGCGTTCGTGGACTCCAGCAACATGACCCCGTGGCTGCGCCACATCGCGGAGTGGAACCCGTTCAGCGCCACCGTCCAGGCCTGCCGCGTGCTCTTCGCCAACCCGGGACGGTCGGACTCCACCGCCTGGCCGATGCAGCACCCGGTTTGGGCCTCACTGCTCTATTCGGTCCTGATCATCGTCATATTCCGCACCCTCGCCGTACGGAAGTACCGCTCGGCGACGGCGTGAGCCGCCGCGTGATCGCGCTGAAGCGGACATGACGAAACCCCCGGCGCGAAAGAGCGCCGGGGGCTCGCCGAAGTGTCCGTGCGGGTACTCAGCCCGAGTACGGCTCGGCCTTGAGGATCTTCACCTTGGCCGTCTTGCCGTTCGGCAGTTCGTACTCCGCGCCCTCGCCGACCTTGTGGCCGATCACGCCGGCGCCCAGCGGCGACTGCGGCGAGTAGGTCTCGATGTCGGCGCTCGCGTACTCACGCGAGGCCAGCAGGAAGGTCAGCGTGTCGTCCTCGTCACCGTCGAAGGCGATCGTCACGACCATGCCGGGCGCGACCGCGCCGTCCGTGGAAGCCGGAGCCTCGCCGACCTGGGCGTTCTCAAGGAGCTGGGTCAGCTGGCGCACACGGAGCTCCTGCTTGCCCTGCTCCTCCTTGGCCGCGTGGTACCCGCCGTTCTCGCGCAGGTCGCCCTCCTCGCGCGCGGCGGCGATCTTCGCGGCGATCTCCGTGCGCGCAGGACCAGTAAGGTGCTCAAGCTCGTCCTTGAGCTTGTTGTACGCCTCCTGGGTCAGCCAGGTGACGTTCTCGCTGGTCTGGGTCACAGGTGCTCCTCGTCGGTACTGGGAATACAAAGCATCGCCCTACCCAGAAGAATGTTCCCTCTCGGATGGGCGAAACCACGAGCCTAACAATTCAGCGGCGCAAGGGGGAGGACATAAGTCACGGGATTCGTGTCAGCGCAGGTCGGTGCGTACGTATTCCGTATGAAACCGGATCCTCAGCCGGCGTGGCAGCCGAGCAGCTCGGCCGTCGTGCCCCGGGACGTCGTGCGCAGCGTGACGACCTTGTCGATCCGGGTGGCGTGCTGGTCGAAACGGAAGTCCGCGCGGCCGACCTCGTCACCGTTGGCGGCCTGCGAGCGCAGGGTGCAGTAGCCGCGGGCGCCGGCGTCCTTGCGGACCTCCAGATGGACCCGCACCGCGTCGTCGGCGGCCTGGAAGGTGATCACCTGGCCACTGATCTTGTTCTCTCCCACGTAGTGGTAGGCGAAGTAGCCGATCAGGGCGACGAGGAGCGCCCCGAAGACGGCGCCGGCGATCTTGAGCGGGCGGTCGCCGCGCTCGGCCGGGGAGCGGCCGTAGCGGCCCTCGGGCAGCCGGGTGCTCGCCGTGCTCATGATCGTCCTCTCCGCAGGGGCGGGACGTGGGTCCCGCGAGGGGCTCCCGGAGCCGTACCCCGGAATTATTCGCCCCCCGATTCGGTCACTATAGAAGCCCCCCGCCCGGCGCCAGACCGCCGCCCCGGACGCTCGTCCCCCCGGGACGGCAAACCGTTGACTGCCCGATCACACCGGGCACCGACCCGACTGAGGATTGAGCCTTGACTGACCAGCTGCGACTGATGGCCGTGCACGCGCACCCCGACGACGAGTCGAGCAAGGGCGCGGCCACCATGGCGAAGTACGTGTCCGAGGGGGTGGACGTGCTGGTGGTGACCTGCACGGGCGGAGAGCGCGGCTCCATCCTCAACCCCAAGCTCCAGGGCGACTCGTACATCGAGGAGCACATCCACGAGGTGCGCAAGAAGGAGATGGACGAGGCCCGGGAGATCCTCGGCGTCGGCCAGGAGTGGCTCGGCTTCGTCGACTCCGGTCTGCCCGAGGGCGACCCGCTGCCGCCGCTGCCGGAGGGCTGCTTCGCCCTGGAGGACGTCGACAAGGCGGCCGGCGAGCTGGTGCGGAAGATCCGGTCCTTCCGTCCCCAGGTGATCACCACCTACGACGAGAACGGCGGCTACCCGCACCCCGACCACATCATGACCCACAAGATCTCGATGGTGGCCTTCGAGGGCGCGGCGGACACCGAGAAGTACCCGGAGGAGCAGTTCGGCCCCGCGTACCAGCCGCGGAAGCTGTACTACAACCAGGGCTTCAACCGCCCCCGCACCGAGGCGCTGCACAAGGCCCTGCTGGACCGGGGCATGGAGTCCCCCTACGGCGAGTGGCTGGAGCGCTGGGACAAGTCCGGCCACAAGGACCGCACGCTCACCACGCACATCCCCTGCGCCGACTTCTTCGAGATCCGCGACAAGGCGCTGATCGCGCACGCCACCCAGATCGACCCCGACGGCGGCTGGTTCCGGGTGCCGCTGGACCTGCAGAAGGAGGTCTGGCCGACGGAGGAGTACGAGCTCGCGAAGTCCCTCGTGGACACCTCGCTCCCCGAGGACGACCTCTTTGCGGGCGTCCGGCAGCACTGAGGGACAATGCCTGACATGAGCGCAAGCGCGAGCCTGGCAATGACGCACCTCGTCCCTCTGGCGGAGATCGACGAGAACAAGGTCACCCCCGGCGTCCTCGGCTTCATCGTCTTCGCGGTGATGGCCCTGGCGGTGTGGGGCCTGATGAAGTCGATGAGTCGCCACATGGGCAGGGTCGACTTCCACGAGGCCCCGGACCCGAAGGAGGAGTCCGAGGCCCCCTCGGCCGACCCCAAGGCCCACCAGGGCTGACCGCCGGGCGGGGCCGGTGACCGCAGTCACCGGTCCGCAGGTACCGCCACCCCCATCACCTCGCGGGCGTGCCGGTCCGGAACCATGCCCAGGCGCCAGGCCTGCCAGCCCGCCTCCAGGTTCACTCCGCGTTCCAGGAGGAGCTGGTAGGCCTCCACGTAGTCGTCGAGCTTGCCGTCGCGCGCCGGGTGGCCGTCGCGGGCGAGCCGGGACAGCTCCTCCTGGGCCACCGCCGTACCCACCTCCACCCCGCCCGGGGCCGCGTACGGCAGCAGGGTGCAGCGCAGGAAGCGGGCCCAGTCCTCGCCGCGGCGGTCGCCGTAGGACGCGAAGAGGGCCGCCGCCTCGTCGCACAGCGCCAGCGCCTGCTGGGTACGGGCGTTGCCCGCGTCGACCACCGCCAGCTCCAGGCACGTCCAGGCCTCGCCGTGGGCGACGCCGATGCGCTGGAAGTCGGCGCGGGCGTCCACCAGCAGCTGCCGGGCGAACCCGGAGTTGCGCAGCGAACCGGTCTGGGCCGCCCGCTGGTTCCGGGTCACCCGGGCCGAGTGATGACGGGCGCAGGCCAGACCGTAGACGTCCCGCATCCGGGAGAACATCGTGCGGGACCGCTCCAGTTCACGGACCGCCTGGTCGAGGGTGCCGGTCTCCTCCAGCGCCTGCCCGAGGTAGTACAGCGTCCACGCCTCGCCGCGCGCGTCCTCGTTGTCGCGGTGCCGGGCCGCCGCCAGGCGCAGTCCGTCCACCGCCTCGGAGGCGTCCCCGGCCACCAGCCGTGCCCGCGCCAGCTGGGTCATGGCCCACGCCTCGCCGCGGGCGTCACGGGTGCGTCCGTACCGGTCCAGGGCCTCGCGCAGGTCCGTCTCCGCGCGCGGTACGTCGTTCCGGCGCAGGGCCAGCTGCCCCAGCTGGAAGTGGGCCCATGCCTCGCCGTGCACCGACCCGCCCTCCCGGTGCAGCACCAGGGACCGGTTCAGCAGGTCCAGGGCCTCCGCCAGGCGGCCCCGGTCGCGCTGCACCGCCGCCAGCGCGTGCATCGTCCAGGCGCGGTCGGTCGCCAGCTCCGGCGCGGCCTGGATCTCCAGGGACTCGCGCAGCCTGGCCGCCGCCTCGGTGAGGTTGCCCTGGTGGTGCAGGGTGATGCCGAGGGAGGTCAGGGCCCGTGCCGCCCCCGCGTCGTGGTGGGCCTGGAGATACAGGTCCACGACGGAGGTCAGCGTGGTGCGCGCCTTGTCCAGCTCGCCGAGCTGGCGGGCCGCGATGCCGGTGCGCCACTGCACGGAGCGGACCAGCAGGCCCTGGTCCACGGCCTGGGTCAGCTCGCTGATCTCGCCCAGCCGGTACAGGTCGCCGCGCAGCAGGCAGTAGTCGCACAGCGCGCCGAGCAGGTTCAGCACGGCCGCCTGGTTCACGCCCTCGGTGTGCCGCAGGGCCGAGGTGATGAAGCTCGACTCGTCGTCCAGCCAGCGCAGCGCCTCGTCGAGGGAGGTGAAGCCGTGCGGGCTGAAGCGGTCCGAGCGGGTGGACATGTTGCCGTCGACCAGCCGCAGCACCGAGTCGGCGAGCTCGGCGTAGTTCACGATCAGCCGCTCCTGCGCCGCGGTCCGCTCGGCGGGGTCCTCCTCGTCCAGCAGCCGGGCCTGGGCGAAGGCGCGCACCAGGTCGTGCAGGCGGTAGCGGTTGCCCCGGACGTGGTCGATCAGGCCCGCCCGGGCCAGGGCCGCCAGATGCCCGGTCGCCTCCGCCTCGTCCGCCGCCACCAGCGCGGCGGCCGCGGCTGCCCCGAGGGAGGACCGGCCGGCCAGGGCGAGCCGCCGCAGCAGCCGCCGGGCCGGCTCCGGCTGGTCGGTGTACCGCAGCCACAGCGCCCGTTCGACCGGCTCCACCGGGCCGTAGGCGCCGAGATCGGTGGCCAGCCGGCGCGGCGAGCGCGGGCCGAGGGAGGAGCCCGCGATGCGCAGCGCGAGCGGCAGTCCCCCGCACAACTGCCTGACCTTCTCGGCGGATTCGGCGTCGTAGGGCCCCGAGGTGTCCTGCGCGGCCGCGTTCAGCAGTTCCTCCGCGCCCGCCGCGTCCAGTGCCTCCACCGGCAGCTGGTGCACCCAGGCCGGCAGGTCGGCGGGCAGGTCCAGCGGGGTGCGCGCGGTGACCAGGATCAGGCTGTCGGAGCGTTCGGGCACCAGGGCGCGGACCTGATCGGGATCGGAGGCGTCGTCCAGCACGATCGTCACCGGCAGGTCGGTCAGATGCTGGTGGTACAGCTCGCTCAGCCGCTTGACCTGCTGGTCGGGGGAGGAGCGCTCGCGGAACAGCAGTTGCTCGCGGGGGGCGCCGAGCCGGTTGAGCAGGTGCAGCAGGGCGTCGCGGGTGGGCAGCGGCGGTTCCTCCGGGCTGGCGCCGCGCAGGTCGACGACGACCGCCCCGCGGAACTGGTCCTTCAGGTCGTGCGCGGCGCGGACCGCGAGGGTGCTGCGGCCGGATCCGGGCTCGCCGTGCAGGACGACGACCGTCGGCCGGGTCCGCGTGCTCGCGCGGGCCGCCTGCACCCACTGCCGGATCCGCGCCGTCTCCTGCCGTCGTCCGGCGAACACGCCCGTCGGCTCCGGCAGTTGCCCGAACGACTGCTCCAGGACACTGCGCCGGCGGGCCGCCGCGCTCTTGTCCGCGCCGCGCAGCCGGGGCGCCGTCCTCTTCGGCGTGGTGGAGGCGCTGAGCACCCGCTGCTGGTCGAGGAACGGGCGGATGCCGCGCACCTCCAGCGCGGTGAGCCACTGCAGCCGCAACTGCTCCGGGCCGCCGGGCTGGCCGGCCGCACCGGCGCGGTGGTGTGCCGCGGGCAGGTGGGCCGCGGTCACCTTCACGACGGTGGCCGCCGCGGCGACGACGCCGACGGTGACGCCCGCGCCGACGGCGGTGCCCGCGCCGGTGCCCAGCGCCACGTCGGCGACGGCGGCGGCGAGCGCGGCAACGGCGGCGACCAGCAGGGGAGTTCCGGCGCCGTCCCGGGCGTACCGCTGGGCGAAGGTCGGCTGTCCGGCCGCCGCCTCGTCCAGGGCGTGCGTGTAGGCGTCGTACTCCTCGGCCGCCGATCCCGCCATGCCGTCCAGCGCGCCGCGCGCCCGGGACAGCAGCACGCCGCCGTCCACACGGCCGCCCGACCGCCGCACCTCCTCCTCCACGGCCCGCGTCAGCAGCCGCTCGGCCTCCGCCCGATGAGCGTCCCGCATGTCCCGTCCCCCTCCGGCCACAACTCCTTTGCCCACGAGTGTCCTTCGGCACGGGCGCGAGCGCGAGAGGGCGGCGATCAACGCCTCGGCCCCGGCGGCCGTGCCGGCCCGTGGCGGCGTGGGGGAGGGGCCGGCGGGGGCGGGGCGGGCGGCGGTCACGTTCCGTGCCCGTGCACGGCCGGTGAGGCAGGATGGGGATATGCCGAACCGACTGGCCCACGAGACGTCCCCCTACCTGCTCCAGCACGCCGAGAACCCCGTCGACTGGTGGCCCTGGTCGGGCGCGGCCTTCGAGGAGGCGCGGCGGCGCGGCGTCCCCGTGCTGCTGAGCGTCGGGTACAGCAGCTGCCACTGGTGCCATGTGATGGCCCACGAGTCCTTCGAGGACGAGGCCACCGCGGCCGTCATGAACGAGAACTTCGTCAGCGTCAAGGTCGACCGCGAGGAGCGCCCCGACGTCGACGCCGTCTACATGGAGGCCGTGCAGGCGGCCACCGGGCAGGGCGGCTGGCCGATGACCGTCTTCCTCACGCCCGACGCGGAACCCTTCTACTTCGGCACGTACTTCCCGCCGGACGCCCGTCACGGAATGCCCTCCTTCCGGCAGGTCCTGGAGGGCGTCCACCAGGCCTGGGCCACGCGCCGGGACGAGGTCACCGACGTCGCCCAGAAGATCGTGCGGGACCTGGCCGGGCGCGAGCTGACCCACGGCGGCACCCAGATGCCGGGGGAGCAGGAGCTGGCCCAGGCCCTGCTGGGCCTCACCCGCGAGTACGACCCGCAGCGCGGCGGGTTCGGCGGCGCTCCCAAGTTCCCGCCGTCGATGGTGATCGAGTTCCTGCTGCGCCACCACGCCCGCACCGGCTCCGAGGGCGCCCTGCAGATGGCCCGGGACACGTGCGAGCGCATGGCCCGAGGCGGCATCTACGACCAGCTCGGCGGCGGCTTCGCCCGCTACTCCGTCGACCGCGACTGGGTCGTGCCGCACTTCGAGAAGATGCTGTACGACAACGCCCTGCTGTGCCGGGTCTACGCCCACCTGTGGCGGGCCACCGGTTCCGGGCTCGCCCGCCGTGTCGCGCTGGAGACCGCGGACTTCATGGTGCGGGAACTGCGCACGGAAGAGGGCGGGTTCGCCTCCGCGCTCGACGCCGACAGCGACGACGGCACCGGGCGGCACGTCGAGGGGGTGTACTACGTCTGGACTCCGGACCAGCTCCGCGAGGTCCTCGGGGAGGACGACGCCGAACTCGCCGCCCGCTACTACGGCGTGACCGAGGAGGGCACCTTCGAGCACGGCTCCTCGGTGCTCCAGCTGCCGGAGGGAGAGGGCGTGTCCGACGCGGAGCGGGTCGCCTCGGTCAGGCGCCGGCTGTTCGACAGCCGCGCGCGGCGGCCCGCCCCCGGCCGCGACGACAAGGTCGTCGCCGCGTGGAACGGGCTCGCGATCGCCGCTCTCGCCGAGACCGGCGCCTACTTCGACCGTCCGGACCTGGTCGAGGCCGCGGTCGGCGCGGCCGATCTCCTGGTCCGGCTGCACCTGGACGAGCACGCGCGGCTGTCCCGCACCAGCAGGGACGGCCGGGCCGGCGCGAACGCGGGCGTGCTGGAGGACTACGCCGACGTCGCCGAGGGCTTCCTCGCCCTGGCCTCGGTCACCGGGGAGGGCGTCTGGCTCGACTTCGCGGGCCTGCTCCTGGACCACGTCCTCACCCGGTTCACCGACGACTCCGGCGCTCTCTACGACACCGCCGCCGACGCCGAGCAACTGATCCGCCGCCCCCAGGACCCCACCGACAACGCCACCCCCTCCGGCTGGACCGCCGCCGCGGGCGCCCTGCTCGGGTACGCGGCCCACACGGGTTCCGAGGCCCACCGCACGGCCGCCGAGCGGGCGTCGGGTGTCGTCGCGGCCCTCGGCCCGCGGGTTCCGCGCTTCGTCGGCTGGGGGCTGGCCGTCGCCGAGGCGCTGCTGGACGGGCCGCGCGAGGTCGCTGTGGTCGGCCCCTCGCAGCAGGACGCCGCGGCGAAGGCGCTGCACCGTACGGCGCTGCTGGGCACCGCGCCCGGCGCGGTGGTCGCCTACGGGACTCCGGACAGCGACGAGTTCCCGCTGCTCGCCGAGCGTCCGCTCGCCGGCGGTGAGCCGACCGCGTACGTCTGCCGCAACTTCACCTGTGAGGCCCCGACCAGCGACCCGGAGCGACTGCGTGCCGCGCTGAGCGGGTGAGGCCGCGTCAGCCGTGGTCCGCGTAGTCGGCGAGGGCGCGCTCCACGATCGCCACGAGCTGGTCGTGGTGGGCGCCCTTCCAGTAGGCGCGCCCGCAGTCGAGGCACTGCGCGAAGACGTCGTAGGTGCGGTGCGTGCCGTGCTCGAGCCGGTCGGCCACCTCGTCCTTGGTGGCCTGCCGCAGCAGCCCGTTGCAGGCGGTGCAGCGGGTCCACGGGCGCAGCTCGGGGTGGAAGCGGTCGAGGACGTCGCGGAGCTGGTCCGCGGGGCGGGTGCTGTAGACGTAGGCGCCCGCCCACAGTTCGCGGCGGCGCAGCAGCCCCCGGTCGCGGCTGAGCAGCACCCGCTTCTCGGCCGCCGAGCGGGTGGCGAGGGCCGGGTCGCCGATGTCCGTGGACTCGTAGGCCGCGTCGACGCCGAGCAGCCGCAGCCGGCGGGCGAGCGTGCCGAGGTGGACGTCGAGGAGGAAGCGCAGGGGCGCGCCGGGGACCTCCTGGGGGCGCTCCACGGCGCGTACGCTCACGGCCTCGCCGGCCGCCGGGATGTGTGAGGCCGGCACCTCGTGGCCGTCCACGACCAGCGCGCCGACCTCGGTGAGCGGGACGCCCAGGGACTCCACGACGTGGCCGAGCGTGGAGACGCCGTCGGTGACGACGGGGGTGGCGCCGCCCCGCCGGGTGTGCGGGACGAACAGGCGCAGGCCGGGGTCGAAGCCGACGAGGATCTCGGGACCGTTCACCCGGCCAGGATGGCACGGCCGGCGGCCGGCGCCTCAGGTGTTCTTGGCCGGGACGCCGTGTTCGAGAACGGTGAGGGCGCGGTCGACGAGGTCCGCGAGGTCCTCCCGGTGGCCGTGCTCGGCCCAGTACAGGGAGGTCTCCGTCAGGGCGCCGATGAGGGACATCGCCCAGACCCGCACCTCCAGCCCGTGCGGGTCGCGGCCGGTGCGCTCGCCGATGGCGGCACAGAGCATACGGCCGGTGACCGACATGCTCTCCGTCATCCGGGCGCGCACCGCGGGCACCTCGACCATCAGCCGGGTGCGCAGCCGCGCCGGCCCGGGGTCCGTACCGACACCGAGGCCGACGGCCTGGCGCAGCACCTGGCGGACGGACTCCGTCCAGGGCTCGTCCGCGGGGCGGGCGCGCAGCTCCTCCAGGAGGACCCGGTCGTTCTCGTCGGTGAGGACGATGTCCTCCTTGGTGGGGAAGTACCGGAAGACGGTCGACGGCGACACCTCGGCCCGTTCGGCGATCTGCTCGATCGTCGTGGCGTCGTACCCCTGCTCCTCGACGAGTGCGTACGTCGCCGCGCGGATCGCCTCACGGGTCTTGATCTTCTTCCGCTCGCGCAGGCCCGGCTGCGGGGGGCCGGCGGGAGTGGTGGTGCGGGGGGCCGTCATGGAGGTCATTGTCCGGCATCGGTCCGGGGCCGAGGTCAGGCGTGCTGGTACGCCACCAGGGAGATGCCGACGTAGTGGACGACGAAGGCGGCGAGGGTCAAGGTGTGGAAGACCTCGTGGAAGCCGAACCAGCGCGGTGACGGGTTCGGCCGCTTGATGCCGTAGACGACACCGCCCGCGCTGTACAGCAGGCCGCCGACGATCACCAGGACCAGGACGGCGATGCCGCCGGTGCGCATGAAGTCCGGCAGGAAGAAGACGGCCGCCCAGCCCATCGCGATGTAGCAGGGGGTGTAGAGCCAGCGTGGGGCGCCGACCCAGAAGACGCGGAAGACGATGCCCGCGGCGGCCGCGGCCCAGATGCCCCACAGCAGCCACTGCCCCTTGGCGCCGGGCAGGAGCAGCATGGTCAGCGGCGTGTAGGTGCCCGCGATGATCAGGAAGATGTTCGCGTGGTCGAGGCGGCGCAGCACGCCGTCCATGCGCGGGCTCCAGTTGCCGCGGTGGTACAGCGCGCTGACGCCGAAGAGCAGGCAGGCGGTGAGGACGTAGATCCCGCACGCGATCCGGCCGCGGGTGGAGTCGGCCAGGGCGGTGAGTACCAGCCCGGCGACGAGCACGGCCGGGAACATGCCCAGGTGCAGCCAGCCTCGGAGCCTGGGCTTGACCGGATGCGGCAGGGAGAGCGCGACCGGACCGCGGCCGGCGGCCGGCGGGTCCAGAGGCGCGTCGGAGGCGGACGCAGTCATGGACTGCATGGTACCTACGCCACCGTAAGTGGCCCATCAGTGCGGTCCGTGACCGGCCGGAACGCAAAAAGTCTTCCAGCTGAACCCAACGTGGACGCAAAGAATCACGGCAACCGTGGCGTTCCTCACGTTGCTCACCTGTGACGCCCTCTGGACAGATGCGCACTCTCGTCGGATGATCAAATGAGTGCGGTCGGCACCGGATGAGCGGCTACGAAGCATCCGGGTCGCAGCCCCCACGGGGCGACAAGACAAAAATCCCTCATTTAGGAGCGATCGTGGCGCGCGACATCGCGGCTCCCCCCGTCATCCCCACCAAGCACCAGGAACTGATCTCGTGGGTGAACGAGATCGCCGAACTGACGCAGCCGGACAACGTGGTCTGGTGTGACGGATCCGAGGCCGAGTACGAGCGCCTGTGCGAGGAGCTCGTCGCGAAGGGCACCTTCCGCAAGCTCGACCCGATCAAGCGCCCCAACTCCTACTACGCGGCCTCCGACCCGACGGACGTCGCCCGCGTCGAGGACCGGACCTTCATCTGCTCCGAGAAGGAGGAGGACGCCGGTCCGACCAACCACTGGAAGGCCCCCGCCGAGATGCGGGAGATCTTCGCCGGTGAGCAGGGACTCTTCCGCGGCTCCATGAAGGGCCGGACGATGTACGTCGTCCCGTTCTGCATGGGCCCGCTCGGCTCCCCGCTGTCCGCGATCGGTGTGGAGATCACCGACTCCGCCTACGTCGCGGTGTCCATGCGCACGATGACGCGCATGGGCCGGCCGGTGCTGGACGAGCTCGGCGACAGCGGCTTCTTCGTGAAGGCCGTGCACACCCTCGGCGCCCCGCTGGAGCCGGGCCAGGCGGACGTGCCGTGGCCGTGCAACTCCACCAAGTACATCTCGCACTTCCCCGAGAGCCGTGAGATCTGGTCCTACGGCTCCGGCTACGGCGGCAACGCGCTGCTCGGCAAGAAGTGCTACGCCCTGCGCATCGCCTCCGTCATGGCGCGCGACGAGGGCTGGCTCGCCGAGCACATGCTGATCCTCAAGCTGACCCCGCCGCAGGGCGAGTCGAAGTACGTCGCCGCGGCCTTCCCGAGCGCCTGCGGCAAGACCAACCTCGCCATGCTGGAGCCGACGATCTCCGGATGGACCGTCGAGACCATCGGCGACGACATCGCGTGGATGCGTTTCGGCGAGGACGGCCGCCTGTACGCGATCAACCCCGAGGCCGGCTTCTTCGGCGTCGCGCCCGGCACCGGTGAGCACACCAACGCCAACGCGATGAAGACGCTGTGGGGCAACTCGGTCTTCACGAACGTCGCCCTCACCGACGACAACGACGTCTGGTGGGAGGGCATGACGGAGGAGACCCCGGCCCACCTCACCGACTGGAAGGGCAACTCCTGGACCCCGGAGTCCGGGACGCCCGCCGCGCACCCCAACGCCCGCTTCACCACGCCCGCCTCGCAGTGCCCGATCATCGCGCCCGAGTGGGAGGACCCCAGGGGCGTGCCGATCTCGGCGATCCTGTTCGGCGGCCGGCGCGCCAGCGCGGTGCCGCTGGTGACCGAGTCCTTCGACTGGAACCACGGCGTCTTCCTCGGTGCCAACGTCGCCTCCGAGAAGACCGCCGCCGCCGAGGGCAAGGTCGGCGAGCTGCGCCGCGACCCGTTCGCCATGCTGCCGTTCTGCGGCTACAACATGGGCGACTACATGGGTCACTGGGTCGAGGTGGCCAAGGGCAAGGACCAGTCCAAGCTGCCGAAGATCTACTACGTCAACTGGTTCCGCAAGAACGACGCGGGCAAGTTCGTCTGGCCCGGCTTCGGCGAGAACAGCCGCGTGCTGAAGTGGATCGTCGAGCGCCTGGACGGCAAGGCCGAGGGCGTGGAGACCCCGATCGGCGTCCTGCCGGCGAAGGGCGCCCTGGACACCAAGGGCCTGGACCTGTCGGAGTCCGACCTGGACTTCCTGCTCACCGTCGACAAGGACGTGTGGCGCGAGGAGGCCGCCCTGGTCCCCGAGCACCTGAACACCTTCGGCGACCACACGCCCAAGGAGCTGTGGGACCAGTACCGCGCCCTGGTCGAGCGCCTGGGCTGACGAGCCCGTACGACTCCGCGGCCGGTCGCGTGCCCTGACCAGCGATCGTCACGGCCGGCCGCGGTGACGACCCCCGAGAGGCCGGACGCGCACAACGGCGTGCGCGACCGGCCTCTTGGCGTGCGGTGCGGGACGTGCGGGGCGCCCTCTCGGCGTGCGGGTGCGGCCTCCGGGGGCGCGGTACGACGCGTACGGCGGCCGGCCCTCTGGGGGTGGGGCCGGGCGCGGGCGCGGCTCCCCGGGCACGGGGCCCGGCGGGCGCGCGATGGGGGCGCGGTAGGGGGCGTGGCCTAGTGGGCGACGCCGCTCAGCTTCTGCGGCTCGCCCGCCGCGGCGGCGTGCGCGTCCATCCGCTCCGCCGCGAGGATCGCCGCAGCCGTGTCGGCCCGGGAGGCGGCCACGACGAGGGCGCGTCCGGCGAGCGCGTGCGCCTGCCGGTGCAGCGCCGAGGGCTCCTGTACGGCGGCCGACGAGGCACGGGCCGGGGCGCGGCCGCCCCGCAGCCGGGCCACCTGCCCGGCCAGCCGCTCCGCGGCGGCGTCCAGGTCGGCGGACGGGGTCAGCGCGCGCAGCTCGTCGGTGACGGCGAGCAGCGCCGCGAGGTGCCCCGCGAGCTGGATGTCCAGCTCCTCCTCGCGGGAGCGGTGGGGGAAGTCGGAGGGGGCGCCGGCCATCGTGCTGTGGACCGACTTGGTGCGGATCGGCTCGTACATGGGATGGCCTCCTGTGCGCTGACGGAAGCCATCCTAGCTTAGAACTCGTCTAAAGTTGAGCCGGTTCGCGGAACCGGACCGTAGGGACACCCTGCGTGAGGGCCGGGTCGGGAGGGCGTGTCAGGGCTGGCCGTAGCCTTCGAGGAAGGTCCCGATCCGCCCCACCGCGTCGCGCAGGTCCCCGACCGTGGGCAGGGTGACGACCCGGAAGTGGTCCGGCTCGGGCCAGTTGAAGCCGGTGCCCTGGACGACCATGATCTTCTCCTGGCGCAGCAGGTCCAGGACCATCCGCCGATCGTCCTTGATCTTGAACACCTTGGGGTCGAGTCGGGGGAACAGGTACAGCGCGCCCTTCGGCCGTACGCAGCTCACGCCCGGGATCTGGGTGAGCAGCTCGTAGGCGACGTCCCGCTGCTCCTTCAGTCGGCCGCCGGGCAGCACCAGGTCGCCGATGGTCTGCCGCCCGCTGAGCGCCGCGACCACGCCGTGCTGTCCCGGCATGTTCGCGCACAGGCGCATGTTCGCCAGGATGGTCAGGCCCTCGATGTAGGAGTCGGCGTGCGCCCGCGGCCCGGAGATCGACATCCAGCCGACCCGGTAGCCGGCCACCCGGTACGCCTTCGACATGCCGTTGAAGGTCAGGGTCAGCAGGTCCGGGGCGACCGCCGCAGTCGGGGTGTGCGTGGCGCCGTCGTAGAGGATCTTGTCGTAGATCTCGTCCGAGCACACCAGCAGGTTGTGCCGGCGGGCGATGTCGGTCAGCCCCTTGAGCACCGCCTCGTCGTAGACCGCGCCCGTCGGGTTGTTCGGGTTGATGATGACGATCGCCTTGGTGCGGTCGGTGACCTTCCGCTCCACGTCGGCGAGGTCGGGCATCCAGTCCGACTGCTCGTCGCAGCGGTAGTGGACCGCCGTGCCGCCGGACAGGGAGACCGCGGCCGTCCACAGCGGGTAGTCCGGCGCCGGGACCAGGACCTCGTCGCCGTCGTCCAGCAGGCCCTGCATCGCCATCACGATCAGCTCGGAGACGCCGTTGCCGATGAAGACGTGCTCGACGTCCGTCTCGATGCCGAGGGTCTGGTTGTGCATGACGACCGCGCGGCGCGCGGCGAGCAGGCCCTTGGCGTCGCCGTAGCCGTGGGCCGACGACACGTTGCGGAGGATGTCCTCCAGGATCTCGGGCGGGCACTCGAAGCCGAACGCGGCCGGGTTGCCCGTGTTGAGCTTGAGGATCCGGTGACCGGCCGCCTCCAGCCGCATCGCCTCCTCGAGCACCGGGCCCCGGATCTCGTAACAGACGTTGGCGAGCTTCGTCGACTGGATCACCTGCATGCTTGGGAGCTTACGGCCGGGTAATGCTGCTTGGGTGGTGTTTTCCGCCACGTGAGACGCGTCGGAATGGGTGGTTACCGTCGGTAGCTGTCTCTCGGACCCCTGCGGCGCCTAGACTTTCCGGCCATGTCCATGCCTCCCGACGTCCACGGAGTGCCGCCCGCAGAGGGGGCGCCCCAGGGTGCGCCGAACGTGTACCACCCGCAGACCGCGGCCACTCCGACGTACGACGACTACACCGACCCGGCGTCCGCCCACGGCTGGCAGAACGCGTTCGACGAGACGTGCGAACTGCCCTCCGTGCCGGACGGCGAATCCGCGGGACCGGGTCCGGACCGTCAAGGCCATCGGGGCGGGCGCCGGGGGCGCAGGAAGGAGCGGGGTGGTGACGGCCGGTCCCGGCGCGTGCTGCTCGCCGCCGGGGCGGTGGGGGCCGTCTCCCTCGCGATGATCGCCGGGTTCTCCGCCATGTCCTCGTCGGGTGGGACGGAGGGTGAGCGGGGCGGTGCGGGGCCCTCGGCCGGAACGGTCACGTTGCCGGGGGAGGCCCCCACCGGCTCCCCCGGGTCGTCGTCCGATCCGGCCGGCGGCGGCGCACCGGAGGCCGGCAGTACCTCGGGCGCCGCCCCGTCGGGCACGGGCGGCGATGCCTCGCAGAGCGCTTCGGCGGCGGAGAAGCGGAGCGGCTCCCCCTCTCCGACGTCCTCCGGCGCCACCGCCACGACCACCACCGCGCCCACCTCGACCACCGCGCCGTCCCCCTCCGTGGACCCGCCCGGCAGGGGGCTCGGCAGGGGCACCAAAGGGCCCAAGTAGCGGACGCATCCGCCCTGTTGACGGGCGGTCCGCCCCCGCGGACCGCTGACGTCTTCTTGTGGCGCACCCCTCGCGCCATCACAATGCGCATGACAAGACAGGCGGCCGGAAGATCTCCGGTCGCCCGCGTCCGAAGAGGGGACCCCCACATGAACAAGCCTCTCCTTGCCACCCTCGCGACCCTGGTGATCACCGGGGCGGGAGCGGCACCCGCGGTCGCCGCGCCGACGACGGCCGCGCCGGCCCGCGCCACCACGACGAAGAGAACCGCGCCGGCGATCCAGGCCGTCGACTTCGCGGGCACCGTCTCGCTGAGCAACTGCTCCGGCTCCGTGATCCGTTTCCCCGGCTCCGCCGACAGCGACCCGGCCCTGGTGCTCACCAACGGCCACTGCCTGGAGACCGGCTTCCCGGCGCCCGGCGAGGTCGTCGTCGACCAGGCCTCCAGCCGCTCCTTCGGTCTGCTCAACTCGGCCGGCACCCGGATCGGCACGCTCCGCGCGAGCAAGGTCGCCTACTCGACCATGACGGACACGGACGTCACGATCTACCAGCTCACCCGCAGCTACGCGCAGATCAAGAGCTCGTACGGGATCAACGCGCTCACCATGAGCGACACCCACCCGGTCGCCGGCAGCGCCATCAAGGTCGTCTCCGGCTACTGGAAGCGGATCTACAGCTGCAACGTCGACGGCTTCGTCTACCGCCTGAAGGAGGGCGACTGGACCTGGAAGGACTCGGTCCGCTACACCTCCGCCTGCAACACCATCGGCGGCACCTCCGGTTCGCCCGTCGTCGACGTCGCCACCGGCAAGGTCGTCGCCGTCAACAACACCGGCAACGAGGACGGCGAGTCCTGCACCGTCAACAACCCGTGCGAGGTGGACGAGAGCGGCAACGTGACCGTCCGTCAGGGCATCAACTACGCCGAGGAGACGTACCAGATCGCGGCGTGCTTCGGCGCCGGCAACAAGCTGAACCTGAGCGCGAGCGGCTGCACCCTGCCCAAGCCGTAGGGCCCGCGGACCGGGACCCGCGGACCGGGACCGGCGAGGGGCGGGCGGTCACACCGCGACGCGGCGGACCGTTCGCCTCCCGTCCCACCGAGCGACGCGGACCGTCCGTCTCCCGTCCCACTGAGCACGCGGACCGTCCGCCTCCCCTCCCACCGGAGCGAGGCGGACCGCCCGATCCCGCCCCCCTGGAGCGCGGCGGACCGGCCGGGGTACGGCGCACGGCCCGCCCCTCGCACCCGAGTGCGGCGCACAGCCCGCCCCTCGCGCCCGAGTGCGGCGCACAGCCCGCCCCTCGCGCCCGAGTGCGGCGCACAGCCCGCCCCTCGCGCCCGAGTGCGGCGCACGGCCCGCCGCTCACGCCGGAGTGCGGCGCACCGCCCGACCCGCCAGTACGTCCGTGCGCCGGCCGTCCTCGATCACGAACCGGCCGTCGATCAGCACGTACGGGATGCCCGTCGGCAGCGCCCGCGGCCGCTCGAACGTCGAGCCCGCGGCGACCGTGGCCGGGTCGAAGAGGACCAGGTCGGCCCGGTACCCCTCGCGCACCAGCCCGCGGTCCGGCAGGCGCAGCCGGGCCGCCGGACGCCCCGTGAGGTGTGCGACGCACTCTTCCAGCGACAGCACGCCCAGCTCCCGCACGTACCGTCCGAGGTAGCGCGGGAAGGTGCCGTAGGCGCGCGGATGCGGCTTGGCGCCCCGCAGGATGCCGTCGGAGCCGCCGGTGTGGATCCGGTGGCGCATGATGGCCCGCACGTTCTCCTCGTGGCCCACGTGCTGGAGGATCGTCGGGCCGAGCCGGTCCTCCACCAGCAGCCGGCGCGCGGTCGTCCAGGGCTCCTCGCCCCGCCGGTCCGCCGACTCCCGCACCGTGCGGCCGACGTACTCGGCCAGCGCCGGATCGGAGACCCCGGAGATCTCGACCGTGTCCCACTCCACGGGGACGCCGTGGCAGCCGTCCGAGCCGGTGACCTCCAGGTCACGACGGATCCGCGCCGCGGTCTCCTCGTCCGCGAGCCGCCTGAGCACCTCATCGGGGCCGCCCTCGCTCGCCCAGCTCGGCAGCAGGGCGGCCAGGGTGGTGCAGCCGGGGGTGTAGGGGTAGGTGTCGAGCGTGATGTCGGCGCCGCCGGCGAGAGCCTCGTCCAGCAGCGCCAGCAGCTCGGGCGCCCGGCCGTTGTTCGGGCCGAAGTTCAAGGTGGCGTGCGCCAGGTGCAGCGGGCAGCCCGCCGCCCGGGTCAGGGCCACCATCTCCGCGTACGCCTCCAGCGCGCCCGCGCCGTAGGAGCGGTGGTGCGGGCAGTAGTAGCCGCCGTAGGAGGCCACCACCCGGCACAGCTCGGTCAGTTCCGCGTCCGGCGCGTACATGCCGGGCGTGTAGGTCAGCCCGGACGACAGCCCGACGGCGCCCTGCTCCAGTCCCTCGGCGACCAGCCGCCGCATCCGGGCCAGCTCCCCGGGCGTTGCCGGGCGGTCCTCCCAGCCGACGGCTAGCGCGCGGACCGTGCCCTGCGGGACCAGGTAGGCGGCGTTGACGGCGATGCCCTCGCCGCCGAAGCCGTGGTCGAGCCGGTCCAGGTACCCGCCGACCGACCGCCAGGTGAAGTCGACGTCCTCGCCGTACCCGTTCCAGCCGGTGATGGCACGGCGCACCTCCTCCAGCGTGCGCTCGTCGACCGGCGCGTACGACAGCCCGTCCTGGCCGAGGACCTCCAGCGTGACGCCCTGCGCGGCCTTCGCGCTGTGGTCCGGGTCGCGCAGCAGGGCGAGGTCGCTGTGCGCGTGCATGTCGATGAACCCGGGGGAGAGCACCAGGCCCTCGGCGTCCAGTTCCCTCCTCGCCCGCGGCCGTTGGCAGCCCGCGGCCGCGGCCTCCTTGACGATCGCCACGATCCTGCCGCCCCGGACCGCCACGTCGGCGCGGTAGGAGGGCGCGCCGGTGCCGTCGACGACCTCCGCGTCCCGGACGACGAGGTCGGCGAAGTCGGCGAGCTCGACCGGATCCATACGGCGCCTCCTAGAAGAACGTGCGGACGTAGTCGACGACCGTGCCGTCCGCCTCGGCGAGCGGGATCAGCGGCCACTTGTCGAACGAGGTGCACGGGTGGGACAGCCCGAGGCCCACCCAGTCGCCCACCGCCAGGTCCGCCTCCGGCTCGGTGCGCAGCCAGGCGTGCTGGTCGGACAGGGCGGTGACGGTGATGCCGGTGGCCGGGCGCTCGGCGCCGTCCCGGCGGACCACCTGGGCGAAGGGCAGGTCGAGGTCG
Organism: Streptomyces sp. NPDC096152; assembly: GCF_044763235.1. Classification (NCBI taxonomy): domain Bacteria; kingdom Bacillati; phylum Actinomycetota; class Actinomycetes; order Kitasatosporales; family Streptomycetaceae; genus Streptomyces; species Streptomyces sp. NPDC096152. The sequence continues at coordinate 444,278 of NZ_JBIWFW010000003.1, read as the reverse complement.
TAGGCCGCGTCCCGCTTGCCCGCGTTGACGAAGGCCTGCTCGGGGGAGGGCCGCGAGACGACCTGCGTCCACAGCCGGAACGCGGGCTCCAGGGCGCCCTCCTCGGGCACCCGGTTGAAGGGGGTCAGCTTCCGGTAGTGGCCGTCGTCGTGCGAGACGTAGGCGCCGGAGCGCAGCAGCTTCAGCACGGGGCGGGAGAGTTCGGGAATCCCGGCGAACACCTCGGCCACCGCGTCGAACCAGGCGCTGCCGCCCGCGCTGACGACGATCTCGTCCAGGCCGGCGAACCGGCCCGCCTTGTCGAAGTCCACGGCCAGCGCCACCAGCCGGCCGAGCCAGGCCCGCACCCGCTCCGGGTCCGCCCGCGGCACCTCGCCCTCGTACCCGGCGACACCGACCAGCCGCAGGGCCGGCGTCGCGGCCACCGCGTCCGCGACGGCCGCGCACTCCGCCTCCGTGCGCACACCGGTCCGGGCGCCCTCGCCGGCGGCCAGCTCCACCACGACGTCCACCGGCCGCGCCGCGCCCCGCAGCGCCGCGTCCATCAGTTCCACCCCGCGCACGGAGTCGACGTAGGCGACGAGGCGGAAGGCCGGGTCGGCGGCGAGTTCGGCGGCGATCCAGCGCAGCGCGGCAGCGTCGACGACCTCGTTGGCGAGGAAGACCCGCTCGACGCCGAAGGCCCGCGCCACCCGCACCTGGTGCGGCACCGCGAGGGTGATGCCCCAGGCGCCGTGCTCGATCTGGCGCTGGAAGAGCCGCGGGGCCATGGAGGTCTTGCCGTGCGGGGCGAAGGCGAGGCCGTGCCGGGCGGCGTAGGTCTCCATGAGGCGCAGGTTGTGCTCCAGGCGCTCGGCGGAGAGGGCGAGCACGGGTGTGGCGAAGCCGCCGGTGAAGAGGTTGCGGCGCTGGGCGGCCAGTTCGCCGACGGTCAGCCCGTCGGCGTCCGGCGGGAGGCCCTTGAAACGGTGGTCGACACGTTCCTCGGCCAGGCGGGCGAGCGCCTCGGTGCCCATGGAGCCTCCTGATCTGGTGCGTTGCATCATGTGCAACATCCATTGCGTATGTCGTTGTGCGCTGTCTAACATCTCGGCCGACGCGGGGTCAACGAAAAGGCCCCCGCCGCCGAACCCGAGGAGCTACGAGCATCGTGACCGCCACCGGACCCCGCAACGGCCCCGGCGCCGTGGACGTCGTGGACGTCGTGGCGCTCGGCGAGTCCATGGTCACGTTCCTGCCCTCCCGCCCGGGACGCCTCGCCGACGTCCCCTCCTTCGCGCGGGCCATCGGCGGCGCCGAGTCCAACGTGGCCTGCGTGCTCGCGGCCGCCGGGCACTCCGCCCGCTGGGTCGGCCGGGTCGGCGCGGACGGCTTCGGCGACCATCTGATCGAGGCCGTCGGCGCCTACGGCGTCGACGTGACGGCCGTACGGCGAGACCCGGCGCGGCCGACCGGCGTCTACTTCCGCACCGCCGGCGACCGGGCCACCGACGCGCACGAGGTGGCGTACTACCGGGCGGGATCGGCGGCCTCCGCGATGGCGGTGGACACCGTCGACCTGGACGCCGTGCGCGCGGGCCGCGTCCTGCACCTGTCCGGGATCACCGCCGCGCTCTCCGCCGGCTGCCTGGACCTGATGCGCGAGCTGACCGCCCGCCGTCCCGGCCGCCCGCTGGTCTCCTTCGACGTCAACCACCGCCCCGGACTGTGGCGGGACGCCGACGGGCCGCGGGTGCTGCTGGAACTGGCGCGCGGGGCGGACATCGTGTTCGTCGGGGACGACGAGGCGCGCGCGGCCTGGGGGCTGCACGGCGGCCGGGCCGTCCGGGAGGCGCTGCCCGAGCCGGACGTCGTCGTCGTCAAGCAGGGCGGCGCCGGGGCCACTGCCTTCAGCCGGACCACCGCGGGCCCGGCGGACGGCGACGGCACCGTGACGTTCGTCCGGGCGCCCGAGGTCGACGTCGTCGCCCACGTGGGCGCCGGGGACGCCTTCGCCGCCGGGTTCCTCTCCGCCACCCTGCGCGCCCTGCCCCTCCGCGACCGCCTCCGGCACGGGCACCTGACGGCCGCCGCCGCGCTCACCGCCCCCGGCGACCTCGCCGCGCCCCCGGCCCGCGACCACGCCGACCGTCTGGCCGCCCTGGACGAGAGGGCGTGGGGGAGACTGCGACTCGGCCCCGGCTGGACGCGCACCGCTCCGGGGGCCGAGGAGGAGGTACGTCCGTCATGAGCCAGACCGTCGACCGCGCGCTGAGCATCCTGCCGCTGCTCGCCGAGGGCCCCGCCGACCTCGGGCAGGTCGCCGACCGGCTCGGCGTGCACAAGTCCACCGCGCTGCGCCTGCTGCGCACCCTCCACGAACACGGCCTGGTCTACCGCCAGTCCGACCAGCGCTACCGCCTCGGCGCCCGGCTCTTCGCCCTCGCCCAGGAGGCGATGGAGAACCTCGACATCCGCGAGATCGCCCACCCCCACCTGGTCCGCCTCAACGAGAGCTGCGGCCACACCGTCCACCTCGCCGTGTACGAGGAGAACGAGGTCCTCTACATCGACAAGGTCGAGAGCCGCTACCCGGTGCGCATGTACTCCCGGATCGGCAAACCGGTCGCCATCACCGTCGCGGCCGTGGCGAAACTGCTGCTCGCCGACCTGCCCGAGGCCGAGCGCCGCGCCGTCGCGGAGCGGCTCGACTACCCCTCCTACACGCCCCGTTCGACGCCCAACGCCGCCGCCTTCCTGCGTGAGCTGGAGAAGGTGCGCGAGCAGGGCTGGGCCACCGACCTCGGCGGCCACGAGGAGTCCATCAACTGCGTCGCGGCCCCCGTCCGCGGCGCCGACGGCCGGGTGGCCGCCGCGATGTCGGTCTCCGCGCCGAACGTCGTCGTCACCGCCGACGAACTCCTCGCCCTGCTCCCGCTGGTGCGCCGTACCGCGGACGCCATCAGCGGCGAGTACTCCGGCAGGACCCCCGTACCGACCCCAGACAGGGACACCGAATGACCGAGAAGACCGCGCTCACACCGAAGACCCACACCGTCCCGCCCGCGAAGTTCTCGCACGGTGTCCGCAAGGGGAACATCCTCCAGGTGGCCGGCCAGGTCGGCTTCCTGCCCGCCGAGGAGGGCAAGCCGCCCACGCCCGCCGGGCCCACCCTGCGCGAGCAGACCCTCCAGACCCTCGCCAACGTCAAGGCGATCCTGGAGGAGGGCGGCGCCACCTGGGACGACGTGATGATGATCCGCGTCTATCTGACCGAGGTGGACCACTTCGCCGAGATGAACGCGCTCTACAACGCCTACTTCGAGGAGCAGGGCCTCACCCAGCCGCCCGCCGCGCGCACGACCGTCTACGTCGGTCTCCCCGCCGGGCTCCTCATCGAGATCGACGCGCTCGCCGTACTGGGCTGAGCCGCTGACGGTCTCTCACCCCCACCCCCCCGCACTCCGCACGTCCGCTCGGCGCGGCGCCCCCGACCCCCTGGGGTGCCGTGCCGCGCTCCGCCCTGCCCGAAAGCTCCATGTACTTAGCCAGAGGACCCCCGTATGTCCCTCCCGCTCGCCGCCCCCGCGCCGCCCGCGCCACCGCACACCGGTGGCCTGCTCCTCCTCGTCGACGGCACCGCCGGGCTGCTGCTGGTCGCCGCCCTCGGCATCGCCCTGCTGCTGTTCCTGATCATCAAGGCGAGGCTCCAGCCCTTCGTCGCGTTGCTCGCCGTCTCCATAGCCGTCGGCCTGCTGGCCGGCCTGTCGGTCACCGAACTCTTCGGCACCGTCCAGCGTTCCGACGCGGTCTCCACCATCGAGGCAGGCATGGGCGGCATCCTCGGCCATGTCGCGATCATCATCGGCCTGGGCACCATGCTCGGCGCGATCCTCGAAGTCAGCGGCGGCGCCGAGGTGCTGGCGTCCCGGCTGCTGGGTCTCTTCGGCGAACGCCGGGCCCCGCTCGCCATGGGCCTGACCGGCCTGATCTTCGGCATCCCCGTCTTCTTCGACGTCGGCATCTTCGTCCTGGCACCCCTCGTCTACGCCGCCGCCAAGCGATCCGGCAAATCGATCCTGCTCTACTGCCTGCCCCTGCTGGCGGGCCTGTCCATGACCCACGCCTTCCTGCCCCCGCACCCCGGCCCGGTCGCCGCCGCGGGACTGCTGCACGTGCAGCTCGGCTGGGTCGTCCTCATGGGCATCGTCTGCGGCATCCCCGCGGTGCTCGCCGCCTGGGTGTTCTCCGCCTGGATCGGCCGGCGCATCTTCGTCGACGTGCCGCAGGACATGGTCGAGGCGTCGGACGAGGCCAGGCGCGCCGTGCTCGAGGAGCAGCGCGCGGCGGGCGTCGAACCGCGCGAGAAGCCGGTGCCGCTGGCCACCGTCCTCGGCATCATCGGTACGCCGCTGGTGCTCATCCTCGCCGCGACCTTCTCCTCGATCGCCCTCGACCCCTCCACCCTCCGCTCGGTCGTCGAGTTCTTCGGCCACCCGTTCGTGGCCCTCACCATCGCCCTGCTCCTCGCCTACTACCTGCTCGGCATCCGCCGCGGCTGGTCCCGCAAGTCCCTGGAGACGGTGTCGACCTCCTCGCTGAAGCCGGTCGGCAACATCCTGCTGGTGGTCGGCGCGGGCGGCGTCTTCGGCGCCGTGCTCAAGGCGAGCGGGGTCGCGCAGGCGCTGTCGGACACCTTCAACGGCGTCGGCCTGCCGGTGATCGTGCTGGCGTACCTGATCTCCGTGGTGCTGCGGGTGGCCCAGGGATCGGCCACGGTCGCGATCGTGACCACGGCGGGCATCGTGGCGCCGCTGCTGGCCGAGGGCCACCACTCGCAGGCCTTCGTCGCCCTCGTCATCATGGCCATCTCGGCCGGCTCGATCTTCGCCTCGCACGTCAACGACGGCGGCTTCTGGATGGTCGCCAAGTACTTCGGCATCAGCGAGCGCGACACCCTGAAGACCTGGACGGTGCTGGAGAGCGTGCTGTCGGTGGTCGGGTTCGCGGTGGCGGCGGTGCTGAGCGTCTTCGTGTAGACCGGGACGCGGACGTGACCCGCGGCCGCCCGGGGCCGCGGGTCACGGCTGTGGCCGAGGTGAGAGCCGTGGGAGGAGGGTTGGCTGTTCCCCGCACAGGGACATCGTCCATACTTCCCGCGTGGAGCAGCGCATAGGTTCGAGCAGCCAGCCCCTCGAGGGCGCCGGATTCGACCCGGCCTTCATCCCCGGGCTCTCCTCGCCCGCTTCGGCGGAGCCGGAGGACACCGGGCCGGTGCGGCCCGGGGAGAAGGCCGCGGAGGAGACCGCCCCCGGCGAGGGCGCGGCCCCGGAACGGGCCGAGTCCGCCGAGGCGTCCGCCGAGGATTCCGCCGAGGCGCCCTCGGGGGCCTCCGCCGAGCCGGAGGCGGCCCCCGAGGGTCCCGTCTTCGAGGCGTCCGACCGCCGCGCGAGAATCGTCGCCGACGGCAGGGGCGTACGGCTCACCCTCGACGACCAGGAGTGCGAGTTCCGCTGGGACGAGATCGGCGCCGTCGAGACGGCGACGCCGCGCTTCGGCAAGCGGTTCACCGTCACCGTGCACACCCCCGACCGCCGCTGGTACCCGATCGAGATCGAGGCGACGGCCAGGAGCCGCTTCCCGGAGTGGGAGGCGCGACTGGACGCGGTGCTCGACGCCTTCTTCGAGGACGGCGAGCACGGCGAGCGGGGCCGGGACGGCGAGCAGGCCCCGGACGGCGAGCAGCCCAAGGACGGCGAGCAGCCCAAGGACGGCGAGCAGCCCAAGGACGCCGAGGCCGAGCCCGCCGGCCAGGAGGCGTAGGGCCTCTCTTTCGGATCTTGCCGGGGTCGCGGGCACCTCAGAAGGCACCGTCGCCCGGAGCCGGCCTGATCCGAAAGAAAGGCCCTAGCCGCGGTACGCCGACGACGGGGCCCGGGTCACGGCAGTGCGTGCACGTGCGGGCCCACCGCGTTCGACCAGGCATTGCCCGACGCGGCGTCCCAGTTGGTCGACCAGGTCATCGCGCCCCGCAGGTCCGGGTACGTCCGCGAGGGTCTGAAGGTGCCGCAGCCGGCGCCCTTGGTCAGGCAGTCGAGGGCGTTGTTCACCACCGTCGGCGACACGTAGCCGCTGCCGGCCCCTCTGGTGGAGGCAGGCAGGCCGAGGCCCACCTGGGACGGGGCCAGGCCGCCCTCCAGCTGGATGCAGGCCAGGGCCGTCAGGAAGTCGACCGAGCCCTGGCTGTAGACCTTGCCGTCGCAGCCCAGCATGGAACCGCTGTTGTAGTACTGCATGTTGACGACGGTGAGGATGTCCTTGATGTTCAGGGCCGTCTGGAAGTAGGGGTTCGACGTCGACTGCATGTCGATGGTCTGCGGCGCCATCGTGATGACGAGCGAGGGGCCCGCCTTCGCCGACAGGGCCCGCAGCGCCTGCGTCATGTACGTCGCGTTCAGGCCGTTCTCCAGGTCGATGTCGACGCCGTCGAAGCCGTAGGTCCGCATCAGCGAGTGGACCGAGTCGGCGAAGTTCGCCGCCGACGCCGGATCGCTCACCGACACGGTGCCGTTCTGGCCGCCGACCGAGACGACGACCTTCTTGCCCGCCGCCTGCCGGGCTCTGATGTCCGCCTTGAACTGGTCGGCCGTGTAGCCGCCGAGGCCCGCGGAGTCCAGCGTGAAGGAGACCGCGCCCGGCGTGGCCGTCGCGTCCGCGAAGGCCACCGCGATGATGTCGTACTGGGCGGGGACGTCCGAGATCCTCTGGACCGTGGCTCCGTTGTCGAAGTTCTGCCAGTAGCCGGTCACCGCGTGCTTCGGGACCCCGGTCCCGCCGCCCCCGCCGCCGGAGGCCGCCGTCGTGCCGGTCACGGTGGCGGACTTCGCCGACTCGCCCGCCGAGTTGGCCGCGGTGACCTGGAAGGAGTACGAGGTGGCGGCGGACAGGCCGGTCGCCGTGGCCGAGGTGCCGGTCACCGCCGTCACCTCGGTGCCGTCGCGGTAGACGTTGTAGCCGGTGGCGCCCGGGACCGTGTTCCAGGACAGCGAGACGGACGACGAGGTGGTGCCGGTCACCGCCAGGCCGCCAGGTGCCGACGGGACGCCCGGAGCGGGGTCGCCGCCCCCGCCGCCGTCGGGCCCGAAGACCGACACGTCGTCCGCGTAGTACGCCGCCTGGCCGTACCAGCCGTGCAGGTACACGGTCACCGACGTCGTCGACGCGCCCGTGGTGAAGGTCGTCGACAACTGCTTCCAGGCCGCCGTGTCCGGGGTCCACGTGGACACGTCCGTGGTGCCCGTGCCGGTCGCGCCGAGATAGGCGTACCCGCCCCGCACCCAGGCGCTCAGCGTGTACGTGGCGCCGGGCCGCACCGCGACCGTCTGGGCGCACCGGGCGTTGTCCTGCCCCGCCGGTGCCGCCTTCAGGGCGGCCGAGCCGCTGTGCACCGGTGAGGAGACGGTCGTGCCGCTGCCGGCCGAGCACGTCCAGTCTCCGAGGCCCGACTCGAAGCCGGGGTTCCTGGCGTTGTCGACGTCCGCCGCCGACGCCTGGCCGCCGCCGGTGAGGGCGAGGGCGAGGGCCGCGGTGACGGCTCCCGACCAGACGCGCAGAAGCCGTCTGCGTCCGGGCATGGCTGGAACGCGGTCCACTGGGGCCTCCGTGGGGGAGAGGGGAGAGGAGGGGGAGGAGCAGCGGGCGGTGGCCACCGTCAGGTCGTCCTGGTCGTACAAGTTGGTCCAGACCAATTGACTTGTCAAGAGGTCCAGACCAACTTGCAGGTCATCGCCGGTCCAACTCAACCCCCCTGCCCGGTACACCCCTTGGGATCGCTCCCCTGCGCCGGACCCCTACGCCCCCGCCTCCCGCCACCGGTCGAGGAGCAGCCCCGCCGCACACCCCGTCAGCAGCACCGCCGTGGACATCCAGAAGGCGAGGGACCCGAACCCGGTGCGCTCCCACCGCAGCGACAGCGTCAGCACCTGGGCGGCCGCGGGCACCGCGCACGCGGCCGCCGCGTGCCGCACCGGTACCTCCCGCCACGGCTCCGGATGCACCCGTGCCGCCGCCCACACGGCGAGCGTGACGCAGGCCAGGTTCGGCAGATGCACCAGCAGCAGGGCCGCGCCGAACGACCCCACGCCCCGCGGGCCGACCAGATGCGCGTACAGCAGCGACATCTGGACGTACTCCGTGACCACCAGCACGACCACGCCCGCCGCCCAGGACCGCACCAGGGACAGCAGCGGTCCGGGACCGGCGGCGGCGGGCGTTCCGTAGCCCTGGCGCGCCATCACCGGCCGCCCACGGCCTGGTACACCAGCACCGTCGAGAAGCCCAGGGCCGCCAGGCCGCAGCCCGCGGTCAGCGCCAGGGCCTGCAGGACCGGGGACCAACTGCCCCGCCCGGCCACGGTCGCCGTGCCCCCGGGGTCCCTGGGGTCGTAGGTGACGGTGACCGGGGTGCCCTCCGTCATCGACCAGCCCGCCAGGTCCTCGAACTCGACGCGGGTGCCGTCGGCGGCGTGGAAGGCGAACCAGTGGCGGGTGGCGTCGGACCGGTGGTACGGCTCCGTCTCCACGCGGACGCACTCGCCGCCGGTGCGCACACCCCGCCGCAGGACGCGGGCCACCGTCAGCAGCCGCCGGGCGTACTTCCACGCCAGCGCGCCGAAGAGGGCCACCAGCAGGCCGAGGACCACATAACCGGCACCGGGAACCTCCACTAGTGCACCTCGACCGAGTCGACGATCTTCTTCAGGTCCGCGGCCGGCAGCGCGCCCCGGGCCGCGTCGACGCGGACGGCGTAGGTCCTGCCGTGCGAGTCCAGGCCCGTCACGATCACGCCCGCCACGGGCGTGCCCTTGGGTGGGCCGCCGTCCTCGCCCGTGGCCTCGAAGGTGAAGTCGACGCGCTTGGCCCCGTCGCCGCCGGCCGGTTTCACGTCCTTCTCGCCGGTGACCCTCGCCCCCATCTCGATGCCCGCCTCGGCGGCGATGGCGGCCTGCTCGGCCGAGTCCGCCTTGGTGAAGCCCAGTTGCACGGTGATGACGGAGACCGTCCGGCCGTCCCGCTTCCGCACCGCCGCGGCCGCGTTGTACCGGCTGCGTCCGGCCGCGCTCTGCTCGGTGAAGCCCTGCGGGCCCTTCGGGTACGACACCGAGACGCCCTTGGTGTCGAGGGTCCCCCAGCCGTCGGGCACGGAGGCCGTGCCGGAGCCGTCCTTCCCGCAGGCGGACAGGGCCAGGGCGGCGGCGGTCAGCAGGCCCGTGAGCACGGCTCCATGGGTACGGCGGGTGTTCATCGGTGGCGGCTCCCGTCGGGGGTGATCGGCTGGCATGACTCTTCCCCGATCCCGATCAGTTCGCACAGTAGCTGTAGGGCAGGTAGGCGCGGCTGTCTCCCCGGGGGGCGCCCAGGAACTGCGCGTCCGTCAGCGTCTCCGACTTCTTCTCGGTGCTGATCGACAGGCCCAGGCTGAGCCCGAGGTTCAGCTCGAAGCCGTACTCGGCGGCGTTCACCTCGCCGGTGTAGGTCATCCGGCTCGACTTGCCCTTGTCGAACATCAGTTGACCGAAGGGGTCGTCGTCACCGGGGCGCCTGGTCGGCGCGTGATCGTCGAACATGTACTGGAAGGGCGTCGCGACCTGCTCGTTGTTGCTGTCCAGCCACCGCTCGGCGACGGCCCGGTCCTGGTCGCCCGCCGGTCCCGGGTCGAAGCTGGCGGAGTTGGTGACCACCTCGATGCCGGTGCCGCTGTCGGTGCCCTTCTCGCTCACCCCGCCGCCGCGCTTGTCGCCGCCGGACTTCCCGTTGTCGCCGCCCGCCTTGGCGCCGTCCTTCTGGCCGCCCTGCTCGACGGTGCGGGTCATGTCGACGCGGATCAGTTTGCCGGTGGTCTTGTCGTAGGTGACGGTGATGGTGCCGGTCTGCGTGGTGGAGGCGGAGTAGTCGCCGCTCAGCGGGCCCGCCTCGTAGCCGGCCTTGGTGCCGTACTCGATGGACGAGGAGTACGTGTACGACTTGGTGTTCTTGTAGGCGTTGTCGGTCCAGGTGACGTCGGGGGCGTACTTGAAGTTGCCGCCGAGCGTGGCGCTCAGCTTCTTCTCGTCACCCGCCGAGATCTTCAGACCGCCGGCCGCGGAGGCCTCCAGCCCCACCTTGCCGTAGCTGATCTTCCGGTTGTCGCCGAGGTGGTCCTTCACCCTCTTCTCCGTCTCCTCCTCGTCCTTGAGCGGGCCGGTGCCGAAGAGGTAGAGGATGCTGTCGCCCAGGCTCGCGTCCGCGCCGCCCGGCGACTCGCGCCGCATCCGGTACATCTCCAGCTTCTCTATGTCGTCGCGGAACCTCCGCGCCTCCTCGGGGCTCTCGAAGACCCAGGTGTCGCCGTTGGTCACCTTGATCCCGGCGCCCAGCTCCACCTTGTCCATCCCGAACTTGCCCACCTTCATACCGGGCTTGAAGTCCTTCTTGGCGGCCACCGAGGCCGCGTCCGTGAAGGTGAGGTAGACGAGTTCGTCCCGGTCGTCGACCTTGCCGTCGTGGTTGACGTCCGTGTGCGCCTTGAGGTGCTGCTCCTGGAAGCCGTACTCCTTGCCGATCTCCCAGAACAGGATCTTCGCCTTGGAGCCCGCCTTGTCGGTCACGCTCGACACCTGGCACAGGGCCGGCTCGTAGTCCCCGTCGGTGAGCGGCCGGCCCGCGTCGCCGCCACCCGTCCCGCAGGAGCCGCCGCCGGTCACCTTGCAGATCTCCGCGGTGATCCGGTCGTAGACGGTGTGGCCGACACCGGTGGCGGAGACGCCGAGCGCGATCGCGACCGAGACCACGATCATCCCGAGGTACTCGGTCCCGGTCGCGCCGCGGTCGTCGAAGGGACGCTCACGGCGCCGCGCGCCCCGCTCCGGTCTCCCGGCCGTGCCCGCTCCGTACGTCCGTATGCCGCCCCCGCCCGTCACACGGCACCCCTTCCCGCCTCGCGGCCAACAGCCCCTGCGTGGACGGCGAGCGTAGGAGCGGGAGCGGGCTTCAGGCGTGGGCCCGGGGACCCAAACGAAGGCCCAGAGTCAACGGTGCGTCGCGGGCCCATACTTTTGGGTCCCGCGGGATGTTCGTCCTGCCCTGGTTTGACGTGTCTTGTGCAAGGAGAGTTGCCAGGCAGCTACAGAATCGCTGTTCTCCGGTCACAGAGGCGTGGATACAGTGCTGAGGTAGTCACGCAGTGAAGTCGACTCGGTGTGCCGTGGGGAACGGCGGCGTACCGACAGGCGTGAAACGGGGAGCTGCGCGTGCCAACTGCCATTGCTGTGACCAGTGCCGACATGGCGCTGCCCGCTCAGGACGAGCGGACGGTGCCCGCCGTCGTCCTGCGCGAACTCGACCGCCGGCCGCTGGAGCAGTCGCTGACCGAGGTGCAGGCGCTGCTCGACCAGCACGGACACCTGATCGTCGTCTGCTCCGCGGCCGTCGACAGCGGTGTGGAACAACGGCTGCACACCGTCCGCTCCCTGCTGGAGAGCGACCGCATCGCACTGTTCCGCCCGGACCTGCCGCCGCTCGGACTCGCCGTGCTGGCACGGCAGTTGCGTCAGCTCGCCTCCTGCGACCTCAGCCCCGGCGTACTCGCCTCGGCGGGCCGGCTGCTCACCCACTACGTCCACGCCGGCGCCGTTCTCAACTCCGTCACCCGGCTCGACCGCGTCCCCGTCGGCCTGCGGACGCACGCCAAGTCCTGGGTGCCCGGAAGCCAGTTCGGCGTGGTCGCGCACCCCGCGCCGCAACTGGTCAGGATCGGTCCCGAAGCGACCCTGAACGGACCGGAGTTCGGCACCTGGATGCTGGTCGCCAAGGGCCAGCTCCAGTCGGACTGGGTCAGCGCCACCCTCGCCCCGTCCTGGAACGTGCTGGGGCTGCGGGAGGCCGCGCTGCCCGCCGAGTCCGCGAACTGGTGGGGGACCGGCAAGCTCGTCGAGTTCTGCACCTACCTGCCCGACCTGTCGGTCCTCTACCAACTGGTCACCTCGGTGCGCCAGGGCGTCTGCCACTGGTGCGGCATCGACGTCATCGGGGACCGCTGCGTCTTCTGCTCCGCCACCCCGCCCGCCTACGACGGCCCCGTCCCCGCCGGCTAGCCCCCGGACCACGCAGCACCGGCCGTCCGGAGCCCCGGCGGCACCGAGTACACCCGAGGAACAGCGCACACCGCTCAGACCACTCGACTCCGCCCGACCGAATCCCCAACGAGGTTGCACGGTTCATGAACTCCCGTCAGCGCCGCGGCGTGATACTCCTGCTCCTGTCCGTCATCTGCGCCTTCGGCGCGTTCGCGGGCGTGCTCTCCGTCATCGGGGACGTCAAGTCCAAGGTGGGCCCCGAGGTCGCGGCGTACCGGCTCAGGACCGATGTGAAGCCCTACACGCCGCTGGACACCAGCCAGTTCGAGAAGATCGAGATGCCCAAGCGGTGGCTGTCGTCGAACGCCGTCACCGACCTGGCCCAGATCCAGGGCAAGATCGCGGTCACCACTCTGCGCGCGGGCTCCCTGCTGCAGAGCGACATGATCGTGAACCAGCCCGCCCTGCAGCCGGGGCAGCAGGAGGTCGCGATCATGATCGACGCGGCGACCGGCGTGGCCGGCAAGATCACGCCGGGCTCCACGGTCAACGTGTACGCCACCTTCGACGGACAGCGTGAGGGCGACCCCGCCCAGTCCAAGATCATCGTCACCAACGCCAAGGTGCTCGACGTCGGCCGGATCACCGCCCTGGAGCCCGACGCCGGCAACAAGAACCAGCAGCCCACCGACGCGGTGCCCATCACGTTCGCGCTGACCACCATCGACGCCCAGCGCATCACCTACGCCGAGTCCTTCGCCCAGCGGGTCCGGCTCGCGCTGGTCGCCCCCGGCAGCGACACCAGCGTCCCGGCCAAGGACCGGACCTACGAACTCGCGAACGACAAGTGAGAGGCCCGCATGCCCACCAGGATCCTCCCGGCAGTCGGTGACGCGGACGCGGTCCGGTCCATCACGACACTGCTCAGCCAGCTCCCCGACGCGGAGCCGGTGTCCCCGGTCGCCGACTCGACCCAGCTCATCGACACCCTGGCACGGCTGGCCGCCGAGTCCGTCGACGAACTGCCCGAGATCGTGGTGGTGCACGAGCGGATCGGCCCGGTGCCGGCCCTGGAACTGATCCGCGAAGTCGCCCTGCGCTTCCCGGCCGTCGGGGTCATCCTCGTCACCTCCGACGCGAGCCCCGGCCTCTTCTCCGCGGCCATGGACTCCGGCGCCCGCGGCCTGGTGGCCCTGCCCCTGAGCTACGAGGAACTCGTCAGCCGGGTCCAGGCGGTTGCCCAGTGGTCGGTGGGCGTCCGGCGCCACCTCGGCCACGGCAGCGACGTGTTCAGCGGTGTCGGCGGCCGGGTGGTGACCGTCAGCGGCGCCAAGGGCGGGGTGGGCGCCACGCTGGCCGCCATCCAGCTCGCCCTCGCCGCCCAGGCCTCCGGGCACAGCACCGCCCTGGTCGACATGGACCTCCAGGCCGGGGACGTCGCCTCCTACCTCGACGTCCAGTTCCGCCGCTCGGTGGTGGACCTGGCCGCCATCACCGACATCTCGCCGCGCGTCCTGGCCGACGCCGTCTTCCGGCACGACACCGGTGTCGCGCTGCTGCTCGCCCCCGGGGAGGGCGAACGCGGCGAGGAGGTCACCGACCGCGCCGCCCGCCAGATCGTCAGCGCCCTGCGCTCCCGCTACGAGGTCGTCGTCCTCGACTGCGGCGCCCAGATGAGCGGCGCGGGCGCGGCCGCCGTCGAGATGGCCGACACGGCCCTGCTGGTGACCACCCCGGACGTGGTCGCGGTCCGCGCCGCCAAGCGCACGGTACGGATGTGGGACCGGCTGCAGATCCGCAAGGCCGAGGAGACGACCGTGGTGGTCAACCGCCACACCCGCGGTACGGAGATCCAGCCGCCGCTCATCCAGCGGATCACCGGCGCGGCGGTGGCCGGCACGGCGATCCCCGCCAACTTCAAGGAGCTTCAAGGCGCGGTGGACGCCGGGCGCATCCACGAACTGGACAGCAGGAGCGTGGTCAAACAGGCCCTGTGGGGCCTCGCGGGCGAGCTCGGACTCGTCAAGGTGCCCGACGGCACGCAGAAGGGCGGCGGCCGGGGAGCGGTGAGCTTCCGGCGGCGCAGAGAGGCAGGGGGAGGGTGATGACGGTGCTGGGGATCGCCTTGAGACGACGACCGCGGCTGCGTTCGGACAGCGGGCAGGTCGCCGTCGAGTTCCTCGGGATGCTGCCGACGATCATCATCACGCTGGTGCTGCTGTGGCAGGCCGTACTGGTGGGATACACGTTCACGCTCGCGGGTAATGCTGCCGACGAAGCCGTACGGGCGGGAACGGCGGCTCAGGACCGGCAGGCGGCGTGCGAACGGGAGGGCAGGCGGGACCTGCCGAGCGCATGGCAGGGCGGCGACATCGACTGCCGCTCGGGCGCGGGCGGGTACGTCACGGCCGACGTCTATCTGGAGGTGCCCGTCCTCTTCCCCGGGTCGGTGGGCTTCCCCTTCCCGAGGATCCACGGACACGCGGGCGCAGTCGAGGAGGCGAAGTGACATGGCGTACCAGCGCAGGTGGCACGAGCGCGGGCGGCACGACCGCGGATGGGAGGACCGCGGGCGGCCCGAGCGCGGGTGGCGCGACCGCACGCGGCACGACCGCGGACGGCGCGACCGCGGGCAGGCCGCCCTCGAGTACCTCGGGTTCGTCCCGATCCTGATGATCGTCGCCATGGCCGTCGTCCAGATCGGGCTGATCGCCTACACCGCACAGCAGGCGGGCACGGCGGCCCGGGCCGGGGCCCGCGCGGCCTCGCTCCGCATGGGCGCGCAAGCGGGCTGCCAGGAGGCGGTGGCCGACTGGCTGGCCGGCCGCACGAGCTGCGGGGAGGCCCCCGGCGGCGACACGGTCACCGTCACCGCGACGGTGACCATCCCGTCCGTCGTCCCCGGCTGGGACTTCGGCCCCGCCCGCAAGCGCGCCACCATGCCGCTCGACCACTGAACGAGGAACGGACCGAGGAAGCAGGACCCATGAGCCTCCGCGCACGCATCAACGCACCCGAGGAGAAGAGCAGTCGGGGCGAGGACGGTCACCTGGTCGCCTCCTACCGGGCGAAGCTCCTGGAGGAGATCGACCTCGCGGAGATGAGTTCGCTGGCCGCCGCCGAGCGCCGGGTGCGGCTGGAGCGGGTGCTCGGGCACATCATCAGCCGCGAGGGCCCGGTCCTGTCGACCGTCGAGCGCTCGCAGCTGATCCGCCGGGTGGTCGACGAGGCCCTCGGCCTCGGCATCCTCGAACCGCTCCTGGAGGACGCCTCCATCACCGAGATCATGGTGAACGGCCCCGACGCGATCTTCGTCGAGCGCGGCGGCCGGGTCGAACAACTCCCGCTCCGCTTCGCCTCCCACGACCAGCTGATGCAGACCATCGAGCGGATCGTCTCGACCGTCAACCGCCGTGTGGACGAGTCCAATCCGATGGTCGACGCCCGCCTCCCCTCCGGCGAGCGCGTCAACGTCATCATCCCGCCGCTGTCGCTCACCGGCCCCATCCTCACCATCCGCCGCTTCCCGCGCTCCTTCACACTCCAGGAACTCATCGGCTTCGGCTCGCTGGACGAGCACATGCTGTACCTGCTCGCCGGGCTGGTGCAGGCGAAGTTCAACGTCATCGTCTCGGGGGCCACCGGCACCGGGAAGACCACGCTGCTCAACGCCCTGTCCGGCCTCATCCCGGAGGGCGAGCGCATCATCACCATCGAGGACTCCGCCGAACTCCAGCTCCAGCAGTCGCACGTGATCCGGCTGGAGTCCCGGCCGCCCAACGTGGAGGGCCGGGGCCAGGTCAGCATCCGCGACCTGGTGCGCAACTCGCTGCGTATGCGCCCCGACCGCATCGTCGTCGGTGAGGTCCGCGGCGGCGAGTCGCTGGACATGCTCCAGGCGATGTCGACCGGCCACGACGGCTCCCTCGCCACCGTGCACGCCAACAGCGCCGAGGACGCGCTGATGCGCCTGCAGACCCTGGCCTCCATGTCCGACGTGGAGATCCCCTTCGTGGCCCTGCACGACCAGATCAACAGCGCCGTCGACGTCATCGTCCAGCTCACCCGGTTCGCCGACGGCGCCCGCCGCGTCACCGAGATCGCGCTGCTCGACAGCCACGGCGGCGAGGCGTACCGGCTGGCCACCGTGGCCCGTTTCGCCGCGCTGCCCATGACCGCCGACGGCCGGGTCCACGGGACCTTCGAGTACTACCCGCTGCCGCGCCGCACCGCCGACCGCCTCTACATGGCCGGCCAGCCCATCCCCCAGGCCTTCGGCGTCGCCCACTCCGCAGACCAGCTCGCCACCCGAGAAGCCAGGTAGGAACCCGTCCCATGGATCTGCACACCCTCGTCCCGCTGACCGTCGGCGTCACCCTGCTGACCTGCGTCCTGGCCGTCATGGGCCTGCACTCCTACGCCACCGGCCGGGCGCAGCGGGCGGCGCTGGTCGACCGCCTCTCGCAGACCGGCCAGATCCCGGTGGGCCGCCGCCGGCGCTTCCGCACCCTGGACCGCCGGCTGCGCCGCACCAAACTCGGCCGGAAACTGGAGCTGCGGCTGGCCGCGACGGGCCTGGACGTCACCCCCGGCGAGTTCTTCGTCTACATGCTCGCCACCGTGGCGGCCCTGTGGCTGATCGGCCAGGCGTCCCTGGCGCCCTTTTTCGGTCCGCTGGCCGGGCTGCTCGGCATCTGGGCGGCGTTGCAGTTCCTCAACTGGCAGCGGCAGAAACGCATCGAGAGGTTCATCGGCCAACTCCCCGAACTGGCCCGCATCCTGGCCAACGCCACCCAGGCCGGTCTCGCCCTGCGCACCGCGATCGGCATGGCGGCCGAGGAGCTGGAGGCCCCGGCGGGCGAGGAACTGGGCAAGGTGGCACACCAGCTGGCCCTCGGCGCCTCGATGGACGACGCGCTGGGCGAACTGGCCGACCGCCTCCCCTCCCGCGAGCTGGTCGTCCTGGTCACCACCCTGGTCCTGTCCAACCGGGCCGGCGGCCAGGTGGTCAGCGCCCTGCGCAACCTCACCGAGACGCTGGAGGAGCGCAAGGAGACCCGCCGCGAGGTCCGCACCCAGCTCTCCCAGGTCAACATGACCTCGTACGCGGTGCCGGTGCTGGGCGTGGGCTCGCTGTTCCTGATGAACGGCGTCAAGTCGGGCGCGCTGGACCGCATGACGGGCTCCCCGATCGGCCAGGGAGCCGTGATCATCGCCTTCGCGCTGTACGCCGTCGGCTTCTTCCTCATCCGCCGCCTGTCCCGCATCGACGTCTGAGTCCACCGTTCAAGGAAAGGAGGTGAGGCCGGCATGGCACTGCTGCTCGCCCTCGTCATGGGCCTCAGCGTCTGGGGCGCCTTCGCCGGCGTCCGCATGTACCGCGCGGACGCCAAGCTGCCCGGCGACCTCGCGCTGGCCCTGGAGGTCGGCGCCACCCGCACCGGTGCGGTGGACTCGCTGATCGACCGCCTCGGCATGCGCTACGCCCCCGCCGTCCTGCGCCTGATGGGCCCCAAGCTGGTGGCCCGGTACCGCCGCAGGATCGACCTGGCGGGCAACCCCGGCGGCCTGACCATCGACCGCTACGCCGCCCGCCGCGCGGTCTACGGCTTCCTCGGCGGCGTGGGCGGCCTGGTGTTCCTCATGCGCGGCAGCATCTTCGTCGCGCTCCTGCTGTTCGCCTTCGGCGCGTTCTGGACGGAGGTCGGCATCTGGTCCGCGATCCGCATCCGCAAGGACGTGATCGAACGGACCCTCCCCGACTTCCTGGACGTGCTCGCGGTCGTGGTCAGCGCGGGCCTCGGCTTCCGCCAGGCCCTGGACCGTGTCGCCGCCAAGTACGAGGGCCCCTGGGCTGACGAACTCCGCATCACCCTGCGCCAGATGGACCTCGGCATGAGCCGCCGCCAGGCCTTCGCCGAACTGCGCCGCCGCAACGACTCCGAGCAGGTGGCGATGTTCGTGACGGCCCTGCAGCAGGGCGAGGAGCTCGGCGCGCCGATCGTCGACACACTGGTCGCGCTGGCCAAGGACATGCGCCGCACGGACGCGCAGAACGCCCGCCGCAAGGCCGCCCGCGCGGTCCCCAAGGCCACCATGATGATCACCACCTTCATGGTCCCGGCCACGATGATCCTCCTCGGCGCGGGCCTGCTCCTCGGCTCCGGCGTGGACTTCGGCTCCGTCACGGGCAAATAGGGGGCGACGAGGACATGACCCCGGCCAACGAGCGCGTCGGCCTGCTGCGCCGCCGCCCCAAACCCCCGGAGATCACCACCCCTCCGGCGGGCACGGTCCTGCCCGCCCACGTCCGCACGGGAGCCCCCGACATCCCGGTCACCTCGGTGACCCCGGCCCTCCCACCCGGCTGGGAACCCGCGACGGCCGCCCTCCCGGCGGTGCCGCAGCACACGAGCCCGTGGACGGGCGGCACGCAGCCGGCGGGGACGGACGCCGGAGGCGGGGTCGGCGCGGAGCGGACGGTGCGGATCGGGCGGAGGGGCGGGAGCCCGGCGGTCGGCACCGGGGCGCCGGGTGGGCCCGGTGGGCCTGGTGTACGGGATGCGTCGAGTGCGCCGGAGGTGCCGGTACCGGCCGCGGCGGCCGGGCCGTCGGCGACGACGGCGGGGACCGGCTCGCGGTCTGGAGCCGGGTCCGGGCCCGCCGGGCCGATGGCGGCACAGACCGGCCCTGCCGGTTCTCCTGGCCCCGGCCGTCCTCCTGGCCCCGCCGGTCCTCCCGCTCCCGCTCCTGCCGGGCCACCGCCCGCCGCACCGCTGCCGCCGAACGAAGGCCCCCCCACCGCCGACGCGGGCGCCCCCCGGGACACACCCGCACCGACCGGACCGACGGCCCCCGAGAAGACGGCCATCCAGATCAACGCGCTCCAGGCCATGTGCCGGCAGGTCTTCGGCTTCCGCCTGGCCATGATCGCCCTGGCCGCCCCCTCCGCCCTGGTCAACGCCGCCCCCGGACTGGCCACCCGCCTGGTCGGCGCGGCCGTCGTGGTCACCTTCATGGGCTCCTACGTCCTCTTCCGCGACTGGGAACGCTTCGGCCCCCTCCTCCTGCGCCACCCCAGCCTCCTGGCCGTGGACACCCTCTTCGGCTCGCTGCTCCTGGTGTCCGCGGGCCCCGACACCACCCTCGCCTACGTCAGCGTCTGCACCCCGCTGCTCGCCGGCCTGGTCTACGGCTGGCGCGGCGCCGCGGCCTTCGCGTCCCTGCAGTCCCTGATCCTCCTGCTGGTGCTCACGGCCGGAAGGCACGCGCACCCGCATCTGGCGCAGGTGGCACTCCTGCCAGGACTGTGCGTCATCAGCGGGGCGGTGGGGTCCACCCTGCGCAACCTCATGCTCCGCTTCGGCGAGGCCACCGAGGCCCTCACCACCGTCCAGGCCCGCCTCGCCGTCACGGAGGCGGTCGCCGCCGAACGCGCCCGGCTGGCCCGCGAGATGCACGACTCGGTCGCCAAGACCCTGCACGGCGTGGCCCTGGCCGCCGACGGGCTCGCCGGTTCGGCGGGAGCCGAGCGCATGGACCAGGCGCTGGTCAGGCAACAGGCCGAGCTGGTCGCCCGCTCGGCCCGCCGCGCCGCCTCGGAGGCCCGCGAACTCCTGGCGGACCTGCGCCGCGAGTCCGACCCCGGCCACGGTACCGACGTGCTGGTCGAACTGGCGGCCCGTACACGGGACTTCAGCAAGCGGACCCGTCTGCCCGCCACCTACCGCCCCACCGGCGAGTACGCCGTCCCGCCGGTCCCGCCCGCCGTGGCCCGTCAGCTCCTCACGATCGCCTCGGAGGCGATGGAGAACGCCCACCGCCACGCCGAGCCGACACGGGTCGACGTACACGCCGGAGTCCACGACGGCCTGCTGCGCATCAGCGTGTACGACGACGGGCGCGGCCTGCCCGCGGGCACCAGCCTCGAACAGCTGCGCCGCGCGGGCCACTTCGGCCTGGTCGGCATGGTCGAGCGGGCCGCCTCCGTCGGCGCCCGCATCCGCATCGGCCGCGGCGCCCACCCACGGGGCACGGAGGTCCGCCTGGAACTCCCGCTGGCGGCCCTGACCGGACCACCCGCATGACACCGGCGTACGGATCCCGCACCATCCCGTCCCCCCACCCACCATCCGAGAGGAGGCCGCAGATGCCGGACCGGACGACATCCCACCCCGGCCCCCAGCAGTCCCCGCCCCCGAACCCCTTCGAGGGCTTCCCCCGCCCCGCGCCGAGCGCACCCCTCAGGGTCGTCGTCGCGGACGACAACCCCGTGGTCCGGGCCGGCCTGACGGCGCTGCTGTCCGGCCGCGCGGACATCACGGTGGTCGCGGAGGCAGCAGACGGCCGCGAGGCGTGGGAGGCGGCCCAGCACCACCGCCCCGACGTCGTCCTGCTGGACGTCCGTATGCCCGGCGTGGACGGCATCTCCGCACTGCCGTACCTCGTCCGGATCGCCCCGGTCGTGATGCTCACCTACAGCCGCGAGTCCGAGATCGTCCAGGAGGCGCTGCGCCGCGGCGCGGGCGGATACCTGGTGCACGGCGAGTTCACGGCGGATCAGCTGGTGGCGGCGGTAAGGGACATCAAGGAGGGCAGGGCCCATTTCACCCCCACGGCGGCAGGGGCGCTCCTGGCGCAGTTGCGCCAGGATGACCGGAGCCCCGGGAGCGGGGGACCACTCCCCGAGGGCTTGGGAGGTGCGACTGCACACACGTCCGACCTCGCAACAGGCGGCGTTCAGGCTATTTCTGCAGAAAACCTTTCGCAACTGCAACCGAATGTGGGAGAGTCGTCGTCTGGATGGACAGGTGGCCGTCCGGCCGCCGTCGACAGGTCGAGGTTCCAACTCAGCACGAGGGAGGCGGAGATCATGGACCTCATCGCGTCCGGCATGACGAACCAGCAGATCGCCGCCACCTGCTTCATCAGCGAGAAGACGGTCAAGAACCACATCAACCGCATCTTCGCCAAACTCCACAGCACCAGCCGCGCGGAGGCCGCGGCGAAGTGGCTGGGCACGGCTCCGGGCTCCGGACGAGGGGTGGGGTGAACTGCAATGACAGTACGGGGGAACGGGTGGGCCTTGCTTTGGGCCCGGAAATGGGCCCTGGGACCCTCCGGTGGATCGGGCCTCCCGGCCTACCTTTCTCGTGTCGTGAGCGACACCGAGACCGAGCCTGGAGGGGAACACCATGAGCGACCTGATGCTGAAGACGGCCGTTGCGACCCAAGTCCGCGTGAACGGATGGAAGAACACCACGGTTGGGGCCGTTCGGCGCCGCGCCGGCGACAAGGGGCAGACCGCGGTCGAGTACCTGGGCATCATCGCGGTGGTCGTGGCGATCGTGCTGGCGATCACCGGCACGGACATCGGCAAGACGATTCTCGACAAGATCAAGGCACAGGTCACCAAGGTCGCTCCTTGATCCGACCCCGCAAATACGACGACGCAGGGCAGGCTTTCCCCATCTACATCACGGTGGTGGGGGGCCTGCTCTTTCTCGCGTTCGCCTACTTTGCGGTCGGTCAGGCCGCGGTGAACAGGAACGGCGCTGAGACGGCGGCCGACGCGGCGGCGTTGGCGGCGGCACAGGACACCCGGAAACAACTCGCGGGCGCATGGGTGAAAGACGTGCGCGACCCGACCAAGTGGCAGGACATCTTCCACGGCCAGAACATGGAGTTCGGGGGATGCGCGCGGGCCTATCAACTCGCTGC
This sequence comes from Streptomyces sp. NPDC096152, assembly GCF_044763235.1. Lineage (NCBI taxonomy): Bacteria > Bacillati > Actinomycetota > Actinomycetes > Kitasatosporales > Streptomycetaceae > Streptomyces > Streptomyces sp. NPDC096152. The sequence goes on along the minus strand of NZ_JBIWFW010000003.1, from coordinate 422,467 downwards.
GCAGAACGACGCGGGCGTGACCGGGTGCAACCCGAATCCGTGGCGCATGAGCTACACGGTCGAGGTCCAAGCGACCAAGCCCGTGGGGAACTCGCTGGTCCCCGGTACGGAGAGTCAGCGCTCCCATGCGTCTGCCACCGCCGTGATCAGGCCCCTCTGCACCTTCAAGCCCCTTAGCGACAACGCCGGGGGCGATGTGCTGCCACAGCTCAAGTGCAGGGACAGGACCTGGCCCCTGGATCCACTCCACCTCACCGATCTTCCTGGCCCCGAGGACCTGTTCGACGTCCACCTGGCCGACTCCGACTGACAAGCGAACGACGAGTGAAGAAGGAAGCAGAACGATGAGCATTCGGTTCACTGCGAAGGCCCGTAGGGGGCTGGTCGCGTTGACCGTGGCTGCCGGATTGGCCTTCGGCGTGGCCGGTTGCGGTGGCAGCGACGGCGACAAGAAGCCGCAGGGTTCGGCGTCAGCCTCGAGGGGCAGCGGATCCGGGCCAAGTGCTCAGGAAGGGCAGTCGGATGAGCCCTTGGCCGAGCTGAGGGGTCCCGACGGTCTCGTTCTGAAGATCACGTCGGCCAAGAGGGACACTGGCGGGTTCGTCACCGTCAACGGCGAGCTGAAGAACGACGGGGGCCAGACCGCCGTTCTTTCCTCTCAGCTCACCGGCAACGAGACCGAGATCATGAAGAACGGCCAGTCCTTCGGTGGCGCAACCCTGGTGGACTCCCAGGGCAAGAAGCGGTACTACGTGCTGAGGGACACCGATGGACGCCCCCTGACCACGACAGGTGTCCAGGACGTCAAGGCGGGCGCCACCGTCGCGGTCTTCATGCAGTTCCCGGCGCCACCGGCCAATACGACCGAAGTGAGCTTCCAACTGCCCACCTTCTCCAGCGGCACCATCCAGATCTCCGGCTGAGGCGGCCGCGATGACCCACACCCCTGGCGGGCGCCCACGTCTCGCCCTCGCGCTCACCGCCGCCACCGTCATGGTCGCCGCGAACCTCTACGGCGCCGTCGTCGCGCACGCCGACGACAGCCCCAGCGTGCCCCCGGGCACGGAGGCCTCCGCGTCCGCCCCCGTGAAGGTCGACCCGAACGACCCGGACCTGAAGCTGCCGGAAGGCGCCACCCTCGCCGCCCCCAAAGTCCTCGACATCAAGTCCGTGGTGGAGGACCAGGGCGGCGAGGAGCGCCGTTCGGACACCAACACGGACGTGACCTTCGCGCTCCAGGCCGAGGTGCTGTTCGGCAAGGACAGCGCGAAGCTCGGCGACGAGGCGAAGTCCCGTATCGCCGCGATCGCGGAGGAGATCAAGAAGCAGAAGTCCACCCACGTCCGGGTCTTCGGCTTCACCGACAACCTCGGCTCCTCCGCCCACGGCGACGTCCTGTCCAAGCAGCGCGCCAACGCCGTACAGGACGTCCTGGACCAGGACCTGAACGACTCGAACATCACCTTCGAGGTCCGCGGCTACGGCGAGCAGTACCCGATCGCCGACAACTCCACGGAGGCCGGCCGCAAGAAGAACCGCCGGGTGGAGGTGTCCTTCCCCCGCACCCAGAGCTGATCACCGCACGAGGCGACCGGCCCTCCGCGCCCCGATCTCCCGGATCGCGGCGCGGAGGGCTTTCGGCTGTCGGTGGGCACCGCGTCGTGTGCTTTGGGTGCCGAATTGGGCCCACGGGCCCATCCTGGGCGGGCGCTTCCTTCCTAATCTCCCCCTAGTTGTGTGCCGACGTGGGGGGGGGAGGGGGCATGGCCTCGGTCGGGGGAGTGCCGGAGTTCGAGGGACCGTGGTCGTCCGGGCGCGGTGGGCGCCGCGGGATGCCGCGGTCGCTGGCGGTGGCACTGACGCTCGTGCACGTGCTGTTCGTCGCCACCGTGCTCGGCGGGGTCGGGCTGCTGCTGACCGCCTCGTCGTACGACGTCCTCGACGGAGGCGTGATCGCCCTCGTCGCCTACGCGGCCGCGCCCGGTGTCCTCGGGTGGTGGCTGGCCCGGCGGACGTGGGAGGGCGGGGCCCGGGTCAGGCGCGGGCTGATCGCCGTTCAGGTCTGGCTGATCCTCGGCGGGCTCACCAACCTCGCCGCCGGTTCCGTCCGCGGGGGCGTCCAGCTCTTCCTCCCCGTCCTCATCGTCTACTTCCTGCTCCAGTCCGAGAGCCGGGAGTGGTACGGACTCCCGGAGCTGGAGCGGGCCGAGCGCCGCCCGTTCTCGCTCGCCCGGATGATCCGGTGGCGGCGCGGCGGCGACGAGGGGCAGACCGCGATCGAGTACGCCGGCCTGGTCTCCATCGTCGTCGCCATAGTGACCGCCCTGGTGGTCAGCGGTCTCGGTACGCAGATATACGGGGGCATACAGGCCCAGGTGTGCAAGGTCGTCGGCATGGGCTGCCCGGCCCCGGCGAACGGCACCGCCACGGACGCCTCCGGCACCACCCCCGACGGCCGGAGCACGGACGGCCGGAACCCCGACGGCCGGAACACCGGCCCCACGGGCGGTGACACGACCACCGACAGCGGCACGAACAGCGACGGAAACGAGAGCGGAAACGAGAACGGCAACGGCGACCAGAACGACGGGGGCAACCAGGGCGACGGGGGCGACCAGGGCGACAACGAGAAGAAGGACGACGGCTGCTTCTCCGGTGTCGGTGCCTTCTTCGGCTGCGCCGGCGACCAGGTCAAGCAGGTCGGCCAAGGCCTGTTCGTCGACGGCGTGTGGGGTGACGTCACCGGCATCTACGGCATGGTCCGCCACCCCCTCGACACCCTCAAGGGCATAGGCGACTACGGCAAGCAGCTCGGCGAGGACTGGTGGGACAACTCCCAGGGCGCCCGCGACGAGTGGTCCAAGGGCGACTACTTCGGCGCCGTCTGGGACTGGGGCGGAGCCTCGCTGAAGACCGGCGGCACGGTCCTCTACGACATGTTCATCGGCGACGACGTCGCGAACGACTGGAAGAACGGCGACAAGACCCGCGCCGTCACCCACGTCATCTGGAACGTCGGCTCCCTCTTCATCCCCGGCTACGACGCCGCCAAGGTCGTGGAGAAGGTCGGCGAGCTGGGCAAGCTCGCGAAGTTGGGCAAGCTCGCGGAGAAGGCGGGCAAGGCGGCCGAGGACGCCAAGAAGGCGGCCAGGGCGGGAGACGTCGAGGGCGCCGAGAAGGCGGCCAAGCAGGCCGACGAGGCGGCCGACGAGGCCGAGAAGAAGGCCAGGCAGTCCGGCTGCACCCTCTCCGCCCCGGCCCGCGGGACCCCGTACGGCGACGGCCCGCGCGATGCCACCCCCGGCACCCTCACCGGCGCCCCCGGCACCGGCACCACCGTCCTGGCCGCCGGCGCCTCCTCCCCATTCGTGATCCTCGCCGAGGACGGCTGCGACGAGGAGGCCAAGAAGGAGGCTCAGGAGGCCCGCAAGCAGGCGGACGAGGCGGACAAGACGTCCGACGACATCCAGGCGAAGAAGAAGGAGTGGGTCGCCGGTCCCGACGTGGAGGGGCCGGCCGCGGGGAAGACGCTGAAGTTCCCGCACCCCAGGCACACCGTGGCCGGCGCCAAGCACGGCCAGGTCAGGCCGAAGAACAGCGTCATCCTGAAGGGGCACGAGGGCGATGTGGCGGCGGACATCAAGGCGATCGCCGAGAACAAGGCCGTGTGGAACAAGCAGACCAACCGTTACGAGATCAACGGCCGTACTTACGGAATCGAGGACTCGGGGCGGATGTACCCCGATTCGGGTCCGGGGATCGTGATGATGGACCGTAACGAGTACGCGGCTCTGACGGAGATAGCCAAGGCAAATGGCGACGTGAACGCCCCCGCGCTGACGAAGAACCCGCGATTCGCCAACAATCCGGAGGCCGTGGCCAAGGCCAAGAAGGTTTACGACGGGACGTACAAATGATCTACGACCTGCTGCTGACCGGGAGGCCGGTACGTGCCGCCGTGCTTGCCGGCGCCCTGATCGAGGCAGTGGGTGCGGGCGAGGTCGACGTCGATGTCGCGGACCGGGACGGTGACCAGAGCACACGGGACTGGGCCGCGCCCGTGCTCTGCGGCTACAGCGGACTCCGCGGTGACGTTTCCATGTCGCTGGACATCTACGTCCTCGACGAGCTCTTCGACCAGGTTCCCTCCGAGGCGGAGTTCGCCGGTCGACTGGCCTCGGCAGTCGGGGCCGCAGTGCTCTATCCGGCGATGGAGGACGTCCCGTCCGCCTACTGGGTCGCCAGCCCCTCGGGTGGGACCACTCGTGCCCGGCTGCTGTCCTCGGACGACGAACCACCAGTGCACACGATCGACGCGGTGGCCTCCGCCGTCGCTGAGCTGCCGCATGTCCCTGTCTCCGAGTTGCCCGAGATCGCTCGGGAACTGCATACGAACAAGGGCGATGCCGATCGATGACCCCCGGCCACCTGCTGCCCATGGGCATGCGTGAGCTGCCCTCGCCCTGGAACGACCTCACCCGTTGCAGGCGTCCCGCCCTTGCGGAGCTCTTGCCCACGCACGCGGAGCAGGCGCTCGAGGTCCTGCGGGCCTCCCTGCCCGAGCACCGCCACAGTGTGCACGACTGGGACGAGTCGCTGCGGGACTTCTACGACGACCGCGACGACCACACCCTGGATGAGGCCGACGCCTGGCTGCCCCGGCTCATGCCGACCACCGCCGACGTCACCCGGGAACGTATATCGCAGGTGCTCGTGAAGTGGTCCGAACTCGGCATCCCCACGGTGTCCTCGCCACCGACGCGGGAGCAGATCGACACCACGGCCGCCGCATGGGCCACCTCGGTACGGCAGGCCCTGGCCTCCGACGCGTTCGCCCTCCTGGAGCGCGCGGCCCACCTAGGCCACGACGGCGAGGCGGCCCGGCTCGCCAAGGCCTACGTCCGCGTCGGCCTGGCCGTGGAGCCGGAGGTCCGCCTGCTCCTGGCCCTCGGCCGGCCGCGCGGCGAGGAGGCGTTGCTGGAACTCGTACACGACGACAAGGTCCGGGACTTCCGCCCGTACGTCCGTTCGCGGCTCCTCCTGCTGCGCCGCCCCCGTTACGAGGCGCGCGTCCAGGAACCGGCTCCTGGCGAGGAGCCCTCGCTGCCACCCGTCGTACGAGAGCTTCCCTACGGATGGGCCGCGGGCTTCCAGTGGCCGGCCGATCTGCCGGCGACCGAGCAGAACGTCGCCCGGGCGCGGGCGATCCTCCAGGCCTGCCAGCCGGCCGAGCCCGTGCCCGATCCGGTCCCCGCCCCCACCTGGGGCGGGAGGGAGAGCGAGGACGAGGAGCCGCCCGCCTGGCTCGAGGTGCGGCAGGTCATGCGGGACCTGATGCCGTATGCGCGCCACGTCACCCGGGAGCGAATGATCGAGGCGATGCGGGAGTGCGCGCGGCTCGGCATCCCCGGCGTTCCACCGGAACCGGACGGAGAGGAAGGAGCACGGTTCGTCCGGCGGTGGACGACGTGGATCGGCGGCTGGATCGCCGGCGAGGTCTTCACCTGGCCCGGTCTGTACGTCGACGACGAAGCCCTCGTCACCCCGTGGACGATGGAACTGGCCGAGCGGTACGCGCGAAGGAGGAGACCGCCGACGGCCTCACGGAGGAGGGGCTGGCGCTCGGCCTGGTCATGGATCTGAACCGCTGACCCGTCGTCCGAGGCGGTCCCTCTACTCCGCCTCCACCACTACCCGCACCCCCGCCCGCAGTCCCCAGCCCGCCATCACGCCCGCGTCCGTCTCCAGCACGTGCCGGGAGCGCAGGCGGGGCAGGCCCAGGCGGTTCGGGGGCATGGTGCGTACCGCGAGGACGGTGAGGTCGCGGTCGAGGTAGGCGACGTCGATGGGGAAGCGCATCCGGAAGGTGTGCACGCTGTTCGCGGGCGAGAGCAGGATCGCGCCGTCGACGGTGTCCCGGCCGAGCAGGCCCCTGGTGCGGGCCCGGTACGAGGTCGCCAGCTCCAGCGGGACCGTCACCGGTGCCGCTCCGTCCCCGTGCACGGTCAGCTCGCCCCGACCGTCCCGCCAGCGCCGTCCCATCCCCGCCCCGCCTCCGCCCGTCGTACCGACGTACTCCCGCGTACTCCCGTACGGCCAGCACCGTATCCACGAGCAGGCGGCCGCACATGGGCCCACGGGCCCATCCACTTCACGGGCCGACCCGGTACGGAGGGTTGATTGGGGCGAAAGGTTCCGTTCGCGCCAGTGATTCCTTGCACACTCTTTGCGATCCAAAGAGATGATCTTTACTGCTAGAGTCCCTTTTCGACCGACCGGCACGACCAACCGGTCGGGTGTGAATGCAGGGGGAAGAAGCGCATTCGGGGGGCCGTTAAGTTTGGACGCCTACCGGCGTTCCCGCACGTCCTCTTCCCCCTTGGAACTGCAAGGGGAAGTCTACGTGAAACCCATTCGCATACGTCTGGCCGCCGTGAGCGTGCTGGCCGCTCTTGGCGTGGCCGCAGCCGCCCCCATGGCGATGGCCGATGAGGTGCCGACGCCGGTGGTGACGTCCGCGCAGGAGCCCGAAGCGGCTCAGGCGTTGCAGGCGCTGCTCGACAGCAAGGACCCCGAAGTGCAGGCCTTCATGGCCGAGTTCGGCGGCCAGGACCTGGCGGCGCTCCAGCAGGCGGCCGCGGCCCCCACCAAGCCCGGCGGGGGCATCACGGCCCTCAAGGTGCCCAAGTGGGGCCAGATCGCCTCCGCACTGAAGAGGATCGCCGGCTTCACCAAGGCCGTGGCGGGCAAGTACGACGACTTCAAGCGGTGGGTCGACTCCCGCCCGTGGTACGTCAAGTACGCCATCAAGGCCGTCTCTCCCGGCCTGAGCCTCTACGACATCTGGTGGCACTTCAACCACTGAGTCGTCGGTGAGCCGTCCGGCCCGCTCCCCGCGGGCCGGACCGCGCCGAAGGAACGACCCCGAAAGGAAGGGCAATGGCGAACGGCCAGTCCGCGGACACCGGTTCCCCCGTCACCGAGGGCACCTGGGGTGTGCCGCTGATCGTGCTGATCCCGGTCGCGCTGCTGCGGGTGTTCACGGGTCTCTCCACGCCGTGGCTCGTGGCGGCGTGGGTGCTGTGGGGGCTCGCGCTGCTGCTGACGGGCGTCGGCTGGGTGCAGGTGGTCCGTCACGGCCCGCGGCGGGCGAGGGGATGGTCCGCCTGTGTACCGCTGCACTGTGCGCTCCTCTGGCTCGGGGCCCAACTGGTCCTCGCCCCGGCCGAGTAGGCGGGCGGCCCTGCCGCGGGGCCCCTGGTTCCGTCGGCGGGACCGGGCCCCGGCCGCGGTGTCCTGCGTGCGGGGCGTAAATGGGAGGCGGGCGGCGATCGTGTCCTGCGAGCATCGGGGCATGGCAGACAGCGGGCACCGCAGCTTCGAGGACCTCGTCGCCGAGGGCGCCGCCGTGCCCACCGAGGGGTGGGACTTCGCCTGGTTCGAGGGGCGGGCCACGGAGGCGCGGCCGTCCTGGGGGTACGCCGTCTCGGCGGCCGGAAGGCTGGCCCGCGCGCGGGCCGCGCTCGATGTTCAGACCGGGGGAGGGGAGGTCCTCGACTTCGCCCTCGGCCGGGCCGGCCGGGTCCCCCCGCTCGTCGCCGCCACCGAGGGCTGGCCGCCCAACGCCGCCGAGGCCACCGGACTGCTCCGCCCGCGCGGCGTCGTGGTCGTCGCCTCGCCCGACCACGCGCCGCTGCCGTTCGCCGACGGCGCCTTCGACCTGGTGGTCAGCCGGCACCCCGTGCGGCCGCAGTGGGCGGAGATCGCCCGCGTCCTCGAACCGGGCGGCACGTACTTCGCCCAGCACGTCGGGCCCGCCAGCGCCTTCGAGCTGGTCGAGTGGTTCCTCGGGCCGCAGTCCGAGGCGGTGCGCGGCGGCCGGCACCCCGACCGGGAGCGCGCCGACGCCGAGGCCGCCGGGCTGGAGATCGTCGATCTGCGCGCCGAGCGCCTGCGCATGGAGTTCCACGACATCGCCGCCGTCGTCCACTTCCTGCGCAAGGTGATCTGGATGGTCCCCGGCTTCACGGTCGAGGCGTACGCCCCCCGGCTGCGGGCGCTGCACGAACGCATCGCGAGCCACGGCCCGTTCGTGGCCCACAGCACCCGCCACCTCTTCGACGCCCGCAAGCCGACGCGAGCGGGCCGGCCGGTGGGCTGACCCGCCGCCACGCCGCCACGCCGCCACGCCGCCACGCCGACCCCCGCCGCCACGCCGGGCCGCCGCCGTGCTGTCCCGCCGCCACGCCGACCCACCGGCCGCCGCCACGCTGTCCCATCGCGGTATCGACCCGCTGTCCCCTCGCCGCGCCGCCCCACCGACCCGCCGATCCGCCCCCGCGCCCCCCTTCCGCACGCGCGCCGATGGATGGCCGGGAAGCGACCGTCCGGAAAGTGCCCCTGAAGGGCAGGTCAGGGCGTCCCGTTCTTCACATCGTTATCGCCCGCCCCTCGCGTCACCCGCCCGCCCCACGTAAGTTCAGACCAAGGCAATTCGCGTGAGCAAAGCTGCGCGGGCGGTACCGCGCGGTGGAGGGGGCCGCGCGGTGCCGTGCCCGCCTGCTCGGGGCCCCGTCGCCGTGGCTCGCGGGGCCGGGGCGGAACGCGTGCCGGCGTCAATCGGGCGTTCGCGGCCGGGTCGCCCGGGGGAGGGACGCGGGGGCGACGCGCCGCATGGTCACCAAGAAGGCCCAAACCCTGCGGTTCTCGCCGCATGCCGCCCGATTCACCTGTGAATCCGCTGTGATCCGGCCACTCCAACCCCCGGAATGACAGCCTCCAAGCCTCTCGCGGCGTCGCCGGGCGACTCCGGAGAGTAGTTGTTGTACGCCGATGCACGCGACATCACTTACGAAGGGTTATGGTGGAAACCCCCCCTCGGGCCGGTCCGTCTCCCCCCCACGGACCGGCCCGTTTCTTGTAGGAGCTCCGGGGGGAGCGTCTGATGCATCCGGGCGCGCACGAGCACCCGTTGGGGGGACCCTTGCCGGGTCGGGGGTAGGCTTCGCCCCCGGGGACCGCCATACGGACGAGGCCGCCGCGCGGGCAGGGATCGCCCCCGGCCGCGCCTGTCCGATCCAGACGGAGGGGCTGACGAACACGTGAACCTGCGCGACAAGCTGCGCGGCCTGCTGGTCAGGCTGTACGCACGCCGGGTGGAAGGTCACCTGGACCACGCTCAGGTGCCCAAGCACATCGGCGTCATCATGGACGGCAACCGCCGTTGGGCGAAGGCCGCGGGTTCCAGCACCGTCCACGGTCACCGGGCCGGTGCCGAGAAGATCGAGGAATTCCTCGGCTGGTGCAGCGAGACGGACGTGGAAGTCGTCACCCTCTGGCTGCTGTCCACGGACAACTTCGACCGTCCCCAGGAGGAGCTCGTCCCGCTCCTCGGCATCATCGAGGACGTCGTACGGACCCTGGCCGCCGACGGCCGCTGGCGCGTCCATCACGTCGGCAACCCCGACCTGCTGCCCGCGCAGATGCAGACCGCGCTGAAGGAGGCCGAGGAGACCACCGCCCACGTCGACGGGATACTCGTCAACGTCGCGATCGGCTACGGCGGCCGCCAGGAGATCGCCGACGCGGTCCGCTCCATGCTGCTCGACGCCCACGACAAGGGCGTCGCGCTGGAGGACGTCGCAGAGTCCGTCGACGTCGACATGATCGGCCGGCACCTCTACACCGGCGACCAGCCCGATCCGGACCTGGTCATCCGCACCAGCGGCGAGCAGCGGCTGTCCGGATTCATGCTCTGGCAGACCGCCCATTCGGAGTACTACTTCTGCGAGGTCTTCTGGCCGGCCTTCCGCAAGGTCGACTTCCTGCGGGCCCTGCGCGACTACGCCGCCCGCCACCGGCGCTACGGCGGCTGATCGCCGCGCGACCGCCGACACGGCCGCTGACCGGCGGATACGCCACCCGGCGCACCTTCGCCGCGGCCCGGCGGACCCGGCTTCGGAGGGTCCGCCCGAAAGGCGCATGGATACCCCTTCAGAGGCGGATGTAACGCGGAGTTCACACGTGCGCCGCCCCGTGCATTTGCATGACGGCGCATGTTCGAGGGCATAAGCCAGACAGGTCGACACCCGAACCACGGGTGTCGGATCTCAGCGGGCGGCACGGGGCCGTCCGCCCGGGAGGCCCTTTGCACCAGCCCGACCGTGCGGTCACAGCACGGACGCAGCCGCGGAGGGCCGGTCCTCGGCCCGCCGCGCGCGGGTGCCGTCGACCGGCCCAGCTCCATCTCGTCGCTCCCCGACCTCATCCGAGGGGGTACGTCCTTCCGTGGTGACCAGCACAAAGCGCCGCAAGCCCGACCGGCGCACCTATGTTCTCGACACCAGCGTCCTGCTGGCCGACCCGAACGCCCTGAGCCGCTTCGAGGAGCACGAGGTCGTGCTGCCCGTAGTCGTGGTGACGGAGCTGGAGGCCAAGCGGCACCATCCCGAACTCGGCTACTTCGCCCGGCAGGCCCTGCGCCTGCTCGACGACTACCGGGTCCGGTACGGCCGTCTCGACGCCCCCATCCCGATCGGGGACCTCGGCGGAACGCTCCGCGTCGAGCTCAATCACTCGGACCCCAGCGTGCTGCCCACCGGCTACCGCCTGGGGGACAACGACTCCCGCATCCTCGCGGTCGCCCGCAATCTGCAGGCCGAGGGGTTCGACGTCACCGTCGTCTCGAAGGACCTGCCGCTTCGGATCAAGGCCTCCTCGGTCGGCCTGCTGGCCGAGGAGTACCGCGCGGAACTCGCCATCACGGACGCCTCCGGCTGGACCGGGATGTCCGAACTGACCCTGTCCGCGGAGCAGGTGGACATCCTGTTCGAGGCCGGGCGCGTCCAGGTCCCCGAGACCGACGGCCTGCCCGTGCACACCGGGCTGACCATCCAGTCGGAGCGGGGCAAGGCGCTCGGGCGGGTCACGGCCGACGGCGACATCCGCCTGGTGCGCGGCGACCGGGAGGCCTTCGGCATCAAGGGCCGCAGCGCGGAGCAGCGCATCGCGCTCGACCTGCTGCTCGACCCGGACGTCGGCATCGTGTCGATGGGCGGCCGGGCCGGCACCGGCAAGTCGGCGCTGGCGCTGTGCGCGGGCCTGGAGGCGGTGCTGGAGCGCCGTCAGCATCAGAAGGTGATGGTCTTCCGCCCGCTGTACGCGGTGGGCGGGCAGGAGCTCGGCTATCTGCCCGGCAACGAGGCGGAGAAGATGAGCCCCTGGGCGCAGGCGGTCTTCGACACGCTGTCGGCCGTCACCAGCCGCGAGGTCATCGAGGAGGTCACCGCGCGCGGGATGCTGGAGGTCCTGCCGCTCACCCACATCCGCGGCCGCTCGCTGCACGACGCGTTCGTGATCGTGGACGAGGCGCAGTCCCTGGAACGGAACGTGTTGCTGACCGTCCTTTCCCGGATCGGCGCCAATTCACGGGTCGTTCTGACTCATGACGTGGCACAGCGGGACAATCTGCGGGTCGGTCGCTATGACGGTGTCGTCGCCGTCGTCGAGAAGCTGAAGGGCCATCCGCTCTTCGCGCACGTGACGCTGACGAGGTCCGAGAGGTCCCAGATCGCGGCCCTTGTGACCGAAATGCTGGAGGAGGGGCACATCTGATCGAATCCGCCCCCGAATGCCCCGTCTCGGGGCGATGGAGCGGAAGTTGGCGCCGTCCGGTAAAGGCCGAGAGCCTAGCCGGGCGGCGTCGGCGTGTGCGGAGGTTTCTCGAAATCCCCAGGGCCAAACACGGTGTGAGCTTTCACACGCATTTCGGAATTGCCTTGCGGTGCGGGGTTGCGGCAGAGTCTCACTCCTGTCAGGCCCCGCATACGACACACCTGTGCCCCCAGCGGTACAGCACCACCTGAGCATCACAGCCAACTCCATAGCGTCGTCGTATGCCGCCCGAGCACCACGTGGCTCTCCCGTAAGGGAGTTGCCCAGCGGGCCCGTGCCTCCGTGACCCGCAGTTGGGAGGCCAGTGTCAGGGGGCACGATTGCGTCCGCCAGGGTCACCGAAGCGGGCGATGCTGGAAGGAAAACCGTGTGAGCCGGATCTCGGTCCGGGGATTCGCAGTGGCCTCGGCCACCGCGGTCACCGCTGTCGGAAGCGTCGTCGGCGTTGCCTCGGGCAGCACCGCGCAGAACAACGACGCCGAAGCGACGGCAGCCGACGCGACGACGCTTCTTGCGGACATACCCGCGGGTCAGCAGGCCCAGGTGCAGACCGCCTCCCTCGCGCAGCAGGCCGACGCACAGGCCATCGCCGCGGACGCGGGCGCGAAGAAGGACGCGGAGGAGGCCGCCCGCAAGGCTGCCGCCCAGACCGCGATCGCCAAGAAGGCGGCCGCCGAGAAGGCGGAGCAGGAGGCCAAGGACCGCGCCAAGGCCAAGGCCGAGGCGGCCAGCCGCAGCGCGAGCCGGGACTCCTCCAGCTTCGCCGTCCAGAGCTCGTACACCGCCGCGCAGATCCAGGCGATGGCGCGCCAGATGGTCGCCGCCGACCAGTTCCAGTGCTTCAGCAACATCGTGAACCACGAGTCGAGCTGGAACTACCAGGCGGTGAACGCGTCCTCCGGCGCCTACGGTCTCTTCCAGGCGCTCCCGGCCGGCAAGTACGCCTCCGCCGGTGCCGACTGGCGGACCAACCCGGCCACCCAGATCAAGTGGGGCCTCAACTACATGAACGAGCGGTACGGCAGCCCCTGCCAGGCCTGGTCGTTCTGGTCGGCCAACCACTGGTACTGAGCCCGAGCGGCCCACGGCGCCCGTAGCGATCGTCCGGCGGGCGCCGCTCTCAACCCCGCGCAGCCCCTCCCCGTCCTAGGGGGAGGGGCTGTCGCCATGTACCGTGACGGAACGACTCCTGGGGGGAGTGGTGGGGACGGACGGGGGAAGAGGACGGATCATGTCGAAGGTGCCAGGGTGGCTCGGCCGGCTCGGCGCCGGACTCACCGAGATGGGTGAGCGGTTGGACGAGCGCCGCGCGGAGGCCGAGAAGGAAGACACCGGGTCCGTGCCGGAACAACCGTCGGGGGACACGGTACCCGTGCCCGACCGCGGGGTAGCCGCCCCGGCCCGTCCCGACCCCGTCCAGGCCGTGCCCTGGGGCGTACGGGTCGCGGCGGAGGCCGGCTGGCGGGTGCTGGTGCTGGCCGGAACCGTCTGGGTGCTGATGCGGGCCATCAGCGCCGTCCAGCTCGTGGTCCTCGCCTTCGTGGCCGCGCTGCTCATCACCGCGCTGATGCAGCCCACGGTCGCGCGGCTGCGCCGCCGCGGACTGCCGCGCGGTCCGGCCACCGCGCTCACCGCGATCCTCGGCTTCGTCATCATGGGGCTGATCGGGTGGTTCGTGACCTGGCAGGTCATGGAGAACATCGACACGCTCTCCAGCCAGATCCAGGACGGCATCGACGAGCTGCGCAAGTGGCTGCTGCACAGCCCCTTCCACGTCACCGACAAGCAGATCAACCAGATAGCCAAGAACCTGCGCGACGCCGTCGGCGCCAACACCGACCAGATAACGTCGGCCGGGCTGGAGGGCGTCACGGTCGTGGTGGAGGCGCTGACCGGCATCCTCCTGACCATCTTCTCGACGCTTTTCCTGCTGTACGACGGGCGGCGGATCTGGGAGTGGACCCTGAAGCTGGTGCCGGCGGCGGCCCGCCCGGGAGTCGCCGGAGCGGGCCCGCGTGCCTGGCGCACCCTGACGGCCTACGTCCGCGGCACGGTGATCGTGGCGCTGATCGACGCGATCTTCATCGGCCTCGGCATCTACTTCCTGAACGTGCCCATGGCCGTCCCGCTGGCCGTGTTCATCTTCCTGTTCGCGTTCATCCCGCTGGTGGGCGCGGTCGTGTCCGGCGCGCTGGCCGTGGTGGTCGCGCTGGTCACCCAGGGTGTCTTCACCGCGCTGATGGTGCTGGTGGTCGTCCTCGCGGTGCAGCAGATCGAGGGCCATGTGCTGCAGCCCTTCATCCTGGGCCGCGCGGTCCGGGTGCACCCACTGGCGGTGGTCCTGTCGGTCGCCGCGGGCGGGATGATCGCGGGCATCGGCGGCGCGGTCGTCGCGGTCCCGCTGGTGGCGGTGACCAACACGGTGGTGGGCTACCTGCGGGCCTACTCCGAGGAGCGCACCGTACGGCTGCCCGCCCGCCCCCGTCAGGAGCCCGCGGCCGTCGAAGAGGTCCCCGCCGACGCACCGGCCGGCGACTCGGCCGGCTGAGCCCGGCGGCCGGGCCCGGCCCCACGACGGCATGACTGCGGCCCCCTCCCACCGCGGTGGGAGGGGGCCGCAGTCATGCCGTCGTGCGACGCGGCCGGAGCTACTCGGCCAGCGCGGCCTCGGCGTCCAGGGTCGTGGCGACCGCCTGGATCACCGCGGCGATCTTGAAGGCCTCCTGGACGGTCTCGCGCTCGAGACCGGCCTTGCGCAGGACCTGCTCGTGCGAGTCCAGGCACATGCCGCAGCCGTTGATCGCGGACACGGCGAAGGACCACAGCTCGAAGTCGACCTTGTCGACGCCGGGGTTGCCGATGACGTTCATCCGCAGACCGGCGCGCAGATTGCCGTACTCGTGGTCCGACAGCAGGTGCCGGGTGCGGTAGAAGACGTTGTTCATCGCCATGACGGCAGCCGCGGACTTGGCGGCCGTGTACGCCTCCGGCGACAGGTTCGCCTTCGCCTCCGGCTCCAGCTCCCGCAGGACGATCGGCGAGCGCGCGGCGATGGCGGTCGCCAGGACCGTGCCCCACAGCTGCTGCGCGGGCAGGTCCGAGTTGCCGATCACCGAGCCCAGGTTGAGCTTCAGGTCCTTGGCGTAGTCAGGAAGGGCGGACTTCAGGGAGTCGAGCGACATGCTCACTCACCGGCCAGCAGCTTGACCGGGTCGAGGGTCTCCTCGCCCTTGGACCAGTTGCAGGGGCAGAGCTCGTCCGTCTGGAGGGCGTCCAGGACCCGCAGGACCTCCTTGGGGTTACGGCCGACGGAGCCCGCGGTGACCATGGTGAACTGGATCTCGCGGTTCGGGTCCACGATGAAGACGGCGCGCTGGGCGAAGCCGTCCTCGCCCTCGATGCCGAGGTCCCGCATCAGCTCGTGCTTGGAGTCCGCCATCATCGGGAAGGGCAGGTCGGTCAGGTCCGGGTGGTCCTTGCGCCAGGCGTGGTGGACGAACTCGGAGTCACCGGAGAAGCCGAGGATCTGCGCGTCGCGGTCGGCGAACTCCTCGTTCAGCTTGCCGAAAGCGGCGATCTCGGTCGGGCAGACGAAAGTGAAGTCCTTCGGCCATGCAAAGACCACCAGCCACTTGCCCTCGTAGGACTTGTGGTGGATCTGCTCGAACTCCTCGCCCTTCTCCAGCGAGACGCAGGCGGTCAGTTCGAACTCGGGGAACTTGTCACCGACAGTGAGCACACGCTCTCCTTGCAGCGAGGAGACACCGGTTGTGCCGGCGTCCCCCATGGGTTGGACGCTGACGATGCTGGCACAGAGTGCATTGATTGCGGAAATAGCTATACTCGGTCAAGTTGATCGGAGGTGGTTATCAGTGACCATGGGTAGTAAGCGCAGGCAGCCGAGCCTCGCACAGCTGCGTGCCTTCGCGGCCGTGGCGGAGCACCTGCACTTCCGGGACGCCGCCGCGGCGATCGGGATGAGCCAGCCGGCGCTCTCCGGCGCCGTCTCCGCCCTGGAGGAGGCACTCGGTGTCACCCTCCTGGAGCGTACGACGCGCAAGGTGCTGCTCTCACCCGAGGGTGAGCGGCTGGCCGTCCGCGCCAAGGCGGTGCTGGTCGAGGTCGGGGCGCTGCTGGAGGAGGCCGAGGCGGTCCGGGCCCCCTTCACGGGCGCGCTGCGGCTCGGTGTCATCCCCACCGTGGCGCCGTACCTGCTGCCCACGGTGCTGAGGCTCGTCCACGACCGCTACCCGGACCTCGACCTCCAGGTTCACGAGGAGCAGACCGCGAACCTGTTGGAGGGGCTGGCCGCGGGGCGTCTGGACCTGCTGCTGCTCGCCGTGCCCCTCGGCGTGCCCGGCGTCGTCGAACTCCCGCTGTTCGACGAGGACTTCGTGCTGGTCACCCCGCTCGACCACCGGCTGGGCGGCCGCGAGGGCATCCCGAGGGAGGCGCTCAGGGAGCTGAACCTGCTGCTGCTGGACGAGGGGCACTGCCTGCGCGACCAGGCCCTCGACATCTGCCGGGAGGCCGGGCGCGAGGACGCGCCGGTCACCACGACCGCCGCGGGCCTGTCCACGCTCGTTCAGCTCGTCGCCGGCGGACTCGGCTGCACCCTGCTGCCGCGCACCGCGCTCAAGGTCGAGACCTCCCGCAGCAACCAGCTCCTCACCGGCAACTTCGCCGAACCCGCCCCCTCCCGCCGGATCGCCCTCGTGATGCGCGGCGGCGCGGCCCGCGGCGCGGAGTACCGGGAACTGGCCGCCGCCCTGCGCGAGGACCTGCGTCCGCTGCCCGTACGGGTGCTCGGCCCGGACGTCGGAAGAGATCGCGGAATCGATCAAATGAGCGCCGAACAAAGCTCTTTGGGTTGCCCGGCTCCTCAAATTCCGTCAAGTGGCGGCAGGTAGGAAGACCCGGGCCGACCTGTGCCCCCCGGTTGATACACATACCCCCTCAGAGTGATGCGTCAGGCGTATGTGCGACAGGCCAAGGGGAGTGATGTCGGATTTCGGAGATTCCCTCGGCCCCCTCGGGTACGCCGAACTGGGGCAGGCGCTGAGCGCGAGCAGCCGCGAGGGGTTCACCGGCGAGCTGCGGGTGTCCGGCCGGCCCGGCGGCGCCTTCCACCTGCGCGACGGACTCGTCGTCGCGGCCGAGAGCCCCGGGGCGCCCGGGGCCATGGCCCTCCTGCTGCGCTCGGGCCGGCTCACCGGCGAGCAGTGGGCCGAGCTGGTCCGGCAGGCGGGTGACGCGCCCTGGCCTGCGGCCGCCCTGATCGCGCACGGGCACGCGGGCGCCGCCCAGCTCAGGGTCATCTGCGTGATGGCGCTGCACGACGCGGCCTTCGCCATCGCGGCCGGGCCGGTCGACGGCTGGGAACGCGCCGCCGGCAGCGAGCCGCTCGCCCCGGTCGCGGTCGGCGAGCCGCCCACCCGCATGATGCAGGAGGTGGGCCGGAAGCTGACCGCCCTGGCCGCCCTGCCGTACCCCGTCCGTCCCGACCGGGAGCGGCCGAGACCCGCCGCCCGCCACGCCCAGGTCACCGAGCTCCAGCAGGAGCTGCTCGGCCACGCCGACGGCCGCCGCACCGCACGGGACCTCGCCTTCCGCACCGGCCGCGCGGTCTACACGGTCACCGTCGAGGTGGGCCGGATGCTCGCCCGGGGCCTGCTGGAGTGCGCCGAGACGCCCACGCCCATCCCCGTCCGGATACCGCCGCAGGTGCGGGTCGTCAGCCACCGCAAACCCCCGCCGCAGCCCCCGGGTCCGCCCGAGCGGACCGGCCCGCCGGTCTCCCTGCCCCGCCGCACACCCGGCGCCAGCGGCATCACCGAAGTCCTCACCCCGCACAAGCACGGGGCGAGCTGGAAAGGCTTCTTCCGCCTGCGGAACGGATCCGCGAAATGAAGAACACGCACCCATGCCATATGTCATGTACGGGAGTTGATTACGTGGATCACGAAGCCCTCGCGCTCGAAATGCGCGGGCTGCGCGAGCAGGTGACCGGAATCACCGACACGGCGGTCGCGGCCGCCGACGGCCTGCTCATCGCGGCCGACACCGCCGACTCGATCGAACCCGAGTCGCTGGCCGCCCTCGCGGCGGCCGGCCTCGGACTCGCCCGGCGCACCGCCGAGGCGACCGCGCGCGGGGTGCTGCGGCAGACGGTGACGTACGGCAGCCACGGCTGCGCCGCCTTCTACGCGGTCGGCGACACCGCCCTGATGGTCGTGCTCGGCGACGAGGGGATGGACATCGACCGGCTGCACCGCGCGACCCGGCCCACGCTGCGGCGCATCGACTCGATCCTGACCGAGAAGGCCCCCGAGGGAGTGTGAAGGGATGGCGACGAAGCGTATGACCGCCGGTTTCTCCGACCAGGTGATGGGCCTGGTCAAGTCCCTGCGGTCCGAGGCGCCCGACTGCCTCGCCGCGGGCGTGGTCGACATGTCCACCGGAATGCTGCTGTCCTACGAGACCGTGGACAACCACCCGCCGGAGGTCCTGGACCTGCTGGCGGGCGCCACCCTGGACCTGTTCCAGGGCCGTACGGTCGTGATGATCGAGGACGTCTTCAAGGAGCGCCGGGGCACCGCGAGCGAGAACCACTTCTTCCAGGAGATCCTGGTCAACAGCGACAACCTGACCCACCTGTTCCTGCGGATGACCGAGCAGCAGGACGTCGTCGCCGTGGTGGTGTGCCGCAAGTCAGTCAACGTGGGCATGCTCTTCGCCCAGGCCCGGCGCGTGGTGAAGGAGTACGGCCTCTGAGCGGGCCCGGCAGCGCGCCGGGCCCCTCCCGGCGAGGGGAGGGGCCCGGCGCGGCGGGCGCTACTCCGTACGCAGCCCGTCCGGGCGCATCAGCCGCAGCAGCGGCGGCAGGCTGAGCAGGGTGACCACGAGCACGACGGCCGCGCCGATGCCGGTCATCGCCAGCACGCTCGCCCAGTCCACGCCGACCGTGGCGTCCGTCATCCGCAGCAGCACCCCGCCCAGCGTCAGCCCCACCGCCGACGCCAGCAGCAGGCCCAGCGTGATCGGGACGGCCGTCTGCCACAGCACCGACAGGCTCAGCGTGCGCCGCCGGGTGCCGAAGGCCACCAGCGACGACAGCAGCTTCCTGCGCTCGCGCAACTGCTCCAGCTGCGACACCAGCAGGCTCGCGCCGATCAGCGCCAGCACGCAGGCGGCGCCGACGAACAGGCCGGTGCGGATGGAGGTGAACTTCCTGGACTGCTCACTGGCCGCCCACAGCATCGGGTCCGCCGTGGGGGCGACGCGTGCCGTGGTGTTCCGTACGTACTCGACCGCGTCCGGCACCGACCGGTCGAGCGAGAGGTAGATCTGCCCGACGACCGACGCCTCGGCTCCCGCGGGCAGCGCGCGCGGGGTCATCAGGAAGCCGCCGTGCCGCACCCCGGTCGGGTCCTTGACCGACCGGGCCGGCTTCAGCCCGCGCGGTACGGTCCAGGCGACCTCCGGGACCGCGCGGTGGCCGGCGTAGGACGGGTCGAAGAAGAGCTTCCTGCCGGGCTCGGCCAGCGCCGGGGTGTCGGTGTCGTACTCGCCGCCGCTGACGACGAAGAGGTCGCCGTCCCGGCAGGAGGGCAGCGCCGCCACCTCGCGCAGGGACGCGCAGTCCCCGACGGTCACCTCGGCGGTGCGCTCCGGCCCCTTCGTCCAGGACGCGTCGCCGAGGCTGCCCCCGTACAGGGCCGTCACTCCGCGCACGCCCCGGGTGCCGGCGTACTCCCGCGCGGCCGGGCCGGTGCGGACCCCGGCGGGCAGGTTCACCTGCATCTGCGCCCGCGAGAGGTCGTTGCGGGAGGCTTTGGTGTAGTCGCCCTGCACACCGGCGAACAGCATCTGCAGCGCGATCGCCCCGGCCACCGCGACCGCGATGCCGTTGACCGTGCGGGCCGCCGTGCCGCTGCTCAACTGAAGCCTGCGCACGGCCAGTTGCCAGGCCAACGGGCCGGAGCCGAGCCGGGCGACCACCGTCTCCACGATCCACGGCAGCAGCGCGGTCACGCCGACCAGCAGCAGGACGACCCCGCCGGTCACCAGGTACTGGTTGAAGTCCCCGCCGGTGTGGCCCTGGCCGGCCATCGGGGAGAGCATCCCGAGACCGCCGAGCGGCGGCAGCAGCCGCCACCACAGCCGCCGCCGCGCGGGCTTGGCGGTACGGACCACGCCGAGTGGCTCGATCACCACCCCGCGCAGCGCGAACAGGGTGACCAGCACCGAGGCCGCCGGGACCGCGACGGCGACCAGCAGCGCGAGCCCGAGCGAGGGGTTGAGGTAACCGGGGAAGACGCTGACGTCGAGGATCTCGACCGAACCAGCGATCTGCCGGCCGGTCAGGAAGAAGACGGTGCCGAGGACCAGACCGAGCAGGGAGCCCGCGAGCGCCTCCCCGGCCGCGATCCGCCGGGCCATCCGGCTGTCGGCGCCGACCAGCCGAAGCGCGGCCAGCCTGCGGTCGCGCCGCTCGCCGCCGAACCGCACCGCGGCCGCGATGAACACGGCGACCGGCATGAGCAGCACCACGAAGACCACGAGCACGAGCAGGATCAGCACCGGGTCCGTCCGTTCGGACGTCGGACGCGGCTCGCCGTACTCGGTGATCCGGGCCACCGTCGAGCGGTTGATCAGCGGGGCGAGGTGCTCGGCGCCCGCGTAGTAGGCCAGTTCGTGCGAGCCGATCAGGCCGCGCTCGCCGATCGTCCCGGTCACCCGGTACGGCAGTCGCTCCCGCAGCAGCTTCCCGGCGTCCGAGGCGAGGAGGTCCCGCAGCGCGGGGGAGACCACCATCTCGCCCGTCGCCGGGTAGGCCGCCACGCCCGGCGGCAGCGGCGCCCGCGCGCCCTCGGGCTCCACCAGCCGCCCGCGGACGTCCTTGTCGTGGTAGCGCGTGTCGACGTCCGCGATCACCAGGGTGTCGTCGGCCCTCGGCGGGACCTTCTGGCCGTAGGTGTAGTCCTGGCGTGCCGCCTCCCGCGCGTGCCGGGCCGCCAGCGCGTTCGGTATCGCGGTGGTCAGCAGCAGCAGGGCCACGCCGAGCCCGACACCGACCGCCGTCAGCAGCGCCCGGACCCAGCCCTCGCGTCCGCCGGTGAAGGCGAACCTGACCCCCATGCCCAGGTCCCTGGTCCTCCCCCAGGCCCTCGACTCCCCCCGAGCGGGAAGGTGCCCCCGTCGCGGGCTCATACGATCCGCTCCATGTCCCGCGACCTGCCGTCCCGGACGACGATCTCGCGGTCGGAGTACGCGGCCACCCGCGCCTCGTGGGTGACGAGCACGACGGCGGCGCCCGCGGACCGGGCCGTCTCGGTGAGCAGCTCCATCACCCGCTCGCCGTTGAGGGAGTCGAGCGCGCCGGTCGGCTCGTCGGCGAACAGCACCCGCGGCCCGGTGACCAGCGCCCGCGCCACCGCGACCCGCTGCCCCTGACCGCCGGAGACCTCGCCGGGCCGCTTCCGGCGCAGGTCGTCGACCTCCAGCCGCTCCATCCAGGCCAGCGCGGCCCGCTCGGCCTCCTTGCGGGAGGTGCCGTTCAGCCGCAGTGGCAGGGCCACGTTCTCCACACAGGTCAGCTCGGGCACGAGCTGGCCGAACTGGAAGACGAACCCGAACTCCGAGCGCCGCAGCGCGCTGCGGCCGGCGTCGCTCATCGCCGACAGCTCCCGGCCGTCGTAGGTGATCGTCCCCGAGTCGGGGGTGACGATCCCGGCGAGGCAGTGCAGCAGCGTGGACTTGCCGGAGCCGGAGGGGCCCATCACGGCGACGACCTCGCCGGGGTGGATGGAGAAGTCGGCGCCGTCCAGCGCGGTGGTGGGGCCGTAGGCCTTGCGCAGGTCCTCGGCGGTGAGCAGGGAGCCGGGGGGAGGTGCCGTACGGGTCATGCGGTCACCGCCGCACGGAGTTTCTCCAGGCGGGCGGCGGTCAGCTCCAGCCAGCGCAGGTCCGCCTCCAGGTGGAACAGCGCGTGGTCGCAGATGAGCTGGTCGGCCAGGTCGCCCTTGCGCTTGCGGTCGGTGAGGATGCGCATGCCGCGCAGGTGCTCGGCGCGCTGGGTGTCGAGGATGTCGGCGGCGTCGCGCCGGGTGAGCAGCGCGAGGACGACCTTGGTGTAGAGGGTCGACTGCAGGTACGGCTCGGGCTTCTCCGGTGTGGCGAGCCACCGCTCGACATCGGTGATCCCGGCCTCGGTGATGGCGTACCGCTTGCGCTCGGGGCCGTCGCCCGCCTCGATGCCGTCGACCTCGACGAGCCCGTTGCGCAGCAGCCGGGACATCGTCGAGTAGACCTGGCCGTAGTGCAGCGGCCGGTCGTGACCGAACTTCTCGTCGAAGGCCCGCTTGAGGTCGTAGCCGTGGCGCGGCCCGGACTCCAGGAGGCCCAGAAGGGTGTGACCGATGGACATGGCCGCACTCTACACACGGTGTATACGTCGTGTGTATACGCGCCGTGGCCGACCGGTGGCGGCGGGTGCGGCGGCACAGGTGGGGGCCGATTGTCACGGTTCTGCTACTGAGGCCGGGGCGGGCCGCCGGGCGGGCGGCCGCGGCGGGGGAGCGGGCCCGCCTCGCCCGGCAGCCGGCCCGCCTCCGCGAGGGCACGGCGCAGCAGGAACTCGATCTGCGCGTTCGCCGACCGCAGCTCGTCCGACGCCCACCGGGCCAGCGCGTCGTACACGGACGGGTCCAGCCGCAGCAGCACCTGCTTGCGCTGCCGCGGCCGGCGCTCGGGGGCGGGCCCCTCGGCGGGATCCGTCACTGGTAGAGCGTCCCGGTGTTCAGGACGGGCTGCGGCGCCCGGTCCCCGCACAGCACCACCATCAGGTTCGACACCATCGCCGCCTTCCGTTCCTCGTCCAGCTCCACGATGTCCCGCTCGGCGATCCGGGCGAGCGCGGCCTCGACCATGCCGACCGCCCCGTCCACGATCTCCCGCCGGGCCGCCACCACCGCGCCGGCCTGCTGCCGCTGGAGCATCGCCGAGGCGATCTCGGGAGCGTACGCGAGATGCGTGAAGCGCGACTCGATGATCGTCACACCCGCCGTCTCCACGCGTGCCTGCAGTTCGGCGGCGAGCTTCTCGGTGATCTCCTCGGCGTTGCCGCGCAGCGACAGCCCGTCCGCCTCATGGGCGTCGTAGGGGTACTCGATGGCGATGTGCCGTACGGCCGCCTCGGTCTGCGTGGCGACGAACGCCAGGTAGTTGTCCACCTCGAAGGAGGCCTGCGCGGTGTCCCGCACCTTCCACACCACCACCGCGGCGAGCTCGATGGGGTTGCCGTAGGCGTCGTTGACCTTGAGCACCGGGGTCTCGTGGTTGCGCACCCGGGTGGAGATCTTCTCCCGGGAGGTGAACGGGTTCACCCAGCGCAGCCCGTCCTCGCGGATCGAGCCCCGGTACCGGCCGAAGAGCTGCACGACCCGCGCCTCGCCCGGCGCCACCATGTTCAGCCCGCTCATCGCGAGCAGCGCGGCGACGCCGACCAGTACGCCCACGGCGATCAGCGCGGCCTTGGGGCCGTCGGCGGCGACGACGGTGGCGGTGGCGATCACGGCGGCGGCGACCAGCAGCCCGAGCAGCCCCAGCAGCAGCGCGAGGCCGCCGCCGATGCTGCGCGCCGGGAACTCCCGCACGCGCGGCGCGGGCATCTCGGGTATGTCGGCGGCGGGTGCGTGGTCGTGTGCGGACATGGGGTCCCCCGTTCTCCTGCGGTTCGGAGCGGCCGATCGGCGACCGCTCCCTGTGGTCTATCTAAGTGATATCACTTTTTCCCGTCGTGGCAACCCTTGGCGCCCCCCGTACGTCGGTTCCGGTGGGACGGGTGCTGATTGTCACGTCCGTAAAAGAGCGGATCGCCCCCCGTTTGTCATAGACGGCGGTGTTAGCTTTGCGAGCTGACCTCCGTCACCCACGCGAGTGACACCCGAGAAGGAAGCGGAGCGGACGGACCCATGGGACGAGCGGAAGAACGACGAGCGCGACAGCGCGGTGGTCACCGCGCGGCGCCCACGCAGCCCTCGTCGCGTGCGGACGCCCGGCCGGGCAGGAGAGGCATACGCCGGCTGTTCACCTGGAAGAAGATCCTCGGCACGTTCCTCGGCCTGTGCCTGCTGGGCATCGGCGGCTTCATCGTGCTGTACCTCGTGGTGCCCATCCCCAAGGGCAACGAGGCCGCTCAGCGTGAGAGCAACGTCTACAAGTACAGCGACGGCTCGATCCTGGCGCGCGACGGCGAGGTCAACCGCGAGAGCGTGGACCTGGCCAGGGTGCCGAAGAAGGTCCAGCTGACCTTCGTCGCCGCCGAGAACAAGACCTTCTACCACGACTCCGGAGTCGACCTGACGGGCACGGCCCGCGGTCTGATCAACACGCTCAGCGGCAAGGGCGCGCAGGGCGGCTCGACGATCACCCAGCAGTACGTCAAGAACTACTACCTGAACCAGGACCAGACCGTCACGCGCAAGCTGAAGGAACTGGTCATCTCGCTCAAGGTGGACCAGAAGCTCAGCAAGGACGACATCCTCAAGGGCTACATCAACACCAGCTACTACGGGCGCGGCGCCTACGGCATCCAGGCCGCGGCCCAGGCCTACTACCGCGTCGACGCCGACCGGCTCACCGTCGAGCAGGGCGCCTACCTCGCCGCCCTGCTCCAGGCGCCCAGCCAGTACGACTGGGCGGCCGCGACGCCCACCGGCAAGAAGCTGGCCCAGGCCCGGTGGAACTACGTCCTGGACAACATGGTCAAGGAGGGCTGGCTGGACTCCGCCAAGCGCCAAGCCATGAAGTTCCCCGTGCCCAAGGACCCCAAGGGTGCTCCCGGCCGGGAGGGCCAGAAGGGCTATCTGATCGACCTCGCCAACAAGCAGCTCGAACAGAAGCTGATGAAGGACGAGGGCATCACCCTGTCCCAGGCGGAGGCCGAGGTCGAGGACCGCGGCTGGACCATCACCCTGAACGTCGACCGGAAGAAGCAGGCCGCGCTGGAGAAGGCGGTCAAGGAGCAGCTGGCCAGCAAGCTGGACCCGAAGAAGCGCGCGGTCGACGCGGCCGTCCAGGCCGGCGCCGTCTCGGTCGACCCGAAGACGGGCAGGATCGTCGCCCTGTACGGCGGCAAGGACTACTTCACGCACTACACCAGCAACGCGACCCGGCACGACTTCCAGCCCGCCTCCACCTTCAAGCCGGTGATCCTCGCCGCGGCCCTGGAGGAGGGCGCCACGACGCAGGACGGCCGCCCCATCAGCGCGAGCACGATCTACGACGGCACCAGCGGACGCCAGGTTCTCGACCACGGCCGCAGGGTCGGCTTCGGCCCGCCCAACGAGGACAAGACCGACTACGGCCCCATCCCCGTCCAGACGGCGATGAACCAGTCCGTCAACTCCGTCTTCGCGCAGATGGGCGTCGACGTCGGTATGGAGAAGGTGATGGAGGTCGCCGGCAAGCTCGGCATGGACACCAAGGGGATGCAGCCGGTGCCCGCCCAGACCCTGGGCTCCATGGGCGCCAGCCCGCTGGAGATGGCCGCGATATACGCCACCCTGGACAACCACGGCAGGAAGGTCACTCCGACCATCGTCAAGGAGGCCGAGCAGAGCAGCCGCGTGGTCAAGCCGGCCGACCCGATCGGCGAGCAGGTGATCAACCGGGAGAGCGCCGACACGGTGACCTCGGTGCTGACCGGCGTGGTCGACGACGGAACGGCGAAGACGTCGGTGGCCGCCAACCCCACCCGCGACGGCCAGCAGGTCGCCGGCAAGACCGGCACGTCCGACTTCGACCGGTCGGCCTGGTTCACCGGCTACACCCCCGACCTCGTCACCTCCGTCGGCCTCTTCGGCGAGCAGCCCAAGCCGCCGTACCGGCACGTCGGCCTGACCGGTGCCACGGGACTCCTCCCGGGCAGCGGCCGTGTCAACGGCGGCGGCTACCCGGCGCAGATCTGGGCGGCCTACACCTTCGGGGTGACCAGCAGGGCGGCGTTCGACCTCGAGACCACCCAGGGTGCGGCCGTCCAGCCCACGCCGACCCCCTCGGCCACGCCGTCCCCGTCGCGGACGCCGTCGCAGTCCCCCAGCACCAGTGCGCCGCCGACGTCCGAGACGCCGAGCCGGACGCCCAGCGGCACGCCGTCCCAGACGCCGTCCCTGACTCCCACGCAGACGCCGACCCAGTCCCCGACGACGAAGTCGCCGACGGCCGGCGTCACGGACAACCCGTTCGACCCGGGCGGTCAGCAGAACAGCGGACAGTGAGCGACGAGTGAGGGGCACCCGGCCGGACCGGGTGCCCCTCACTCGCGCGCGGCGCGGCGGCCGGGGTCGCTCTCGCCGGGGGCGGCCGGCGTGGGTGCGGTCGCCGTGGGTGCGGCCGGCTCAGCCGCCGTTGATCTCGGCGGCGATCCGGTCGCCGAGATTCTTGTCGATGTTCCGCCAGTACTGCAGCGCCCGGTCGAGCACCGGACGGGACACGCCCTGCCGGAGGTGGCCGACGACGTTGGAGACCAGCCGGTCCCGGGCCGCGTCGTCCAGCACCTCGCGGACCATCGTGCCCGCCTGCCCCCAGTCGTCGTCCTCGCGGTGCGGCTTGTACGCCTCCCGGACGAGCTCGCCCGCGGTGTGCCAGCTCGCGGGCTCGCCGAAGCGGCCGAAGTCCGCCGCGGGGCCGCCGTAGGAGTTCGGCGCGTAGGGCCGCGCCGCCTTCGACGGCTCGTACCGCATGGGGCCGTCCTTGGCGTAGGAGTTCACCGGAGCGTGCGGGCGGTTGGGCGGCAGCTGGGCGTAGTTCGGGCCGATCCGGTAGCGGTGGGTGTCCGGGTAGGAGAACAGCCGGCCGAGGAGCATCTTGTCCGGCGAGGGGCCGATGCCGGGCACCATGTTCGACGGCTCGAAGGCGGCCTGCTCGATGTGGACGAAGTAGTCCTCGGGGTTCTTGTCGAGGACCATCCGGCCGACCTCGATGAGCGGGTAGTCGCCGTGCGGCCACACCTTGGTGAGGTCGAAGGGGTTGAAGCGGTAGTCCGCCGCGTCCTCGAACGGCATGATCTGGACCTTCAGCGTCCAGCTCGGCGCGTTCCCGGACTCGATCGCCTCGAACAGGTCGCGGCGGTGCTTGTCCGCGTCGGAACCGGCCAGCTCGTCGGCCTCCGCCTGGGTGAGGAACTCGATGCCCTGGTCCGTCTTGAAGTGGTACTTGACCCAGAACCTCTCGCCACCGCCGTTGATCCACATGTAGGTGTGCGAGGAGTACCCGTTCATGTGGCGGTAGGTCCTCGGGATGCCCCGGTCGCCCATCAGCCAGGTCACCTGGTGCGCCGACTCGGGGGAGAGGGTCCAGAAGTCCCACTGCATGTCGTTGTCGCGCAGACCGGTCACCGGGTGGCGCTTCTGGGAGCGGATGAAGTCCTGGAACTTGATCGTGTCACGGACGAAGAAGACGGGGGTGTTGTTGCCCACCATGTCGTAGTTGCCGTGCTCGGTGTAGAACTTCAGCGCGAAGCCCCGTGGGTCGCGCCAGGTGTCGGGGGAGCCCTGCTCGCCGGCCACGGTCGAGAAGCGCGCCAGCATGGGCGTGCGCCTGCCGGGCTGGAAGAGATCGGCCCTGGTGAACTGGCTGACGTCGTTGGTCACTTCGAAGAAGCCGTACGCGCCACTGCCCTTGGCGTGCACCACGCGCTCGGGGACCCGTTCCCGGTTGAACTGGGCCATCTTCTCGATGAGGTAGTGGTCCTGGAGCAGGATGGGGCCGTCGGGGCCGACGGTGAGCGAGTGCTCGTCGCTCTCCACCGGAACGCCGACGTTGTTCGTGGTGTACGGGGCCTTCTGGGGTTGCTGCGTCACGAGCGTCCTCCCGGCTTGAGAGAGTCATCAGGTCGCTTCGCTCACCCCAGCAGTCAACTCCGCCGCCGTGACGTCGGCAACATTTGGACAAAGTCCAGATCGAGTCCCGATCCGGGGTGGCCCCGGCCGCGTACCCCTCAGCCCCGGTTCAATTCGAACCAGACCACCTTTCCCGTGCTCAGCCGGGTCGCGCCCCAGCGCCGGGCCAGCCGGTTGACCAGGTAGAGACCGCGCCCGCCCTCGTCCGTGGCGCGCGCCTGCCGCAGCCGCGGCAGCTGCGGCACGTCGTCGCCGACCTCGCAGCGCAGCACGTCGGTGCGCAGCAGCCGCAGCGTGATCGGACGCGAGGCATAACGCACCGCGTTGGTGACGACCTCGCTGACGAGCAGCTCGACCGAGTCGGTGAGCTCCTCCAGGCCCCAGCGGGTCAGCGCCCGCCGGGCCAGCCGGCGGGCCCGGCCGGGGGCCGCGTCCTCCGGCTCGAGGAACCAGTACGCCACGTCGCTCGGCGCGATCCCGTCGAAGCGGGCGGCGAGCAGCGCGATGTCGTCGTCCCGGTCGCCCGGGCCGAGCATGTCGAGCACCTCGTCGCACAGCGCCTCCAGCGGCGGCGGGTGGTCGGGGCCGGTGAGCTGCGCGGTCGTGGACAGCTTCTCGCGCAGCTGCTCTATGCCGGTCCACACGTCCCGCAGCCGGGACTCCACCAGCCCGTCGGTGTAGAGCAGCAGGGTCGCGCCGGCCGGCGCGTCCAGCTCCACCGCCTCGAAGTCGACCCCGCCCACGCCGATCGGCGCGCCCGGCGGTACCCGCAGCACCTCGGCCCGGCCGCCCAGATGGAGCAGGACGGGCGGGGGATGACCGGCGTTGGCGATCGTGATGCGGTGCGAGACCGGGTCGTAGACGGCGTACAGGCAGGTCGCCATGCGGTCGGTGCCCAGGCGCTGCGCCTGCTCGTCCAGATGGTGCAGCACCTCCTGCGGCGGCAGGTCGAGCCCCGCGAGCGTCTGCGCGGTCGTACGCAACTGGCCCATGATCGCCGCCGAGGTCATGGAGTGCCCCATCACGTCGCCGACCACCAGGGCCACCCGGCTGCCCGGCAGCGGGATCGCGTCGTACCAGTCGCCGCCGACCCGCGCCGTCTCCGCCGCGGGCAGATAGCGGGAGGCCAGCCGCACGCCCGTCGGCCGGGGCAGGGTCTCCGGCAGCATGGTGCGCTGCAACTCGTCGGCGATGTACGCCTCACGGCCGTACAGCACCGCCTTGTCGATGCCGAGCGCGCTGTGCGTGGCCAGCTGGGCGGCGACCAGCAGATCGTCCGGCTCGAACGGCGGGCGCTCCGGACGGCGCAGGAACAGCGCCGCGCCGATCACCCGGCGCCGGCCGCGCAGCGGCGCCAGGATGGCGCGCTGCCCGTCGGGCACGGACAACTCCGATGCCTCGCCCAGGAGTTCGTCCAGCGCGGCGCGGGCCGACGAGGCGTCCGTGAAGACCGGCCGCACCCCGCGCAGCACCTCGCCGAGCGCGCTGCCCGGCCGCACCTCGCACAGCTCGTTGGTCACCACCGACAGCTCCGACGGCTGCTCCGGGGCCGGGACGGGCAGGAACCCGTTCTCCGTGTCCCGCTCCGCCGGTATCCGGTCGGTACGGCGCAGCCGCAGCACCAGCGGGCCGACCGGCCGCTCGTCGCCCACCGGCAGCGGCTCGCGGAGATAGACCAGGATGGCGTCCGAGAAGGTCGGCACGGTGGCCCGGCACAGACCCATGACGATCTCGTCGAGGTCCATGCCGCGCGCGATGCGCCGCGTGGCCGCCCCGACGAACCGCAGCCGGTCCCCGTCCCGCCGCATCGGCAGCGGACCGCCGTTCGGCAGCCGCTGCCCGGTGCGCCGCTCACCGCCCGGCCGCTCCTGCGCGGAGCCGGTCCTGGCGCCGGGCTGCTCCGGTACGTGGTCGACGGCCTCCGTCGCGGGACGCGGCCGGTGGGTGTCCGGCTCGGCGGCCGAGGGCTGGGCGTGCTCCGGCCCGTTGCCCGGGGCCAGGGGCGTGCCCTGGCCGGTGACCGGGCCCGGGGGCGGCTGCCCGGCGGGGCCGCCGGAGGCCGTCGGCTCCCGGCCCGTGCCGCCCGGCGCCGTCCTCGGGCCCGGTGCCGGACCCGAGGACGGCTCGCCGGTGCGGGCCTGTACCGGTAAGGCGGCGGCACCGGAGGTGCGCGGCGTGGAGGTACGCAGGAGCGCCCCACGGCCGTCCGCGGGGTCCACGCCCGCCTGGGGGCGCTCGAAGGAGGTCGGCTGCTCCGTCACGCGTGTCGAATCCGTCCGTCCGGGGCTGCGCGCCGCGCGCGCAGATGGTCCCGCCGAAGACCCGATACCCGGAATGCTTGTCCCAGGAACGGATTTCCGGCGTGGTCAGAGGCTGCTCCTGTGCCACCGGCGGACCGCCTGCGGCCCGCACGGGTGTTGCCGTGGTACCCCTCGCTCACGTCCTGCCGCCCCTCGGTGACGTTCGGTCAGACTCGTTTCGCGCTCGCGGAGTTGTCCCTCCGCATCCTTGCGGAGGACGATCCTATGTTTTGTGCCCCGGGGCGCATCAAGGGTCTCATGAGCACACGTGCGCGGGAGTACGGTCCCAGTCCTCCGGCAGCGACGGTACCGTCCAGGACGGATCCGGGCGCCAGTGCTGCCAGTCGTCGGCGAACGGCGGGCCCCAGGCGCCGATCACCTCCACGGCGGCCCGCCCGGCCGCCCTGACCCGCTCGGCCTGGGACGCGTCCATCAGGCCGTCCCGCTGGGCCTGCGCGAACTCGTCCTCGTCCCGCCAGTGCCAACTGCGGTCCGGGTGCACGGAGATGTCCAGAAAGTGGTCCTCGGAGTCGACTCCGCCCGCCCAACGGGCCAGCGGCTCCTCCAAATTCACGTACCAGTTCTTGAACTGCCATCCCGGCTCCCAGAACAGCCAGACCGACCAGGGTTCGCCGGGCCGGGCCAGCTTCAGCACCCCGGTGCCGAACCAGCGGTCGCGCTGCACCGCCCGCGGCTTGGTGTACCGCGACGCGAGCGGCTCGACGTGCACGGGCGTGCCGTCGGCGAGCACGGGCTTGACGCACTCGGTGCCGGGCGCCATCCACACGGCCAGCAGCTCCGGGTCGTCACGGACGACGGTCACGGGACGCGCGATGTGGAAGCGCGTGCCGCCGTTCTCCCGGTACCGCCACAGGATCCGGCTCCCGGGGGCCCAGTAGGCCGTCGCACCGCCCGTCTTCACGTCTCTCACCGCTCCGTCGTCCGCCATGCACAGATATTAGGTGTCCCCCACAGACGACGCTGCGGCGCGCGTCACGGTTCACGTCCCGGGGGCGGACCCGGTCACGGGCGCGTCATCCGCAGGACGTCCAGGGCCTCGTCGAGCTGCTCGACGGTCAGGTCGCCGCGTTCGACGTACCCGCTCTCCAGCACCACCTGACGGATGGTCCGCTGCTCGGCCAGCGCCCTCTTGGCGACCTTGGCGGCCTCCTCGTAGCCGATGTACCGGTTGAGCGGCGTGACGACCGAGGGCGAGGACTCGGCGTACTCGCGGGCCCGGTCCCGGTGGGCGGTGATCCCGGCGACGGTGCGGTCGGCGAGCAGCCGGGAGACGCGGGCGAGCAGCCGGATCGACTCCAGGACGTTCTTGGCGATGACGGGCAGCATCACGTTGAGCTCGAAGTTCCCCGAGGCTCCGGCCGTGGTGACGGTGACGTCGTTGCCGATCACCTGGGCGCAGACCATCAGCACGGCCTCGGGGACGACCGGGTTCACCTTCCCGGGCATGATCGAGGACCCGGGCTGGAGGTCGGGCAGGGAGATCTCGAAGAGTCCGGTGCGCGGTCCGGACGCCATCCACCGCAGATCGTTGGCGATCTTCGTCAGTCCCACCGCGACGGTCCGCAACTGCCCGCTGGTCTCGACGATCCCGTCCCGGGCGCCCTGCGCCTCGAAGTGGTCGCGCGCCTCTGTGAGCGGCAGCCCGGTGACGCGGGCGACCTCCTCGATGACGGCGGCCGAGAAGCCGGGCGGGGTGTTGATGCCGGTGCCGACGGCGGTGCCGCCCAGGGGCAGCTCGGCGAGCCGGGGCAGGGAGGCGGTCAGCCGCTCGACGCCGTACCGCACCTGGGCGGCGTACCCGCCGAACTCCTGGCCCAGCGTCACGGGCGTGGCGTCCATCAGATGGGTGCGCCCGGCCTTCACGACGTCGGCGAACTCCTCCGCCTTGCCGTCCAGGGCGTGCGCGAGGTGCTCCAGGGCCGGGACGAGGTCCCGGGTGACCGCGGCGGTGGCGGCGACGTGGATCGACGACGGGAAGACGTCGTTCGACGACTGGGACGCGTTGACGTCGTCGTTGGGGTGCACCTCCCGTCCGAGCCGCTCGGTCGCGAGGGTGGCGATCACCTCGTTGGCGTTCATGTTGGACGAGGTCCCGGACCCGGTCTGGAACACGTCGACGGGGAAGTGGTCGTCCCAGCGGCCCTCGGCGACCTCGGCGGCCGCCTCCTGGATCGCCTCGGCGACGTCCGCCTCCAGTACGCCCAGCCGGGCGTTGACCTTCGCCGCGGCGCCCTTGATCCGGGCGAGGGCCTCGATGTGCGCGCGTTCGATGCGCTGCCCGGAGACGGGGAAGTTCTCGACGGCGCGCTGCGTCTGCGCCCGCCACTTCGCGTCGGCGGGGACCCTCACCTCGCCCATGGAGTCGCGCTCGACGCGGTGTCCGCCGTCGCCGGTGCCGGGCGTGGATGTCATCGTCGTACCTCCGAGGATCGTCAGCGCCGGGTGAGGCCTGCCGTATTCCCTCTCACCGGCATCTCGTGCGCGCGGACTCCGCAGCGCTACCCGCATGTCCCACTTTCAGTGGCTTCTCGCAGTTTTGTACTACTTCATAGTCTGACCAACGGCACATCGCCTCGACGTGTGTCACCACGCACCGAGGAGAGGGAGCAGTCGGTGATCGCCATCCGCATCCGCGCCGCCGCACTGGCCGCGTCCGTCGTTCTGGGCGGTGCCGGCGGCGGGCGCCCGGACGGTACGCGGCCCCCGCGGCCCGGGGGCCGCGTACCGCGCGCCCTACGCCAGGCCCGGACCGCGGACCGGGATGGAGGTGAACGTCGGCTGGGGGGCCGGGTTCTGGAAGAAGTCGTTGCCCTTGTCGTCCACCACGACGAACGCCGGGAAGTCCTCGACCTCGATCTTCCAGACCGCCTCCATGCCGAGCTCCTCGTACTCGAGGACCTCGACCTTCTTGATGCAGTCCTGGGCGAGGCGGGCCGCCGGGCCGCCGATGGAGCCCAGGTAGAAGCCGCCGTGCGCGGCGCAGGCGTCGGTGACCTGCTTGCTGCGGTTGCCCTTGGCCAGCATCACCTTGGAGCCGCCCGCCGCCTGGAACTGCTCGACGTAGGAGTCCATCCGGCCGGCCGTCGTCGGGCCGAAGGAGCCGGACGCGTAGCCCTCGGGGGTCTTCGCCGGGCCCGCGTAGTACACCGGGTGGTCCTTCAGGTACTGCGGCATCTCCTCGCCCGCGTCCAGCCGCTCCTTGATCTTGGCGTGGGCGATGTCGCGGGCCACCACCAGCGGGCCGGTGAGCGACAGGCGGGTCTTGACCGGGTACTTGGTCAGCTCGGCGAGGATCGTGTCCATCGGCTGGTTGAGGTCGATCCGGACCACGTCGGAGGACTCGTCCAGCTGCTCGTCGGTGGTCTCCGGCAGGAAGCGCGCCGGGTCCGTCTCCAGCTGCTCCAGGAAGACGCCCTCCGCCGTGATCTTCGCGACCGCCTGGCGGTCCGCCGAGCAGGAGACCGCGATGGCGACCGGGCAGGAGGCGCCGTGCCGCGGCAGGCGCACCACGCGCACGTCGTGGCAGAAGTACTTGCCGCCGAACTGCGCGCCGATGCCGATCCGCTGCGTCAGCTCGAAGACCTTCTCCTCCAGCTCCTTGTCCCGGAAGCCGTGGCCGAGCGGGGAGCCCTCGGCGGGCAGGTTGTCCAGGTAGTGGGCCGAGGCGTACTTCGCCGTCTTCAGCGCGTACTCGGCGCTCGTGCCGCCGACGACGATCGCCAGGTGGTACGGCGGACAGGCGGCCGTGCCCAGCGAGCGGATCTTCTCCTCCAGGAACTTCATCATGGAGGCCTCGTTCAGGACGGCCTTCGTCTCCTGGTAGAGGAAGGACTTGTTGGCGCTGCCGCCGCCCTTGGCCATGAACAGGAACTTGTACGCGCCGCCGTCGGCGGCGTACAGCTCGATCTGCGCGGGCAGGTTGGAGCCGGTGTTCTTCTCGTCCCACATCGTCAGCGGGGCCATCTGCGAGTAGCGCAGGTTCAGCTTCGTGTAGGCGTCGTAGATGCCGCGGGAGAGGGCCTCCTCGTCGCCGCCCTCGGTCAGCACGTTCTGGCCGCGCTTGCCCATGACGATGGCCGTGCCCGTGTCCTGGCACATCGGCAGCACCCCGGCCGCCGCGATGTTCGCGTTCTTCAGCAGGTCCAGCGCGACGAACTTGTCGTTCGCGCTCGCCTCCGGGTCGTCGATGATGCGGCGCAGCTGGGCCAGGTGGGCCGGGCGCAGGTAGTGCTGGATGTCGTGGATCGCCTCTTCGGCGAGCTTGCGCAGCGCCTCCGGCTCCACCGTGAGGAACGTACGCCCGTCCGGACCCTCCACGGTGGAGACGCCCTCGGAGGTGACCAGCCGGTACGGGGTGGTGTCCTCTCCCTGGGGGAGCAGATCGGTGTACGCGAACTCAGGCATCTTCGCCCATTCCTCACTCGACAGACTGCGGCCTGCCGGCGCCGACAGGCCTCACCAGCCTAGAACCTGCCTCCGGCCCGGAACCTGTGAGGTAAGGCTCAGTTCGACACGCGCGGGCCGCTCCGACCCCTGGTCGCGATCTATCGCGTTTGGGTACGCTGCTGCCGTGGACCTTCAGAAGCAGACCGAACCGCGTGCGGCCGTCGCCGAGATGCGCGCCTCGGACGCCGACCGTGACCGCATCGCCGACATCCTGCGCGAGGCCCTGGCCGAGGGCCGGCTGACCGCGGACGAACACGCCGAGCGCGTCGAGGGGGTGCTGAACGCCAAGACGGTCGGCGAGCTGGAGCTCTTCGTCCGTGACCTGCCCGCCGCCCACCAGGCCCGCACGGCCCCGGCGCCGAACCGCCCGGCCGCCGGCGCCGTCCCGCCGGAGGCCGACGAGAACGTGGTCGCGGTCTTCAGCCAGGCCATGCGCAAGGGCCGCTGGCGCGCGGGGCGCCGGCTGCACGCCTACGCGATCTTCGGCAGCGTCGAGATCGACCTCAGCGAGGCGATCTTCGAGTACCAGCACGTCGTCATCAAGGCGGTCTCCGTCTTCGGCAACGTCGAGGTCCACGTCCCCGAGAACGTGTCGCTGCGCGGCACCGGCGGCGGTGTCCTCGGCAACTTCGAGGTGGACACGCTGGACTCGGCCGAGCCGGACGCGCCGGTGGTCTACGTCGACGGCTGGGCGGTCCTCGGCAACGTGGAGGCGCGGCCCAGACGGGGCAGGGCCGTCGCGGACATCCTCGACCGGGTGCACCACAGGGTCGACCGGCGTTTGCGCAAGCATCTGGGGCATTGACGGTTGTGAATCCGGAGGGCTCCGACCCGGCGTGGACGGCCCGCGCCGGGCGCCGCCGGCACATGGGCGGAGCCGCCGGATCCAGCGGTTGGGAACTCAGTGCATAGGCGCGCGCACAGCGGGTAGGCCTTGCTGCATCGTCTCTCGCTCGCGAAGCCGTCGTCAGGAGAAGACCGTGCCGCAACCGCCGCATTCGTCCCTGCAGGTAGCCGCCGTACCGGCCCAGCGGGGCCCGGCGCGAGACAGGGATCAGGACGCACCGTGGCACACCGAGGCGGTGTGCCGGCGCGACGAGGCGGGCCTGTTCTTCGCTCCGTCCAAGGAGCCCACGGCCGCCCGTCTGTCCCGCGAGGAGGCGGCCAAGCGGGTCTGCGCCCGCTGTCCCGTGATGGTGGAGTGCCGCGAGCACGCGCTGCTGCAGCCAGAGCCCTACGGCGTCTGGGGCGGCCTCACCGCCGCCGAGCGCCGTGTCGTCCTGGCCCGGCGCCGCCGTCGCGAGGTGGAGCTGAAGAAGACGGCCGGCGCGACGGGCCGTATAGCGGCGGCCGGTTAGGGCCTTCCTCCCGGATCAGGCCGGCTTCGGGCGACAGTGCCTTCCCGGGCACTGGGGCCCGCGAGCCGGCGAGATCCGGCAGAGAGGTCCTGGGGCCTGCCCGCGGTGTGAGCCGCCGTGGGCCGGGCTCCGAGGAACGGGCCGCACGCGGGCGGGCCGGAGCCGGTCGCCGGGTCACGTCGTGCCGCAAGCGGACATGTGGACCGGCGGGGGCCGGCCGCCGGGCCGTGCGGTGGTGGCCGGCCGGGTCCGCCCGGCGCCTCGCGCCGCGGCGGCCGGAGTCGCCGGCCGGGCACCCGTCGCCGTACACGCGTATGGGGCGCCCCCTCCGCACCGGGGGCACCCCATCGCCGTACGGCCGCCGGCGGACCGTCCCGCAGGGGACCGGCCGTCCGTGCCGTCTACTTGGCGCGGTCGAAGTCGATCGCGCTGTACGCGCGCAGCTTCCTCAGCCGGTGCTCGGAGTCGATCCGGCGGACCGTGCCCGACCTGGAGCGCATGACGATCGAGTCGGTCGTCGCGGTCTCCGAGCGGTAGCGCACCCCGCGCAGCAGCTCGCCGTCCGTGATGCCGGTGGCGACGAAGAAGACGTTCTCACCGGAGACCAGGTCGTCCGTGGTCAGCACCTTGTCGAGGTCGTGCCCGGCGTCGATCGCCCGCTGCCGCTCCTCGTCGTCCTTGGGCCACAGCTTGCCCTGGATCGTGCCGCCCAGGCACTTCACGGCGCAGGCCGAGATGATGCCCTCGGGCGTGCCGCCGATGCCGAGCAGCAGGTCGACGCCGGTGCCCTCGCGCAGCGCGTAGATCGAGCCGGCGACATCGCCGTCGGAGATCAGCTTGATCCGGGCGCCGGCCTCCCGGATCTCCTGGATGATGCCCTCGTGCCGCGGCCGGTCCAGGATGACGACCGTCACGTCCTCGGGCGTGGAGCGCTTGGCCTTGGCGACGCGCTTGATGTTCACGGACACCGGCGCGTCGATGTCGACGAAGTCGGCCGCCTCCGGGCCGGTGACCAGCTTGTCCATGTAGAACACGGCGGACGGGTCGAACATCGCGCCGCGCTCGGCGGCGGCGAGGACCGCGATCGCGTTCGGCATGCCCTTGGCGGTGAGCGTGGTGCCGTCGATCGGGTCGACCGCGATGTCCACCTCGGCGCCGGTGCCGTCGCCCACGCGCTCCCCGTTGAAGAGCATCGGGGCCTCGTCCTTCTCGCCCTCGCCGATGACGACCACGCCGTTCATCGAGACGGTGGAGACGAGGGTCCGCATGGCGCGCACCGCGGCACCGTCGGCGCCGTTCTTGTCGCCGCGCCCGACCCAGCGGCCCGCGGCCATCGCCGCGGCTTCGGTCACCCGGACGAGTTCCAGGGCGAGGTTGCGGTCGGGGGCTTCGGAGGGGACGTCCAGTTCGGACGGCAAGTGATGATGCTCGGTCATCGGAGCGCACCTTTCTGATACGACGACGGCCGGATGAGGGTCCAAGGCCCGACTCTATCGCCGAGCAGACAAAATGAGCAGGGGGCCCCACGGATGAGCGGGCCGGGCACCTGCGACGATAGGGGGCGTGGCAGGTTCGAACGGCAAGCAGAAGACGGTCCGGGACATGATCCTCTCCCTGGGCCTCATCGGGATCGCGGCGGCGGTTATCTACGTCTTCGTCCCGCACGACGACCACGCTCCCGACGTCAAGAGGGTCGACTACCGCGTCGAGCTGCTCACGGCCCGCCGCGCGGCGTCCTACCCGGTGGCCGCACCCGAGGGCCTGCCCGGCGGCTGGAAGGCGACCTCCGTCCGTTTCCAGGGCGACGAGGACGACGCCTGGCACCTGGGTTTCCAGGATCCCCACGGGGAGTACGTGGCGGTCGAGCAGTCCACTCAGAAGCGCTCGGTGTTCCTCCAGGAGGCCAGCCAGGGCGGGCACGCGTCCAGGACGACGCAGCAGATCGGCGGCCGCACCTGGACCCGGTACACCGGCGGCCGCTACGACGCGCTCGTGCTGGAGGGCACCAAGGGCTCGACGACTGTGGTGACCGGCACGGCGTCCTTCGCCCAGCTGACCACGATGGCCGAGGCGCTCAAGACGGCGTGACCGCGCGGGCCCCCTGGGGGCCCGCGCGGGGCTCGCGCAGGCGCGGAGGACCTGGGGCGTGTGCCGCGCACAGGTGGACGGGCGGGGCCGGCGCAGGCGTGGCATCCGGCCCGGGCCGGATGCCCTCGCGAGCGTGGACGGCCGGGGCGCGTGGTGCGCCCGCGGGCCTACTCCGCCTCGCCCGTGCCCGCGGGCCTACTCCGCGTCGCCCGTGCCCGTGGGCCTACTCCGCGTCGCCGCGCTCCTCGCCCTCCGCCTCCTCGGCCAGTGCCGCGTCCAGCCGGGCCCGCGCCCCCTCCAGCCACCGTCGGCACACCTTGGACAGCTCCTCGCCCCGCTCCCACAGCGCGAGGGACTCCTCCAGGCTGGTCCCGCCCGCCTCCAGACGCCGGACGACCTCGATCAGTTCGTCCCGCGCCTGCTCGTAGCCGAGCGCCTCGCCCGCCGCGGCCGTCCCCTTCACGTTGCTGGTCATGCTCCCACCCTATGCATCGGCTCGATCGGCACCGGGCCGATCGACGTCGGCTCGATCGACCCGTACGGAGAACTCCCCCTCGGCGACCCGCGCGCGCAGGGTCTCGTCCGGTGCCACCTCGGCCGGGTCCCGGACCACGTGGCCGTCGGACTTCTGCAGCACGGCGTACCCGCGGGCGAGGGTCGCGGCGGGGGAGAGGGCCACCACGCGCGCGTGCGTGTGCGCCAGCTCGGAGTCGGCGCGGTCCAGCAGGTGCCGCAGGGTGCGCCGGCCGCGGTCCGCCAGCGTTGCCACGTGGTCCGCCCGCTCGTCGATCATGCGGTGCGGATCCTCCATGCACGGCCGGGACAGCGCGTGGGCCAGGCCCCGCTCCTCCCGCTCCACGTACGCCCGCACGCAGCGTCGGGCCCGGTCGCGCAGCTGCCGTACCCGCTCGGCCTCCTCGCCGACGTCCGGCACGACCCTCTTGGCGGCGTCGGTCGGCGTGGAGGCGCGCAGGTCGGCGACGTAGTCGAGCAGCGGGGTGTCCGGCTCGTGGCCGATCGCGGACACCACCGGCGTACGGCAGGCGGCGACCGCGCGGACCAGCTGTTCGTCGGAGAACGGCAGCAGGTCCTCCACGCTGCCGCCACCGCGCGCGACGATGATCACGTCCACCTCGGGGAGCGAGTCGAGCTCCTTCACGGCCTGTACGACCTGCGGGACGGCGTGCACACCCTGCACGGCGACGTTGCGCACCTCGAAGCGGACGGCGGGCCAGCGGTGCCGGGCGTTCTCCAGCACGTCCCGCTCCGCGGCGGAGGCCCGGCCGCACACCAGTCCGACGAGCTGGGGCAGGAACGGCAGCGCCCGCTTCCGGTCCGGCGCGAACAGCCCCTCCCCGGCGAGGGTCTTCTTCAGCTGCTCCAGCCGGGCCAGCAGCTCGCCGACCCCGACCGGCCTTATCTCGGCGGCGCGCAGCGACAGCTGACCGCGCGGGGCGTACCACTCCGGCTTGGCGAGCACCACGACGCGGGCGCCCTCCCCGACGACGTCGGCGACCGCGTCGAACACCTGGCGGTAGCAGGTGACGCTGACCGAGATGTCGTACGACGGGTCGCGCAGCGTCAGGAACACCACACCGGCGCCCGGCCGCCGTGACAGCTGGGTGATCTGGCCCTCCACCCACACGGCGCCGAGCCGGTCGATCCAGCCGCCGATCAGCCGCGAGACCTCGCCGACGGGCAGGGGGGCTTCGGGGGACGTGGAGACAGCCATGACCGCGAGGGTAGCCGCCACCACCGACAGCGCCGCCGCGCCCCGGCCGCGCGCCCGGCGCGGGCGGTGACGGGGCGGGGCGCCGACGGGGGCGGGCGATCTTCGGCCCCCGTACCCGGCCTTACGATGGGTGGCATGACTGCTTCGCCTGGCCGCCGTGTCCTGCTCGCCGCCCCCCGTGGCTACTGCGCGGGTGTGGACCGCGCCGTGATCGCCGTCGAGAAAGCCCTGGAGCAGTACGGAGCTCCGATCTACGTCCGGCACGAGATCGTCCACAACAAGTACGTCGTGCAGACCCTGGAGAGGAAGGGTGCCGTCTTCGTCGAGCGGACGGAGGAGGTGCCGCCGGGCAACATCGTGATGTTCTCGGCGCACGGCGTGGCCCCCGTCGTCCACGAGGAGGCCGAGCGCGGCCGGCTCGCCACCATCGACGCGACCTGCCCGCTGGTGACCAAGGTCCACAAGGAGGCCGTCCGCTTCGCCAAGGAGGACTACGACATCCTCCTGATCGGGCACGAGGGCCACGAGGAGGTCATCGGCACCACCGGCGAGGCCCCCGAGCACATCCAGCTCGTCGACGGCCCCGGGGACGTCGCGGACGTCGAGGTGCGCGACCCCTCCAAGGTCGTCTGGCTGTCGCAGACCACGCTCTCGGTCGACGAGACCATGGAGACGGTGGACGCGCTGAAGGAGAAGTTCCCGCAGCTCATCTCCCCGCCCAGCGACGACATCTGCTACGCCACGCAGAACCGCCAGCTCGCCGTCAAGCAGATGGGCGCGCAGGCGGAGCTGGTGATCGTGGTCGGCTCCCGCAACTCCTCCAACTCCAAGCGGCTGGTCGAGGTCGCCAAGCTCGCGGGCTCCCGGCAGGCGTATCTCGTGGACTTCGCGGACGAGATCGACGAGGCCTGGCTGGAGGGCGTGTCGACGGTCGGTGTGACCTCGGGTGCGTCGGTGCCGGACGTGCTGGTCGAGCAGGTGCTCGAGTGGCTCGGGCAGCGCGGCTTCGGGGACGTGGAGATCGTCAAGGCGGCCGAGGAGTCCATCACCTTCTCACTGCCCAAGGAGCTGCGCCGGGACCTGCGCGACGAGGCGACGGCCCTGGCCGCGGAGCGCGGCGGGTCCGGTACGGCCGGGGCCTGAGCCCGCGCCGCCGGGGCGGGAGCGACCGGGCCCGGCGTGACGTTCAGTCGTACGTCGTAACGTGGAGCCATGCAGATCTTCGGCGTGGACATCGGTGGATCCGGGATCAAGGGCGCCCCGGTGGACCTCGACAAGGGTGACCTGGCCCAGGAGCGCTTCAAGGTGCTCACCCCGCAACCGGCGACGCCCGACGGGGTGGCCGACGGCGTCAAGGAGGTCGTCGACCACTTCGGCTGGACGGGACCGGTCGGACTGACGTTCCCCGGTGTGGTCACCGGGGGCGCCACGATCCGTACGGCGGCCAACGTCGACAAGAGCTGGGTGGACACCGACGCGCGCGCCCTGTTCGCTGAGCGGCTGGGCGGCCTGCCGGTGACGGTGGTCAACGACGCGGACGCGGCGGGCGTGGCCGAGATGAGCTTCGGCGCCGGCCGGGGCCGCCGGGGCACCGTCGTCCTGCTGACCTTCGGCACCGGGATCGGCAGCGCGGTGTTCGCCGACGGGGTCCTCGTCCCCAACACCGAGCTGGGCCACCTGGAGCTGGGCGGGCACGAGGCGGAGAAGCGGGCGTCCAGCAAGGCCAAGGAGGACCACGACCTGACGTGGGAGCACTGGGCGCGCCGGGTGACGAAGTACCTGGCCCACGTGGAGATGCTGTTCTCCCCCGAGCTGTTCATCATCGGCGGCGGTGTCAGCCGCAAGTCGCAGAAGTTCCTCCACCTGATCGAGGGCATCAGGGCGGAGATCGTCCCCGCGCAACTGCAGAACGACGCGGGGATCGTCGGCGCGGCGATGCGGGCGGCCAAGGGAAGCTGAGCGGAGCCGGAGCCGCCGGCTAGAGCGGGACGTGGGCGCGGCGGCGGGCGCGGACCAGGGCGACTCTGCGGGACAGGGCGATCACTCCGGCGATCAGTGTGCCCCCGTAGAGCCAGCCCGCCTGGGTGGCGAGCGCGGTGACCAGCCCCATGATCCTGCCGGCCGGGCCGTCGCCCTCGGCCACCGGCAGGAGGCCCACCGCG
Source organism: Streptomyces sp. NPDC096152 (assembly GCF_044763235.1). Lineage (NCBI taxonomy): Bacteria > Bacillati > Actinomycetota > Actinomycetes > Kitasatosporales > Streptomycetaceae > Streptomyces > Streptomyces sp. NPDC096152. Next base: position 380,782 of record NZ_JBIWFW010000003.1, on the reverse strand, counting down.
AAGCCGATCGGCACCACGACGGGCGAGGTCAGCAGGTCCCCCCTGCGCACCCACGCCGCCGTCAGCACGCACACCGGCAGGAACAGCACGCCGTACGCCGTCAGTGAGCCGTCTAGGATCAGCCGGACCAGCCAGCCCAGGGCCACCATGACCGTCACGCAGAACAGGCCCCCGCCGAGCCCGGTCAGCCGCGGCTCGGGCAGGCGCCCCCGGGGGCCCGCGCCCAGGGGCCGCGCTCCGGGGCGTGGCGACGCCCGCGGTCCGGGCCGAGCGGGACGGCCGCCGGCCGCCTGTTCCCTGTGCCCCTGGGCCCCCTGGGAGGGCAGCGGGGTCCTGCCCCGTCGCGGTCCGTGCTGCTGAGGTCGCATCCTGTGGTGCTCCATTGGACCAACCTAGGTCTGCTTATGTGTCGATTAGCCCATCAGACACGCCGTCGGGCCAGGCTTGGCCATGCGTTCGATCCGCCGCCGGGGCGGGTCCCGGCACGCCGTAGACTGGTGGATCGGCCCGCGCACCACCCAGAAGGACCCGGGCGCGCAGCCCACACCCCCTTCAGTCCTCATCCTCACGTACGGGAAGTCGCAACGTGTCGCTCACGATCGGAATCGTCGGTCTGCCGAACGTCGGCAAGTCGACCCTGTTCAACGCCCTGACCAAGAACGACGTGCTCGCGGCCAACTACCCGTTCGCCACGATCGAGCCGAACGTCGGAGTCGTGGGCGTTCCGGACGGCCGGCTCGCCAAGCTCGCCTCGATCTTCAAGTCGGAGCGGATCCTCCCGGCCACCGTCGACTTCGTCGACATCGCCGGCATCGTGCGCGGCGCCAGCGAGGGCGAGGGCCTCGGCAACAAGTTCCTCGCCCACATCCGCGAGTCCGACGCCATCTGCCAGGTCATCCGCGCCTTCAAGGACGAGAACGTCGTGCACGTCGACGGCGAGGTCTCGCCCACGAACGACATCGAGACGATCAACACCGAGCTGATCCTCGCCGACCTGCAGACCATCGAGAAGGTCCTGCCGCGCCTGCAGAAGGAGTCGCGGATCAAGAAGGACGTGGCGCCGAAGGTGAAGGCCGTCGAGGAGGCCAAGGAGATCCTGGAGAAGGGCGACACGCTCTTCGCGCACGGCATCGTCCAGGGCAGCGAGCGCGCCGAACTCCTCCACGACCTGCACCTGCTGACCACCAAGCCCTTCCTCTACGTCTTCAACGTCGACGAGGAGGAACTGGTCGACGAGGACTTCAAGAACGCGCAGCGCGCCCTGGTCGCCCCCGCGGAGGCGATCTTCCTCAACGCCAAGCTGGAGGCGGACCTCGCCGAGCTGGACGAGGAGGAGGCGCTGGAACTGCTCCAGTCCGTCGGCCAGGACGAGCCGGGTCTCGCCACCCTCGCCCGCGTCGGCTTCGACACCCTCGGCCTGCAGACCTACCTGACGGCCGGCCCCAAGGAGTCCCGCGCCTGGACCATCAAGAAGGGCGCCACCGCCCCCGAGGCCGCCGGTGTCATCCACACCGACTTCCAGAAGGGCTTCATCAAGGCGGAGGTCATCTCCTTCGACGACCTCGTCGCGACCGGCTCGGTCGCCGAGGCCCGCGCCAAGGGCAAGGCGCGGATGGAGGGCAAGGACTATGTGATGCAGGACGGGGACGTGGTGGAGTTCCGCTTCAACGTGTGACCGCTCTTCTCGGGGGCCGGGCTCTGGTGAGCCCGGCCCCTTCGCGTGTTCCCGCGCGCCCTGGGCGGGGCTCAGTCGCCCCGCGGCGGGGTGAGCTTGTCGAGGTTCAGGGTGATCTTTAAGGGCACGGGGCGCTCCACGGTGCCCCGGAAGATGCCGGCGGGTGCGTAGACGCCGGTCGGTTCGTCGAGTTCGTAGACGTGCACGACGGGGGCGCCGGCGCGACCCGGGCGACGAGCCGTCGTGGTGCACCTTCCGCTCCCCTCGTCCCCATGTACCCGTCAGATGCCGGTCAGCCAGGCCACGGTGAACGGAGCCTCGGGGGTGCCCGGCCCCATCGGGCCGCCCTTGTCGAACTGGGAGCGGACGACCAGCAGGCGGCCGTGCCGGCGGGCCAGCGTGGTCGGGATCTGCAGCGCGGGGTCGGTGACCTGCCGCTCCCGCCGGGCAGTGGTGGCGTCCGGGCCGAGCCGCCAGCGGCTGACGGTGTCGACGGCGTTGTGGGCGGCCCACAGCGTGCCGTGCGCCAGCTCCAGCCCGTCGCCGTGCTTCAGGTCGCCCCCGTGCAGGGCGACCCGGCGCACGACGCCGCTCGTCAGGCCGATCCGGTACAGGCCGCCCCCGGTCATGTCGACGACGAGCAGGTAACGGCCCGCCGGATCGGCGACGATGCCGTTGAGGGTGAACGCCTCCGGCGCCCGCGGGTCTCTCACCGTGCCCAGGTCGAACCGTGCCGTCAGCGGCGCGCTGCCGCTGCGGTCGCGGGCGCGGGCCAGGTCGGCGGGCGTGACCGCGTAGACCACCGCGCGGGTGCTGTCGGTGAGGTAGGCGGTGCCGTCGGGGGCGATGGCCAGGTCGTTGACGAAGCGGGGCGCGTCGTCCGGCACCTGGAAGCGGGCGAGCAGGGCACGGTCGCGCAGGTCGTAGACATCGACCCCGACGGTGGAGTCGATCACCCAGAGCCGGGCGGCCGCGTCGACCTTCAGACCGTTGGCGGTGCGGCGGCCGTCCGTGCCCGCCGGGAGGAAGACCTCGGCCGTACGTCGGCCGGGCGCGGCCCGGAGGACGGCGCCGGTGGCATATGAACCGACGTAGGCGTCGCCGGTGCGCGGGTCGAGGGCGATCCCCTCGGGGTACACGCGGTCCCCGGGGAGCGTGAAGGCGGTGGTGACGCGGGACGCGGCGGCCGCCCGCGCGGCGGGGACGGCCGTCGCGACGGCCAGGGTGGCCACGCCGGTCAGGAAGGTACGGCGGTGGATCGAACGGGACACGACAGGTGCCTCTCAGTTCGGCTGCTCACTGACTGATGCATACGAACGTAAATTAGAGCTCTAATATTCGTCAATGGATTAATGGTCAGGTGAGAACTCATCGAAGGGAGGCCGATATCATGCGGAGATGACGTCCATGCCCGCGTCCGAGCGCCTCGGCTCGCACATCAAGCGGGCCGAGCAGGCCCTCAACGCCACGAAGACCGCGGTCCTCAGGCCGGCGGGCCTGACTGTCGCGCAGTATGCGGCGCTGCTCCACCTCTCGGACAATCCGGGCATCTCCGCCGCGGCCCTGGCGCGGCTGTGCGGGGTCACCCCGCCGACCATGAACACGGTCCTGAAGAACCTCCAGGACCGCGCCCTGATCGAGCGCACCCCGCACGAATGGCACCGGAACGTCCTCGAGACCCGCCTCACGGACGAGGGCCGCGTCGTGATGGCCGACGCCGACGCGCGCGCGGTGCGGGTGGAACGCGCGCTCGCCGCCGAGTTCACGGACGAGGAGCGCGAGACGCTGACCCGTCTGCTGGGACGCTGCGTGGGCCTGCTGGAGAAGGAGCGCCCCTGAGACGGGGCGGCTCTGAGGCGGGGCGCCTCAAAGGTGAAGGCGCCCCTTGGGCCGGGCGGGGGCCGTTCTCCGCGGAGGGCCCCGGCTACGCCCGCGCCAGGCCCGACTTCAGGCCCGCCCCGCACAGCGGTACCACCGCCGACTTGGCGCCGAGGGCTCCCTCGCGCACCGCCGCCCAGCAGACCACGCCCGTCGACTCCACGTAGAGGCCGCGGGAGGCGAGGTCGAGCTGGGCGTGGCGGATCTGGTCCTCGGTGACGGTCAGGAAGGTGCCGCCCGAGTCCCGTACCGCGCGCAGGATCTGGCGGGCCCGGGGCGGCCGGGGGATGGCGATGCCCTCGGCGTACGTCGGCGCCACCACCGTCGTCTCCGGCAGTTCCTCCGCGCCCTCCTCCCAGGCCTTCGCCAGCGGGGCGACCGCCGCCGACTGCACCGCCCACAGCGCCGGGCGGCGGTCCAGCAGGCCGGCCCCGTACAGCTCGGCGACCGCCAGGGCCGCGCCCAGCAGCAGCGTGCCGTTGCCCACCGGCAGTACGAGGACCTCGGGCAGGCGCCCGCCGAGGTCCTCCCACAGCTCGTGGACGTAGGTCTTGGTGCCGTGCAGGAAGTACGGGTTGTAGACGTGCGAGGCGTAGAAGGTGTCCGGCTCGTCGGCCGCGGCCCGCGCGGCCGCGCCCGCGGCCTCGCGGTCGCCGTCGACCACCTCCAGCCGCGCCCCGTGGGCCTCGATCTGCTCCAGCTTCTTCGCGGAGGTGCCCAGCGGGACGTACACCGTGCACGGCAGCCGCCCCCGGGCGCAGTACGCGGCGATCGCGGTGCCCGCGTTGCCGCTGCTGTCCGCGACCACCCGGCGCGGCCCGGTTCGCAGCGCCAGTTCGGCCAGCAGCACCGCGCCGCGGTCCTTGAACGACAGCGTCGGCATCAGGTAGTCCAGCTTGGCCGAGACGCCGTCGGTGAGCGGCACGAGCGGGGTGCGGCCCTCGCCGAGGGACACCGTGGGCGAGGCCATCGGCAGGGTCTCCGCGTACCGCCACAGCGAGTTCACCCGTCCGGTCAGGGACTTCAGCGGGGCCGGGGTGGGGACGAAGTCGAGTTCGAGAGGGCCGTGGCAGGAGGGACAGCACCAGGCGAGGGAGTCGCTCGGGATGCGGACGCCGTCGGTCGGGCAGTAACGGTCCGGCAAAGGTGTCATGAGCGCAGGTTAGAGCGGCACCAGCGGTTCACCGGTCATTCCGGGCCGTGGGCGGCCCCGGGCCGCCGCCCGCCGCGCGGGTTCGCGCGCGGGGCGGGGACGGCCGTCACATCGGGCCGAAGGGCGACCTGTGCGGATACGGCGTCGGGTCAGTGACCCAGCCGGCCACCAGGACCAGCCCTGTCCCGCGGTCCACGGCGAGGAAGCCGAAGGGCCGGTCGAAGACCGCCCGGACGACGGTGGTGGTGTGCCGGAACTGGGGGATGCCCCCTGCGGCGGCAGCGACGGCCGTCACCGCGGCGGCCCGGAACCCGAGCGCGCCGAACCGGGCCACGACGGACTGCCCGGCCGAGCCGACGGCCAGCGGGAAGGCACTCACGCCGGGGAAGTGGCCGCGCCCGGTGTCCTTGGCCGTGCTCAGGCCGAACAGCCGGTCCAGGTCCAGCAGGTCGTGGTCCGCCCGCACCTCGAACGCGACCGTCCTGACGTTCAGCACGGGCGGCTGCGGCGCGGTGCAGTGCTCCTCCTCGACGCGCAGCCCGGGACCGGGGTTCCCGTGCGGGAGCACGGTGCCGGGGACGAGGGGGTGGGCGCCGCCCAGCAGCCCGACGCCCGCCTCCAACACCTGACCGCGCGTCATGCGCTCGTCGCCGAGCAGAAGATGGACGTCGATGCCGTTGTCGCCGGTCACCGCGAGGCGGGTGACGGGCCCGGCGGGCGTGTCCGCCACGCCCACCCGGTCCACCCGGGGGCTCCTGCGGTGCAGGCCGGCCAGGGTGCGGTCCCGCCAGGGCCCGGCATCGGGCCGCAGCGGGACCTCGGAGAAGGGGCGCTGCCAGTCGGTGCGCAGGGCCAGCGCGCTCGCCAGGACCATCTGGGTGTCCGGTGTCAGCGGGACCGGCATCCGGTCGACCAGCCCGCCGCTCAGCCGCCGCGCCCACGCGTCCAGGGCGTCCCCGTCGGCGTCCGGGTCACCGGTGAGCACGCCGTGCGCCTGTGTCGGCAGCCCCGCGCGCCATTCCGGCCGCAGTTCCAGGGTGCGCTTCGTCCACAGCCCGAGGGCGGCGTCCAGTCCGCTCATACGTCCGCCAGGGCGAGCAACTCCCTTGCTTCGGCGGCTGCTTGATCCGCCGGCGTGCCGAGGGCCTGCGCGAGTTCGGTGCGGGCCGCGCCCGCCGCGCCGTCCGCGAGGAACGCCAGCAGCGGCCAGACGCCGAGCGCCGAGAAGGCGGTGCCCTCCGTGGCGCTGTGCGCCCAGCGGGCCGTCAGCTCCCCCACGGCGCGCACCGGACCGCCCGCAGCAGCCCGCCCCGCACCTTCCACGGCCCGCCCCGCCTCGTCCACGGCGCGCACCCCGCCACCCGCCGCCTGGATCGTGCCGTCCGTCCCCCGAGCCGTGCCGTCGGCCGTTCCCATCCCGCCCCCATTGTCGGCTGCTTCGGATCACCGCAGGTGAAGGCTATCGTCGGCGCCGTCCCGGGGCACTACGATGCGCGCAGTTCGTACGCCCGTTCCCCGACCGAAACGCGGTGCCCGTGACCCAGCCTCCGCCCCCCGGGCCCGCGCAGCCCCCGCATCACCAGGGGCCGCCCGAGCCGCCCTACCGCCCCTGGGGGCAGGGCTACAGCCCGCAGTTGCGGCCCTGGCCGGTCAGCGGGTTCGCCGTCGCCTCGCTCGTGTGCGGCATCCTCTGCTTCGTGCCCGGTGTGGGACTCGTCCTCGGGCTTGTCGCGCTGCGCCGGATCCGGCGGCGACGCGAGCGGGGGAGGGGTATGGCGATCACCGGGGCCGTGCTGTCCTGCGTCGGCCTCGCCCTGTGGGGCCTCGTGATCGCGACGGGCGGGGACGGCCCGGACTTCGGAGTCCGGGGCGGAGCGGCCGGAGGCTCGGGGGTGTCCCTGGTCAAGGGGGAGTGCTTCGACGTGCCCGGCGACTCGCTGGACGGCGTGATGACCGGCGAAGTCGAGCGGGTGCCCTGCGGGAAGCGGCACGACGGCGAGGTCTTCGGCGTCCTGCGGATGACCGGCATCTACTACCCGGGCCCCCTCCAATTGCGGACGACCGCCGAGGCCAAGTGCCCCGCACTGCTGGACCGTTACGCCCTGGACCGCTGGGCCGTTCCGGTCGGCGTGCAGCCGTATCACCTCACCCCGACCCCGCGGGGCTGGGACCTCGGCGACCGCGGGATCGCCTGCGTCTTCGGCCGCGAGGGCGTGGGCCTGACCGGCTCGCTGCGCAGCGACGCCACCACCCTCGACGCGGACCAGGTGGCGTTTCTGAAAGCCGCTCACGTCCTCGACCTGGCCCTCGACGCGCAGCCCGCGCGGGGCCCCGGCCGGGACCTGCCCGGTGCCCGGCGCTGGGCGGTGCGGGTGGCGGCCGCGCTCGGCCGGGAGGCCGGGCAGTTGCGCGCGCACCGGTGGCCAGCGGCCGCGGGGAAGCCGGTGGCCGGCCTGCGCGCCGATCTCGAACGCGCCGAGGGCGCCTGGGCGTTGGCCGCCGCGTCCCCCGACGTCGGCACCTTCGCGGTGCGCCGCGCCCGCGCCTCGGCCCTGATCGACCCCTTCCGGTTCATTACCGCGCGCAAGGCTCTGGGCCTCGCCGCCGTCCCGCCGACGCCCCGTGACGGCGCCGCCGACGTCGGCGGTGGGGGAACTGACCCCGTCATCGAGGTGTGAGGGCGCCTATAGCGGGGAGAAAGTGCCTGCGTAAAGCCCTCGGAGCGCACAAGTAATCACATCGAGTGATTCTCTGGCCTTTACTTGCCTCGCACAACCCACGGTTGCCAGGCTGTTGCTGTCTGTACAATCTGATGGGAGCGGCCAGTGACTTTCGGTGAGCAGCCGGCGTACCTGCGCGTCGCGGGTGATCTCCGCAAGAAGATCGTCGACGGCCAGCTGCCGCCGCACGCCCGGCTGCCCTCCCAGGCCAGAATCCGCGAGGAGTACGGCGTCTCGGACACGGTCGCCCTGGAGGCGCGCAAGGTGCTGATGGCGGAGGGCCTGGTCGAGGGCCGCTCCGGCTCGGGGACCTATGTGCGCGAGCGGCCCGTGCCGCGCCGGGTCGCCCGCTCCGGCTTCCGCCCGGCCGGCGGTGCCACGCCGTTCCGGCAGGAGCAGACGGACGTCGAGGTGCGCGGCAGCTGGGAGTCGAGCAGCGAGCAGGCGGACGCGAGCGGCGCCATCGCCGAGCGGCTCGGCATCAAGCCCGGCGACCGCGTGATGCGCACCAAGTACGTGTTCCGGGACGCCGGGGAGGCGATGATGCTCTCCACCTCCTGGGAGCCGCTCGCCGTCACCGGCCGGACGCCGGTCATGCTCCCCGAGGAGGGCCCGCTCGGCGGCATGGGCGTGGTCGAGCGGATGCGCGCCATCGACGTCGTCGTGGACAACGTCACCGAGGAGGTCGGTGCCCGTCCCGGCCTCGCCGAGGAGCTGCTCGCCCTGGGGGGCGTGCCCGGTCATGTCGTCCTCGTCGTGCAGCGCACGTTCTACGCCTCCGGCCGCCCCGTCGAGACGGCGGACGTGGTCGTGCCCGCCGACCGCTACCGCGTGGCGTACCACCTGCCGGTGAAGTGACCCCGCCCGCCCCGGCCCACCCCGCCCGACCCGGCCCCACCCCCGTCCGGAGCGGCCGGGGACCCCGGGAAGTGACCGGTGACGTAACCGGGGCGTAGCGCTGCCCGTGGGGTGGTGCACGCCCCTGGGGGCGGTCGACCGGGACGCCGTCGCGTCCGGCGGCCGCGCGGGGGCGCCGGGTTCCGGCCGTTCTCGCAGGTCGTTCCGAGGGTCGCCTGACGTCCCCGACCGGATACGGTGAGCTCCGTCGACGGCGCGTTCGACTCCGTGCGCCCCCTTGCTACTGGCTGGTTGCATACCTCTTTGTGAAAAGCCGTAATCGCTGCGTGAAGGTAAGGCGTAGGCTCGGGCATATGCGGATTGCGGTTTCCTTAGCGGGCGGGGCGCGGCGGCAGCCGGACACGGGAAGCGGAGGGGCGCGATGAACGACAGTACGGTCACTCTTCCCTGGCTCGTCATACGGCAGGACGACAACGGCAATCGCTACCGCGTGGGCCGGTACGCCACCCGTGCGGAGGCCCAGAGGATCGCGGACAGCCTCGACGACCGGGGCCACAAACAGCTGTACTGGGTCGAACGCATCGGGCAGGCCGGCGGCACCGGGAGCGCCGCCGGCTGACCCCCGCGCCGGTTCCCGCCGTGCTCCCGTAGGCTCCGGCGCATGACCCGACGGATCGTGGTGGTGGGTGCCGCCCTCCTGGACGACGGCCGCCTGCTCGCCGCGCGCCGCAGCGCACCCCCGGAACTGGCGGGCCGCTGGGAGCTGCCCGGCGGCAAGGTGGAGCCGGGAGAGAAGCCCGAGGCCGCCCTCGTCCGCGAACTGCGCGAGGAACTCGGCGTCGACGCCGAGGCCGTGGAGCGCGTCCCCGGCAGCTGGCCGCTGCGCACCCCCTACGAGCTCCAGGTGTGGACCGCGCGTCTGTGCCCCGGCTCGGCCGCCCCCGAACCCCTCCAGGACCACGACGCGCTGCGCTGGCTCACCCCCGCCGAGATCTGGGACGTGTCCTGGCTGGACCAGGACGTTCCCGCGGTCCGGGAGGCCCTGGCCCACCTGGCGGACGACTTCGCGGACCCGTGCGCGGATCCGTGCGCTGACGCCCCGGACGCGTGAACGCGAGAGGCTCGCCCGGACGCCGTACCGAGCCGTGGGCCCGTACGCCGTCCGCCCCACTGTGCGCCGTCACGGGAGGTACTCGCCCCCGTATATCGGGTATGTGCCCATTAACCCCATGAAACCGGACATGGGTGGGCTCACTGGCCTGGGAAGTGATCGGCGTGATCGACACCGAAGGCGACCGCGCCGAGTGGACCTTCTCCGCCGACCCCGGCGTGGTGCGTACCGCCCGCGCCGCCGTCCGCCGCCAGTTGCGCACCTGGGACCTCGACAGCGTCGGTGACACCGCGGCCCTGCTGGTCAGCGAACTGGTCACCAACTCCCTGCGGCACGCCACCGGTCCCATCGGCGTTCGGCTGGTGCGGCCCGCCGGACTGTCGAAGGTGCTGCTGGTCGAGGTCTCCGACACCCTGCCGGTCCCGCCCCGCGAACGCCCCGCCCGGCCCGACGACGAGAGCGGCCGCGGGCTGCAGTTGGTGGCCTCCTCCTCCCGTCGCTGGGGTACCCGTCCCGATGGAGCGGGCAAGACGGTCTGGTTCGAGTTGGCGGTGCCGGGGTGAACAGGGCTGTCTGAGCCCGCAATCGCCGTCGAACGACCGGACGCGACCGGGGGCGGTTGTCCGCGCGCGTGATTCGACGGGGTGTTGCCTGGTTAGAAGACTGATGGTGTTGTCGCAGGCCGGACCGAAAAGCATCGGGATGGTCCTGTGATCGTGAACACCGTGTTGCGCGGCGCCGTAGTGCTGGATACTGCGGGCAGCCGCCCCCGGTGACCGGTGCCGGACGCGGTGAGCTGGAGGGGACGGTTCGCGTGAGCGAGATACCAGCGAAGGCCACGGAGTCCGAGGACCCGTCGGGCGGCGCGAGGGCAACGGCCGCGGGCGGTTCCGCGGCCGGCGAGGCGGCGCGCGCGGACGCGATGTGGCAGAGCAGTCCGCCCGGCTCCATGTACGACTACATCAAGGTGGCCTCGTTCTCCATCGGCCCGGACGGCCTCATCGACCAGTGGAGCCTGCGCGCCGAACACCTCTTCGGCATCCCCGCGTCCCGCGCGGTCGGCATGGACCCCATCGAGGCCTTCGTCGACCCCGATCTGCGCGACCGCGGCCAGCGCAAGATGGCCGAGATCCTCGACGGGCGGGAGTGGACCGGCGTGGTCCCCTTCCGTGTGCCGGCCGATGGCGACAGTGAGTTCGAAGAGGGCGAAAGGGGCGAAGGCGGCGAAACGTACAGTGGGCGCGGCGGGCGCGGTGAGGAGGCCCTCGCCGAGGTCTACGTGATGCCGACGCGGACGGCCGAGGGCGAGAAGGCCGCCGTCTGCATCGTCGTCGACGTCCGTATCCTGCGCCGCATCGAGACCGACCTCGCCGCCTCTCAGGCGATATTCGGTCAATCTCCGTTCGGGTTCCTGCTCATCGACGCCGAGTTGCGGGTCCGGCGCGCCAACCAGCGGTTCGCGTCCACCTTCGGCGGCACCGTGGACGACCACCGCGGCAAGGGTGTCCACGACTACCTGCCGCGGGGCGAGGCCGAGCGCGTCGCCGCCACCCTGCGCCGGGTCCTGGAGACCGGCGAGTCCATCACGGACATGCACGTCACGGGCTTCGTGCCGGACTCGGAGGAGCGCCGTCACTGGTCCATCAACCTCTACCGGGTGCACAGCGGCAGCGGCCGCCCCATCGGCATCGCCTGGCTGGGAACCGACATCACCGCCCGCCGCGCCGCCGCCCGCGAGGCCGCCGCCGCGCGGCGCAATCTCGCCCTGCTCAACGACGCCGGAGCCCGCATCGGCAACTCCCTCGACCTGGAGACCACCGCGCGCGAACTCCTCGACGTCGTCGTCCCCGGCTTCTGCGACCTCGCCACCGTCGACCTCTACCAGGGACTGCTGGCCGGCGACGAGACGCCGCCCGGACTCGCCGACGGCAGCGCCGAACTGCGCCGGGTCGCCTTCTCCAGCGCCGTCTCCGACGCCCCCTTCACCGGGGCCGGCGCTCCCGTCGCGGTGGGGGCCGTCCACCACTTCCCCTTCAACTCGCCCTGTGCGGACGCCCTGCGCACCGCCCGCCCGCAGAGCGTCCCCGGCGAGGACGGCGGCCTGGTGCACTCCACGCTGGCCGTCCCGATGGTCGCCCACGACACCGTCGTAGGACTGGCGCAGTTCGCCCGCACCAAGGGCAGCGAGCCGTTCGGCGACCGCGACCGCGCCCTCGCCGTCGAACTCGCCGCGCGCGCCGCCGTCTGCATCGACAACGCCCGCCTCTACCGGCGCGAGCACGAGCGCGCCCTGATACTGCAACGGTCCCTGCTCCCGCCCGGCGACCCGGAGGCCTCCGGCCTCGACATCGCCTGCCGCTACCTGCCCGGCAACGCGGCCACCGGCCGGCCCAGCGAGGTCGGCGGCGACTGGTTCGACGTCATCGAACTGCCCGGCCACCGCACCGCGCTGGTCGTCGGCGACGTGATGGGCCGCGGTCTGCGGGCCGCCGTCGCGATGGGCGAACTCCGCACCGCGGTGCGGACGCTGGCGCTGCTCGACCTCGAACCGGCCGAGGTCCTGTCACAGCTGGACGAGATCGCCCGCGGCCTCGGAGCCCCGGGCGGCGTGCAGCAGGCGACCCGGGCCGCCCGCCGCCCCCGCGAGGCGGACCTGTCCGAGGTCTACCTGGCGACCTGCGTCTACGCGGTCTACGACTCGGTCACCAGGAGGTGCACCTTCGCCAACGCGGGCCACCTGCCGCCCGTTCTCGTCGAACCCGGCGAGGCCGCGCTGATGCTGGACGTGCCGCCGGGGATGCCGCTCGGCGTCGGCGGGGAGCCGTTCGAGGAGGTGGAGGTGGAACTGCCCGAAGGGGCCCTGCTCGCCCTCTACACCGACGGCCTGGTCGAGTCCCGCGACCACCCGCTGGACGAGGGGCTGCAGGCCTTCGTGGGCGCCCTCACCGACCCCACGCGCCCCCTCGAGGACGTCTGCGACCAGGTCCTCAACACCCTCGACACCCATCACGGCGAGGACGACATCGCGCTGCTGATGGCCCGCGTCCAGGGTCTGCCCGCCGAGTCCGTCGGCGACTGGACCCTGCCCCGCGAGCCGCGCAGCGTCGGCCGCGCCCGCGAGTACGCCCGCTCCCAGCTGCTCGCCTGGGACCTGGAACCGCTGGTCGACACCACCGAACTCCTCGTCAGCGAGCTGGTCACCAACGCCCTGCGCTACGGCGAGGGCGAGATCAGACTCCGGCTGCTGCTCGACCGCACGCTGGTGTGCGAGGTGTGGGACTCCGGGCTCGTCCAGCCGCGCCGCCGCCGCGCGCGCGACACCGACGAGGGCGGCCGCGGACTCCAGCTCGTCGGCCTGCTGAGCGCGGCCTGGGGCTCCCGCCGGACCCCGCGCGGCAAGACGGTCTGGTTCGAACTCCCGCTGCCCGACGGGGAGAACGGGCTGGCCGACCCCGCGGAGGCGCTGCTCAGCCTGTTCTGACGGCAGCCCGTCCCCCGGCGCAACCGCGGCCCCGCGGTTGATCGTCGTTCCCTGAAGCGACTGCGACTGCGACTGCGACTGCGGCACGGGAGGGGACGGGCGTGGGCTCGGATGCGGGCACGGGCACGGACAGGAACGCGGACACGGGCACGGGCACGGACAGGAACGCGGACGCGGTCGCGGAGGAGCCGCAGGCCGGAGCGGAGCCGGAGGACACCCCGTCCCACCGGCGGTCGCGGCGCCTCCGCCTGGCCCGGCGCATCGCCCTCGCCGTCGCGCTCGCCGTGCTCCTGCCCCTCTTCGCCGCCGAGGCCGCCCTGCGGGTGAACTACACCGGCGACCCGGCCGAGGGAACGCGCACCCGGAGCCGGGACGCGATCTGGCTCGGGCACGCCTGGGTGGACGGGCGGAAGAAGGACGCCGACGTCGCCGCGCTCGCGCGGCGGCTGCGCGGGACCGGGATCCGCGACCTCTACGTGCACGCGGGCCCACTGGAGCACGACGGCACGCTGCCCACATCCGCCTACCGCAACGCCCCTTGGCTCCTCCGCTCCGTGCACCGCGCGCTGCCCGGCGTCCGCGTGCAGGCCTGGCTCGGCGACAGGCTCGCCAGTGAGGGCCCGGACGGCCTGCGCCTGGAGCGGGCCGGGACCCGGGCGGCCGTGGTCCGCTCCACCCGCGAGGTTCTCTCCACGGGCTTCGACGGCGCCCACTTCGACCTGGAGCCCCTGCACTCCGGCGACCGCGACTACCTCTCCCTCCTCGACGGCCTGCGCCGCGTCACCCGCGCCCACGACGCCCTCCTCTCGGTCGCCGCCCACCAGATCGACCCGCTGCCCGCCTTCCACTCCTTCTGGGGCACGACCACCGGCCACCCCAAGTGGTGGTCGCAGGCGTACTTCGGCGAGGTCGCCCGCCGCGTCGACCAGATCGCCGTCATGTCGTACGACACCATGCAGCCGCTGGAGAGCCTGTACGGCGGCTATGTCGCCCAGCAGACCGGCCTTGCCCTGGAGGTCACCCCGCGCTCCACCGACCTCCTCATGGGCCTGCCCTTCTACCACGAGAACCGCTTCGGCCACTGGGCGCACGCCGAGACCGTCCCGGCCGCCGTCCGGGGCGTACGCCTGGGCCTGTCCCGTACGGACGCCGACCGCGCCCGCTTCGGGGTGGCCCTGTACGTGGACTTCGCGGCCACGGAGGGCGACTGGAGGGCCTACGAGGAAGACTGGGTGCGGTGACCCACAAGCGAAAGCACCGGACCGTCGCCGACCTCGCCCCGCTCGCCCGTGCCGCGGCCGGCCCGGGCCGCACCCTGCGCGCCGTCACCCGGCTGCGCGGCGGCTCCAGGAAGGGCGTGTACCGCCTCGCCTTCGACGACTCGACCACGGCCGTCGCCTACGTCTGGTCCCCGGACGAGGACTACTGGGACGAGCCGGACGGCGACCCCCGCGACCCCTTCTCGCACGCCAGTGGCCTCGGCCTGTTCACGGCCGCGCACACCCGCCTGTCCGCCCTCGGCGTCCGCACGCCCCGCCTGCTCCACGTGGACACCACCGCGCACGCGGCCGTCGTCGAGGACGTCCCCGGCGGCAGCCTGGAGGAGGCGCTCGCCCGGGACCCGGACGCGGCCCGCCCCACCCTGGAGCGCCTGGCCGAGGCGCTGGCGGCCCTGGGCGACTGCACGGCAGCCGCCCACGGCAAGGTCGCGCTCGTCGACAACGGCGGCTTCTCGTACGGCGGTTCGTGCGCGCGGCTCGTCACCGATCGCGCGCTGGCCGGCATCGCCGAGACCGCCGTACGCGACCGGAGGGTGGCCGAGGCCCGCGACGCGCTGGAGGAGACCGTGCGTTCCCTGGCCGCCGAGGTCCGCCCGCGATCCCGGCACACCCTGGTCCACGGCGAACTCGGCCCGGACCACGTCCTCGTGGACGCCGGCGGCGCACCGGTGCTCATCGACATCGAGGGACTCATGTACTTCGAGGCCGAGTGGGAGCATGTGTTCCTGCGGCTCCGCTTCGGCCCGCACTACGACACGCTCCGCGCCCCCGGCCTCGACGAGGCCCGCCTGCGTCTGTACCGGCTGGCCATGCACCTCGACCTCGTCGCCGGGCCCCTGCGGCTGCTCGACGGGGACTTCCCGGAGCCGGAGGTGATGAGGGCGATCGCGGAACACAATCTGGCGCGGGCGCTGGACCTGGTGGGAGCCTGAGGCGTGCAGACGATACCGACGGTTCTGGCGGCTCTCTTGGTGTCCGGGCTCGCGGCGATGGGCGTCGCGGCGATCAGGACGGGTTGGTTGCTGCCGTGGGGTGCCTACCTGATCCTGCGCCCGAGGCTGTGGGGATACGGCTCGCTGGTCCTCGCGGCCGGAGCCGCGCTGTTCATGTCTCCGGTGGCCTTCCCGGGCCTCGCGGACCGGTTCGCCGTGCTGCCCGTGGTCGGCTGGGCCGTCTTTCTGGTGGGCCTGGTGATGCAGATGGCGGCCCGGTGGCAGGGCCGCTTCTAAACCGCCCCTACTTCTACTTCGACCGCCTCCCGATCTTCGACCCCAGCCACACCAGCGGGTCGTACTTGCGGTCCACCGCCCGTTCCTTGAGCGGGATCAGCGCGTTGTCCGTGATCCTGATGCCCTCGGGGCACACCTCCGTGCAGCACTTGGTGATGTTGCAGTAGCCGAGGCCGTGCTCGTCCTGGGCCGTGCGCTTGCGGTCCAGGCCGGTCTCCTCCGCCGCGTCCAGCGGATGCATGTCCAGCTCCGCCACCCGCATCAGGAAGCGCGGGCCGGCGAACGCCGTCTTGTTCTCCTCGTGGTCGCGGACCACATGGCAGACGTCCTGGCACAGGAAGCACTCGATGCACTTGCGGAACTCCTGCGACCGGTCCACGTCCTCCTGGAACATGCGGTACTCGCCCGGTCCCAGGCCCTCGGGCGGCACGAACGCCGGGACCTGTCGCGCCTTGGCGTAGTTGAAGCCGACGTCGGTCACCAGGTCGCGGATCACCGGGAAGGCGCGCAGGGGCGTGACGGTGACGGTCTCGTCGCGGTCGAACACCGACATGCGGGTCATGCACATCAGCCGGGGCCGTCCGTTGATCTCGGCGGAGCAGGAACCGCACTTGCCCGCCTTGCAGTTCCAGCGCACGGCCAGGTCCGGCGCCTGGGTGGCCTGGAGCCGGTGGACGATGTCCAGCACCACCTCGCCCTCGTTGACCTCGACCGTGAAGTCCGCCAGGCCGCCGCCCTGCGCGTCGCCCCGCCACACCTTGAAGCGGGCCTCGTAGCTGCTCACTCGTAGAGCTCCTCTTCGGCGAGGTACTTGACCAGCTCCTCCTTCTCGAAGAGGGCGAGCAGGTCGGGGCGGACGGGTTCGGTGGTCTCCCGGTCCAGGGTGATCTGGCCGCGCACCGGGTCGGTGGCCCCCAGGCCGCCCGTGGGGTCGGCGAGCCGGCACAGCAGGTTGATCCGGCGCCAGGCGCGGTCCATGGCCGGGAAGTCCTCGCGGGTGTGCCCGCCACGCGACTCCGTGCGCTCCAGCGCGGCCCGCGCCACGCACTCGCTGACCAGCAGCATGTTCCGCAGGTCCAGGGCGAGGTGCCAGCCGGGGTTGAACTGGCGGTGGCCCTCCACCCCGGCCCGCCGGGCCCGCGTCCGCAGCTCCGCCAGCTTCCGCAGCGCCTGCTCCATCTCCCCCTCCCGGCGGATGATGCCGACCAGGTCGTTCATGGTCTGCTGGAGCTCCTGGTGCAGGGTGTACGGGTTCTCCGGCGGCCTGCCGGCCGGTTCCTCGCTCTCCGCCGAGAACGGCCGCAGCGCCTCCGCGGCCGCCGCGTCGACCTGGGCGTCGTCGACGGGCGGGCGGTCCGCCGCGAGCCGGGCCGCGTGCTCCGCCGCGTGCCGGCCGGCCCGGCGCCCGAACACCAGCAGGTCGGACAGCGAGTTGCCGCCGAGACGGTTCGAGCCGTGCATACCGCCGGCCGCCTCCCCGGCCGCGTACAGCCCCGGCACCCCGCGCGCCGCGGCCGTGTCCGAGTCGACCGCGATGCCGCCCATCACGTAGTGGCAGGTCGGCCCGACCTCCATCGCCTCCGCCGTGATGTCGACGTCCGCGAGCTCCTTGAACTGGTGGTACATCGACGGCAGCCGGCGCCGGACGACCTCGGCGGGCATCCGCGTCGAGACGTCCAGGAAGACCCCGCCGTGCGGGGAGCCCCGGCCCGCCTTCACCTCGGAGTTGATCGCGCGGGCCACCTCGTCGCGGGGGAGCAGTTCGGGGGGACGGCGGTTGTGGTCCGGGTCGTCGTACCAGCGGTCCGCCTCCTCCTCCGACTCGGCGTACTTCTCCTTGAAGACGTCGGGGACGTAGTCGAACATGAACCGCTTGTCCTCGGAGTTGCGCAGCACCCCGCCGTCGCCGCGCACCGACTCGGTGACGAGGATGCCCTTCACCGACGGCGGCCAGACCATGCCGGTGGGGTGGAACTGCACGAACTCCATGTTCAGCAGCGGCGCCCCGGCGAGCAGGGCGAGCGCGTGACCGTCGCCGGTGTACTCCCACGAGTTCGACGTCACCTTGAACGACTTGCCGATGCCGCCGGTGGCGATCACCACGGCGGGGGCCTGGAGGACGAAGAAACGGCCGGTCTCCCGCTCGTAGGCGAAGACCCCGGACACCCGGCCCGTCCCGTCCTTGAGGACCCGGGTGACCGTGCACTCCTGGAAGACCCGCAGCCGGGACTCGTGGTCCCCGGTCTCCCGGTGGTCCTGCTGCTGGAGCGCGACGATCTTCTGCTGGAGGGTGCGGATCAGCTCCAGGCCCGTACGGTCGCCGACGTGCGCCAGGCGCGGGTACTCGTGGCCGCCGAAGTTGCGCTGCGAGATCCGCCCGTCCTTGGTCCGGTCGAACAGCGCGCCCCAGGTCTCCAGCTCCCACACCCGGTCGGGCGCCTCCCGGGCGTGCAGCTCGGCCATCCGCCACTGGTTGAGGAACTTCCCGCCGCGCAGGGTGTCGCGGAAGTGGACCTGCCAGTTGTCGTGCTCGTTGACGTTGGCCATCGCCGCCGCGATGCCGCCCTCGGCCATCACCGTGTGCGCCTTGCCGAACAGCGACTTGCAGATCACCGCCGTACGCGCCCCGCGCTCGCGCGCCTCGATCGCGGCGCGCAGCCCGGCGCCGCCCGCGCCGACCACGACGACGTCCCACTCCTGCCGATCCACCACGGACATCAGAAGGCCTCACTCACCGAAACTCGTCAGAAGAAGCGCGGATCGTCGAAGACGCCGGACGCGAGCAGGTACACGTAGAAGTCGGCGACCGCCACGCTCAGCAGCGACGCCCAGGCGAGCTGCATGTGGCGGGCGTTGAGCCGGCCGACGAACCGCCACATCCGGTAGCGCACCGGGTGCCGGGAGAAGTGCTTGAGCTTGCCGCCCACGATGTGCCGGCAGGAGTGGCAGGAGAGGGTGTACGACCAGATCAGCACGATGTTGACCAGGAAGACCACCGTGCCGAGGCCCATGTGGCCCCACGCGTGGTGCTCGTCGCGGAAGGACAGCACGGTGTCGTAGGTCAGCACGCCGGCGACCAGGATCGCCGCGTAGAAGAAGTACCGGTGGACGTTCTGCAGGATCAGCGGGAAGCGCGTCTCGCCGGTGTACGTCCGGTGCGGCTCGGCGACCGCGCAGGCCGGCGGGGACGCCCAGAAGCCCCGGTAGTAGGCCTTGCGGTAGTAGTAGCAGGTCAGGCGGAAGCCCAGCGGGAAGATCAGGATGATGATCGCCGGGGAGAGCGCCCACCAGCTTCCGAAGAGGTCCGCGTTGGGGCCCGCGTGCATGGTGGCGCAGTTGCTCGCCAGGCACGGCGAGTAGAACGGCGAGACGTACGGCGCCGCGTAGTAGTCCGCGTCGGCGAAGGCCCGCCATGTCGAGTACACGATGAACGCGAGCAGGCCGGCCGCGGTGGCGGCGGGTGCCAGCCACCAGCGGTCGGTCCTCAGGTGCGGGGCGTCGATCGCGGCGCGCGCCGGGGACCGGACGCCGCCGCGGTGCGGATGGGGGTCGGTGTCGGGGGGTTCCGTACCAGTGGCCAAGTCGAGGACTCCGGTCGGGTCAGGGGGCGTGGCGGTCGCGGGCGCCGAGTCCCTCGTCGTCCGAGTCCGTCCACAGGGAGATGTCGTAGGGCGCGTCGGAGATGGTGACGAGCGCGGGCCGCTTAGCCGCGGCGGGGCCTTCGGAGACCTCGCGCAGCAGGGCGACGCTCTCGCGCAGGTGGTCGGCGTCGGCGCGCACGCGGCGCATCTCCAGACCGCCGCCCAGCTGCTGTTCCAGTCGGCCCACCGACCGCAGCAGCTCGTCGAGGGTGCGCTGGACCGACGTCAGGTCGTCGTGCACGGACATGACGTGACCTCACTTCCACGGGCCGTCGGGGCCCAAGCGGCAACGTTCATGCGCCTGCGAGTGTTGCGCGTCACACCGGTCGGTGGGAAGGCATGTGCAGCGATTGGCGGATTGCACACCCCTCGCGCGCGCCCGCACGCGCTCTGCGTGCGCCGGGGGCGTGGTTCCTCCGCACGGGTGAGCTTGCGGCCTCCCGTCGACGTGTCGCCCTCGGCAGGTGAAGCCTTTCCTCTTCAGTGGGGCCATAGATCTGATCAGCACCAAAATACCGCCAAACGTGATCAGAACCCACCCGTGTCCACCGGCGGGAGCGGCTCTCCTCGGAGGTAGCACAGATGTCCCACGACGGTGTCGGACCCCGCGCTCTCACGCGTGCGCTCGCCTTCCTGGCCGCTGGGGCCCTCGCGGTGCCCCTCCTCGCCGGCTGCGGCTCCGACGAAAAGCGCAGCAAGCCGCTGGCCGGGCAGGACATCGGGTCCGCCGCCCGGAACCTGGTCGCCGACGGAGGAACCCTGCGCTGGGCCGTGGACGCGGTGCCGCAGACGCTGAACACCTTCCAGGCGGATGCCGACGCGGGAACCACCCGCGTGGCCCAGGCCGTCCTGCCCGCCATGTTCCGCCTCGACGCGAACGGGGGGCCGCAGCTCGACCCCGCGTATCTGGAGACCGCCCGGATCGTGGAGACCGAGCCCAGGCAGGTCGTCGTCTACCGGCTCAACCAGCAGGCGGTCTGGAGCGACGGCCGGGAGATCGGCGCCGCCGACTTCGCCGCCCAGTGGCGCGCCCTGTCCGGCAAGGACACCGCCTACTGGACCGCCCGCAACGCCGGGTACGACCGCATCGAGAAGGTCGAGCGCGGCGCGAGCGACCTGGAGGTCAAGGTCACCTTCAGCCGGCCCTACGCCGACTGGAAGTCGCTGTTCTCGCCGCTGTACCCGAAGGACGTCACCGGCACCCCGGACACCTTCAACGACGGGGCGCGCAAGAAGCTCCAGGTCACCGCCGGCCCGTTCACCGTCCAGCGGATCGACACCAAGAACAAGGACGTCGTCCTCGCCCGCAACCCGCGCTGGTGGGGCCACCCGGCCAAGCTGTCCGGGATCGTGCTGCACGCCGTGCCCCGCGACCAGCGCGTGTCCGCGCTCGCCGCCGGCACGGTGGACGTCGCCGAGGTCGACCCCGGCGACGCTGCCAGCATTGCCTCCGCCGCGAGGGCCCGCGGCGGATCCCCCTTGCCGGGCCCGGTCGCCGGCCGCACCGCCGCCCAGGCGCTGCGCGAGGTGCGGCTGCGCAAGTCGCTGGAGCCCGCCTACACCCAGCTCGCCCTGAACGGCGCCGACGGCCCCCTCGCCGACGAGCGGGTGCGGCACGCGGTGGCGCGGGCCCTCGACCGCGGGCAGCTCGCCGGGCTGGTCCTGAAACCGCTGGGGCTGCCCGCGGTCCCGGTCGGCAGCCACCTCGCCCTGTCCGGCCAGGACGCCTACGCCGACAACAGCGACGCGCTCGGCGGGCAGGACACCGCCCAGGCGCGGGCGCTGCTCGCGGACGCCGGCTGGGTGCCCGGCCCGGTGAAGAAGGAGAAGAAGGGCGAGAAGGCGGCCGGCGCCACGGGCCGGCCCGCCGGGGAACGGTCCCCGGGCGGCGACGACGGCACGTACATCGTCGGCCGGAACGACAACGTCGAGGACCACAAGGCGGGCGACCCGGCCGACAGGAACAGGGACGGCGACCACAAGGACCGTGAAGCGCCCGCCCGGGACCGGCAGGGCCCCCTGGAGAGCGAGGACGGACACGCGGGGGAGGGCGGCGGCGCCCGGCAGTTCGCGCAGGACGGCCGGCAGTACGCCAAGGAGCACCTGAAGCGGGGCGGAGCGCCCGGCGCCTACGCCCCCCGTGGCACCGTGGCCCCCCGTGGCACCGCGGCCCCGGCGGGCGGCGCCCCCGGGCCGCTGGCCAAGGACGGCAAGCCGCTCACGCTCCGCTTCGTGCTCCCCGCCGGGCCGGGCTCCGACACCCTGCGCAAGGTCGCCGACCGGATCTCCGCCATGCTCGGCAAGGTCGGCATCAGCACCGAGATCACCAAGGTCCCGGACGAGAGCTACTTCAAGGACCACATCGCCGCCGGCCAGTACGACCTGGCGCTGTACTCGTGGCCCGCGTCCGCCTTCCCGGCGACCGACGCCCGCCCGATCTACGCCAAGCCGGTGCCGGCCGCCGACGGCTCCCTGAACGTCCAGCAGAACTACACCCGCGTCGGCACCGACCAGGTCGACCAGCTCTTCGACCAGGCCGTCGCCACCCTGGACGAGGACGAGATGCGCGCCCTGGTCCGCAGGGCCGACGCCCGCATCTGGGCGGCGGCCGGCTCCATCCCCCTCTACCAGCGCCCCCAGCTCGTCGCCGTCCGCGGGAACCTCGCCAACATCGGCGCCTTCGGCTTCCGGACCCCGGTCTACGAGGACATGGGCTTCCTGAAGAAGGGCGCCGTCCCGAAGGCCGGATCCCCGGCCGGGAACTGAGGCGCCGGCCCCCGCGCCGAGGGTGTGCGGCGCACGCCGAGGGGCCCCGAGGGCCCCGGCCGGGCCCCGCGGCACGGGCCGCGAGGGCCGCCTCCGGCCGGGGCCCGTACCATGGGGTGAGGCCGTGGCATGTTCAGCCCGGCAGGGTCCGCGTAACACCGATGTACGCGCAGGCCTTCCTCACACTCCGGGAGTACGCCGCAATATGGCTGTGACTGCTACGCGTCACGACATCCGTAACGTCGCCATCGTCGCCCACGTCGACCACGGCAAGACGACCATCGTCGACGGCATGCTGAAGCAGGCCGGTGCCTTCGCCGCCCACCAGCTCGACTCGGTCGACGACCGCATGATGGACTCGAACGACCTGGAGCGTGAGAAGGGCATCACGATCCTCGCCAAGAACACGGCGGTGAAGTATCACCCCAAGGACGGCGGGGAGCCCATCACGATCAACATCATCGACACCCCCGGCCACGCCGACTTCGGCGGCGAGGTCGAGCGCGGTCTGTCGATGGTCGACGGCGTCGTGCTGCTCGTGGACGCCTCCGAGGGCCCGCTGCCGCAGACCCGCTTCGTGCTGCGCAAGGCGCTCCAGCAGCGCCTGCCCGTCATCCTGTGCATCAACAAGACGGACCGCCCGGACTCCAGGATCGACG
Source organism: Streptomyces sp. NPDC096152 (assembly GCF_044763235.1). Classification (NCBI taxonomy): domain Bacteria; kingdom Bacillati; phylum Actinomycetota; class Actinomycetes; order Kitasatosporales; family Streptomycetaceae; genus Streptomyces; species Streptomyces sp. NPDC096152. The sequence continues at coordinate 358,331 of NZ_JBIWFW010000003.1, read as the reverse complement.
AGGTCGTAAACGAGACCTACGACCTCTTCCTCGACCTGGACGCCGACGAGGAGCAGATCGAGTTCCCGATCGTCTACGCCTGCGGCCGTGACGGCATCGCCTCGCTGACCAAGCCGGACAACGGCACCGTCCCGTCCGACTCCACCAGCCTGGAGCCGTTCTTCTCCACCATCCTGGAGCACATCCCGGCCCCGACCTACGAGGAGGAGGCCCCGCTCCAGGCCCACGTCACCAACCTGGACGCCGACAACTTCCTCGGCCGCATCGCGCTGCTCCGCGTCGAGCACGGCGAGCTGCGCAAGGGCCAGACGGTCGCGTGGATCAAGCGCGACGGCACGATCAGCAACGTCCGCATCAGCGAGCTGATGATGACCGAGGCGCTCACCCGCAAGCCGGCCGAGAAGGCCGGCCCCGGTGACATCTGCGCCGTCGCCGGCATCCCCGACATCATGATCGGCGAGACCCTCGCCGACCCGGAGAACCCGGTCGCGCTGCCCCTGATCACGGTCGACGAGCCCGCGATCTCCATGACCATCGGCACCAACACCTCGCCGCTGGTCGGCCGCGGCGGCACCGGCAAGGGCGCCGACGCGAAGGCGGCCGTCAAGGACCGCAAGGTCACCGCCCGCCAGGTGAAGGACCGCCTGGACCGCGAGCTGATCGGCAACGTCTCGCTGCGCGTCCTCGAGACCGAGCGCCCGGACGCCTGGGAGGTCCAGGGCCGCGGCGAGCTGGCGCTGGCCATCCTCGTCGAGACCATGCGCCGCGAGGGCTACGAGCTGACCGTCGGCAAGCCGCAGGTCGTCACCAAGGACGTCGACGGCAAGGTCTACGAGCCGGTCGAGCGCATGACGATCGACGTGCCCGAGGAGCACATGGGCGCCGTGACCCAGCTCATGGGTGTGCGCAAGGGCCGTATGGACAACATGTCGAACCACGGCTCCGGCTGGGTCCGCATGGAGTTCGTGGTCCCCTCCCGCGGTCTGATCGGCTTCCGCACCGAGTTCCTGACCCAGACCCGCGGCACCGGTATCGGCCACTCCATCCACGAGGGCTTCGAGCCGTGGTTCGGCACGCTGCAGACCCGCAACAACGGCTCGCTGGTCGCCGACCGCGCCGGTGCGGTCACCGCGTTCGCGATGACCAACCTCCAGGAGCGTGGCGTGCTCTTCGTCGAGCCGGGCACCGAGGTGTACGAGGGCATGATCGTCGGTGAGAACTCCCGCTCCGACGACATGGACGTCAACATCACCAAGGAGAAGAAGCTCACCAACATGCGGTCGTCGACGGCCGACGTGGCCGAGTCGATCGTGCCGCCGCGCAAGCTCTCCCTGGAGCAGTCGCTGGAGTTCTGCCGGGACGACGAGTGCGTCGAGGTGACCCCGGAGGCGGTCCGCATCCGCAAGGTGAACCTGGACGCCCGCGAGCGCGCCCGCGCCGCGAGCCGCGCCAAGCACGGCTGACGAGCCGAGCACGGCTGACGAGCCGAGCACGGCTGACGCGCCGGCTTCGCACACGCGACAGGGCCGGGCACCCCGCGAGGGCGGGGTGCCCGGCCCTCGCGTTCGGCGCGATGTCGCGCTGCGTGACGAAAGGCGAGGGTAGGGAAAACCCTTCACCTTGGCGCGGAATCGATCCGGAGCGGCTGGTTCGCACTACCCTGCTCGGCACATGCACCCAGAACACATCAACCGGAGGCTGGATTCAACAGCCTTTGTCCGGGAGGCCGTTGACGGGGGCGGGACGGCAGGTGCACGGTGCGCATCGCAATGTGGGCATGCCGAAGGAACCCCACTCGGGACAACCGTAAACCGCAACAGGTTTTTTCCCGTCAACCGTCCGCTATGCGGACACTCGGAACCGCTAGATGTGTAACAAGTCCGTTTCGCAGGGATCTTTCGCCAAACCCTTTGTCCGTTTTTCGGAAGAAGTAGGCGTCAGGTGTGATCGAACCGAGACCTAATGGGTGTGGTCGGCCGAATGGTCGATAGCAGATAGTTAGGCGCGTAGAGCTCGGATGAGCGCATCACCCTTTGCAGTGGGCGACGGCGAGCGTGCAGGGCACCTGACTTTCTCCGGATCACGTGTCGGTGGAATGTCGTGTGCCCAGTCTTGCGGTGAACTAAAGGACTCATGAGGAGGAACCCATGCGCGGTGCCAAGAGTGCCAAGTGGGTGGCGATAGCCGCGGTTGTGGCGCTGGGAGCGACCGCCTGTGGTGGTGGCAGCGACAAGGGCAGCGAGGGCAATGCTGCGGTCGACCCGAACGGCAAGTTCTCGATCGAGGTCGGCGAGCCGCAGAACCCGCTGCAGCCGGCGAACACCATGGAGTCCAACGGCAGCATCGTCACGCGTGCCCTGTTCACCGGTCTGGTGGACTACGACGCCAGCGGCAAGATCGTCATGATGAACGCTCAGTCGGTGGACACCAAGGACAGCAAGACCTTCACGGTCAAGCTGAAGCCGGGCTGGAAGTTCCACGACGGCACCCCGGTGACCGCCCAGTCCTACGTCAAGGCCTGGAACTGGGCCGCGAACCCGGCGAACAAGCAGACCAACAGCTTCTGGTTCGCGGACATCCAGGGCTACGACGAGGTCGCCCCCGCCAAGGGCAAGCCGAAGGCCACCGAGATGTCCGGTCTCAAGGTCGTCGACGACAACACCTTCACCATCACGCTCAGCAAGTCCCTGCCCTACTTCGTCTACAAGCTGGGCTACGAGGTCTTCTCGCCGCTGCCCGAGTCCTTCTACAAGGACCCGAAGGCCGCGGGCGAGCACCCGATCGGCAACGGCCCGTACAAGTTCGTCAGCTGGCAGCACAAGAAGCAGATCGAGGTCGCCCGCTACGACGGCTACCAGGGTCCGAACAAGGCCAAGAACGGCGGCGTTCTCTTCAAGAACTACGCCAAGCTGGAGACCGCCTACCAGGACCTGAAGTCCGGCAACCTGGACGTGATGCGCCAGATCGCCCCGCGCGACCTGCCCGTCTACAAGGCCGACCTCGGCGACCGTGCGGTGGACCAGGCGTACTCGGGCATCCAGACCATCGCCGTGGCCTTCTACACCAAGCAGTGGAAGGGCATCGACCCCAAGGTCCTGCAGGGCCTGTCGATGGGTATCGACCGGGACACCATCACCAAGACCGTGCTGCAGGGCACCCGTGAGCCCGCCACCGGCTGGGTCGCCAAGGGCGTTCTCGGCTACCAGCCGAACGCCGCGGGCGACATCACCAAGTACGACCCGGCCAAGGCCAAGGAGCTCATCAAGGCCGGCGGCGGCGTCCCGGGCAACAAGATCTCCATCCAGTACAACGCCGACGGCGGTCACAAGGAGTGGGTGGAGGCCGTCTGCGGCTCCATCACCAAGGCCACCGGCGTGCAGTGCACGGGCGACTCCAAGGCCGACTTCCAGGCGGACCTCAACGCCCGCGACAACAAGGAAGTCAAGTCGCTCTACCGCTCCGGCTGGGTGCTCGACTACCCGTTCAACGCCAACTTCATCCGTGACCTGTACGGCAGCAAGTCCGACGGCAACCAGGGCGGCTTCTCCAACAAGGAGATCGACGGCCTGATCGCCAAGGCCGACGCCGCCAAGTCGCTGGACGAGTCGGAGAAGCTGTACCAGGAGATCGAGAAGAAGCTCCCGAACTACATGCCGAGCATCCCGCTCTGGTACTACAAGGTCAACGCGGGCTTCTCGGAGAAGGTGTCCGGCGTGAAGTACGCCCAGGACGGCGACCCGATCCTGACCGGCGTTCAGGTCAAGAAGTAACCGCTGACGATCAGCGAACGCCGTGCCGCACCCGGTTCCCGGGTGCGGCACGGCGTCGGCCGGACAGGCCGGGGGGCCCTTTTCGCCGGTGTACGTACGAAAAACCGACTCGGGGGAGTCGTTCGTACGCGGCGAAGGGGGCCCTCGCTGTGACTGACATGGAGGCACCATGGGGCGCTATGTCGCACGACGACTGCTCCAGATGATCCCGGTCTTCATCGGGACCACCCTGCTGATTTTCTTGATGGTCTACGCCCTGCCCGGCGATCCCGTGCGAGGGCTCTTCGGTGACAAGGGAACGAGTCCGGCGGTACTGGCCTCGCTGCGGCACCAGTACGGCCTCGACAAGCCCGTCCTGGTCCAGTACTGGGACTACATGCAGAACATCGTTCTGCACTTCGACTTCGGGACGCAGGTCGCCAGCGGCCGCCCGGTCACCGACATCCTCGGTGAGGCCTTCCCGGTGACGCTGCGCCTGGCCGGCCTGGCCTTCGTCATCGAGGCCGCGCTCGGCATCGTGCTCGGTGTCCTCTCGGGCATGCGCGCGGGCAAGGCCGTCGACACCGTCGTTCTCTTCGTGACGCTCCTGCTGATCTCGGTGCCGGTCTTCGTGCTCGGCTACATCCTGCAGACGGTGTTCGCCTTCCAGCTCGGCCTGCTGGAGCCCTCGGTGAACGACGACACCCAGATCAGCCAGTTGATGCTGCCGGCCATCGTGCTGGCCAGCGCCTCGCTGGCCTATGTGGCCCGGCTGACCCGCACCTCCGTCGCGGAGAACCTGCGGGCCGACTACATGCGCACGGCCATCGCCAAGGGCCTGCCGCGGCGCCGCGTGGTCGGCGTGCACCTGATGCGCAACTCGCTCATCCCCGTCGTCACCTTCCTGGGCACCGACCTCGGCGCCCTGATGGGCGGCGCGATCGTGACCGAGAGCATCTTCAACATCCACGGCGTCGGCGGCACGATCGCCGACTCGATCGTGCGTCGCGAGGGCACCACGCTGGTCGGCCTGGTCACCATCCTCGTCCTCGTCTACCTCGTCACCAGCCTGATCGTCGACCTGCTCTACGCGGTCCTGGACCCGAGGATCCGTTATGCCTGAGCTGACCACTTCCGCCGACGAGGCCGCCACGGCGGCCCCGAGCGCCGCCGCGGGCGCCAAACTGCCCGAGCCCAAGCCGGAGAAGACCCGCAGCCTGTGGGGCGACGCCTGGCGGGACCTGCGCAGCAACTGGGTGTTCATCGTCTCCGCGGTGCTGATCCTGCTGCTGCTGGTGATGGCCGCCTGGCCCAGTCTGTTCACCAGCGCCGATCCGAACAACAAGGACCTGGCCGCGCACTACCTGCAGCAGCCGCACTACGGCAATGTGTTCGCGGCCGACTGGCTGGGCTACGACGCCCAGGGCCGCAGCGTGTTCGCCCGCGCCATCTACGGCACCCGCGCCTCGCTTCTCGTCGGCGCCGGCACCACCCTGGTGGTGACGATTCTCGGCGGTCTGATCGGCATGCTCGCCGGCTACTTCGGCGGCTGGCTCGACGCCGTTCTGTCGCGTGTGACGGACATGTTCTTCGGCATCCCGTTCCTGCTCGGCACGATGGTGATGCTGAACTCCTTCACCGAGCGCTCGATCACGGTCGTGATCGGCGCCCTGGCCTTCCTCGGCTGGACGCAGACTGCCCGCGTGATGCGCGGCTCGGTCATCACCGTCAAGTCGACGGACTACGTGCAGGCCGCCAAGGCGCTGGGCGCGGGAACGAACCGCATCCTCTTCCGCCACGTGCTGCCCAACGCGGTGGCCCCGGTGATCGTCGTCGCCACCATCTCGCTGGGCGTCTACATCGGCGCCGAGGCGACGCTGTCGTTCCTCGGCCTCGGCCTGAACGGCGTGTCGTGGGGCAACGACATCTCCGACGGCGGCAACTCGATCCGGGTCGCGCAGTACATCATGCTCTACCCGTCGATCATGCTCAGCATCACGGTGCTGGCGTTCATCATGCTCGGTGAGGCCGTACGCAACGCCCTCGACCCGAAGACGCGCTGAGGGAGGCGTACGTGACCACCATCGAAGAAGTCGCTCCTGTGCCATCGCCCCGCGACGACGGGGCGGACGGCGGGCCACTGCTCGAAGTCCGCGACCTGCACGTCGAGTTCCACACCCGTGACGGGATCGTCAGGGCCGTCAACGGTGTCAACTACAGCGTGAACGCGGGGGAGACGCTCGCCGTGCTCGGCGAGTCCGGCTCCGGCAAGTCCGTCACCGCGCAGGCCGTCATGGGCATCCTCGACATGCCGCCGGCGAAGATCCCCCAGGGCGAGATCCTCTTCCGCGGCCAGGACATGCTCACCATGTCCCCCGAGGAGCGCCGCAAGATCCGCGGCCGCCGGATCGCCATGATCTTCCAGGACGCGCTCAGCTCGCTGAACCCGGTGCTGACCGTGGGCTACCAGCTCGGCGAGATGTTCCGGGTCCACCAGGGCCTGTCCAAGAAGGAGGCCAAGGCCAGGGCCATCGAGCTGATGGACCGGGTGAAGATCCCGGCGGCCGCGGCCCGCGTCAACGACTACCCGCACCAGTTCTCCGGCGGTATGCGCCAGCGCATCATGATCGCGATGGCGCTCGCCCTGGAACCGGACCTGATCATCGCCGACGAGCCCACCACCGCGCTCGACGTGACGGTCCAGGCCCAGGTGATGGACCTGCTCGCGGATCTCCAGCGCGAGTTCAACATGGGCCTGATCCTCATCACCCACGACCTCGGCGTCGTCGCCGACGTCGCGGACAAGATCGCGGTGATGTACGCCGGCCGGATCGTGGAGCGTGCCCCGGTCCACGAGCTGTACAAGCGCCCGGCGCACCCGTACACGAGGGGTCTGCTGGACTCGATCCCGCGCCTGGACCAGAAGGGCCAGGAGCTGTACGCGATCAAGGGTCTGCCGCCCAACCTGCTGCGCATCCCGACGGGTTGCGCCTTCAACCCCCGCTGCCCGATGGCCCAGGACATCTGCCGCACGGAGATCCCGGCTCTGCTGCCGGTCACGGAGCAGGACGGCACCGAGCTGGTGGGCCGCGCCTCGGCGTGCCACTTCCGGAAGGAGACGCTCCATGGCTGAGCTGAGCAAGAAGGACGTGCCGGCCGACGCCACGCCGAACGTCTCCGACGTGGACGTCGTCGACGCGCACTCCGAGGCGGAGGCGGTCGCCGCCATCGAGGCCCCCGTGGAGCGCGGCGAGCCGATCCTGCAGGTGCGCAACCTGGTCAAGCACTTCCCGCTGACCCAGGGCATCCTGTTCAAGAAGCACATCGGCGCGGTCAAGGCCGTCGACGGCATCTCCTTCGACCTGTACCAGGGCGAGACCCTGGGCATCGTGGGCGAGTCCGGCTGCGGCAAGTCGACGGTGGCCAAGCTCCTGATGAACCTGGAGCAGGCGACCGCCGGCGAGATCTTCTACAAGGGCCAGGACATCACCACGCTGTCCGGACGCGCCCTGAAGGCCGTGCGCCGCAACATCCAGATGGTGTTCCAGGACCCGTACACCTCGCTCAACCCGCGGATGACGGTGGGCGACATCATCGGCGAGCCCTTCGACATCCACCCGGAGGTGGCCCCCAAGGGCGACCGGCGCCGCAAGGTGCAGGAGCTGCTGGACGTCGTCGGCCTCAACCCGGAGTACATCAACCGCTACCCGCACCAGTTCTCCGGCGGTCAGCGGCAGCGCATCGGCATCGCCCGCGGCCTCGCGCTCAACCCCGAGGTCATCATCTGCGACGAGCCGGTGTCCGCGCTGGACGTGTCGGTCCAGGCGCAGGTCATCAACCTGATGGAGGGGTTGCAGGACGAGTTCAACCTGTCCTACATCTTCATCGCGCACGACCTGTCGATCGTCCGGCACATCTCCGACCGCGTGGGCGTGATGTACCTCGGCAAGATGGCCGAGATCGGCACCGACGAGCAGATCTACGACCACCCGACGCACCCCTACACCCAGGCGCTGCTGTCGGCGGTCCCGGTCCCGGACCCGGAGGCCCGCGAGCACCGCGAGCGGATCATCCTCACCGGCGACGTGCCGTCCCCGGCCAACCCGCCCTCGGGCTGCCGCTTCCGCACCCGCTGCTGGAAGGCCCAGGACAAGTGCGCCGAGGAGGTCCCGCTGCTCGCGATCCCCGAGCGTTTCAAGGGCGAGGACACCCCGGCGGCCCACGAGTCGGCCTGCCACTTCGCCGAGGAGAAGGACGTCGTCCACGCGGCCTGACCCGCGCCTCCTCGCGGTGACCACCCCGGTTCCCGGCACCTGACCCAGGTGCCGGGAACCGGCGTTTTCCCGGCTTTCACCTGGGCCTCAGGCGGCTGACGGGCGCGCTCCTGCCGGGTGCGTCCATCCGGTTGGTGTCCGGCGCCGGCCCGCGAGGCACGGGGGCGATGTGAGGCTTATGTGCTGATATGTGTGGGACCTCTCCGCGCCCCGGCGCAGGCGGCACAGCGCACTCCCGAGGAGGCACCCCATGCGCGGAGCCCGGCACGCCCGATGGACCGCGTGCGCGGTGGCCGCGGTGCTCGCGCCCGCCGCCTGCGGGACCGGTGTCGGCGTCGGCGGCGGCGCCGGAGTGCTCACCTCGTCCTGGGGCGACCCGCAGAACCCGCTGGAGCCCGCCAACACCAACGAGGTGCAGGGCGGCAAGGTCCTCGACATGATCTTCCGCGGGCTGAAGCGGTACGACCCGAGGACCGGCAAGGCCGAGAACATGCTCGCCGAGAGGATCGAGACCCACGACTCGCGGAACTTCACCATCACCGTCAAGGACGGCTGGAGGTTCAGCAACGGCGAGCCGGTCACAGCCCGCTCCTTCGTGGACGCCTGGAACTACGGCGCGAGCCTGCGGAACAACCAGAAGAACGCGTACTTCTTCGGCTACATCGAGGGCTACGAAAAGGTCCACCCCGAGAGCGGCGCGCAGCGCGCCGACACCCTCTCCGGGCTGAAGGTCACCGGCCCGAGAACCTTCACCGTCCGGCTGGGCCAGAAGTTCTCCACCTTCCCGGACACCCTCGGCTACCCGGCCTTCGCCCCGCTGCCCAAGGCGTTCTTCACCGACCACGCGGCCTGGGTGAGCAAGCCGGTCGGCAACGGGCCGTACCGGATCGAGTCGTACACCAAGGGCTCCGCGATGGCCCTGCGCAAGTGGGGCGCCTACCCCGGCGACGACAAGGCCCGCAACGACGGCGTGACCCTCATGGTCTACACCGACAGCAACACCGCGTACACCGACGTGCTGGCCGGCAATCTCGACCTCGTCGACGACGTGCCCGCCACCCAGCTCAAGAACGTCAGGACCGACCTGGACGGCCGCTACATCAACACCCCGGCCGGGATTCTCCAGACGCTGGCCTTCCCCTACTACGACAAGAGGTGGGACACCGGCGGGGCCAGGAAGGTGCGCACGGGCCTGTCCATGGCCATCAACCGCAGGCAGATCACCGAGACCCTCTTCCGCGACACCCGCACCCCGGCCACCGACTGGACCTCGCCGGTGCTCGGAACGGACGGCGGCTACAAGGCCGGTCTGTGCGGAAGCGCCTGCGACTACGACCCCGCGCGGGCCAGGGAGCTGGTCCGGGAGGGCGGCGGCATCCCCGGCGGCCAGGTGAAGATCACGTACAACGCCGACACGGGCTCGCACAAGCAGTGGGTGGACGCCGTGTGCAACTCCATCAACAACGCCCTCGGCAACGACAAGGCCTGCGTGGGCAATCCGATCGGCACCTTCGCCGACTTCCGCAACCAGATCGGCCGGCACAAGATGGCGGGCCCGTTCCGGGCCGGCTGGCAGATGGACTACCCGCTCATCCAGAACTTCCTCCAGCCGCTGTACTACACGGGCGCCTCCTCCAACGACGGCCAGTGGTCGAACAAGGACTTCGACCGCCTCGTCGACCGGGCCAACGCCGAGACCGACCGGGCGAAGGCCGTCCAACTCTTCCAGCAGGCCGAGGGTGTGGTCCGGGACAACATGGCGGCGATCCCGCTCTGGTACCAGAACGGCAGCGCGGGCTACTCGCAGCGGCTGTCGAACGTGGCGCTCAACCCCTTCAGCGTCCCGGTCTACGACGAGATCAAGGTCGGCTGAGCGGCCGTGGGACGCTATGTGATCAGGCGCCTGCTGCAGATGATCCCGGTGTTCGTCGGGGCGACGCTGCTCATCTTCGTGATGGTGAACGTGATGGGCGACCCCGTCGCGGGCCTGTGCGGCGAGCGGCAGTGCGACCCGGCGACGGCCGCCCAGCTGAGGCGGGAGTTCGGCCTCGACCAGCCGCTGTGGCAGCAGTACGCGACCTACATGGGGAACGTCTTCACCGGCGACTTCGGGACGGCCTTCAACGGCCAGCCGGTGACCGAGCTGATGGCGGCCTCGTTCCCGGTCACCGTCCGGCTGACCGTGGTCGCGATCCTCTTCGAGATCGTCATCGGCATCGTCCTGGGCGTCCTCACCGGGCTGCGGCGCGGAACGCCCCTCGACACCTCCGTCCTCGTGCTCACCCTCGTGGTCATCTCCGTCCCCACCTTCGTCACCGGGCTGCTGCTCCAGCTCCTGCTCGGCGTCCAGTGGGGCTGGATCAAACCGTCGGTCTCCCCGCAGGCGACGTTCGGCGAGCTGATCGTGCCCGGCCTGGTCCTCGCCTCCGTCTCCCTGGCCTACGTCACCCGGCTGACCCGCACCTCCCTCGCGGAGAACCGCCGGTCCGACTACGTCCGCACGGCGATCGCCAAGGGCCTGCCACGGCGCCGGGTCGTGGGCCGGCACCTGCTGCGCAACTCGCTCATCCCCGTCGTCACCTTCATCGGCGCCGACATCGGCGCGCTGATGGGCGGCGCGATCGTCACCGAGCGCATCTTCAACATCCACGGCGTGGGCTACCAGCTCTACCAGGGCATCCTCCGCCAGAACACCCAGACCGTGGTCGGCTTCGTGACGGTCCTCGTCCTGGTCTTCCTGATCGCCAACCTCCTCGTCGACCTGCTCTACGCCGTACTCGACCCGAGGATCCGCTATGCCTGAGCAGCCCCACCCGCCCGAGGGCGCCATCGCCGGGACCGGCATGGGCGGCGCGATGGACCTCGCGGCCGGCGAGGCGACGACCCTGGAGGGGCCCCCGCGGGGCCGGGGCGGGCCGGAACGGCGGGGCAGGCCGCGCAGCCTGTGGTCCGACGCCTGGCACGACCTGCGCCGCAACCCGGTCTTCGTCGTCTCGGCGCTGGTGATCTGCTTCCTGGTCGTCATCTCCCTGTGGCCGTCCCTGATCGCCCCCGGCAACCCCCTCCAGTGCGATCTGGCCAAGGCGCAGGAGGGCTCCCAGCCCGGCCATCCGTTCGGCTTCGACGGCCAGGGCTGCGACGTGTACACCCGCACCGTCCACGGCGCCCGCGCGTCCGTCACGGTCGGCATGTGCGCCACGCTCGGCGTCACGCTCCTCGGGTCGGTGCTGGGCGGCCTCGCGGGTTTCTTCGGCGGGGCCTGGGACGGGTTCCTGTCCCGGGCGACCGACGTCTTCTTCGCGATCCCCGTCGTCCTCGGCGGCCTGGTGCTGCTGTCGGTGGTGAGCAGCAACACCGTCTGGCCCGTGATCGGCTTCATGGTGTTGCTCGGCTGGCCGCAGATCTCCCGGATCGCGCGCGGCTCGGTCATCACCGCGCGGCAGCAGGACTACGTCCAGGCCGCCCGCGCCCTGGGCGCCTCACCCGCCCGCATCCTGCTGCGGCACATCGCGCCCAACGCGGTGGCACCGGTGATCGTGGTGGCGACCATCGCGCTCGGCACGTACATCGCCCTCGAGGCGACCCTGTCGTACCTGGGTGTCGGGCTGAAGCCGCCGAGCGTGTCCTGGGGCATCGACATCTCCGCCGCCTCGCCCTACGTCCGCAACGCCCCGCACGCGCTGCTGTGGCCCTCCGGCGCGCTGGCGGTGACCGTGCTCGCGTTCATCATGCTCGGCGACGCGGTGCGCGACGCCCTCGACCCGAAACTGAGGTGAGCCGCCGTGCTGCTCGAAGTGCGGGACCTGCACGTGGAGTTCCGTACCCGGGACGGGATCGCGCACGCCGTCAACGGGGTCTCGTTCCAGGTGGACGCCGGGGAGACGCTCGCCGTGCTCGGGGAGTCCGGCTCGGGCAAGTCCGTGACGGCGCAGGCCGTCATGGGCATCCTCGACACCCCGCCGGGGCGGATCACCGGGGGTGAGATCCTCTTCCAGGGCCGGGACGTGCTGCGGCTGAAGGAGGAGGAGCGGCGCCGGATCCGGGGCGCGCGGATGGCGATGATCTTCCAGGACGCGCTGTCCGCCCTCAATCCCGTGCTCACCGTGGGCGACCAGCTCGCCGAGATGTTCGTCGTGCACCGCGGGACGTCCCGCGGGGACGCGCGGGCGCGGGCCGTGGAGCTGATGGACCGGGTGCGCATCCCGGCCGCCGCCCAGCGGGTGCGCGACTACCCGCACCAGTTCTCCGGCGGTATGCGCCAGCGCATCATGATCGCCATGGCCATGGCGCTGGAGCCGGAGCTGATCATCGCCGACGAGCCGACCACCGCGCTCGACGTGACCGTGCAGGCCCAGGTGATGGACCTGCTCGCGGAGTTGCGGCGCGAGTACCGCATGGGGCTCGTCCTGATCACCCACGACCTGGGCGTGGTCGCCGACGTCGCCGACCGGATCGCGGTGATGTACGCGGGCCGGATCGTGGAGTCGGCGCCGGTCCACGACCTCTACAAGGCGCCCGCCCACCCCTACACGCGGGGCCTGCTGGACTCCGTCCCGCGCCTGGACCTCAAGGGGCGGGAGCTGTACGCCATCAAGGGCCTGCCGCCCAGTCTCACGCACATCCCGCCCGGATGCGCCTTCCATCCGCGCTGCCCGATGGCCCGGGACGTGTGCCGCACGGACGTGCCGCCGCTGTACCCGGTGGACGAGGGCGGGGCCGCGGCCGGGACGCGGGGGAGCGCCTGCCACTTCTGGAGGGAGTGCCTGCATGGCTGAGCCGATCCTGGAGGTCAGCGGGCTGGTCAAGCACTATCCGCTGACCCGGGGCATCCTCTTCAAGAAGCAGGTCGGCGCGGTCCGGGCGGTCGACGGCGTCGACTTCGAACTGGGCCGGGGGGAGACCCTCGGCATCGTCGGGGAGTCCGGCTGCGGCAAGTCCACGGTGGCCCGTCTGCTGTGCAACCTGGAGCGGCCGACGGCCGGTTCGGTCAGGTTCCGGGGCGAGGACATCACCCGGCTGTCGGGCCGGGCTCTGAAGGCGGTGCGGCGCAACATCCAGATGGTGTTCCAGGACCCGTACACCTCCCTCAACCCGCGGATGACGGTGGGCGACATCGTCCAGGAGCCGTTCGAGATCCATCCGGAGGCCGCGCCGAAGGGCGACCGGCGGCGCCGGGTCCGGGAGTTGCTGGACGTCGTCGGCCTCAACCCCGAGCACGTCGACCGCTACCCGCACCAGTTCTCCGGCGGCCAGCGCCAGCGCATCGGCATCGCCCGGGGGCTGGCGCTGCGCCCCGAGATCATCGTCGCCGACGAGCCGGTCTCCGCGCTGGACGTGTCGGTGCAGGCGCAGGTGGTCAACCTGATGGAGCGGCTGCAGGCCGAGTTCGACCTCTCCTACGTCTTCATCGCGCACGACCTGTCGATCGTGCGGCACATCTCGGACCGGGTCGCCGTCATGTACCTGGGGCGGATCGTGGAGACCGGCACCGACACCGAGATCTACGAACATCCCACGCACCCCTACACCCAGGCGCTGCTGTCGGCGGTCCCCGTGCCCGACCCGGAGGCCCGGGGGCGCCGCGAGCGGATCATCCTCGCCGGCGATGTGCCGTCCCCGGCCGACATCCCCTCCGGCTGCCGCTTCCGCACCCGCTGCTGGAAGGCGCGGGAGCGGTGCGCGGTGGAGGTGCCGGCGCTGGCGGTACCCGCCTGGTTCCGGCCCGCCGGCGGGCCCGCGGCGCACGACTCGGCCTGCCATTTCGCCGAGGAGCGGCAGGCGGTGCCGCCCGAGGAACCCCCGCCGGAGCACGGCCTGGTGACCGCATAGCCGCACAAAGCGCCATCAACTTCGTTAACACACAGGCAACTTCATGGAAGCGGCACCGATATACGGACGCGTCAGGCTGAACAGCGTACGGCCGTGCGGGTGCCGTGAACGGGCCGGGGCGCGCCAAGTCGCCCCGGCCCGTTGCCGTGCGCCCGCGCTCAGGCGAGGCCCAGCGAACGCTTCAGGAAGTCCACCTGGAGCAGCAGCAGGTTCTCCGCGACCTGTTCCTGCGGGGTCATGTGGGTGACGCCGGAGAGCGGGAGCACCTCGTGCGGGCGGCCGGCGGCCAGCAGGGCGGAGGACAGGCGCAGGGCGTGGGCGACCACCACGTTGTCGTCGGCCAGGCCGTGCACGATCATCAGCGGGCGGTGCGGCTCGGCGGGTTCGGCCAGGCCTTCGTCGGTGACCAGGGAACTCCTGGCGTACGACTCCGGGTGCGCGGCCGGATCGCCCAGGTACCGCTCCGTGTAGTGGGTGTCGTAGAGCCGCCAGTCGGTGACCGGGGCGCCCGCGATGCCCGCGTGGAAGACGTCGGGACGGCGCAGTACGGCCAGGCCCGCCAGGTAGCCGCCGTAGGACCAGCCGCGGATCGCCACCCGGGACAGGTCGAGCGGGTGGGTCCGCGCCAGGTCGCGCAGGGCCTCGACCTGGTCGTCGAGGCTGAGCGTGAAGTCGTGGTGGACCGCCTTCTCCCAGGCGGGGGAGCGGCCGGGGGTGCCGCGGCCGTCCGCGACGACCACCGCGAAACCCTGGTCGGCGAACCACTGGGAGGTCAGGTGCGCGTTGTGCGCGGCGACCACGCGGGGGCCGTGCGGGCCGCCGTAGGGATCCATCAGGACCGGCAGGGGAGTGTCACCGTGGTAGTCCGTAGGCATAAGCACGGCGCACGGGATTCGGCGTGCGCCCCCCTGGGTGAGGGTCACGCGCGGGGACAAACCGGGATCTTCGGCATGAGAGGCGATGGTGGCCGTCTGCTTGCCGTCCCGGAGCACCCGGACCCGGGCGCCCGGCCGGTCGAGCGTGGCGGAGACCAGTACGGTCACGCTCCCGGCGCGCACCGCCGCGTGCACGCCGGGCTCCTGAGAGATTCGCTCCCAGCCGAGCTCGTTGACCCGGTAGACGTGCACCTCGCCGGTCTCCTCGGCGGCGGCCTCCTCGCCCGCCGAGGCCGAGACCAGCACGTCGTCGTCCGCCACGTCGAGGACCGCCCGGATGTGCAACTGCGGCCCGGTCAGCGGGCGTTCGCCGACCGCCAGGCGCCGCGCGCCGCCCTCGTCGGTGATCCGCACGAGCCGGCCGGACGGGGTCCAGCTGGGCACCCCAGGGAAAAGATCCAGCCATGTTGGATCTTCGTCGGCGTGCACCATCCGGGTCGCCCCCGAGTCCGGGTCCACGGCCAGGTACAGCTGGCTTCGCTGGTCCCGCGCCTGCACCAGCAGCAGCGGCGCACCCGCCGCTGACCAGTGCGCACGGGCGAGATACGGGTAGCGGGCGCGGTCCCAGAGGACCTCCGTGCGCGTCCCGTCCAGGCCGAGCACGAACAGCCGCACCTCCGCGTTGCCGGTGCCCGCCGCCGGGTACGCGACCCGCCGCGGCTCGCTCTCCGGGTGCGCCGGATCGGAGATCCACCACCGCCGTACCGGCGTGTCGTCCACCCGCGCCACCAGCAGCCGGTCCGACTCCGGAGCCCACCAGAACCCCCGCGACCGCTCCATCTCCTCGGCCGCGATGAACTCGGCCAGCCCGTAGGAGACCTCGCCCTCGCCCGTTGCCGGCTCTGGCTCGGCGAGCGCCCGGTCGCCCTCGCCCTCGGCGCCCACCACCCGCAGGGCGCCCCCCGCGACGTAGGCGACATGCCGCCCGTCGGGGGCCGGGCGGGGGTCGATCACCGGTCCGGGGACCGGGAGTTCACGTGCCGTGCCGGCCCGCAGCTCCGCCGTGAAAAGCCGCCCTGACAAGGCGAAAGACGCCAACTCCACGGCCGTGTCGGTGGCGTAGCCCACGATCCCGGCACCTCCCTCGCGGCTGCGTTCCCGGCGCGCCCGCTCCTGCTGCGACAGGTGCTCCGAGGTACCGCCGAGAAGGGCCCGCGGGTCGGCGGCCACCCGCTCCCGGCCGTCCGCCAGATCGAGCACCCACAGGGAATGCGCCCGGTCCGTGCCGGAGTTCGAGCGCAGGAACGCGACGCGGGACGCGTCGGGCGCCACGGTGAACGCGCGCGGCGCGCCGAGCGTGAACCGCTGGGTCCGCGCGTGCCGTCGGGGGAAGGAGACAGGCTCGGTCGTCATGCCACGACCATATTGGCCATGCGCCCCCTTGTGCGGCCGTGCGCCGATCGATGCGCACGTACGGATAGTTATGATCACTAGCGCATAGTGGGTATGAACCTGCTGCTCCCTGTGTGGATTTATCTGCCCCCATAGTCCGAACCCCCCCGTGTCCTGGGATCTTTGGAGGTGAACCGCCGTGGCACTCTCGATTTCGGCGGTGGTGCTGCTGGCGATCGTCGTCTTCCTGTTGATCAAGAAGTCGGGATTGAAAGCCGGTCACGCCATCGTGTGCATGCTCCTCGGCTTCTACCTCGCCTCCTCGACGGTCGCTCCCACGATCAGCGAGCTGACCACGAACATCGCGGGGATGATCGGGAGCCTCAAGTTCTGACGACGTCGCCCACCGCGCACCCCCGCACCGGCGGCGGCGGCGGCGCCGTCCGGACGGACGCCTCGTAGGCTGGACCCCATGACGGAACTGCCCGCCCGGCGTCTGCTCCTGGTGCACGCGCACCCGGACGACGAGTCGATCAACAACGGCGTGACCATGGCCCGCTACGCGGCCGAGGGCGCCCGGGTGACCCTGGTCACCTGCACCCTCGGCGAGCGGGGCGAGGTCATCCCGCCCGGGCTCCGGCGGCTGAGCGGTGCCGCGCTCGGCGCGCACCGCCGGCAGGAGCTCGACGCCGCCCTGCGCGAGCTGGGCGTCGGCGACGTCCGGCTGCTCGGCGGCGACGGGCGGTACCGGGACTCCGGGATGATGGGCCTCGCCGACAACGACGACCCGGGCTGCCTGTGGCAGGCCGACCTCGACGCGGCCGCCGAGCACCTCGTCGCGGTGATCCGCGAGGTGCGCCCCCAGGTCCTCGTCACCTACGACGACCACGGCGGCTACGGCCACCCCGACCACATCAAGGCCCACCGCGTCGCCATGCGCGCCGCCGACCTGGCCGCCGACGCCGTCGTACGGCCCCATCTGGGCGAGCCCTGGCGGATCGCCAAGGTCTACTGGAACCGGATGCCGCGCTCCGTCGCCGACGCCGCCTTCGCCCGGCTCCAGGGCGACCTGTCCGGCCTGCCCTTCGCCAAGCCGGCCTCCGTCGACGACCTCCCCGGCGTCGTGGACGACGAGCGGATCACCACCGAGATCGACGGCGGCACCGCGTACACCGCCGCCAAGGCCGCCGCGATGCGCGCGCACGCCACGCAGATCGAGGTCGCCGAGCCGTACTTCGCGCTCTCCAACGAGCTCGCGCAGCCCCTCTTCGGGACCGAGTACTACGAGCTGGTGCGCGGCGCGCACGCCGGGGAGCGGGAGACCGACCTGTTCGCGGGGATCGAGGAGGCGTCGTGAACCCGGCAGACCGCGGTGGCCCCCTGCTGGCCCAGCCGCTGAAGCCGCCCTCCGCCGGGCGCTTCGCGGCCTACCTGGGACTCTTCGTGCTCGGCGCGGTGGTCGCCGTCGCCGGGGCGCTGGTGCAGGCCGCCTGGTTCCCCGGCGGGCTGCTGCTCGCCCTCGCCGGTGCCGCCGGGCTCTTCCTGGGCGGGGCGCGGGCCGCGCGCAGCCGGGCCGGGGCGGTGGCGCCCGCCGCGGGCTGGATGGTCGCCGTGGTCCTGCTCACCGCCAGCCGGCCCGAGGGGGACTTCCTCTTCGCCGCGGGCGGCGGCTCCTATCTCTTCCTGCTCGGCGGCATGGCACTTGCTGTGATCTGCGCCACTTTGGGTCCGGGGCGGCAACCGGACGGCGACGACGTCCGACTTGGCAAGTGACGTCCTACTTCTGCCCGGCTTGCGCGTGCGGGTCCGGTGCGGGTTTCCCCGGCGGTCGTGGGATACAGGCCAGAAGTGGCCAGTATGGTGGTGCGCGCCGCCGAGCCGCTCGAGCAAAGTGAGGTCGTGTCGGGCGGCGGAGCCAACCGGGAGAACCTGCCTTGAGTCGTGAAACTGACACTCCGTCCTCCGGGCCCAACGGGCGCGGCGGAGCCGCCTACCCCTCGGGGACCCCGCCGTACGGCACGCCCATGGTCTCCGACAACGGTGCGGACGCGGGCCGTTCGGCCGCGCAGCCGGAGGAACGCAAGACCGAGACGACGCTGACGACCCGGATCCGGATCAACATCCCCGGGTCCCGGCCCATCCCGCCCGTCGTCATGCGCAAGCCCGTCGCCGGGTCCGGCTCCGGGGCCGAGAACGCGGCCGAGGACACCGGCGTCGAGGCGCAGCCGCCGGCCGCCGCGCCGTCCCCCGCTCCCCAGGAGCCGGCCGCCGAGCCCCAGGCCGCGGCCGACGAGAAGCCGACCAGCGACTGGTTCGCGCCCCGCAAGTCCGGCCCCGCCAAGAGCGGTCCGGGCGGCGGCTCCACCAACGGCGCGGGGATGCCCGGCGGTTCGGGCGCGCCCGCGACCGGTTCCGGCAGCGGCCCGGGCGCGTCCGGCTCCGGTGCGGGTGCTGCGGGCGCCGGCGGCCGCCCGGGCGGCGTCGTCGGCTCCATGAGTGTGCCGGGCGGCTCCCGGCCCGGCGGCGGGCCCCGTCCCGGCGGCGCCGGGCTGCCCGGGGCCACCGGCGGCCCCGTCGCGCCGGGCCACGGTGGCGGCACCGGCTCCTTCGACGTGACCGAGGCGCTGGCGGCGGGCCCGCTGGGCGGCGGCTCCCGCCCCGGTGGCGAGCCGCGCCGCGACGACCTGCCGTACTTCGCTGAGGGCAACCAGAGCGCATCGGCGGGCCAGAACGGGCAGAACGGGCAGAGCGGTCGGAGCGGCCCGAACGGGCAGGGCGGCTACGGCGGTCCGGGTGACACCGGCGGCTTCCCCCGCCCCGGCGGCCCGGCCGGTGCGCAGGGTCCCGCGGGCCCGACCGCCGGTCCGGTCACCGGGGACGGCCCCCGGGTGCCACCCCTCGGCGGCCACCCGGCCGGACCGGGCGGCGCCCCCGGCGCGCACCCGGCCCACCCGGGCGGTGGCCTGAGCGACGACACCGCGATCCTCACCCCGCAGAAGCCGGCCCCCGAGGGCACGCCCGGCTACGGCAACCGGCCCGACAACGTCTCCGGGCACACCGTCACCAGCGGCATTCCCGTCGTGCAGGCCGGCCCGAACGCGCCGTTCCGGCCGGGCCCCGGCGGTGACGGCCCGCTGCCGCACACGCCCCCGAGGCTGCCCGAGCCGCTCGCGCCGAACGCCCCCGCCGCCTCGAACAAGAAGGCGCCCAAGAAGAAGGGCCGCAACAAGGTGGCGCTGGTCGGCGGGGGCCTCGTCGCCCTCGCCGGTCTCGCCTACGGCGCCGGGCTGCTGATGAACCACTCCGACGTGCCCAAGGGCACCACCGTGCTCGGCGTCGACATCGGCGGCGGCACCCGTGACGACGCGGTCAAGAAGCTCGACGACGCCTTCGGCGACCGGGTGAGGACACCGCTGAAGCTGTCGGTCGAGGGCAAGACCCTCACCCTGAGGCCGGACCAGGCCGGCCTCCAGTTCGACACCCAGGCCACGGCCAGCGCGGCGGCGAAGAGCGACTACAACCCGGTCTCCGTGATCGGCTCGCTCTTCGGCGGCGAGCGCGTCGTCGACCCGGTCATGCCGGTCGACGAGGAGAAGCTCCAGGTGGCCCTGCAGAACGCCTCGGGCGGCGCCGTCTCCTCGGACGGCACCATCAAGTTCGAGTCCGGCAAGGCCGTACCCGTCTACGGCAGGACGGGCAAGGGCGTCGACGTCGCCGGGTCGACCAAGGCCGTCGAGCAGGCGTACCGCACCGCGGTGGAGTCGGGGCCGGGCACACCGGTGCAGCTGCCCACCACCATGCGCCGGCCGACGGTCTCCAACGCCGAGGTCGACCGGATGATGAAGCAGTTCGCGCAGCCGGCGATGTCCGCGAAGGTCACCCTGAAGACCCCCGACGGGGCGCACGTCGTGGCGTTCAGCCCGCAGAAGTCCCTGTGGAAGTTCCTCGGCGTCAAGGCCGTGAACGGCAAGCTCGTCGAGTACTACGACCAGGCGGCGCTGAAGGAGCTCTACGGCAGCACCTTCGACGGCGTCCTGGTCACCCGGGGCACCGGCCAGAAGACGGCCGTCACCGTCCAGGACGTGATCAGCGCGCTGCGCCCGGCCCTGCTGAGCACCACCAACCGGGTGGGCGTCATCCAGACGAACCCCAGCTAGCAGACGAACCCCAGCCAGCGAGCGCACGGTACGAGGAGGGCACCCGGTCCGGCACGGACACCGGGTGCCCTCCGCCGTGCCGGGGCGCCCCTGTCACCCGTCCCGTATGACATCTGTCATCCGCCGGTCAGGACCCCCGACACTGCCCGCTGCCCCGGCCCGACGGCCACGATGGGGTGCATGACGACGACAGCGGAGAGCACCGCCACGGACACGGTGGCGGGGTTCGACCAGGTGACCAAGAGCTACGGGGACGTACGGGCCGTGGACGGTCTGACCCTCGCCCTGCACCCGGGGGAGACCGTGGCGCTGCTCGGTCCGAACGGCGCAGGCAAGTCCACCACCCTCGATCTGCTGCTCGGCCTCAAGCAGGCCGACAGCGGCACGGTCACCGTCTTCGGCACCGGCCCGCGCGAGGCGATCGTCGCCGGGCGGGTTGGCGCCATGCTCCAGAGCGGCGGGCTGATGGAGGAGGTCACCGTCGCCGAACTGGTCAAGCTCGGCTGCGACCTGCACCCCCGCCGCTACCGGGTCGAGGACGTGCTGGCCCGCGCCGGAATCTCCCAGATCGCCGACCGCAAGGTCAACAAGCTCTCCGGCGGCCAGGCCCAGCGCGTCCGCTTCGCCCTCGCGACGGCCGGCGACAGCGACCTGATCGTCCTGGACGAGCCGACCACCGGCATGGACGTCTCCGCGCGCCAGGCCTTCTGGACCACCATGCGCGAGCAGGCCGACCAGGGCCGCACGGTGCTCTTCGCCACGCACTACCTGGAGGAGGCGGACGCGATCGCCGACCGGGTGCTCGTGCTGCACCGCGGACGGCTGCTGCCGACGGCACCGCCGCCGAGATCAAGGCGAAGGCCGGCGCCCGCCGCGTCTCCTTCGACCTGGCGGACCCCGTCGACGAGGCGGCCCTGCGCGGCCTGCCCTTCCTGACCTCGATCGACGTGTCGGGCCGGACCGTCCGCATCCAGTCCGCCGACGCCGACGCGACCGTGCACGCCCTGTACGGGCTCGGCGTCCGCCCCCGCAATCTCGAAGTCGCCGGGCTCGGGCTCGAGCAGGCGTTCGTCGCCATCACCGAGGCCGAGGAGGCCAGGCAGCCGTGACCAGTCTGATCAAGCTGGAACTCGCCCGCGCCCTGCGCAACCGCAAGTTCCTGTTCTTCTCCGTGCTCTACCCCTCGCTGCTGTTCCTGATCGTCGCCGGCAAGGCGGACAGCGCCGCCAAGGTCGACGGCACCGGCCTGACCCTGCCGACGTACATGATGGTCTCCATGGCCTCCTTCGGCGCCCTGACCGCCGTGCTCATGGGCAACAGCGAGCGCATCGCCAAGGAGCGGGAGAGCGGCTGGGTGAGGCAGTTGCGGCTGACCAGCCTGCCGGGGCGCGGCTACGTGCTCGCCAAGACCGCGAGCGCGGCCGTGGTCAGCCTGCCGTCCATCGTGGTCGTCTTCGTCGTCGCGGCCGCCGTGAAGCAGGTCCGCCTCGACGCCTGGCAGTGGCTCGCCCTCACCGGCGCCATCTGGGCAGGCAGCCTCGTCTTCGCCGCGCTCGGCGTGGCCCTCGGCTACCTCGCCGGCGGGGACGCGGTCCGCCCGATCACGATGATCGTCTACTTCGGCCTGTCGCTGCTGGGCGGCCTGTGGATGCCGGCCACCACCTTCCCCGCCTGGCTCCAGAACATCGCCAAGTGGCTCCCCACGCACGCGTACGCTGCTCTCGGGCAGGCCATCGAACAGAGCCGGGCCCCGCACGCCCAGGACATCGCCATCCTCGCCGTCTTCTTCGCCCTGTTCGCGGGCGGCGCGGCGTGGCTGTACCGGAAGGACACGCTGAAGGCGTGAGCGCCACGACGGACGACCTGCGGCCCGGCGAGGCCCGGGCGGAGCGCCTCATGCGCATGGGGGAATCGCCCCGGACCGGGGGCGAGGCCCTGTGCAAGCTCGTGTGGATCCTGCCCTGGCTGATCTTCCTCAGCTCGCCGGTGCAGGACCTGGTCTCCCACGCCCATACGACCGCCGCCACCGTGGCCGGCTGGGCGGGGCTGCTGGCCTTCGCCGGGATCTACCTGACGCTGGTGTTCAGGAACATGGGCCGGCAGTTCTCCGAGCCGGTCGTGGCCTGCCTGGTCGCCGTGCTCGGCACGCTCGCCGTCGTCCTGTGCCTCACCCTCGGCGGACACTGGATCGGTCTCTTCGTGTACGTCTCGGTGACCTGCGGCGCGGTCTTCCCGCTGCGCACCGCCTACTGGACGATCCCGCTGACCACCGTCGCCATGCTGCTCATGGGCCTGCACGCCGGTCAGCGCGACGGGTGGACCCTGATCCTGGTGCTGCTCGTCGGGTTCGCGATGACCGGCGTACGGCAACTGGTGCGCACCACGGTCGAACTGCGCAAGGCCCGCGCCACCGTCGCCCAGCTCGCCGCCAACGAGGAGCGGCTACGGCTCGCCCGCGACCTGCACGACCTGCTCGGCCACTCGCTCTCCCTGATCACGCTGAAGAGCGAGCTGGCCGGCCGGATGCTCCCCGCCCACCCGGACAAGGCCGCCCAGCAGATCGCCGACATCGAACAGGTCAGCCGGCAGGCCCTCGTCGACGTGCGCGAGGCCGTAACCGGCTACCGGCGCCCCCGGCTGTCCGCCGAACTCGCGGGCGCCCGGGTCGCGTTGACGGCGGCCGGGGTCACCGCCGAACTGCCCGCCGAACCCGACCTCGACGGCGTGCCCGAGGAGAGCGAGTCCGCCCTCGCCTGGGCGCTGCGCGAGGCGGTCACCAACGTCGTACGGCACAGCGGCGCCCGGCGCTGCGCGGTGGAGGTGGTGCGGCGGCAGACGCTGGACGGCCCGATGCTCGAACTGTCCGTGGAGGACAACGGATCGGGCGGCTCCGGCAGCGGACCCGGCAACGGCCTGACCGGCCTGACCGAACGCCTCACCAAGGCCGGCGGGACGCTGGATGCGGGCCGGTCCCGGCACGGCTTCCGGCTCGTCGCCCGCACGCCCGCCACGGCCCCCGTGGACGTAGGATCCCCGGCATGAGCAGCACGATCAAGGTCCTCCTGGCCGAGGACCAGTCGATGGTCCGCGAGGCACTGGCCGCTCTGCTCGGCCTGGAGGACGACATCGAGGTCGTCGCCCAGGTGGCGCGCGGGGACGAGGTCCTGGCGGCGGCGCGCGCGCACGACGTCGACGTGGCCCTGCTCGACATCGAGATGCCGGGCTGCACCGGCATCGAGGCCGCCGCCGTGCTGCACCGCGAACTCCCCGCTCTCAAACTCGTCGTCCTCACCACCTTCGGCCGCCCCGGCTACCTGCGCAGCGCCATGGAGGCCGGTGCCGACGCCTTCCTGGTGAAGGACGCCCCCGCCGCCCAACTGGCGGAGGCGGTACGGAAGGTGCTCGCCGGGGAGCGGGTGATCGACCCCACCCTGGCCGCCGCGGCCCTCGCCGAGGGCGCCAACCCGCTGACCGACCGCGAACGCGAGGTGCTGCGCGCCGCGGCCGACGGCTCCACCAACGCCGAACTGGCCACGTCCCTCCACCTCTCCCAGGGCACGGTCCGCAATTACCTCTCGACAGCCATCCAGAAACTGGCCGTACGCAACAGAACCGAGGCCGCCCGCATCGCCCGGGAAAAGGGCTGGCTGTAACCCCCGAGAAGCACCCCCAGGGGGCGCGACCTGTGAACCAGGGCCCCGGCCAGTGCGTCCAAGGGACGCGCGCGGGGATCCCCGGACCCGACCAGCCAACCCAGGGGCGCGGGGAACTGCGCGACCAGCCACCCCCCACCCGCACCCGCCCACCCGGCCACACCCCCACGGCGAACAGACACCAGGAGCCCCCCTGCCGGCAGGGCACCCCCGGCAAGGCGCCCCCGGCTCAGTTGAGCCGCGCCCGCGCAGCCCGCGCCTGCTCCCGTACCCGCCGAGCCGCGGTCTCGTCCACCGCGGCCACCAGCTCCGCGTACGCCTCCAGCTCCACGGCCCCGCCGACGAACTCCCCGCGCTGCACCAGCACCTGCGCCCGCTCGTACCGCAGCCGCGCCGGGTGCGAGGGCAGCAGCAGGGACAGCTCCACCGCCCACAGCGCCACGTCCGACCGCTCGGGGCGGGCCGCGGCCCACGCGCGGATGTTGTTGAGGATCCGCAGCACGACGTCCAGGGGCGTCGCGGGCACGAGCATCGACGGGTGCAGCGGCGCCCCCGTCGCCCCGACGACCAGCAGCTCGGCGTCCGCCCCCGTGAGCACCCGCCCCCCGTCGAACGGATCGGCGAGCACCTGCTCCTCCGCCGTCCCGAACCCGACCACGAAGTGCCCGGGCAGCGCGACCCCGTACACCGGAGCCCCCGCGCGGCGCGCGACCTCCATCCACACCACCGACAGCAGGATCGGCAGCCCGCGCCGCCGCCGCAGCACCACGTGCAGCAGCGAGGACTCCAGCCGCCGGTAGTCCGCGCCGGAGCCGCGGAACTCGTAGCACTCGCCGAGCAGCTCGCACAGCGCCTGAGCCCACGCGCGTGGTCCGCCCGGCCGGTACGGCAGCCGCCCCGCCAGCCGGTCCAGCTCGATCTGTGCCGCGTCCATGCCCGCCTCGTCCAGCGTGCCGTCGGCCTCCGCGCCCAGCAGCAGGCAGAGCAGCGAGAGATCGGGCCGCTCGGCCCGCGCCTCCTCGGCGAACCGGCGCCGCAGCTGCGCGGACCGGTCGGGCGGCGGGGGACAGGGAGGTCGCATGACCGGCTCGTACCCTTTCCCGTTGATCGTCACGAGCGGCGGGCGCCGGGCGTCCCCGGCTCCGGGTCCGGCTCGCGGTAGTGGTGGTAGGCGTGGTGCGCGGCGAATCCCATCCCGGTGTACAGCGCCCGCGCCCCCGCGTTGTCGGTCTCGACCTGAAGCCACGCCGCCGACGCGCCCTCGTCCAGCGCCTGCCGGGCCAGCGCGGCCATCACGGCGCTGGCCAGCCCCCGCCGCCGCTCCTCCGGGTCCACCTCGACGGCGGCGAAGGAGGCCCACCGCCCGTCCACGACACACCGACCGATCGCGGCCGGCGCCCGGCCGGGCGCACCGGGAACCGTCGCGAACCACACCGAGGGCCCGCTGCCCAGCACCTTCAGGGCCACCTCACTCACCCCCTTGCGCCGGTAACGCGCAAGCCACGCCTCGTCGGCCGTGCGGGACAGCACGACCCCGGAGCCCGGGTCCCGGTCGGCGACCGGTGCCGGCGCCCCGATCCACAGCTCGGCGGTCACCTCGCGCACCCAGCCCCGCCGCTCCAGCTCCACGCACAGCTGTTCCTGCGCGCCCTCGGCGCCGGTCGCGGTCTGGACGTACGCGGGCAGCCCGCGCTCGCCATACCAGCGTCGTACGGCGGAGAGCGCCTCGTCGAGCGGAAGGCCGGGGTCACCGAGCGGCAGTACCGAATTGGCCCGCCGCGTGAACCCTCCGGCGGCCCGCAGCTCCCACTCCCCGAGCCGCTCGCTCTCCACCGGCCGCCACGCCCGGGCGGCGACCCGCGCCAGCTCCTCGTACGAGGCCGCGGGACCCCGGCGGCGGGCCGGCGCGGCGGGCACGACCTTGCCCGCCACCAGCGAGGATTCCGCGATGCGGACGGTATCGCCGCCCTTTCGTGTGATCAGTAGCACACCGTCGTCCCATGATGTGAGAACCCCTACCGTGTCGGTGAACTTCTCACCCGGCGCTCCAGGTTCGCTCAAGCGCCGTACGGAGACTCTTTTTCCCACGTCAGAAGTGGTGATGCGGACCTCGAGGCGTCCTGATGCAGAGATTTCCACGGGTCGGTTCACCCCTCCTGTTCGGATCATGCCCAGGAACGGAGATACTAGGGGCGGGCATCGACGACGCCGCGCTCCCGCGCGCCAGGCGGCGGAGCCTGTGGAGGCCCGCCAGCGCCCTATCGAGGAGGAACGACAGCGTGACCTACGTCATCGCGCAGCCTTGTGTCGACGTCAAGGACAAGGCGTGCATCGAGGAGTGCCCGGTCGACTGCATCTACGAGGGCCAGCGGTCCTTGTACATCCACCCGGACGAATGCGTCGACTGCGGAGCCTGTGAGCCGGTCTGCCCGGTCGAGGCGATCTTCTACGAGGACGACACTCCCGAGGAGTGGAAGGACTACTACAAGGCCAACGTCGAGTTCTTCGACGAGCTCGGCTCCCCCGGCGGCGCCAGCAAGCTCGGGCTGATCGAGCGCGACCACCCCGTGATCGCCGCGCTGCCGCCGCAGGGCGAGTAACGCCCGGCGGCCCGCCCACCGCGCCGCCTCGGTCCCGTGCGGCCTGATCGCCCCGAGCGTTCGGACCGCCGCACGGGGCCGGGGCGTTTGCCGTAGCAGAAAGTGAGCTCGATCCCGTGTCCGCAGTCTCCGATCGTCTTCCGACCTTCCCCTGGGACAAGCTGGAGCCGTACAAGAAGACGGCCGCGGCCCACCCGGACGGCATCGTCGACCTGTCCGTCGGCACCCCGGTCGACCCGGTCCCCGAGCTGATCCAGAAGGCGCTCGTCGCCGCGGCGGACTCGCCGGGCTACCCGACCGTGTGGGGCACGCCCGAGCTGCGGGACGCGATCACCGGCTGGGTCGGGCGCCGCCTCGGCGCCCGGGGGGTCACCCACCGCCACGTGCTGCCGATCGTCGGCTCCAAGGAACTGGTCGCCTGGCTCCCCACCCAGCTGGGCCTGGGCCCCGGCGACCGGGTGGCCTTCCCGCGCCTGGCCTACCCGACCTACGAGGTCGGCGCCCGCCTGGCCCGCGCCGAGTACGAGGTCTACGACGACCCGACGCGGCTCGACCCCCAGGGCCTGAAGCTGCTGTGGCTGAACTCCCCGTCGAACCCGACGGGCCAGGTGCTCGGCAAGGAGGAGCTCACCCGGATCGTGGCGTGGGCCCGCGAGCACGGCGTGCTGGTCTTCTCCGACGAGTGCTACCTGGAGCTGGGCTGGGAGGCGGACCCGGTCTCGGTCCTGCACCCGGACGTGAACGGCGGCTCCTACGACGGCGTCGTCGCGGTCCACTCCCTCTCCAAGCGCTCCAACCTCGCCGGCTACCGCGCCGCCTTCCTGGCCGGCGACCCGGCGGTCCTCGGGCCCCTGCTGGAGATCCGCAAGCACGTCGGCATGATGACCTCGGCGCCCACCCAGGCGGCAGCCGTGGCGGCGCTCGGCGACGACACCCACGTCCGGGAGCAGCGGGAGCGGTACGCGGCCCGCCGCGCGGTCCTGCGCGAGGCCCTGCTCGGCCACGGCTTCCGCATCGAGCACAGCGAGGCGAGCCTCTACCTCTGGGCCACTCGGGACGAGTCCTGCTGGCAGACGGTCGCCCACCTAGCCGAACGCGGCATCCTGGTCGCCCCGGGCGACTTCTACGGCGAAGCGGGCGCCCAGTTCGTCCGCGTGGCCCTGACAGCCACAGACGAACGCATCGCAGCAGCGGCAACCCGCCTGTCGGCATAACCAGGCCCGTCCGCGGCGCCGGGCACCGGTCGCCCCACCCCGACCCCCGCCGGCGCAGGCACACGCCCGCACAAGGCGACGGGGCCCAGGGACGAACCCTGGACCCCGTCACCGCACCCCACCGGGCATCAGCCCAGCGGCAGCCCCTTCACGGGCAGCGACTGCCCCGGCACCCCCTTGCCCACGGAGTCCGTCGGCAGCCCTCCCTTGGTGGCCGTCCTGGCCGTGTCCCCCAGCAGCCCCCCGGCCGCCCCCGTGGCCTCCCCGGTGGTCTTCTGCGCCACCGGCGCCGCCTGCTTCACGACCTTGCCGCCGGTCCTGCCCGCGGCAGGCACCGCCTGCTTGAGCGTCTTGCCGCCGGTGTCGCCCGCGACGCCGGCGACGTGCTGCGCGGCGCTGTCCGCGGTGTTGCCGACGCTCGCCCCGTCCAGGGCGGTCAGTCCGCCGAGGTTCGGGGTGGCGGGCAGTTCGGGAGCCGCACTGGCGGAGCCGGCCGCACCGACCCCGGCAGCCGCTCCCGCAGCGACGAGCAGCGCGGCACGGGCGATCCGGCGGGTCAGGGGGAGGGACATGTTGCTCCTTCGACGGGAGGAAAAACGGTGAAGTGTCCAGCCGTTCCCGGTAGTTCGTTCCGACCGGGCTCGGACGCAGTGACTACCGCCCGAAGTCCGCGAAGGTTGCGGTGAGCCAACGTAAAGAGTTGGCAATGCGTCGCATTATCGGCTGCACTCAAAGGGGGACAAAGGGCTTCCGGTGCGAAAGTCTGCCGAATCCTTACGGCCCTTTGTCCCCAAGGGTTTCCGGCCCCAGGGGTGTGAGCGCGCGAAAACCCGCGCACCACTTCGCCCGGCCCCGTCCCGCGTAACTCCGGAGGGTGAAGATCCGCACTACTGCGCAGTGACGATCCGGACCGCGCCCGCGCCCCGCTCGGCCCCGCCGGCGCCCTGCGTGCCGCTCTCGCGCCACCGGCTGTCGGTGAGCCCGGCGGTCCATACCCGCCCGGCGTACGACACCCGTTCGATGTGCAGCGCGGAGGCGTTGGCCACCGCCCAGTGCGCCAGCTGCCAGCCCCGCTCCCGCGAGCTGTGCCCGGCGGTGGAGCCGACGCCGGGGGACACCGGCAGGGTCACGGTCCGTCCGTCCCCTCCGGTGGCCGCGCTCGGCGTCGGCGTGGGCGACGGCGCGCCGCCCACCTCGGCACCGGCCTCCTGCACCACGTCCCGCCCGAAGTCCCGCATCAGCGCGGCCCGTACCGCGTCCGAACCGGTGGTCCGGGTCGCGCCCGGGCGGCCGGTGCAGGTCAGCGTGCCCGCCGCGCGCCCGGTGAGGGCGGCGGCGAGCAGGGTGGCGTCCGGCTCGTGCTTGGCGTACGCCTGCGGGAAGCCGCTGCGCTGCACGCGCTGCGCGGCCACGGTGAGCGGCAGCCGCGTGTAGCCGGGGACCTTGGCCAGATGCTCGTAGAAGACACCCGACGCGTACGTCGGGTCCATGATCTCGTTCGGCGTTCCCCAGCCCTGCGAGGGCCGCTGCTGGAACAGGCCCAGGGAATCCCGGTCGCCGTGCCGGATGTTGCGCAGCCCCGACTCCTGCAGGGCGGTCGCCAGGGCGATCGCCACGGCCCGCTCCGGCATGCCGCGTCCGGTGCCGACGGCCGAGATCGTCGCCGCGTTCACCGCCTGCTCCGGCGTGAACTGGTACGACGCGCCGTCGCCCTTGCCGGAGACGACCTTGCAGCCCGGAGTCCCGGTGCCACCCGTGAGGTACTGCACCGTGAGGTAGCCGGCGAGCGCGAGCAGGACCACGAGGGCCGCCCCGAAACGGACGAGGCGGCCGTGGCGCTTGGGGGTGGGGGACGGCTCTGACACGCGTACAAGGTACTGGAGGCTGCCGGGACCGATGAGTCCTGTGGGGGCAATGTGCCGCAGCACACGGAGGGTTCGGGGGTTAGGGTCGAGGCCATGGCCGATACCCCGCTTGACCTCACGCTGGACGCCGCGCGGCTCACCGCGCAGCTCGTCGACTTCCCCTCGGAGAGCGGTACCGAGAAGCCGCTCGCCGACGCGATCGAGGCCGCGCTGCGCGCCCTGCCGCACCTGACCGTGGACCGCCTCGGCAACAACGTCGTCGCGCGGACGAACCTCGGCCGCGCCGAGCGCGTGATCCTCGCGGGCCACATCGACACGGTGCCGATCGCGGACAACGTCCCCTCGCGGCTGGACGAGGAGGGCGTGCTCTGGGGCTGCGGCACCTGCGACATGAAGTCCGGCGTGGCGGTCCAGCTGCGCATCGCGGCCACCGTCCCGGCCCCGAACCGCGACCTGACCTTCGTCTTCTACGACAACGAGGAGGTCACCGCCGACCTCAACGGCCTCAAGCACGTCGCCGAGGCGCACCCCGACTGGCTCCACGGCGACTTCGCGGTCCTGCTGGAGCCCTCCGACGGCCAGGTCGAGGGCGGCTGCCAGGGCACCCTGCGGGTGCTGCTGAAGACGACGGGCGAGCGGGCCCACTCGGCGCGCGGCTGGATGGGTTCGAACGCGATCCACGCGGCCGCCCCGATCCTCCGGCGGCTCGCGGAGTACCAGCCCCGGTACCCGGTCATCGACGGTCTGGAGTACCGGGAGGGCCTCAACGCGGTGCGCATCGGCGGGGGAGTGGCCGGCAACGTCATCCCCGACGAGTGCGTCGTCACCGTCAACTTCCGCTACGCGCCGGACCGTACGGAGGACGAGGCCGTCGCCCATGTGCGCGAGGTCTTCGCCGGCTGCGGGGTCGAGGAGTTCGTGGTGGAGGACCACAGCGGCGGAGCGCTGCCGGGGCTGGACCACCCGGCCGCGGCGGCCTTCATCGAGGCGGTCGGCGGCACCGCGCAGCCCAAGTACGGCTGGACGGACGTCTCGCGCTTCTCGGCGCTCGGCATCCCGGCGGTCAACTACGGCCCCGGCAACCCGCACTTGGCGCACAAGCGGGACGAACGGGTGGAAACAAGGAAGATCCTGGCGGGTGAGGACCGGCTGAGGTCCTGGCTGACGAGCTGAGGGGCCCGACGAGCCGCACGGCTCCCCCGGCTCTTCACGGCGGACACGCCGAGGTCCCCCGCCGGTAACCCGCGTAGATCTACGCTGAGGTGGAAACACGGCAAGCGGAGGGAGCGCACATGGCTACCGGCAACCCCGAGGGCAGGCGACGGCCACCGGAGGAGCAGCGCCTGGGACCGGTCCTCCGGCGGAGGGGACAGGTCCAGGCCAGCACCACGGACCAGCGGCTGCTGGACGAGCGGGCTCCCACGGACTGGGTGCACACGGACCCCTGGCGCGTCCTGCGCATCCAGTCGGAGTTCATCGAGGGCTTCGGCACGCTCGCCGAACTGCCGCCCGCCATCAGCGTGTTCGGCTCGGCCCGCACCCCGGTGGACTCGCCGGAGTACGACGCCGGGGTGCGCCTGGGCCGGGGCCTGGTCGAGGCGGGCTTCGCGGTGATCACAGGCGGCGGACCGGGCGCGATGGAGGCGGCGAACAAGGGCGCCTGCGAGGCCGGCGGCACCTCGGTGGGCCTGGGCATCGAGCTCCCCTTCGAACAGGGACTGAACCCCTACGTCGACATCGGCCTGAACTTCCGCTACTTCTTCGTGCGGAAGATGATGTTCGTCAAGTACGCGCAGGGGTTCGTGGTGCTGCCCGGAGGCCTCGGCACCCTCGACGAACTCTTCGAGGCCCTCACCCTCGTCCAGACCCAGAAGGTCACCCGCTTCCCGATCGTCCTGTTCGGCAGCGCCTACTGGGGCGGCCTGGTGGACTGGCTGGAGAACACCCTGATCGCGCAGGGCAAGGCCGCGCAGGCCGACCTGACCCTCTTCCACGTCACGGACGATGTGGAAGAGGCGGTCGCCCTGGTTTCGAAGGAGGCGGGCCGCTAGTGCTGTGACCGGAAAGGTTCACCGGCTCGCGACGCCCGGCACGGCTCCCTCAAGCTCTGCGAGCAGGGGGGACCCCCAGCCGCGTTGTCGCATCACCCGAGTACATCCAGTACGCGGGCGATGCTCCGCCTTGCGATGTACCGCACCGGACGCCGCGAGCTTTCCGGCAAACCTTTCCGGCCACAGCACCAGGGGGCTTCGTTCAAACGAAGCCCCCAGGCCCCGTCCGGCGCGTGCACCGGTCCGCGCGGCCGGCGCGGCGGGCGCCCGGGAGGGCCCCGCTACGCCAGCCCGCGCCGGGCCACCGCGGGGTCGCGGTGGCCCGCGATGGCCGCCACCATGTCCAGCACCTGCCGGGTCTCGGCCACCTCGTGCACCCGGTACACCCGGGCGCCCAGCCAGGCCGAGACCGCCGTCGTCGCCAGCGTCCCGACGACCCGCTCCTTGACCGGCTTGTCCAGCGTCTCCCCGACGAAGTCCTTGTTGGACAGCGACACCAGCACCGGCCAGCCCGTCGCCACCATCTCGTCCAGCCGCCGCGTGGCCTCCAGGCTGTGCCGGGTGTTCTTCCCGAAGTCGTGCCCGGGGTCGATCAGTACCGACTCCCGCGGCACCCCCAGCGCGACCGCCCGCTCGGCCAGCCCCACCGTCACCTCGAGGATGTCGGCCATGACGTCGTCGTAGGCCACCCGGTGCGGCCGGGTCCGCGGCTCGGCGCCGCCCGCGTGCGTGCACACCAGCCCGGCCCGGTACCGGGCCGCGACCTCGGCGAGTCCCGGATCGACCCCGCCCCACGCGTCGTTCAGCAGGTCCGCGCCCGCCTCGCAGACCGCCTCGCCGACCTCCGCCCGCCACGTGTCCACGCTGATGACCACGTCCGGGAAGCGCCGCCGCACCTCCGCGACGAACCCGACCGTCCGGCGCGCCTCCTCCTCGGCGGTCACCTCTTCCCCCGGTCCGGCCTTGACCCCGCCGATGTCGATGATCGCGGCGCCCTCGGCCACCGCCTGCTCCACGCGCGCGAGGGCCGGCTCGTCGCGGAACGTCGCCCCCTGGTCGTAGAAGGAGTCGGGGGTCCGGTTCACGATCGCCATGATCACCGGCTCGTGCGCGCCGAATTCACGCCTGCCCAGCCTGAGCATCCCCTGTGACCTCTCCTCGTACGTCCTGGTCTTCGGCCGCCTGCGACCCTAACCGTCAGCGTCGCATGGCACGATCGGACCCTGACACATTCGGCTCAGAGACTTCCGCGCCGACGCCCAGGGCGCCGGCACCGACCGTGGGGACCCAGCGATGGTTATGTTCTTGTTCCTGGTCGTCGCGCTCGCCGTCGTGGTCGCCGCGGTGACCCTCGCGGTGGTGGGCGGCGGCGAGGGCACCGGACCGCTGCCGGAGGTGGCGCCCGAGCGGCTCTGGGACCCGCTGCCGCCGGACCGCCCCGTCCACCGCACCGATGTGGACGCTCTTCGCTTCCCGCTCGCTCCCCGCGGCTACCGCATGGCGGACGTGGACGACGCCCTCGGCCGCCTCGCCGCCGAACTCGCCGAGCGTGACGCCCGCATCGCCGACCTGGAGTCCGCGCTGGCCGGCGCCCAGGCCGCCGCGGCCCACGCCCGCCTGGACAAGCCCGCGCACGAGGAGCGGCAGCAGTGACCGCCGGTGCCGCCGTCGCGGGCCCGGACGGCGCCCCGCGCTGCCCCTGGGCGCTGTCCGCCGCGGAGTACGTCGCCTACCACGACGAGGAGTGGGGCCGTCCGGTCCACGGCGACGACGCCCTCTACGAGCGCCTCAGCCTGGAGGCCTTCCAGTCCGGGCTGTCCTGGATCACCATCCTGCGCCGCCGCCCCGGCTTCCGGACCGCCTTCGCCGGCTTCGGGATCGCCGCGGTGGCCGCCTTCGGCGACGCCGACCGCGAGCGCCTGCTCGCCGACACCGGCATCATCCGCAACCGGGCCAAGATCGACGCGACCCTCGCCAACGCGCGCGTGCTCGCCGAGTGGTCCCCCGGCGAGCTGGACGCCCTGATCTGGTCCCACGCCCCCGACCCGGCCGGCCGCACCGCGCCGAAGACCCTCGCCGACGTCCCCGCCGTCACCCCGGAGTCCACGGCCCTGTCCAAGGCCCTGAAGAAGCGGGGCCTGCGCTTCGTCGGCCCGACGACGGCGTACGCCCTGATGCAGGCGTGCGGTCTGGTCGACGACCACCTGGCGGAGTGCGTGGCGCGCCGCCCCTGAACGCGCCGTCCAGGGGCGGGGCCCGCGCGAAGGGCGTCAGCGGCCCAGGTACTTCGGCCGCTCCTTGTTCACGAACGCCCGCACCGCGATCGCGTGGTCCTCCGAGGACCCCGCCCGCGTCTGCAGCTCGTCCTCCTTCTCCAGCGCCTCCTCCAGGGAGTGGGTCAGCCCGTAGGCCACCGACTCCTTGAGCGCGGCGTACGCCACCGTCGGCCCCTCCGCCAGCGCCCGCGCCGTCTTCTCCGCCTCGGCGCGCAGCTCCGCCGCCGGCACCACCCGGTTGGCGATCCCCAGCTCCAGCGCGTCCTGCGCGCTGATGCTGCGCGGGAACAGCAGCAGGTCGGTGGCCCGGCCCGGCCCGACGACCCGAGGCAGGGTCCAGGAGATGCCGGAGTCGGCGGTGAGCGCGACCTTGGCGAACGAGGTGTTGAAGGCCGCGCCGTCCGCGACGATCCGGTAGTCCGCCGCCAGCGCGAAGCCGAAGCCCGCCCCGGCCGCGACGCCGTTCACCGCGGCGACCACCGGCTTCGGGGCCGCCGCCAGCGCCCGCACGATCGGGTTGTAGTGCTCCCGCACGGTGCTCATCGTCTGCCCCGACCCGGTCTCCCGGTCCGCCACCAGCAGCCCGATGTGCTCCTTGAGGTCCTGGCCCACGCAGAACGCCCGGTCCCCGGCTGCGGTCAGCAGCACCGCGCGCACGGCGTCGTCGGTCGCCGCGGACTGGACCGCCTCCCGGAGGGCGACCTTGGTCGCGACGTTCAGCGCGTTCATC
The DNA here is from genome assembly GCF_044763235.1 of Streptomyces sp. NPDC096152. Lineage (NCBI taxonomy): Bacteria > Bacillati > Actinomycetota > Actinomycetes > Kitasatosporales > Streptomycetaceae > Streptomyces > Streptomyces sp. NPDC096152. Next base: position 323,666 of record NZ_JBIWFW010000003.1, on the reverse strand, counting down.
GCCTCGGGGCGGTTCAGCGTGATCGTCGCGAGCCCGTCGCTCACCTCGTAGAGCACGGTGTCGGCCATGGGACATCCCCTCCGGTGTCACGGATGGGACGTACCGATCGGTACGTCCTTCGTCTGAAGGACAGCATGGCGGAGATCACCCGCGCGCGACCGGAGCGGACGTGTGACCTGCGTCAAAGAAAGCCGGCCGGTTTTCGGACGACGGACGTCCGTGCGGGCGCACAGTATTGCAGTCACATCCCCGAATTGAGTGGTTTTGCTCGCGCGCGTTGCCCAAGCGATGCCGACTGATGTTGGTCATCGGGTCCTGAGATGCGGGATAATGGCCTGGAAGCAATGTGTTCGACGCCGGTGACGCGTGTCCTGCACGGGCTGCGCGTGCCCTTCATGGGGCCGTCGGCTGACGATGAGCGGGTTTCAGGAAGGGGAACGAGCATGGCGGCCATGAAGCCGCGGACGGGCGATGGCCCGCTCGAGGTGACCAAGGAGGGGCGGGGCATCGTCATGCGCGTTCCGCTCGAAGGCGGCGGTCGGCTCGTCGTCGAGCTGACCCCTGACGAGGCCGACGCGCTCGGCGACGCCCTCAAGAAGGTCGTCGGCTGACGCGGACGCGACCATACCCCTTCACCTGCCCCGGTACCGCATGTGGTGCCGGGGCAGGTTTTTTCCGGGGCGTTCCCGGTGGTCCCGGCGATGCTTCCGGTCGGGTGCCGGGTGCCGGGTGCCGGGTGCCGGGTGCCGGGTGCCGGGTGCCGGGTGCCGGGTGGTGGCCGCAGTGATGCTTCCGGTTCCGGCTTCCGGCGGTGCCTCCGGCGGCTCAGCGCTTGACCGCGCACAGCAGGCCGTCGCCCACCGGCAGGAGCGACGGCACCAGGTCCTGGCTCTCGCGCACCGTGCGCAGCAGCTCGCGCAGCCGCAGCACCTCCGTCGGCTGCGGTCCGGAGTCCACCGTCCGCCCGTGCGCGAAGATGCCCTCGAAGACCACGAGGCCGCCCGGGCGCAGCAGGCGCAACGATTCAGCGAGGTAGTCGAGGAACTCCTGCCGGTCGCCGTCGCAGAAGACCAGGTCGTAGCCGGAGTCCGCGAGCCGGGGCAGCACGTCCAGCGCCCGGCCGGGGATGAAGCGGGCCCGGTTGCTGGCGAAGCCGGCCGCCCGGAACGCCTGGCGGGCGAACTGCTGGTGCTCCGGCTCCGGGTCGACCGTGGTCAGCACCCCGTCCGGCCTCATGCCGTGCAGAAGGTGGATCCCGGAGACACCGGTACCGGTCCCGATCTCCGCCACCGCCTTGGCGTCCACGGTGGCGGCGAGCAACCGCAGCGCGGCGCCCGTGCCGGGCGACACCGAGCGCAGCCCCGCCTCACGGGCCCGGTCACGGGCCCAGAGCAGCGCTTCGTCCTCGGCGACATAGGCGTCGGCGAACGCCCAGCTCGTCTGCCGGTTGCCGGTGATGACCGTCTCCTGTCCCCATGGTTGCCTGGGCGTGACTGTATCCGTTGGTGTCGGGAACCCGCAGATGGGACCGGTCGTTTATAGGGGTGTGACACAGGCGGGCTACGCGGCGGGGGGTATGGGATGGATCGGGGCGCCGAGCAAGTGCTGACGCAGCCGGATGAGCCGTGCCGGCGCGTATCAATTTCCCGTAAAACCGCTTATCCGGAGCTAACGGGCGAGGTGGCTATGGTAGGGGCTCCACTGGACACCACCAGAGCCGACAGGGGAGGTGCGGCTGCACCTGTGGATCGGGGAGGAGTGCTTCGGCGCTTTCTCGGATCGGCGGGCAGGCCGAAATCCGTGAACGACACCGCTGCTGACCCCAGCCACGCCGCCGACCGCGACCGGACCGCGACCTTCTCCACCGACGCGGACGGGCAGGCGTGGACTCCGCCCACCTGGGAGGAGATCGTCAGCACCCACAGCGGCCGCGTCTACCGCCTGGCCTACCGCCTCACGGGCAACCAGCACGACGCCGAGGACCTCACCCAGGAGGTCTTCGTCCGCGTCTTCCGCTCCCTGTCCACCTACACGCCGGGCACCTTCGAGGGCTGGCTGCACCGCATCACGACGAACCTCTTCCTGGACATGGTCCGCCGCAAGCAGCGCATCCGGTTCGACGCCCTCGGCGAGGACGCGGCGGAGCGCCTGGCCAGCAGGGAACCCACCCCGCAGCAGCTGTTCAACGACGCGCACTTCGACGCCGACGTGCAGCAGGCCCTCGACACCCTCGCCCCGGAGTTCCGCGCCGCGGTCGTCCTGTGCGACATCGAGGGACTGTCGTACGAGGAGATCGCCGCGACCCTGGGCGTCAAGCTCGGCACGGTCCGCTCCCGGATCCACCGCGGCCGTTCGCAGCTGCGCAAGGCCCTCGCGCACCGCTCACCCCAGGCCCGGGCCGAGCGCCGCTCCTTCGTGCCCCGTGTTCCCGCGCTGGGAGGAGGGGGCGCGACCGCGTGAGTGGATCACGACCCGAGGCCGCTGGGCGGCTCGCGGAACAGCATCTGGGAGACCGGCTCTCCGCCCTGGTCGACGGCGAGCTCGGTCATGAGACGCGTGAGCGCGTCCTGGCGCACGTGGCCACCTGCGCGAAGTGCAGGACAGAGGTCGACGCGCAGCGCCGGCTGAAGAACGTCTTCGCGGAGACGGCCCCACCACCCCCCTCCGCGAGCCTGCTGGCCCGTCTCCAGGGCCTCCCCGGGGGAGGTGACCCGGACGGCGGCGGCGCGCCGCCGAGCGGGGGCGCGTTCCCCGGCGGCCTGACCGGGCGCACCGGGGTGTTCGGAGTAGGGCGGGAGGAGCCGTTCGAGTTCGGCTACGTCCCTGCCCGGCCGCACGCCTCCGGCCCCGCGCACGACCGGGGCTTCCGCGTCCACCCCGTCGGCCGCCCCGACACCGACCGGCCGGCCTCGCGCGGGCTGCGGTTCGCGTTCGTCGCCGCCGGGGCGGTCTCGCTGGCCGCGGTCGCGCTGGGCGGCGTGACCATCGGCGCACCGGCCGACCGGGCCGCGGAGGCGCGCGGCGGCTCCGGATCCGGCAGCAACGTCACTCCGGCGCGCCCCGCGGGCACGGGAGCGGCGACCGGCGCGGAGACCCAGCGCCGTCGCTCGTCCACCGGGCCGCTGCTGACGCAGGGGCAGCGGGCCGGCGGTGCGTCCTCCGCACAGCCGACCAGCCTCTCCGCCCCGCTGCTGCCGGGGGCGCAGCCCGGCACCGGGCAGGTGCTGGACGCGCTGCACACGCTGACCACACCGGTGGTCGCCGGCGCCGCGGTCATGTCCCCGTTGATACGTCCGCTCGGCGCGACCCAGCCGGTCTCCCTGACCTCTTGGGCCGGCCCACCGCAACTCCGCGCCCCCGGTCTCCTCGCCGCACCCGTCCCCGGCACGACGCCCACTCCCTCCGCCCCCTCGCACCCGGCCCACTGACCGGAGCGCCCACCGGCCTCTGCGCAGGGGCCCGCGAACCTGGTTGAATCCTGGGTGGTCGCGCCCATGACACTCGTCGGGCGCGGAGTCGACGACGCACGGCCACCGCCTACGAGCCGTGCCGCGGCCAGCTGTGGGGAGAACATGAACGAGGGGAAGCCCACCAAGTCCACCCGCCCCAAGTGGTGGAACAGGCACCGACCGGTGGTCCCCGCCCAGGAGACGGCCCAGGACGCCGTACCGGCGCCGGAACCCGCGCCGGAGCCGGAGCCCGTACCGGCACCCGAGCCTGTGCCGGCACTCGCGACCGTGCCGGCGCCGGGCAGGGCCGCGGACGCGGTCCCGCCTCCGGCTTCGGCGCCGCAGCCGGCTCCGGCACCGGATGCTGTGCCGTGTGCGGCTTCCACCCCGGATGTCTCCGCCGAGGGCACCACCCCGGACGTCTCCGCCGAAGGCACCGTGCCGGGGACGTCCGCCGAAGGGGCCGGGGCCGGAGTCCGGCCCGGTGCGGAGGCCGACGGCGACTACGAGCTGGCGCGGCCCGCGGGAAGCCTCACGGGCGGAGCGGTGGCGGCCGACGCGGCCACCGGGGAGCAGGCCGGGTCCCGGCAGCCCGGCACGGCGTCGACGGCCGCTGACGGCGGCCAGGGCGACTTCGAGCTGGCGCGCCCCGCCGAGCGGGCCGAGCCGGCCGACCGACCCGAGTCCGCCGAGCGGCCTCAGCTCGGGGGGCAGTCTCAGCCGGCCGAGCGGCTTCAGCCGGCCGACCGGCCCGAGTCCGCCGAGCGGCCTCAGCCCCTGCACGACCCCGACCCCTACAGCACCCCGCCGTACGGCGAACCCGGCCCGTGGGCGCCCGCCCCGCCGGTGCAGCACCCCGCGGTGACCTCCGCCCACGGTGGCGCGGCTCCCGCGCGCTCCGCGGCCCCCGGAGCCGCCCTGCCGCCCGCCCCGCCGGAGCAGCCCGTGCCCCTCCCGGGCGCCCCCTCCGCGCCCGTCCACACGGCCCCGGACCAGCTCGCCGCGCCGGCCCCGACGCCGCCCCCCGCCCCCCACACCGACCTCACCACCCACCCCGACACCGCACCCGCGAACCCGAACGCGCACCCGCCCTCGCACCCGACCGCGAACCTGCACCCGGCCCCCGACACCGCACCCGCGAACCCGAACGCGCAGCCGCCCTCGCACCCGACCCCGAATCTGCACCCGGCCCCCGACACCGCACCCGCGAACCCGAACGCGCACCCGACCCCGACCCCGACCCCCGGCACCACCCCACCCCCCTCCGACCCCTGGCAGCGCTACGACCCCTGGGCGGTCGAACCCCTCCCCGCCGCCCCCCTCCAGCACAGCGGGGCCGCGGTGCTCACGCCGGAGCAGCGGCGCGGGCGGGTCCGGCGGCGGCTCGTCGGGGCGGCCGTGGCGCTGGCGCTCGTGTCCGGGATGCTCGGCGGGCTCGCGGGCGCGTACATCGAGCGCAACGGCGGTGTGGGGGCCGTGGAACTGCCGCAGGCCGGGAAGGAACCCGCCGGGCGGGCCCCGGACAGCGTGGCCGGGATCGCCGCCCGCGCGCTGCCCAGCGTGGTGACCCTCCATGTCTCCGGCTCCGAGGAGCAGGGCACCGGCACCGGCTTCGTGCTCGACGGCCTCGGTCACATCCTCACCAACAACCACGTCGTCGAGCCCGCGGCGGACGGTGGCGACATATCGGTGACGTTCAGCGGCGGCCAGACCGCCCGGGCCAGGATCATCGGCCGGGACTCCGGCTACGACCTCGCCGTGGTGCAGGTCCGCGGGGTACGCGGTCTGACCCCCATGCCGCTGGGCAATTCCGACAACGTCCGGGTGGGCGACCCGGTCGTCGCCATCGGCGCCCCGTTCGACCTCGCCAACACCGTGACGTCCGGGATCATCAGCGCCAAGGAGCGGCCCATCACGGCCGGCGGCGAGAAGGGCGACGGCAGCGACATGTCCTACGTGGACGCCCTGCAGACCGACGCGCCGATCAACCCCGGCAACTCCGGCGGCCCCCTCCTCGACTCCCGGGCCCGGGTCGTCGGCATCAACTCCGCCATCCGCTCCGCCGACAACGGCTCGGACCTGCAGACCGGCCAGGCGGGCTCCATCGGACTGGGCTTCGCCATCCCGATCAACCAGGCCAAGCGTGTGGCCGAGGAACTGATCAACACCGGCCGGGCCACCCACCCGGTGATCGGCGTGACCCTCGACATGAACTGGACCGGCGACGGCGCCCGGGTCGGCGCCAAGAGCCGCGACGGCGGCCCCGCGGTCACCCCCGGCGGCCCGGGCGCCCGGGCCGGCATCAGGCCCGGCGACGTGATCACCGAGGTCGACGGACGGCCCGTCCACTCGGGCGAGGAACTGATCGTCAAGACCCGCGCCCACCGCCCCGGCGACCACCTGGAGCTGACCGTCGAACACGACGGGAAGGAGCGGAAGGTCTCCCTCGTGCTGGGGTCGGCGCACAGCGGGTGACACGAACCTCACCAACGCGGTCCCAACCGACCGCCAAGCACGGCAAACAAGCAGGAAAACCCGTCGTGTACGCACACTCGGACATCGCGGGACGGTACCGGTCGGACATGCGTGCCGGGTACCGTGGACGCGGCCCGGACCACGGAAGACGCGCAGGACCACCGGAGGGCCGAGGACCGAGGACACTCGCAAGGAGCTTCAGGTGTTCAATGACGTAGGACCGCTCGAGCTGGTGACACTCGTCGTCCTGGCGGTGCTCGTGTTCGGTCCCGACAAGCTCCCGAAGGTCGTCCAGGACGTGATGCGCACGATCCGGAAGATCCGAGAGTTCTCCGAGAGCGCCAAGCAGGACATCCGCAACGAGATGGGGCCGGAGTTCAAGGACTTCGAGTTCGAGGACCTGAACCCCAAGACGTTCCTCCGCAAGCAGCTGGAGAACGAGGACCTCGGGCTGAAGGAGATCCGCAACGGCTTCGACCTGAAGAAGGAGATGGCCGAGGTCACGGACGCGGTGCACAGCCGCGAGTCCGACTCCTCCTCGGGCTCTGGCGCCTCCGGCGGCCGCGTGGACATGACGAAGAAGCCCGAGGAATCCGGCCACGACACGCGCCCGCCGTTCGACGCGGACGCGACCTGAGTTCCGGCACGGACGTGACCTGAGGGACGTGGGCTGCCCCCGTACGTGACGCGTTTCATACCGCGCGCATGCCCCACGCGGCCGGAATTCGTCGTCCGAGCGACCTACGCGCCGGGCGGTTTCCGCGTCGTCGGAAGCCGGGTCGATATGCTGCCGAGTCGTTGTGCGGACCGGACGAGTACGCCCGAAGGGGGGCGGGCCGCCCCGGTCCGACGAGAACGAGGAGGCGTCCGGGCACATGGAGACGACAAGTAGGGCGGTCGCGCAGGCGCCGGCCGCGGAGGACGGACAACAGGCCCCCTCCGCCCGGCGCACGGTCGACGGCTACCTGCTGGCGCCCTTCCCGTGGTACGGCCTCGACGAGGCCTTCACGGGGCCGCGCTGGCTGATGCAGGTGGGCACCTCGGCCGACGGTTCCGTGGAACACGGTTCGATCGGGCACGGCGACGAGCCCTCCGTACGCAACGAGTACGTGTCCGGCTCCCCGGACGACCCCAAGGAGAAGTTCGCGGTCGTGGTGACCGTCGCCGCCAACCCGGTGCGGCGCAGCGCGGACGGCACGGGGCTGCTGGAGGCCACCTCGGTGTCCTCGGCGGCCTGGCTCGCCGGGGTGGGGCTGCTGTCCTTCACCTGGCCCGGCCAGATGGACCACAGCCTGCGGGACGACTGGCTGGAGCAGCAGACGGAGACGGCCTGGGTGCTGGCCGACGACCTGGCGGGACCGGCCTGGTCGACGCTCTCCCTCCCCGTGGACGGCGTCCCGGCCCCCTTCCACTACCGCGAGTCCGAGTTCGGCTGGGTGCTCGCCGGAACGACCTCGCAGGGCGTCCACGTCGGCGCGTACGGCCGCGGCATGAGCGCGTACGGCCTGGGCTTCGCCGCCGTCAAGGACATCGCGGCGTACGCCTAGTCACGGCGATCACGGCGATCACGGCGGGCATACGGCGAGGGCGCCGTCCGGGTCAGGACGGCGCCCTCGCGCTGTGCGCGGCGCATGCGCCGGACGGCCGGCCCGCGGCAGGCGGGAGTCCGGGCCGCCGGGCCGCTAGAACTTGTTCTTCGGGGTGATCCCCAGCGAAAGGCCCGACAGGCCGCGCTGGCGGCCGCCCAGCTTCCCCGCGATCGCCCGCAGCGCGGAGCCCGCCGGGGAGTCGGGGTCGGTCAGCACGACCGGCCGGCCGTCGTCGCCGCCCTCGCGCAGCCGGACGTCGATCGGGATGGAGCCGAGGACCGGGACCGTCGCGCCCGTCGTGCGGGTCAGGCCGTCCGCCACCACCTGGCCGCCGCCGGTGCCGAAGACGTCGACCATCTCGTCGCAGTGCGGGCAGGGCAGGCCGGACATGTTCTCGACCACGCCGACGATCTTCTGGTGGGTCTGCACGGCGATCGAGCCCGCCCGCTCGGCCACCTCGGCCGCCGCCTGCTGCGGGGTCGTCACGACCAGGATCTCGGCGTTCGGCACGAGCTGCGCGACCGAGATGGCGATGTCGCCCGTGCCCGGCGGCAGGTCGAGGAGCAGGACGTCCAGGTCGCCCCAGTACACGTCGGCCAGGAACTGCTGGAGCGCGCGGTGCAGCATCGGGCCGCGCCAGACGACCGGCGCGTTGCCCGGGGTGAACATGCCGATGGAGATGACCTTCACGCCGTTCGCGGACGGCGGCATGATCATGTTCTCGACCTGGGTGGGACGCCCCTCGGCGCCCAGCATGCGGGGCACGCTGTGGCCGTAGATGTCGGCGTCCACGACACCGACCTTCAGGCCGTCCGCGGCCATCGCCGCCGCCAGGTTGACCGTCACCGACGACTTGCCGACGCCGCCCTTGCCGGAGGCGACCGCGTACACCCGGGTCAGGCTGCCCGGCTTGGCGAAGGGCACCTCGCGCTCGGCCTGGCCGCCGCGCAGGGCGGCCGCCAGCTCACGGCGCTGCTCGTCGCTCATCACGTCGAGCGTGACGTCGACGCGGGTGACGCCCTCGACCCGCGAGACGGCCTCGGTCACCCGCTGGGTGATCGTGTCGCGCATCGGACAGCCGGAGACCGTCAGGTACACGGTGACCGCGACCGCTCCGTCCGCGCCGATCTCCACCGATTTGACCATCCCGAGCTCGGTGATCGGTCGGTGGATCTCGGGGTCGTTCACCGTCGCCAGCGCTTCGCGCACCGCGTCTTCCGTAGCCATAAGGACGATGGTACGGCGCCCGGCCGCAGGCCCGGGACCCCCGTCAGCGGTCGTCCATGTCACGCCGGGGCGGGTGATCCGCCGGGAATACGCCCTCGCGGTGCCCGTCGACCCGGAGCTCCTCCAGCTCCTTGACGAGGTCCTGCAGTTCGGAGCGGATCCAGTCGCGGGTGGCCACCTCGCCGAGGCCCATGCGCAGCGCGGCGATCTCCCGGGTCAGGTACTCGGTGTCGGCGATCGACCGCTCGTTCTGCTTGCGGTCCTGCTCCAGGTTGACCCGGTCCCGGTCGTCCTGCCGGTTCTGCGCCAGCAGGATCAGCGGCGCCGCGTAGGAGGCCTGCAGGGACAGCATCAGCGTCAGGAAGATGAACGGGTACGGGTCGAAGCGCAGATGGCTCGGCGCGGTCACGTTCCACGTCAGCCACGCGATGATCACGACCGTCATCCAGACGATGAACCGCCCGGTGCCCAGGAAGCGCGCGATCCGCTCCGACAGCCGCCCGAAGGCCTCCGGGTCGTACTCGGGCAGCAGCCTGCGCCGGCGCGGGCCCGGCTGGTCGAGCCGGGAGGTCCGCGGCCGGGTGGCGGCGGTGGCGCCCGCCGGATGCCGCTCGCGGCCGCTCTCACGCTCAGGAGCCATGGGCGGCCGCCCCCTCGTCCAGGTGGAACTCGGTCTCCCGCCAGTCGTCGGGCAGCATGTGGTCCAGGACGTCGTCCACGGTCACCACGCCCAGCAGCGAGCCCGACTCGTCCACGACGGGCGCCGCGACCATGTCGTACGTCGCGAAGAACCCGGCGACGACCGGCAGCGCCGCGTCGGGGGACAGCGGCTGCAGGTCCTGGTCCACCAGCGAGCTGACCAGGGTGTACGGCGGGTCGCGCAGCAGGCGCTGGAAGTGCACCGTGCCCAGGTACTTGCCGGTCGGCGTCTCGTCCGGCGGTCGGCACACGTAGACCTGGGCGGCGAGCGCGGGGGAGAGGTCGGGGTTGCGGACGCGGGCCAGGGCGTCGGCGACGGTCGCGTCCGGGCGCAGCACGATCGGCTCCGTCGTCATCAGACCGCCGGCCGTGTGCTCCTCGTACGACATCAGCCGGCGCATGTCGGCGGCGTCGGAGGGCTGCATCAGGCTCAGCAGGCGCTCCTTGTCCTCCTCGGGCAGCTCCGCGAGCAGGTCGGCCGCGTCGTCGGGGTCCATGGCCTCCAGCACGTCGGCGGCGCGCTCCTCCTGGAGCTTGCCGAGGATCTCGATCTGGTCGTCCTCCGGCAGCTCCTCCAGGACGTCCGCGAGCCGGTCGTCGTCGAGGGCGGCGGCGACCTCGGAGCGGCGCTTGGGGGAGAGGTGGTGCAGCACGTTGGCGAGGTCGGCGGGGCGCAGCTGCTCGAAGGTGGCGAGCAGGTTCTCCGCGCCCTGCCCGTGCTCCTCCAGGGAGAAGCCGGTGACCGCGGACCACTCCACCGTCAGCGTCTCGCCCTTGGCGCGCCGGAAGGCGCCGCCCTTCTTCCCCTTGCGCACGAAGACACGGTCGATCTCCCAGTCCCGGCGGGCGGGCAGCTGCTGCACGGACACGTCCAGGACCGTGACCTCCTCGCCCGTCTCCACCAGCCGCACCCGCCGGTCGAACAGTTCGCCGAAGACCAGCCGCTCGGTGGGCCGCTGCTCGAAGCGCCGGACGTTGAGCACCCCCGTGGTGATGACCTGGCCGGACTCGACGCTCGTCACCCGCGTCATGGGCAGGAAGATGCGGCGCCGGGTGGCGAGTTCGACGACCAGCCCGAGCAGGCGGGGCGGCCGGCGCCCGACGCGCAGCATGACGACCAGATCGCGCACGCGCCCCACCTGGTCGCCCGTCGGATCGAAGACGGCGACACCGGCGAGGTGCGAGACGAAGATCTTGGGGGCGGCCGCTGCCATGACCGCGCCTCCTTTACGTGCTCTGTGATGCGTGCTGTGTTTCCGTGAGTCTGCTGGGTCGCATTTCCCAAATGCCCGCTCAGGTGGGCTTCAGGCTAGCCCGTACCGTTCGGATACGCCCTGGTGAGGGTCCGGACGGACTGGCTCCGTGGGCCGCCGCCCGCCCCGGTACGCTGCCTGTGCCGCTCAGGACGTCCGTCAGAAAGGCAGCCCCACCTGTGACTGCGATTCCCCAGGGCCGAACCCGCCGGGCCGCGCTGCTGAGCGCGCTGTGCGCGCTGGTCGTGACGGGGACGACGGGGCTGACGGGGTGCGCCGCGGACGACCCCGACGCGGGCACGAACGGGGTCGGCAAACTGCCGCCCGCCAAGATCCAGACCAGGGCCCGCGCGGCCGCCGACGCCGCCGGCACCGTGCACCTGTCCGGGAACGTCGTCAGCAACAACCGTACATACCGGATCGACATGCGGCTGCGGTCCGACGGCGCCGCCGGCACGGTCACCTCGCAGGGGGTGGCCCTCGGGCTGCTGCGGATCGGGGAGCGGCTGTACCTGAAGGCGAACGCCGGGTTCTGGAACAAGGCCGACGGCGGCGGCAAGGGCTCCGGGGTCGCGGACAAGCTTGACGGCAAGTACGTGAAGGTGCCCCAGAGCGATCCCTCGTACAAGCGCTTCGTCGGCTTCACGGACAAGAGCGTCCTCCTCGACGGTCTGCTGACGCTGCACGGCACGCTGGCGACGGACGGCCACCACGAGCAGTCCGGTGTCCGCACCATCCGCATCACCGCCGACAAGGGCTCCGGCGGCACCCTGGACGTCTCCCTGGAGGGCAAGCCGTACCCCGTGCGCCTGGTGCGCGCGGGCGGCGCGGGCACCCTGGGCTTCACGGACTGGGGAAAGGACTTCCCCCTCAGCCGGCCGAAGCAGGAGGACACGGTCGACTACGGCCGGCAGCTCCCCACCTCCTGAAGCGGCGGCACCCGCGGTCCCGCCCCGCGGCCCTACTTCCGTCCGCGTCTCTTCAGCAGCAGCCGCGGCAGCCCCGCGGGGGCCGGCTGCCGGGTCGTGGCGGGCGTGGGAAGCGGCGGCTCGGCCAGCGCGCCGTCGGGCAGCGGGGCCGTCGTCCCCGTGGGCTCCAGGCGGACCACCCGGCACTCCCGGGCCCACCGCCGCGGCATGGCCTCGCCGTCGGACGCGTTCAGCCGCTTGCCCTTCAGCTCGGCCACCGTCGCCTCCCACGCCGGTGAGTCCGGCGCCAGTTCCGCGACCCGCGCGGACCAGGTGACCAGCCGTCCGCCCTTGTCCTTGCTGCGCACCGTCACCTCGGCCGCCGCCCCGTCGGCCAGCCCCGGCAGCGGCTGCTCGCCGGGCCCGTCGCCGACCAGGCAGGCCGCGCCCTCGTACCAGACGTGCCACAGGGCACGTGCCGGGGCACCGGGGCCCCGGACCCAGATGAGGCCGGACTTCTTGGTGGCCTCCTCGACGAGGGCCTGGTCGAGCAGCTCGCTAGTCATGGCAGAAGGGTAACGATCCCGCTCACAGCCAGCCGTTCCGCTTCAGCATGCGGTGGATGCCGAGGCAGATGGCGACCGTGACGCTCATGATCACCGGGTAGCCGTACCTCCAGTGCAGCTCCGGCATGTACTGGAAGTTCATGCCGTACACCCCGCACACCATCGTCGGCACGGCGATGATGGCGGCCCACGAAGTGATCTTCCGCATGTCCTCGTTCTGCGCCACCGACGCCTGCGCCAGGTTGGCCTGGAGGATCGAGTTCAGCAGCTCGTCGAAGCCCACGACCTGCTCCTGCACCCGGGCGAGGTGGTCGGCCACGTCCCGGAAGTACTTCTGGATGTCCGGGTCGACCAGCCGCATCGGACGCTCGCTCAGCAGCTGCATCGGCCGCAGCAGCGGCGCCACCGCCCGCTTGAACTCCAGGATCTCCCGCTTGAGTTGGTAGATCCGGCCGGCGTCCGTGCCGCGCGGGGTCCCCTTCCGGCCGGGCGAGAACACCTCCGTCTCCACCTCGTCGATGTCGTCCTGCAGGGCGTCCACGACCGCGATGTACCCGTCGACGACGTGGTCGGCGATGGCGTGCAGCACCGCCGAGGGGCCCTTGGCCAGCAGTTCCGGGTCGTCCTGCAGCCGGTGCCGCAGCGCGCGCAGCGAGCCCTGGCCGCCGTGCCGGACGGTGATGAAGAAGTCCCGGCCGGTGAAGCACATCACCTCGCCGGTCTCGACGACCTCGCTGTTGGCGGTGAGCTTGTCGTGGTCGACGTAGTGGATGGTCTTGAAGACGGTGAACAGGGAGTCGTCGTACCGCTCCAGCTTGGGCCGCTGGTGGGCCTGCACCGCGTCCTCCACGGCCAGCGGGTGCAGTCCGAACTCCCCGGCGATCCCGGCGAATTCGGCCTCGGTCGGCTCGTGCAGTCCGATCCACACGAAGCCTCCGTCGCGCCGCACCAGGCGCATCGCCTCCTGCGGGCCGACCGGCTGGTCCGTCCGGACCCGGACGCCGTCGCGGTAGACGGCGCAGTCGACGACGGCGGAGGGCGTGGCGGGGTCCCGCGTGGTGTCGTACGTGCCGTTGTCCTTGCGCGTGGCGGCCGGGCGGGACGGGCGGACCACGGCACGCAGGTCACGGATCATCGACATGGCAGAGCTCCTTCGCAACGAGCAACGAAAGGCCGCGCTGTGACGGTTGGAACTGCCCGGAATGGGGACGTCCTGACAAGGGGTCTCCTCGCCCTTCAGGCAGGGGAAGGATGTTTGGCACGTCCACAAAGCGGGGAGCACCGCACCGTCGCGGTGGCGCCTTCTGTTGCTGATTCAGCTGCTGACTGAGGTCAGACGGATCAGGCACTACGAAACGAAGCGCTCTTCCGTGGTGGCACGCGAAGCGAGAGGCGGCAGCCGGCGGGAGGCCAGAAAAGCTACGTCAGAGGCCCCGTGACGGGGGCCGGAAGCTACATCAGCGGCCGGAAGAGCGGGTGGTACTGCACGGTCGACTTCGATCCATGACAGCCCCACCTCCTCCGGCCGGTCCCTCGTGAGGGACGATCCACGCCCTAGTGAAAGGGTGCCCCCGAAGGGGGCGTTCATCGGTGTCGGGATCCGATACGCAACGCTTCTGCGTGCTGCCCCGAACCACCGCGCAAGAGTATCAGTCGGCTGACGTGTCAAGGCGCCGCTTTGCCCGGCACTGACGAGTTCTATGCTCGCCGCATGGATGATGTTCTTCCTCTGGTCGAGGCCCGGCTGCGCTCCGCGCTGGGCGAGCCGGACGCGCGCGCCGCGGTCACCTTCCTCGGTACGGACCGGGTCGAGGTGCTGCGCTTCCGGGACGACGGCAGGGAAGGCGCCCTCGTCCGGTACGCCACGCTCGGCATGTCCGCCCACCCCATGACCGACCCCACGGCCACGCTCGCCGACCCCGTCAAGGGCCCCCGCGCGGAACTGGTCCTCTCCGTCCGGGCGGGCCTCGCGGAAACCGACAAGGTGCTTCGGCCGCTCGCCGTGCTCGCCGCGTCCCCGCAGGTCGAGGGTGTGGTGGTGGCGCCAGGAGCCTCGCTCGACGTGGGTGGGCCGCTGTGGCCGGGCGCGCCCTTCACCTCGGTCCTGGTGGCCGAGCCGGGCGGCCTGGTCGAGGACCTGGAGCTCGACGAGCCGCTGGACCCCGTACGGTTCCTGCCGCTGCTGCCGATGACCCCGAACGAGGCCGCCTGGAAGCGGGTGCACGGCGCGCAGGCCCTCCAGGAGCGCTGGCTGACGCACGGGACGGACCTCCGGGACCCGTCCCGCGCGTCCGTCCCGCTGGAGTGAGCAGGCTCACCCAACGCCCGCTCGCCCAGTGTCAGTTGGCGAAGACGCCGACGCCGTCCTCGGTGGCGTGCCGCGGCTGGAGCTCCCGCGCCTCGTGGACCAGGGCCCCGCGCCGTACGAACACCACGAGCGCGCCCACCACCGCGGTGGCGCCCGCGACCAGGAACGGCATGTGCAGGTCGCTCCACTCCTCGATCTTCGGCGCGAGGTAGGGCGCGGCGGCGGCCGCGAACCAGCGCACGAAGTTGTAGCCCGCGCTCGCCACCGGGCGCGGCGCGTCGGACACGCCCAGGGCCAGCTCGGTGTAGACGGTGTTGTTCACGCCGATGAACGCGCCCGACAGGATCGTGCAGACGATCGCGGTGGTGTGGTCGCCGTAGCCGAGGACGACCACGTCGGCCGCCAGCAGCACCAGCGAGCCGCCGAGCACCTTGAGCGAGCCGAACCGCTCCTGCATCCGCGGCGCCACGATCACCGAGAAGACGGCGAGCAGCAGGCCCCAGGCGAAGAAGACCGCCCCCGACTTGTACGGGGTCATGTCCAGCACGAACGGAGTGAAGGCAAGCACGGTGAAGAACGTGTAGTTGTAGAAGAACGCCGACACCGCCGCCGAGGCGAGACCGCCGTGGCCGAGCGCCCGGACCGGGTCGAGCAGGGACGTCTTCCGCGCCGGCTTCGGCTGCTCCTCGAGGAACGCCGTGATGCACAGGAAGCCGACCGCCATCAGGAACGCGGTGCCGAAGAAGGGGTAGCGCCAGCTCGCGTCGCCGAGCAGTGCGCCCACCAGGGGCCCGCACGCCATGCCGAGGCCGAGCGCGGACTCGTAGAGCAGGATCGCCGCGGCGCTGCCCCCGGCCGCGGCCCCGACGATCACCGCGAGGGCGGTGGAGACGAAGAGCGCGTTGCCGAGGCCCCAGCCGGCCCGGAAGCCGACGAGCTGGCCGACCGTGCCGGAGGTGCCCGCGAGCCCCGCGAAGACCACGACGAGGGCGAGCCCGAGCAGCAGCGTCCGGCGGCCGCCGATCCGGCTGGAGACGAACCCGGTCACCAGCATCGCGAAGGCGGTGATCAGGAAGTACGAGGTGAAGAGCAGGGAGACCTGGCTCGCGGTGGCGTCCAGGCCCTTGGCGATGGAGGGAAGGATGGGGTCGACGAGTCCGATGCCCATGAAGGCGACGACGGACGCGCCGGCCGTCGCCCAGACTGCCTTCGGCTGCCGCAGGATGCCGCCCGCACCCGCGTCGAAGGGGTCCATGCGCACTCCAATCCCGGGTCGGGGAAGATGGTTGGTATATGCACACAGTAAGTTAGCTGACCTAAATAATGCAAATTACATCTAGTTCTCCCTGGTGAGGGACGCCGGGCCGGTTCCGTCCGGACGGGTGATCGTCCTTGACGTGGCGCAGTCGGGGTAGGAGCGTGGAGCCCTATGAGGGGCGAACCCAGTTGCCCGAAGTGCGGTGGCCGGGTCAGGGCTCCCGGACTCTTCAGCGATTCCTGGCAGTGCGATGTCCACGGGTCGGTGCATCCGCTGCAGCCCGTGATCCCGCCCAGCGTCGAGGCCCTCAGCGTGGTGGTGCATCGCACGCAGGTGCCGGTGTGGATGCCCTGGCCGCTGCCGGTGGGCTGGCTGTTCACGGGCGTGGCCAGCGCCGGTGACGACCGCGGCGGCGGCCGCGCCACTGCCGTGGCCTGTTCCGGCCCCGCCCCGCTGGGGGGCATGGGGGAGCTGATCCTGGTCGCCGAGGAGCTCGGCGTCGGCCTCGGCGCGCGGTACGCGGGCGTCGACGGCCCCGACCCCGGCCCGTACCTGGATGTGGAGAAACCGCCGGACGCCAAGGTCCTGGCCGGCGGCCGGCCGACCCCGCTGTGGCACGTCTCCGGCACGCCGGACGACCGCGCCGTCTTCGCGGGCGAGGCGCGCGGGCTGTGGCTGTGGGCGGTGGTGTGGCCCGAACAGTCGGGCCTGCTCATGTACGACGAACTCGTGCTGGCAGACCTGCGGGACGCGGGGGCCGAGGTCGAGCTGGTCCCGTGCGGGGCGCTGTCCCCTCGGCTGCTTCAGCCCTGAGGGGCGATCCGGCGGGGGCTGCGTGCCTGCCTGGTGCGGCTGCTGGGCTGCCCGGCGGGGCTGAGGGGTGGCCGGTGGGGCTGCTTGACGGTCCGGAGAGGCTGCCCGTGGGGGCTGCTGGGCGGTCCGGCGGGGCTGCCGAGCGGCGCTGAGAGGCGGATCCGCGGGGCGATGCGGCCGTACGGAGATCGTCTGGGAGCGCATGGCCGTGCAGCGGGGCGGGGTGGGGCGCGTGTAGGGGGTGCACCGCCCCGGCGGGTGTGACAGGGCACCCTCATTCTCCCGTTATCCTTGGGTGTCCCCTTCCGTCCCGTCACCGTCTGGAGTCCGTGTCGTGCGCATCGACCTGCACACCCACTCCACGGCTTCCGACGGCACGGACACCCCGGCCGAACTGGTGCGTCACGCCGCGGCGGCCGGACTGGACGTCGTCGCGCTGACCGACCACGACACCACCCGCGGCCACGCCGAGGCGATCGCCGCGCTGCCCGAGGGACTCACCCTCGTCACCGGCGCCGAGCTCTCCTGCCGTCTCGACGGGGTCAGCATGCACCTGCTGGCGTACCTCTTCGACCCCGAGGAGCCCGCCCTGCTCGCCGAGCGCGAGCTGGTCCGGGACGACCGGGTGCCGCGGGCCAAGGGCATGATCGCCAAGCTGAACGCGCTGGACGTGCCGGTGACCTGGGAGCAGGTCGCGCGGATCGCCGGCGAGGGCTCGGTGGGCCGGCCTCACGTCGCCTCCGCGCTCGTCGAACTCGGCGTCGTGCCGAGCGTGAACGACGCCTTCACCGAGCAGTGGCTCGGTGACGGCGGCCGGGCCTACGTGGCGAAGCACGAGACGGACCCCTTCGAGGCGATCCGGCTGGTCAAGGGCGCAGGCGGCGTCTGTGTGTTCGCGCACCCGGCGGCCGTCAAACGGGGCCGTACGGTGCCGGAGTCGGCGATCGCCGAGCTGGCCGCCGCCGGCCTCGACGGCATCGAGGTCGACCACATGGACCACGACCTCGAGACCCGGGCGCGGCTGCGCGGCCTGGCCAAGGAGCTGGGCCTCCTCGCGACCGGCTCCAGCGACTACCACGGCAGCCGGAAGACCGTCGCGCTCGGTGAGTTCACGACGGACCCCGAGGTGTACGGGGAGATCACCCGGCGGGCGACGGGAGCGTTCCCTGTGCCCGGGGCCGGCGGGGCCTGACCCCGCACGCCGTCGCCACCCTTCTCACCCCTCTTTCTTCCTCCCTTTCCGTAGTCCCGTACCTCGGTGCGTCCGTACGCCCGTACGTCCGTAGCGCCGTACTTCTTGAGCAAGGCCCTTCCACACCCATGTTCGACATCGCCGTCTTCGGCTCCCTCTTCCTGACCCTCTTCGTGATCATGGATCCCCCCGGGATCACCCCGATCTTCCTGGCGCTGACCGCGGGACGCCCCGCCAAGGTGCAGAAACGGATGGCCTTCCAGGCCGTCTGCGTGGCCGGCGGTGTCATCGCCGTGTTCGGCGTGCTCGGCCACCAGATCCTGGACTACCTGCACGTCTCCGTGCCGGCGTTGATGATCGCCGGCGGCCTGTTGCTCCTGCTGATCGCGCTCGACCTGCTCACCGGCAAGACCGACGAGCCGCAGCAGACCAAGGACGTGAACGTCGCCCTCGTCCCGCTGGGGATGCCGCTGCTGGCCGGGCCCGGCGCGATCGTGTCCGTCATCCTCGCCGTGCAGAAGGCGGGCACCGTGGCCACCCAGGTCTCGGTGTGGTCGGCGATCCTCGCCATCCACGTCGTGCTGTGGCTGGTGATGCGCTACTCGCTGCTGATCATCCGGGTGATCAAGGACGGTGGTGTGGTCCTGGTGACGCGGCTCGCGGGCATGATGCTCTCCGCCATCGCCGTGCAGCAGATCATCAACGGGATCATGCAGGTGATCAAGGGCGCCTGAGCCCTCGGACGCGCGAAACCCCCGTACGGCGTCGGTGCCGTACGGGGGTTTCGAAGCTTTCGCGGTGAGTGATCCGCGTCTGGTGCGTGGCCGTCCGCTTGGTGCGCGGCCGTGGTTGTCGCCCTGCGCGCGGCCGCGGTCCCGACTGTTACGAGGCGGCGGTCTCGGCCGGCCGGATCCACAGTCGCTGCCCGATGGCGGCGGCCTGCTGAACGATCCGGTTGACGGAGGCGGCGTCCACGACGGTGCTGTCCACGGTGGTGCCGTCGACCTCGTCGAGGCGCATGATCTCGAAGCGCACGGCTTCTCCCTTCGTCTGGTCATCCTCCTGAGGAGAATTACTGAGTGGCTGGCGCACGGGGCGGCAGTGCCCCCTGCTCCGTACGTATTCAACGGGCTGCGTGTTACAAACATTCCCTACGCTAAAGAAATTTTTCGAACGTCTAACTACCGACCGGTAGGGCATCGGCGCGGGACCGACCGGGACCAGTTGTGTCCGCTGTGTGACCGCCGGGACAATGGAGGCGATGAACGACGACCTCGCGGCGCTGTCCGGCCGCATCGAGCGCACGAACGAGCTGCTGGAACGCATGCTCGCCGAGGTGGCGAAGACGCCCTCGACCCACGCGATCTTCGTGGACGCCGGGTATCTGTACGCGGCCGCGGGCCGGCTGGTGGCGGGGACGGAGGACCGCCGCGCCTTCGACCTGGACGCGGAGGGGCTGATCGACGCGCTCATCGACAAGGCGCGCTCGATCTTTGCGGACAGCCGTCTGCTGCGCGTCTACTGGTACGACGGCGCCCGGCGCCGCATCCACACCGCCGAGCAGCAGACGATCGCCGAGCTGCCGGACGTCAAGGTCCGCCTCGGCAACCTCAACGCCAACAACCAGCAGAAGGGCGTCGACTCCCTCATCCGCTCGGACCTGGAGTCCCTGGCCCGGCACCGCGCCATCAGCGACGCCGCGCTGCTCGGCGGCGACGAGGACCTCGTCTCGGCGGTCGAGGCGGCCCAGGGCTACGGTGCCCGGGTCCACCTGTGGGGCATCGAGGCCCCCGAGGGCCGCAACCAGGCCGAGCCGCTGCTGTGGGAGGTCGACAGCCAGCGCACCTTCGACCTCGACTTCTTCAAGCCCTACGTGTCACGGCGCACCGCGGCCACCTACGAGACCGCCGGCACGGTCCGGCCCGCCCGCGAGGACGTCCGCTTCGTGGGAGCGCAGATCGCGGCGAAGTGGCTGGCGGCACGGGGCCGGGGGGCGCTGGTGGACCTGCTGCCCGGCCACCCCTACCTGCCCGGCTCCGTCGACCAGGACCTGCTGGTGGAGGCCGAGGGCATCCTCCAGTACTCCCTGCGCGGTCAGTCGGACCTGCGTCGCGCCCTGCGGGACGGCTTCTGGGAGCACTTGCAGGGGCAGTACTGAGGCAGGCGCGGCACTGGGGGCGGGCCCGCGGGCTCGCGAGCCCGGTCCGGTTCGGTCCGGTTTGGTTCGGCTTGGCGCCGGGCTGCGGGCGCCAGGCGCCGGAGACCTGAGAGCGGGGGGCCGGCGAACGGCCCGGCGCCGGGGGGCGTATGCCGGAGCCCGGCGGCGCTGGTCCGGCGGTCTAGCCGGCGGGGTCGTGGGCGCCGTCAGGGCCGGCGTGGCGGACGGCCGCGTCCCAGAAGTCGGCGAGGGCGTGCGCGGTGGGGAGGGGCCGGTCGCAGTTGGGGGAGTGGTCGGCCCCCTGGACGACCGTGCGCCGCGCCCGCAGCCGTACGGCCATCTCGTCGAGGACCGGCACCGGCCAGGCGTCGTCGCGCGCCCCGGACAGGACATGGAACGGCAGGGGAAGGGCGGAGAGTTCGGCGACCCGGTCCGGCTCGACGCACAACTGAAGCCCCGTGGCGAGTAGTTGCGCCGGCTTGTTGCCCAGCCAGCGACGCCGCAGGTCGTGCCGGTCGTCGAGACCGGCGTCGAGTTCGGCGCCGGTGTCGGTCTCCTCCGGAGGCTCCATCGCCTGGATGGCCTCCCACACGACGTCCATCGACATCACGCCGAGCGCGTCCCGCAGCAGCTTCACGCGCTGCTGCTGGGCGACGGAGATGTGCGCCGGGCCCGACGCCATGAGGGTGAGCGAGACGAAGGGGGAGTGGTCGAGGAGCACGGCCGCCCGCGCGATCTGCCCGCCGAGGGAGTGCCCGAGCAGGTGCAGGGCCGTGCCGAGCGCGGCGGCCTGGGCGAGCACGTCCCGCGCGAGTTCCTCCTGCGCGTACGCGGACTCGTCGTCCACGGGTCCGTCCGACTCGAACTGCCCGCGCCCGTCGACGGCCACCGTCCGGTACCCGCGCGCCGCGAGCGGCTCGTGCAGCGGGTTGAAGTCCTCCTTGCTCCCGGTGAACCCCGGCAGCAGCAGCACGGTGCCCCTCGGCTCGACTCCGGCCTCGGCCGGCGCGTCGACCACGGCGAACTCACCCCGCGCCGTGCGCAGACGGTAGGCCCGCGCACCGGACGGCGGAACAAAGCTGGGAGGCCTGCTCATGAGCCGAGGTTATCCCGGCCCCGGGGGGGTGGGTGGGACGGCGGGGGCCCCCGGGCGGGTGCGACGCGCGGCGTGGAGGTCGGGTGCGGTGGGGTGCGTGGTGGCGCCCGTGTGCTGGAGGGTGCGGGGGCGTCTTGTGCGGTGGGGGCGTCGGGAGCTTGGGGCGGCCTTCGGGGTGGGGCGTACCGGTGACCTGGTCGGCGTCCGCCGCGGTCGGTGCGGGTGCGGGTGCGGGTGCGGCGCGTGCTGTGGAGGTCGGGTGCGGTGGGGTGCGTGGTGGCGCCCGTGTGCTGGAGGGTGCGGGGGCGTCTTGTGCGGTGGGGGCGTCGGGAGCTTGGGGCGGC
>NZ_JBIWFW010000003.1:292125-302235 GCF_044763235.1 Streptomyces sp. NPDC096152 | reverse complement strand
CGGCCTTCGGGGTGGGGCGTACCGGTGACCGGGGCGCCGTCCCGCTGCCGTCGGTGCCGTGCTCGGCGGCCTCTCGTGCGGCGGGGCGTGGGGCAGGGAGTGGTGCGCCGGGATGGGACGGGACGAGGCGAGGCCTCGTGCCGTGAGTGCGCCGGTGCCGGAGTCGCGCGGGCGGCTCCCGGGCGTGCGCGGTGTGCCGGAGGCGTGGGCGTGCCCTGGGCGGTGCGCTGTCCCCGGGGTGCCAGGACAGCCGAACGGCCCGGCACCACGGAATGTGGGCCGGGCCGTTTGGGCGGGCGGGCGGGTGCCGGATCAGGCCTCGGTGGGCTCCACCGTGGCCGCCGTCTTGCGGGTCCTGCGTGCCGTGGGCTTCGCCTCCGCCATCTCCGCGGCAGCCGCCTCGGCGGGCTCGGCGGCCTTGCGCGTCCTGCGACGCGTCTTGGCCTCCGGCTCCCCGGTGGTCTGCGCCGGGATGTCGGCGGTGGCGGTCTCGGCGACCGCCTTGCGGGTGCGGCGGCGCGGCTTGGCCTCGGCCTCGGCCTCCCCGGTCGCGTCGGCGACGGCCTCCGGGGCGGCGGCCGTGGCCTTGCGGGTGCGGCGCGGCTTGGCCGCCACGGCCTCGGCCGTGTCCAGTGCGGCCTCGGCGGCCTCGGCGGTCTTGCGCGTCCTGCGACGCGGCTTGGCCTCCGCCTCCTCGGCCGCAACCGGAGCCTCCGCCGCGGCGGCCGTGGCCTTCCGCGTCCGGCGCGGCTTGGCCGCGGTGCCCTCCGCCGTGTCGGCGGCGGACTCGGCGGCGGCCGTGGCCTCGCGGGTGCGACGCGGCTTCGCCGCGGTCCCGTCCGTGGCCACCGCCTCCGCGACGCCCGTGACGGCCGTCGCGTCCACGGCGGCCGGAGCCTCCGGCGCCTGGGCCGTCTTGCGCGTACGCCGACGCGGTGCGGCCTGGGCGGAGTCGCCCGCGACCGGAGCGGTGCCGTCGGGACCCTCGGTGGTCTGCGCCGGGATGTCGGCGGTGGCGGTCTCGGCGACCGCCTTGCGGGTACGGCGGCGCGGCTTGGGCTCCGTCTGCTCGGTGGTGCCCTCGGCCGTGTCGAGCGCGGTCTCGGCGGCGGCCTCCGCCTTCTTGCGGGTGCGGCGCGGCTTCTGCTCCACCGCCGCCTCCGCGGCGCCCTCGGTCGCGGCGAGCGCGGCCCGGGCCGTGTCGGCGGTCTGGAAGGTCCCGGTGGCCTCGATGGTCTCCGCGGCCTTGCGGGTGTGGCGGCGCGGTCGGGAAGCGGCCGGCTCCGCGACCTCCGGGACCACCACGGTCTCCGGAGCCACCACGGTCTCCGGCGCCTCGACGTCACCGGCGGTCTCGACCGCCACCGCCGTCCCGGTCGCCGAAGCCGTAGGCTCGGCCGCCTTGCGGTTCCGGCGGCGGCGCGGCTTCGTCGTGGTCGCGGCGGTGTCGAGGGCCGTGCCCTCCGCCGTCGTCACGGCGTCCCGTGCCGCCTCCGCGGCCTGCGCGGGCTCCACGCCCCGGGACGCGACGGCGGTCCCGACCGGCGCGGTGGCCGTCGACTCCGACCCCGCCTCCGAGGTCACCGGCTGCGCCGGAACCCCGCCACGCATCCGCCGACGGCGACGCGGGGTGCGGGCCGCGCCGTCCTCCGGCGCGGCGGTCCCACCGGCCACCGGCGCGTTGTCCTCCACCGGCGTCCCACCGGGCACCGAGTCCACCGGCGCACCGCTGCGCGTACGGCGCCGGCTGCGCGGCGTACGCGCGGGGCGCTCGCGCTCCGCGGAACGGGACTCGTCCCGCCCGCCACGCCCGCCCCGGTCACCGCGGTCACCGCGACCGCGCGCACCGCGGCCGCCGGTCTCGCCGAGGTCCTCCAGCTCCTCCGCGTCCAGCCCGGCGCGCGTGCGCTCCGAGCGCGGCAGGACACCCTTGGTGCCCTCGGGGATGCCGAGTTCGCTGAAGAGGTGCGGCGACGTGGAGTAGGTCTCCGCCGGGTCGCTGAAGCCGAGGTCCAGCGCCTTGTTGATCAGCTGCCAGCGCGGGATGTCGTCCCAGTCGACCAGCGTGATCGCCGTACCCTTGGCGCCCGCGCGGCCCGTACGGCCGATGCGGTGCAGGTACGTCTTCTCCTCTTCCGGCGACTGGTAGTTGATGACGTGGGTGACGCCCTCGACGTCGATGCCGCGGGCGGCGACGTCGGTGCAGACGAGGACGTCGACCTTGCCGTTGCGGAAGGCGCGCAGCGCCTGCTCGCGGGCGCCCTGTCCGAGGTCGCCGTGGACCGCGCCGGAGGCGAAGCCGCGGCGCTGGAGCTGTTCGGCGATGTCGGCGGCCGTACGCTTCGTACGGCAGAAGATCATCGCCAGTCCGCGGCCCTCGGCCTGCAGGATGCGCGCGACCATCTCCGGCTTGTCCATGGAGTGCGCGCGGTAGACGAACTGCTTGGTGTTCGCGACCGTGGCGCCCTCGTCGTCCGGCGCGGTGGCGCGGATGTGCGTGGGCTGCGACATGTAGCGGCGGGCCAGACCGATCACCGCGCCCGGCATGGTCGCCGAGAACAGCATGGTCTGGCGCTTGACCGGCAGCATGTTGATGATCTTCTCGACGTCGGGCAGGAAGCCCAGGTCGAGCATCTCGTCGGCCTCGTCCAGGACCAGGCACTTGACGTGCTTGAGGTTCAGCTTCTTCTGGCCGGCCAGGTCCAGCAGGCGGCCCGGGGTGCCGACGACCACGTCGACGCCCTTCTTCAGGGTCTCCACCTGGGGCTCGTAGGCGCGGCCGCCGTAGATCGCGGTGACGCGCACATTGCGCACCTTGCCCGCGGTCAGCAGGTCGTTGGTGACCTGGGTGCACAGCTCGCGCGTGGGGACGACGACGAGCGCCTGCGGGGCGTCGGTGAGCGCCTCGGGCCTGGCGCGGCCCGCCTCGACGTCGGCGGGGACGGTCACGCGCTCGAGGAGCGGAAGGCCGAAACCGAGCGTCTTGCCGGTGCCGGTCTTGGCCTGGCCGATGACGTCCGTGCCCGAGAGGGCGACGGGGAGGGTCATCTCCTGGATGGGGAAGGGGGTGACGATGCCGACGGCCTCAAGGGCCTCGGCCGTCTCGGGGAGGATTCCGAGCTCTCGGAAAGTCGTAGTCAGGGTGCTGCCTCTTCTGTGTGCGCGGTGCGAGGCGAGCGCGGGGGTCGTGTCTGACCGTGCCTGGGGGACGTCGGCTGCCATTACGGGCGGACCGTAAGGGCACGGGACCACTGCCGACGCTCTAGCGCTCGTACCGCTTGGAGGTCCCTCCGGTCGTCGTACGCACTGTGGCGTACGGCCAGGGAGGGCTGTCGGGTCGGAGCCGATCGGGCCACCGACCGGGCATCCTCATGCGTGCGGCCTGTCGAGGTACGTCGGAGTACTCAGCAGGCGCATTACCACCATACCCCGGAATCGCGCACACGCGATGGCCGATTCGGTCACGTAGTCGTCGTCACACTGGTTGACCAGGTCCTTCCGTGACGCGGCGAGCGGGCTATTGTGCGCTTCATGACGAGCTCTGACAAGCCTGACCACTCCTCCGACGCACCCGAAGGCCGAACCGGGATCGCCGCCCAGGACTGGGCGACGGCCTCCGCCGACCCGCAGTACCGCGCTGCGGTCGTGGACCTGCTCGGCGCGCTCGCGTACGGCGAGCTGGCGGCGTTCGAGCGGCTCGCGGAGGACGCCAAGCTGGCGCCCACGCTCGCGGACAAGGCCGAGCTGGCGAAGATGGCCTCGGCCGAGTTCCACCACTTCGAGCGGCTGCGCGACCGGCTCACCGGGATCGGCGAGGAGCCGACCCGCGCGATGGAGCCGTTCGTCGCCGCGCTGGACGGCTTCCACAAGCAGACGGCGCCCTCGGACTGGCTGGAGGGCCTGGTCAAGGCCTACGTCGGCGACTCGATCGCCAGCGACTTCTACCGGGAGGTCGCCGCCCGCCTCGACTCCGACACGCGCGAGCTGGTCCTCGGCGTCCTCGACGACACCGGCCACGCCGGCTTCGCGGTGGAGAAGGTGCG
This sequence comes from Streptomyces sp. NPDC096152, assembly GCF_044763235.1. NCBI lineage: Bacteria > Bacillati > Actinomycetota > Actinomycetes > Kitasatosporales > Streptomycetaceae > Streptomyces > Streptomyces sp. NPDC096152. The sequence goes on along the minus strand of NZ_JBIWFW010000003.1, from coordinate 298,192 downwards.
CGCGGCCATCGACGCGGACCCGCGCGTGGGCGGACGGCTCGCGCTGTGGGCGCGGCGCCTGATGGGAGAGGCCCTGTCGCAGTCGCAGCGGGTCGTGGCCGACCGGGACGCGCTGTCCACGATGCTCGTCGGCGGTGTCGCGGACGGCTTCGACCTCGCCGAGGTCGGCCGGATGTTCACCCGCATCACGGAGGCGCACACGAAGCGGATGGCCGCGCTGGGGCTGGCCGCCTGACGCTCGGCGGGGGCCGTTTCACCCCGCGGGGACCGTCACCCGCGGGAGCCGTTTCGGTGGACGCGCCGGCGTCTGCGCCGGTTCAGGCCGGGGCCGACCGCCGGCGCAGTCTTCCCGCGGGGCGGAGCAGCAGGGAGAGGGAGGCGGCCGAGACGACGGCCGCGCCGAGGAGGCTCGGCAGGACGCTGTCGGTGCCGAGCGCGCTGTGCGTGACGAAGTCGCCGAAGAGGGCGCCCGCGACACCGGTCGACAGCACCAGCGGGCGGGACGGCAGGCGGTGGGACAGCCGGTGGAACGCGGCCCATCCGAGCAGCAGACCGAGCGCGGCGGAGCCGAACGCTTCCAAGAACATGACGGGTCCCTCCCGAGCGGACGGCCGGTGCCTGACGGTCGTAGCCGGTCATACCCCTGACCTGCGGAATGCAACCCTCACCCGTGGGCTGTTTGTGTCTCGCCCGTGAAGGAGGGGCGGAGCCGCACGGACGGGGACACGGGAGAGGGGCCCCGCGGCCTGAAACCGCCGGACCCCTCTCCCTGCCTGCCGCGTGTCGCCGCTCCGCGTCGCTCTGTCGCGACTACAGCGCGCCGAAGCCCACCTTGCGCGGGGCCGGCTCGCCGATCTCGACATACGCGAGCCGGTCGGCCGGGACCAGAATCTTGCGGCCGTGCTCGTCCACGAGGGTCAGCAGCTGGGACTTCCCGGCCAGAGCCTCGGCCACCGCCCGCTCGACCTCCTCGGCACTCTGACCGCTCTCCAGAACGATCTCGCGGGGCGCGTGCTGCACGCCGATCTTGACCTCCACGGCTATGTCCCTCCGACGGTCAGTGAAGTGCGCGACCTTCCGCGCCGTACCCAGCACACATTAGCCCGGTGAGGGGACGGACACGCTCCGCCGAAGAACGCCAGGAGCGAACAGCGGGCGGGAACAGACCGACGCGGACGACGGTAGAGACCGACGGGGACGAAGCGCCGGCCGCGCGATCCGGCTCGGCGACCGGGCTCGGCGACCGGGCTCTCGGCGGCCGGGCTCTCGGCGGCCGGACCGGGGGCCCGGACTCAGGACCCGGGCCCGGCGGGTCGACGCTCAGGGCCCGGGCTCAGGGCCCGGACTCAGTGGGACTGGTCGGTGCCGTGCAGCGGGAAGCCCGCGATGCCGCGCCACGCCAGGGACGTGAGCAGCTGGACCGCCTGGTCGCGCGGGACGCTGCGGTCGCTGTGCAGCCAGGAGCGGGCCACCACCTGCGCGAGGCCGCCGAGGCCGGAGGCGAGCAGCATCGACTCCGCGCGGGACAGGCCGGTGTCCTCGGCGATGACGTCGCAGATCGCCTCGGCGCACTCGTTCGTGACCTTGTCGACGCGCTCGCGCACCGCGGGCTCGTTCGTCAGGTCCGACTCGAAGACCAGCCGGAAGGCCCCGCCGTCGTCCTCGACGTACGCGAAGTACGCGTCCATCGTGGCCCGCACGCGCTGCTTGTTGTCGGTCGTCGACGCCAGCGCGTGGCGCACGGACTGGATGAGCGACTCGCAGTGCTGGTCCAGCAGTGCGAGATAGAGGTCGAGCTTGCCCGGGAAGTGCTGGTAGAGCACCGGCTTGCTGACACCGGCGCGCTCGGCGATGTCGTCCATCGCGGCGGCGTGGTAGCCCTGTGCCACGAATACTTCCTGGGCGGCGCCCAGCAGCTGGTTCCGTCGGGCACGGCGCGGCAGGCGCGTACCCCTCGGGCGTGCCGCCTCTGTCTGCTCGATGGCTGTCACGCCGCCTCCCAAAATCGTCCACATGCGGTGTGCGCCGCGCCGCCATCGTACTTTTCGGTAACCCTGCTGTGCGCGGTGCGAGCGCAGAATTTCACGGACCGGACAATGGCGAAAGCATCGTGGAACGTATCAATCACTTTCGGAGCGGGCAAAGTGTGCGCCGCGCCTGCTCAGCACGTCAGCGGTAGTCGTCCTCGTCGAGGGAGACGGCCCGCTTCTGCTCGATGACGTCGGCCTCGTTCGCCCGGTCCGCCTCCACCTCCGTGAGGGGCTCGTCGCCCTCCGGCGTGACCTCCGCGTGCTGCTCCACGGCGTCGCCCTCCGCGGCCTCCGCGTCGATCTCCGTGGCACCCTCGTCCTCGAACGTCTCGGGTTCGGTGGGGTCGAATGTCATGCCGGGCTCCCTTCCTACGGTTGTCCCTGGAAGATGCAGGGGCCACATACGGGTGCCCTCTGTACGAGCGTAGGAGACACCCGATCCGGACGCTATGCGATCCGTGGCCGCGGAGGTGCGCCATCCGCGCAAGCACACGCGTGACATCTGTGACGGCGAACACATGAACCACTACGTGATCGTCTCGTAACATTGCCGCATGTCTTCGACCGAGCTGCCCTCCGTGCCGGCCGCCAACGTCCTTCCCAAGGTGGCGCCCGTCAGGGTCGAGGAGGGCGAGCGGCTGCGGTCGGTCGGGCTGCCGGGCGTCACGCTGTCGGTCCGGTCACGGCCACCCGCGCGGGAGGGCCTGTCCCCCGCGCTCTACGTCCACGGGCTCGGCGGTTCCTCGCAGAACTGGTCGGCGCTGATGGCGCTGCTCGACCACGTCGTCGACGGCGAGGCGCTCGACCTGCCCGGCTTCGGCGACTCCCCGCCTCCGGACGACGGCGACTACTCCGTCAGCGGGCACGCGCGCGCGGTCATCCGCCACCTCGACGCGTCCGGGCGCGGGCCCGTCCACCTGTTCGGCAACTCGCTCGGCGGTGCCGTCTCGACGCGCGTTGCCGCGCTGCGGCCCGACCTCGTCCGTACGCTCACCCTCGTGTCGCCCGCCCTGCCCGAACTCCGCATCCAGCGCTCCGCCGTGCCCACCGGCCTGCTCGGGGTCCCCGGCGTGGCCGCGCTCTTCAACCGGCTGACCCGGGAGTGGACGGCCGAGCAGCGGGTCCGCGGGGTCATGGCGCTCTGCTACGGGGATCCCGGAAGGGTGACGCCGGAGGGATTCCGCAACGCCGTGGACGAGATGGAGCGGCGGCTGCAACTGCCATACTTCTGGGACGCGATGGCGCGTTCCGCGCGCGGGATCGTCAACGCGTACACCCTGGGCGGTCAGCACGGGCTGTGGCGCCAGGCCGAACGGGTCCTCGCGCCGACCCTGTTGATCTACGGCGGCCGGGACCAGCTCGTCGGCTTCCGCATGGCCCAGCGGGCGGCCCGCGCCTTCCGTGACTCCCGGCTGGTCACGCTGCCGGACGCAGGGCACGTGGCGATGATGGAGTACCCGGACACCGTCGCGGGCGCGTTCGGCGAACTGCTGGCCGCGACGGGGGAGTTGGGCCACCGCACGGCGAAGGCCGTGGCGGACGGCGCGGCGGAGAGCATGGCGACCGGTGTGGCGAGAGGCGTGCCCGTCGACGCCAACGCCGGTGCCGATGCCGCAGGCTCGGAGGGCGCCGGTGGGAATTCCCCCGGTGCGGACCGCGCGATCGGCGCGGACGACGCGGGTACGGAGGGCTGAGGGCCAGGTGGGACGCCACAGCCGGCGCGGAAACGCCCCCAAGGGCGGCACCGCGGAGACAACCGCAGAACAGGCCGATCGGGACGGCCGCATGGCCCGGGACGGCGGCCGCGACGGTCGCGCCGAGCCTGACGGCCGGCCGGGCCCGGGGGTGAGTCCGGGAGCGGCGCCGGGGGTTCGGCAGGCCCAGGGTGCCGTGCCGCAGGGGGTCCGGCAGGGCGCCGTACCGCCGCCGGGGCCGCGGCCCGGGCGCGGCCCCGCACCGGGGCAGGCCTATGCGGCACCCCGGCTGCCCGACGGCACGCCCGCTCGTGGCGTCCCGCACCTGCCCGACGGCACGCCCGCGCGGGGTGTTCCCCGGGCTCGTGGCGGTCATCCCGAGCAGCGGGAGGCCGGGGGCGGCTGGGGCGAGTTGCGGGGGCGTGACCGAGGCGGACGCGGGGGCCCCGGTGCGGGTGGCGGGGCCGGGGCCGCTACGAGTTCCGGTGTCGGAACCGGCGCCTTCCTGCCCCGGCAGCGCCAGGCGCCGCCGAACGGCCCCCGGCAGGCCTACATCGACGCCTTCGACGAAGTCGACGTTTTCGCCCCCCGTTTCCGCGGCAACGCGCATCCCGTGGAAACTGTGCACTCAGCCGATGCGTACGCCTCCCCGGCCGGGCGGGAGGTCGGAGTCGCGCCGCGCGACGGCGCGGCCTCGCCCACGGGCGAGCCCGAGCAGGCCAAGGGGACCAAGGGGCGGACATTCACCGGTATCGCGGCGGCCGCCGTCACCACCGTGCTCGCCGTCGTCGTCGCCGGACAGGTCACCGACGGCCACGCGGGCACCGGAGTCCGGTCGCAGTCCGCCGCCGACGGGAACGGCGCCCGTGCCGCCGGGGGCGCGGGCGCCCCGGCCGCACCGTCCGTCGCGCCGGAGGCGGCGGCGCTGACGTACGACCAGAAGATGGGTACGAAGTACCCGCTCAGCCCGTCCTTCGCGGGCTCGGGGGCGTTCGACACGGTCCCGGGCGGGGCCAAGGCGCCCGGCACGGGGCAGAAGTACACCTACCGGGTGGACGTGGAGCAGGGACTCGGTCTCGACGGACAGCTCTTCGCCGACGCCGTGCAGAAGACGCTGAACGACGACCGCAGTTGGGCGCACCACGGCGCCCGCACCTTCGAGCGCGTCTCCTCCGGCAAACCCGACTTCGTGATCACGCTGGCCAGCCCCGGCACCACCGCCAAGTGGTGCGCCAAGTCCGGTCTGGACACCACCGAGGACAACGTCTCGTGCGACTCGGCCTCCACCGAGCGCGTGATGATCAACGCCTACCGCTGGGCGCAGGGTTCGGCGACCTACGGGGACAAGATCCACGCGTACCGGCAGATGCTGATCAATCACGAGGTGGGGCACCGGCTCGGGCACGGCCATGTCTCCTGCGGCAAGGACGGCGCGCTGGCGCCGGTGATGCAGCAGCAGACGAAGTTCCTGGACCACGACGGGATCCACTGTCTGCCCAACCCCTGGCCCTATCCCACGAGTTGACCGTCGGCTCTACGGCGCGGCCGGCACCAGGGTCGACACGGCCGTGCGGCCGAACAGGGGCCGGTCTCCGCGGCCCTCGGGGCGCCCGGGGTCCGTCTCCTCCCTCAACCCACGCCGCACGTGGGCGAGTCCGTCGCCGACCTGCTGCGGGCTCGCCGACCCGCTGCGGGCTCGCGGAGAACGGGATGAGGAACGCCTCCGGGGGCGTGTACGGGGACCGCTGGAGCGCGTGGGGCTCGAACGGGCGCACTACGAGCGCTATCCGCACGAGTTCAGCGGCGGACAGCGCCGGCGCGTGGGCATCGCGCGGGAGCTCGCGGCGGACCCGCGCGTGATCGTGTGCGACGAGCCCGTCTCCGGGCTCGAGCTCACCACCCAGGCCCAGGTGATCGCCCTGCTGGGCGAGTTGCAGCGCGAACTCCGGCTCGCGCCGGCCTTCGTCGCGCACGCCCTGGCCGTCGTACGCCAGGTCAGCGGTCGTGCGCCGGAGCCGGACCGTCGAGGATGGTCCGGCCCCGGCGCGGTGCAGGAGTCCCCGCGGGACGCGCACACCGGGCGGCTACCGGCCGCCATGCCGGCCCTCGATCCCGAGGCCGCCACCCGGCGGCGGGCCGCGCGGCGGGAACTGGTGAAGATGTCTGACGCTTTGTGATCGTCTGATCTCCTAGCGCGACGGAACGTCAACCGCCAGGGAAAGTTACGCCCGTTCACCCCTTTTGGTGGGGGGCCGGCCCACACCCAGAGCAGCCACCCCCCCAAGCACAAACAAAAAATACACAGGCAGACCCCCCCGCGGCCGCGCCGGCCCAAACCACCAG
>NZ_JBIWFW010000003.1:95597-292115 GCF_044763235.1 Streptomyces sp. NPDC096152 | reverse complement strand
TTTGTTTGTTTTTTTTCCCCCCCCCCCCCCGCCACCCCCCCCCCGCTGTTATTTGCCCGCCGGCCCCCCTTTGGGGGGGCCCCCCCCACCCCCGCCCCCCCCCCCCACCGCCATGTCCGCATACCTTCTTCCCGCTGCGAGCCGCCGGTGCGACGGCGGCTCCCCACACCGGGAGAGATCGGGGGTGTACGCGTGCGCATCGGACTGGTGACACAGGGTGGTTACCCGTATGTGAGCGGTGACGCCGGACTGTGGTGCGAGCGGCTCGTGCGCGGGCTCGCTCAGCACGAGTTCGACGTCTACGCGCTCAGCCGCAGCCGGCAGCAGGAGGACGAGGGCTGGGTCGCGCTGCCGCCGCAGGTCGTCGGGGTCCGTACCGCGCCCGGCTGGACGGCCGACGACGACGGGGTGGTGTACGGGCGCCGCGCGCGCCGGCGCTTCGCCGAGTGCTACGGCGAGCTGGCAGCCGTCCTGTCCGCCACCGCCACCGCCATCGGCGGGTCGGGGGCCACCCCGTCCGCCACCGGCGACGACGAACTCGGCACGGCGGTGCACGGGGGCGGCCCGGATGACGAGGCGGACCGTTTCGCCAGTGCGCTGTACGGGCTCGCCGAACTCGCCCGCGACGAGGGCGGACTGGTGGGCGCCCTCCGCTCGGAAGCCGCCGTCCGCGCGCTGGAGAACGCCTGTCGTGCGCCCGGCGCACAGCGCGCGGCGCGCGAGGCCCGCGTACCGGACCTGCTCGCGGTCGCCGCGCATCTGGAACGCGCCCTGCGCCCCCTCTCCCTCGACTGGTACGAGGACGACGGCCTCGGCGCGGCCGACGTCTGCCACACCGCGGCCGGCGGCACGGCGGCCCTGCCCGGACTGCTCGCCCGCCACTTCCGCGGGGTCCCGCTGCTGGTCACCGAGTACGGCGTGCAGGTGCGTTCGCACTACCTGGCGGCGGGAGCCGACGGCACCGCGCCCGCCGTGCGCGCCCTGCTCGCCGTCTTCCACCGCAGGCTCGCCGCCGAGGTCTACCGGCAGGCCGCCGTCGTCACCCACGGCAACGCGCACGCCCGCCGCTGGCAGGAGCGCTGCGGCGCCGACCGCGCCAGGCTGCGCACGGTCCATCCCGGCATGGACGCCGCCCCCTTCGCCGAGGCCGGCGAGTCGCCCGAGGCCGCCGACCCGCTCACGCTGGTGTGGTCCGGCCGGGTCGAGCCCGCGAAGGACCTGGTGTCCCTGCTGCACGCCTTCGCGGAGGTGCGCAGGGAGCAGCCGAGGGCGCGCCTGCGGATCGTGGGCGCGGCGGCCGGTCCGGAGGGGTCCGCGTACCTGGGCCACTGCCGGGCGCTGGCCGCCCAGCTCTTCCCCGACGAGGCCGAGGGACCGCACACCGTCGGCGACAATCCCGTCTCCTTCGAGGAGGTCGGCGGCCCGGAGGCCCCGACGCAGGCCGCTGTGTACGCCTCGGCCGCCGTGGTCGTCCTGTCGAGCGTCGTCGAGGGCTTCCCGGTCGGCCTCGTCGAGTCCATGTTCTGCGGCCGTGCGACGGTCTCCACGGACGCCGGCGCCGTCGTGGAGGTCATCGGCGGCACGGGACTCGTCGTTCCCCCGCGCAATCCGCGGGCGCTCGCCGAGGCGTGCGTGACACTGCTGCGCGACCCCGAGCGCCGTGCGCGCCTGGGGGCGGCGGCTCGCGCCCGCGCGCTCGAACTGTTCACCGTCGAGCAGAACATCGCGGCATTTCACGGCATTTACCTGGAGATCGTCTCGCACAACCCGATGCGGCACGTCCTCCTCGACGACAGCGGCGACCCCCTGCCGTTCGCCGCCCCGGCCGAGGCCCGTGTGCCCGGCCACTGGACCGGAACCGCCGCCCCCGTCGCGGCCCAGGACGCCCCCGGACGGCCGGCCGGCGCACCGCCGCAGCCCACCGTCCCGGCCCTGGCGACGGCTCCGGCGACGAGCGTGCGGGAGGCCGTCCGATGAGCGGCACGGGAGAACTGGACCACCCCGGCACCCCCACCAGCCCCGGCGCCTGGGACGCGCGGTCGCTGCGATGGCTCGACGAGACGGAGCCACGGCCGAGCGACGACGACCCCGGCGCGCTCCACGACACACCACCGGCGCACACACCACCGGCGCACACGGCACTGGCGCGCACGGCGCGCACGGCCTCCGACCGCGGCGCGCCCGCGGCGGCGGGCACCGGGGGGGCGGTTGCCCCCGAGGCGGCGGGCGCCGTGGGCAGCGTGGGAGCGGTCACCGCCGTCCGGCGCGGTGCCGCCGACCCCGTCAAGACGCTGATGCACCGGCACCGCGAACTGTGCGAGCGGGCCGTCGACCCCCTGGAGATCGCCGCCGGTCTGGAGGCGCACGGCGTCACCGACCGGACCGCCGCCCGATTCCGCCACCGGGACGTCTTCTCGCTCGCCGAGGAGATGTACGCGCGCATCCCCCGCGACGGAGAGGAACCCCCGCGCCCGGAACCCGCCGCCGAACCCCGGCCGGGCATCGGCCGGACCCTGCTCGGCCTGCTGCCCGGCGTACTGTGCGCGGCGGCCCTCACCGGGCTGCGCCTCACCGGGGGCCGCACGCGTTGGGTCGTTGCCGCGGCCGGCGCACTCGCCGTGGCCCTCGCCCTGCGCGCCGCGCTGCGCCGGGGCCCGCTGAGCGCTCCGCGGCGCACCGGCAGCAGCGCGCCGGCCGGCCCGAACACGCCCGGCACGCGCGCCTGGACCTGCTGGCTCGTGGCCTATGCCCTGCTCGGCGACGGTCTCCTCGCGGTGGCCGTGGAAGGGGGCCCCGACGGACTGCCCGACGGCACCGCGGGCGGCCCCTGGCCCGTGACCGCCGCGCCCGTGCTCGCCCTCACCCTGGCCTGCGCCCCGGCCCTCTGGACCGCCCGGCTCTTCACCGCCCGCGCCCGGCGCAAGCTCTCGGCCAGCCGCGGCCTGGAGGAGTTCGCCACCTCCGTACGGCCCCTGCTGCTCGGCACGTTCGGCCTGTTCCTCTGCGCCCTCGCGGCCCTGCTCGCCGCGAGCGGCGCGGCCCTGCGCGAGTCCGCCGGCTACGCCCAGGCCCTCGCCCTGGGCGCCCTGCTGCTGCTCGCCCGTCTCCTCGCCGCGCACGGAGTCACCCGCGCCCCGGCCGCCGCCCTCGCCGTCGCGGCCACGGTCGAGGCCACGGCCCTCGCCACGGTCTTCGCCGCCCGCCTCCCCGGTTGCGACGTCCTGGCCGTCCCGGTCGACAGCCTCGTGGTCGCCCTCGGCCCCGGCAGCATCCCGGCGCTGGCCTGCGGAGCCGTGGCCCTCGCCCTCCTCGTTCACGCGACGCACGCACTGACCCGGGCCTCGGCCCACGCGGGAGCGGAGGGCCGGCCGTGACGGGCACACGGCCGGCCCCGCGCACCCGCGGCCGCCCACGGCACGCCCCCGGCGGGCCCCGGGCGGCGCCCGTACCCGCCGGGCGCGAGCCGCAGGCAGAAGCCGGCCTCCGGGCCGGCCGCGGGCACCGGCCCCACCGCCGGAGCCAACCGCACCACCCCCTGAAGGAGAAGACCAGATGACCACCTCCCGATCCGGATCATCCGGAGCATCCGGAGCCACCGGAGCGCACACCCCGGGAGCCGCCCGATGAGGGTCCTGCTGATCGGAGCCAACGGATACCTCGGCCGTTTCGTCGCCGACCGCCTGCTCGCCGACCCGGCGGTCCAGCTCACCGCGCTCGGCCGCGGCGACGACGCCGACGTCCGCTTCGACCTCGCCACGGGCAGTCCCGGCGCGCTCACCCGCTTCCTGGACGCGGTCCACCCCGGGGTCGTCGTCAACTGCGCGGGTACCACCCGGGGCGGCGCCCGCGAACTCACCCGGCACAACACCGTCGCCGTCGCCACCGTCTGCGAGGCCCTGCGCCGCAGCGGCTGCGGCGCCCGGCTGGTGCAGATCGGGTGCAGCTCCGAGTACGGCCCGAGCCAGCCTGGCTCCTCCACCGCCGAGGACGCCGTGCCCCGCCCCGGCGGCCCGTACGGCGTCAGCAAGCTCGCCGCCACCGAGCTGGTCCTGGGCTCCGGCCTGGACGCCGTCGTGCTCCGCGTCTTCTCGCCCGCCGGACCCGGCACCCCCGCCGGCTCCCCGCTCGGCCGCCTGGCCGAGGCCATGCGCCGCGCCATGCAGTCCGGCGACGGCGAGCTCAAGCTCGGCGGACTGGGCGTCCAGCGCGACTTCGTCGACGTCCGCGACGTGGCCCGCGCCGTCCACGCCGCCTCGCTGTCCGCGGCGCAGGGCGTCATCAACATCGGCTCCGGCCGCGCCGTCCGGCTCCGCGACGCCGCCGCGGTGCTCGCCCGAGTGGCCGGATACGGCGGTGCCCTGCACGAGCTCGACGGCCCGCCCGGCGCCCACCTCAGGGCCGGCATCGGCCACCCGCGCCCCGACTCGGACCACCCGGCCCCGGTCGCGTACCCGTACCCCGACGGCTGCGGAAGCTGGCAGCAGGCCGACGTGCGCACCGCGCGCGACCGGCTCGGCTGGCGCCCCCGGATCAACCTCGAAGAATCCCTGGCCGACATCTGGATGGAGGCGGCATGTCGTATCTGATCAGCACGCCACCGGGCACTCCGCCGGGCACCCCGGGCACCGACGTCCGCACCGGCCTCGGCGTACCGGGCTGCGCCCACCCCCTGCTCGCCCCGGCAGAGTGGGGCGAGCTGTCGCGGCCCGGCGCACCCCTGCACTGGGTCGTCCTCAACGTCGCCGGCGGCCCCGGCGTCCGCCCCGACCCGCACTGCCTCGAGGCGGCCGGGCGCCTGCGCAACGGGGGCGTACGCGTCCTCGGCCATCTCGACGCCGCGCGCGGAGCCCGGCCCTTCGCCGAACTGGTCGCCGACGCACACCGGTACCTGGAGTGGTACCGGATCGACGGCTTCCTGCTGGACCGCTGCCCGACCGACCGCACCGCCCTGCCCGAGACACGCCGCGCGGTCGCCACGCTCCGCGCGCTCTGTGACGACCCCCACATCGTGCTCGGCCACGGCACTCATCCCCACCCCGGCTACGCCGAGTACGCCGACCAGTTGGTCACCTTCTCCGGCTCCTGGAGCGACTACCGCTGGTCACAGGTGGCCGAGTGGACCGCCGACCATCCGCCCGAGCGCTTCTGCCACTTCGTGCACGGCGTCCCGCGCGGGCATCTGGAGGAGGCGCTGCGGATCGCCCGGTGGCAGGGCGCGGCGACCGTCTGGTTCACCGACCGCACGGGCCGCGGCGGCCACGCCGACCCCTGGGAGACCATGCCCGGCTACTGGGACGAAATCGTCTCGCGGGTCGGAACGGGTGTCTCGGAATGAAAAAGGCCGTGGCAATGTTACGTGGAGACCAACCGTAATGACTGACCGACCAACGGAGTCCCCGTGTCGCTGCCACCCCTGGTCGAGCCGGCCCCCGAGCTCACCGTAGACGAGGTCCGCAGGTACTCCCGCCACCTGATCATCCCCGACGTCGGGATGGACGGGCAGAAGCGGCTGAAGAACGCCAAGGTGCTGTGTGTGGGCGCCGGCGGCCTGGGCTCGCCGGCGCTGATGTACCTGGCCGCCGCGGGCGTGGGCACGCTCGGCATCGTGGAGTTCGACGAGGTCGACGAGTCGAACCTGCAGCGCCAGATCATCCACAGCCAGTCCGACATCGGCCGCTCCAAGGCCGAGTCCGCCCGCGACTCGGTCACGGGCATCAACCCGTACGTGAACGTGGTCCTTCACGAGGAGCGGCTCGAGGCCGACAACGTGATGGACATCTTCAGCCAGTACGACCTGATCGTCGACGGCACGGACAACTTCGCGACCCGCTACCTGGTCAACGACGCGTGCGTGCTGCTGAACAAGCCGTACGTGTGGGGCTCGATCTACCGCTTCGACGGCCAGGCGTCCGTCTTCTGGTCCGAGCACGGCCCCTGCTACCGCTGCCTCTACCCGGAGCCCCCGCCCCCCGGCATGGTCCCCTCCTGCGCCGAGGGCGGCGTCCTGGGCGTGCTGTGCGCGTCCATCGGCTCCATCCAGGTCAACGAGGCGATCAAGCTGCTCGCCGGCATCGGTGAGCCGCTGGTCGGCCGCCTGATGATCTACGACGCCCTGGAGATGCAGTACCGCCAGGTCAAGGTCCGCAAGGACCCGAACTGCGCGGTCTGCGGCGAGAACCCGACCGTGACCGAACTCATCGACTACGAGGCCTTCTGCGGCGTCGTCTCCGAGGAGGCCCAGGCGGCGGCCGCCGACTCGACGATCACTCCCAAGCAGCTCAAGGAGTGGATCGACGACGGCGAGAGCATCGACATCATCGACGTCCGCGAGCCGAACGAGTACGAGATCGTCTCCATCCCGGGCGCCCGCCTCATCCCGAAGAACGAGTTCCTGATGGGCACCGCCCTGGAGAACCTGCGGCAGGACCGCAAGATCGTCCTGCACTGCAAGACGGGTGTCCGCAGTGCGGAAGTCCTCGCCGTCCTGAAGTCCGCCGGCTTCGCCGACGCCGTCCACGTCGGCGGCGGCGTCATCGGCTGGGTCAACCAGATCGAACCCCACAAGCCGGTCTACTGATCACGGGCCTCGCTGACCAGCGAGGCTGAGGAAGCCCACGGCTCTGAACTCCTCAGATGCTGTGGGCTTCTGTCGTTGTCGGTCGGCATCGGGTGCCCTCGGACGGCCCAGGGACGGCCCGGGCTTTGCCGGACCGCGCCCCTCCTCGTAGCTGTCTCGCGGGCTTATAGGTCGATGCGGGACGCACTGTCGCCACGCCTGACGACGACGTGTGCCGGCCGGAATGGCAGACCGCGCAGCGTCGGCTCCATGACCTTGAAGAGAGCGTCTGCATTCGGTCCGTAGGCATAGAGCACGGCCTCGCCCGCGCCGAACTCGTTGCCGTCGAACTCCCCGACCCCGGCCTCATCGATCGCTGCTGCCATCACCTCCTCAGCGCCGTAGACCTGCTCCCGCTGGTCGGCGTCGCCGAAACCGTCAGCGGCAAGCCGGAAGTGGGCAATCACGGCGTGCTCGTCATCCCCGCTGTCCGAGGCACTGGGTGTCTCCATGACGGACACATTCTCATCGGGCTCTGACATCGCCTGCCTCGGCTGGGGTCACCGGGAGTTGGTGGCACGACCTCTTCGTCCCGAAGCAACTTGGTCGGGCGCTCAACCTCGACCTGCTTCGTTTCCGATCTGCGGCGATGGTTCGCGGGCGTCCGTGCGTGTCCGCCGTTGTGCGTCGGCGTCGTCACGCAGTTAGACACGCACCCGGTGGGGATCGCTTCACTCCTCCCCAGACGGGATGAGGCGATCGGCGCTTTCGGCGTCGTCTACGTGTCCGTGCGCGTCGACGGTAATCGGGGTGGCGCGTCCCTTGGCGGTGACCAGCCATGCAAGGACCTGCTCGGTCAGCGGCCCGTTGTTGGGGCCCTCATCCTTCATCGTCCATGACGTTGGCCGGCCTGACTGGCCCACCTCCGTGTCCTGGTGGGACCTCAGCTTGGGAAGCTTGGGTGCCTTAGGGGCGGTTGGGCTTCTGACCTGCGGGAGAGCGGGGTGGAGCACCTCGACGCTGGTGGCTCGTTGCCCGCTGTTCCCCGTGACTCCCCGCCCAACCTGGCACGGATGTGGCACGGCCAGGCTGAACGCCGGATGGGCCAGTGCTTGGCCGTTTCGGAGCGTGTGAGTTCAGTTCTCCGGGCTTAGGCATGGCGGTACCAATGTCGCAGATCCAATCGGGTGACCTGCGGCTCTCGACCTGGACTACTGTCGTTAGTAGTCGTCACCGGTCGTCACTGAGCGACCTCGGACGGCCCAGAGACGGCCCAGGAATGATCACTCGTTGGCTGCCCGCCACTCATCGAGCCGGACCTTGACCTGGTAGTTGTGGTCGGCGTGCCAGAGGACCTCCCCACTTACGAAGGCCCCGAGGGCCGGGAGGTCCATCCCGTGCGGCATGGCCGTGATCTCCGCTAGCGCTATGGCGTTCGGCACGCCGTCTATACGTATGAAGACCCCGAAGGGCCGGCGACCGATCACCTCGCCGGTGATCCGGGCCCCTGCCGGCAGGGCCGCGACGGTTGCCGCCCAGCTCTCCTGCACCGTGTCCGCGGCCGACGCTTCAGGGTCCGTGGGCCACGCGTACTCATCCATGGCTAGATCATGACGCTCAGGGAGACTGGGAGCTTAGAAGGCGCACTTCTGGTTTGCCCGCGGTGGGCCAGTGACCTGGTCAGTTGTACGGTCTGCCGTAGCCTCGCATGCCGACTTCGACACGCATTCGACTGCCTTTTTAAGGTGTGACGAAGCCGGTGTCAGTGCACACTTCTTCGCCGTGGAGATCATCAAGGACGAGCTTCGGCGTCTTCGGTCCGGGCTCGGATCTGAGGACAGCGAACAGAGGCCGTTTCTCGTGCGGGTCCAGTTCACCGCCGAGAACCCGACACAGGTCATCGCGGATGCCCGTGCTGTGCTGACGAGTGTGGTCGAGCGGACGGACGACTGGCCCGCCTTCGAGCGGTGGTCGGAGCTGCTGCCGGCCTGGTTCGTGCAGCGTTGTGCACCGGAGCACGCGGAGTCGGGGGCTGGACCGTCGTTCGACGCCCGGGCCTGGCTCCGGAAGTGGCAGGCGATGACGCCCGAGCAGAAGGCGGACTTCAGCCAAGGACCTTGGACACTGTCAGGCTGGCTCTACTACTTCGACCCAACCGGCGAGGGCATGGGCGACGACCGCAGCTGGTGGTGGTGGGACGCAGGGTCAGACGAGGCGGGCAACGGCTGGGTTGAGGTGGCCACCACCGGCTGGCCATTCGGCAGCGGTTCGCTGTCTTGGCTGATCGAGGCCAGTGGCGGCAGGGATCTCACCTGAGGAGCGTCAGCGTCGGGGACCTCGGCGGTGGTGTCGCTGTGCAGCACTCGCGTTGACCACCGCATTAGGAGTTCGATCCCAGGCGTCTCCAGACTGTCTGACCAACCGGGTAGGTCCCGTCGAGGAACGCACCCGACCGCTGCTGTCCGCTGTCGTTGATGTCAGGCCTGGATGTCAGCGAGCCCCCCTACCAACCCATGCCGAACAGCGGCTGGAAGGTGGCCGCGATGCCTCGGCCGGTGCGCCATCCGCAACGCGACATGCGCAGCGCTTAGTGTCATGTCATGGGTGCAGCGTTTTTTGGACTTGCCGGAGTGAGTTCGAAAAGGCCGCCGATCAGGCGATCATGATCCTGAAGGAGGTCTCCGGATCTGAAGGTGTGCTGCGCCGGCGGCGCTCACGACTTGAGCGGCGTGTCAAATGGCCCGAATTGTCGCAAGTTCTGGACCCAGGAGAGAATCCAGCTAAGTGACACCCGCTTTAAAAGGAGCGAGGTTGGGCGGTCACGGGTTTGACCTGCCGATTCCCTGTCTTGGCCAGAGTCGGCCGAACTCGCCCCCACGGACCCTGGTTCCCCGTGAGTCCCCGTCCGTTCTGGCGCGAGCGTGGCACGGCCACCGCGGCGTGGGCCCTCGATGCGAACTATGGGCGCGATGGTTTCCGCCGGCCAAGGGCGTAGGCAGCACAGACTGCGGTCACCGTCATGACGATCCGGATGACTTTGTCCGTCTCGGAGAGCGCAAAGATTGTGAGTACGGCGACGTAGCTCCGTTCCCACCATGCGCTGTTTCGCCAGTGGATCCGGTTCCCGGACATCACCAAGCGAGCGATGACCAGCAAGAGGCCGACTCCAACGCACAACCCGAGGGCGTACCAGTCTGCGGCCTGCATGCCTTGTCCTCTGCTTCTGATGTCCTACGTGCTCAGCCTGGACACTACCGTCGCGGCCCGCGTGCTCTTATCTCCGAGGTCGCACACGGTTCTTCTGATTCTGTGTCTGAGGCCCGTTTGCTGCTGAGGGCGGTGCGTCTGGGGTCACGGTGTCGATCTGGTCTTCCTCAACTCTGCTTCACGGATGAGCACCTGCGCCGGCGTCCGAAGCACCCCCCTGAGCAGGGGAAGAGCCGTCGTCGACTGTCGTCATCTGTCATTGTTGAGCACCCCCGCACGGCCCAGAGACGGCCCATGCGGGGGGTGTCGCAGTGTCAAGCTGAGCCCACTTACAGAGCAATGATTCCGCAAGCCAGTGACCAGACTCGGACGCGATGTCGGCAGGTGTCTGGCCAGCCTGATCGCGAATGGTGAAGTCCACGCCAGCGGTCAGCAGGTATGCGGTGCAGTCCACATGCGCTCGCCCTTCGCGTTCAGACCAAGCCCTTTCGACCTCGGCTTCCACAGCGTGATGAAGGAGTGTTCTGCCCCGCTGGTCGAGGCGGTTGGGGTCGAACACTCGCATGGTGACGCACGCGCGGAGCCCGTCGATGTCCTCGTTCTGCGCTGCTCCTATGGCTCCGTGCCAGACACGCTCTTTCTCGTCAGGCGTCATGATCCCTCCCCATATGTGTGCCGCACTGTATCGACCGGGCAAAGGCGATGGGCGCCGCCCCGCGGTGAGGACGGCGCCCGTACGAGGTGAAGGCTTTGAGGTCTGACCTCATCCTTATCAGGTCGATCACAGTGCACCTGGAAGCTGGAGTGATCCCTGCCCGGCAACGGCCTGCCGACCGCTGGAGGCCGCGCTCGACCGGGCCCGTCCGCCGTTGTTGGTGTCAGCCGTTGGTGTCAGGAAACTGCGGTGGGTTGACATGAGCCCGCATGACAACAGCAGTGCGCCAACCGCGTAGATCGAACGCGGCCCACGCGGCAGGCTGGCACCTCATACTGTCACCCCTACCCTTGAACCAGCCTGATTTCTCACAGACCAAATACGAACCACATCAGCGCGAGACACAGAAACCCAATGACGATCCATATCGCGATCTTGCGCGAGTAACTCCTGTGCTTCGCAGGGTCGACCGACGACATGTTCTTGCGGTCGTGCCAGGCAGTATTCGCAAGCCCAACGCAGAAAAAGGCGGCGATCAGGAGCACCGTACCGATACACCAAAACAGAATTCTCACTATTACTCCGATCTTCTCTGGGATGGAAATTCCTGTCGAAGAACTCAGTTGCTGGCAACCCGATAAGACGCGATGATCTCACTCGCACCCGCCCACCACTCACCCCAGCTCCCATCCCGTCTGCCGTCGACCCACACACCGTGGAGCGGGCGTGGTTCAGGGGCGTCAAGGTGGAGCGCGCCACTGTACGAACGACTGTGAGGATTGGTCGTGGCACCGCTCGGCGGCCTGACCCACCGAACGATTGACGCTTCGGGCTGTCCTTTCCAGGAATCGTCGGCCGGCTGGGCGGTGCTGCTATGCACGCGGCCGGTCGAGCGCCGGTGACCTCATAGGAGCCCGGCCAAGGGTCCCGTCACAGTCTTGTCCTGGCGCCCCACCGGCCCGTATGGCACGTGCCGTCTGGCCGAGGTGGGCGCCGTCCTCACCGCGGGGCGGCGCCCGTCACTCTCCCAGCCATCCCTTCTGACCAGTAGACCGGCTCCCCTCCCAACGACTCCATTACAAGATCGCCCGGACGCGGTCTAGCTGACAGGGCTCCGCTCGGCCAGCTCGCGCAGTGACTCGGGGATGCGAGGGTCTGAGAGCTGGATCAGGTCGCGGATGACTTCGCGGGCCAAGTGGTGGTCGTGGATCTGCTCGGGCGCCAGGGCTTCGGCCTCCAGGAGTGCGGCTGCGGCCTCGCCGACGTGTCGCCGCTGCGCGTGTGCTCGCGCCACGTCAAGCAGGAAACGTGACTGCCGCTCGGGCGAAAGGCTCGATCCGTCCGTCTCGCCGACCAGCGGGACTCACGAAGCCCACGGCTCTGACCAGTTCAGACGCCGTGGGCTTCCGTCGTTGTCGGTCGACGTTGGCTGGGCTCGCACGGCTCAGGGACGGACCGGTCTCCGGCTGGGGCGCAGGCGGCGGTGTTGGCCACGTCGGTCATCATGCCGCTCGGCCGCCCACCTGTCGGCTCCGGTGCCTTGCTCGCCCTTCCGGGGTAATCGCAGGACAGACTCTCGACGCGCTCCGCCCCCCGGAGCCCTCGTCCCTTACGCTTTCGCCATCACAGAACGTGAGGAACGATGTGAGAAGCGTGATTGAAGCGCTGCGTAGCCCGCGGCGCCCTTTTGTGCTCGGCGCAGTGCTGACCGTCGCGCTGGTGGTGCAGTCGGCCGCACTTGTAGCCCAGCAATTGCAGATCGACAGTCTGCAGACACAGCCCATCGACTTCCAGGAGCACCTCGAGCCCGGTCCCCCCGGCCCGTCCGGGCCGTCCGGTCCTCCCGGACCTGGGGGACCCGTCGGCCCGCCAGGCAAGGACGGGAAAGACGGGAAGGACGGCAAGGACGGTAATGACGGGAAGGACGGGAAGGACGGCCAGAACGGCCAGGATGCCGTCGCCCCGCCGGAGCCGAGCTGTCCTCCGTCAAAATCCTGAAGATGTTCAGTCCTTGCACAGCGGGATGGGCTCGATCGCAGTGCAGGCAGCCCCTCCGGTGAACCGCGCCGGCGCGAGGTGTCGGCCGGATCGCTGCCCCGGTGCGGGTGGTCGGCCGACGGTCGAGGGCTGTTGGCGATCGGCTGCCGTCATGGCAGTCGTGCCCCTCGTCACCGGGCGGCCGACAGGGCGGCCGACAAGCCCCCCCCGGTGACACATCCGCGGAGGGCGTCCCCGCTTGGCCGAGGGCCGGGAGGCGCCGGCCGGCCCGAGCCCGGCGCCTCCGAGTGGCGCCTTGAGCGCTTTCATCGTCACACAGCGTAAGGAATAACGTGAGAAGCGTAAACGAGGCGTGGCGCGGCCCACGGCGCCGCCTTGTGCTCAGCGCAGTGCTGACTGTCACGATCGTCGCGCAGTCAGCACTGCTCGTCGCCCACCAACAGCGGATCGACGAACTCCGGGCACGGCGCATCGAGCTTCAGGGGGGTGGCGTCGAGCAGGGTTCCCCGGGGCCGCCCGGCCCCTCCGGTCCCTCGGGTCCGCCGGGCCCTACCGGCCCGACAGGTAAAGCGGGGCGGGACGGGAGAGACGGTCACCACGGCAAGAGAGGTTACGACGGAAGAAGGGGGAAGAAGGGCAAGAGAGGGCGCGTTGTCCGCCCGCACTCCCCTCACGAGCTCCCCGCGGTTGTGTCACGGTGATCGGTCACGCCATCGTAGGCGGATCGGGAGAAAGCCGTGGAAGCCTGTGGATAACCGATAACCGATAACCGATAACCGCTTTACCTGGTTTTTTGTCGCAATTTTCGTGAGGGTCAGGAGCAGACCGTTCCGGCGGCGGGCACCTTTCCGTCGAGCAGGTAGCGGTTCACCGTGTCCTGCACGCATTTGTTCCCGCTGTCGTACGCGCCGTGCCCCTGCCCCTTGTAGGTCAGTTCCACGCCGACGCCCTTGCCCAGCGCGTCCACCATCCTCTTCGCACCAGCGTAGGGAGTCGCCGGATCGCCGGTGTTGCCCACGACCAGGATCGGCGCCGACCCGGGCGCGCTCACGTCGGGATGATCGGCCGCGCCCGGTACCGTCCAGTCGGCGCAGCTGAGCATGCCCCAGGCGAGGAAGTCGCCGAACAGCGGGGAGGCGGCCCGGAACTCGGGCAGTTTCTGCTGGACGTAGCCGGCGGTGTAACGCTGCTTCTGGTCGGCGCAGTTGATCGCGACGTTCGCGGCGGTGATGTTGCTGTACTCGCCGTTGTCGCTACGGCCGTTCATCGCGTCGGACAGCAGCATGAGGATCTTGCCGTCACCGGCGTAGGCCTGTTGCAGGCCCTGGGTGAGGGCGCTCCACAGATCCTTGGAGTACAGGGCCTGCGCGATGCCGTTGATCGCGGCGGTCTGGGTGAGCCGGCGCGGGAAGATGCCCGCGATCGGTTTGGCGTCGAGACCCTCCAGCAGCTTGGCGATGCGCTTCTCGACGTCCTGCTGGGTGCTGCCGATCGGGCACGGGGTGCTCTTGGAGACGCAGTCCCGCGCGAAGTTGTCCAGGGCGAGCTGGAAGCCCTCGGCCTGGCCGAGCGAGCTCTGCTCGGGGTTCTGCGTGGGGTCCACGACCCCGTCCAGGACGGCACGGCCCACGTGCTGGGGGAACAAGTGGGCGTACACCCCGCCGAGTTCCGTGCCGTAGGAGATGCCGAAGTAGTACAGCTTGGGGTCGCCGAGCACCTGGCGCATCAGATCCATGTCGCGAGCCGCGTCGGTGGTGCGCACATGGGGGAGGACCTTCGCGGAGTTCTTCTCGCATCCCGCGTTGAACTGCTTGGTGTTGTTCTGGAACCGGGTGCGCTCGGCGGCGTCGTCGGGCGTCGCGTCCTGCTGGAAGTACCGGTCGAGCTGGGCGTCGCTCTCGCACTTCACACCCGCGCTGCGGCCCACCCCGCGCGGGTCGAAGCTCACCAGGTCGTAGCGCGTGCGCAGCTTGGCGTAGTCCTGGCCGACCGCGGGGAGGGTGCTGACGCCGGAGCCGCCGGGGCCGCCGAAGTTGAAGATCAGCGAGCCGATGCGGGCGCCGGGACCGCTGGCCCTGGCCCGGATCAGCGCGATGTCGATGGTGTCGCCGTTGGGCTTGTTCCAGTCCAGGGGCGCCTTCATGGTGGCGCACTGCCACTTGCCGCCGTTCGGCAGCGGCGACGGCGCGGAGCCGCCGCCCTCCGACGCGGAGGGGGCGGGACAGTCTTTCCAGGTGAGCTGCTGCGTCGACGGGTCCCCGCCTCCGGTACCTCCGCCGCAGCCCGCCAGCGCGGAGGACAGCAGGAGGGCGGTTGTGGTCAGGACGGCGGTGCGCGGCCCGCGGGGGTTCTGCATACCTTCATCCTCACGCCGCGGGCGGCAACCCGCGCGGGACGTGGGCCGTCCGGGGTACGGAGGTCTGGGATTGGGATAGGACCGTCTGGGATACGGGCCGTCCGGGGTAAGGGCGGGCAGTCCGAGTACGGGCCGTCCCGGGTAAGGGCGGTCAGTCCGAGTACGGCCCTCCGGGGTACCCGCCATCCCGGCTACGGCCCGCACCGTCCGGGATGGATACGCCCGTGCCCGGCGCCCTACAGGGTGCCCTTGCGCGTCAGATGGTTGAAGGCCAGCCAGCCCGGCAGTACCGGCAGCCACAGGGTCAGCAGCCGGAACATCAGCACCGCGGGGGCGGCGACCTCCTTGGGCAGGCCCACGGCGATCAGACCGACCGTGAGGGTCGCCTCGACCGCGCCCACCCCGCCCGGCGTCGGGGCGGCGGAACCGAGCGCGTTGCCCGCCAGGAAGACGACGGCGACGCCGGCGATGCTGACCGAGGTGGAGGTGTCGCCGAACGCCCGGATCGACGCGTCCAGGCACATCACGAAGCAGAAGGTCAGCAGCAGCATCCCGCCGATGCCGGTGACCAGCTTCTGCGGCCGCTGCAGCACGTCCAGCATGCGCGGCACGACCCCCGCGAACAGCGACCGTACGCGCGTGACGACGAACTTCCGCAGGAACGGCACCGACGTGACCACCAGGACCAGCACCGCGACCGTCAGCAGGCCCGCGATGACCGTGCGGGACGGCGACAGCGACGGCGTCTTCTCGGTGCCGGTCAGATAGCCGAAGGACAGCAGCATCAGGATGTGGCAGCCCAGCCCGAAGAGCTGCGAGGCGCCGACGCTCGCCACGGCCAGTCCGGGCCGTACCCCGGCCCGCTGCAGGAATCGCGTGTTCAGGGCGACCCCGCCGACCGCGGCGGGCGCCACGATCTTCACGAAGGAGCCCGCCACCTGCGCCGCCACGGTCCGCAGGAACGGCACCCGCTCCGGCACGAACCCCAGCAGGGCCATCGCCGCCGCCACATAGCTGAGCGCCGAGAACAGCACCGCGGCCCCCACCCAACCCCACTGCGCGTGGGCGAAGAGCGTGCCGAACTCGATGTGCGTGAGCTGCGTCAGCAGGTAGTACGCACCGATGGCGCCGGCGATGAAACTGAGCAGCGTGCGCGGCCGCACCCGCTCCAGCCGGGCCGGCTCGACCGGCGCCTGCGGCCTGATCCGCAGCACCTGGTGCCGGATCTGCGTGAGCAGATCCTCCTCGCGGGCCTCGTCCATGGCCTCGTCGATGGCCCGCTTCTCCGCCCGCGCCTCGGCCCGCACGGTCTTCTTGTCCGGCTTCTCCGGTACCGTCCCGGCCTCCTCGGCGGCCTGTTCCAGCCGCGCCTGCTTGGCCTGCCGGGACGCCTCCAGAACCGCCTCGCGCTCCCGATGCGCACGCTCCCGGCCCAGCCTGCGCAGGGTCGCGCGGGTGCTGCGGGTCAGTGCGATGGGCTGGAGCATCGGCAGGCAGTCGGCGACCGCGTCGGGTCCCAGGACGCCGACCGCGGAGGACACGGACCGCTCGGCGCCCACTCTGAGGCCGAGCGTGGTCAGCAGCTGGGCGATGTCCATGCGCAGCAGCAGATCGCCGGCCGCGATCTCGCCGCCGCGCATATCGGTGAGGATCACCCTGCCGGAACGATCCACCAGGATCGCGTCGCCCGCCAGCCTGCGGTGCGCGATGCGCCGCGACTGCAGCGCCCGCACCTGCTGCCAGGTGTGGCGCAGCAACTCGTCGGTGATCTCCTCGTCGGCCAGCGAGTCGAGTGTGCGCCCGCCGGTGTGCTCGTAGACGAGCATCACGGCGTCGGGGCCGAGTTCGGAGGTCGCGATCAGCTTGGGCGCGTGAGCGCCGGCCGCGATGGCCGCGTAGGCGAGCAGGGCCTCCTGCTCCAGGGCCTGG
Organism: Streptomyces sp. NPDC096152; assembly: GCF_044763235.1. NCBI lineage: Bacteria > Bacillati > Actinomycetota > Actinomycetes > Kitasatosporales > Streptomycetaceae > Streptomyces > Streptomyces sp. NPDC096152. Next base: position 275,414 of record NZ_JBIWFW010000003.1, on the reverse strand, counting down.
CGCAGCGACTGCAGGCTGCTGCGGGTGGCGAAGCCACGCAGCGTGAGGTTGCGCCAGACGCGGTAGAAGAAGCCCTGCGCCTGCTGCTCGCGGTCGACGACCGTGACGTCCAGCGGTGGGCCGTCCTCCAGGGTGACGAAGTAGCGCCGGCCGCGGTCGCCGTTGTCGGCGGTCTCCGCCGCCTCCTCGCGGGCCGCGCTCACCGGGTGGAAACCGACGGTCCGCAGTCCCGCCATCAGCGTCCGGCCGGTGGGGCGCACGTTCGGCGAGCCCACCGCGTACAGCGTGCCGTAGGCGACGGTCCAGCCGATGAGCACTGTCAGGATGATCGAGAACGGTGTCGTGTAGCCGGTGACCAGCATCGAGAACGCGTCGAGCAGCAGCACGATCCACAGCACCGCGCGCCACCGCGGTCTGCGGGACATGCCCACCGCCGTCATGTACGCGATGACGGGGGCGAGATAGCCGTGCACCGGGTCGGTCAGGGCGTGGATGTCGCCCGGGGAGGGCTGGGTGAGCGCCTCCTGGATCGAGTCGGGCGCGGCCTTGGCGACCCACAGGTCGGTGGCGAGTGTCACTCCGTGCGCGAGGACGGCCGCGAGCACGCCGTCGGCGATGCGCAGCCCGTCCCGTTTGATCAACCGTTCGATCGCGAAGGCGACCGGCACCAGCAGGATCGCGATGCTCGACGCCAGTCCGGCGATCTTGATCAGCAGGTCGGGCGCCTGTCCGGTGCCCTTGTTGATGTCCTGTTCCAGGCCCGAGGTGGTGCCGTGCGCGAACGCGGCGATCGCCAGCAGCACGACGATGCCGAGCAGGCCCACCAGCAGTCGCATCAGGTCCGAGGGACGGTGCACGCGCGCGGGGAGCAGCGGTTCGTCCCCTTCGAGTTCGTCGATGTGCGTCACATCGGCGAACTCGCGGGACCGCTTCTCCGCCTTGCCGCGGGCCTCGGGCTTGCTGCGGTCCGTCGTGTCGGACCGGGCGCCGGGCTTCCCGGGGGCCGGCTCCTCGGACGGGGGCTCTGGCTTCCCCGGGGCCGTCTCCTCGGATCGGGTTCCCGACTTCCTGCGGTCTGGCTCCTCGGACCGGGCCTCGGACCTCCCCCGGACCGTCCCGCCGGGCCGGTCGCCCGTCCGCGTGCCGTCCGTGTCGCCGGTTCCCGGGCGCGACGAGACCCCAGAGGTGCCCTCCGCGTCGTCGGGGTGCACACCCTGCTGCTTCATGGTCTCTTCTTGGTCTCGTATCACCGGTCACCGCCCGCACGATGGTGGCATGCCCCACCGACACACGGGGGCATCAGGGTGCAAATGCGGGGGCGCACAGTCTGCCCGAAGCGCCGCTCCGGGGCGAAGGCCACGCACGGTAACGACCACGTCACGGTGTCGGTGCGGTGCGGCAGGATGGGTCGGATGAGCGACGAGAGCCTTGCCGACGACGGCCCCCAGGAGCACCTGGAGCACCTGGAGCCCCTGGGGGCCCTGGGGGCCCTGCCCGAGTACGCCGAGCGGGTCCTCGAGGTCGCCGAGCTCATTCCACGGGGCCGCGTCATGACGTACGGGGACGTGGCCGAATGGCTGGAGGAGGGCGGACCGCGTCAGGTCGGGCGGGTGATGGCCCTCTACGGCGGACCCGTCCCGTGGTGGCGTGTGGTCCGCGCCGACGGCGTCCTGCTCCCCGGGCACGAACTGCGTGCGCTCGACCACTACCGCGCCGAGGGCACGCCCCTGAAGGAGGCGAGCAGGGCGGCCGAAGGCCACGTGCCGCGCATCGACATGAAGCGGGCCCGCTGGGACGGCGGCCAACGTGCGGAGCGTCACACCTGACAGCTTCCGCCATCGGACGGGGTCGCGGGGAGCCCGTGGCCCGTACGAGGGAATCGGGGCACGTCCGCGCCATGCCGTACGTTCGTGAGTCGAGGGACACACGGGACCGGAGAGCCGGGAGGGAAGAAGGGGAAGCCCTGCTTCCGCGTCGGCGGTCGGCGTAGCGTCTGCTCCACGTGTCCCCCTCATCCCGCGGCCACCGCCCTTCCCATCCGGCGGCCCGGCCGCCCGTCGGCGCCGCGCGCCGGCAGTGACCGACAGCAGCACACCCACCAGGACCGGCGAACCACGTGAGTTCCTCTTCCTCCACCAGGCGCCTGTCGCACCCCCAGGTGCGACAGGGGAACCGTGGCGCTTACCGACTGGTGCGTACCGCACCGGCCCGACAGGACCCCCCTCGTCTTGACGCCGCACAGCGCGCCGTGGTTGACCACGAGAGGGGTCCGTTGCTCGTCCTCGCGGGTCCGGGCACCGGCAAGACCACCACGCTGGTGGAGTCCGTGGCCGCGCGCATCGCCCGTGGCGGGGACCCGGAGCGGATCCTCGTGCTGACGTTCAGCCGCAAGGCGGCCGTCGAGCTGCGCGACCGCATGGCCGCACGCACCGGTGCGGCCCGCGCGCCCCGGGCGACCACCTTCCACTCGTTCTGCTACGCCCTGGTCCGCGCCCATCAGGACAGCGAGCTGTTCGTGGAGCCGATGCGACTGCTGTCGGGTCCCGAACAGGACGTGACCGTCCGCGACCTGCTCGCGGGCCAGGTCGACCTGGAGCGGCTGGGCCTCGCGCACGTGCGGTGGCCGGACGAACTGCGCGCCTGCCTGACCACCCGCGGCTTCGCCGACGAGGTGCGCGCGGTCCTCGCCCGCAGCCGGGAACTGGGCCTCGGCCCCGACGCCCTGGCGGCCTTCGCGCGGCGCATCGGCCGCCCCGACTGGCAGGCCGCCGCCGCGTTCCTCGCCGAGTACCTCGACGTGCTCGACCTGCAGGGCGTCCTCGACTACGCGGAACTCGTCCACCGCGCGGTGCTCCTCGCCCGCCGCCCCGAGATCGCCGAGCGCCTCGCCGCCCAGTACGACGCGGTCTACGTCGACGAGTACCAGGACACCGACCCCGCCCAGGTACGGCTGCTGCACGCCCTCGCCGGTGGCGGCCGCACCCTGCTCGCCTTCGGCGATCCCGACCAGTCGATCTACACCTTCCGGGGCGCGGACGTGAACGGCGTCCTGGAGTTCCCCCAGGCCTTCCCGCGCGCGGACGGCCGCCCCGCGCCCGTGCGGGTGCTGCGCACGTCCCGCCGCTCGGCCGCCGCGCTGCTGACCGCGACCCGGCTGCTGACCCAGCGGATGCCCCTCACCCGCCTCCCGGCCGACAAGGTGCGCGCCCACCGGGAGCTGACGCCGGTCCGCGACGGCGGCCGGGTCGAGGTCTGTACGTACCCGACGCCCGGCACCGAGCTGGACAACATCGCCGACATCCTGCGCCGGGCCCACCTGGAGGAGGGCGTCCCGTGGGGTGAGATGGCGGTCCTGGTCCGCGCCGGCGGCCGTACGATCCCGGCGGTCCGGCGTGCCCTCACAGCCGCCGGCGTGCCCCTGGACGTCGACGGCGACGACCTGCCACTGCGCCACGAACCGGCGGTGGCCCCGCTGCTGACGGCACTGCGGGCGGTGGCGACGGCGGAGGCGTCGCGGCCAGCAGCCGCACCCGCATCGGCACCTGGGCCCGCATCGGCACCCGAACCCGCATCGATACCGGCGTCCGCATCGGCACCCGGACCCGGGCCGGAGCCCGAACTGGAACCTGGGTCCGAGTCGGCACGCGAGCCCGAGCCCGAGTCCGAGCCCGACCCCGAGTCCGGGCCGGAACCCGAACTGGAGCCGGTATCCGAGCCGGAGTCGGAAATCGAGCCCGAGCCCAGGTCGGAACCCCGGCCCGGGTTGGAAACCGAGCCCGGGTCGGAACCCCGGCCCGGGTTGGAAACCGAGCCCGAGCCGCAACCCGAGCCCGCCCCCGACACCTGTTGGCTCGACACCGAGACCGCCCTCACCCTCCTCGCCTCCCCCCTCGCGGGGATGGACGCCGCCGATCTGCGCCGTCTGGGCCGCGCGCTGCGCGAGGAGGAGCGGACCGCGGGCAACCTCCTGCCGCCGCCCTCGGACGAGCTGCTCACACGGGCGCTCGCGGAACCGGAGCGCTTGGTCGCGCACGACCCCGCGTACGCGCGGGGCGCCCAGCGCCTCGGCGCGCTGCTCAGGAAGGCCAGGGAGCGCCTCGCGGGCGGCGGTACGGCCGAGGAGGCACTGTGGGACCTCTGGGAGGGCACCCCCTGGCCCGGACGCCTGGAGCGGGCCGCCCGCCGCGGAGGCGCCGCGGGACGGAACGCGGACCGGGACCTGGACGCCGTCTGCGCGCTGTTCGCGACGGCGGCCCGAGCGGAGGAGCGCACCGGCGGCCGGGGCGCCCTGAACTTCCTGGAGGAGATCGAGGCACAGGACATCGCCGCCGACACGCTGACCCGGCGCGCCGTGCGACCCGACGCCGTACGCCTGATGACCGCGCACCGCTCCAAAGGGCTCCAGTGGCGCCTGGTGGTGGTCGCCGGTGTGCAGGAGGGCCTCTGGCCGGACCTGCGGCGCCGGGGCTCCCTGCTGGAGGCCGACCGCATCGGCCGCGACGGACTCGCCGCGCCGCTCACCCCCGGAGCGCTGCTGGCCGAGGAGCGCCGCCTGTTCTACGTGGCCGCCACGCGCGCGCGTGAGCGTCTCGTGGTGACCGCGGTGAAGGCCCCCGCCGACGACGGCGACCAGCCCTCCCGGTTCGTCACCGAACTCGGCGTCGAACCCAGGGACGTCACCGGGCGCCCGCGCCGCCCGCTCGCCGTGGCGGCACTGGTCGCCGAACTGCGCGCCACGACGGTGGACCCCCAGGTCTCCGACACCCTCCGGGAGGCCGCCGCGCACCGGCTGGCCCGGCTCGCCGCGCTCGCCGACGAGGACGGCCGCCCGCTGGTGCCCGCCGCCCACCCCGACCGATGGTGGGGCATGGCCGAGCCGACCGAGAGCAGGGCGCCGCTGCGCGACCGCGACCAGCCCGTCGTGCTCTCCGGCAGCGCCCTCGACCAGCTCGCCAACACCTGTGCCCTGCAGTGGTTCCTCGGCCGCGAGGTGAAGGCAGACACGCCCGCGACCGCCGCCCAGGGCTTCGGCAACGTGGTGCACGTCCTCGCCGACGAGGTCGCCTCCGGACGGACCCCCGCCGACCTCGCGGTCCTCATGGAGCGCCTGGAGACGGTGTGGAACGCGCTCGCCTTCGACGCGCCGTGGAAGTCGGCGCAGGAGAGGGAGAACGCGCGCGTGGCGCTCGAACGCTTCCTTGAGTGGCACGTCCTGGAGCGCGCCGGCCGGACGCCGGTGGCCAGCGAGCACGACTTCGACGTGGCCCTGGAGGCGGGCGAGCACCAGGTCCGCATCCGCGGCTCCATGGACCGTGTCGAGACCGACGGCGACGGCCGCGCCTACGTCGTCGACTTCAAGACCGGCAAGCAGGCACCCACCTCCGCCGAGGTAGCCCGCCATCCGCAGCTCGCCGTCTACCAGCTCGCCGTCCGCGAAGGCGCCGTGGACGAGGTCTTCGACGGGCGGCGCCCCGAGCCGGGCGGCGCCGAACTCGTGCAGCTGCGCCAGGGCGCGGCGAAACGGGACGGCGGCGAGGCCCTGCCGAAGGTGCAGGCGCAGGAGCCGCTTGAGGGCGAGTGGGTCGGCGATCTGCTGGCCACCGCCGCCGGAAAGGTCCTCGACGAACGCTTCACACCGACCGCCGGGCAGCACTGCGCGCACTGCGCGTTCCGGGCCTCGTGCAGCGCGCGGCCGGAAGGACACCACGTCGTCGAGTGAGCGGGCGCCTCAGGAAGCCGGGCTCCGCCCTCGTCGAGTGAGCGGGCGCCTCCCAGAAGCCGCGCCTCGTCGTCGAGTGACCGTGCGCCGCCGCAAGCCGCTGTCGCCGTCGTCGAGTGGACGCTCGCGGCCCCTGTGACCGACCGCACCCCACGGGGTGACCTGCGCCTCCGCGGTCCCTCGGCGGCCGCTCGGCACGTGCTGTCAGTGGGCGCCGCTAGCCTCTCTGACGTGCCAGCCCGTATCACCGATCCCGAGCAGCTCAAGGAGCTCCTCGGGATTCCCTTCACCCCGGAGCAGACGGCGTGCGTCATCGCGCCGCCCGCCCCGCAGGTGATCGTGGCCGGCGCCGGATCCGGCAAGACGACCGTGATGGCGGCCCGCGTGGTCTGGCTGGTCGGCACCGGGCAGGTCGCCCCCGAGCAGGTCCTCGGCCTGACCTTCACCAACAAGGCCGCCGGCGAGCTGGCCGAGCGCGTCCGCAAGGCGCTGGTGAAGGCCGGCGTCACCGACCCCGACGCGATCGACCCGGACCACCCGCCGGGCGAGCCTGTGATCTCCACGTACCACGCGTTCGCCGGGCGGCTCCTGACCGACCACGGCCTGCGCATCGGACTCGAACCCACCGCCCGGCTGCTCGCCGACGCCACCCGCTACCAGCTCGCCGCACGCGTGCTGCGCGAGGCCCCGGGGCCGTACCCGGCGCTCACCCGCTCGTTCGCGGACCTGGTCGGCGACCTCCTCGCCCTCGACGCCGAGCTGTCCGAGCACCTCGTACGCCCCGAGGAGCTTCGCGCCTGGGACGCCGGCCTGCTCCACTCCCTGGAGAGCGCCAAGCTCACCAACGCCGACCTGCGCAAGGTCCCCGAGACGGCCGCCGCCCGCCGCGCGCTGGCCGAGCTGGTGCTCCGCTACCGGGCCGCCAAGCGCGACCGGGACCTGCTCGACTTCGGCGACCAGATCGCCCTTGCGGCGCGGCTCGGCCGGCTCCCCGAGGTCGGCCGCACCCTGCGCGACGAGTTCCGGGTGGTCCTCCTCGACGAGTACCAGGACACCTCGGTCGCCCAGCGCATCCTGCTGGCCGGCCTCTTCGGCGGCGGCACCGGCCATCCGGTCACGGCCGTCGGCGATCCCTGCCAGGCGATCTACGGCTGGCGTGGCGCCTCCGTCGCCAACCTCGACGACTTCCCCGAGCACTTCGCGCACGCCGACGGCCGCCCCGCCACCCGCCGGGCGCTCAGCGAGAACCGCCGCAGCGGCGGCCGCCTCCTCGACCTCGCCAACGGCCTCGCCGAGCCCCTGCGCGCCATGCACGCGGGCGTGGAGGCCCTCCGTCCCGCTCCCGGCGCCGAACGGGACGGCCTGGTGCGCTGCGCGCTGCTGCGCACCCACGCCGAGGAGATCGACTGGGTGGCCGACTCGATCGCCCACCTCGTCGGCGCGGGGAAGGCGCCCGGCGAGATCGCCGTACTGTGCCGGACGGCCGGCGACTTCGCCGAGATCCAGGGCGCGCTGGTCGCGCGGGACGTCCCGGTCGAGGTGGTCGGCCTGTCCGGGCTGCTGCACCTGCCCGAGGTCGCCGACCTGGTGGCCGTATGCGAGGTCCTGCAGGACCCCGGCGCCAACGCGTCCCTGGTCCGGTTGCTGACCGGCCCGCGCTGGCGCATCGGCCCCCGTGACCTCGCCCTCCTGGGGCGACGGGCGAGGCGGCTCGTCGCCCACGCGCGCGTGGACGCCGGCGACGACCCGGACCGCCGGCTCGCCGAAGCGGTCGAGGGCGTCGACCCGGCCGAGGTGATCTCGCTCGCCGACGCGCTCGACACCTTCCTGGGGGCATCGCTGGACGGCGGCGGGGACGACGACGGGCTGCCGTTCTCCACGGCCGCGCGCGTGCGGTTCGCCCGGCTCGCCGAGGAGCTGCGCGACCTGCGCCGCTCCCTGTCCGACCCGCTGATGGACGTCCTGCACCGGGTCCTCGCCGTCACCGGCCTCGAAGTGGAACTGTCCGCGTCCCCGCACGCGCTGGCCGCCCGCCGCCGCGAGACCCTGTCCAACTTCCTGGACGTCGCCGCCTCCTTCGCCGCCGGCGACGGCGAGGCGACCCTGCTGGCCTTCCTCGGCTTCCTGCGCACCGCCGCCCAGTACGAGAAGGGCCTCGACAACGCGCTGCCCGGCGGCGAGAACACCGTCAAGGTGCTCACCGCGCACAAGTCCAAGGGCCTGGAATGGGACGTCGTCGCCGTCCCCGGCCTGGTCACCGGTACCTTTCCCAGCGGCCAGGGCCGCGAGAAGTGGACCGCCCAGGGCAAGGTCCTGCCGCACGCGTTGCGCGGCGACGCGGACACCCTGCCCGACGTCGAGTCCTGGGACTCCCGCGGCATGAAGGCCTTCCACGAGGCCATGAAGGAGCACCAGCACACCGAGGAGCTCCGCCTCGGCTACGTCACCTTCACCCGCCCCCGCTCCCTGCTCCTCGGCTCCGGGCACTGGTGGGGCCCCAGCCAGAAGAAGCCCCGCGGCCCGTCCGACTTCCTCCAGGCCCTGTACGACCACTGCGCCGCCGGGTACGGCGAGATCGAGGCCTGGGCGGACGAGCCCGGGGAGGACGAGGAGAACCCCGCCCTGCGACGGGCGGCCGCCGACCAGGTCTGGCCCCTGCCCCTGGACGAGGCCGCTCTGGCCCGCCGCCGCGCCGCCGCCGCGACGGTTCTCGCCCACCTCGACCGGCTCGTCTCCCGCGCCGGCGCCCACCCGGCAGCCACACACGCCCCGGACACCCACGAGGACCCGGACTGGCCCACCCCCCCGGACGACGACGAGCCGCCGTACGGCGATCAGCACGACGAGCAGCCCTACGGCGAACAGCTCCACGACGAGGACGCGCCCTTCCCCGACGACGACCCCTTCCGGGAAGACGACCTCTTCCCGGAAGACGACCTCTTCCCGGACGAAGCGCCCCTCCCCGAGGACGATTTCCTCGGCGAAGCCGATCCCACGACCGAGGACACGGCCCCCACGCATGCGCGGAAGGGCGCCCGCCCGACGGTCCCGCACCAGGCCGCGCCACCGGAGCAGCCCTCCGTACCGGCGCCCGCCCGCCACCGGCCCGCATCACCCGCACCACCCACGTCACAGGCGTCACCGGGGTCCTCCCCGTCCCTCACCCCGGAGGAGGCCCGCGCCGTCGCCTCCTGGGACCGCGACCTCGACGCGCTCACCGGCGAGCTCCGGCGCGCCCGGCAGAGCGTCACGGACGTACCCCTGCCGATGACGCTGACCGCGTCGCAGTTGCTGCACCTGGCCGCCGACCCGGACGGGTTCGCGCGGGAACTCGCGCGCCCCATGCCGCGCCCTCCGCAACCCGCCGCGCGCCGAGGCACCCGATTCCACGCGTGGGTGGAGGCCCGCTTCGAAGAGCTCACGCTGCCCCTGCTGGAGCCGGAGGAGCTGCCCGGCGGCGACGCCGAGATCGCCGACGAACGCGACCTGGAGATGCTCAAGGACGCCTTCGAACGCACGGTGTACGCGCACCGCACGCCCTACCGGGTCGAGGCCCCCTTCCAGGTGGCGATCGCCGGCCGCGTCGTCAGGGGCCGCATCGACGCCGTCTACAAGGAGGGCGACGGCGACTCGGCGACGTACGAGATCGTCGACTGGAAGACCGGTCGCGACGGCACCGCCGATCCGCTCCAGCTCGCCGTGTACCGCCTCGCCTGGGCCGAGCAGCGCGGCGTCCCCCTGGAGCGGGTCACGGCGGCGTTCCTGTACGTGCGCAGCGGCGAGGTCGTACGGCCCCGGGGTCTTCCGGACCGGGCCGCGCTGGAGCGGCTGCTGCTGGCGGAGCCGCAGTGTGACGAACCGCCCGAACAGGATGCCATCGCGGGCCGATAGGCTCGGGGCCATGAGCCAGACCCCGGACAGCGCCGTCCGCACGTACATCGAGCAGCACCGCGCCGCCTTCCTCGACGACCTGGCCGAGTGGCTGCGCATCCCCTCGGTGTCGGCCCAGCCGGACCACGCCTCCGACGTGCGGCGCAGCGCCGACTGGCTCGCCGCCAAGCTGAAGGAGACCGGCTTCCCGACCGCCGAGGTCTGGCCGACCCCGGGCGCCCCGGCCGTCTTCGCCGAGTGGCCCTCCGACGACCCCACGGCGCCCACGGTCCTCGTCTACGGGCACCACGACGTGCAGCCCGCCGCCCGCGAGGACGGCTGGGACAGCGAGCCCTTCGAGCCCGTCGTCCGGGACGGCCGTCTCCACGCGCGCGGGGCGGCCGACGACAAGGGCCAGGTGTTCTTCCACACCCTCGGCGTCCGCGCCCACCTCGCCGCCACCGGCCGCACCGTCCCGGCCGTGCACCTGAAGCTGCTGGTCGAGGGCGAGGAGGAGTCCGGCTCCCCGCACTTCCGGGCGCTGGTCGAGCAGCATGCGGACCGGCTCGCCGCCGACGCGGTCATCGTCTCCGACACCGGCATGTGGGCAGAGGACACCCCCACCGTCTGCACCGGCATGCGCGGCCTCGCCGAGTGCGAGATCCGGCTATACGGCCCCGACCAGGACATCCACTCCGGTTCCTTCGGCGGCGCCGTGCCCAACCCGGCCACCGCCGCCGCCCGCATGGTCGCCGCCCTGCACGACGAGCACGCGCGCGTGGCGGTCCCCGGCTTCTACGACGGCGTCGTGGAGCTCACCGACCGCGAGCGGGAGCTCTTCGCCGAGCTGCCCTTCGACGAGCCACGATGGCTTCGCACCGCCAAGTCGTACGCCACCCACGGCGAGGCCGGACACACCACCCTGGAGCGCATCTGGGCCCGCCCCACCGCCGAGGTGAACGGCATCGGAGGTGGCTACCAGGGCCCCGGCAGCAAGACGATCATCCCGTCCTCGGCCATGGTCAAGCTGTCCTTCCGCCTGGTCGCCGGCCAGGACCCCGCGCACGTCGAGAAGGCGGTGCGCGCCTGGGCCGCCGAGCAGGCGCCCGCGGGGATCCGGCTCGAGATCACCTTCAGCTCGGCCACGCGCCCGTGCCTGACGCCCCTGGACCACCCGGCCCTGCAGTCGCTGGTCCGTGCCATGGGCCGCGCCTTCGAGCAGCCGGTCCGCTACACCCGCGAGGGCGGCTCGGGCCCGGCCGCCGACCTCCAGGAGGTCCTCGGTGCCCCGGTGCTGTTCCTGGGCATCTCCGTCCCGTCCGACGGCTGGCACGCCCCCAACGAGAAGGTCGAACTCGCCCTGCTGCTCAAGGGAGTCGAGACCAGCGCATACCTCTGGGGCGACCTCGCGGAGCACTGGCGCGATGCCCCCTGACCGGCGTCCGCCTTCCGGGCGGACGCCCCGCGCGGGGCACACTGGAAGGGCCGCCCCGCACCTCCAGGTCCCACCGGACCCTGTCGCCCGCCGCCGCACGTCCCGCTGAACCGCCGCCGAAACAACCGTTGCACCGGGGGAGTTGGAAGCACCCGTGACCACCTGGACCGACCACAACGCCGATCGACCCATCTCGCTCACCGCGCCCAGCGGCATCGACCGGGCCGCCCACCACCGGCTCGACGAGGCCTGGCTGGCCGCGGCGTGGAGCCACCCCTCGACGCGCTGCTTCGTGGTCTCCGGCGGTCAGGCGCTCATCGACGAGACACCCGACGGACGCACCGAACTCGTCACCACCCCCTCCTTCGAGGCCCCGCTCACCGAGGCGCACCGCTACTTCCTCGGCACGGACGCGGACGGCGTCAGCTATTTCGCGCTGCAGAAGGACGCCCTGCCCGGCCGCATCGACCAGTCGGCCCGCCCGGCGGGGCTGCGCGAGGCCGGCCTGCTGCTGTCGCCCCGGGACGCGGGGCTGATGGTGCACGCCGTGGCGCTGGAGAACTGGCAGCGACTGCACCGCTTCTGCTCCCGCTGCGGCGAGCGCACCGTGATTGCGGCGGCAGGCCACATCCGCCGCTGCCCCGCCTGCGGCGCCGAGCACTACCCGCGCACCGACCCGGCCGTGATCATGGCGGTCACCGACGACGAGGACCGCATCCTGCTCGGCCGCCAGGTGCACTGGCCCGAGGGACGCTTCTCCACGCTCGCCGGGTTCGTGGAGCCCGGCGAGTCCATCGAACAGGCGGTGCGCCGCGAGGTGCACGAGGAGGTGGGCATCGCCGTCGGCCAGGTCGAGTACGTCGCCAGCCAGCCCTGGCCGTTCCCCTCCAGCCTCATGCTGGGCTTCCTGGCCCGCGCCACCTCGACCGACATCGAGGTCGACGGTGACGAGATCCACGAGGCCCGCTGGTTCTCCCGCGACGACCTGGGCGCCGCCTTCGACTCCGGCGAGGTGCTGCCCCCGTACGGCATCTCCATCGCGGCCCGCCTGATCGAACTCTGGTACGGCAAGCCCTTGCCGACGCGGAGCGTCTGACCCGGCACCACGGCGGCCCGACGCAACCGGCGGCGGCCTCGCGCGAGCCGGCGGTGGTCTCGTGTGGGCTGCGGTCTCGCGCGAGCCGGCGAGGTCCGTCGCACCGCGCACAGCATGAGAAAGCGGTCCCTGACACAGGTCAGGGACCGCTTTCGTACGCGCCCGAGTCGGCGTTCCGCCTACGCGCTGATCTTCTGCTTCACCTGGGCGAGCGACGGGTTCGTCAGCGTCGAGCCGTCGGCGAACAGCACGGTCGGGACCGTCTGGTTTCCGCCATTGGCCTTCTCGACGAACGCCGCGGACTCAGGGTCCAGCTCGATGTTGATCTCGGTGTACGCGATGCCCTCGCGGTCCATCTGGCTCTTCAGCCGGCGGCAGTAGCCGCACCACGTGGTGCTGTACATCGTCACGGAACCCTGCATCTCGCTCGCGCTCCTCAGGCAGCTCGGGGAAGGTCGTCCGGAGAGGGAACGTACGCGACGGGGCGGGACATTCCCACGGGGGGTATCGGCCGGACGTGACGCCCGACGCATAAGTACGACCGCGGGTGCCTCCCTGTGGACAACCGGCGCACCCGTCTCCGGCGACCTGGCAGCATGGCCGTGTGACAGCAGCAACGCACTCCCCCCTTTTCCCGCGGGTACCGGACACGGCCGACGCGGTGCTCGAAGGGCTCGACCCCGAGCAGCGCGAGGTGGCCACCGCCCTGCGCGGTCCGGTGTGCGTACTGGCGGGCGCCGGCACCGGCAAGACCCGGGCGATCACCCACCGGATCGCCTACGGGGTGCGCGCCGGGATCCTCCAGCCCTCCAGCGTGCTCGCCGTCACCTTCACCAACCGCGCCGCCGGCGAGATGCGCGGCCGGCTGCGCCAGCTCGGCGCGCACGGCGTCCAGGCCCGCACCTTCCACTCGGCCGCCCTGCGTCAGCTGCAGTACTTCTGGCCGAAAGCGATCGGTGGCAGCCTGCCCCGGCTCGTCGACCGCAAGATCCAGCTCGTCGCGGACGCGGCCGCCGCCTGCCGCATCCGCCTGGACCGCGGCGAGCTGCGGGACGTCACCGCCGAGATCGAGTGGTCCAAGGTCACCCAGACCGTCCCGTCCGACTACGCGCCCGCGGCCGCGAAGGCCGGCCGTGAGGTGCCCCGCGACCCCGCCGAGATCGCCCAGCTCTACTCCGTCTACGAGGACCTGAAGCGGAGCCGCTCGGTCATCGACTTCGAGGACGTCCTGCTGCTCACCGTCGCCGTCCTCCAGGACCGGCGCGACATCGCCGAACAGGTCCGCGCCCAGTACCAGCACTTCGTGGTCGACGAGTACCAGGACGTCAGCCCGCTGCAGCAGCGCCTGCTGGAGCTGTGGCTCGGCGACCGGGACGACCTGTGCGTCGTCGGCGACGCCAGTCAGACCATCTACTCCTTCACGGGCGCGACCCCCGACCACCTTCTCGACTTCCGCACCCGCCACCCCCATGCGACCGTCGTCAAGCTGGTCCGCGACTACCGCTCCACGCCCCAGGTCGTCCACCTCGCCAACGGGCTGCTCGCCCAGGCCCGCGGCCGGGCCGCCGACCACCGTCTGGAACTGGTCTCCCAGCGCCCCGCCGGCCCGGAACCCGACTACACCGAGTACGTCGACGAGCCCGCCGAGGCCGAGGGCGCCGCCCGCCGCATCCGCGACCTCATCGCCTCCGGCGTCCCGGCGAGCGAGATCGCGATCCTGTTCCGCACCAACGCCCAGTCCGAGACCTACGAGCAGGCCCTGGCCGACCTCGGCGTGCCCTACCAGCTGCGCGGTGCGGAGCGCTTCTTCGACCGGCCTGAGGTGCGCAAGGCGGGCGTCGCCCTGCGCGGCGCCGCCCGCTTCGGGGGCAACGACTCCCTCCTCGACGACGCCGTCGACCTGCCCTCGCAGGTGCGCGCCGTCCTGTCCGGCGAGGGCTGGACCCCGCAGCCCCCGGCCGGCTCCGGCGCCGTCAGGGAGCGCTGGGAGTCGCTGGCCGCCCTGGTGAACCTGGCCCGGGACTTCGCCGCCGCCAAGCCCGGCGCCACCCTCGGCGACCTGGTGGCCGAGCTCGACGAGCGGGCGAGTGCCCAGCACGCCCCCACCGTGCAGGGCGTCACCCTCGCCTCCCTGCACTCCGCCAAGGGCCTGGAGTGGGACGTCGTCTTCCTGGTCGGCGTCGCCGAGGGCATGGTCCCGATCACCTACGCCAGAACCGACGAGCAGATCGAGGAGGAGCGCCGGCTGCTCTACGTCGGCGTCACCCGCGCCCGCGAGCGGCTGCACGTGTCCTGGGCGCTGTCCCGCTCGCCGGGCGGCCGGGCGAGCCGCCGCCCCAGCCGCTTCCTCGACGGACTGCGTCCCGGCTCCGCGTCGGCCGCCGGGCGCGCCCCGGCGGGGGCCGCCGGGGGTGTGGAGCGCGGCTTCACCGTGCCCAGGGGCGCCGCCGAGGCCGTCCCGCGGCGCGCCCGGCGCACCCCGGCCCGCTGCCGGGTCTGCGGCCGCACGCTCACCGACGCCGGTGAGATGAAGCTGATGCGCTGCGAGGACTGTCCCTCCGACATGGACGAGGGACTCTACGAGCGGCTGCGCGAGTGGCGGGCGGACCAGGCGCAGGCCAGTGGACAGCCGGCCTTCTGCGTCTTCACCGACAAGACCCTGATGGCGATCGCCGAGGCCGTGCCCGACGACGAGCGGGAGCTGGCGCGCATCCCCGGGGTCGGCATGCGCAAGCTCCACCGTTACGGGGCCGATGTTCTCGCCCTCTGCGCAGGCCAGGACCCTGCCGGAGCAGAAGAGGGGGACTGATGCCAACTCGTCGAAAAAATAGTTTGCGCATGCCCCGGCAATCCCCATAGGTTCTTGGTCACGGGAACAGCGGCCTTCCTGAGGCCCTGATTCCGTGTTGTACTTGCATATCCAACGGGCTGGTTCGTCCCAGCCCTTGAGACGCCGAGAGGAGGCGAGTCCAGTGATCAGCATCGAGAGCCGCTTCGTCAGCTCCGCCAAAATGACCGATCGCTCGGTCGTCTCCCTGTGCATGCCCGGCGTCTCCCACCGGGGCACCGGTCTGTCCGGCATCCGTGCCGTGCGTCCGGCGTCCTCCCTTGCTCTCGCGGGTCTTCCCGTCCGTGAGCGCAATGAGCGACCGACCAAGGCACTGGAAGCAGTAGCGGCACAGGCGCAGGCCTATGCCTTTACGGCGGCCGGTGCCGGAGCCCGGAAGCAGACGACGCAGCACCACCTGATGTGGGCCTTCCGTGGGCCAGAACCCTGGAGTGATCCAGCCTGATCGCCGATCAGGCCGGCGCCTTCAGGGCCGCGGAACCCCACCCGGGATCCGCGGCCCTTCTGTTTTCCCCGAACGGGGACGGCGGAGCGAAGGGGCCTCGGGCAGCAAGAGAACCCGGTACCCAGCCGACCCCCGGCCCACCGGCCGGACCGACCAGACGAGGAAGACGACCCCGTGCAACTCGAAGCGCACGCCCCGTCCGTACCGCCTTCCGAAACGATCCCCCCGCCCGGCCTCACGGAGGACTCCACCTTGACCCCGCTCACGGCGCTCACCGCGCTCGACGACGCCATCGAGAACCTCGGCGTACCCGTCCCCTGCCGTTCCTACGACCCGGAGGTCTTCTTCGCCGAGTCGCCGGCGGACGTCGAGTACGCCAAGTCCCTCTGCCGCACCTGCCCGCTGATGGCGGCCTGCCTCGCCGGCGCCAAGGAGCGGCGTGAGCCCTGGGGTGTCTGGGGTGGCGAGCTGTTCGTCCAGGGTGTCGTCGTCGCCCGGAAGCGGCCGCGTGGCCGTCCGCGCAAGAACCCGGTCACGGCATGAACACCACCGGAACGATCGACCGCCCCCTCACGCACGACCCCCAGAAGCAGGCCCCGATGAAGCCGTCCACCAGCGAGCCCGCAGGTTCCGCGACCGAAGACGTCACCACCACCGGCGCGAACGCGTCGCGTCAGAACAGGACCCGAGAGATGCAACTCATCCACGAAGCACTGGCCCGTGCGCATATGCACGAGCGACTGCGTGAGGCGGAGCGGGACCGCCGGGCCGTGCGCCTGGCCGCCGCCCGCCGGATGCAGCGCCGTGCCGAGCGCGCCTCGCGGCGCGCCCGGCGCGCGCTCGCCATCGCGGTCATGCAGTAACCCGTCACACCCACGAGCGGTGGCCTCCTCGACAGGAGGCGAAGCTCTCCCCGCGGGGGCCGGTCCGTGCGAACGGAGCGGCCCCCGCGGTGCGTTGCGGCCACCGAGCGACGGGCCGGAGGTATCGTCGCGGGGTGACGTGTCTTCCCGGAGGCAGTGACCACGGCGGCTCCTCGGCGGAGCGCCCGAGCGTCGTGTGCGCGCGCTGCGGCGCCCTGCCCGACGGCCCGCGACCCACCTGGACCTGTTCCGTCGAGGGCGGCGTCCGCCGCTACTTCTGCGACGCCTGCTCCCGGAAGAACCTCAGAGCGATCGAGGGGCGGCTCGACTCCCCCTGGTGGTGAGCGGTCCCCTCCCGGACTCGCCGTCCTGGAGGGTCATCTCCCGGGAACGGCTCACGCCTCAGCGGCAGCCTCCTCGTCCTCCGCGTCGGGCGAGAAACCCGGCAGCCACTCCTCCAGCTCGTCCCTCAGCCGCACCGTCGACCCCAGCTGACACAGCACACCGATGGTGCTGAGGGTCACCCGGTGTATCAGCAGGTACGCCGGGGGCAGGTTCAGCTGCTTGCCCAGCTGGTAGGCGGGGGAGCGGGGGTCGGCGATGCGGGCCGCCTGGCTGCGCATCCAGCCCCGGGTGAAGGTGAACTCGTCCGCCCGGGCCGGCTCGATGATCGGCAGGAGGTAGTCGAGCACGGCGTCGGGGTTCAGCTCGATCGACTCCCGGACGAAACCCTCCGCGCAGAGCAGCTCGTAGACCGCCTCCGCCTCACCGTCCAGGGTCATGCGGAGGGATTCGCCGATCGGCGTCGGCAGGCCGCCGGGAAGGCGGTCCACCGTGCCGAAGTCCAGCACACCGAGGCGCCACTCGTCCGCGCCGCCGGGGCCGCCCGGCAGCAGGCGGAAGTTGCCCGGGTGCGGGTCGGCGTGCAGAAGGCCGGTGCGGGCCGGGCCCGAGAACAGGAAGTGGGCCAGGAGCTGACCGGCGCGGTCGCGCTGCTCCGGGGTGCCGTCCGCGATCACCTCCGACAGGGGGACGCCCTCGATCCACTCGGTGATCAGGACCTCGTCGCGCTGGTGGACCACCGCCGGGACGACGATGTCCGGATCGTCGACGAACTCCTCCGCGTGGATCTGCTGGGCCTGGGCCTCCAGGGCGTAGTCCAGCTCCTCGGAGACCCGGTCCCGGAGCTCGGCGATCAGGGGCTTGATGTCCATGCCGGGGATCAGCGGGCCCAGCAGGCGGGCGAAGCGGCTCAGCTGGCTCAGGTCGGACAGGAGGGCCTCACCGGCGCCGGGGTACTGCACCTTGACCGCCACCTCGCGGCCGTCGTGCCACACCGCCCGGTGCACCTGGCCGATCGAGGCCGCGGCGGACGGCTTGTCCTCGAACTCCTCGAACAGCTCCCGCCAGTCCGCGCCCAGCCGCTGCTCCAGCACCGAGTGCACAGTGCGGGTCGGCATGGGAGGCGCCGCCTCCTGGAGCTTGGTCAGTGCCGCCCGGTAGGGGCCGGCGACCTCCTCGGGCAGGGCCGACTCGAAGACGGACAGGGCCTGCCCGAACTTCATCGCGCCGCCCTTGAGCTCGCCGAGCACCTTGAACAGCTGCTCCGCTGTGCGCTGTTGCAGTTCCCGGCCGACGATCTCCGCGGATTCGCCCACGATCCGTTTGCCGAGTCCCCAGGTCGCCCGCCCGGCGAAGCCGAGCGGAAGCGCGGCGAGCTTGGCGGTCCGGGTGACCGCCTTCCGGGGAAGATCAGACATGCGCCCTCCAAGTCCCAGCAGGCCGTGCCGCACCCGCCTGACGGCGGATCCTCGACGACGGCCGTTGCTCCGCCATTGTCTCGCGTCGCTCCCCGTTCTTTGAGGGGTGTTCCGTACTGGGCTTTTCCGTGGCTCCGCACGGGCAGTCACGATGCGGCCACACCGGGCGGACGCGCCAGTCCAGATCGGGCACGGACACCTCCCAGCGGGCGCCCCCGCTGGAGGGGCGTCCGCCGTCGAGGAAGGTGAGCGCGTGCGCGGCCGCCAGGCCGGCGACGGTGGTCGCGAGGGCCAGATCGCAGGGCCGCACCGGGCGTGCTCCGCCCGAGCGCCACTGCGCGACCAGGCGTGGCCAGGCCCCGTCCCGGTCCGCGCGGTCCCGGTGCAGACAGCCGGCGCAGCCGGTCTCGCCCGGCAGGACGAGGGGCCCCACGATCCCCGTACCCTCCACGACCCCGGCGTACAGATGTGGTGTTCCGGTCGCGAGGAGGTCCGTGGCCGCGGACGGGTCGGGTGTGTGCACCGCCACATCGTCCCGTGGGGCGAGGATCACCAGTGAGTGACCCGAATCACTCTCCTCGGCCGTGGTGTGCGGGTCGCGCCGCGCCGGGCGGTCCGGGGCGGCCCGGCGCACGGCCCGCCGTGCCGCCGCGTCCCTGCGCTCACCGACGGCCTCCGCGGGCAGTCCGCCCGGTGCGACGTCCCACGGCTCGACGCAGCCGCCGTCGCGCACGTCGACCTCTCCGACCCCCGCGCCGGACAGCACGGCCGCCAGCAGGGCGCCCACCCGGCCCGCGCCCCGGACCAGCACCCGCAGGTCGCGCCGGGCGGCCAGGCGCCTCATCGCGTCGCCCGGCGCGCGGGCCACCAGGGAGAGCGAGGCCAGGTCGGGGCGCAACCGGTCCATCACCTTTTTCTTCCCGCGCAGGGCGTCGGCAGCCGCACCGCCTCCCCGCGTGTCGTCGAGGAGTCCGGCGCCGGCCAGCCGCTCCACTAGCCCGTCGACATGGCCCTCGGGCAGGTCCATGCGGTGGCCCTCCTGCCGGAGCAGGGGCAGCCCGCGCGTGCCGTTGACCAGGTCGAGGAAACTGCCCGTCGCGGTGTCCATCGGACCCAGTGTCATCGCGTGCGCCGGAGTCATCCCGAACTGCACGGTGTTCAGATCGCGCCAGCCGCGCCTGAGCGCGGGTTTCACCATCGGATGCATGCGGACCCCCGTAGAGCCGAAGAAGTGCCGAAGAGGCGCGGGAAGGCGCCGGCGAAGCGCCGGAGCCGGAGCAGGTGGTCGAGAAGGTGCTGAAGGAGTTGCCGAAGGAGTTGTTGAAAGAGTTGCCGAAGGCCGGAGAAAGGACAGACGTCACAGAACGTCCCCAAGTGCCGGGGAGCCGGCCCTCGCCTCCCGACGAGTGCCAGCATGCCCGGTCCCGTCCGCCCGCGCCGAAAGTTGTCCACAGCCAGGGGATATTCGTCGTACGAATCAAACGCTGGGTGGGGGATCGGCACGGAACCGTCCCGGACCCGGGACTTCCCCGACTGCAGCGGGTAACGTCGGGGCGTGTCCGCCGACCCACTGCACCGCGCCGGAACGCCACAGCGCGGCAAGACGAGCCCGCCACCGAGCGGCTCCGGGGCGAGCGCGATCGAGGTCCGCAGGAGCGCCCGTCGCCGCAGGACGGTCTCCGCGTACCGCGAGGGCGATCGCACCGTCGTGCTCATCCCCGCCCGGATGTCCGAGGCGGAGGAGCAGCGCTGGGTGAGCGTCATGCTCGACAAGCTGGCCGCGCAGGAGAGCAGACGGGCGCTGGGCGACGCCGAGCTGGCCGCGCGTGCCGGGCGGCTGTCGGCCCAGTACTTCGACGGCCGCGCCCGGCCCCGCACGGTCCGCTGGGTCACCAACCAGAACACGCGATGGGGCTCCTGTACGCCTGCGGAAGGCAGCATCCGCCTCTCGCACCGCCTGCAGGGCATGCCGGAGTACGTCGTGGACTACGTGCTCCTGCACGAGCTGGCGCACCTGCTCGTGCCCGGGCACGGACCGGACTTCTGGCGGCTCCTGGAGGCGTATCCGCGCACCGAGCGGGCCCGGGGCTATCTCGAAGGCGTCGTCGCCGCGAACCGGCTGCCGCATCCGCCGGACGCGCGCGGGGAGTGACCCCTTCACGGTGGCGGACGCCCGCCGTCGCCCGGCAGGGATTCTGTACCGGGTCTGTACCGACTTCGTCCGGTGTCGGATTTTGCCATTAACCTGGCGCGACGCACTCGCTTCGGGATGGGGGACGGTCGTTACGCATGCCCAGGGAATTCCAACGCGGCCACAAGGCCAGGATCAGTGACCTCACCGCGGGCACGGATCTGTACGTAGGCGTGCAGATCTCCGGCCCCGGGCTGACCTTCGACATCAGCTGCTTCGGTCTGGACGCCGACGAACGTCTCTCGGACGACCGGTACTTCGTCTTCTTCAACCAGCCGAAGTCCCCCGAGGAGTCCATCCAGCTCCTGGGCGCCCAGGCGGGCGACACGGAGTCCTTCCGGGTCACGCTCGACCGGATCCCGCCGCAGATCAAGAAGCTGTCGTTCACGGCCACGCTCGACGGCGCCGGGCAGATGTCGCAGATCGGCCCCGGCTATCTGCGCATCGTGGCGGGCGGCGAGGAGGTGGCCCGGTACGCGTTCAGCGGCTCGGAGTTCACCACCGAGCGGGCCGTGATGCTGGGCGACTTCTACCTCAAGGACGTGTGGCGGTTCGCCGCCGTGGGCCAGGGCTTCGACGGCGGCCTGGAGGCGCTGCTGAAGAACTTCGGCGGCGAGGTCGCGGAGGAGGAGAGCCCCGCCCCGCAGCAGGAGCCGTCACAGGCCGGTGGCGCCCCGGGCTTCGCGCCGCCCGCGTTCGGCGCGCCCTCCGGTCCGGTCGCGCCCGCTCCGGCCCCCGCGCCGCAGCCCGCCCAGGGCTTCGGCCCGCCGGCGGGTGCGACCCCGCCGCCCCCGGCGCCCTCCCCGTCGGTGCACGCCGCGCCGACCATCGTCGCGCCCATGACCCCGCCGGGCGGCACCGTCCCGCCCCCGTCCCCCGCCCCCGCGCCCTACGGCCAGCAGCCCCCGTACGGCGGGCACCCCGGGCAGACGGCGCCCCCGCCCCCCGGCTACGGTCAGCCCCCGCACGCTCCGGTCCCGCCGCCCGGCTACGGCCAGCCCACGCCTCCGCCCGGCTACGGCCAGCAGCCCTACGGCCAGGTGCCGGGCCAGACCGCTCCGTACGGAGCGGCCCCACAGGGCGCTCCGCAGGGCGCCGGGGTGACCGCCGCGCTGCAGCAGTTCAAGGAGACGCCCACCGGCCAGCGCTGGACGCTGCAGAACAGCAAGCTCGTCCGCGCCGACCTCGGCATGGGCGGGCAGCCCGTGCTGGCCCGGCAGGGCAGCATGGTGCTCTACCAGGGCAAGGTCGACTTCAGCTACAAGGGCGCCGGCTTCGCGGGGCGCGTCGTGGGCAACGCCACCGGCCAGGAGATGCAGCTGATGCGCTGCACCGGCCAGGGCCAGGTGTTCTTCGCCGAGAGCTCCACCCACCTGCACCCCGTCGAGCTCCAGGGCGACGCGATCTGTGTCTCCGCGGAGAACGTCCTCGCCTTCGACGAGAGCCTGCAGTACGAGGTCCGCCGCGTCGAGGGACACGGCATCCCCGGCGGCGCCCTGTTCACGATGCAGTTCCAGGGGACCGGCACGATCGTCGTCAAGACGCACGGCACGCCCGTGGTGCTGCCCGTGACACCGACCACCTTCGTCGACTCCAACGCCGTCGTGGCCTGGTCCGCCGCCGCCCAGGTGATCGTCTCCAGCCAGGTGCGCATGCGCCGCAACGCCTACCCGGGCCACACCGGCGAGGGCGTCAACCTCCAGTTCCGGGCCGCGCCCGGCAACTTCGTCGTCGTCCAGCCCTACGAGGTCTGAGGGAGCCCGTCATGAACCAGCCGCTCGCGGGCTACGCCCCCGCACCCGTCACCGCCCGCATGGAGAACCACGGCGGCCACATGCTGAAGGTCGCCATGCAGACCGGCAACGACCTCCTCGCGCGCGTGGGATCGATGGTGGCCTACGAAGGGTTCATCCAGTACGAACCCAACCCGCCGGCCGTCCGTCAGATCGCCCGCGACTGGATCACCGGTGAGGGCGCGCCCCTCATGAAGTGCTCCGGCGACGGCCTGCTCTACCTCGCCGACTACGGCGCCGATGTCGTCGTCATCAACCTCAACGGCGACGCGATCTCCGTCAACGCCACCAATCTGCTCGCCTTCGACGCCTCCCTCCAGTGGGGCGTCGAGCGGGTCAAGGGGCTGGCGAAGTTCGCCGGGCAGGGCCTGTGGAACACCAAGATCTCCGGACAGGGCTGGGTCGCGCTGACCTCCCGGGGCAAGCCGATCGTCGTCGACTGCGGCGGCGGCGAGGACGAGACCTACGTCGACCCGGACGCGCTCGTCGCCTGGTCCCCGAACCTGAAGGTGAAGGGCAAGCGCAGCTTCAAGGCACAGTCCCTGATCGGCCGGGGCAGTGGTGAGGCCTACCAGATGGCCTTCTCCGGCCAGGGCATCGTCGTCGTCCAGCCCAGCGAGGACAGCACCGACCGCCTCCGGTTCCGGGGCTGAGGGGGAGCCAACACACCATGCAGAGCCCGCTTTTCGCCTTCAGCGACGTCCAGAGCCAGGACCGCTGGAGCCTGCAGAACAAGCAGATGCTGCGCGTCGCCCTGGAGGGCCACGACGACATCCTCGCCCGCAAGGGCACCATGGTCGCCTACCAGGGGCTCGTCGAGTTCGACGCCGAGTACCGGAGCAACAGCCAGGCACGCGCGCGTGCGCACACCGGCGAGGGCCTGGACCTCATGCGCTGCCACGGGCAGGGCACGGTCTACCTCGCCAACCTCGGCCAGTACGTCCACGTCATGGACGTCGAGCAGGACGGCCTGACGGTCGACAGCAGCTACGTGCTCGCGATGGACTCCTCGCTGCACCACGAGGTCATCGCCGTCGACAGCCTGTACGGCATCTCCGGCTCCGGGAAGTACCAGCTCAACATCACCGGCCGCGGCAAGGTCGCGCTGATGACCTCCGGCGCGCCGCTGATGATGCAGGTGACGCCCGACAAGTACGTCAACTGCGACGCCGACGCGATCGTCGCCTGGTCCACCGGCCTGCGGGTGCAGATGCAGGCCCAGACGCACTCCTCCGGGGTGTGGCGGCGCCGCGGCAACACCGGTGAGGGCTGGGAGCTCAGCTTCATGGGCAGCGGCTACGCGCTGGTCCAGCCCAGCGAGCTGCTGCCGCCGCAGAACGCCCAGATCGGGCAGGGCCTCGCCGCCCAGTTCGGCATGGGCCAGCAGGGAGCGCGGGGCCAGAACCAGGGGAACGTCTGGGGCTGACGGTCCGCGACTCATACGTAAGGGGCTGACCGCCGAGCGGCCGCCCCTTACGTATGAGTCCGGCACGTACGAGTCCGGCACGTGTGCGGTCGGGTCAGACGCGGGCCCGTGTCGCCTCGACCAGCCGCACGACGGACTCGTCCGCCACGTCCGCCACCTCGTCGTACGCGAACCAGCGCAGGTCGAGCGACTCGTCGCTGATGGCCTCGACGGCACCGGCGGGAGCCAGAGCCGCGTACGGCACGTCGAGGTGCCAGGCGCACGGCGTGTGATGGCGGTCCAGGCGCACCGGTCCGCCGGGCAGCAGGGTCAGCCCCGGGATGCCCGACTCCTCGGTCCCCTCGCGCAGGGCGGCCGCGGCCAGAGTGGCGTCGCCCGGCTCGCAGTGCCCGCCCATCTGGAGCCACATCCGCAGCTTCCGGTGCAGGGTGAGCAGGACACGGCCGCGCTCCGGGTCGAGGACCAGCGCGCTGGCCGTGATGTGCCCGTCCGCGCACGCCTTCCACAGGCCGTCCGGGTGCGTCTCCAGGTGCTCCAGATAGACCTGGCGCAGCTCTTCCTGGTCCCCGTACTCCTTGAGCACGAGGACCGCGTTGTCGTACAGGCTCACTCGGCGTCGTCGCCCTCGGCCTCGCCGCCGTCGCCCTTCTCCCGGCCCTTCTCCGGCTTCTCCGGGCCCTTCTCCAGGTCGGGCTTCCCGGCCGAGCCGCCCGCCGCCTCGCCGAGCATCTTGTCCAGCTCGGAGAAGTCCGGGTGCTCGTGGTGCACGAAGCCGTCCGGGTCGTCCAGGTCGGTCGCAGTCGGCAGCATGTCCGGGTGGGACCACAGGGCGTCGCGGCCCTCGACCCCGCGCGCGTCCGTGAGCGAGGCCCACAGGCGGGAGGCGTCGCGCAGACGACGCGGGCGCAGCTCCAGACCGATCAGCGTGGCGAACGTCTGCTCGGCCGGACCGCCCGAGGCGCGGCGGCGGCGCAGCGTCTCGCGCAGGGCGTCCGCGGACGACAGCCGGGGCTTCGCGGCCGCGTGCACCACCGCGTCCACCCAGCCCTCGACGAGCGCCAGAGCGGTCTCCAGACGGGCCAGGGCGGCCTTCTGCTCCGGGGTGTCCTCCGGCTGGAACATGCCCTGCTGGAGGGCGTCCTGGAGCTGCTCGGGATTCTGCGGGTCGAACTGGCCGACCACGTCCTCCAGCTTGGCGGTGTCGACCTTGATCCCGCGCGCGTACCCGTCGACCGCGCCGAACAGGTGCGAGCGCAGCCACGGAACGTGCGTGAACAGGCGCTGGTGGGCGGCCTCCCGCAGGGCGAGATACAGCCGTACCTCCTCCTGCGGCACGCCCAGGTCCTTGCCGAACGCCTCGATGTTCGCCGGCAGCAGCGCGGCCTTGCCGGCCGGGCCGAGCGGCAGGCCGATGTCGGTCGAGCCGACGACCTCACCGGCGAGCACGCCGACGGCCTGCCCGATCTGCGTGCCGAACATGGCGCCGCCCATGGAGCGCATCATGCCGATCAGCGGGCCGGCCATGGCCTGCATCTCCTCCGGCAGCACGTCGCCCATGGCGGTGCCGACGCGCTCGGCGACCGGGTCGACGAGCTCCTGCCACGCGGGCAGGGTCGCCTCGACCCACTCCGCGCGGCTCCAGGCCACCGCGGAGCCGGCGCCGGACGGCAGCGACGTCGCGTCGTCCAGCCACAGGTCGGCCAGGCGGACGGCCTCCTGGACTGCGGTGCGCTCGGCGGGGCCGACGCTCGCGTCCTTGGTGCCGTCCGCGGTGCCCTGGGACACCGTCTGGCGGGCGATCTGCTTGGCCATGTCCCAGTTCACCGGGCCGCCCTCGTAGGAGAGCATCTGGCCGAGCTGCTGGAACGCGGCGCCCAGGTCGGTGGGGTTCAGCGAACCGAACATGGCTGCGAGCGGATTGTCGGCGCCGGGCCCGCCAAGGCCTCCGGCTCCGGGCAGCCCGAAGCCGAACGGGTTGGCCGGTCCCTGCCCACCACCGCTCTCCTGGTCCTTCTTCTTGCCCTCGTCGCCGTTCTCCGGCTCCTCCGGCGGAAGGCCGAATCCGAATGGGGTGTCACTCACGGGGTTCCTCGGCTGGTAAGGCCACCGGTTCTCTCCGGCGGCGCGGCTGCCCGACAACACCACCCAGCGTAGACACCCCGAGCGGTTCGGGCCTCGGTGCTCCGCCCACGCAACGCCTGCGGCAGGATGGATGCCACCTGGTACGTACGCGTCATTCGCGCCCGTATGGAAGACAACCGCTGGAGACGCCCGGTGAGTTCCCCAGATCCACAGGTTCGCGCAGCGCGAAACCACGAAAGTACACCCGCCGTGCGCGGGCCCGTCGTCGCGGTCACCGGCGCCGCGAGCGGGGTCGGCGCGTTGCTCACCGAGCGGCTGGCCGCCTCCGAGGAGATCAAGCAGGTCATCGCCATCGACGAGCGGCGCGGGGAGTGCGCGGCCGCCCAGTGGCACATCCTCGACGTCCGGGATCCGGCCATCGCCGACAAACTGCGCGGGGCGGATGTAGTGGTGCATCTCGCCCTCGACCTGGACCTGGAGACCGACCCCGCCGCCCGGACGGCCTACAACGTCCGGGGGACCCAGACGGTGCTGACCGCCGCGGCCGCGGCGGGCGTGCACCGGGTGGTGCTGTGCACCTCGGCGATGGTCTACGGCGCGCTGCCGGACAACGAGCTGCCGCTGTCCGAGGACGCGGAACTGCGCGCGACCGCCGAGGCGACCGGCGTCGGCGACCTGCTGGAGATCGAGCGGCTGGCGCGGCGCGCCCCCCGCGCGCATCCCGGGCTCAACGTCACCGTGGTCCGCCCGGCCGTCCTGGTCGGCGGCACCGACACGGCGTTGACCAGGTACTTCGAGTCGCCGCGGCTGCTCGTCGTGGCCGGGTCGCGCCCCGCGTGGCAGTTCTGTCACGTGGAGGACCTGTGCGGCGCGCTCGAGTACGCCGTGCTGGAGAAGGTCGACGGGGAACTCGCCGTCGGGTGCGACGGGTGGCTGGAGCAGGAGGAGGTCGAGGAGCTCAGCGGGATCCGGCGCATGGAGCTTCCCTCGGCGGTCGCGCTGGGCGCGGCGGCCCGGCTGCACCGGATCGGGCTCACCCCGTCCCCGGCCGGGGACCTCGCGTACACGATGTACCCCTGGGTGGTCAGCGGGAGCCGGCTGCACGACGCCGGGTGGCGGCCGCAGTGGACCAACGAGGAGGTCCTCGAGGAGCTCCTGGAGGAGGTGTCCGGACGGCACACGGTCGCCGGACGCCGGCTGGGGCGCAAGGACGCGACGGCAGCGGGAGCCGCGGGTGCGACGGTCGCCCTGCTGGGCGCGGCCGCGGTGGTGCGGCGGGCCAGGAAGGCGCGGCGCCGGATCTGATCGGGATCCCCGCCTTCATGGTGGGCTCCGTGTCCCGGGGGAGGGCTCCGTGTCCGCGGTGGGCCTCGGAGGGCTCCGCGTCCTGGGAGGGCCGCGGAGAGACCTGTCGCAGGAGGCTCCTTGTAGGAGCCCCCAAGCCCGTACGCGCGCGTGCCGGGCGAAAGCGCTCTTCCCGCTGCTTCCGCGCGTGCGGCACGATGGGGGCATGGCATCCTCCAACGATCACCCCGGCGAGCAGGCCGCCGAGGACCCGGTCAAGCTGATCGGCGTCCGGGAGACCCCCCTCTCCGTCGACGAGGTCTTCCGGGCCGTCGGGGACGACGCGGCGGGCGGGGTCGCCCTCTTCGTGGGCACCGTGCGCAATCACGACGGGGGTGCCGACGTCGACGCGCTCGGCTACTCCTGCCACCCCAGCGCCGAGGCCGAGATGCGGCGGATCGCCGAGAAGGTGGTCGCGGAGTACCCGGTACGCGCACTGGCGGCCGTGCACCGCGTGGGGCAGCTCGCGGTGGGCGACCTGGCCGTCGTCGTCGCGGTGTCCTGCCCGCACCGGGGAGAGGCCTTCGAGGCCTGCCGGAAGCTGATCGACGACCTCAAGCACGAGGTGCCGATCTGGAAGCACCAGCGCTTCTCCGACGGCACCGAGGAGTGGGTGGGGGCCTGCTGAGGGCGCGCCGCCCGGGCCGCCGAAACCAGCTGCACCCCTCCGCCCCACCACCGGTTGCGTAACCGCACCCCGGGCATGAGCGTTGTCAGTGCGGATGGTTAATCTGCTGATCACGAAGTTGCGGTCGGTCGCTCGAGGTCGGTCCGTCGGGGTTGGGAGGTCGGCATGGCTGCGCTCGCCTGGTTGCTGATACCGCTGGTGGCCGCGATAGGCGCCGGCCTGTGGGGGAGTTGGGCGAACCGGACCCGCAGGGTCCGCAGCGACGGCCCGGAACTCGACGGGTACGCGCGTTTCCGCGAGGCCATGGAGAGGTCCCACACCGGCACATGACGGGCTGGCAGCCCTGACGGTGCGCTGACAGGTGCGTCCCGTAGTGTCTAGTCATGCCACGCCGCACCGCGACGATGCTCGCCTCCACCCTGATGCTGATCGCGCTTCTGTGCGCGGGTGTGTTCCTCCCCGTGCCGTACGCGGAGATGAGCCCGGGGCCGACGGTCAACACCCTCGGTGAGCACGACGGCGAGCCGGTGCTGCAGATCGCCGGGCACAAGACCTACCCGACCGACGGTCACCTCAACATGACCACCGTCCGGGTCACCAGTGCCGACTACCGGATGAACCTGGTCGAGGCCGTCTACGGCTGGCTCGCGCACGACTACAAGATCGTTCCGCACGACACGCTCTACCCCGACGGAAAGACGGAGGAGCAGTCGACCCAGGAGAACGCCGAGGAGTTCAGCCAGTCCCAGGAGAGCGCCAAGGTCGCCGCGCTGAAGGAACTCGATGTTCCGGTGCAGTCCTGGGTGATCGTCTCCACGGTGGTCAAGAACACCCCGGCCCAGGGCAGGCTGCACGCCGGTGACGTGATCAAGGCCGTCGACGGCACCGCGGTGAAGCAGCCCTCCGACGTCGCCAAGCTGGTCACCAGGCACAAGCCCGGCGAGGACGTCGTCTTCACGATCGTGCCCGCCAAGGAGCAGGCCGCCGCCGAGAAGGCGCGCAAGCCCGCGACCGCCACCAAGGACGTCACGATCAGGACGGCGCAGTCGACCGACAGCGGCACCAAGCGCGCCATCGTCGGGATCTCCGCCGGAACGGACCACACGTTCCCGTTCTCGATCGACATCAAGCTCGCCGACGTCGGCGGACCGAGCGCCGGCCTGATGTTCGCCCTCGGCATCTACGACAAGCTCACCCCCGGCAGCCTGACCGGCGGGAAGTTCGTGGCCGGCACCGGGACGATCGACGACCGGGGCAAGGTGGGACCGATCGGCGGCGTCGAGATGAAGACCGTCGGCGCGCGCGAGAGGGGAGCCCAGTACTTCCTGACGCCCGCCGACAACTGCGCCGCCGCTGCCAAGGACACTCCCGCGGGGCTCACCCTCGTCAAGGTGAACACCATCGGCGACGCGCTCGGCGCCCTGGCGGACATCCGCTCCGGGAAGACCGCCGACCTGCCGAAGTGCACGGCCAAGGGCTGAGGCCCGGCCCACCGCTCACAGCCGAGGACGGAAAGCCCGCGACCTGTCGCCGAAGGGCCGAGACGCCGAGGCGCACCGCACGTGACCGGGGGCGCCCCACCGTCGGGGCGCCCCCGGTCATGTCCTCCAGGGCCCTCAGTCCTCGAAGGTCGCCCGCAGGGCGTCCGCCAGCCCCGGCACCAGGTCGGGGCCCGTGAGGACCTCCGTCGGTGAGTCCTTCTCCCGCAGCCGCAGGGCCGACTCCCGCGCGCCGTCCCGCAGGACCGCGACCGTCATACGGACCTCCTGGCGCTCGGGGTGGTCCGCCACCCACTTCGCCAGTTTCGCCCCGTCGAGCCCCTGCGGGACCTGCGTCTCGGCGGTCGGCGGCAGCATCAGGCGCTCCACGGTGAGCGCACAGCCGGCCACCGCGTCGGGCCAGGCGATCGTGCCGAGGAAGTCGTCGAGCGGCCGGTCCGCCGGGATCTCGTCCTGCTCGATCGGGGTGAGGCCGGAGGCCTCCTGCTCGTCCCCCAGGCCGAGCTGCTCCGCGAGGGCGGGTTCCTGGACCCGGAGCCGTGCGGTGTCTACGAGGGCGAAGAGGCGAGCGGGCTGGTCCCAGCCGAGGCCGGAGGCGTACTCGTCGATCTCGAGTACGGCCCGGGTGAGGGGGCTCGCTGCCATGGGAGTGTTGGACATGGTCACAATCCTGCCTCGTTCCCGCCCGGAATCGGGAACCGAGTAAACCCTCAGTAAGTTGCATAGGTGTGGGCCCACGATCACGGGGGCCCACCGGACGGTCCACGGACACGGGGACTGACGCAACGACAGCGAATCAACAGCGAACTTCGAGGTGCGCACCTTGGCTTTCCAGATGCCGGACCGCGGCGGAGGCCCCACGGGGCCGCGGATCAGAGTGGGCCGCCCGTCCCGGCGCGTCCGGACCCTGCTGATGACCCTGGGCGTCCTTGCCGTGCTCGGCATGGCGTTCACCATGTTCGCGGGGTTCTGGACGGACTGGCTGTGGTACCGGTCGGTGCACTACTCGTCCGTGTTCACCACCACGCTGTGGACCAAGATCGGGCTGTTCTTCGTCTTCGGCCTGCTGATGGCGGCCGCGGTCGGCTTCAACATCTGGCTCGCGCACCGGCTGCGGCCCCCGCTGAGCGCCATGTCGATGGAGCAGCAGAGCCTCGACCGATACCGGATGGGGATCGCGCCGTACAAGAAGTGGCTGCTGTGCGGTATCACCGCCCTGGTGGGCCTGATCGCCGGCGCCTCGGCGGCGAGCCAGTGGCGGACCTGGCTGATGTGGGTCAACGGCGTGCCCTTCCACCAGCAGGACCCGCAGTTCCACCTCGACGTGGCCTTCTACGCCTTCGACCTGCCGTGGTACCGCTTCCTGCTCGGCTTCGGCTTCGCCGCCACGATCCTGTCCGTGATCGCCGCCGCGCTCACCCACTACCTGTACGGCGGGCTGCGCGTCACCAGCCCCGGCGCGCGCGCCACGGCCGCGGCCACCGGGCATCTGTCGGTGCTGCTCGGCGTCTTCGTCGCCCTCAAGGCGGTCGCCTACTGGCTCGACCGGTACGGACTCGCCGTGAAGTCGAGCGACTTCAAGGCGACCGGCAACTGGACGGGCCTCCGGTACGTCGACGCCCACGCCTACCTGCCGGCCAAGACGATCCTGTTCTGCATCGCCGTCATCTGCGCGCTGCTGTTCTTCGCCACGCTGTGGCGGCGCACCTGGCAGCTGCCCCTCATCGGCTTCGGCCTGATGGTGCTCTCGGCCATCCTCATCGGCGGCCTGTACCCGGCGATCGTCCAGAAGTTCCAGGTCCAGCCCAACGAGCAGGCCAAGGAAGCGCCGTACGTCGCGAAGAACATCAAGGCGACGCGCGAGGCCTACGGCATCGACGACACCCAGGTGTCCGAGTACGCGGGGGAGAGCACCGCCAAGGACAAGTCGAAGCTGCGCGGCGACGTCGACTCGGCGGCGAGCATCCGCATCCTGGACCCGAACATCGTCTCGCCCACGTTCCAGCAGCTCCAGCAGATGCGGAACTACTACACGTTCCCCAACAATCTGGACGTGGACCGCTACGCGCGCGACGGCAAGGTCCAGGACACGGTCGTCGGCCTGCGCGAGCTGAACCTCGCGGGCATCCCGAAGAAGAACTGGATCAACAACCACTTCCGCTACACCCACGGCTACGGCGTCGTCGCGGCCAAGGGCACCGAGGCAGAGAGCAACGGCCGGCCCGTCTTCACCGAGTCCGACCTGCCCTCCAGCGGCCAGCTGGGGACGTACGAACAGCGGGTCTACTACGGCGAGAAGACCACCACCTACTCGATCGTCGGCGGTCCCCAGAAGGAGATCGACTACTCCGACGACAACGGCGAGAAGACCACCAGCTACCAGGGCCGGAGCGGGGTCAGCCTGTCCAGCCCGATCAACCGCGCCGCCTACACGGCGGCGTTCGGGGAGCCGCAGATCCTCTACTCCGGCGCCATCGGCGACGGCTCGCGGATCCTGTACAACCGCACGCCCAAGGAGCGCGTCGAGGCGGTGGCGCCCTGGCTGACCATCGACGGCGACGCCTACCCCGCGGTGGTGGACGGACGCATCCAGTGGATCGTCGACGCCTACACGACCACGAACGGATACCCGTACGCCTCCCGGACGACCCTGGGCGACACGACGGCCGACTCGCTGACCTACAACAACAACCAGCGTGCGGTGGTGGCCCAGCAGAACCAGGTCAACTACATCCGCAACTCGGTCAAGGCGACCGTCGACGCCTACAGCGGCGAGGTCAGGCTGTACCAGTGGGACGACGAGGACCCGGTGCTGAAGACCTGGATGAAGGCCTTCCCCGGGACGGTGAAGCCGAAGACGGACATCTCCCCGGAGCTGATGGCCCATCTCCGTTACCCGCAGGACCTGTTCAAGGTCCAGCGCGAACTGCTCACCCGCTACCACGTGCAGGACGCGCAGACCTTCCTCAGCGGCAGCGAGGTGTGGCAGGTGCCCAACGACCCGACGAACAAGTCGGGCAACGCGGTGCCGCCGTACTACCTGACCATGAAGATGCCCGACCAGACCGCCCAGGCGTTCTCGCTGACGACGACCTTCACGCCGAACGGCCGGGACAACCTCAGCGCCTTCATGGCGGTGGACTCCCAGGCGGGCACGAAGGACTACGGCCAGATCAGAGTGCTGAAACTGCCGACGAGCAAGACCGTCGACGGTCCCAAGCAGGTGCAGAGCCAGTTCAACTCCAACTCGCAGCAGAACATCGCCGAGTTCGTCCGGCTCATCAGAGGCGGTGACTCGGAGATCGAGTACGGCAACCTGCTGACCGTGCCGCTCGACGGAGGACTGCTCTATGTGGAGCCGGTCTACGTACGCGGCGGTGGACTGAAGTACCCCCTCCTGCGCAAGGTGTTGGTGACCTACGGCGGCACCACCGCGTTCGAGAACACCCTCGACGAGGCGCTCGACGCGGTGTTCGGCGCGAAGGGCTCGACGACCCCGCCGCCGGACAACGGCACCGGCAAGCCCCCGGTGTCGAGCAACCCGACCGTCCAACAGGCGCTCAAGGACGCCCAGAAGGCCTTCGACGACGGTCAGGAGGCCCTGAAGAAGAGTGACTGGCAGGCCTACGGCAAGGCGCAGCAGGACCTCCAGGACGCCCTGAAGCGGGCCGAGCAGGCGCAGTCCCAGCCGGCCCGGCGAAGCGGCGGCACAGGGTAACGGCCGTGCCGTTCGGGCCGGATGAAGACGGCTGACGGAGGTTGACGCCCGAAGGCCCGGATCCCCCGCGGGATCCGGGCCTTCGACGTGTGCGAACGCATGTGCCGACGTGACGGGTGGCCGTGCCGTCGTGGGGAGTTGGGCGATCTGTGTTTGACTTGTCTCTCTGTGGGCATGTCGACAAAACGCTGAAGTGACCTCACTGGCTGCGGTATACCAGGTGTACCCAGGTTGCAGGTGGTGCGACGATGGACGTTATGGGGGACAAGGCAACTCTGTTCGAGACAGGGCGATTTGTGCAGGCCTCCGATCCCGATGAGATCGGAGGCGAGACCCGGGACGAGACCGGGCAGGCCGCCGACGAGGCCGCCGAGGAGGTACGCCGTCGGCTCGCCGCCGAGGCCGGCGACGTGGAGGCGATGAGTGTCCTCGGGGCCATGCTGCTGCGCAGCGGCGACCTCGACGGAGCCGAGCCCCACCTGCGTGCCGCCACCGCCGCGGGCGACCGCGCCGCCGCCAACAACCTGGGAGTCCTGCTGCACCAGCGCGGATACGCGGACGAGGCCGCCGGGTGGTGGCGGATCGCCGCCGTCGCCGGGTCCGCGGCGGCCGCGCACGCGCTCGGGCGGCACCACCGCGAGCGCGGCAACGAGCCCGCCGCCGAGTACTGGCTGCGCCAGTCCGCCGAGCAGGGGCACGCGCTGGGCGCGTACGCGCTCGCCGATCTGCTGGAGCACCGCGGGGACGCGGCGGCCGAGCGCTGGATGCGGCTCGCCGCCGAGCGGGGGCACCGGGAGGCGGCGTACCGGCTGGCGCGGGCCGTGGACCGCAAGGCCGCGCAGGACCCCGACGGTGACAACGGTGTCGGGCCGGCGGAGGAGGCCGAGCAGTGGTACCGGCAGGCCGCCGCGCGCGGTCACCGGCGGGCCGCCCTGCACCTCGGGGCGATCCTGGAGAAGCGGGGCGACCTCAAGGAGGCCGGACGCTGGTATTTGACGTCCGCCAAGGACGGGGAGGCACGGGCCGCCTGCGCGCTCGGCTTCCTGCTGCGGGACGCCGGCGACACCGAGAGTGCCGCGGTGTGGTGGCTGAGGGCCGCCCAGGACGGCGACGGCAACGCGGCGAACGCGCTGGGCGCCCTGCACGCCGAGCGCGGCGAGACGCAGACCGCCGAGCGCTGGTACCGCGCGGCGATGGACGCGGGCGACGTGAACGGCGCCTACAACCTCGGGCTGCTCTGCGCCGAGCAGACGCGGACCGCGCAGGCCGAGCAGTGGTACCGGCGGGCGGCCTACGCCGGGCACCGGGAGGCGGCGAACGCGCTGGCGATCCTCCTGCTGCAGGGCGGGGACACCGCCGGCGCCGAGCCGTGGTTCTCCAAGGCCGCGGAGGCGGGCAGCGTGGACGCCGCGTTCAACCTCGGCATCCTCTACGCCGGGCGGGGCGCCGACGCCGAGGCGCTGCGCTGGTACGAGCGTGCCGCGGCGGCCGGGCACACGGAGGCCGCGCTGCAGGTGGGGATGGCCCGGTTGCGCGACGGGGACGAGCCGGAGGCCGAGCGGCATCTGCGGTGCGCGGCCGGCGGCGGGAGCGCGGAGGCGGCGTACCGGCTGGCGGCCCTGCTCGACGCGCGGCGCCCGCCGGCGCCCGCGCACGAGCTCGGCGAGCCGGCGGTGCACGAGAAGACCGAGTGCGAGGAGTGGTACGAGCGGGCGGCCTCCCAGGGGCACCGCCGGGCCCAGGTCCGGGTCGGGATGCTGGCCGCGGCCCGGGGGGACGTGGTCGAGGCGGCCCGGTGGTACCGGGAGGCCGCGGAGGCCGGGTCGCGCAACGGCGCCTTCAACCTGGGGCTGCTGCTGGCCCGGGAGGGGAGCGAGCCGGAGGCGGCCGTGTGGTGGACGCGGGCGGCCGAGGCGGGACACGGGCGGGCGGCGCTGCGGCTGGCCCTGGTCTACGCGCGCCGGGGAGAGCTGGCCGAGGGGCAGCGGTGGGCCGACCGGGCCGTGTCGCTCGGGCCGGCGGAGGTCGGGGCGCGGGCGGCGCGGCTGCGGGACGCGCTGCGCGAGGAGCTGTCCGCCTAGGCGCTGCCGGGGCCGGCGGGGATCCGTCGGTCCCCGCCGACCGGCGCGGCCCGGCCCCAGTCACCCCGCCCGGCCGGTCCCCGCCGCCCCCTCGCGGAAGCGATTTGCCTCCGCGCCCGGCGATCACGTAGTGTTTCACCTGTCGACGCGGGGTGGAGCAGCTCGGTAGCTCGCTGGGCTCATAACCCAGAGGTCGCAGGTTCAAATCCTGTCCCCGCTACTGAAGGCCGAGGGCCGGAGTCCGATCAAGGATTCCGGCCCTCGGTGTTTTCGTGTCCGCCCGGCTTCTTAGCGTGTTCTCTTCCCCGGGCACAGCGAGAACCCCGGCATCCAGAGGACGCCGGGGTTCAGCGAGAAGGGGCGATCAGCGGAAATCCCTGGTCAGGCCGCCGCACAGGTCGGGCACAGACCGCGGTACGTGACCTCGACGTCCGAGACCGTGAAGCCGAAGCGCTCCGAGTCGGGGAGGTCCGCCAGCGGGTTGCCGACCGGGTGGACGTCCCGGATCGCGCCGCAGCCGGCGCAGACCAGGTGCTGGTGCGGGCGGTGCGCGTTGGGGTCGTACCGCTTGGCCCGCCGGTCCGTGGCGACCTCCAGCACCTCGCCGAGGGAGACCAGCTCACCCAGCGTGTTGTAGACGGTCGCCCGGGAGATCTCGGGCAGCTTGGCGACGGCACGCGCATGGACCTCGTCGGCCGTCAGATGGACGTGTTCGCCGTCGAGGACCTCGGCCACGACACGTCGCTGCGCGGTCATCCGCCATCCGCGTCCGCGCAGCCGTTCCAGAAGGTCGCTCATGGAAACCAGCCTAACAGCCGGTAAGGCCAGGTTCCGAACGAGTGTGAACTTGGAGCTCGGCTTGACTTAGACACGATCCATTGTGGGAGTGATGTCCGCGCGCCGGGGCGGCGGGCCGGAGCCCCTCTCCGAGGGGCGCCGGCCCGCTCGCGCGGGTTCAGCCGGTCAGTGACCCGGCCGCCGTGGCCGCGGGCTGTCGCCCGGGTGCCCAGCAGCGGATGATGTCGCGGACCGAGACGATCCCCGCCGGTTCCCCGCCGTCGAGGACGACGAGATGACGGAAGCCGCCGTGCGCCATGGCGCGGGCCGCCTCCTCCAGGGACCAGGACGGGGTGGCGAAGACGACGTCGGTGGTGGTGTGGGCATGGGCGCGCTCCGTGTCCGGGTTCTGGCCCCGGCCGACGGAGTTGAGGATGTCGCGTTCGGTGAGGATGCCGACGCCGCCGGCGTCGGGGTCGAGCACCACGGCCGCGCCCACACGGCGTGCGGACATCAGGGCGGCTGCCTGGCGGAGGGTGTGTGCGGGGCCGACGGTGAGGACCACCGTGCTCATGGCGTCACGGACGAGCATGGACTGGAGCCACCTCCTACCGGAACCCGCGACGGAACGGCGGGGACGCCGCTAGTTCGCGGATTCACAAGTTCACAAGTGGGGGAACTCTCAGAGTCGCAGGCAAAGCGGGAGTCAACAAGAGGGCGCACGCGGCCGGTTGGGGGCGCGGGGCCCAGTCCCGCGCTTCTCAGGGGCGCCGGTTGAGATACGCCAGCAGGTCGTCGTGCAGCAGGCCGTTGGACGCGGCCGCGTTGCCGCTGTGCGGACCCGGCCGGCCGTCGAGACCGGTGAAGGTGCCGCCGGCCTCCGTGACGACGACCGCGGTCGCGGCCATGTCCCACAGGGACAGCTCGGGTTCGGCGCAGAGGTCGACCGAGCCCTCGGCGACCATCATGTACGGCCAGAAGTCGCCGTACGCGCGCGTGCGCCACACCTGGCGGGTCAGGTCCAGGAAGCCGTCGAGCCGGCCCTGCTCCTCCCAGCCGCTGAGCGAGGAGTACGCGAAGGAGGCGTCGGCCAGCTTCCCGACGCGGGACACCCGCAGACGGGACGCCTGCGACAGACTTCGGCCACTGAATGCGCCGTGCCCCTTGGCGGCCCACCAGCGGCGGCCGAGGGCGGGGGCGGAGACGACGCCCACGACGGGCTGGTAGCCGCTCTCCCCGGCCTCCATCAGGGAGATCAGCGTGGCCCAGACCGGCACACCGCGGACGTAGTTCTTGGTGCCGTCGATCGGGTCGACGACCCAGCGGCGCGGGCCGGTGCCCTCGATGCCGTACTCCTCGCCGAGGACCGCGTCGCGGGGGCGGGCGCGTTGCAGCTGGCCGCGGATGAGTTCCTCCGCCGCCTTGTCCGCCTCGCTCACCGGAGTCATGTCCGGCTTGGTCTCCACCTTGAGGTCGAGGGCCTTGAAGCGGGCCATGGTCGCGGCGTCGGCGGTGTCCGCGAGGACGTGGGCCAGACGCAGGTCGTCGAGGTAGTCGGGCATGCAACGAACCGTATCTGCCGGGGTCGGGGCCGGGCCACACCGGGCGGGGCCGCCCGCGCACACCGTCGGCCGGCGGGCGCCCCCGGAGGCTCTCGCGCCCTCTTGACAGTGCTGTCGAGCGCGTCAAATCTGGGCGCAGAGTCGCTCGCCCCGGGGAGGCGATGATGCCTGCAGCGCGGGATTCCCTGTTGGACGCCGCCCATACGGCGCTGGCGTGCCGTCCGTGGGCCGCCGTGCGGATGGTCGACGTGGCCGCGGCGGCCGGAGTCTCCCGGCAGACGCTCTACAACGAGTTCGGCAGCAAGGAGGGCCTCGCGCGGGCGCTGGTGCGCAGGGAGGCGGACGGCTTCCTCGCCGGGGTCGA
Source organism: Streptomyces sp. NPDC096152 (assembly GCF_044763235.1). NCBI lineage: Bacteria > Bacillati > Actinomycetota > Actinomycetes > Kitasatosporales > Streptomycetaceae > Streptomyces > Streptomyces sp. NPDC096152. The sequence continues at coordinate 237,913 of NZ_JBIWFW010000003.1, read as the reverse complement.
GCGCGTGCTCGCCGCCCACGCCGGCCCCCGGGAGCGGCTCACGGGCGTCGCCGAGTGGACCGCGTCGGCCGCCCGGGGGAACGCGCTGGTCCGGGCCATGCTCACCGGCTGCTGGAGCGAGCGGCTGCCGTCCCCGACGCTGTCGGCCGTGCCCTCGTCCTCCGCGGTGCCGGCGCAGCGCCGGGCCGACGGGCCGCTGCCGTCACCCGCCGACCTCGTGGCGATCGTCCGCGACCGGGCGGTGGCGGTCCTGTCGGCGCCGTCGGCCGTGCCCGGCCAGGCCGCCCCCTCCGGACCGGCCGCCCGGAGCGGCCCCGCTGCTCCGTCCGGCGCCGGCGCCCTGCCCGGCGTGACGGCCCAGCTCGACCCGGGCGCGCTGCCCGGTCAGACCGTCCCGCCCGACCCTGGTGCCAGTGCTCGGACCGTCCCGCCCGACCCCGGCGCCGCCGCCCAGCCCAAACCGGTCACCCTGCCCCGACAGACCGTCCAGTACGGCCCAGGCGCCCCGCCCGCCCCCGCGGTCCCGCACGGGCCGGGCACCCCACCCGCTCCCACCGTCCAGCACGGCCCCGGCGCCCCGCCCCCGGCCGCCGTGTCCCAGGCGGACACCGTCGAGCTCAGCCGTACCTGCGAGTTGGTGGTGCGGCTCGCGCTGTCGTGTGTGGCCGCCCCGCCCGGCGAGGGGATCGCCGAACTGGTGACCGCCACCCTGCACCGGCACCCGCTGTGAACCCGCTCCGGGCCACCCCGCACCTGTCCCGCACCCGCCCGGAAGCCCCTCCGGGCTCGCTCAGTGCGCGGAACCGGACAGCTGGAGGCCGATCACGCCGATGATGACCAGGCTGATCGAGACGATCTTCAGCGTCGACACCAGGTCACCGAGGAAGACCATGCCGTAGATCGCGGTGCCCGCCGCGCCGATGCCGGTCCACACCGCGTAGGCGGGACCCACGTCCAGCTTCTTCAGGGAGAGGGTGAGCAGACCGAAGCTGCCCAGGGCGAAACTGGCGAAGGCGATGGTCGGCCAGAGTCTGGTGAAGCCGTGGGACAGCTTCAGGCACACGGCGAAGCCGGTCTCCAGCAACCCGGCCACGATGACCAGCAGCCACGCCATGGCTGTCCTCCCGTACGTCAGCGTTCCGTGACCGCGTCGTCGACCGCTTCGTCGTGTTCCGCCGGGGTTCGGCCCGGATCGGGCTCCGTGCGATTATGCACTTGCCAAGCCGTGGACCTCACAAACCACCCGGAGGTCAGTCGCCTTCCTTGCGCTCCCGGGTGGCCAGCAGCCGGCGCAGCGAGTACAGGCGGGCGGGGTCCGCGTGGCCCTCGGCGACCCATCCGTCCAGCGCGCAGTCCTGCTCGTCGTGACTGCACGCCCGCGGACAGCCCTCGGTGCCCGGCTCCAGGTCGGGGAAGGCGTGGATGACCCGGGACGGGTCGATGTGGGCGAGACCGAAGGACCGGACGCCCGGGGTGTCGACGACCCAGCCCCCGTCCCCGGACAGCGGCAGCGCCAGCGCCGAGGTGGTGGTGTGCCGGCCCCGGCCCGTCACCGCGTTCACCACTCCCGTCAGACGCCGCCGGTCCTCCGGCACCAGCGCGTTGACCAGGGTCGTCTTGCCGACGCCGGAGTGGCCGACGAAAGCGGTGACCTTGCCGTCCAGATGCTCGCGCGCCCGGGCGGCCGCGTCGCCGTTCTCCAGCTCCTCGCGGCTGGTGACGACGTACGGGATGTCGAGGTCCCCGTACAGCTCCAGGAGCTTGTCCGGCGGGGCGAGGTCCGACTTGGTCATGACCAGCAGGGGGGTCAGGCCGCCGTCGTAAGCCGCCACCAGGCAGCGGTCGATCAGCCGCGGGCGGGGCTCGGGGTCGGCGAGGGCGGTGACGATGGCGAGCTGGTCGGCGTTGGCGACGACCACGCGCTCGTAGGGGTCGTCGTCGTCCGCCGTGCGGCGCAGGACGGAGGACCGCTCCTCGATGCGGACGATGCGCGCCAGGGTGTCCTTCGTGCCGGACAGATCGCCGACGAGGGCGACCCGGTCGCCCACGACCGCCGCCTTGCGGCCCAGCTCGCGGGCCTTCATCGCGACGATCGTGCGGCCCTCGACCAGGCAGGTCAGCCGGCCCCGGTCGACGGTGAGGACCATGCCCCCGGCGGCGTCCTCGTGCTTGGGGCGGATGTGGGTACGGGGCCGGTTGCCCTTGCGGTTCGGGCGGGTCCGGATGTCGTCCTCGTCGGTGTGCTTGCCGTAGCGGCGCATGGCGGTGTCCCTATGCCCCGAGCATCCCGGTCCACAGCTCGGGGAAGTCCGGCAGGGTCTTCGCCGTCGTCGCCACGTTCTCGATCTGCACGCCCTCGACGGCCAGGCCGATGATCGCGCCGGCCGTCGCCATGCGGTGGTCCTCGTAGGTGTGGAAGATGCCGCCGTGCAGGCGGCGCGGGCGGATGTGCAGTCCGTCGGCGGTCTCCGTCACGTCACCGCCGAGCTCGTTGATCTCCTTGGTCAGCGCGGCCAGCCGGTCGGTCTCGTGCAGCCGCAGGTGGGCCACGCCCCGCAGCGTCGAGGGCGAGTCCGCGAGGGCGGCGACGGCCGCGATGCCCGGGGTCAGCTCGCCGACCTCGCTCAGGTCCACGTCGATGCCGTGGATCGCGCCCGAGCCGGTGAACCGCAGGCCGTACTCGGTCAGTTCGCAGGAACCGCCCATCTCGGTGAAGATCTGCCGCAGCCGGTCGCCCGGCTGGGTCGTCCGGGCCGGCCAGTCCGGGATGACGACCTTGCCGCCGGTCACCAGGGCCGCCGCCAGGAACGGCTGCGCGTTCGACAGGTCCGGCTCGACGGTCAGGTCACGGCCGAGCAGGGCGCCGGGCGTGACCCGCCAGACGTTCGGCTCGCCGCCCGACTCCGGGGTGTCCACCTGCGCGCCGACCGCGCGCAGCATGTCGACGGTCATCCGGATGTGCGGCATCGACGGCAGTGCCGAGCCGACGTGGCGGACCTCGACGCCCTGGTTGAAGCGCGGGCCCGACAGCAGCAGGGCGCTGACGAACTGGGACGAGGATGAGGCGTCGATCTCCACCGGGCCGCCGTCCAGCGCACCGCTGCCGTGCACCGTCAGCGGCAGGGCGCCGCGGCCGTCGTCGTCGATCCGGGCGCCGAGCACGCGCAGCGCGTCGATGACGCCGTGCAGGGGGCGCTCGTAGGACCGGGGGTCGCCGTCGAAGCGGATCGGGCCGTCGGCCAGGGCGGCGACCGGGGGCAGGAAGCGCATCACCGTGCCGGCGTTGCCGACGTCGACCGTGGCCGGACCGTGCAGGCCCGCGGGGATGACCCGCCACGCCTCGCCGGAGCCGCCGCCGGAGGAGCTGGAGGACACCGTCTCCTCGATGCCGACGCCCATCGCGCGCAGGGCGCCGGCCATCAGCAGGGTGTCGCGGGAACGCAGCGGGCGGCGCAGCCAGCCGGGCTCCGAGGCGAGCGCGGCGAGCACCAGGGCGCGGTTGGTGACCGATTTGGACCCGGGCACGTGGACCGTCGCGTCGACGGCTCCGCTCGCGTGCGGGGCGGGCCAGAGGGCGGTGTGTGCGGGGTTAACGGCCATGGTCCCCACTTTAGTGGCTGGCGGCGGCCGCAAATCCTGAGCAAAGGCGCCGAAACCGCGGCGAAGCACCGGCGTGGAACATGCCGCGCACATATGCGCCATGGACACCTTCGCGCTCCCTCAGCCCGCACGACCACCACCGGCACCTACGGCCCGGAGGCCCCGTCCGCGCGCCCTCGCTCCTCCGCCCGCGCTTCCGTCCCCCTCCCTCCGTGCTCCCTCATCCCTCCAGCAGCCAGCGGCCGCCGCCGATCAGGGAGCACAGCGACACGGCGTGGAAGAGGAACAGCCACAGGGCGGCCGGCACGTTCGTCAGCCGCGAGAGCTGGTCCGCGTCCGAGTCCCCGGCGCCCCCGCGGGCCCGCTTGGCCTGGAGCTCGAAGGCCGGGCGCACCCCGCCGAGCAGCAGGAACCACACCACCGCGTAGGCGAACGCGGCCTGCACCTGCGGCCCGGCCAGCCACGACACCAGCACGAAGGTGCCGCCGGTCACGAGCACGGTCAGCGCCCCGTAGGCGTTGCGGATCATCACCAGCATCGCCACCAGCAGCGCCGTGGCCAGCCACAGCAGCAGCGTGATGTGCCCGGCGGACAGCAGGGCGGCGCCGCCGAGGCCGAGCAGCGGGGGAGCGGTGTAGCCGGCGGCGGCGGTGAGGATCATCCCGATGCCGTGCGGTTTGCCGCGGCTGACCGTGAGGCCGCTGGTGTCGGAGTGCAGGCGTATGCCGGTGAGGGTGCGGCCGGTGAGCAGTGCCACGAGCCCGTGGCCGCCCTCGTGGGCGATGGTGATCGCGTTGCGGGAGACGCGCCACAGGGTGTGCGGGACGACCATGGCGAGCGCGGCGACCACGGTGGCGATCACCACCCACAGGTCGGGGTCGGGCTGGATGCCGACCAGGCGGTCCCAGAGGTCGGGCAGCGCTATCGAGGCGGTGCTGTCCATGTTTCCCGGTGGCTCCCTGTCGTGGAACGGAGTCTGGCAGTGTGGCACGCATGTGCGGACGGTATGCAGCGAGTCGCCGACCCGAGGATCTCGCAGGCGTCTTCGGGGCCGAGGTGGGGGTACCCCCTGTTCGAACGGAGTCGGAAACCCGGGGGAGGGAGGCGGAGGAGACCTTCGCGCCCGATTACAACGTGGCTCCGACCAAGGAGGTCCACGTGGTCCTGGACCGCCCACTGAAGGACGCGGGCGACGGGCGCCCGGTTCGGCAGCTGCGCAGGCTGAGGTGGGGTCTCGTGCCGTCCTGGGCGAAGACCCCGGAGGGCGCGGCCCGGATGATCAACGCGCGCGCGGAGACCGTGCACGAGAAGCCGTCGTACCGCCGCGCCTTCGCCGCCCGGCGCTGCATCCTGCCCGCCGACGGCTACTACGAGTGGGTCACCGGCGATCAGGAGCGCGAGCTGGAGGTCGAGGGCAGGCGGAAGCGGCCCCGCAAGCAGCCGTACTTCGTGACCCCGGCGGACGGCTCGGTGTTCGCCATGGCCGGGCTCTACGAGTTCTGGCGGGACCGGACGCTGCCCGACGACCATCCGCGGGCCTGGTGGGCGACCTGCTCGGTGATCACCACGGAGGCGGAGACGGCGCCGCTGGCGGTGGCCCCGGCCGAGGGACCGCGCACCCTGGCCGGCATCCACCCGCGGATGCCGCTGATGCTGACGCCGGACCGCTGGGACGCCTGGCTGGACCCGGCGCGGACGGACCCCGGCGACCTGCGTCCGCTGCTCGCCCCGCCGCCCGAGGGGCTGATGCGCGCGTACCCGGTGAGCACGGCCGTCAGCAACGTCCGCAACAACGGGCCGGAGGTGCTGAAGGAGCTGGCGGCCCCGGAGGAGGGCACACTCTTCTGACGTGAGCGATGCGACCGGCGTGAACCACGAGAGCAGCGGGACGGACGAGACCGTCGAGACCGTCGAGACCGACGCCGGGACCGCCCGCGTCACCTGGCACCGGGCCGGGAAGGCGCGCCTCGTCCTCGCCGTCGGCCACGGCGCCGGCGGCGGCATCGAGGCGCGGGACCTCCAGGCACTCGCCCGGACGCTGCCCCGGCACGGCGTGACCGTGGCGCTGGTCGAGCAGCCCTGGCGGGTCGCCGGGAAGAAGCTCGCCCCCGCGCCCAGGACCCTGGACACCGGCTGGCGCGGCCTGTGGCCCGCGCTGACCGCGCCCGGCCTGCCGGTGGTCTCCGGGGGCCGCAGCGCGGGCGCGCGCGTGGCCTGCCGTACCGCGACGGAACTCGGCGCGCGCGCCGTCCTGGCCCTGAGCTTCCCGCTGCACCCGCCCGGCAGGCCGGAGAAGTCCCGGGCCGGGGAACTGCTCGGCGCCGGGGTGCCCACCCTCGTCGTCCAAGGGGGCAACGACCCGTTCGGGAAGCCCGGGGAGTTCCCGGAGGGCGACCACGAGCTGATCGAGGTGCCGTACGCCGATCACGGCTTCGCCGTGCCGAAGCGGGCGGACCTCACCCAGGACCGGGCCCTGGAGATCATCACCGAGGGCGTCGCCCGGTGGAGCGCGTCACTCGGATGACGGCGGGGAATGCCGGGCCGGGGGCCGCTGTTGAGGCGGACGTGAGTGCTGGTGACCGGCACCGTCGTCGTGGAGAGGAAGTCCGCCGCATGGGTTCGACCGTATGCCCGAGCCGCAGCAGCCGCACTGACCTGGAGTGGACGGTGCTGCACGCGGCCAGGACCGGCTCCGTTCGAGCGGCGGGCGGACCGGATCGTCGTCTATCCTCCGAAACGAGTGGGACAGCTTTCGGTGGTCCTGCGACATCGCTTGAGGAGGTGGGTCCGGTTCCCGGTACCGACGCAGGGACCGACAACGGCCAGGCGGAGCTGCCCGAGGGCCAGAGCACGGGCGCGGAGTCGACCGCGGAGCGCAGTGCGCGCTTCGAGCGGGACGCGCTCGAATTCCTCGACCAGATGTATTCGGCCGCGCTGCGCATGACGCGCAACCCGGCCGACGCCGAGGACCTGGTGCAGGAGACGTACGCCAAGGCCTACGCGTCCTTCCACCAGTTCCGCGAGGGCACCAACCTCAAGGCGTGGCTGTACCGGATCCTGACCAACACGTTCATCAACTCCTACCGCAAGAAGCAGCGCGAGCCCCAGCGCAGTGCGGCCGAGGAGATCGAGGACTGGCAGCTCGCCCGCGCCGAGTCGCACATGTCGACCGGCCTGCGCTCCGCCGAGTCGCAGGCGCTCGACCACCTGCCCGACTCGGACGTGAAGGAAGCCCTCCAGGCGATCCCCGAGGAATTCCGCATCGCCGTCTATCTCGCGGATGTGGAGGGCTTTGCGTACAAGGAGATCGCGGACATCATGGGGACACCCATCGGTACGGTGATGTCCCGGCTGCACCGGGGCCGCCGGCAACTGCGCGGCATGCTCGAGGACTACGCCCGCGAGCGCGGCCTGGTCCCGGCCGGTGCCGGAGAGTCGGACGAAGCGAAAGGCTCGGGCTCATGAGCTGCGGAGAGCCGCACGAGACGGACTGCAGTGAGGTACTCGATCATCTGTATGAGTTCCTCGACAGTGAGATGCCGGACGTCGATCGCACGAAGTTCGAGCAGCACTTCGAGGAGTGCTCGCCGTGCCTGGAGAAGTACGGCCTGGAGCAGGCCGTGAAGAAGCTGGTCAAGCGGTGCTGCGGTCATGACGACGTGCCCGCCGACCTGCGCGCCAAGGTGATGGGCCGGCTCGACCTGATCCGCTCCGGCCAGTTCGGGCCCGAGCGGGACGTGGCCACGGCGCCCGTCACTCCCCGGGAGTCCTGACCTTCCGAGCGGCCGCGCTCCTGCCGTCATCACTCGAACGTGCTAATCCGCGGGTTATCTGCCCGCGGACGCCCCCCTGCTCGTCCTAGGCTCGCTGACCGTGGACACGCATGACCGGGGAGGGCGTCATGGAGGCGGTTCCGCCACGAGCCCGTGCGTACGTCGTCTGCGTCGCCCTCGCGGCCCTGCTGTGCCTGCTGCCGCTGCCCCTGCTGCGCACGCCCTGGTGGGCGGTCCTCCTGCTCGCCCTGGTGTACGCGGGCTGCGAGGAACTCGCCCGGCGGCGGTTCGGCGGCACCTTCTACCCGGTGCTGCTCGCCGCCGCCTTCCTGCTCCCGCCGCCCGCCGCCGCGTTCGTCCCCCTGCCCGCCGCCGCACTCGTCCCGGCCGGCCGGCGGCCCGAGGGGCTGCGGCGGACTTGGCGGGCGGCCCAGCTCGCCGTCGCGGTCTGGGCGGCCGCCCGGGTGCACTGGGGGCTCGGCGGCCGGGACGCCGTCGTGCACTCCGACTTCCCCTACGTCCTCCTGCCCGCGGGCGCCGCCGTGCTGGCGTTCTGCCTGGTGCTGACCGTGCTGGACGGCTGCATGCGCGCGCTCGCGGTGGGCGTGGCGCCCGCCCCGCTCGGGCAGCGCGGGGCCGCACCGGCCCGGCGGGCCTGGAGCGGGCTGTTCCTGCGGTCCTTGGCGCCGGTCGGGGTGCACGGACTCGCGGGGCTCATGATGGCCGTGCTGTGGCGCAGCCCGTACGGGCCGGTCGCCGCGCTGCTCGTACTGCTGCCGATGTGCGTGTCCTGGTGGGTGTACGCGCAGTACCACCGCGAGCGGGCCGCCCACCGGGCGACGATCCGGGCGCTGGTGCAGGCCGTCGACATCAAGGACGGGTACACGCGCGGGCACAGCGAACGGGTGGGCCAGGCCTCCATGATGATCGCGCGCGAGCTCGGGATGGACGACGAACGCGTCGAGGTGCTCCGCTTCGCCGGGATCCTGCACGACGTGGGCAAGCTGGGCGTCCCCACCCGGCTGCTGCGCAAGGACGGCCCGCTGACCCCCGAGGAGCGGCGGGTGATCGAACTGCATCCCGAGTACGGGCACGAGATGGTGCGGGGGATCTCCTTCCTCGGGGAGGCCCGGTCGGCGATCCTGCACCACCACGAGCGGCTGGACGGCAGCGGCTACCCCTACGGGCTGACGGGCGGCCAGATCCCCGAGTGCGCCCGGGTGGTGGCCGTCGCGGACGCCTTCGACGCGATGACGTCCACCCGGTCCTACCGCCGGGCCCGGCCGGTCGGGTCCGCGCTGGAGGAGCTGGAGCGGTGCGCCGGGGCCCAGTTCGACCCGCGGATGGTCACGGCGCTGGTGCGCGCCCTTGGCAGGCACGGCTGGCACCCGGCGGTCACGGCGGGGGACGACACGCCCGCCGGGGCGCCGGCGCCGCCCGCTCCCGGCCGCCAGGAAGCGCGCCGATGAGCCGTCCGTCCCCGACCGCCCCCATCCGCGGCTGCGCCTTCCTGCTCGCCCTCGTCTCCCTCGCCGTCACCCTCCTCACCGGCCTCCACGAGCGCGGGGCCGCCCTCGCCTTCGGGGCGCTGGTGCTCCTCGGGGAGCTCACCCGGTGGACGGGCGAGGGCGTCCGGGAGGCCGCGCCGCTCGGGGCCGCCGGGGCGCTGTCGTACGCGCTGCTGGGCGAGGACGCCGGCCGGCCCACCCACCACGGCGCCTTCCAGGTGGTCGCGGTCGTGCTCGCCGCCTCGCTGCTCGGCAGCGTTCCGCACATCGCGCGCGGGCACAGCCCGACCCTCGACCACCTGGCGCGGCGCACGCTCACCGTCTCCTTCACGGCGGTCTGCTTCCAACCGCTGTACGGCGTGGGAGTGTTGCGGGCGTGGGGCGGCCCGGCGTACGCGCTGGTGCTGCTCGCGCTGCTGGTGCTCAGCGCGCTGTGCGACGCCCTGCTCGCCGCGGCGCTGGCGCACGGCCGTACCGGCTGGCCGTTCGGTCCGCTGCTGCGGGAGGAGCTGCGGGGCCTGCTCGGGATCGGGTCGGCCGTCTGCGCGACCGGCGCGGTGATGGCCCTGGCTGTCGCCGTGGCCGGGCTGTGGGCGCTGCCGGTCTTCTCGCTGCCGCTTCTGCTCACCCAGCTGTCCCTGCGCCGGTACGCCGCCGTGCGCACCACCTACCGGCAGACCATCGCCTCCCTGGCCCGGGCCACCGAGGTCGCCGGATACACCCCGGCCGGGCACGCCCGGCGCGTCGCCGCGCTCAGCCGGGCCGTCGGGCGGGACCTCGGGCTGGCCGGGCCCGAGCTGACCGTGCTGGAGTACGCGGCGCTGATGCACGACATCGGGCAGCTCAGCCTGGTCGACCCGGTGCCCGCGGGGGCCACCGCCGGGCTGCCCGCCGAGGAGCAGCGGCGCATCGCGCTGCTCGGCGGGGCTGTCGTCCGGCAGACAGGGGTGGACGCGGCGGTCGCGGTCGTGGTGGAGCGGCAGGCGGACCCCTGCCGGGACCAGCCGCTGCCGGCCCGGATCGTGCGGGCGGTGAACGCCTACGAGGAGAAGGCACGGGACGCCGGGCCCGGCGGGCCGCTCACGGCGCTGGAGGAGCTGCGGCTGGGCACCGCGGGCGACTACGCCCCGGAAGTGGTCGAAGCGCTGGCCCGGGTAGTGGCCCGGGACTGTCTGACCTTGCCCGTCCCGGGGTAACCCATGGGTAATGAGCGACCTTCCGACCGTACGTGGTTGGATGCGAAGGAGAGCGTGTCCGGGGGCATGAGCCAGCCCACAGAACGGAACTGGCAGGCGGGAATCGTGAGGATCTTCGGCAAGGGACGGCACCGGCCCTCCGCCTCCTGGCGGCAGGCCACCGACCGGGCTTTCACCCTGATCGGCGACGGTCGGTACGAGGACGCGGGCGCGTTGCTGACGCGCGCCGCCGATCTGGAGCCCTGGCTGTCGGAGTCCTGGTTCAACCTGGCCCTGCTGCACAAGTTCCGGCACGACTGGGAGCAGGCCAGGGCGGCGGGTCTGCGGGCCGTGGCGCTGCTCGAGAAGGAGACCGGGGCGCCCGACTGGTGGAACGTGGGCATCGCCGCCACCGCCCTGCAGGACTGGCCGCTGGCCCGGCGCGCCTGGCAGGCGTACGGGCTCCGGGTCCCCGGCGGCGCGACCGCCGCGGAGGAGCCGGCGGGCATGGAGCTGGGCAGTGCGGCGGTGCGGCTGTCGCCCGAGGGCGAGGCCGAGGTGGTCTGGGGGCGCCGGCTGGATCCGGCCCGGATCGAGGTGCTGTCCATCCCGCTGCCGTCCTCGGGGCGGCGCTGGGGCGAGGTCGTGCTGCACGACGGCGTGCCCCACGGGGAGCGGACCACCGCCGTCGGTCACACCTACCCCGTCTTCGACGAGATCGAGTTGTGGGCGCCCTCGCCGGTGCCGACCTGGGTGGTCCTCCTGGAGGCCGCCACGGAGGCCGACCGGGAGGCCCTGGAGCAGCTCGCCGCCGACGCCGGCTTCGCCGCCGAGGACTGGTCGTCGTCCGTGCGGCTGCTGTGCCGGATGTGCTCGGAGTCACGGATGCCGTCCGACGAGGGCGACGGGGTCCACCTCGACCCGCACGACCACAGCGAGCCGGGGCACCCGGGGCCGCTCGGCCACCGCACCGACGGGCAGCTGTGGGTGCCGGAGCGCGAGTGCGGGATCGCGGCGCCGGCCGCGCTGGTGCGGGGGCTGCTGGACGGCTGGGTGGCCGACAGTCCGGACTCGCGGGACTGGCGGGACCTCGAAGAGGTCTGTTAGCGCACGTCCACCGGACAGGGAGCGGCCGCGGACCCCTTTAGGCTGTACTGGCAGAGATTCCCCAGGCTTGCAGGAAGGCACACGTCGGTCATGGCGCAGCAGGACACCGATCAGCAGCACGCGGGCGTGCTCCCCGTCGACGACGAGGGGTTCGTCGTCGACACGGAGGACTGCGAGGAGCGCGAGACGGCGTGGCGCGAGCGCGGCACCTCGCGGCCGATCACGGTCGTCGGGAACCCGGTGCTGCACAAGGAGTGCAAGGACGTCACCGAGTTCGGCGAGGAGCTCCAGCAGCTGGTCGCGGACATGTTCGCCAGCCAGCGCACCGCCGAGGGCGTGGGCCTGGCCGCCAACCAGGTCGGCGTGGACCTGAAGGTCTTCGTCTACGACTGCCCGGACGACGAGGGCGTGCGGCACGTCGGCGTCGTCTGCAACCCGAAGCTCGTCGAGCTGCCCGCGGACCGGCGCCGCCTGGACGACAGCAACGAGGGCTGCCTGTCGGTGCCGACCGCCTACGCGCCGCTGGCCCGCCCGGACTACTCCGAGGTCACCGGGCAGGACGAGAAGGGCAACCCGATCCGGGTGCGCGGCACCGGCTACTTCGCGCGCTGCCTGCAGCACGAGACCGACCACCTCTACGGCTACCTCTACATCGACCGGCTCTCCAAGCGCGAACGCAAGGACGCGCTGCGGCAGATGGCGGAGAACGAGCCGCGCTACCCCGTGGTGGCCAACGACTGACGCGGTGGTCGACGGCCGACGTGGCCGTCAACTGCTGAGATACAAAACACCCGTTGGGGTGAAAGGGCTCTGTCCCCGTGACGCCCGGCCGGTCACCGTCGGCCGGGCGTCGTACGTGCGTGCGCGCGTGAGTGCGTCGCGCATTCGATCCTTTGTGCGCTTCTGTCGATTCATATTCAGACACACAAGGGGATATTCTCGGCACCGCGGGGTAGCGAGTGGGCCAAATCCGTTCCCAGAACGGTCAGTTGTGGTGCTGAATGGGAGTGCGGGGATACGCGACGGCGCGCGCCGGGCACGACGACAGGGGCGGGCGCCACCGGCGGCTGAGAGGGGTTTGTTCGTGCCAGCTTTCCCACACAGCACCACATCGACATCGACTTCTGCAACGGTCGCAGTCCCACCTTCGCTCGCTCTCCCGGTGATCGAGGCCGCGTTTCCCAGGCAACTGCACCCGTATTGGCCCCAGCTCCAGGAGAACACCCGGCGTTGGCTGCTCGAAAAGCGGCTCATGCCGGCGGACAAGGTGGCGGAACACGCCGACAGCCTGTGCTACACCGATCTCATGGCGGGGTACTACCTCGGTGCCCCCGACGAGGTCCTGCAGGCGATAGCGGACTACAGCGCGTGGTTCTTCGTCTGGGACGACCGTCACGACCGCGACATCGTGCACGGCCGGCCGGCCTCCTGGCGGCGGCTCAGGCGCGCGCTGCACGCGGCTCTGGACTCACCCGGAGACCATCTGCACCACCGGGATCCCCTGGTCGCGGCCTTCGCGGACAGTGTGCTGCGGCTGTTCTCGTTCCTGCCGCCGACGTGGAACGCCCGCTTCGGCCGGCACTTCCACGCGGTGATCGAGGCCTACGACCGGGAATTCGTCAACCGCACCGAGGGAATCGTGCCGACGGTCGGGGAGTACCTGGCGCTGCGCCGGCTCACCTTCGCGCACTGGATATGGACCGATCTGCTGGAGCCGGGCGTGGGCGTCGAACTCCCGGACGCCGTGAGGAAGAATCCCGCATATCGGCGCCCGGCGCTGCTGAGCCAGGAATTCGCCGCCTGGTACAACGACCTGTGTTCGCTGCCCAAAGAAATCGCGGGCGACGAGGTGCATAATCTCGGAATCAGTCTCGTCAAGCACGAGGGAATGACACTGGAAGAAGCGGTCACGGATCTCAGGCGCCGCGTCGAGCAATGCATCTCGGAATTCCTCGAAGCGGAAGAGGCGGGATTACGGTTCGCCGACGGCCTCGCGGACGGCACGGTGCGGGGAAAGGAACTCGGTGCCGCGGTGCGGGCCTGTCTTGGCAATATGCGGAACTGGTTCAGTTCCGTCTACTGGTTCCACCACGAGTCCGGCCGGTACATGGTCGACAGCTGGGACGACCGGTCCACGCCCCCGTACGTCAACAACGAAGCGGCAGGTGAGAAATGACCGTCGAGTCATCCCCCGAGTTCCCGGCTTCGATGGAGGCGGCGCCCCCCGCGCCCGAAGCCCCGTCCACGACGGCGTCCCCGCTGCGGGAGCCGCCCCTCGCCGGTGGCGCGGTACCGGCCCTCGGCCACGGTCTCGCCCTCGTCCGCGACCCGCTGGCCTTCATGGCCCAGCTGCGCGACCACGGCGACGTCGTCAGGCTCCGGCTCGGCCCGAAGACCGTGTACGCCGTCACCGCGCCCGCCCTCACCGGCGCGCTGGCGCTGAGCCCCGACTACATCATCGCCGGCCCGCTCTGGGAGTCCCTGGAGGACCTGCTCGGCAAGGAGGGCGTGGCCACGGCCAACGGCCCGCTGCACCGGCGCCAGCGGCGCATCATCCAGCCCGCCTTCCGGCTCGACGCCATCCCCGCCTACGGGCCCGTCATGGAGGAGGAGGCGCACGCGCTGGCCCGGCGCTGGAAGGCCGGGGAGACCATCGACTGCACCGCGGAGTCCTTCCGCATCGCGGTGCGGATCGCGGCCCGCTGCCTGCTGCGCGGCGCGTACATGGACGAACGCGCGGAGCGGCTGTGCGGGGCGCTCGCGACCGTCTTCCGCGGCATGTACCGGCGGATGGTGGTCCCGCTCGGGCCGTTGTACCGGCTCCCGCTGCCGGCCAACCGCGATTTCAACCGCGCACTGGCCGATCTGCATCTCCTGGTCGACGAGATCGTCGCCGAGCGCCGTGCATCCGGTCAAAAGCCGGACGATTTGCTGACGGCATTGCTTGAGGCGAAGGACGAGAATGGTGAGCCCATCGGGGAGCAGGAGATCCACGACCAGGTCGTCGCGATACTCACCCCGGGCAGTGAAACCGTCGCGTCCACGATCATGTGGCTGCTGCAGGTGCTCGCGGAACACCCGGAACACGCGGACCGGATCCGCGCCGAGGTCGAATCCGCGACCGGTGGTCGACCGGTCGGATTCGACGACGTCCGCAGGCTCACGCACACCAACAATGTCATCGTCGAGACGATGCGTTTGCGGCCGGCCGTCTGGATTTTGACGCGGCGGGCGGTCACGGACACGGAACTCGGTGGCTATCACATTCCGGCCGGAGCTGACATCGTGTACAGCCCGTACGCCATCCAGCGCGATCCGCGCTCGTATGCCGACAACCTGGAGTTCGACCCCGACCGGTGGCTTCCGGAACGCTCCAGGGACGTGCCGAAATACGCCATGAGCCCGTTCAGCGTGGGCAACCGCAAGTGTCCCAGCGACCACTTCTCGATGGCGCTGCTGAGTCTTGTCACGGCGGTGGTGGCGACCCAATTCCGCCTGGAGCAGGTGCCCGGGTCGAGCGACGCGACCCGGGTGGGCATCACACTGCGCCCGAACCGGCTGATGGTGAGGGCCCTGCCGCGGTGACCGTGCCGCGGTGCCACCAGGAGTCCCCGAAGGCACCCAGGAGACCAGGAGGGAGGCGGGGCCCTCGGCCGGCACCCACCGAGGGGATCAGAAGTCCTCGTCCAGATCGACGGTGCCCTCCACCGCCACCTGGTACGCCGAGGGGCGCCGCTCGAAGAAATTGGTCAGCTCCTGAACGCCCTGCAGCTCCATGAACGAGAAGGGGTTCTCCGAGCCGTACACCGGAGCGAAGCCGAGGCGGGTGAGGCGCTGGTCGGCGACGCACTCCAGGTACTGCCGCATGGAGTCGGTGTTCATGCCGGGGAGGCCGTCACCGCACAGGTCGCGCGCGAACTGCAGCTCGGCCTCGACGGCCTCCCGGAGCATGTCGGTGACCTGCCGGCGCAGCGCGTCGTCGAACAGTTCCGGCTCCTCCTTGCGGACGGTGTCGACGACGTCGAAGGCGAAGGACATGTGCATCGTCTCGTCGCGGAACACCCAGTTGGTGCCGGTCGCCAGGCCGTGCAGCAGGCCCCGGCTGCGGAACCAGTAGACGTAGGCGAAGGCGCCGTAGAAGAACAGGCCCTCGATGCACGCCGCGAAGCAGATCAGGTTGAGCAGGAAGCGGCGGCGGTCGGCCTCGGTCTCCAGGCGCTCCAGCTTCTCGACCTCGTTGATCCACTTGAAGCAGAACTCGGCCTTCTCCCGGATGGACGGGATGTTCTCCACGGCCGCGAAGGCGGCGGAGCGGTCGTCCGGGTCGGGCAGGTAGGTGTCCAGCAGCGTCAGATAGAACTGGACGTGGACGGCCTCCTCGAAGAGCTGCCGGCTCAGGTAGAGCCGTGCCTCGGGGGAGTTGATGTGCTTGTAGAGGGTCAGCACCAGGTTGTTCGCCACGATCGAGTCGCCGGTCGCGAAGAAGGCGACCAGACGGCCGATCAGGTGCTGCTCACCGGGAGTCAGCCGCGCGAGGTCGGCGACGTCGGAGTGGAGGTCGACCTCCTCCACGGTCCAGGTGTTCTTGATGGCGTCCCGGTAGCGCTCGTAGAAGTCCGGGTAGCGCATCGGACGGAGCGTCAGCTCGAAACCGGGGTCGAGCAGGTTCTGGGATCGGGCGGTGCTGGGCATCACTGGCAGGCCTCGCAGGACTCGGGGTTCTCCAGGGAGCAGGCCACGGCGTCCGCGGGGGCCGGCTGCTGGACGGGGACGGGGGTCTGCGCCCGGGCGGCGCGGGCGATCCGCGTCGCCGGACGGGAGCGCAGGTAGTACGTCGTCTTCAGGCCCTGCTTCCAGGCGTAGGCGTACATCGAGGAGAGCTTGCCGATGGTCGGCGTCTCCATGAACAGGTTCAGCGACTGGGCCTGGTCCAGGAACGGGGTCCGGGCGGCGGCCATGTCGATCAGGCCGCGCTGCGGGATCTCCCACGCCGTGCGGTACAGCTTCCGCACGTCCTCGGGGATCCAGGCGAAGTCCTGCACCGAGCCGCCGGAGTCGCGCAGCGCCTCCCGGGTGCGCGCGTCCCACACCCCGAGCTCCTTGAGGTCCCGCACCAGATAGGAGTTGACCTGGAGGAACTCGCCGGACAGCGTCTCGCGCTTGAAGAGGTTGGAGACCTGCGGCTCGATGCACTCGTAGACACCCGCGATCGACGCGATGGTCGCGGTCGGCGCGATGGCCAGCAGCAGCGCGTTGCGCATGCCGACGGCGGCGATCCGCTCGCGCAGGGCCGCCCAGCGCTCCGGCCAGTTGAGCTCGACGCCGAAGTGGTCGGGGTGCAGGACACCCTTGGCGGTACGGGTCTTGTCCCAGGCCGGCAGCGGGCCGTCGCGCTCGGCGAGGTCGGCGGAGGCCTCGTACGCGGCGAGCATCACGCGCTCGGCGATACGGGTGGACAGCCGCCGGGCCTCCGGCGAGTCGAAGGGCAGACGGAGCTTGAAGAAGACGTCCTGAAGCCCCATCGCGCCGAGGCCCACCGGACGCCACCGGGCGTTGGACCGGCCCGCCTGCTCGGTCGGGTAGAAGTTGATGTCGACCACGCGGTCGAGGAAGGTGACGGCGGTGCGGACGGTCTCGTCCAGCCGCTCCCAGTCGATGCCGCCGCCCGTGACGAAGGCGCCCAGGTTGACCGAGCCGAGGTTGCAGACCGCCGTCTCCCCGTCGTCGGTGACCTCCAGGATCTCCGTGCACAGGTTGGAGGAGTGGACGACGTGGCCCGGCTCGGCCGTCTGGTTGGCGGTGCGGTTGGCGGCGTCCTTGAAGGTCATCCAGCCGTTGCCGGTCTGCGCGAGGGTGCGCATCATCCGGCCGTACAGGTCCCGGGCGGGCAGCGTCCTGCGCGCCAGCCCCGCCTCCTCCGCCCTGCGGTAGGCCGCGTCGAACTCCTCGCCCCACAGGTCGACCAGCTCCGGCACGTCGGCCGGGGAGAACAGCGACCACTGCCCGTCCGCGTCGACCCGGCGCATGAACTCGTCCGGGATCCAGTGCGCGAGGTTCAGGTTGTGCGTACGGCGGGCGTCCTCGCCGGTGTTGTCGCGCAGCTCCAGGAACTCCTCGATGTCGGAGTGCCAGGTCTCCAGGTAGACCGCGGCCGCGCCCTTGCGCCGGCCGCCCTGGTTCACGGCGGCGACCGAGGCGTCCAGGGTCTTCAGGAACGGCACGATGCCGTTGGAGTGCCCGTTGGTGCCGCGGATGAGGGAACCGCGCGAGCGGACGCGGGAGTAGGCGATGCCGATGCCGCCGGCGTGCTTGGAGAGACGGGCGACCTGGTGGTAGCGGTCGTAGATGGAGTCCAGCTCGTCCTTGGGGGAGTCGAGCAGGTAGCAGGACGACATCTGGGGGTGCCGCGTACCGGAGTTGAACAGGGTGGGCGAGGACGGCAGGTAGTCGAGGCGGCTCATCAGGCCGTAGAGCGCGGCGACTTCGTCGGCGGACCGGATGGTGGCGTCCTCCGCCAGACCGGCGGCGACCCGCAGCAGGAAGTGCTGGGGCGTCTCGATCACCTTGCGGGTGATCGGGTGCCGGAGCAGATACCGGCTGTGCAGGGTGCGCAGGCCGAAGTAGCCGAAGCGGTCGTCGGCCCGCGGGTCGGCCAGCGCGTCGAGCCGCTCGGCGTGCAGCCCTGCGAACTCGGCGGTCCGGTCGGCGATCAGGCCCTCCCGGTGGCCGACGGCGATGGACTCGGTGAAGCGGGTGACGCCCTGTCCGGCGGCCTCGGCGCGGATGCCGATGGCCAGCAGCCGGGCGGCCAGCCGGGAGTAGGCCGGGTCCTCGGAGATGAGACCGGCGGCCGCCTCCGTGGCCAGCTCGCGCAGTTCGGCCTCGTCGGCGCGCGCCGACCGTCCGCGCAGCGCGGCGGCGGCCACACGGCCGGGGTCGGCGTCGGGGAGATCGGCGGTCAGCCCGGTCAGGGTGCGCAGCAGCGCGGCACCGGGGCCGTCGGTGTCGGTCTCGGCCGGTGTCGCAGAGGCCGGATCGGCCGGCGCGATGGTCACGTGGGGCTCTCCCTCGCTCGCACGGGGGGCCTCGCCGAGGGCAGGGGGCAGCACACGAGCGCACGGGGCGTCGCGTCCACCGGCCCATTCCACGAGGCCCGGACGTCAGGGCACCCGGACCGGACGGCCGGGCGCGCTGTCGGCAGGTCCTCGGACTGACGCGAGCGCGGGGCCGTCTGTGGACGGACACGCACAAGTACACCGTTGCGGGACAGTTCCGGATTCGCACCGGATTCCCCTGCGGCGACAGCGAGCATGAGCATACATCTTGTGCCGGGCCGCGACGCCACCCCCAGATGTAGTGCCACCGCCGTGTCAGAGCGTCAACTCGTAGGTGAGGAGAGTGAGGGCGGCGACGCGGGTACGGCAACGGGCCGCCGGATTGCTCCGGCGGCCCGTGGGGTGTGCGGCGGCTCAGTGCGAGGCGCCTGCCGTGGCCGGCGGCAGCTCCACCTCGACGCCCGGGTCGCCCGCGTCCGCCGTGTAGTCCTCCGGCTTGGTCTCGTCGACGCCCTCCGGCGCCTTGACGGCCTTCAGGACGAAGGTCAGGACCACCGTGACCACCACGTTGAGCACGAACGCGGTCAGACCGATATAGCCCATGTCGCCGAGGCCGGGGATAGCCGCCGCCGGGCCGCCGAAGTGCTTCTGCCCCGGGTTCGTCGGAGAGGCCACCCCGTACGCGGCGAGTGTGCCGTACACCATGCCGACCGCCCAGCCCGCGAGCAGCGCCCAGCGGTGGAACCAGCGCGTGAACAGACCGCCGACCAGGGCCGGGAAGGTCTGCAGGATCCAGATGCCGCCGAGCAGCTGGAAGTTGATCGCCACGGTCTTGTCCATCGTCAGGACGAAGACCAGGGCGCCCACCTTCACCAGCAGCGAGACCAGCTTGGAGACCTTGGTCTCCTGCGCGGGCGTCGCGTCCGGCTTGATGAAGTCCTTGTAGATGTTGCGGGTGAACAGGTTCGCGGCCGCGATGGACATGATGGCCGCCGGCACCAGCGCGCCGATGCCGATCGCCGCGAAGGCCACACCGGCGAACCAGTCGGGGAACATCTGGTCGAACAGGGCCGGGATGGCCAGCTGGCCGTTCTGCACCTTCACGCCCGCCGCGATCGCCATGAAGCCGAGCAGGGCCAGCAGGCCCAGCATCAGCGAGTACAGCGGCAGGATCGTGGTGTTGCGCCGGATCACGTCACGGCTGCGCGAGGACAGCGTCGCGGTGATCGAGTGCGGGTACATGAACAGCGCGAGCGCGGAACCCAGCGCCAGTGTGGCGTACGTCCACTGGCCCGCCTCCGGGGGAGCCAGCGCGCCCCGCGGCTTGCCGGTCGCCGGGTTGGTCTGCGCGAAGGCGTCACCGGCCTTGGCGAAGATCTGGTCGAACCCGCCCAGCTTGATCGGGATGTAGATGATGGCCACCGCGATGACGATGTAGATCAGCGCGTCCTTCACGAACGCGATCAGCGCGGGCGCGCGCAGCCCCGAAGAGTAGGTGTACGCCGCCAGCACACCGAACGCGATCAGCAGCGGCAGGTCCTTCACGAACACGTTGGAGTCCGCGCCCCCGCCGAGACCCATCACGTCCAGGACGGCCTGGATGCCGACCAGTTGGAGCGCGATGTACGGCATGGTCGCCAGCAGACCGGTGAGCGCCACGGCCAGCGACAGGCCCTTGGAGCCGAAGCGGCCGCGGACGAAGTCCGAGGTGGTGACGTACCCGTGCTTGTGGGACACCGACCACAGACGCGGCAGGAAGGTGAAGATCAGCGGGTAGACGAGGATCGTGTACGGCACGGCGAAGAAGCCTGCCGCGCCCGCCGCGTAGATCGCCGCCGGGACGGCCACGAAGGTGTACGCGGTGTACAGGTCGCCGCCCAGCAGGAACCAGGTGATCCAGGTGCCGAACGACCGGCCGCCAAGACCCCACTCGTCGAGGCTGTGGGCGTTGTCCGCCTTGCGCCAGCGCGCGGCGACGAAGCCCATGACCGTCACGAGCAGGAAGAAGAAGACGAAGACGCCGAGTTCGACGCCGTGGACTCCGTTGTTCATTCCGAGGCACCTCCGTCCTGGGTGCGGGCGGCGGCGCGGGCACGCTGGTCACGCTGCCACAGCTGGTAGGCGGTCATGGTCAGCGCCGTGGAGATGATCACCCACAGCATCTGGTACCAGTAGAAGAACGGGATGCCGGCGAAGGCCGGGTCCGTCTTGGCGTATGACCCCACCCACAGCAGCGCCACGAAGGGCGCGAGGAGACAGAGGGCGATGACGACCCGGACGGGTGTCACCACCGCTCTGCTGACATCGGGGGAATCGGACATATTTGCGGCTCCGCTCTCTGTCACCTGGGCTATGCGCGTGCAATCTAGCCACGGTGTCCGGAAAGCGAAAAGGTCTTTCCGCATAACAGTTCGGCAGCGTGAGCAACCGTGGCCTGGAAACGGTCGTCGCAGGTCAGGGCGTGTGCACAATCGCACACACCTGATTGTCGAGTGGGCCCGTCGTCGCGGGCATACGTCCGTCCTGACGGGGTACACGGACCGAATGTCCGCGCGGTTCAGTCCTGCGGCCGCTTGAGCCGCGCGACGAACTTGTAGCGGTCGCCGCGGTAGACCGATCGCACCCACTCCACCGGCTTGCCCTGCCGGTCCAGCGAGTGCCGGGAGAGCATCAGCATGGGCAGGCCCACGTCGGTGCCGAGCAGTCCCGCCTCGCGCGGAGTGGCCAGCGAGGTCTCGATGGTCTCCTCGGCCTCGGCGAGGTGGACGTCGTAGACCTCGGCGAGGGCCGTGTAGAGGGACGTGTACTTGACCAGGCTGCGCCGCAGGGCGGGGAAGCGCTTCGCCGACAGGTGCGTGGTCTCGATGGCCATCGGCTCGCCGTTGGCCATGCGCAGCCGCTCGATGCGCAGCACACGCCCCCCGGACGTTATGTCGAGCAGTTCGGCGAGCCGGTCGTCGGCGCTGATGTACCCGATGTCCAGCAGCTGCGAGGTCGGTTCCAGGCCCTGGGCGCGCATGTCCTCCGTGTAGGAGGTGAGTTGCAGCGCCTGGGAGACCTTCGGCTTGGCGACGAAGGTGCCCTTGCCCTGGATGCGCTCGAGCCGGCCCTCGACGACCAGTTCCTGCAGGGCCTGGCGCACGGTCGTGCGCGAGGTGTCGAACTCGGCCGCCAGCGTCCGCTCCGGGGGGACCGGCGTGCCGGGCGGGAGCGTGTCCGTCATGTCGAGCAGGTGCTTCTTCAGGCGGTAGTACTTGGGCACGCGCGCGGTACGGACGGTCGTCCCACCCTCGTTCTCCGCACTGCTGACGTCGGTGCTCATGCTCCGCCTTCCCGGCTCCAGTGCCGAAGCGGCCGACCTGCTGATCGGCCGCGGCTCACATCGTGGCACGGCTTCGCGCGCCGGGTGGCCACCCGTACGCTCCGTGATCTCCTCTGTATACCGCCGTGACCCCGGCTGGTCTAGTCCATAGCGGGACCGGAACGAGTGGTCCAGGCGGACCGGGGCGCGGGGGCGCCCCCGCGGACGCCACTGGTCCGGGGGAGTCCAGCCGTCCGTTTCTGCCGGATGAGCAATGAAAGGTCCCTGCATATCGCGGTCCCGTAACGGACGGCGGGAGCCCGTCGGAACACCCTTGACAGCCCTATTGGTCTGGGCCAAGCTCCCCGTACTGGTCTACACCATTGGTCCAGGTCCCGGCCCCGAGGGCGGTTGCGCTGACGCTCAAACCGCGGGGAGGCAGGGGGGTTTGTGGCATCCCTGAGGAGGGTGGCGTGAAGCGCAAGCTGGTTGCCGCGATCGGTATCGCGGGCATGATGGCCTCCATCGCGGCGTGCGGGAGCGATGGCGGCAAGGGATCGGGCAAGGGCGGCGCGGACGCCAAGGAGCTGACCGTCTGGCTCACCGTGGACGCGCAGAACAACTGGCCGGAGCTGGTGAAGGCCGCCGACGCCGCGGTGCAGAAGAAGCACCCCGGCCTGAGGATCAAGCACGAGTACTACGGCTGGCCGGACAAGAACACCAAGCTCGACGCCGTCCTCGCCACCGACAAGGCCCCCGACGTGGTCGAGATGGGCAACACCGAGATGCTCGGCTACATGGTCAAGGGCGCCTTCGCCCCCGTCGACCCGGCGAAGTTCACGGGCTCCTCCGCCTGGCTCGACGGCCTGAAGGCCTCGGTGACCTACGACGGCAAGACCTACGGCGTCCCCTACTACGCAGGCGGCCGCGTCGCCAACTGGCGCAAGGACGTGTTCGCCGCGGCGGGCGTGAAGTCCGTGCCGAAGACCTACCAGGACCTCACCGCCGCCCTGGACAAGGTGCAGAAGAAGCAGGGCGGCAAGTTCAGCGCCTGGTACCAGCCCACCCGCGACTGGTACGCGGCCATGTCCTTCGTCTACGACGCCGGCGGCTCCATAGCCGAGGAGGAGGGCGGCACCTGGAAGGCCGGTCTCTCCTCGCCCGAGTCCCTCAAGGGCCTCACCGAGTTCAAGAACGTCGTCGACCGGTACATGCACGGCGACAGGACCAAGGACGAGTCCGACCGCTACATCGTCTACGGCCAGGGCAAGTCCGGCATGATCTTCGGCGCCGCCTGGGAGGGCGCGACCGCGGCCGACCCGAAGAACGACAAGACCGGCAAGCTCAAGGACAACCTCGAGAACTTCGTGATGCCCGGCCCGTCCGGCAAGAACATGCCGGTCTTCCTGGGCGGCTCCGACCTTGCCGTCCCGGTGAAGTCCAGGGCACAGGACCTCGCCGCCGAGTGGATCAACGCCTTCACCGGCCCGTCGGGCCAGAAGGGCCTGATCGGGAAGGGCAACCTGCCCAACAACAAGACCGACCTCGCGACCCTGAAGAACGACCCCGCGACCGCCGTCCCCGCCACCGCGGCCGAGTCCAACTGGTTCGTCCCGATGGCCCCGGGCTGGGGCCAGGTCGAGAAGGCCCAGGTCCTGCAGACCATGCTGCAGAACATCGGCACCGGCAAGAAGTCGGTCGAGGCCGCCGCCAAGGAGGCGGACGCCGCGATCGACAAGGTCATCAACACCAAGTGACCGGGCGCGGGGCCCTGCCGTCGGGCGGGGCCCCGCTTCTCGTACGACCGAGTCTTGTACCCCCGAGTCTCGTACGCCCGAGTCTCGTACGCCCGTGAGGGACCGCTGAGGAGCGCGCGATGAGTGCCGCAGACACCACCACCCCCGCCAAGGCGCCGCCGCCGCGGCAGGCGCCGCCACCGGCCGCCCCGGACCGGCCGCGCAGACCGCGCACCCCGGGCGGCGGCGCGACGCCCTGGCTGCTGCTCGCGCCCTGTCTGCTGATCCTGGCCCTGGTCATGGCCTATCCGCTGGCGCGGCTGGTCACCCTGTCCGTGCAGAAGTTCGGCCAGCCCCAGCTGTGGGGCTTCCAGCCGGCCGAGTGGGTCGGGCTCGCCAACTTCGCCGCCGTGCTGGGCGACGGCGAGTTCTGGGCGGTCGTCCTGCGCACGGTCGTCTTCGCCGTCGGCTGCGTGGTCTTCACGATGGTCGCCGGCATGGCGATCGCGCTGCTGCTGCAACGGGTGTCCGGCTGGCTGAAGACCCTGATCAACATCGTGCTGGTGGCGAGTTGGGGCATGCCGGTCATCGTGGCCACCACCGTCTTCAAGTGGCTCTTCGACTCGGACTACGGCGTCCTCAACGCGCTGCTCAGCAGGCTGCCCGGGGTCGACATGATCGGCCACAACTGGTTCGCGAGCGGGCCGCAGGGCCTGGCCGTGATCATGCTGCTGGTGGTCTGGGGCGCCGTGCCCTTCGTCGTCATCACGCTGAGCGCTGGTCTCACGCAGGTGCCCAGGGAACTGGAGGAGGCCGCGCGGCTGGACGGCGCGAGCTCCTGGGGCGTCTTCCGCTACGTCACCCTGCCCGTCCTCAAGCCGATCGTCGTGATGCTGACGACCCTGTCGGTGATCTGGGACATGGGCGTCTTCCCGCAGGTGTTCGTGATGCGGGGCGGCCATCCTGAGGCGGAGTTCCAGGTCCTCAACACCTACTCCTACGACCGCGCCTTCGTGGTCAACGACTACGCGCAGGGCTCGGCGATCGCCCTTGTCACCGTCCTGCTGCTGCTCGGGGTGGTCGCCGTCTACATGCGCCAGATGCTGAAGATCGGAGAGGTCGAATGAGCGGGACGACCACCCTCACGTCTCCCGGGCGCCCAAGGTCGAGGCTCGGCTGGAACCTGCTCGGCCTGCTCGTCTTCGTCACCGCGGGCTTCCCCCTGTACTGGATGCTCGACACGGCGTTCAAGCCGGCCAAGGACGCCATCGACCCCGAGCCGAGCCTGCTGCCCACCGGCCTCACCCTCGGCAACTTCCGCCGGGCGCTGGACATCGCCGACTTCTGGGGCCCGGTCGGCCGCAGCCTGGTCGTGTCGCTGACGGTCGTGGTGATCGGCATGGTGGTCGGGATGCTGGCCGCGCTCGCCATCTCCCGCTTCGCCTTCCGCGGCCGCAGAATCGTGATCGTGGGCATCCTGGCGGTCCAGATGGTCCCGCTGGTCGCCATGATCATCCCGGTCTTCCTGCTGCTCAACGACCTGGAGCAGTACGACAGGCTCACCGGCCTCATCATCACGTACCTGACCTTCGTCCTCCCCTTCACGGTGTGGACGCTGCGCGGCTTCATCGTCAACGTCCCCCGGGAGCTGGAGGAGGCCGCCATGGTCGACGGCTGCTCCCGCACCGGCGCCTTCCTCCGGGTGGTCTTCCCCCTCCTCGCCCCCGGCATGGTCGCCACCTCGGTCTACGGTTTCATCCAGGCCTGGAACGAGTACCTGTACGCCCTGATGCTGATGAGCCAGGAGCACCAGACCGCCACCGTCTGGCTCGGCAACTTCACCACCAAGCACGGCACCGAATACGCCCCGATGATGGCCGGAGCCACGATGATGGCCGTACCGATCGTCGTCCTGTTCCTCCTCGTCCAGCGCAAGATGGCCGCGGGCCTGACCGCGGGCGCCGTGAAGGGATAACGCCACCCGATGACGACATTCGCCCGCGGTACCGACACCCTCACGCGCGACGCGCTGACGGTCCTCCAGCCCGGCTTCACCGGGACCACCGCCCCCGACTGGCTGCTGCGGCGGCTGGGGGAGGGCCTCGCGTCGGTCGGCCTGTTCGGCCGCAACATCGCCTCGCCCGCGCAACTGGCCGCGCTCACCGCCCGACTGCGCGCCGAGCGGGACGACGTGCTGGTCGCCATCGACGAGGAGGGCGGCGACGTCACCCGCCTGGAGGTGCGCACGGGTTCCAGTTTCCCCGGCAACCACGCGCTCGGCGCCGTGGACGACGTGGAGCTGACGCGCTCGGTCGCCCTCGAACTCGGCCACCGCCTCGCCGCCTGCGGCGTCAACCTCAACTGGGCGCCCTCCGCCGACGTGAACTCCGACCCGGCCAACCCCGTCATCGGCGTCCGCTCCTTCGGCGCCGACCCCGAACTGGTCGCCCGGCACACCGCCGCCTACGTCACCGGACTGCAGTCCGCGGGCGTCGCCGCCTGCACCAAGCACTTCCCCGGGCACGGCGACACCGCGGTCGACTCCCACCACGCGCTGCCCCGCATCGACGTCGGGGACCCGGTGCTCCAGGCCCGCGAACTGGTCCCGTTCCGCGCGGCGATCGACGCGGGCACCAAGGCCGTGATGAGCGCGCACATCCTGGTCTCCGCCCTGGACCCGGACCGCCCCGCGACGCTGTCCCGCGCGGTCCTGACCGAACTGCTGCGCGGCGAGCTGGGCTACGACGGCCTGATCGTCACCGACGGCATGGAGATGCGGGCCGTCTCCGGCACCTACGGCATCGAGCGGGCCAGCGTCCTCGCCGTCGCGGCCGGCGCCGACGCGATCTGCGTGGGCGGCGGCCTGGCGGACGACGAGACGGTACGGCGCCTGCGGGACGCCCTGGTCACGGCGGTCCGCGCCGGAGAACTCCCCGAGGAACGTCTCGCGGACGCGGCGGACCGGGTGCGCGGCCTGGCCCGCTGGACGGCGGGCCGGCCCGGCGCGGCGCGGGACGCGGCCGAGCACGAGGTCGGCCTGCGGGCGGCCCGCCGCGCCCTGCGGGTCACCGGCGGAGCGGACTTCACCCCGCTCACCGAACCGCCCTACGTCGTCGCCCTCACCCCGGTCGCCAACATCGCCGTCGGCGACGAGACCCCGTGGGGCGTGGCCGCGGAACTCCGCCGGCTCCTGCCCGGGACGGAGACGGGCAGCTTCGCGGGCGGGGGCGCCGGACGCGCGGCCCTGGACGCGGCCGGAGGCCGCCGGGTGGTCGCCGTCGTCCGCGACGAGCACCGCCACCCGTGGATGGCCGCCGCCCTCGACACCCTGCTCGCGGCCCGTCCCGACACGATCGTCGTCGAGATGGGCGTCCCCCAGGCGGCCCCCCGGGGCGCCCTCCACCTCGCCACCCACGGCGCGGCCCGCGTCTGCGGCCGGGCGGCGGCAGAGGTGATCGCGGGGACGGTCTAGGGTCCTTCTTCAGGGGTTCGCCGCGTCGGGCACGGGCGCGGACGGCCCGGAGGACGAAGGTGCCGGCCACCCCCGACGGGGCGGCCGGCACCTTCGCGTCGCGCTGCGCCGCCGTCCGGGACGGCGGGCCGGACGGGGGAGCGGTCGGCGGGGATCAGAGACCCTGCCACCGCGGCTTGTCGGCGTAGGTGTGCCGGAAGTAGTCGGCGAGCTTCAGCTCGGCGGCGGCGGCCTCGTCGACGACGACCGTGGCGTGCGGGTGGAGCTGGAGCGCAGATGCCGGGCAGACGGCGGCGACCGGGCCCTCGACGGTCGCGGCGACGGCGTCCGCCTTGCCCTCGCCCGTGGCGAGCAGCACCAGGTGCCGCGCCTCCAGGATCGTCCCGATACCCTGCGTGATCACGTGGTGCGGCACCTGGTCGACATCGCCGTCGAAGAAGCGCGCGTTGTCGGCCCGGGTCTGCTCGGTCAGGGTCTTGATCCGGGTCCGGGAGGCGAGCGAGGAGCACGGCTCGTTGAACCCGATGTGCCCGTCCGTCCCGATGCCGAGCAGTTGGAGGTCCACCCCGCCGGCCTCGGCCAGCGCCCGGTCGTACGCCGCGCACGCCGCCGGTACGTCCTCGGCGGTGCCGTCGGGACCCAGGAAGCCCTCCATCGTGATCCCGAGCGGCTCCAGCACCTCGCGCCGCAGGACGGAGCGGTAGGACTCCGGGTGGTCGGCGGGCAGCCCCACGTACTCGTCGAGCTGCGCGATCCGTGCCCGGGAGGTGTCCACGGCACCGGCGCGCACCTTGGCCGCCAGCGCCTCGTAGACGGGCAGCGGTGTCGAGCCCGTGGCCACGCCGAGCAGGGCGTCGGGCCTGCGCCTGAGCAGCTGCGCCATGGCCTCGGCGATGAGTTCGCCGCCCGCCTCGGCGTCCGGAACGATGACAACTTCCACGCTGGGCCTGCCGATCTGAGAAGGCTGAGGAGAGGGACAGGAGAGGGACCGGACCCGGTTGAGGAGGGCCGTAGGAGGGACCGTGTGGTTTAGACCAATCTAACAGAGCGGGCCGCGCCCGGGGCGGCCCATCACGGGGCACGCCGACCCCTTCACGTTTGTCTAGCGGTCGCTATAAAATGCGCGCCATGGTGAGCGGTGGCGACGACACCGGGGCGCCGGGCGGACCCGTCTCCAGGCCCCGCGGCCGCCCGCGCTCCTTCGACCGCGAGGCCGCCCTGCAGAAGGCGGTCCTCGCCTTCTGGGAGCACGGGTACGAGGCCACCTCCGTCTCCGACCTCACTCGCGCCATGGGCATCGGCACCCCGAGCCTGTACGCCGCCTTCGGCGACAAGCGGGCGCTCTTCGCGGAGGCCGTGCGCGCCTACGCCGAGCGGTACGGCTCGTTCGGCGACCGCGCCCTCGCCGAGGAGCCCACCGCCCGTGCCGCCGTCGGGCGGACCCTGCGGGAGGCCGCCGCCGCGTACACCGCTCCCGGCCGTCCGCGCGGCTGCCTCGTCGTCCACGCGGCGACCAACTGCGCGACCCCGGAGGTGGCGGAATCCCTGCGCGAGCGGCGCAACGCGTCCATCGCCGCCTTCGAGCGCCGTATGGAGGCGGGGGTGGCCACGGGGGAGCTGCCCGCGGGCACCGACGTCGGCGCGCTGGCCCGGTACGTCGGCGCGGTCGTCCAGGGCATGTCCCAGCAGGCGCGCGACGGTGCGTGCCGCGAGGAACTGGAGGCTCTCGCCGAAATTGCCATGGCCATCTGGCCCCGTGGATGAGCCGGGCGGGCTAGGCTGCGGGGGTGGACGCGGACGCCCGACGGCGTCCGCTCGGTTGGCCGACCCGGCTCGCAAGGGAGCGGCGGACCGGCGAAAAACACCGATGAACGTCTTCCTGCTCATGGACATGCCGAAGTGGTCTAGTCCAGAATGCGGGAAGAGACGTGAACAGCGCACGCGCGCGGCACCGCCCGCGCGCCACAGGTGAACGCACGAACCTCCGTCTTCCCCGCACAGGAAGACGGACCGAGGAACCGGTGCTCTCTGCCCTGACTGCCCCGGCTCCTCATCCTTCGGCCGACCGGGACCGCACACCCCACGGCCGATGTTGCTCCGGGCTGCGGTGCCGGGAGGGTTGAGGGTCCCTCTCAGGCGCCGCGGCCCGCGGGTGTCTTCGGGGCCGTCCGGCTCCGCCGGCGCGGGTGGCCGATTTCGAACGGTGGCCGAACGCCCAGGTACGCTCGCAGACGTGCCCTCCATGAACGAACTCGTACGCCAGCACACCGCTCTCGACGACTCCGACCTCGAGTGGCTCCATCTGCTGGTCTCGGAGTGGCAGCTGCTCTCCGACCTCTCCTTCGCCGACCTGGTCCTGTGGGTCCCCACCCGCGACGGCACCCGGTACGTCTCCGTCGCGCAGATGCGGCCCAACACCGGCCCGACCTCGTACCAGGACGACATGGTGGGCCACCTCGTCCCGCGCGGCCGCCGCCCCCTGCTGGACGCCGCGCTCGACGAGGGCCGGATCGTGCGCGAGGGCGATCCGGAGTGGCGCGAGGAGGTCCCCGTGCGGGTCGAGTCGATCCCCGTCCGGCGGGAGGGCCGGGTCCTGGGCGTCATCGCGCGCAACACCAACCTGCTCACCGTGCGGACCCCGAGCCGGCTGGAGCTGACCTATCTGCAGAGCGCCTCCGACCTCGCGCAGATGATCGCCGCGGGTTCCTTCCCGTTCCCCGACCAGCAGGTCGACATGGACGCCTCGCCGCGCGTCGGCGACGGGCTGATCCGGCTCGACGCGGACGGCATCGTCCAGTACGCCTCGCCGAACGCGCTGTCCGCCTACCACCGCCTCGGCCTCGCCGCCGACCTCGTCGGCCACCACCTCGGCCGGACCACCGCCGAACTCGCCCCGTCCCGGGCCCCGGTGGACGAGGCGCTCGTCAAGCTGGCCAGCGGCTGGGCGCCCCGCGAGTTCGAGATCGAGGCCCACGACGGGGTGATCCAGTTCCGGGCGATCCCGCTCAAGCCCAAGGGGACGCGGATCGGTTCGCTGGTGCTGCTGCGGGACGTCACCGAGCTGCGCCGCCGCGAGCGGGAGCTGATTACCAAGGACGCGACCATCCGGGAGATCCACCACCGGGTCAAGAACAACCTGCAGACGGTGGCGGCCCTGCTCCGCCTCCAGGCCCGGCGGATCGAGTCCGAGCGCGGCCGGGAGGCCCTCGAGGAGGCGGTGCGCCGGGTCGGGTCGATCGCGATCGTGCACGAGACGCTGTCGCAGAACCTGGACGAGCGGGTGGAGTTCGACGAGATCGCCGACCGGGTGCTGTCGATGGTCGCCGAGATCTCGCCGGGCAAGGTCACCGGCCGGCGCAGCGGCCGCTTCGGCATCCTGGACGCCGAGGTCGCGACCCCGCTGTCGATGGTGCTGACCGAGGTGCTGCAGAACGCCCTGGAGCACGGCTTCCGGCAGGGCGAGACCGGCACGGTGGAGGTCTCCGCGGTCCGTGGCGGCACCTCGCGCGAGGCCCGGCTGCTCGTCACCGTCCAGGACGACGGGGTCGGACTGCCGGAGGGCTTCGACCCGCACCGCTCCGGCAACCTCGGTCTGCAGATCGTCCGCACCCTGGTCGAGGGCGAGTTGGGCGGCACCTTCGACATGGTCCCGGCCCCGGAGCGCGGCACGCGCGTGATCCTCGACATCCCCGTGGCCCAGAAGTAGCGGGCGTGGCCCGGAAGTAGCGGGCGTGGCCCGGAAGTAGCGGGCGTGGCCCGGAAGCAGGGCGCTCGGGTCAGGGCGGTGCGCCGCAAGGGAGTTGGGGCCGGCCGCGGCCGACTCCCGCACGCGGCGGCACGGCGCCCGCGCGGCCGACCCCCGCACAGCAGAAAGCCCCGGACCGCGATGCGGTCCGGGGCCAACGCTCGCTGTTGTGTCAAGCGCGGGGATACTGCGCGCTGCGGCTCGGGGGCGGGAGATGCGTGCGTGCTGCACGCGCCGCCAAGCTCAGGCTGTCAGCGGGGTGGCGTGGGTCAGGCGGAGGCCTGACGGGCCCGGTTGCGGGCGGCGCGGCGCTTCATGGCGCGGCGCTCGTCCTCGCTGAGACCACCCCAGACGCCGGAGTCCTGTCCGGACTCGAGCGCCCACTGCAGGCACTGCTCGATAACCGGGCAGCGACGGCAGACGGCCTTGGCTTCCTCGATCTGCAGCAGCGCAGGACCGGTGTTGCCGATGGGGAAGAAGAGCTCGGGGTCTTCCTCGCGGCAAACGGCGTTGTGACGCCAGTCCATGGCTGCTACCTCTCCTTGATTACGTGCGGGTTGCTTGTGAATGTGAACGCTTTCACGAATCCCTCAACAAGTGAAGGGCCGACCGTCAGGCTTCCCTGGCGTGGTCCTGTGGATTGAAGAGGGGTTCCGGTGATCTCTGGGGCCCTGTGTACTGGGCCGCCCCCGATCGCCACGTAGAGACTCGCAAACCTCAGCGGCGGATACAACCCCTTCCGGAAAGTTTTTTTTGATTCCTCGGTGTCGACTAGGTCACAGCCGTACTTCCATGGGGTGGATCCTGGCCTAAACGTTCGAGTGAAAGGACTTTGGGCTCTTCCGCTCACACAATCACACGCAGTGCACGGCGTACGCCTGTGAACGTCACGCTCGTGCGCAGCCCCAGGTGGTCACCGTCCATCTGCAGGGGCAGCGGCACCTTCGAATGCAAGGTGAACCCGCTCAGGTCGTGCAGTGAGACCGCATGCTTTCCATGCGGTCCCCGCTCCGGGGACGAAGTGAGCAACTGGGTCCCATACCGGGCAACCGCGGCCGTGGACAGACGGCTGAGACCGAGTACGTCGAGGCCCGTGTCGAACGAGGCCTTAGGCGACGTGTACATGGGGCGATTGCCGAGATACGTCCAGGGCGACGTGTTCGAGACTATGGCGACCACCAGATCGGAGAGCGGGTCCTGGCCGGGCCGCTCCAGCGTGATGCGGCCGTGCCGGCGGTTCGGCTCACCGAGGAACTGGCGGACCACCTGCCGCACGTACAGGGCGTGCGTCGACTTCCTGCCGCGCTCCCGCTGCTGCTCCACCCGCCCGACGACGCCCGCGTCGAAACCGAGCCCGGCGTTGAAGGTGAACCAGCGCGCCGGGACCTCCGCGTCCGGCGTGCCCGGCGTCCCCGAGGCGAGGCCCATGCCGATGGTGCGCTCGCTGCCGGTGCCGAGCGCGTCCAGCAGGGCACCGGTCGCCTCCACGGCGTCGTTCGGCAGCCCCAGGGCGCGCGCGAAGACGTTGGTGGAGCCGCCGGGGACCACGGCGAGGCGGGGCAGGTGCTCCGGGTCGGGGCCCCTGTGCAGCAGGCCGTTCACGACCTCGTTGACGGTGCCGTCGCCGCCGAGCGCCACGACCAGGTCGATGTCGTCGCTGTCCGCGGCCTGCCGGCCCAGGTCGCGGGCGTGGCCGCGGTACTCCGTGGTGACCGCCTCCAGCTTCATCTCGCTGGCCAGCGCGTGGATCAGGACATCGCGCGTACGTGCGCTTGTGGTGGTTGCCGCCGGATTGGCCACGAGAAGTGCACGCATGGGGTGCAGCGTACCTACTGCCTGGTACTCGGCCCAGGGCGAGGTAGGGATCGGGTAAGAGAACCCGTGCGCGAGCCCGGCCATGGGGCCCTCGGCCTGGCCACCGGGGGCCGTACCCCGAGGGCTACCCTTCAGGGGTGAGCAGTGAGCAGACGCCCGACCCCGAAGTCCTCGGCACCGCGGACACCGCCGGCCCCCGCCCGCGGCGGCTGACCTACGCGGCGGCGCTGGTCGCGCTGGAGGGATTCGCGCTGCTCGCCGGCGGGGTGTGGATGCTCGTTCTCGGAGTCACGGGCGACGGCGGCGACCGTCAGCAGGCCGTGACCGGCGGGATCACGGTGCTCGTGCTGGCCCTGCTGCCGCTGCTCGCCGCCCGCGGGCTGCTGCTGCGCCGCGGCTGGAGCCGGGGGCCGGCGGTCATCACACAGATCCTGGCGCTGCCCGTCGCCTACCAACTGCTCCAGGCCGACAGCGTGGCCGTCCCGGCGGGCATCGCGCTGGCCGCCGTGGCCGTGGCCGCCCTGGTGCTGCTGGTGCACCCGGCGACGACCCGGGCCCTCGGCATCAAGGGTCCGGGCCGTGCCCGGGAGACCGAGCGGCAGTAGGCGTACCGCCCGTCCGTCCGGGCCTCGGCCCGGACCCATGTGCGGACGACCTGCGTGCGGGCGCCCTGCGTGCGGGCGCCCTGCGTGCGACGACCCGCGCGCGACGACCTCCCTGCGGGTTACTCCTCGACCAGCAGCTTCTCCCGCAGCTGGGCCAGTGTCCGGGCCAGCAGCCGCGAGACGTGCATCTGCGAGATGCCGACCTCCTGCGCGATCTGCGACTGGGTCATGTTGCCGAAGAAGCGCAGCAGCAGAATGCGCTTCTCACGCGGCGGCAGGTCCTCCAGCAGCGGCTTCAGCGACTCGCGGTACTCCACGCCCTCCAGCGCCTCGTCCTCCGCACCGAGGGTGTCCGCGACCGCCGGGGACTCGTCGTCCGTGTCGGGGACGTCCAGGGACAGCGTCGAGTACGCGTTGGCGGACTCCAGGCCCTCCAGAACCTCCTCCTCCGAGATGGCGAGCTTCTCGGCGAGCTCGTGCACCGTGGGGGAGCGGCCGTGCAGCTGGGACAGCTCGGCCGTCGCCGTGGTGAGCGCGAGGCGCAGCTCCTGCAGCCGGCGCGGAACGCGCACCGCCCAGCCCTTGTCCCGGAAGTGCCGCTTGATCTCGCCGACGACTGTCGGGGTCGCGTACGTCGAGAACTCGACGCCGCGGTCCGGGTCGAACCGGTCGACGGACTTGATCAGGCCGATGGTGGCGACCTGGGTGAGGTCGTCCAGCGGCTCCCCGCGGTTGCGGAAGCGGCGGGCGAGGTGCTCGACGAGCGGCAGGTGCATACGGACCAGCCGGTTGCGCAGCTCCGCGTACTGGGGGCTGCCCTCCTTCAGCGCGCGCAGCTCGACGAACAGCGCGCGTGCGCCGCTGCGGTCCTGAGGCTCGTGCCTCGCGCCGTGCGCGTTCGGCACGCCCGGCTCGTCGTCTCGCTCGTGCTCGCTCATCGTCCCGCCCGTTGCCCTTCCCCGAGCCCGCGCCTCCGATCGGCCCGGGGAGACCCGGCCCCGTACCGGTGGAGGCGCGCCCTGCGCGGCATCGTCCTGATCCCGCGGCCCCTCGCCCGGCAGGCCGGGCACCGGGTGGTCGTCCTCCGGGTGCGGTCTGGCCTGCTCGGGGATGCCGTCGATGCCGCTCGCCGGACGCCGGGACCCGGGCGCTTCGCCCTGTCCCGAGTCTCCGGTCCCTCCCCCTTCGGCGCCCGCGCCCGAGCGGGAGGACTCCCACGCGCGAGGGGGAATCCCGCCCTCGTTCGGCAGCTTGCGCGTGCCGCGCTCTTCGTCCCGCACCGGCCCGTCCCCGTTCCTCACGCCGGCCCGGGTCCCGCGCCGCGCTGTTTGTAGAGGCTGATCGAAACGGTCTTGTCGTCGTCCACGGCCGAGGAGACCTTGCCCGCCAGGGCGGACAGCACGGTCCAGGCGAAGGTGTCCCGCGACGGTGCGTGACCGTCCGTGGTCGGGGCCGACACCGTGACCTCGAGCGAGTCGTCGACGAGCCGGAAGACACAGCTGAGCACCGAGCCGGGCACGGCCTGCTGGAGCAGGATCGCGCAGGCCTCGTCCACCGCGATGCGGAGGTCCTCGATCTCGTCGAGGGTGAAGTCCAAACGGGCGGCGAGACCGGCCGTGGCCGTACGCAGCACCGACAGGTAGGCACCCGCAGCCGGCAGCCGGACTTCCACGAAGTCCTGGGCCGCGGGCTCGCCTGCGATCTGGGACACCCTCACCTCCAAGGTGGTACAAGCTTTCTCGGGCCGGGGGCCGACCCCCGGTCAACGCGATAGTGGTTCAGCGGTGACGCTACCGCGCTCTCGACATTCCTGTCCCGGGACCCCAACCGTTGCTGTCACTCATAGTAAAACTACGGATACGCTCCGTGGCTAGAGGTCTGCGGGCCCAAAAGGGAACAGCACGCGCCGGGTTGACGTACCCAGACGTCAGACGGTCGAACCGTCCCGCGGCCCGGTCACACCAGTACGTGATCCACGAAGCACCAGCGCCAGTCCTCACCCGGCTCGAAGGTCCGCATCACGGGGTGACCGGTTTCCTCGTGGTGCCGGGTGGCGTGCTGTCCGGGCGAGGAGTCGCAGCAACCGACGTGGCCACAGGTCAGGCACAGCCGCAACTGCACCGGGTGCGTGCCGTTCGCCAGGCACTCCGGACACGTCTCGCTCTGGGCCCCCGGCTCCGGATGCGGCAGCGTGCCGGCGTGCGTGCACTGTTTCATGATTGCCAGATTACGACGGGCGCGCGGGTGACCGCGCGCAAAGGCGAGGGTGGGCGAGGACGATGGACGTATTGCCGCTGCTGTTGCTGGTGGCGGGCAGCGCCGCGGTGGCCGGTGCCGCCCGCCGCACACCGGTACCGGCACCGCTGCTGCTGGTCGCCGCCGGGCTGGTGGCCTCGTACGTCCCCGGGGTGCCGGACTACACCCTCGACCCCGAGGTGGTCCTTCCGCTGCTGCTGCCGCCGCTGCTGTACACGTCGGCCATCGACAGCTCCTACCTCGATCTGCGCGCGCAACTGCGGCCCGTGGCGCTGCTCTCGGTCGGTTACGTGCTGTTCGCGACCTTCGTGGTCGGCTGGGCCGCGTACCTGATCGTGCCCGGACTGCCGCTGACGGCGGCCCTGGTGCTGGGCGCGGTGGTGGCGCCGCCGGACGCGGTCGCGGCGACGGCCGTCGCGCGCCGGGTCGGGCTGCCCTCCCGGATCACCACGATCCTGCAGGGCGAGTCCCTGCTCAACGACGCCACCGCCATCACCGCCTACAAGGTGGCCCTCGCCGCCGCGGTGGGCGAGGGCGCCACCTGGGCCGGAGGCGTGGGCGAGTTCCTGATCGCGGCGGTCGGCGGCGTCGGCGTCGGGCTGGTGCTGATGGCGCCGATCCACTGGCTGCGCACCCACCTGAAGGAGGCGCTGCTGCAGAACACGCTCTCCCTGCTGATCCCGTTCGTCGCCTACGGCGTCGCCGAGCAGCTGCACGCCTCCGGCGTCCTCGCGGTCGTCACGGTCGCCCTCTACCTCGGTCATCGCGCCTGGGAGGTCGACTTCGCCACCCGGCTCCAGGAGGACGCGGTGTGGAAGATGGTCGCCTTCCTGCTGGAGTCGGTCGTCTTCGCCCTCATCGGACTGCAGCTCCAGATCGTCCTGAGGGGACTCGGGGAGTACGAGGGTGTGGAGGCCGCCTGGTACGCGGTCGCCACCTTCCTGGTGGTCGTCGCGACCCGGTTCGTCTGGGTGTACCCGGCGGCGTTCCTGCCCCGGCTGCTGTCCCGGCGGATCCGGGAGCGCGAGGAGAACCCCACGTGGAAGGGGGCGATGGTGACCGCCTGGGCCGGGATGCGGGGCGTGGTCTCGCTGGCCATCGCCTTCTCGATCCCGGTCACGGTGCACGACGGCGCCCCCTTCCCGCAGCGCAACCTGATCCTCTTCCTCACCTTCACGACGGTCATCGGGACGTTGGTGGTGCAGGGGCTGACGCTGCCGCCGCTGATCCGGCTGCTGAAGTTCCCCCGCCGGGACGCCCAGGCGCAGACCCTGGCCGAGGCGAACGCCCAGGCGCAGGCGTCCCGGGTCGCCGAGCAGCGCCTGGAGGAACTCCTCTCCGACGAGCGCAACGCCCTGCCCCCGCCGCTCGCCGACCGGCTCCGCTCCGTCCTGGAGCGCCGCCGCAACGCCGTCTGGGAGAGGCTCGGCCAGGTCAACCCCGTCACCGGCGAGTCGGTCGACGACACCTACCGCCGGCTGTCCCGGGAGATGATCAGCGCCGAGCGGTCGGTCTTCGTGCGGCTGCGGGACGGCCGCTACATCGACGACGAGATGCTGCGGACCCTGCTGCGCAGGCTGGACCTGGAGGAGGCGGCGGCCTATCGGGAGGCGGCGTGAAGGGCGCTCGCGGGGGCGTGCTCGTGTGCGGGGCGGTCGCGTAGGGGCGCTCGCTCGGGGTGCTCGGGGGGTGCTCGCGCGCGCTCGCGGGCCGCGCGGAACCGGCGCGGTGGGTCAGGGCCGGTCCGGGAAGGGGCGGCCCGTGACGACCGCGGCGATTGTCGTCCCGCGCGGGAAGGTGCCCTCGTCGGCCAGGCGGACGAGGGCGTACAGCAGCTTGGCGACGTAGAGACGCTCGACCGGGAGGCCGTGGCGGCGGGTGAAGTCCGCGGCGAAGGCGTCCAGTTCCGGTGTGGTGCGGGCGTAGCCGCCGAAGTGGAAGCGGTCGTCCAGCCACCACTCGCCCCTGCGGCCGCCGAAGGCACGTTCCTGCAGGCCCGCGGTCTCGGCGTCCAGGAAGCCCCCCTTGAGGACCGGTATGCCGAGGGCGCGCCGGCCCGGCCCCAGTCCGGCGGCCAGTCCGGCGAGCGTGCCGCCGGTCCCGCAGGCGACGGCGGCCACGTCGGCGTGGTCGTCGCGGAGTTCCTCGCCGAGCGCGCGGCACCCCCGCACGGCGAGGGCGTTGCTGCCCCCTTCGGGGACCACGTGCACCTCGTCGGCGTCGAGTGCGGCGGTCCGCAGCAGGGCCGCGAGCGTCTCCGGCCCGGTCTTGCGTCGATAGGTCGACCTGTCGACGAAGAGCAGGCGCATCCCGTCGGCCGCGCACCGGGCCAGCGAGGGGTTGAGGGGGCGGTCGGCCAGTTCCTGGCCACGGACCACGCCGACCGTGGGCAGGCCCAGCAGGCGGCCCGCGGCGGCGGTCGCGCGCAGGTGGTTGGAGTACGCCCCGCCGAAGGTGACGATCGTCCGGCCGGCCGCGGCCCGGAGGTTCGGCGCGAGCTTGCGCCACTTGTTGCCGATCAGCTCCGGGTGGATCAGGTCGTCGCGCTTCAGCAGCAGCCGCAGCCCGTGCCGGGCGAAGCGGTCGTCGGCGAGCTCCTGCACCGGCGACGGAAGCCGGGGGGAGAGGGCCGCCGGGGCGGGAGCGACGGGGCCGGGGCCGGTGGGGCCGAAGTCGGCGGGGCCGGGGGCGGCGGAGCTGGTCACCAGGCCATTGTCACCGCCCGTGCCCCGCCGGCAGTGATCCATTCCCGCTCTTTCGTGTAATGGCACGAACACGCTGCGTGATGGAAGGGTTGTGCCTGCACATCGATGCCCGGTGCTGATCGATGCCGGGCACGCAAGGGAGGGCAATTCTCTATGTCGGTAGGCGAAGAGGTCCGCACGGAGCAGGGTCGGTCGCAGCAGAGCCTCGGCACCACGGCCGCGCGGAACCTGGCCACCACCACCAAGTCCGTTCCCCAGATGCAGGAGATCAGCTCCCGCTGGCTGCTGCGGATGTTGCCGTGGGTCGACGTCCAGGGCGGTACGTACCGGGTGAACCGGCGGCTGACCTACGCCGTCGGTGACGGACGCATCACCTTCGTGAAGACCGGCGACCGCGTCGAGGTCATCCCCGCGGAACTCGGCGAACTGCCGGCGTTGCGGGGTTACGAGGACGAGGGGGTCCTCTCGGAACTGGCCTCCCGCTGCCGCCAGCGGGAGATCGGCGCGGGCCAGGTCATCACCTCCTTCGGCAACCAGGCCGACGAGGTGTACCTGCTGGCGCACGGCAGGGTCGAGAAGGTCGGCACCGGCCCCTACGGCGACGACCAGGTGCTCGGCGTCCTCGCCGACGGCGCGTACTTCGGCGACCAGGCGCTGCTCGATCCGGACGCCATCTGGGAGTACACGGCCCGCGCGGACACCACCTGCACGGTCCTCGTCCTGCCCCGCCACGACTTCGAGCAGGTCCTGGAGCACGCCGACTCCCTGCGCGCCCACCTGCAGCGGCAGCGCTCGATCCCCGCGCAGCGCACCAACAAGTTCGGCGAGAAGGAGGTGGAACTCGCCGCCGGCCACAGCGGTGAGCCGGACATCCCGCACACCTTCGTCGACTACGAGGGCAGGCCCCGTGAGTACGAGCTGAGCATCGCGCAGACCGTGCTGCGCATCCACAGCCGCGTGGCCGACCTCTACAACCAGCCGATGAACCAGACCGAGCAGCAGATCCGGCTCACGGTGGAGGCGCTGAAGGAGCGCCAGGAGCACGAGCTGATCAACAACCGCGAGTTCGGCCTGCTCCACAACTGCGAGTACGACCAGCGCATCCAGCCCCACGACGGCGTACCGGGCCCCGACGACATGGACGAACTGCTCAGCAGGCGGCGCAGCACCAAGCTGTTCCTCGCCCACCCGCGTGCGATCGCCGCGTTCGGCCGCGAGCTCAACAAGCGGGGACTGGTCCCCGAGACCATCGACATGGGCGGCAGCCGCATCCCCACCTGGCGCGGTGTGCCGATCTTCCCGTGCGGAAAGATCCCGGTCACCGACGCCCGGACGAGCTCGATCATCGCCCTGCGCACCGGCGAGGAGGAGCAGGGCGTCATCGGGCTGCGGGCGTCCGGCCTCCCGGACGAGATCGAGCCGAGCCTGTCCGTGCGGTTCATGGGCATCAACGAGCAGGCGATCATCAAGTACCTCGTGACCGCGTACTTCTCGGCGGCGGTCCTGGTGCCGGACGCGCTCGGCGTCCTGGAGAACGTCGAGGTCGGACGTTGGCGCTGACACCTCACGCCAACCCTCGGTGTCCCGGCCCGTGTGGCCGGGTACACCCTGGGGGTACGTGCCCGGAACCGGCAGCACCGGCGCCACCGTCCGCGGATTCTCCGAGGGGGATCGGATGGTCGAGTTCATGACGGAGACGACACAGCGCCCCGCCGGGGCGCAAGGCCCCACCGGGGTACCGCGTCCCACCGGCGCGGCACGGCAGGCCGCGGAGGAGGCCGGCCGAGGAGGGGACCGGCCTGCCGCGACACTGCCCCACCGACCCGTCGGCAGCCGGACGGCAGGCCGGGCGGACGCCGCCGACGCACAGGACGCCACGGTGATCCTGGAGCGTGCCCGGACGGTGGTCGATCCCGAACTGCGGTCCGCGGTCGCCTCGCTGCCCGGCGCGATGCGCCGGATCGCGCGCTACCACTTCGGCTGGGAGCAGGCGGACGGCACCCCGGCGGCGGGGCACGGGGGCAAGGCCATCCGCCCGGCGCTCGTCCTCACCGCGGCCGCCGCGCTCGGCGGCCCCGGGGCGCGGACGCAGGCGGCGCGGGCCGCCGCGGCCGTGGAACTGGTCCACAACTTCACGTTGCTGCACGACGACGTGATGGACCGGGACGCCACCCGCCGGCACCGGGCCACCGCGTGGACGGTGTTCGGCGACAACGACGCGATCCTCGCCGGGGACGCCCTGCAGGCACTGGCCCTGCGGCTGCTCGCCGAGGACCCGCATCCGGCGTCCCCGGCGGCCGCCGCCCGGCTCGCCGCCTGCGTCGTGGAACTGTGCGCGGGCCAGCAGGCGGACACGGCTCTGGAGCGACGCGACCCGCGCGAGGTGACGCTCACCGAGGTGCTCGCGATGGCCGAGGCCAAGACGGGCGCGCTGCTGGGGTGCGCGTGCGCCGTCGGTGCGCTGTACGCGGGGGCGGCGGAGGAGGACGTCGAGGCGCTGGACGCGTTCGGCCGCCAGGCCGGGCTCGCCTTCCAGCTCATCGACGACGTGATCGGCATATGGGGCGACCCGGACCGCACCGGCAAGCCGGCCGGCGCCGACCTCGCCGCGCGCAAGAAGTCCCTGCCGGTGGTCGCCGCGCTCACCTCCGGCACCCCGGCCGCCGCCGAACTCGCCGAGTTGTACGCACGGCCCTACCGGGAAGGAGAGAGGGAGCGGGTCACGCAGGCCGTCGAGCGGGCCGGTGGACGTGACTGGGCGCAGGCCGAGGCGGCCGACCTCATGGGCCGGGCCCTGGACGAACTGGCCCGGGCCGTCCCGGACCCCGCCCAGGCGGGCGGCCTGCTCGCCCTGGCCGAGTTCGTGACGCGGCGCACCAGCTGAGTCCGCGTCCGGCACCGCCGCGCCGGCCCGTCCGGTCGGCGCGACGCTGAAAGACCCCGGTGCGATCGGCTCCGTACGGCTCCTGACCCCGTACGGCCGCCGCGGGCACCGGTCCGGCGGGTCCCGCACTTCCCCACGGTGTGCGGGGCCCGCCCTTTCCACCGGGCCGCCGGACCACGCCCCCACCCGCACCGAGTACCCTCAACGCCCGTACGGGGCAAGCTGGTTGAGGCGAAGGGGCGACAGATGGGCGTGGCGATCCGGACGGCGGGGGAGAGCGACCACGAGCTGGTCGTGCGGTTGCTGGACGAGGCCTTCCAGGACGACCCGGTCAGCGGCTGGGTCTTCCCCGGCGACGACTACCGCCGCGCGACCCATCACCGGCTGATGGCCGCCTTCACCGACACCGTGCTCGCCGAGGGCCGGATCGACATCACCGCGGAGGGCACGGCCTGCGCGCTGTGGCTGCCGGTGCCCGCCGGAGGCGACGGCGGCCACTCCGGGGACGGCGGCACCGAGGCGGACGACGCCGTACGGCTGCGCGAGAGCGTCGACCCGGCCAACGAACGCGTGGAGTGGATCGCCCGGCTGATGGCCGAGGCGCACCCCGCGGACCGCGCTCACGAATACCTGTGGATGATCGGCGTCGCCCCGGCCCGGCAGGGCGAGGGGCTGGGCACCGTGCTCGTCCAGCACGTCCTGGACCGCTGCGACCGCGAGGGAGTGCCCGCCTACCTGGAGGCCAGCAGCGCCCGCAGCACCAGGCTCTACGAGCGCCTCGGGTTCGCCCCGACCGGCCGCACCCTCGACCTGCCGGACGGCCCGAGCATGTGGCCGATGTGGCGGGAGCCGCGCGGCTGACCCCGTCCTGGCTCTTCATCCTGGAGTCGGTGCGCACCTTCGCCAACAGGGTGATCGTCCGTACGTACGCGCGCCGGCGCCGACCGTCCTACCCTGGGGACATGGGCGGCGAACGTCACGTCTGTCCCGACTGCGGACAGCCCGTGGAGACAATCATCCGGCGGCACAAGACCCTGGGCGCCTGGGTGCCGGTGTGGGGACCCGGGCCGTGCCGGAACCCGGCCTGCGGATCCCACGCCGGAGCCGCGCCCGAGGCGGCTCCCGAAGCGGCCTCGGCGGAGCCGCACGAATCCGCCCCGGCTCACGAATCCGCCCCGGCTCACGAGGCCGACCGGGCTCACGAGGCCGACCGGGCTCATGAGTCCGACCGGGCTCACGACTCCGCGCCGGCCGGCGAGGTGGGCAGGGAAAGCCCGGCGTAGACCTCGTTGAGGACGGTGGGCAGCAGGGCGTTGGCGGTGGTCCGGCCGTCGGGCGACAGGGTCAGGTTCGTCCAGATCACGAGCGTGACGTCGTGGTCCGGGTCGTGGCCGATGAAAGAGTTGAAGCCGGGGAGTTCGCCGCCGTGGTAGTACATCGCGGCGTGCGGACCGAAGCGCTGGTGGGCGATGCCGTACCCGTACTTCTGCCCGTCGGGCGCGGCCGGGTCCTCGGCCTGCGGGCTGCGCAGCCACTGCCGCTGGAACGCGGGGTCGAGGACCCTGCCCCTCACCAGGGCCCGGATCCAGGTGGCCAGGTCGTCCGCGGTGGAGACGGCGCCTCCGGCGGCGGTGGCGTAGGAGGGGTTCTGGTGCGTGTAGTCCCTCGGCCGGAGCCGTCCGGACCGGGCCGCGGCCTGCGTGCCGGCGGGGTAGGGCCGGTCGGCCAGCGCGTAGGCCGTCCCGCCGTACATGTAGCCGTGTGCGGAGGGTGTGGGGAGGGAGACGTCCTCGGCGGCGGGCAGCGAGGTCCCCGCCAGGCCGAGCGGGGCGAGCAGCCGGTCCCGGAACTGCCGGGCCAGCGGGTGGCCGCCCGCCTTCTCGGCGACGAGGCCGAGCAGCGCGTAGTTGGTGTTGCTGTACTCGTAGGACGTGCCGGGCGCGAAATTCGGCGGGTGCCGGAACGCGAGGGCCAGCATCTCCCGCGGCGTCCGGGACCGGCCCGGGTCGGCGTCCAGGCTCGCCGCGAGT
Source organism: Streptomyces sp. NPDC096152 (assembly GCF_044763235.1). Taxonomy (NCBI): domain Bacteria; kingdom Bacillati; phylum Actinomycetota; class Actinomycetes; order Kitasatosporales; family Streptomycetaceae; genus Streptomyces; species Streptomyces sp. NPDC096152. The sequence continues at coordinate 195,146 of NZ_JBIWFW010000003.1, read as the reverse complement.
TCGGGCGCGTCGGTGTAGTTGTAGAGCCCGCTGCGCATCCTCAACAGCTCGGCGATGGTGATGTGTTCCCCGTTCGGCACCCCGGGGACGTAGGCGGACACCGGGTCGCTCAGCCGGAGCCTGCCGTCCTGGGCGAGCAGAAGGATCAGCGCCGAGGTCAGGGTCTTGGTGTTGGAGGCGATCCGGAAGTGGTCGTCCGTGGAGGGCGGCCGGGCGGTGCCTCTCTCCGTCGTGCCGACGGTCGCCCGGAAGGTCCCCTGCGGGGTGCGGAGCAGGACCACCGCGCCGGGAACCATGAGCTTCTTCGCCGCACTCGCCACGGCGGACCGGAATCCGGCCGGGTCGATGGGCTTCAGCGCCGAAGGAGTGGGGTCGGAGGCGCGGGCCGTCGCCGCGGGTGAAAAGGGCGAGCCGGCCGGGGCGGCGAGACCCGAGGGCAGGCCGCAGCTCACGACGAGGAAGGCCGCGCACGACGCCGCGGCCCCGGCTCCCGCCCGGCGCGGGAGGTTCGGGGTGCCGTGGTCGGCGCGCGCGTTCCTCATGCCGTCGTCACCGCCGCTTGCTCGCCGGTCCGGTCGGGCGGCCGGGCCTGCCCCGGAGTCCGGGCGGCGGGCCGGTCGCCGCGCGTGTCACCGGTCGCCGGACCGTTCCATGAACCGCAGCATGTTCCCGGCGGGGTCCCGGAATGCGCAGTCCCGCACCCCGTAGGGCTGGTCCATCGGCTCCTGGACGACGTCCGCGCCGGACTCCTGGACCCGGGCGAAGAGGGCGTCGCAGTCGGCGGTGGTGAAGATGACCCCGCGCAGCACGCCCTTGGCCAGCAGGCGGGCCATGGCCTCCCTGTCGGCGGGTGAGGCGTCCGGATTCGCGGCGGGCGGCTCCAGGACGATCTCCACGTCCGGTTGCAGCGGCGATCCGACGGTCACCCACCGCATCCCCTCGAACCCGACGTCGTTGCGGACCTCCAGGCCCAGCACATCCCGGTAGAAGATGAGCGCCTTGTCGTGGTCGTCGACGGCGATGAAGCACTGGCGGAGTTTGAGGTCCATACCCCCAACCTAGGACCGCAGCGGCGGTCCCGCCCGCCTTGGCCGGGTGAACGTGCGGGCGACACACGCCGGGATGACGGCGCCGTCCTCGTGCGACCGGGCCCGGTACGCGCTCGGCGTCTCGCCGACCAGCTCCGTGAACCGGGAGCTGAACGACCCCAGCGAGGTGCAGCCGACCGCCATGCACACCTCCGTCACACTCAGGTCCCCCCGCCTGAGCAGCGCCTTCGCCCGCTCGATGCGCCGAGTCATGAGATAGCCGTACGGCGTGTCCCCGTAGGCCTCCCGGAAGCTGCGCTGGAAGTGGCCCGGCGACATCAGCGCGGTGCGCGCCAGCGCGGCCACGTCCAGGGGCTCGGCGTACTCCCGGTCCATACGGTCACGGGCCCGACGCAGCCGTACCAGGTCTTCGGGAGTCATGCGGCCAGCATGGCACGGGAAGGGGCCGGGCCGCTCACGTAACCGATGGCCGTGCGGAACGAGCCCGACAAGACCACACCCGGCCCACCGAACGCCGTGCTCGGCGGCCGGGGGACCGGGTGCGGAGGGGAGACGCTGCGAGCAGGACGTCGCAGGTCGGAAGGCACGGACGAAGGTCAGGCCTTCTTGGTCTCCCAGAAGATCTTGTCGATCTGGGCGACGTAGTCCAGCGCCTTCTGGCCCGTGGCCGGGTCGGTGGAGCCCTTGGCCGCGGAGAGGGCCTTGAGGGTGTCGTTCACCAACTGGTGCAGCTCCGGGTACTTCTCGAAGTGCGGCGCCTTGAAGTAGTCGCTCCAGAGCACGGAGACGTGGTGCTTCGCGAGCTCGGCACGCTGCTCCTTGATGACGGTGGCGCGCGCCTGGAAGTGCGGGTCGTCGTTGGCGGCCATCTTCTCCTGGATGGCCTTCACCGACTCCGCCTCGATGCGGGCCTGGGCCGGGTCGTACACACCGCAGGGCAGGTCGCAGTGCGCGCTGACCTTGACCTTGGGGGCAAACAGGCGGGAAAGCATGGAGCGTTCCTTCCTCGTGATCGTCTTCTCAGGTGGGACATTACTCCCTGCAAGGCTCGTTTTCGCGAGTGCCCCCTTGGGCTTAGGACAAAAGTCCGGGGTCAGACTGAGACTGGTGGAGGAAGAACCGGGGAGGTGCCGGGTGATGCCGGAGCTGTCGCAGGAGACCGGCCGCAGGGGAGCGGCGCTGCCGTTCGGGCTGGCCGAGGTGACCGGGCCGTCCATGGTGCCGACGCTGCACCACGGGGACCAGCTCGTGGTGCAGTACGGAGCCCGCGTCCGGCCGGGGGACGTGATCGTTCTGCGTCATCCGTTCCAGCAGGACCTGCTCGTCGTCAAGCGCGCGGCGGAGCGGCGCGAGGGCGGCTGGTGGGTGCTCGGGGACAACGCGTACGCGGGCGGCGACAGCACCGACTACGGGACCGTGCCCGAGGACCTGGTCCTCGGCAAGGTGTGGTTCCGCTACCGGCCGCGCGGGGCGGATCGGCGCTCGCCCCTGGCGCTGGCGCGCTGGGCGCTGTCGGCCGCGAGGCCCGTGCTCACCGACCGGTCCGCCTCCAGGCGCTTTCGGGCCCGGTAGGCGGCCACGTTGGCGCGGGTCGCGCAGCGGTCGGAGCAGTAGCGCCGCGACCGGTTGGTCGAGGTGTCCAGGTAGGCGTTGCGGCAGGGTGCGGCCTGGCACAGGCCGAGCCGGTCGACGCCGTACTCGGTGAGGTGGAAGGCCAGGCCCATGGCCGCGATGGCCGCGTAGCCGGCGGTCGCGTTGGACGGGTGGTCGGCCAGGTGCATGTGCCACAGGGGGCGGCCGTCGTCGTCGCGGTGGTCGTGCCCGGAGATCTGCGGGCTGACCGGGAACTCCAGCAGCAGTGAGTTGAGCAGGTCCACGGCGAGGGTCTCGTCGCCCTGGTCGGCCGCCTCGAAGACCGCGCGCAGCCGGCCCCGCACCGAACGGAAGCGCGTGACGTCGGCGTCGGTGGCGCGCCGGGCCGCCGACGCGTTGCCGCTGAACAGGTCGCGGACGGCCTCGACCGAGGTCAGGGAGTCCTTGCCCCGGGCCGGTTCCTCGCTGTTGACGAGACGTACGGCGTAATCCGAGTAATAGGCCAGTTCCACTTGTGGTCCTTATGGAGGCGCTCGACGGTCATGGGTACGGTCGGGTAACAGCCGGTCGTGGTTCCAGGGTATTACGGGGCGGGGCGCGCGGGAGGGCGACGACGACATGCGGAAGGGGCGGTACGGAGGACCCGTACCGCCCCTTCGTGCGCCGTTGCCGTCAGAGGACCTTCGACAGGAACGACTGCGTGCGCTCGTGCTGAGGGTTCGTCAGCACCTCACGCGGGTGGCCGGACTCGACCACCACGCCCTCGTCCATGAAGACCAGGCTGTCGCCCACCTCGCGGGCGAAGCCCATCTCGTGCGTGACGACGACCATCGTCATGCCGGACTCGGCCAGGTCGCGCATGACGTCGAGGACGTCGCCGACCAGCTCCGGGTCTAGGGCCGAGGTCGGCTCGTCGAACAGCATCAGCTTCGGGTCCATCGCCAGCGCCCGGGCGATCGCCACGCGCTGCTGCTGGCCGCCGGAGAGCTGCGAGGGGTAGTGCCCCGCGCGGTCGGCGAGACCGACCCGCTCCAGCAGCTGCATGGCCCGGTCCCTGGCCTCGCCCTTGCCCACGCCCTTGACCTGCACCGGCGCCTCGATGACGTTCTCCAGCGCGGTCATGTGCGGGAACAGGTTGAAGCGCTGGAAGACCATGCCGATGTCCCGGCGCTTCATGGCGACCTCGCGGTCGCGCAGCTCGTAGAGCTTGTCGCCCTGCTGCCGGTAGCCGACCAGCTCGCCGTCGACGTACAGACGGCCCGCGTTGATCTTCTCCAGGTGGTTGATGCACCGCAGGAAGGTCGACTTGCCGGAGCCGGAGGGACCGATGAGGCAGAACACCTCGCCGGGCCGTACCTCCAGGTCGATGCCCTTGAGGACCTCGACCTGCCCGAAGGACTTGTGGACGCCTTCGGCCTTGACCATCGCCACCGACTTGTCCTTGGGGGTGTCGGTCTTGCTGAGCCTGTCGGTCATGCCATGCCTCCCTTCGGCCGGCCGAGGGAGAGCACGCTGGCCCTGATCTTCTGCAACGGCGTCGCCGGCAGGCTGCGGCTGGAGCCGCGGGCGTAGTACCGCTCGATGTAGTACTGGCCCACGCTCAGGATCGACGTCATGATCAGGTACCAGGCGGCGGCGAGGAAGTACATCTCCACCGGGGCGCCGGAGACCTGGCCGATGTCCTGGGCGTAGCGGAACAGCTCCGGATACTGGACGGCCGCCACGAGCGAGGTCGTCTTCAGCATGTTGATGACTTCGTTGCCGGTCGGCGGGACGATCACCCGCATGGCCTGCGGGATGACGATCCGGCGCAGCGTCCTGCCGTGGCTCATGCCCAGCGCGTGGGCGGCCTCGGTCTGGCCCTCGTCGACGGCCAGCAGACCGGCGCGGCAGATCTCCGCCATGTACGCGGCCTCGTTGAGGCCGAGGCCGAGCAGCGCCGTCAGCAGCGGCGTCATGAAGTCGGACCAGTAGTTCTTGTAGATCGGCCCGAGGTCGATGTACTCGAACACCAGGCCCAGGTTGAACCAGAGGAACAGCTGGACCAGGACCGGGGTGCCGCGGAAGAACCAGATGTAGAACCAGGCGATGGACGAGGTCACCGGGTTCTTCGACAGGCGCATCACGGCCAGCAGGATGCCGCCGACGATGCCGATGACCATCGACAGGACCGTCAGCAGGAGGGTCTTGCTGACGCCGGTCAGGATCCGGTCGTCGAAGAAGTAGTCGGGAACCGCGTGCCAGTTGATCTTGCCCTGGCCGAACGCGTAGATGATCGCGGCGAAGACCGCGATCGCGATGACGGCGGAGACGTACCGCCCGTAGTGCCGGACAGGGATGGCCTTGATGGCCTCCGCGCCGGCCGGGGGCGTGCCCTTCGGCCCCGCCGTCTTGTCGATGTCAGTCACGGGTATTGCCTCTCAGTGCCCGCTCGGAGCGGTCACTTGCCGCCGTTGACGACGGAGCTCTTCACCGCGCCGTCCTCGGCGCCCCACTTCGTCAGGATCTTCTCGTACTCGCCGTTCTTGATGATCGCGTCCATCGCGGCCTTCAGCGCGTCACGCAGCTGCGTGTTGTTCTTGGCGACCGCGATGCCGTACGGGGCGGCCTCGACCTGGTCGCCGACGAGCTGGAAGTCCTTGCCGCCGCCGGAGGTCTTCACCGCGTAGGCGGCGACCGGGAAGTCCGAGGAGGCCGCGTCCGCGCCGCCCGAGCGCAGACGGGTCTGGGCCTGCTGGTCGTCGTCGAAGGCCTCGATGGTGAGCTTCTTGCCGCCCGGGCACTTCTTGGCCTCGGCCTTGGCGAGGTCCTCCGAGACGGTCCCGCGCTCCAGGGCGATCTTCTTGCCGCACAGGTCGGACCAGGTCGTGATGCCCTTGGTGTCGCCCTTGCGGGCGTAGATCGACACACCGGCGGTCAGGTAGTCGACGAAGTCGACGCCCTCGCCGACCTTCTTGCCGGTGGTGGGGTCGACACCCTCCTGGCGGCTCTTGTTGTCCGTCATCGCCGACATGGCGATGTCGTAGCGATTGGAGCGGATGCCGGTGAGCAGGGCGTCGAAGGTGCCGTTCTGGAAGTCGAACGTCACCCCGAGCTGCTTGCCCATCGCGGCGGCGAGGTCCGGGTCGAGGCCGGCGACCTTGCCGGAGTTGTCCTTGAACTCGACCGGGGCGTAGGCGATGTCGGAGCCGACCCGGATGACGCCCTTGTCGCGGATCGACCCCGGGAGCTTGCCGGCGAGCGGCGCGGAACCGGCGGACGAGCTGCCGGACGCCTTGTTCTTGTCCTTGGTCTGGTCACCGCAACCGGTGAGAATCAGGGCGCCTGCGACCGCGATCGCACCGACCGCAGCTAGCCGGGAGTGCGCGGCGGTCGGACGGCGGGTGGAGCGTGCGGTCATGGTGGGTTCCTCCGGCGGATGGGTGGCGTTGCCGATGGGTCGACGAGAACACACACCTTCGGGTGTCGCGACCTCGTGTGATTGACCGCATCTTGCCATTTGAATGGCGATATTCAGGGGGCCCGCTATGTCAAAATCGGATAACGGGCGACCCCCGAACCCCGCAAGGCCGGTGCGACAAGGCCGGATCATCTGCGGGAATGTCTCCTTCCGGCCGGAAGATCTTCGGTGCATCTCAGGATGCGGTCAGCAGGGCGGCGGTGTTTGAGAGCGCTTGAGCGCTTGTCAAGCGATCGACGAGGGCTTGTCCTCATATTGGGCCAAGTGTCGGGTCGCCGTCATGTGACCTTCGCGTTATGGACTCGTCGTCGACACCGTCCGTCCGGTAAGAAGGTGCTTTACACCCCTCATCCGGGGCTCAAGGGCGCGTGTGCGGCGCGCCCGTCGCGTAGGCGCCCGACACGATCACCGAACCGGGCCCACGCGGTCCCGCCCACCCCTCAACCAGGAGTGGCCACCCTCAAACCATGAATACTTAAGGGGTAAAACCAAGTGGCAGCGGAGATCGTCAATCCTCGCAGCGACGGCAGTGCGGAGCGGGACGGCGGGGCCGAGCCCCTCGATTCCTTCGACCCGGCTTTCGCGCTGCACCGCGGCGGCAAGATGGCAGTGCAGGCCACCGTGCCGGTCCGTGACAAGGACGACCTGTCCCTGGCGTACACGCCCGGCGTCGCGCGGGTGTGCACCGCCATCGCCGAGCAGCCGGAACTGGTCCACGACTACACGTGGAAGTCGTCCGTGGTCGCCGTCGTGACCGACGGCACGGCCGTGCTCGGACTCGGGGACATCGGCCCCGAGGCCTCCCTTCCGGTGATGGAGGGGAAGGCGATTCTTTTCAAGCAGTTCGGAGGCGTCGACGCGGTGCCGATCGCGCTCGCCTGCACGGACGTCGACGAGATCGTCGACACCGTGGTCCGGCTGGCGCCCTCCTTCGGCGGCGTGAACCTGGAGGACATCTCGGCGCCGCGGTGCTTCGAGGTCGAGCGCAAGCTCCAGGAGCGGCTCGACATCCCGGTCTTCCACGACGACCAGCACGGCACGGCCGTCGTGACGCTGGCTGCACTGCGGAACGCGGCGCGGCTGAGCGGCCGGGCCCTCGGTGACCTGCGCGCGGTCATCTCAGGCGCGGGGGCGGCGGGTGTCGCCATCGCCAAGATGCTGGTGGAGGCCGGGATCGGCGACGTCGCCGTCGCCGACCGCAAGGGCGTGGTGTCGGCCGACCGGGACGACCTGACCCCGGTCAAGCGGGAGCTGGCGTCGTTCACCAACAAGGCGGGTCTGTCGGGTCCGTTGGAGGGCGCGCTGGCCGGCGCCGACGTCTTCATCGGCGTCTCCGGCGGTACGGTGCCGGAGCCGGCGGTGGCGTCGATGGCCGAGGGCGCCTTCGTGTTCGCGATGGCCAACCCCAACCCCGAGGTGCACCCCGACGTCGCGCACAAGTACGCGTCCGTCGTGGCCACCGGGCGGTCGGACTTCCCGAACCAGATCAACAACGTCCTGGCGTTCCCCGGGATCTTCGCGGGCGCGCTGCAGGTGCGGGCGTCCCGGATCACCGAGGGCATGAAGATCGCGGCGGCCGAGGCGCTGGCCGGTGTGGTCGGGGACGACCTCGCCGCGGACTACGTGATCCCCTCGCCGTTCGACGAGCGGGTCGCCCCGGCGGTGACGGCGGCGGTGGCCGCGGCCGCCCGCGCGGAGGGCGTCGCGCGTCGCTGACGTGAGCCGGATGGCCCCGCCCCTCTCGGGCGGGGCCATTTCCGTGCTCCGGTGCCCCTGTGTCCCCCGGACGAGTCGCCGCGTTGGCAAGAAGACGTGTGTCACAGGGGTCTGTGGTTCCGTCGGTCGGGACGCGCACCTATCGTCAAGGTCATGTTCGCTGTCTACGCCGCCCGAATCGACCGCGACCAGCCGCTGAGCGGTCTGGAATTGGGGGAGCGCCCGGCCCCCGAGGCCCGTCCCGGCTGGAGCACGGTCACCGTGAGGGCAGCCTCGCTGAACCACCACGACCTCTGGTCGCTGAGGGGCGTGGGGCTGTCCGAGGACAAGCTGCCCATGATCCTCGGCTGTGACGCCGCCGGTGTCGACGAGGACGGCAACGAGGTCGTCCTGCACTCCGTGATCGGCCAGACCGGCCACGGCGTCGGCCCGAAGGAACCCCGCTCCATCCTCACCGAGCGCTACCAGGGCACCTTCGCGGAGCGGGTCGCCGTCCCGACCTGGAACATCCTGCCCAAGCCCAAGGAGCTCTCCTTCGAGGAGGCCGCCTGCCTGCCCACGGCCTGGCTCACGGCGTACCGCATGCTCTTCACCAACGCGGGCGTGCGGCCGGGCGACTCGGTACTGGTCCAGGGGGCCGGCGGCGGTGTCGCGACGGCCGCCATCGTGCTCGGCAAGGCGGCCGGTCTGCGGGTCTTCGCCACCAGCCGGGACGAGGCCAAGCGCAAGCGGGCGGTGGAGCTCGGCGCCGTCGAGGCGCTGGAGCCCGGTGCGCGGCTGCCGCAGCGCGTGGACGCCGTCATCGAGACCGTGGGCGCGGCCACCTGGTCCCACTCGGTGAAGTCGCTGCGGCCCGGCGGGACCGTCGTCATCTCCGGTGCCACCAGCGGTGACCGGCCGTCCCAGGCCGAGCTGACCCGCATCTTCTTCCTGGAGCTCAAGGTCGTCGGCTCGACGATGGGCACCAAGGACGAGCTGGAGGACCTGCTCTCGTTCTGCGCCGCCACCGGCGTACGTCCCGTCATCGACGAGGCGCTCCCGCTCGACCGCGCCCGCGAGGGCTTCCAGCGGCTGGCATCGGGCGACCAGTTCGGCAAGATCGTCCTCACCAACTCCTGACGCGGGCGCCGCGCGCGCTCCTCGGCCGCCGACGGCGGGTCCGGACCTCCGGGCCCGCCGTTTCGTCTGTCCGTCTCCTCCCGCGCGTCAACCATGGTTGACAAAGGACCCGCTGTCAACGTAAGTTGACGTCATGACCGAGGCAACGGAACTCGCCGAGCGCGCGGGCGACCGCGACCCGAGGGTCGGGCTGCGGGCCGTCGCCGCGCTGCGCCGGCTGCTGGAGCAGCTGGAAGCGGTGCAGGTGCGCAGCGCGCGCAATCAGGGCTGGTCGTGGCAGGAGATCGCCGCCGAGCTGGGCGTCAGCAGGCAGGCCGTGCACAAGAAGTACGGGAGGCAGTGATGTTCGAACGGTTCAGCAAGGACGCCCGCGCCGTGGTCGAGGGCGCGGTGCTGCACGCCGAGCGGGCCGGGGCCGGCCGGGTCGAGGAGTCCCACGTCCTGCTCGCCCTGCTCGACCGGGAGGGCAGTCGCGGGTCGTTCGCTCTGGCCGCGCTGGGCCTGACCCCGGCGGGGCGGCAGGCGGTGGCGCGGGAGGTGGCCGAGGCCCGGCGCAGGGGCGGGCTCTCCCGGGCCGACGCGGACGCCCTGTCCGGGCTGGGCATCGACCTGTCGGCCGTCGTCTCCCGGATCGAGGAGACCCACGGGGAAGGGGCGTTGGCGCCCGGGTCGAAAGCCGGTCCCGGGCGCAGGGCCGGGCGGCGGCCGTTCAGCCGCGGGGCCAGGGAACTGCTCTCCCAGTCGCTGCGGGTCGCGCTCGGGCATCGCGACCGGTACATCGGCGACGAGCACCTCCTGATCGCCCTGACGACCCGCCCGGGCGTCCCGTCGGAGGTCCTCGCCGATCACGGCGTGACCCACGGGTCCCTGACCCGTGTGCTGTACGCCGGGGGAGAGGCTCAGGCAGGCTGACGGCCGGCCCCCGACACGTCCCACGGCGTGACGGGGACGCTCGTCGAGCCGGGCGTCCGTCAGGCCTTCGGGCCGCGCAGGGCCGCACCGATGTGGGCCGCCGCCGTGGACAGATGGCGGCGGGCGTCGCGCAGCTGGTCGGGCGTGACGCCGTGGTCACGGGCCGCGTCGCGGATGTCGTCGCGGAAGCGGTCGAGGAGCCGGTCGAGGTCGCGGGCCGGGTCACCCGTGAAGTCCTCGTGCGCCCAGGCCGGTTCGTACGCGGCGGGGAAGTCCTCCGGGGTCCGCGTGTACTCGGGGCCGGCCGCGGGCGTGGCGGCGGCGCCGGTACCGGAGTCGCCGGTCGTCGACGGGCCTGCGGGGGGCGCTCCGGTCGTCGACGGACCGGGCGCGGACGTGCCGGTCGCCGTGGTGCCGTTCGCCGGGCGGCCGAAGCCGAAGTCCTTGCCGAACTCCTTGGCCAGTTCGGTCAGGCCCTCGCGCACGCCCGTCGGCCAGTCGCCCCGCGCGAAGTGGTCCTGCACCTGCTCCTGCACCCGCCGGGCGACGCGCTGCAGCTCCTCCTGCGCCTGGGCCCGCGCATGCTCCTGGGCCTCCTTCGCCTGGCGCCGGGCGCGCTGGGCCTCGTCCCGGGCGCGTCGGCTCTCGTCCTTGGCGCGCCGGGCCTGTTCCTTCCACTCGTGCCGGACCCGCCGCATCTCCTCCTTGGCGACGCGCCACGCCTCCTTGTCACCCAGGTCCCCCACGTCGCCGTGGCCGCCCGCGCCGGTGCCGGGGCCCTGCCGGGCCTCGGAGGCCGCCGCGCGCATCTCGCGCCGCAGGTCGCCCGCCGCGCCGCGCACATCGGCCCGGATCTCGGCGGCGAGCTCGGCGACCGACTCGCGGATCTCCAGCTCCAGGTCGGCCAGCTCACCGCTGCGGTCGGCCAGTTCGGCGCGGCCCGCGTCCGTGATCGCGTACACCTTGCGGCCGCCCTCGGTGGTGTGGGTGACCAGGCCCTCGGCCTCCAGCTTGGCCAGGCGCGGGTACACGGTGCCCGCCGAAGGCGCGTACAGCCCCTGGAAGCGCTCCTCCAGCAGGCGGATCACCTCGTAGCCGTGGCGCGGAGCCTCGTCGAGCAGCTTGAGCAGGTACAGGCGCAGGCGGCCGTGGGCGAAGACGGGGGGCATCTCAGAGCACCTTCTTCTGGGTCGTGCCGTCGGTCGTGCCGTCGCTCGGGGCGTCGGTCGGGCGGAGGTCCTCCGACTCCCACGGCTCGTCCTCCGCCGGCGGGCGCCGCAGCAGCGCGATCGAGCCGGAGACGGTGGTCGCCTTCAGCCGGCCGTGTCCCGTGCCGAGGCGGCCGGTGATGCGCTTCGCGCCCCACTGGCCGCTGACCCGGAGGTCCTCGAAGGCGTTGGACACCGTCCCGCTCGCGGTGTTCGCCTCCACCCGTGTGTCCGCCGGGTGGGGCAGACGGATGGCGATCTCGCCGGAGACGTTGGTCAGGCTGATGTCGGTGGGGCGGCCCGCCGGGTCGAGGTCCACGATCATCGACCCGCTCACCGAGTCGGCCTTCACCGAGGAGCCCGCGCCCTCGACCACGGTCAGGTCTCCGGAGACCGAGTTGAACCGCAGGTCGCCCGAGAGGGCCTGCGCCTCCACGCTGCCCGACACGGTGTCCGCCCGCACCGGGCCGGTGAGTCCCACCAGGGTGGTGTCGCCGGAGACACCCTTCACCTCCGCGTGTCCGTCCAGCCCGGAGACCGTCGCCGCGGCACCGACCACCCCGAGCTCAACGCGCGCCTGCGCCGGAACCGCCAGGGACACCACTGCGCTGCGCCGCCAGCCCTTGCGGTCGAGCCACTTGAGGAAGCCCTTCCACGGCAGGTCCTCGTAGGCGACCGTGAGGGTGCCCCCCTGCTGGGTGACGATCAGGGGCGGGCCCTCGATCTCCGAGACCTCCAGCCGGGCGGAACCCTCGTCCGTGCCCACGACGTTCACCGCGCCGTTGACGATGCGGACGTGGAGCTCGGACACGGGCTCGTCGAAGGTGAGCTTGCCGGGCTCGCCGACGGACCACTCGGGCATGGTGCTGACCTCCTGGGACGGGCCGGACCGCGCGCAACCGCCGGGCCGGGACAGGGCCGGACACTGACACGACACGCCATATCGCGTCTTCCGTATTCACGATATATCGCGGCCAGGGAAAGTCAAGACACCCGATGTGGTGACGGCATACGGCATGAATCGGACACAGGAAACGCGCGCCCCGCGCGGAACAGGGCAGAACACCCGGAACACGGCAGACACCCGGAACACGCGGACACGCAGAACCTGCGGGAACGCAGAACCCCCGCCCGACCCCCCGAAGAGGAGCCCCAGGTCCCCTACTCGTCGTCCTCGTCGTCCAGCCGGGCCAGCCACGTCGCCAGTCGCTCCACCGGCACCTCGAAGTCGGGGTTCAGGTCGACGAACGTCCGCAGCTGTTCGGCGAGCCACTCGAAGGTGATCTCCTCCTCGCCGCGCCGCTTCTCGAGTTCCTCGATGCCTCGGTCGGTGAAGTACACGGGTGCTCTCCTGATGCTGGGCCCGCGGGCCTCGGGTCGTACCCCTCCAGGTTATGCGCCCCGCACACGCCGAAGGGCCCGGCCCCGAGCGGGAAACTCGGGGGCCGGGCCCTGTGCCGTCAGGCCGGCGGTGCGCAGGCTCGGGCCGGTGGTCAGGCCTCGAAGACCTCGCGGACCAGCTGCTCCTGCTCCGCCTGGTGCCGCTTGGCGGAACCCACGGCGGGCGAGGAGCCGTGCGGGCGCGAGATGCGGCGCAGGCGCTCACCCGGCGGGATGTCCGCGCCGACGGCCAGGTCCAGGTGGTCGATGAGGTTCAGGGCGATGAACGGCCACGCGCCCTGGTTCGCCGGCTCCTCCTGGACCCACAGGTACTTCTCGGCGTTCGGGTACTTCTTGATCTCCGCCTGGAGCTCGGCACCCGGCAGCGGGTACAGGCGCTCGATGCGGATGATCGCGGTGTCCGTCGCGCCGCGCTTCTGCCGCTCGGCCTCCAGGTCGTAGTAGACCTTGCCGGCGCAGAAGACGACCCTGCGGACCGCGGCCGGGTCCGCCGTGGCGTCGCCGATGACCGGGCGGAACTCGCCGGTGGTGAACTCCTCCGCCGTGGAGGCCGCGGCCTTCAGACGCAGCATCGACTTCGGGGTGAAGACGACCAGCGGCTTGTGGTGCGGGTTGTGCACCTGCCACCGCAGCAGGTGGAAGTAGTTCGCCGGCGAGGTCGGCATCGCGACCGTCATGTTGTTCTGCGCGCACAGCTGGAGGAAGCGCTCCGGGCGGGCCGAGGAGTGGTCCGGGCCCTGGCCCTCGTAGCCGTGCGGGAGGAGCAGGGTGACGCCGGAGGTCTGGCCCCACTTCTGCTCCGCCGAGGAGATGAACTCGTCCACGACCGTCTGCGCGCCGTTGACGAAGTCGCCGAACTGCGCCTCCCACATCACCAGCGCGTCCGGGCGGGCCAGCGAGTAGCCGTACTCGAAGCCCATCGCCGCGTACTCGCTGAGCAGCGAGTCGTAGACGTTGTAGCGGGCCTGGTCGTCGGACAGGTACAGCAGCGGGGTGAAGTCCTCGCCGGTGTTGCGGTCGATGATCACCGCGTGGCGCTGGCCGAAGGTGCCGCGGCGGGAGTCCTGGCCGGACAGCCGGACCGGGACTCCCTCCAGGAGCAGCGAGCCGATGGCCAGGGTCTCGCCCATGCCCCAGTCGATCGTGCCGTCCTCGACCATGGCCGCCCGGCGCTGCAGCTGCGGCAGCAGACGCGGGTGGACGGTGATGTGGTCGGGGACGTTGACCTGGGACTCGGCGATGCGCTTGACGACCTCCGTGGAGACGGCGGTCGGGACGGCGACCGGGAAGCCGTCCAGCGGCTCCGGCGCGTGGGAGGCGGCCGGCTGCGAGGTGGCCTCGCGGACCTCGGTGAAGACCTTCTCCAGCTGGCCCTGGTAGTCCTGCAGCGCCTGCTCGGCCTCTTCCAGGGTGATGTCGCCGCGACCGATGAGGGACTCGGTGTAGAGCTTGCGCACCGAGCGCTTCTTGTCGATCAGGTCGTACATCAGCGGCTGGGTGAAGGCCGGGTTGTCCGACTCGTTGTGACCGCGGCGGCGGTAGCAGATGAGGTCGATCACCACGTCCTTGTTGAACGCCTGGCGGAACTCGAAGGCGAGCCGCGCGACGCGGACCACGGCCTCCGGGTCGTCGCCGTTCACGTGGAAGATCGGGGCCTCGATCATGCGGGCCACGTCCGTCGCGTACATGGAGGAACGCGAGGACTCGGGGGCCGCGGTGAAGCCGACCTGGTTGTTGATGACGATGTGGACCGTGCCGCCGGTGCGGTAGCCGCGCAGCTGCGACATGTTCAGGGTCTCGGCCACCACGCCCTGGCCCGCGAAGGCCGCGTCGCCGTGGATCGCCACCGGCAGGACGGTGAAGTCCGTGCCGCCCTTGTTGATGATGTCCTGCTTGGCGCGGGAGACGCCCTCCAGGACCGGGTCCACCGCCTCCAGGTGGGAGGGGTTCGCGACCAGGGAGACCTTGATCTGCTCGCCGTCCAGGCCGGTGAAGGTGCCCTCGGCGCCCAGGTGGTACTTCACGTCGCCGGAGCCGTGCATCGACTTCGGGTCGAGGTTGCCCTCGAACTCGCGGAAGATCTGCGCGTACGACTTGCCGACGATGTTGGCGAGCACGTTCAGGCGGCCGCGGTGGGCCATGCCGATGACGACCTCGTCCAGGCGCGACTCGGCCGCGCTGTCGATCACCGCGTCGAGCAGCGGGATGACCGACTCGCCGCCCTCCAGGGAGAAGCGCTTCTGGCCGACGTACTTGGTCTGCAGGAAGGTCTCGAAGGCCTCCGCCGCGTTCAGCCGGCGCAGGATGCGCAGCTGCTCCTCGCGCTCCGGCTTGGAGTGCGGGCGCTCGACGCGGTCCTGGATCCACTTGCGCTGCTTGGGGTCCTGGATGTGCATGTACTCGATGCCGGTGGTGCGGCAGTACGAGTCGCGCAGCACGCCGAGGATGTCGCGCAGCTTCATCATCGACTTGCCGGCGAAGCCGCCGACGGCGAACTCGCGCTCCAGGTCCCACAGGGTGAGGCCGTGCTCGGTGATGTCCAGGTCGGGGTGCTTGCGCTGCTGGTACTCCAGCGGGTCGGTGTCGGCCATGACGTGGCCGCGGACCCGGTAGGAGTGGATCAGCTCGAAGACGCGGGCGGCCTTGGTGACGTCGTCGTCGTGGCTGGCGTCGATGTCCTTGAGCCAGCGGACCGGCTCGTAGGGGATGCGCAGCGACTCGAAGATGCCGTCGTAGAAGTCGTTCTCGCCGAGCAGCAGGTTCGCGACCTGGCGGAGGAACTCGCCGGAGGCGGCGCCCTGGATCACCCGGTGGTCGTAGGTCGACGTGAGCGTCATGACCTTCGAGATGCCGAGCTTGTTGAGCGTGTCCTGGCTGGTGCCCTGGAACTCCGCCGGGTAGTCCATGGAGCCGACGCCCATGATCACCGACTGGCCGGGCATCAGACGCGGCACCGAGTGGACCGTGCCGAGGCCGCCGGGGTTGGTCAGGGAGACCGTGACGCCGGTGAAGTCGTCCATCGTCAGCTTGCCGTCGCGGGCGCGGCGGACGATGTCCTCGTAGGCCTGCCAGAACTCGAAGAAGTTCAGCGTCTCGGCCTTCTTGATCGCCGCGACGACGAGCTGGCGGTCGCCGTTGGGCTTGACCAGGTCGATCGCGAGGCCGAGGTTGACGTGGGCCGGCTTGACGAGGGTCGGCTTGCCGTCCTTCTCGCCGAAGGACCAGTTCATCGCCGGCATGGCCTTGATGGCCTGGACCATCGCGTAGCCGATGAGGTGCGTGAAGGAGATCTTCCCGCCGCGGGCCCGCTTGAGGTGGTTGTTGATGACGATGCGGTTGTCGAACAGCAGCTTCACCGGGACCGCGCGCACGGAGGTGGCCGTGGGCAGTTCCAGGGAGGCGTTCATGTTCTTGGCGACCGCGGCGGACGGGCCGCGCAGCGTCACGAACTCGGGACCGTCGGGCGCCTCGGCGGCGGGCGCGGCCTTGGCCTGCGGCTTGGCGGCGGGCGCGGCGGCCCGCGCGGGCGCCGGGGCCTGCGCGGCGGGCTTCGCCGGAGCCGGAGCCTGGGCCGGAGCCGCGGCGGCGGGCCGGGCAGCGGCCGGGGCCTGTGCGGCGGGGGCCGCGGGCTGGGCCGGGGCAGCCGGAGCGGTGGGCGCCGCCTGAGCCGGGGTGGCGGTCTCTGCGGCCCCCGCGGCCGCAGTGCCCGTACCGGCCGGGGCCGAGGAGCCGGCGGCAGCGGCCCCGGGCTTGTAGTCGGCGAAGAAGTCCCACCAGGCGCGGTCTACGGAGTTCGGGTCCTGGAGGTACTGCTGATAGATCTCGTCGACGAGCCACTCGTTGGGACCGAACGCGGCAGCGGGGTTCTTCCCGGCTTGGTCGTCGGTCGTGGAGGCACCGCCCGGCCGGAGGCTGGGGGAGCTCGAGTTACTGGGGGACTGTGGCGACACGGCGGCAACCGCCCTCTTCCGCTTCACAAGGTGATGGACAGCGGAAATAAAGGCTACGCCCCCAAGACCGTGAAGGTCAGGTCGGGCCCGTTCATCGTCGCGTAAGTCACATTGAAAGCCGTGTTTCGGGGCTTGAAATGGCGGGAAACAAGCGTGGTTCCGCTACGAAAGGGAAGGCGCGACCCGGGTCCGGCCCATGGAAGGGCGCGGTCCCCGGCGGTCCTCTGCCTGATCACACGTGTCCGCCTGCGGCGACGCTGGTGGATCTTGAGGTTCCGGTTCGAACCCTACGTCAACTCGACGACGTGGGGAGCCCTGGAAGGGTGACCTGGATCCGGCAGCCACGCTCGGATTCGGCCACACCGATCCGGCCGCCGTGCAGATCCACCGCCCAGCGGGCGATCGCCAGCCCCAGGCCGGTGCCGCCGTCGCTGCCGGGGCCGTGCGGACGCCGCACCGCGCCCCGGTTGAAGCGCTCGAAGACACGGTGCCACTCGGAGCGCGGAATGCCGGGCCCCTCGTCGAGCACCTCCAGCTCCAGGGACTCCGGCTGCGGCCCGCGCCGCGCCCTCACCGTCACCCGGCCGTGCGGCGGGCTGTGCTTGACCGCGTTGTCGATCAGGTTGGCGACCACCTGGTGGATGCGCTCGGGATCCGCGTGCGCGCTCAGCTCCGGCGGGGAGACGTCGAGGTGCAGATGGACGTCGGTACGCGTGTGGCTGCCGGAGCCGGAGGCGATGCCCGCGCGCGCGGAGGCCACCATGTTGGCCTCCTTCAGCACGCCCGACAGGTACGGCCACACCTCGAACCGCCGCTTCTTCAGCGGTACGACCCCGTTGTCCAGCCGGGAGAGGTCCAGCAGCGTCTCCACCAGCCGGCCCAGCCGCTCGGTCTGCTTCAGGGCCGTGCGCATGGTCTCGGGGTCGGCCTCGGTGAACCCGTCCACGATGTTCTCCAGCACCGCGCGCAGGCCCGCGATGGGCGTGCGCAGCTCGTGCGAGACGTTGGCCACCAGTTCCTTGCGGGCGCTGTCCTGGGCCGCCAGCTCGTCGGCCATGAGGTTGATCGTCTGGGCGAGGTCGCCCAGCTCGTCCCGGCGGTTCTCGCGCACCCGGCGGGTGTAGTCGCCGTGCGAGATGGAGCGGGCCACCGTGTTCATCTCGTCCAGCGGCGCGGTGAGCGAGTGCGCCACGAACTGCGTGATGAGCAGGGTGGCGATCATCGAGAAGACCATGATGAAGCGCAGCTCGGTCTTGGTGTGCACCGCGATCATCGACAGACCGGTGGTGATCAGCACCGCGATGACGACCAGCGCGCCGAGCTTGGTCTTGATCGAGAACGGGCGTACGCCGCCCCAGGGTTCCTCCCCGGGGCCTCTCCGTGTCGCCGGCCCCCCGCTCATGGCGTCGGCGTCTCCAGGGCGTAGCCCACGCCGTGCACCGTGCGGATCCGCTCGGCGCCGATCTTCCGGCGCAGCGCCTTGATGTGGCTGTCGACGGTCCGGGTGCCGGAGGCGTCCGCCCAGTCCCACACCTCCGCGAGCAGCTGCTCGCGCGAGAGCACCGCGCGCGGGGTGTTCGCCAGGCACACGAGCAGGTCGAACTCGGTGGGCGTGAGGTGGACGTCCTCGCTGCGCACCCGCACCCGGCGCTGCGCGTGGTCGATCTCCAGCTCGCCCAGGCGCAGGATGCCCGAGCGCGGGGTGGTCGCGGCGATCGCCGCCCGCTCCACCCGGCGCAGCAGCACGTGCACCCGCGCGGCCAGCTCCCGCATCGAGAACGGCTTGGTCATGTAGTCGTCCGCGCCGACCCCGAGCCCGACCAGCATGTCGGTCTCGTCGTCCCGCGCGGTGAGCATCATCACCGGCACCGGGCGCTGGGCCTGCACCCGGCGGCAGACCTCCAGCCCGTCGAAGCCGGGCAGCATGATGTCGAGGATCAGCAGGTCGGGCTGCCAGGCCTCGGCGGTGTCGACGGCGGACGGGCCGTCGCCCGCGGTTTGCACGAGGAATCCCTCGGCGCGCAGACGGGTGGCGATGGCGTCCACGATGGTCGGGTCGTCCTCGACGACCAGAACCCGGCGCTGTGCGCCGGCGGTCGCCGTCGTGCCGTTGTGCGCGGTGTGTGTCTGCTCCATCGCCCGCCCCTGGGGTGTGCTTTCCGGAATCCGTGGGGTGATCCCATGACTGCGATTGACGCTTGAATGATCGGCGTCAGGAAAGCAGCGTACGGGGAGTCACCTCGGCTTTGCTATCCAGGTCGGACGGCGAGGTGGACGACGTCCGGAACGCCCCGGGCAACGGGGATCTCTTCGGTGCGCACCTGTTGGAATCCGACATTCCGCAAGCTTCCTTCAAAATCCGGAGACGGCTGGGCGGACCACACCGCGAGCACTCCGCCGGGCCTCAACACCCTTGCGCAGCTTGCCAGTCCGGCGGGTGTGTAGAGCCCCTCGTTGCCCTCGGTGACCGTCCAGCCGGGTCCGTTGTCGATATCGAGGCACAGGGCGTCGAATGTGGTGGATGTCTCATCGACGTAGTGAACCAGGTCACTTTCGACGATCTGCGTCCGCGGATCGGCGAGGGCCTCGGCGGTCAGGGCGGCGAGGGGGCCGTCACGGTGCCAGTCGACGACGGCGCGCTCGCGTTCGACGACGGTGATCCGCCCCCAGCAGGTGTCGGCGGCCGCGTGCGCGAGGGAGAAGCCGACACCCAGGCCGCCGATCAGTACGTCCGGTGCCGGGCGCCCGTCCAGGGCGGCGAGCGCGGCGTCGACGAGCAGGCGTTCGGAGCGGCCGTCGGAGGTGTCCATCAGGAAGCAGCCGTTGACGATGATCTGCAGCAGCGCGCCGTGCCGGCGCAGCACGACCTCGCCGTGGGGGCCCTCGCGACGGTCCAGCACCACGGGCGTGTCGTACGAGGCGGTCATGAGGCCATCCTGCCCCAACGGACCTTTTCCGCCACCTGAATTACCGGTGCCCGGGGGGTGGTGTCGAAGCAGAGGGGGCGGACGCGGGAGGAAGGTCAGAAGTTGCTGTGAATCGCCGTTCGCGTGGCGTCGGTCATAGACAGTGGCCGGTGGGGCGCCAAGGGTGGGGCGTGACGGAAGGAGCGCCTCGGCGTGGAACGGACTGCGACGGCTGACGGTGCGGCCTCTTCGGCGTCTTCGGGCGTTCCTCCCGCGGCGGAGGAGGGCGGGGCCGCTCCGCACGCGCCGGGGGAGGGCGCGGGCCGGGCCGCGGGCGCCGGTGCGCACGCGGGCGCGGCCCTCGACGCGGGCCCGGGGTTCGCGGAGGTCGCGCAGCTGCTCGACGGAATGCCGCGGCAGCGGGGCCGGGCGCCGGGCGCCGCGGCGGACGGGGCCGTCGTCACGGCCACCCTGCCGGAGACCGAGGCGACCGGGAGGACCGCACCCGTCACCTCGGCGGCGCGCCTCGACGGGCGACGCGGGCCCGGCGGGTTCGGCGGCGCTCGTCGCGCTCTGCGCCCCTGGCGCCTGCTGCCCGACCCCACCGGCACCCCCTTCACCTTCGGCTACGCGGTCGTACTGGCCGTCACCTCGCTCGTCGCCCGCTGTGTCGACCCCGCCCTGATGAACGTCCTGTACCAGGGCTCCAGCACGGATGTCGCGCACCTCGTGCGGACGCCCCTGCTGGTGCTGACGGGCAGCGCGCTCTGGGTCGCCGGCGGGATCGCCTCGCCGTACGCGCTGTGCTTCCTGCTGGTGCTCACCGCGCTGGAGCGCCGGGTGGGGGGCCTGCGTACGGCGGGCGTCTTCCTGTTCGGACATGTGCTGGCGACCCTCGCGACCGAGGTCCCCGTCGGGCTCGCGGTGCTCGGGGGCCTGCTGCCCGACAGTTCGCTGCACCGCCTGGACTACGGCATCAGCTTCGGCGTCGCCGCCGGTGTCGGCGCGCTGTCCGGCCTGCTCGCTCCCTGGCTGCGCTGGCCGCTGCTCCTCGGGTTCCTCGGGATGCAGGTCCCGGACCTGATGGCGTACACCGACCCGATGACGAGCTCGGGGCATCTGATCTCCGTGAGTCTCGGCGCGGCGAGCTGGCCGGTCGTCCGCCGCTGGGCGCGGGCGCGCGTCCAGAGCCCGGCCGCCGTCACGGCCTGAGCCGACGTCAGGGCGTAAGGGCGTGAGGGCATCAGTGCCGCGTCGGCGCCGGCGCGTGAGCCCGGCGCCCCGACCCGTAGCCTCAAGTCCCCCTCCCGTGCGCTCCCACGCGCCGTGAAAGGCGCGAACGACGCGGCTTTGCCTTGATCGCTCAGAGCGAACAGGCGTCGGGGAACAATGACGAGCTCCCCAGCATTGAGTCGGCATAGCTCAACTTGACTGCCGAAGGGGAGATCATGGCTGCTGAGTCCACGGCGTTCACACCGCTCACCCTGCCCGTGCTGCCGCTCGACGACGAGGTCGTGCTGCCCGGCATGGTGGTCCCGCTGGACCTGAGCGACGCCGAAGTGCGGGCCGCGGTGGAGGCCGCCCAGGCCGCCGCCCGGTCGGAGCCGGGCAAGCCCAGGGTCCTGCTGGTGCCGCGCATCGAGGGGACGTACGCGAAGACCGGCGTGCTGGGCACGGTCGAGCAGGTCGGCAGGCTGGCCGACGGCGACCCGGGTGCCCTGGTCCGCGGCCGCGGGCGGGTGCGGATCGGCGCCGGGACCACCGGCCCCGGTGCGGCGCTGTGGGTCGAGGGGACGGCGGTCGAGGAGACCGCGCCGGACCTTTCCCCCGCTTCTCAACTCCGTTCGAACGGGGGAGACCCCTACCCCGGCCAGGTCGCGGAACTGGTCAAGGAGTACAAGGCGCTCGCCACGAGCTGGCTGAAGAAGCGCGGCGCCTGGCAGGTCGTCGACCGGGTCCAGGCCATCGACGACGTCTCCGCCCTCGCCGACAACTCCGGCTACTCGCCCTTCCTCACCACCGACCAGAAGCTCGAGCTCCTGGAGACCGCCGACCCGGTGGCCCGGCTGAGACTCGCCACGCGGCAGCTGCGGGACCACCTCGCCGAGCAGGACGTGGCCGAGACCATCGCCAAGGACGTCCAGGAGGGCGTCGACAGGCAGCAGCGCGAGTTCCTGCTCCGCCGTCAGCTGGAGGCCGTCCGCAAGGAGCTGCGCGAGCTGAACGGCGAGACGGACGGTGAGGAGTCCGACGACTACCGCACCCGGGTGGAGGCCGCCGACCTGCCCGAGAAGGTCCGCGAGGCGGCCCTGAAGGAGGTCGACAAGCTGGAGCGGGCGTCCGACCAGTCGCCGGAGGGGTCCTGGATCCGCACCTGGCTCGACACGATCCTCGACCTGCCGTGGAACGAGCGGACCGAGGACGCCTACGACATCCGGGGCGCCAAGGCCGTGCTGGACGCGGAGCACGCGGGCCTGGACGACGTCAAGGAGCGGATCACCGAGTACCTCGCGGTACGCAAGCGCCGCGTCGACCGCGGCCTCGGCGTGGTCGGCGGGCGGCGCGGTGGTGCCGTGCTCGCGCTCGTCGGGCCGCCCGGCGTCGGAAAGACCTCGCTCGGCGAGTCGGTCGCGCACGCCATGGGGCGCCGGTTCGTCCGTGTCGCCCTCGGCGGCGTCCGCGACGAGGCCGAGATCCGCGGCCACCGGCGTACGTACGTCGGCGCGCTGCCCGGCCGGATCGTCCGCGCGATCAAGGAGGCCGGGTCGATGAACCCGGTCGTGCTGCTCGACGAGATCGACAAGGTCGGCTCGGACTTCCGCGGCGACCCGGCGGCGGCCCTGCTGGAGGTCCTGGACCCCGCGCAGAACCACACCTTCCGGGACCACTACCTGGAGGTCGAACTCGACCTGTCCGACGTCGTGTTCCTCGCGACCGCCAACGTCCTGGAGGCCATCCCGGAGGCGCTGGCCGACCGGATGGAGATCGTCCGGCTGGACGGCTACACCGAGGACGAGAAGGTCGTCATCGCGCGCGACCACCTGCTTCCGCGCCAGCTGGAGCGGGCGGGCCTGCACGAGGGCGAGGTGACGATCGAGGAGGGCGCGCTGCGCAGGCTGGCCGGCGAGTACACCCGCGAGGCGGGCGTGCGGGCCCTGGAGCGGTCGGTGGCGCGGCTGCTGCGCAAGGTGGCGGCCCGGCACGAACTGGGCGAGCGGGAGCTGCCGTTCACCGTCACCGACGCCGATCTGCGCTCCCTGATCGGCCGGCCGCACCATGTGCCGGAGTCCGCCCAGGACCCGGCCGAGCGCCGTACCGCCGTCCCCGGGGTGGCGACCGGCCTCGCGGTCACCGGCGCCGGCGGTGACGTCCTGTTCGTGGAGGCGTCCCTGGCCGACCCGGAGACCGGCGCGGCGGGCCTGACGCTGACCGGTCAGCTGGGCGACGTGATGAAGGAGTCGGCGCAGATCGCGCTGAGCTTCCTGCGCAGCCACGGCGCCGAACTGGAGCTGCCGGTGGGCGACCTGCGGGACCGGGGCGTGCACATCCACTTCCCGGCGGGCGCGGTCCCCAAGGACGGCCCGAGCGCGGGCATCACGATGACCACCGCGCTGGCGTCGCTGCTCTCCGGGCGCCTGGTCCGCACGGACGTGGCGATGACCGGCGAGATCTCGCTGACCGGCCGGGTCCTGCCGATCGGCGGAGTGAAGCAGAAGCTGCTGGCCGCCCACCGCGCCGGGGTGCGGACCGTCGTCATCCCCAAGCGCAACGAGGCCGACCTGGACGACGTCCCGGCCGAGGTGCTGGACCGGCTCGACGTCCACGCCGTGACCGACGTCCGGCAGGTCCTGGAGCTGGCGCTCGCGCCCGCGTCGAGCGGGGCGGCGCCGGAGGTTCCGGTGGCCGCGTGACGGAGGCCGCCGGATGAGGGAAGGCCCGGGTCCCGTGAGGGAGTCCCGGGCCTTCGCCGTGCGCCGGGAGGCGGGGTCAGCCGTTGGCGAGAGCCTGCACCCGGTCCAGCCCGCCGTTGAACTTGTCGTGGTCGCCGACCGTCGGGCCGGACGAGGTGTACTGCCACATCGTGTAGTAGCCCCAACCGGCCGGCAGCGTCCCCGGATCCGAGGCGTACCGCGCGATCCACAGGGGGTTGTTCACGGCGAATCCGCCGTAGTTGCCGGTGCACTGGGTCCACCAGCTGGTGGCCGTGTAGATCACCGCGTCCCGGCCGGTGCGCGCCTTGTACCTGTTCAGGAAGTCGGCGATCCAGCCGACCATCGCGCTCGCCGTCTTGCCGTAGCAGGCGGCCCCGTACGGGTTCCACTCGATGTCGAGGGTGCCCGGCAGCGTCATGCCGTCCCGCGACCAGCCGCCGCCGTGGTCGACGAAGTAGTCGGCCTGGGTGGCGCCGCTGGTGGTGTCGGGGGTGGCGAAGTGGTAGGCGCCGCGGATCATGCCGATGTTGTAGGAGCCGTTGTACTGCTGCGTGAAGTAGGGGTTCGTGTAGTACGTCCCCTCGCTCGCCTTCGTGTAGGCCCACCGGACGCCGCTGTTCCACAGGGTCGTCCAGTCGACGTTGCCCTGGTAGCCGGCGACGTCGACGCCCTCGGTCTGGGTGACGGCGGTCGGTGCGGGGGTGCCGTCCTGGCCGTCGTGCGCCAGGACGCCCATGCCCATGTGGGCGGAGCCCCGGGCGGGGTGGCCGGCGGCCGAGGCCGGGAGCGTGAACAGCAGGGAGAAAGCGGCGATCAGGGTCCCCGCGACGGTCAGCCGCCGTACGCGGGCCGTTCCGGATCTGTGCACGGGCATGACGTGCCTCCGAGGCTCGGTGGTGCGCGGTGGGGGAGAACGCGGGACATGCCGGCCGGAAGGGGAGAACGGGCCGCCGTGGGCCCGGCATTCGCTGGTGGCGTGGGCATGTCATTCCTTGCCTGCGGAGGACGCTACGCACGTAGACCCGGGGTGGGAAGGGGGTCCGGGGGCTGCCGTTGGTCTACGCCTGCGAAATACTTGCGGAGCTGCGACGACGGCGGCGGCGGGCGGAAACTTTCACGCCCGGGAAAACACCGGGAACCGGGAGAACGAGGCGGGGCTGACGTGCACGAAGAGGCGAACGGCGACGGAGACCGGGGTGGCGCGCCCGACGCGGCGCCCGGCGGTGCGGAGCGCGAGTTCCTCTCCCTGGAGCGGGAACTGACGGTGCTGCTGCGGCGCGCCCGCGCCAACCAGGGGGAGATGGCCCGCGAGGTCCACCCCGACCTGGAGTCCTCCGCGTACGGCCTGCTCGTCCGGCTCGACGAGTGCGGCGGCCAGCGCGCCACCGACCTCGCGGCCTACATCGGCGTCGGCAAGGCCACCATGTCCCGCCAGTTGCGCGCCCTGGAGGAACTCGGCCTGGTCGCCCGGCAACCGGACCCGGCGGACGGGCGCGCCTGGCTCGTCGCCCTCACCGACGAGGGCCGCGGCCGCGTCGGCCGGGTCCGCGAGGCACGCCGCGCCCGCTACGTCAGCCAGCTCGCCCACTGGAACCGCCGCGAGGTCTCCGAACTCGCCCGCCTCCTGCACGAACTGAACGACGTCATGGAGAAGTAGCCCCGGCTCACAGCTCCGCGAACACCACCGTCGCGTCGTCGTGCGTCTTGCTGCGGCCCAGGCGGGCGCGCTCCTCGCGGTCGGCCCTCTCCAGGGAGCGGACGCGGTCCACGAGCGCGTGGGCCCCCTCCTTGCGCACGAGGGCCACGCACTGCGTCCAGTCGCCCTCGTGGAACTTCTCCACCCAGCGCGCCGCGCCGTCCGTCAGCGCCGTCAGCGAGCGGATGCCGCAGCGCGGGAGGGTGCCCGTCACGGCGCGGGCCGCCACCGAGGGGTCCGCGGCCGCGGTGAAGAAGCCGCCCTCCTTGTTGCGCACCGTGGCGTCGACGATCGCGTCGGTGGCCAGCGAGGTTCGGGGGAGCCGGGCCAGGCGGTCGTCCAGGAGGGGGGTGACGGTGCCGTCGGGCCCTTCCACCAGCAGCGCCGAGTCGGACAGGACCAGGTACTCCACCGCCTCCGGCGACCAGCGGGCGAGAACCACGGTCGCCTGCGGAGTGCGCGGGTGAGAAAGGTCACAGGTGTCCGCGTGGGCCCCGGCGACCCGCGAGACGGCCCGCGTGAGGATCTCCGGCAGAGTCAGATCTCCGCAGGAAACGGTCAGTTCGGTCAGCATCCCGCCGAGCCGGGCGGTGAACCAGGGGACCGAATGCAGACACCCCGTCCCCGTTCCGGGCGGGGTCACCCCGTCCAGAACCACGAGGCAGCCACCCTGCCCGGAAGCGGGCAGGCCGACACTCGCGAAGTCCTCGTTGAGGCGATCCGGCAGACCGGGCTCCGAAACGACTTCAGTACGCATCCGGCCAGTCTGCACGAGGCCTTCACAAGGTTTGCGAAAGGCTGGCAACAGCCCCGGAATTTACGCGCCACCGCAGGTCACGCGCCTGTTTTGGGTTGGAATGGATCACTCCGGGAAGGCGTGGTGGCGAATACTGCCAAAGCCTGCCCCGGACGTCCAACCGGCCCGCCGCGCAGGGCTGTCACGCCCGTCTCGGGAACTTGCCCGCCAACTCCCCTCCGATGTTCACTCCTTCGGGTGGCCGGTCGGACGATGCGGGACCACTGCCCACCGGCACTGGGAGGGTCGGAAACCGACGGAGGTCCCCCCTTGCTCGCGCGAAGTCGGGAGCTCGGGGGAGGGTGTACGCACCCGTCGCACCAATTGACGGGGCGCCACCCGGGCCCATGAGTACACGAGCACAGGAATGCGAGCACCGGTGCAGAAAACGCGGCCTCGGCGCACAGGCAACCACACGACCTCCGCGGGAGGCCCGCAGCAGTCCCCCGCCACGCCCCCCGTCGGCAAGGGCCGCCCCACCCACGTACGCAACCGGCTCATCACGGCCGTCGCCGTCGTGGCCGCGGCCGTCGCCGGGGCGGGCGCCCCGTCC
The DNA here is from genome assembly GCF_044763235.1 of Streptomyces sp. NPDC096152. Classification (NCBI taxonomy): domain Bacteria; kingdom Bacillati; phylum Actinomycetota; class Actinomycetes; order Kitasatosporales; family Streptomycetaceae; genus Streptomyces; species Streptomyces sp. NPDC096152. The sequence goes on along the minus strand of NZ_JBIWFW010000003.1, from coordinate 168,855 downwards.
GTGATGGCCGCCTCCGGACAGGTGAGCGACTCCCAAAATCTGGTGACGCTCGCCGGACAGACCCAGGACGCCCTCGCCCTCGCCCACGCGCTGGCCGACGAACGCGACGAGGTCACCTCCTACGTCGCCGCCGGCCGTCCCAAGGCCAAGGCGCCCTCCGAGCAGCGCAGCACCCGCGTCGACCGGCAGGTCGAGGAACTGCGCGCCGACCCCGACACTCCCGCCTGGCTGCGCTCCGACCTGGACGGCATCGCGGGCGTGCGCCGCGCGGCGCTCACCGGGCAGAACACCGCCCTGCAGACCCACCAGGCCTACTCCGCCGCCATCACCGAGCTGCACCGGCTGGCCGGCGAGCTGGCCGAGCGGATGCCGTCGCGGGCCGGCTCCGGCGCGTACGCGCTCGCCGAGCTGGACACCGCCGTCCAGCAGGCCGCCGCCGCGCGCGGCCTGCTGCTCGCCGCGCTCAGCGTGCCGCACTCCACGCAGGCCGTCATCGACCCGGCCACCGGCCTGCCCACCACCACGGGGGCCGCCTCGGAGGCCGACGCCAAGCAGCGCGACGCCCTCAGCGCCGCCGCCCAGCAGGCCCGGCTGCGCTCCGACGCAGCCCTCGCCGACTTCCGCGACACCGCCCCCGAGGCGGCCAAGGCGTCGTACGACTCGACCGTCACCGGCCCCGAGGTCAACAGCGCGGCGAAGTACCTCGCCCAGCTCACCGACGAGCCCACGTTCTCCGACCGCGACCGCGCCACCAGCCTCAGGAAGGCCGACGCGGCGCTCAGCGCCCGGGTGGACCTGATGCGCGGCGCGGAGTCCTCGCTCTACGACCACCGCACCAAGGACCTGGCCCAGCTCCGCGACGACGACGTCACCGCGCTGGAGATCCGGATCGCCCTCCTCGGGGCCCTGCTGCTGGTCGCCACAGCCATCGCCACGGCACTGGCCCGCACCCTCACGCGCCCGCTCGCGGTGCTGCGCCTTGGCTCCGCCCGCCTGGCCGGCGCGGAGGACCCGACGGCGGAGGAACCCCTCAAGTTCACCGGCCGCAACGACGAGTTCGCCCAGGTCGTCCGCTCGGTCAACGCGCTGCACGCGCACGCGGTGGCCCTCGCCGAGCGCATCGCCGGCCTGGAGTCCGACCGCAAGCACCTGGAGGCCGACCGCAGGCACCTGGTCGGCCAGCGCCAGACGATGGCCGACGCCCGCGAGGAACTGCGCGCCGAACTCGCCGAATCCGTCGCCCAGCTGGAGCGGCTGCGCGGCAGCATCGGCAGCACCTTCGTCAGCCTGGCGCTGCGCACCCTCGGCCTGGTCGAGCGGCAGCTCGGCGTCATCGAGAGCCTGGAGGAGCGCGAGCACGACCCCGAGCGCCTCTCTACCCTCTTCAAGCTCGACCACTTCGCCACGGTCATGCGCCGGCACAGCGAGAACCTCCTCGTCCTCGCCGGGACCGAGCACCTCCAGCAGAGCGCCGGGCCGGTCCCGCTCGTCGACGTGGTCCGCGCAGCGCTCAGTGAGATCGAGCGCTACGAGCGGGTCCGTATCGCCGCGCTGCCGCCGCACGCCCACATCGCCGGCTTCGCCGCCGACGACCTCAGCCACCTGCTGGCCGAGCTGATGGAGAACGCCACCGGGTTCTCGCCGCCCGACCAGCCCGTCGAGGTCTCCGCCTGGCTCCTGGAGAACGGCGAGATCATGCTCTCCGTCCAGGACGAGGGCATCGGCATGACCGACGAGCGGATGGCCCGCGTCAACGCCCGTCTCGCCGAGTTCGACCCCGGGGCATCCTACGACCAGGAGGCCGAGGACGGTCTCGGTCTCGGGCTGTACGTGGTGGCCCGCCTCGCCCACCGGCACGGTGTGCGGGTGCAGCTGCGCGAGCAGAAGCAGGGCGGCGTCGCCGCGGTCGTCGTCGTACCGCGGAGCCTGCTGGCGGCCGCGCCCGCCGCCGGGGCCCCGTCGGCGCGGCCCGCGGCCGGGGGCGCCCAGAGCTACTCGCTGCCGGGCGCGAACGCCGAGGCCAACTCCAACGTGCTGTACGGCCGTGGGCAGGGCGAGGACCCGCTGGTGGCGCTGGCGGAGAAGGCCGTGCAGCGCTCGGAGGCGGTGGAGGCGGCCGGCACGGCCGGAACCGCCGACGAGGCCGCGGCGCCCCACGGCGCGCCCGAGGCCGCTCCCGCGGCGCCCGCCCCCGGCACCGCGCCGGAGGAGTCCCCCGCCGAGACGACCATGGAGCTGATGCTCCCGGCGCAGGCCTCCGAGCCGGACCCCCTGCCCGTGCGGCCCGGCTCCGGCACGGGTCCGGCCCATGCCCGCCCCACCACGGCCGCCGCGCCGGCACCGCACGCGGCCGCCGGCGGGAACGCCCCGCACACCCCGGCCGCGCCCGGCCACGAGACCTCCCCCGCGGCACCGGGCGGCCCCACCCGCGCCGCCGCGGGCGACTTCGAGGTGCACGAGCGCGCGGAGGACGAGGCCGAGGACAGGGTCACCGGCAAGGGCCTGCCCAAGCGCACCCCGAAGATCACCGCACCCACCCAGGCCCCGCGGCAGCGCACCGGGTCCGTGGACGCCGAGGCCCTCCGCCGCCGCCTCGGCGGCTTCCGTCAGGGAGCGCAGGCCGGATACCGCGACGTCGAGGCGGAGATCGCCGGAACCCAGCGGCCGGACGGACACGGACAGGTCGAAGAAGCCACGGGGGGCACAGTCGAGGAGGCAAGCAGTTGACCGCGCCCAGTACCTTCGGACTGAGCAGTGAAGCCCGCAACCTGCACTGGCTGTTGAGCAACCTGGTCGAGGAGGTCCCCGGGATCCTCTCGGTCGCGGTTGTCTCCTCCGACGGTCTGCTGCTGCTCTCGTCGGACCCCGGCCGCAACGCCGCGGCCCGCCAGGCCCGCGGCGAGCGGCGCGGCGGGCCGCGCGGCTCCGCCGCGGACCTCGCCACGATCGTCTCCGGCATCGGCAGCCTCACCGTCGGCGCGGCCAAGCTCATGCAGTTCGGCCGGGTCAAGCACACGATGGTCGCGATGGACGAGGGCAGCCTGTTCGTCATGTCGATCAGCGACGGCTCGCTGCTCGGCGTGCACGGCTCCGCGGAGTGCGACATGAGCGTGGTGGCCTACCACATGGCGCTCTTCGTGGGCCGCGCCGGACACGTCCTGACCCCCGAACTCCGCAGCGAGCTGAGGAAATCCCTGGAGTCCGAGTCGGCGGGGAGCGCCCGATGAGCAGTACGTCCAAACATCACCTTCCGGTCCGCGGCGGGGACCGCAAACCCGCCCGCGTCCGCCCCTATTCGCTCACCGGCGGCCGTACCCGCTTCGGTCACGTGCTGCTCGTCGAGACCTTCGTGACGAGCACGGCCGAGCTGGAGGCCGCCGAGGAGCGCAAGGAACTGACGAATGGTTCCCTCACCACCCGGGTGATGCCGGAGATGCGGGCCATCGTCGAACTCTGCCGCCGCATGCGGACGGTGGCCGAGATCGCCGCGCTGCTGCAGATGCCGCTCGGTGTGGTCCGCGTGCTCCTGAGCGACCTCGCGGACCAGGGAAAGATCCGTGTGTACGGAACCGGTACCGGGCACGGCGTGGGCCGGCCGGACCGCGCACTGCTGGAAAGGGTGCTGAGTGGACTCCGTCGTCTCTGACTCCGCCTCCGTCGGCGTCTCCCCGCTCCCCACCGTGCCGGGGGAGCAGGAGCAACTGCAACCGTGGCAGACGGACCGCACCCGCGCCCCGATCGCCACGAAGATAGTGGTGGCCGGCGGCTTCGGCGTCGGCAAGACCACGCTGGTCACCTCCGTCTCGGAGATCACGCCTCTGCAGACCGAGGCGATGATGACCGAGGCGAGCGAGGAGACCGACGACCTCACCGCCACGCCGGGCAAGCAGACCACCACCGTGGCCATGGACTTCGGCCGCATCACGCTCGACGACGACCTGGTGCTCTACCTGTTCGGCACGCCGGGCCAGCAGCGGTTCTGGTTCATGTGGGACGACCTGGTCCGCGGCGCGATCGGCGCCGTCGTGCTGGCCGACACCCGCCGCCTGAAGGACTGCTTCCCGGCGCTCGACTACTTCGAGAGCTGCGGACTGCCGTACGTCGTCGCGGTCAACCACTTCGACGGCACCGAGGTGTTCGACGCGGAGGACGTGCGCGAGGCCCTCACGATTCCCGCACACATACCTGTCATGATCATGGACGCGCGGCGCCGCATCTCGGCCATAGAGACCCTGCTGGCCCTCGTCGCCCACGCACTCGAGGAGACCCCCGAGTAGTCCGACTCGAGGACCCCGAGCAGCCCCCTCGGGGAAACCCCCCGAGCAGTCCAGAAGTCAGCTTTAGGAGACACCCCCGCATGCGGAAGATACTCGTCGTGGGGGCCGGCCAGTCCGGCCTCCAGCTCGCCCTCGGCCTCCAGTCGCACGGGTACGAGGTCACCCTGATGTCCAATCGGACCGCGGACGAGATCCGCGCCGGCCGCGTCATGTCGACGCAGTGCATGTTCCACACGGCACTGCAGCACGAGCGCGACCTGCAGCTGAACTTCTGGGAGTCCCAGGCCCCGAAGATCGAGGGGCTCGGTGTCTCGGTCGCCGCCCCCGGCTCCTTCGACCCCGGTCCCTCGCAGCGCGCGATCGACTGGGTGGGCCGGCTCGACGGGTACGCGCAGTCGGTCGACCAGCGGGTGAAGATGGCCGGCTGGATGGAGACCTTCGCGCAGCGCGGCGGCCAGCTCGTCATCCACGGCGCGGCCGTCGGCGACCTCGACTACTTCGCCCGCGCCTACGACCTCGTCCTCGTCTCGGCGGGCAAGGGCGAGCTGGTGTCGATGTTCGAGCGCGACGCCTCCCGCTCCCCGTACAGCGAGCCGCAGCGCGCCCTCGCGGTGTCCTACGTGCACGGGCTGGGCCCGCGCCCGGAGCACCCGGAGTTCGACGCGGTCCGCTGCAACCTGGTCCCCGGCGTCGGCGAGCTGTTCGTGATGCCGACGTACACCGTCTCCGGCCGCGCCGACATCCTCTTCTGGGAGGGCATCCCCGGCGGCCCGCTCGACGTCTTCAACGGCGTCAAGGACCCGGCCGAGCATCTCTCCCTGACCCTGCGGCTCATGGAGAAGTTCCTGCCCTGGGAGTACGCGCGGGCCACCAAGGTCGAGCTGACCGACGCGGGCGGCACGCTCGCCGGCCGTTACGCCCCGACCGTGCGCAAGCCGATCGGCCGGCTGCCCGGCGGCGGCCTGGTCCTCGGCGTCGCGGACGTCGTCGTCGCCAACGACCCGATCACCGGCCAGGGCTCCAACTCGGCGTCCAAGTGCGCGGCCGCCTACCTCGCCTCCATCCTCGAACAGGGCGACAAGCCCTTCGACGAGGAGTGGATGCAGAGCGCCTTCGACCGCTACTGGGCCACCGCCCAGCACGTCACCAAGTGGACGAACGCGATGCTCGCCCCGCCGCCCGAGCACATCCTCAACCTCATCGGCGCCGCCGGCCAGCTCCAGCCGGTCGCCGACCGCTTCGCCAACGCCTTCAACGACCCGGCCGACTTCGAGAACTTCTTCTACGACCCGGCCATGACCCAGGCCTACCTGGCGGAGGTCTCCGGCGTCGGCGCCGCGTAGTACCCCTGGTCCGACCCCTTCAGGGCATCCGCGGGGAGTTCCGGCGGCGCGTACCGCCGCAGGGGCTCCCCGTCCGGGTCGGGCCGCACCGCCCCGAGCACCGGATTGGCCGCGACGGGCGACACCTTCACCCTGGTCCCGGGCCGCGGCGCCTGGACCACCATGCCGTCGCCGAGGTAGAGCGCGACGTGCGTGGCCTCGGGGAAGTAGATCACCAGGTCGCCGGGCCGCAGCTCCGTCAGCGGGATGCGCTTCAGGCGGGCCCACTGCTCCTGGCTGGTGCGCGGGATCGCGGTGCCCGCGGCGCCCCAGGCCCGCGAGGTCAGCCCCGAGCAGTCGTACGCCGAGGGCCCCGCCGCGCCCCACTGGTACGGCTTGCCGAGCTGGCGCACCGCGTAGCGCACGGCCTGCTCGCCCTCCTGGCTCGGCGGGGTGCCGGCGCCGAGCGCGCCGGAGGCCAGCAGCCTCTGCTGCGCCCCGGTGACCCCGTTCGCCTCGAACTCGGCCAGCGCCTTGAGCTGTTCGGCGGTGAGCGAGGCCAGCAGCTTCTCGACGTCGTGCAGCCGGCCCCGCACCTCGTCGCGGGCCTTCTGCCGCCGCGCCGCGAGGGCGGTCCGCGCGGCAAGCGCCCTGCGCGCCCGGGCGGCCAGGTCGTCCGCGCGTTTCTCGTCGGTGGCCAGCCGGCCCACCGTCCCGGCCCGCTCCCGCGCCAGCTGCCCGATCACATGCCCCTCCTCCAGCGCGTGCTGCGGATCGCGCGCCAGCAGCAGCCGTACGTAGGGGGAGAGGCCGGTGGTGCCCTGGTACTGCTGCCGGGCGAGCCGTCCGGCCGCCCCGCGGCTGTCCTGCAGGGAGCGCCGGGCGCGGGTCAGCGCGGCGTCCAGCCGGCCGGCCCTGGCGCGCTCTTTCGCCAGCTGCCCGGCGGTGGTGCGGTAGGTCTGGGCGGCCTTCTCGGCCTGCCCGTAAAGCCGCTGAAAGTCCGTCAGCAGAGCAGCCGCGGAACGCTGTCCGGTATTCGGCGGCTGCGGCGCGGCCGTGGCCGACACCGGGACGAGGGCGGCCTGGGCCGCCACCGCCGCCGTGCACACCAGACGCAGCACCCTTCCTGACACGTCATCACCTCCGCTGCGCAGCGGGCCTTCCGCTCCGCACCGTGAGCATGCGACGGATGAGATGAATTTAGGTCAGATGTACGCGAAACGGCGCAACACGGTCACTCCTGGGTGTCACCCGGGCCGCGGCCGACGGTGGTGTCCGGTTGGCTGCCCCCCGACGGCCGCGGCTTCGACCACGGCCACCGCGGGCGCCCGCCCCGGCCGCCCTCCGGGTCGAACAGGTACTTCCAGCCCTGGGTGATCCCCAGCCGTCTGCTGTGACCGCGGGGCACCCGGCGGTAGACGAGCACGGTGGGCGGCCCGCCCGCGGCGTCCGGGACCGGGATGCGGTACGTCTTGGGCGGGTGGCCGGTGGGCCCGAGCAGCACGGGCAGCACCCGGCCGTCCATGGGCCCGCCCTCGAAGGGCGTGTCCTGACTCTTCACGGCACCAGTGTCAGCCATCCGCCGACGCCAGGGCGGCCACCAGCGCCGCGGTCTGGGCGTCCCGGGCCGCGGTCACGGTCATCACGGCCACGAACTGCTCCACCAGCCAGTCCCGCAGCTCGCCGACGGGCGGCTGCTTCCCCTCGTCCAGCCAGATCAGCGAGGCGGCCTCCACGGCCGTGATCCACATCCGCACGGTCATCCGAAGCCGCGGGCCCGGCGCGGTGACGCCGAGGTGCCGGAAGATGTGCTCGGCCGCGGCCCGCCGCACGCCGTCCACGATCGCGGTCGTCCGGGACGTCTCCACCACGCTGCCGCCCTGCAGCAGCGCGCTGAAACCGGCGTCGTGCTCGTCGACGAAGGTCAGGTAGCGGTCCAGGGCGCGGGCCAGACGGGGCATGAGCGGGCCCTCGCGGGGCTCGTCGAAACAGTGCTGGAGCTCCTCCGCCGCGGAGCGCAGCGCGGCCTCGTACAGCTGCTGCTTGCCACCGGGGAAGTACCGGTACACCAGCGGGCGCGAGACCCCGGCCGCCTCCGCCACGTCGTCCAGCGACACGTCCTCGGGCACCCGGTGCGCGAACAGGGACAGCGCGGCGTCGAGGAGCTGGGCCCGGCGTTCCTCGACGCTGAGTCTGCGGTAGGCGGGGGTGGGGGCCTGCGGGGTCATGAACCGCAGCGTAATCGCTGATCCCGCACCCCGTACGGCACGCACGCCCCCGGTGGCCGGCGCCGGGGGCGTGGGGCGGCGCTTCAGGCCAGCAGCCCGGACGACTTCCACAGCCGCCGCCCGACCCCGCGCAGCACGCCGATGTCGTCCAGGAAGTCCGTGAGCCGCTTGGACCCGGTCTGCATCACCTCGCGGCGGTGGCCGCTCGCCTTGACCTGCGCCATCGCCTCCCGCTTGTCCAGGCCCACGTTCGTGTAGACCTCGGGGTTGACGAAGGCGACCGAGAAGACGCGGGCGAACTCGCCGGAGGTGACCCGGGTGAACTCCTGGGACCACTTCGGCGCCGTCACCATCTGGCGCCGCAGCTCCTCACGGGCGTACCGCACATGGCGGGCCTCCTCCACGACGTGGATCCGCGTGACGCCCCGGATCAGCGGCTGCACCCGCTCGTCCGGGAAGGTCAGCCGCTGCATCCAGTCCAGGACCTCCTCGCCGAGCAGCGTGGCCGTGAAGGACCCGGGGGTCGTGGAGATCGTCTTGAACAGGCGCCCCAGGTTCTGGTGCGCCCGGCTCACCGGGTACCAGGGCGTCCCGCCGCGCGTGATCACCCGGGCGAACATCTTGGAGTGCCGGCACTCGTCCTCGATCTCCGTCAGGGCGTACCGCACGTGCGCGCTCGTGGCCGCCTTGTCGTAGATGTGCCGGACCAGGAGCTGCATGAGGATCAGCTCGAACCAGATGCCGAGCGAGGCCAGCGCGGCCGCCTCGTGCTGGGAGAGCAGGATCCGCTGCTCCTCGCCCATCCGCTTCCACAGCGGTGTGCCGTACAGGGACACCAGCTCCGGCGGCCAGAACCACTTGCCCTCCTCGAAGGGCGCGTCCCAGTCCAGCTCCTCGTCCGGGTCGAAGGAGTGCTTGGCGGAAGAGTCGAGCAGCCGCTCGGCCACCTGCTCCCGGTCCTTGAGCAGGCCGAGCGCGTCGCGCAGACCTGCGAGCGCGTCGGCTTCCGTCACGGTCGTCATGGCTGTCCCACCTCGTTACCCGGGGTCACATGTTTTCCGGCTCTTATGAGACTGCTTGTCAGCAAGGTCGTCAATCCCTTGCACATGACTTGTTGACTCGGCGTCTACGTGTGAGCCTGCGAGGTATGCCGACCTACGACCTGTACGCGAAGGACCCGGGCGACCCCCACTGGCAGGTGCCGGCGACCGGCGCGGCCCGCTTCAGCTGGGAGTACGACGACGGCCGCGACCGGCTGCTCGCCCTGTACCAGAAGGGCAAGGACAAGCAGTGGGACGGGCAGAGGCGGATCGACTGGGACCTGGAGGTCGATCCCTACGACGCCCTCGGCACCCCCGAGGAGTCGATGACCCTCTACGGCACGCCGTACTGGGACAAGATGACCGAACGGGAGAAGGGGGAACTGCGGCGGCACTACGCCTCCTGGCAGTTCAGCCAGTTCCTGCACGGCGAGCAGGGCGCGATGATCTGCGCCGCCCGCATCGTGGAGTCCGTCCCCGACCTGGACGCGAAGTTCTACTCGGCGACCCAGACGATGGACGAGGCCCGGCACGCCGAGATCTACGGCCGCTTCCTGCACGAGAAGGTCGGGATGCTCTACCCGATCAACGACGACCTCCAGTCCCTGCTCGGCGACACCCTGCGCGACAGCCGCTGGGACATGCCGTACCTGGGGATGCAGGTCCTCATCGAGGGCCTGGCCCTGGCCGCCTTCGGCATGATCCGGGACACCACCACCAAGCCCCTGCCCAAGCAGATCCTGGCCTACGTCATGCAGGACGAGGCCCGGCACGTGGCCTTCGGCCGCATGGCGCTGCGCGACTACTACAAGCAGCTCACCGACGCCGAACTCCGCGAGCGCGAGGAGTTCGTCATCGAGGGCTGCTACCTGATGCGCGACCGGCTGCGCGGCGTCGAGGTGCTGGAGAACTTCGGCATCCCGAAGGCGGAGGCGGAGGAGCTGAGCGAGCGCTCCGAGTTCCTCCAGCTCTTCCGCCGGCTGCTGTTCAGCCGCATCGTCCCCTGCGTCAAGGACATCGGCCTGTGGGGCAAGCGCCTCCAGCAGGCCTACGTCGACATGGGCGTCTTCGAGATGGGCGACTCCAACCTCGACCTGCTCATGGCCCAGGACGAGGAGATCGCGGAGCAGCTCGACGCGGAACGCTTCGCGGCGGAGGAGCGGGAACGGGTCGCGGAGGTGACGGACGCCATCGAGCAGGGCCAACGCCTCGGCGGCTGAGTCCCCGGCCGATACACGCCCGACATGCACGCCCGGCCGACGCACACCCGATCGGCGCACACCCGCCGGGAGCCGCTGCCGGCGGGCGCTCGCGCCGCGGTGGGCGCAAGTGCCGTGGCGGGCGTACGTGGCACGGCGGGTGTCAGCGCTCCGGCCGGCTGTGCAGCACCGCCTGCATCACCCGCTTCGCGATCGGCGCCGCCGTCCCGCCCCCGCTGATGTCCCCGCGCCGCGCCGACGCGTCCTCCACCACCACGGCGACCGCGACCCGCGCGTCCACGTCCTCGTCGCCCCGCGCCCAGGCCACGAACCAGGCGTACGGCGTACCGGAGTTGCCGAGGCCGTGCTGGGCGGTGCCGGTCTTGCCGCCCACCGTGGCACCCGGGATCGCCGCGTTGGTGCCGGTACCCTCGGCGACCACGTCGGTCATCAGCTCCTGCAGCCGCACGGCCGTCATCGGCAGCATCACCTGCCGCGCCGGCCGCGACCCGGCCGCGGACACGGTGCCCCCGCCGCTGCGCGTCGTCCGCTGCACCAGATACGGCGTCCGCAGCTGCCCGCCGTTCGCGACCGCCGCCGCCACCATCGCCATCTGCAGCGGCGTGGCCCGCGTGTTGTACTGCCCGATCGACGACAGCGCCAGCTGCGCCCGGTCCACCTGGGAGTCGAAGCTGCTCGGCGCGACCGAGAACGGGATCCTGATCCCCTTGTCGTTGAAGCCGAAGGCCCGCGCCGTCCTCCGCATGTCGTGGACGCCCACCTCCACCCCCAGCTTCGCGAACACCGTGTTGCACGACCACTCGAAGGCATGGCGCAGCGAGGCGTCACGGCAGTCGTCCGCCTCGTTCGCCAGCCGGGTCCTGGTGCCGGGCAGGGTGTACGGGTCGGGTGAACGGGTCCGCGCGTCGAGGTCGGTCACCACCCCCGCGTCCAGCGCCGCCGCGGCGGTGACCACCTTGAACGTCGAACCCGGCGGATACGTCTGCCGGACCGCCCGGTTGAGCATCGGCTTCTCCGGGTCGGCGTTCAACCGCGCCCACGCCCGCGTCACCGTCGGCCCGTTGCCGGACAGCTCCGCCGGGTCGTACGACGGGGCGGAGGCCAGCGCCAGGATCCGGCCGGTGGCCGGCTCGATCGCCGCGACCGCGCCCGGGTGCGTCCCCAGCCCCTCGAACGCGGCCCGCTGGGCGGCCGGGTTCAGCGTCGTGACCACGTTGCCGCCCGGGGGCAGGGACCGCGTGAAGTCGTTCCACAGCGGGAACGCCGAGAGCATCGGATCGGTGCCGGCGAGCACCTCGTCCTCGGCGTGCTCCAGAAAGGTCGTCCCGTACCGCTGCGAGGCGAACCCGGTGACCGGTGCGTACAACGGCCCTGCCACGTACGTCCGTTCGTAGCGGAGCTGCTCGCCGGTGTCCCGGGAGCCGGTGACCGGGCGGCCGCCGACCAGGATCTGCCCGCGGGGCTGCCCGTAACGGGCGATCGAGGAACGGCGGTTGAACGGGTTGTCGTCGTACGACGGCGCCTGGAACAGTTGCAGCCGGGCCGTGTTCACCAGCAGTGCCACGAGCAGCAGGACGCAGAAGGCGGCGGCATGGCGGATGTACCGGCTCACGGCGCGCCCTCCTCGCGGTTCACGGGGCGACCCGACCGTCGTACTGGCGGCGCGCCACATGGCTCACCCGGATCAGCAGCGCCACGATCGCCCAGTTGGTGACGACCGACGAGCCGCCCTGCGCCAGGAACGGCATCGCCATGCCGGTCAGCGGGATCAGCCCCGTCACCCCGCCGGCGATCACGAACACCTGCAGCGCCACGATCGAGGCGAGCCCGACCGCGAGCAGCCGGCCGAAGGGATCGCGCAGGGCGAGGCCCGCCCGGAAGCCGCGCTCCACGAGCAGCCCGTACAGCAGGAAGAGCCCGGACAGCCCCGCCAGGCCCAGCTCCTCGCCCGCGGTGGCCAGGATGAAGTCCGACTTGGTCGCGAAGCCGATGAGGACCGAGTGGCCGAGGCCGAGCCCGGTGCCGAGCAGCCCGCCCGCCGCGAAGGAGAACAGCGACTGGGTCACCTGGTTGGGGCCCACGCCCGCCTCGATGGAGGCGAAGGGGTGCAGCCAGTCCTGGACACGGCTGTGCACATGCGGCTCCAGCCGGCCGACGGCGACCGCCCCCGCCACGGCCAGCAGCAGCCCCAGCGCGATCCAGCCGGTGCGGCCGGTGGCGACGTAGAGCAGGACGACGAACAGGCCGAAGAACAGCAGCGAGGTGCCGAGGTCCCGCTCCAGGACCAGGACGACGACGCTCAGCAGCCAGATCGCCAGGACCGGGCCGAGCACGCGCCCGGTGGGCAGTTGCAGCGGCCCCACGCGGCGGCCCGCGAAGGCCAGCGCGCTGCGGTTGGCGGCCAGGTACGCGGCGAAGAACACCGCCAGCAGCACCTTCGCGAACTCGCCCGGCTGGATCGAGAAGCCGCCGACCCGGATCCAGATGCGGGCGCCGTTCACCGCCGGGAAGAGGATCGGCAGGGTGAGCAGCGCGAGCGCGGCGACCACGCAGACGTACGCGTAGCGCTGGAGCCACCGGTGGTCGCGCAGCATCAGCACCACGAGGATGAACAGCGCCACGCCCAGCGTGGACCACACCAGCTGGACGGGAGCGGCCTCGTCGCCCGGTGTCTCCAGGTCGAGCCGGTAGATGAGCACCAGGCCCAGACCGTTCAGCAGCACGCCGATGGGCAGCAGGAGCGGGTCGGCGTACGGGGCCCGCAGGCGGACCGCGCCGTGCGCGAGCAGCGCCAGCACGCCGAGCCCGGCGCCGTAGCCGGCGGCACCGGGCGGGACCGTGCCGAACCGGGCGAGGCCGACCGCGCAGTAGCCGTACACGGACAGCAGGACGGCCAGGACGATGAGGGAGAGTTCGACGCCGCGGCGCCGGGGGAGGCGGACGGTGGGCGCGGGCGGGTCCGCCGTGGCCACGGTGGTTCCGGCCTTGGTCATGTCCGGAACCTACCCAAAAGTCGCTTCCGGCCGGCTACCGCGGTGGGCGCCAGCGTGGCGCGCCCCCGGGGGTGGGGCTCGGGCGCGCCGGCCCCCGTGCCCGGGTGCGGTCCGCGCAGGGGCATGGGGTACCTCCGCCCGAGGTGGCGAGGCCCGCACGGGACGGGCGAGTCCGGCTCACCGCCACCTTAGGAGCGCCGGGGTCCGGCCGCCCGTCACACTGCGCCATCGGGGACGGCGCCCCCGGTCTCCGAGTCCCCGGTCCCCGAGGTCCCGGTCCCCGGCGGCCGGTGAGGCAGCGTCAGGGTCGCCACCGCCCCGCCGTCCGGGGCGTCGGCGAACTCCAGGCGGGCGCCCAGCACCTCCGCCTGGCCCAGCGCGATCGTCAGCCCGAGGCCGTGCCCCGTCGCGCCGCCCTCGGTACGGAAGCGCTGCGGGCCGTGCTCCACGAGGTACGCCGGATAGCCGTCCCCGTGGTCCCGCACGGTCACGACCGGCCCGTCCACGGTCAGCACCACCGGCGGCCGTCCGTGCCGGTGCGCGTTGGCCACCAGATTGCCGAGCACCCGCTCCAGCCGCCGCCGATCGGTCTCCACGCACACGTCCCGCAGGACGCGCACGGTGACGCCGGACCCGGTGTCCGCGCCCGCACGGGCCCCGGCGTCGGTGCGCGTCCCGGTCCGGGCCCCGGCCTCAGCGGCTCCCGCCGCTCCTCCCGCTCCCGCCGCGGCCCCCGTGGCACGTACCACCCGCTCCGCCAGCGCGCCCAGCCGCTCGGTGTCCAGGTCCAGCCGCTCCCGTCCGGTGTCCAGGCGCGAGATCTCCAGCAGATCCTCGGTGAGCGTGCGCAGCGCGGCCACCCGGTCGCGCACCAGCTCCGTCGGACGCCCCGGCGGCAGCAGCTCGGCCGCCGCGTGCAGCCCGGTCAGCGGGGTGCGCAGCTCGTGCGCCACGTCAGCGGTGAACCGCTGCTCGGCCAGCAGCTTGCCCTGCAGCGAGGACGCCATCGAGTCCAGCGCGGCGGCGACCGCGGCCACCTCGTCCTGCGGGCGCGTCGGGTCCTTCGTCCGGGGGTCGTGCACCCGCGCGTCCAGGTCGCCCGCGCTGATCCGCCGGGCGACCCGGGCCGTCGCGTGCAGCCGCCGGGTCACCCGGGTCACCGCGAACGCGCCCACCAGCAGCGTCGCCCCGATCGCCAGTCCCGACGACCACAGGATCGCCCGGTCCAGGCCCGCGATGGTGCGCGCGTTCTGCGCGTAGTCGACCTCGACGGCCAGCGCCCGCCCGTGGTCGGCGGGCCCCGCCGCCCACATCGTCGGCCGCCCGTCGTGCCGGTCGACCATCGTGCCGCGTTCACCGCCCGCGGCGAGCCTCCGCAGCGACCCGGGCAGGCCCGCGGGATCGACACCGGCGCCCGGCGGCAGGGTGTCCCCGGCCTCGAAGGCGCTGGTGGCGTCCCGCAGCCGGGACAGCGCCAGCGTCCGCGCCCGGCCGACGGTCTGGTCGGTCACCGAGACGTGCACGAGCACGCCGAGCAGCGCGGCGAGCCCGCAGGACATGACCGTGATGAAGGCCGCGGCCTTCACGGCGAGCGCCCCGGCCCAGCGGGGCAGCACCAGCCTCACCGCAGACTCGCGGAGGGCGTGGCCGACGGACGGGGCGGGGGAGCCGCCGAGCCGGACTCCTCCGGCAGGGACGGCCCGGCGGAGCCCGAGGCCCCCTCGCTGAGCGCGGGCGCGGGCTTGTGCCGGGCGGGCCGGCCGGTGCGCAGGAACTCGTCGCGCGAGAACACCATGGCCCGCTGCTCCGGGTCCCACGACCACGTCGTGCGGTACTCGTACCCCGGGATCCCGGCGGGCGAGCGGATGATCACCGCCCGGCCGGCCAGCTCCACGCCTATCACCGCGTCGTCGTTGGCGAAGACCTGCTTGAGCCTGTGCCCCTCGAAGGTGTAGACGCGCACGGCCGTCTGGTTGGTCGGGTACAGCCGGAAGCCCAGCGTCATGTCCTCGCGCCCGTCGCCGGTCAGGTCGCGGTAGTACGCCCGCAGCACCGGACACCGGGCCCGGTCCCGGCCGCCCGCGCAGTCCGCCAGCCGGGCGGCCGTGTCGCGGTAGGGCGCCTTGCCGCCGCGGTAGTCGCCCGGGTGCGCGGCGACCTCGGCACGTACGACGGCCACCGGGTCGACCTCGCGGATGTCGTCCCCGGGCGCCGTGACGCCCTTCACCGTCTCGATCTGGAGCTCGTCGTACGGCCAGGCGGGGCTCGCGGCCGGGGTCAGCGAGGGCCACAGCCGGGCCGGGCTGACCGCGGTGGGCGTCGGGCCCGCGCCCCGCAGCCCGCCCGCGTCGCCGCAGCCCGCCGCCGTGGCCAGCAGCAGGCCGACGAGGGCGGTGACGAGGGCGGGACGTCTGGAAAACACTGCGCTCCGGTCGGGAAGTTCCTCTGGTTTCACCCGGTGGACGTCGGCGGCCGGCCTCCGGGTGCGTGCTGCGCGCCGGGCACATGCCGGGCGATGCCGGGTCCGCGCCGAGCGGTAGCGGGCACATGCCGAGCGCGAGCCGGTCACGCGCCGGGCGGTCCCGCCCGCGCGGGGGCGCACACCGATCAGGTGCCGGGCACACCTTACGCATCTTCCGACGAAACGATTACTCGGCCAGCTCCTCCAGTAATCGGGCCGTCGGCAGCCCCGCCCGCAGATAGGCGACGAACAGGTCGTTGTGCAGCGCCCAGGGGGAGCGGCGGGCCCGGACCAGCCGGATCGCCTCGTCGGCGGAGCGCCCCCGCCGGATCAGCGCGTGCGCGACGACCAGACCCGAGCGGTTGTACCCGTGGAAGCAGCGGACCAGGACCCGGCGGCCGTCGTCCAGCGCGTCGCAGGCGGCCCGCGCCAGCCGTATGACACCCGCGAGCTGGGTACCGTCCAGCGGTCCGTCCGGGATCGGCCACACATGGTGCTCGACCCCCGGATCCGGTCCGTGTCCCGGCAGCCTGAGCAGGGTCTGCACCAGATCGAACTCGTCCCGCACGACGGCGAACTCCCGTGCCCCGGAGCGCCCCTCGAACTCGTGTCCGCCCATCCACAGGCCGGGCACGATCTCGCTCCACGGACTGCCCGGAGCCGGTACGTCGGGTTGCTTCCCTCGGGTCCGCAACGACGCCTCCCAGATGCCCTCCCAACCGCTCTCAAAGGTAGCCGGGTTCTTGCCCCTGGAGCACCCCGCCTGTTCCCATGGTCGTGGGGTGATGGTGCATGAGTGGACTGCGCGTCATACCGACCTGGCGCCACGGACAGGAACGGCTGTACGTCTGCCGCGCCGACGGCAGCAACGTCGCCTGGTACGACCGTGAGGCCGCCCGGGTCAACCTGCTCGGCGAGAGCCACCGCGACGACGTACTGGAGGCTCTCGGCCCCTTCCTGACCGGCCCGGTCACGGTGGGCCCGCCCCCGGTGCCCAACCCGGCCGAGCTTGCGCGGCTGAGCCTGCATCCCGACGACGACCTCGCGCCCAACCGCCCCGGCGAGGCGCTGCTGATCGCCCTCGACCGGGACCCGGGCCCCGCGCACCGCCTCCGCCCGGACCCGCGCCTCCGGGCGCTCGCCGCCGAGCAGACGGTCGGCGAGGCCCTGGACCGCCTGGACGGCGCCGGCTGGCACACCCTGCACTCGATCCCGCTGCCCGGCGGCGGCCGCATCCACCACCTGGCGATCGGCCCCGGCGGCCTCTTCGCCGTCCACACCCTGAACGCCCGCAAGCAGCGGGTCCAGGTCGCCGACCCCATGGTCACACTGGGCCGCCGCGATCCGGAGCCACTGCTGCGCCGCATCCGCGCCGAGGCCGACCGCGCCTCCTACGCCCTCACCGCCGAGGTCCACGCCCTCCTGGCCCTCACCGGCCCCGCCGACCTGCGCGTCACCGCCCCGCCCCGCGACGTCCGCGTCCTGCGGGACACGGAACTGCCCGGCCTGGCCCGCCTGGGCGGCGTCCTCAAACCGGCGGACGTGGAGGGCCTGCACGCCATGGCCCGCGACCGGCGGACCTGGGGAAAGGTCTGACCGAGCCCCGGGCGGCACCGCCGGCGGCCTTCAGTTGCTGTCAGGAACGACCTTCAGCAGTCTTCTGCCGCCGACAGGAGCGGCCTTCAGCAGCCTTCAGGGCAGCGGACGGGCACGCCCGCCGTCCAGCAGCGGAGCCAGCAGGTCCCCGTGGTCCCCCACCCGGGGCGCGATGTCGTCGGCCCGGAACTCCAGCTCCCGGGGCGCCCGGCACGCCTCGACCTCCTCCCAGGTGACCGGCGCCGAGACCAGCGGCTCGGCCCGCGCCCGCAGGGTGTAGGGGGCCGCCGTCGTCTTCCGCGCGGCGTTCTGGCTCCAGTCGACGAACACCTTGCCGGGCCGCAGACTGCGGGTCATCCGGTGCAGCACCAGCCGCGGCATCGCCTGCTCCGCCTCCACGGCCAGCCCCTTGGCGTACTCCGACGTCCGCTCGCTCGACGCCTCCCGCACCGCGGCCAGCAGATGCAGCCCCTTCGACCCGGACGTCTTGGCGTACGCCTCGATCCCGTCCCCGGCCAGCCGCTCCCGCAGCCACAGCGCCACCCGGCAGCAGTCCATCACGTCCGCCGGCGGCCCGGGGTCGAGATCGAACACCAGCCGGTCGGCCTGCCCGGGCGCCTGGATCACCCACTGCGGCGTGTGGAACTCGGTCACCAGATTGGCCGCCCACATCAGACTGGGCAGGTCCTGCACCAGCACCATCCGGGTCGGGCCCTCCGAGCGGGGCACCTCGGCGGTGGTGACCCACTCGGGCGTACCCGCGGGCACGTTCTTGACGAAGAACACCTCGCCGTCCGGGCCGTCCGGATACCGCAGGAAGGACAGCGGCCGGTCCCGCAGATGGGGGAGCAGGACACCGGCGACCGTCGCGTAGTAGTGCAGCACCTCGCCCTTGGTGGTCCCGGTCGCCGGATACAGCACCTTGTCCAGGTTGCTGAGCGCGAGCCGTCGCCCCTCCACCTCTGTGATCGGCGCCATACGATAAGAAAACCACGAAATCGTGACGAACCGTTTTCAAGCGATGCCCGAAACGATGGGGAAGGTGCTGCACGTGCGATCCATCTGGAACGGCGCCATCTCGTTCGGCCTGGTCAGCATCCCGATCAAACTGGTGAACGCCACCGAGAGCCACACCGTCTCCTTCCGCCAGATCCACACCGAGGACGGCGGCCGCATCCGCTACCGCAAGGTCTGCGAGCTGGAGGACCGCGAGGTCACCCAGGGGGAGATCGGCAAGGGCTACGAGGAGGCGGACGGCACGATCATCCCCATCACCGACGAGGACCTGGCCCATCTGCCGCTCCCGACCGCACGGACGATCGACATCGTGGCCTTCGTCCCGGCCGACCGGATCGACCCGCTCCAGATGGAGAACGCGTACTACCTGGCCGCGAGCGGAGCCCCCGCCGCCAAGCCGTACACCCTGCTGCGCGAGGCCCTCAAGCGCAGCCGGAAGGTCGCCATCGCCAAGTTCGCCCTGCGTGGCCGCGAGCGCCTGGGGATGCTGCGCGTGGTGGACGACGTCATCGCCATGCACGGGCTGCTCTGGCCCGACGAGATCCGCGCCCCCGAGGGAGTGGCCCCGGACACCGACGTCACCGTCCGCGACAAGGAGCTGGACCTGGCGGACGCACTGATGGACACCCTGGGCGAGGTGGACCTGGAGGACCTGCACGACGAGTACCGCGAGGCGCTGGAGGAGGTCATCGCGGCCAAGGTCTCCGGCGAGGCGATCCCCGAGGCCCCCGAACCCGCCCGCGGCGGCAAGGTCCTCGACCTGATGGCCGCCCTGGAGAGCAGCGTCCGCGCCGCCCGGGAGTCCCGTGGGGAGGAGGTGGAGCAGGCCCCGGAGGAGGCGGGTGCGGAGGAGGGGGAGAAGGCCGAGGTCCGGCACCTCCCGCGCCGCAAGACGGCCCGCGCCACCCCCAAGGAACCGGCCGGCCGGAAGTCGGCCTCCACCACGAAGAAGACGGCGGCGAAGAAGTCCGCGTCCGCGAAGAAGACGGCGGCGAAGTCGGCCCGGTCCCAGGAACCGAAGAAGACGTCCGCCTCCGGCAAGACCGCGGCCAAGAAGACGCCGGCCAAGAAGACGGCGGCCCGCAAGCGGACGGCTTGAGCGGGCGGGGGCGCGCCCGGCCGGCCCCCGGCCCCTCCGTCCCGCGCGTGCGGGACGTGCTACCGGACGCGCCGCAGCGCCAGCACCGCGTTGTGCCCGCCGAACCCGAACGAGTTGCTCAGCACGAGATCCCCGTTCCCGGGCAGCTTGCGCGCCGCCCCCGTCACCACGTCTAGCGCGATCTCCTCGTCGACCTCGGCGCACCCCACGGTCGGCGGCACCAGCCCGTGATGCAGGGTGAGCGCCGCCGCGACCGCCTCGACCCCGCCGGCGGCCCCCTGAAGGTGCCCGAGGTGCCCCTTGAGCGCGGTCACCGGCACCCCGCGCCGCCCGAGCACGGCCCGCAGCGCACCGGCCTCGGCCAGATCCCCCTCCACGGTGGCGGTGGCGTGCGCGTTGACGTGCACGACGTCGACGACGTGCCCGCCCGCGTCCCGCAGCGCCCGCCGCAGCGCCAGCGCGACCCCGCTCCCCGACGGGTCGGGCGCGGCCATGTGGTGCGCGTCGGCGGACAGCCCCCACCCGGCGGCCTCGCAGTAGATCCGGGCACCGCGGGCCCGGGCGTGTTCCTCGGCCTCCAGCACGAGCAGCCCGGCCCCTTCCCCGTTGACGAACCCGTCCCGGTCCTTGGCGAAGGGCCGCGACGGCGAGGTGCCGTCCTCGAGACCGTGGTCGGACAGAGCCCGCATCGCGGCGAACGAAGCCATGATCGCCGGCGTGACGACCGCCTCGGCGCCGCCCGCGAGGGCGACGTCGACACGGCCGTACCGTATGCGGTCGATGGCCTGCCCGATCGCCTCGGTCCCGGAGGCGCAGGCGCTGGTCACGGTCCGGGCCTCACCGGTGATGTGCAGGTCGAGCGAGACCTGTGAGGAGGCCTGTGAGGGCACGGTCATGGGTGTGGTGAGCGGGGACACTCCGCGGGGCCCCTTGTCCCGCAGCCGGCGGTCCCCGCCGACCAGCACCGAGGCGTCCCCGAGGATGGCGCCGAGGCTGACCCCGACCCGTTCGGGATCGAGTCCGCTCTCCCGGGTCCCGCCGTCGGCGAACCCGGCGTCGGCCCACGCCTCCCGGGCCGCGAGCACGGCGAACTGGGCGGCCCGGTTCATCCGCCGGGCGGCCGCGCGGGGCAGCAGCCCGGCGGGGTCCACGGGCACGACCCCTGCCACCCGCACCGGCAGCTCCGCGAACTCCTCCCCGGTCAACTCCCTTATCCCGTGCCGTCCGTCGAGCAGCCCCCGCCACAGCTCGCCCACCCCGACACCGAGCGGCGTGAGCGCCCCGAGGCCGGTCACGACCACCCGCCGCGGCCCGGCCCCCGAGGGCTCGCGTGTCGGCCGCGCGTGATGCCGTACGACGTACCCCTCCCGATCGGCGCCGGCGGCCCACCCCCGCACCTCGGCGTCGGAGACGGTCTCACCGCTGCCGGAGTCGAGATCCCGGTGCCATACGCCCCACCGGCGTACGTACGTCTCCTCGACGCCCTGCGGATCCACCGCCCGCAGCCGGCTCACCCGGTCCCCGTCCCGGAACACGACCTCGTCGAGGCGCGGCGACGACACGGACGGAACGCCCTCCACGTCCACCCGCCGGGAGGCGACGACCACCTGTTGCCCCCGGTCCAGAACCTCCTCCCGGTCCACGCCCCCGAGCGGCGGCCGCAGGGTCATGCGAATCGTCTCGGGCGTCTCGGGCAGCGTGTGCATCACGACACACCACCGCTGCCGCTCCACGTCCTGCGGCGAGAGGGCGACCAGGTCGCCGGGGACTACCTCGGCGGCGGTAACCGCGTGGGGAGCGAGGGGGACTTCTGGCATCTCGGGCGAATAGGACATATCCGTACAGCTTCCTGTGGCGCGAAGTGGCGTATGGCGGACCATCACGAGTGAAAGGGGCGAAGGCCCGAAAAACCATGGAAATAGATATGGGTCCCAAACAGGACGGGTGTACGAATACCCGCAACGCGCGTGCGCAGCCGCCGACTTGAGCGAGAAGCTCCGGCCCGATGTGCGGCAGCTCACGCCAAGGGCGCGACGAGTGTGAGCCCCGCCACGTCCGCGACGGCGACCAGCGAAAAATGAAGCGAGACGAGACCCCCTGCCGGGCTATGTTGCTGCTGTTCGAAGGGGGAGACGTGGCGAAGCTCAATCAGATCATCGCCGTGGAAAAGGGTGTCAAGAGCAAGTCGCTCCAGGACATCACCGCGGCCCACCACAAGGTGCAGAAGCCCGCGCTGCTGGCCGGCATCTCGCGGACGTACCAGCCCAAGGACGAGGAGGGCGAGCAGCTGCCGCCCGAGTCGACCCGGGTCCAGGTCAAGGCCGAGGAGATCCTGCGGGAGATGTCCGCGTCGCTGACGCGCCTGTTCGACGTGACCGCCACGAAGGACTGGGCGAACTGCGCGGCCCGCGCGGACGTGACCGTCGACGGCAGGACCGTCGTCGCCGAAGTCCCGGTCAGCTACCTGCTGTTCCTGGAGAAGCAGCTCACGGACCTGCACACCTTCGTCAAGAAGCTCCCCGTCCTTGACGCGGCCGAGTCCTGGTCGCTCGACCCGTCGACGGACTGGTGGAAGACGGACCCGGTCCGCACGATCCGCACGAAGAAGGTCCCGCGCAACCACGTGAAGGCCGAGGCGACCGAGAAGCACCCGGCGCAGGTCGAGGTGTACTACGAGGACGTGGCCATCGGTTACTGGACCACGGTGAAGTTCTCCGGAGCACTCCCCGCGAGGCGGGTGAACGAACTGCTGGAACGGGTCGAGAAGCTCCAGCAGGCGGTCAAGTTCGCCCGCGAGGAGGCCAATGGCGCCGAGGTCACCGACCAGCGGGTCGGCGACGCGGTGTTCGGCTACCTGTTCGGCTGAGGCCGGAGCAAGGTAGCTTCTGAATCGCCCCCGTGTGCGAGCGCGGGGGTGCGCACCGGGCAGAGGCCGGCCTGAGGACCGGCCCGCGCCCCGAGCGCAAGCTGAAACTGAGGTTCAGCCTGAAGTCAGCGGTGACAGTGGAGGTTCGAATCCTCCCCCCGGCACAGCACACCCACGTACGGGCCGGGGTAGCCCAACCGGTAGAGGCAGCCGCCGTCAGACTCAGACTCTCGCTCCAGCTTCAGCATCCGCCACCGATCGCCGGATCGACCGAGTACGGACGACCGCCGCCGGATGCGAGTTCGACTCTCGCCTGCACCTTTCCACGGTGCGGTAGTTCAAAGGAAGAACACGACGGCCTGACAACTGATCCGCACTCTTAAACGCCATCGGCGTGCGCACGAGGGTGGCATCCCCAGGGACCCGGGAGCTGGATACGACTCCCGGGCCCCGCCACGTCCGGCCCCGGGTTCCGGCGTGCCCGTCCCCGGCACAGCTCCGAAGTCGTCCGAACCGTTCCACCCGGAACCCTGCGGGTGGGTAGCCTGCGGGCGTGGGAATCAGCGTGAGCCGTGAAGGCTGGTTGGCGGACACCCGGACGTCCTACGACACCGTCGCCGAGAGCTACGCGGACCAGACGCGAAACCTCCTGGACAGCACACAGGAGGAACGCGCGGTACTGGCGCTGTTCACCGAGCGGGTGCACGCCGTCGGCGGCGGGCCGGTGGCGGACGTGGGCTGCGGTCCGGGGCGGATCACGGCCCACTTGTCCAAGATGGACGTGGACGCGTTCGGGATCGATCTGTCCCCCGGCATGATCGAGGTGGCTCGGCGAGACCACCCCGGCCTGCGGTTCGAGGTCGGTTCCATGACGGACCTCCACCTGGCCGACGCCTCGCTGGCCGGCCTGGTCGCCTGGTACTCGCTGATCCACGTCCCCGACGACGAGATCGGCCTGGTCCTCACCCACTTCCGGCGAGTGCTGAGGCCCGGCGGCCCACTGCTGCTCGGCTTCCACGTCGGTGATGAATCACGGCTGAAGACAGAGGGCTACGGCGGCCATCCGATGAAGGTCTACGTCCATCGCCGGCAGCACGGCCAAATGACCACCTGGCTCGACGAGGCCGGCTTCACCGTCGAGACCCACAGGACTCTCAGCTCCGCGGAGAGCACGCTCGGGGGAATCCTTCTCGCCCGCCGCCGCCGCGATGCCAACTAGTGTCCCACCAGGGAACATTCGCCCTGCTGAAGACTAATCCTCTTGGCGTGGCCGATGAGAGGAACACCGAGAGCAGCCTGGTCCCGCGCCGGCCGAGGGACCTGGTGGTGACCACCATCGTGTGGGAACTCGCGGGCCTCGCCGCGTGCGGCGCCATCGCCCTGGCGCTCCGGCCGTTCGGATGGCTGCCCGACCCGCCTCTTTCCTCGCCGTCCCCGCCATGTTCGCGGCCGGGCCCGTGAGCGAGCTGTACCGCACAAGACCGCCTCGTCGGCGCGCCGCCGTCGCCGCCCTCCTCGCGACGATGACGGTCACCACGTTTTTCGGCATAGCGGCGGGCGGGATGTCTCCGCTGCTGGCTGACCACGACCTGGGTCTTCTCGCAGCCTCCCTCGTGGGCGCACCCGCCGGCGCGGGGGTGTTCGCCTGGCTCACTAACAGGGGCGAGCGTGGGCCGATGCGACAGTAGAGGGCCTGATCCGGTGCTGAATCGCTGGGGCAGAGCAGAGTGCGGCCGCCACCCGGCGTGCCCTACGTCCGCGGCGGGGCGCGGATGCCGAGGCGCCGGCATCTTGGCCGATCAGTTCGTGCTGCTGGGACTGCAGTCCGGGTCGGTGACGGTGTTGCGCAGCACCACTCTTGGGGTGGACCGCTCTCCAGACGCCGTTCTTCTTGACGAACTGGCGCCCGTCCGAGGGGGACTTGCCGAACACCGGTCGGCCGCCGCGGTGTTCTCGGGCCCGGCCGCCGGCCGCGACGGAGTCGCCGAACGCGCGGGCAGCAGCGGGGGCGCCGGCGTGGAGGTCCTGCCGAGCCGCTGCGCCAAGTCCTTCGGCGGCTCAAGCGGCCCCTAGCCTTGAGTGCCGCTCGAAGTCGAGACGATTTCGGGTCCAACCGTGACGCTTGTGAGGCTCGGCGGGGGCATGCTTGCCGCGTCATCGAATTCGATGTCAGGAATTGACGCGAACTATCAGGAGTGTCCCGTGATCCCAAGGAAGATCCGCAAGGCCGCATCCGCCCCCACCGCCACCTCCGCCCCCAAACAGCGCAGGAAGGTCATCGGCGCCATAACGGGCCTCGCCGTCGCCGCCACGCTGACCGGCATGGCCATCCCGGCGGCGGCACAGAGTCAGGGCTCGCACGGCGCCGCGTCCGCCCACGCGCGCCACCACTCTCTGTCGCCGCGGCAGGTCTCCTCGGCGTTCTACGCCAGCTACAACGGCGACCTGGCCGCCGGCTTCGATCGCTACATCTCGAAGGACCTGGTACTCCACGGGTTCGACGGACCCGCGAAGCGCGAGGACTGGGTCCAGGCCGACCTCGCCATCAAGGCGGGGATCAGCGACTACAAGATGACCGTCCAGGACCAGATCGTGGAAGGCGACAAGGCCGTCACGCGCTGGAGCTTCGGAGGCGTCCACACCGGTACGATCTTCGGCATCCCCGCCTCCGGCCACGAGGTCCACCTCAGCGGCATCTCCATCGACC
Source organism: Streptomyces sp. NPDC096152 (assembly GCF_044763235.1). Classification (NCBI taxonomy): domain Bacteria; kingdom Bacillati; phylum Actinomycetota; class Actinomycetes; order Kitasatosporales; family Streptomycetaceae; genus Streptomyces; species Streptomyces sp. NPDC096152. The sequence continues at coordinate 144,029 of NZ_JBIWFW010000003.1, read as the reverse complement.
GCGTGAAACACGGCCAGATCGTCGAGCACTGGTCGGAAGGGAACTTCGACAGGTTCCTGAACGAGCTCCGCGGCGGGACGCCTTCCGCCAACGTCCACCGCAGCACCGAGTAGCGCTGCGCGGCGTCTCTTCCCGGGCCCTGGCGGAAGGCTCTGCCCCACGCGTGGTAGCGGAGGTCTCCGATGGCCTTGCACGCGTGATGTGCTGCGGGGGCGGGCTCGGGACGTGGGAACGGCTGTGAGCGGCGGTTTCTGGGACCGTGGGTGCTGCTACGTTGCGGCTCGGGCCTGCGCGCGAGGGGGTGGGGTGGGATGGACGTTCTTGGGGTCGACGCCTGCGGCAAGCAGGGGTGGGTCGGGATCAGGCTCACGGACGGCGCGTGCGCGGGCAGCCTGGTGGATCTCCGGCTCGAGAAGCTGATCGAGCGTGCCGCCGAGGTGGACGCGGTCGCGGTGGACATGCCGTTGGGCCTGGTCGAGAAGGGCTGGCGTGCCGCCGATCTCGCGGCCAGGGCGCTGCTCGGGGTGCGGCGCAGCAGTGTTTTCCCCGCAGCGCCGAGGGTGGCGTGGGAGGAGCAGCACTACAGGGCGGCCGCCGGCCGATGCCAGGAGCTCACCGGCAATCGGCTGAGCCGGCAGGCGTGGGCGTTGAGACCGAAGCTGCTTGAGGCGCGGGCGTGTTGGCTCGCCGATGAGCGGATCCACGAGGTGCACCCCGAGGTGTCCTTCTACGCTTTGGCCGACGGAGTGCCGCTGCCTTACGCCAAGAAGACCTGGCGCGGCCAGAACCTGCGCCGCTCGCTGCTGGCCGCGGCCGGCCTCGTGCTCCCGGACGAGCTCGGCGAGGCGGACCGCATTGCCGTGGACGACGTACTCGACGCCGCTGCCGCGGCCTGGTCGGCGAACCGGATCGCGCTGGGGACAGCAAATCGGGTCCCTGAGGTGTCCGAGCCGGATGCAGAAGGGCGCCTCGTCGAGATTCGATACTGATCAATCCATCACCTTCGACGACTCGCTTGCTCGCAGCCCGGCCACGAGTACAGCTACTGGCCCCCGGACAAGCACGATGCCCTGCTGGAGCCGGCGTGGGCCGTCACGGTGCACAAGTCGCAGGGCTCGGAATTCGGTACGACCGCAGGTTGATGCGCCTGTCCGCCGACGGCACGCCGATGGCTTCGAAGAACGAGGTCGTCATCGCGGGCCTCCTCGACCGCCCGGCACCGGGACGGTGGCTCTGCGAGGAGCCGCTCACCGGCGCGGACGGGCGTGTCGTCCGTCCTGACTTCACCGTGGCCATGAAGGACAGCCGTACGATCTTCGGGGAGCACGCCGACATGCTCGACCTCCCCGACTGTGCGTGGAAGCGGGAGCGCAAGAAGGAGCGGTCGCGAAGAACGGCATCGGTCCATGGGACGAGGGGCGGCGGTCCGAACGACACCTTGATGTGGACCGACGACCTCGACGGCGCGGACGCCCGAGCTCGGCTCACGTTCGCCTCCCAGGTCTTGGACGCCGCATCGACGGACCCCGGGACCGCAGCTGTACGTGCGCGGAGGGCGAAGAAGACCGCTGCTCGACGAACGAGGTCATGAGCGCGAGTGGGCGATCGGCGACGAATGACCGGGCCCGGCCACCTTCGCTCGACGCGCCCCCATCCGGACTCGGGCGCTCAACGCACGTCGTCAGACCTTGATCACTGTGATACGCCCGCCGCACAGTGCTGCGACGTCCTCAGGATCGGAGGTGAGCACCGTGACGGGGCCGGGCGCGGTGAGGGCGGTGGCGCTGAGCATGGCGTCGACGGCGTTCTTGTGGCCGTGGAGGCCGGCGTCGGCGAGGAGCGCGGCGGCGTGCCGGGCGACCGACTCGGTGACCGGTTCGACGACGAGGCGGGAATGGGTCCACTCCAGCGCCGGGCGGTTGATCCGGGGATGGACTACTTCTACGAGGGTGGCTGCCGAAGTGATCACACGCAGGTCATCGGCGCGAGCCAGGGCGAGCCAGCCGGTCACTGTACGGTCTCGCAGGACAGCCTTGGCCAGCCCTTCGCTGTCAAGGACCAGGGTGCCGCCGGGGACGGCGGGGGTACGAGTCACGCTGCGGTCGCTCCGCCCCGCGTCTGCTGCTCGCGTGCCTGGTGCAGCTGGTCCCGCAGGGACTGGATCTCTTCTTCTGTGATGGGTCCGTGCTCGGCCTCTGCCACCTGGATCAGCTCATTGAGGTTGTCCCGTTCGGTCTGGCGGGCCACGGCCGCGGCCACATAGGCGGACAGCCCGGAGGGTCCGCTGCGGGCCTTGGCAGCCTCGGCGATGTCGCGCGGCATGGTGATGGAGTACTTGCCGGTAGGCTCACTCATGCCACTGATCCTACCTCTCATGCTCCTGCTGCGGGCCTCGTGCGCTCTGCCTCCCGACGTTGCTGCTGCAAGCGATGCGTTGGCCTGGAGGCAGGCCGTGGATGCCATGCGGAGTTCGGCAGGTCAGACACGCGGTGCTCCCAAGAGGAGGCAGGCGTGGGCCGCGGACGATGATCGCAGCGCAGCCCTACCGAGGACGGGCTGCGGAGAACCGCGCTCTGGCGACAGTCCTTGAACCAACTGGTGGTCAGTCGGGGGCACTCGGACGGTGAAGCCCGGCCGGCACCGCGCTGGGCGGGGTGGCACGGAAGATCTCCGCCACCGCCGTGTTGACGGCCGTCACGACAGCGACGACACCCGCCGCGACGGGATGACCCACGCCGTACAGAGCGGCGGCACCACCGCCGAGCACCAGCGCCTTAACCACCAGGACCAGCGGAAGCCGGGGCCGCAGACGAGCCCGGGGCGCGGCGAACAGCGCCCAGACCATGATGGCCAGCAGGGGCGTTCCCACGCCGAGCAGGATCCGGAGAGCACCCTCATGACCCGCACCGAATCCCCACCAGCTCAGAAAGCCCAGCGCTGCGAGCTCGAGCAAGAACGCCAGGACTTCATTGGCGCCATACCAGGGCCGTGCACCCAGCCCGGCCACACCACTGGTGTCCCCCGCCATCCGATCCTCCCCCCGCTCCGGCATGCCAGCATGACACGGCGGCGGTCATGGCGTGGACGGAACGAAACGCTTGGGCGGGATTTACCTGAGGGAACACCCGAAGATCCGGCATGCTCGGACAAGCCGGGTGTCACGGTCGAAGTTGATCGCGGTAATTTTCCCCTGAAACTTACCCAAAGGGTATTGACTCATGGCGTCCGGCGTGGATCGTGGTTAGTAGGCCATAACACCGAAAGAGCTGCAAAGTCGATGAGGACGTCTAGTCGGCGGAGTGACTTGGACAGGATGTGGTTCAGGCCCCCGGCAAGCCGGCGCGATACCGAGGCGACAGTGACGACTGAAGCTTCAGGACACGCGCAGTACTACCGGGGACTGTTTTTTGCCCTCAGAGCCTTCGCACGGCGGGGGCGCCGGTGCCGAGGTTCTGGCAGGCCCGCTCCCAGCGGAACCGCAGAGGCAGGAGGCATGGCCCGTTCCTGCAGGCGAGAACTACTCATTGTGTCTGTCGGCGCTCGTCGTGCAGGTCCTGGCCGGGGCCACCCGGCACGCGGTCGCGACGGTGACAAGGGGTGGCCCGGGGCTCAGATGCAGGTCCGCGAGGCCGGCCTGCTCGGCTAGAGCGCCTTGGTCATGAACACGCTATTGGGGTCGGGCCGGTAGTCGGCGAAAGGCTCGCAGTAGTCGAATCCGAACTTCGCGTAGAGCTTTCTGGCCGGCAGGAAGAAATCGGCCGCGCCGGTCTCCAGGCTCAGCCGGGTGAAGCCGAGACGCTTGGCCTCGGTGAGGATGTGCTCCAGCAACCGGGAGGCGATTCCGCTGCGGGTGCGCGTCGGCGCGGTGCGCATCGACTTCAGCTCGGCGTGGCGAGCGTCCAGTCTTGTGATCGCGCCGCAGCCCACGACGGCGTCGTCCTCCCGTGCCGACCAGAAGGTGACCTCGGCGCGGCGGAGTCCGTCGAGATCGAGAGCGTGCTTGCTTTCCAGGGGCGTAAGCGACCGCATCTGCTGGACGTGCTCGGCGAGGAACTGGGCGATCTGCGGGCCAGACAGGTCGTCCACGACGATTCTCATCTTGCCCACTCGTCCCTCCGACGCCGCGACCACCAGTGTCGCGTCACTTTAGGTGGCCTCGGGTGGGAGCCGCTCACCGGGTTCCGGGGCCTCTTCGTTGCTGAGACATCGGGTAGCCAATCTCCGCGATGTCCTCAGCGAGGTCTGCCAGGACGATCTCTGAGTTCAATGCGCGGACCACGTCCTCGGTCAGAGGACGCGAAGAGAAGACGTGACGAACGGCTTCGAGGTCGACCGGGACCTCGTGGTTGTCCTCGGCCCGACGCTGAAACGCTTCCGGTGAGCGGTCCACCAGTAGTTGGAAGAGGTATCCGGAACCGTCCGGGTCTTCCGCTGCTTCCCTGGGGAAGTCGATCGTCCCTGTTCTCCAGCCGTCGTCACCCGTCTCTCGCCATATGCACGCAGTGACGCGAGGCAGTCCGTCATACGAGAACGCGGGGTCCTCAACACACGGTCGGAGGACGTCAGGAATCTCGTCGAGTACTCCGGGCCGCAGCCTGACCTCCGCCGCGTAGGGGCTCATCGGCGATTCGTGATCGAACCCACGAATGCAGGCGCCGGCGGCTGAGAAAGCGATCGAGTAGTCGTCGCCCGATCCGTTCCGCATCGAGGCCATCGACTCGTTCTCGGACCAGTGGTCGTCGAAGGAGTGATCGCGGCCCGACCACTCGGGGTTCAGGACTGCCTCCAGGATGGCCATGGAACGGCAGTGCTCACGGAGGACGGCTATCTCGGGCAGCCGCCGAGCAACATCATGAACGGTCACCTGTGCATCCAAGCGCACACCTCTGACACGTTGGGGGCCCTGTCAGTGCCGTTCCTTACGCTCCGCTCTTGAACACACAGTTCGAATGGAGAGGGGACGCGGATGGGCGGCAGCGCATGGACTCACACGGGCCCGTATCAGCGTGATCTGGCGGCCGCTTTCCGGCAGGCCCAGGAAGACGAGTTGGCGCGGGACAACCACGGCTTCGAGGGACAGTCCGTCGAGGAGCTCTGGTGCGACCCGGAGTGGCAGGAGTACATCTTCACCGGTGGCACGGGCACCGTGCTGGACTTCCCTCTCATGATCGAGGCCGCGGACACCGACGACGGTCCGTTCATGCGGCCGCTGACCGATGACGAGGTGCGTGCGTGGGCTCCTCACGGCCGGCCCACCTACGAGGAGTGGGACGCCGCTCTCGATTCCGAGCGGTTGGACTTCCCAGACCGCGCCCGGGGGAACTGCACAGTGCTCTACCGCGACGGTTGGCCCGTGCAAATCGGCTACTGGGGGGCCACCGCCGACTAGGAGGGCACCGGTACCGCTTTGCGATGAGGCCCCCGCACCTGTCCCGGGCCACAACGTTTTGCGGTGCTCACCTGGCGCGATGCATCAAGATCCCGTCCACGCCTCATCCACGGACCCCGACGTACGGCCGCTCCGGGCGGCACACACCTGCACATACGCGAAGACCCCGGCCTCAGCTTTTCCGCTGGTGACGGGGTCTTTGGGCACCTCATGAAGGGTGCCCCCGGCAGGATTCGAACCTGCGCACACGGCTCCGGAGGCCGTGGGTAAGTGGGCCATTCGCCCAGCTCAAAGCCTTGCGGTCCGCTGCGTTGTGCCACCCCGTCCACGGATAGTCCACGCCCCTCGTAACAGGTTGGGTGTCGCTCAGCACGTGACAGACGGAAACGTGATCGAGCAATGGTTCAGCGCGCTGACTGGCCGCTTGCTCCGACGCGTCGGCTTCGGCCCCCCGCGGCGACCTGGAAGCACTGATCACTGCCTGCATCGTCCCCTACCACCGAACGGGCCGCCCCTACCGGTGGCGCTACGGCGCGGACGACGCGCATGTCCGCTACCTCGAACCCCGCGCTCAACACCCTCACGATCTCGGCGGCGTCGGCAGTGTGACCCCACCCACTCACTGGCAACGGGCAAAGAAGCTCCCACGCGCCGCGCTAGCCCTTGCGGCTCAAGCGGTCCCAGAGGCTGAGCGTGTCACCGTCGCAGTTAGTGTTGCCATAGTGTGGGCAGCGCGCACTAAGTGACGCTATGTTTTGCGAACGCAGGCCCCATTAGCGACGGAAGGTTCACTGCCATGTCCCGCCTCGACCTCGCCCAACTGTCCCTCGCCGCCGTCCAGAACATCCAGACCGCCGACAAAGTCCGTCGTGACCCAGCCGTCGTTAAGGCGGCCAAGCAGTTCATGGAAGACGGAGCCCAGGCTCTCCGCACGGGCGGTGCGCTAGTACGTGAGGTTCAATCCTCCTGGCGTCGCCACAGCCCGCTGACCAAGGGGACCGGAACCGATGAGTGATTTCAGCGCAGAGGCGATGGGCCTCGTGATCCGGGAGCACCGCCAGGCGCAGAGACCCCCGATGACCCAGGAAGAGTTGGCGAAGCGGGCCGATTACGGGAAGGGCGGCGCGGTCTCGATCTCCCGGATTGAGAGCGGACTCATCAGCCCCGGGGAGCACCGTCTAGCCGCCATCGCTCTCGCGCTCGAACTGACACCCGAGCAACTCAAGCAGGAGGCGGAGGACCGAACCAGGACTCTCGCTCGTCAGCGGGGTCAGCGGCCGGTGAAGTTGCGCGACCAGGTCGCAGAGACGAAAAGACGTCACGCCGAGATCACCGAGAAGGTGGCCCAGCGGTCGAAGATCACCCAGGAGTACGGGGAAGCCTTCAACCATGTTCATGATGCCGCGCGCGACGAGTTCTTTCTGAGGTTCGTGGAGTTGGCCGAGAGCATCAGCGAGGCGCCCGAGCCAGAGAGGCCGAGTGAGGAGGCAATCGAGAGCGCGGGTGACATCCCTACTGCGATACGTATCGAGGCTATGTCCGCCGGGATCGCCAATGCGATCCGCGGTGCCGCCGCTGGAGGCGCGGTTGGTGTAGCAACTGGCGGGGCCGCGGCCTACGGTGCGTTCACTGCCGCCGCGTTGTTCGGGACCGCCTCCACTGGAACAGCTATTTCGACGCTGTCCGGCGTTGCCGCGACCAACGCGACTCTGGCGGTCCTGGGGGGAGGCACGCTGGCTTCCGGCGGTGCGGGTATGGCGGGTGGCACTCTCCTGCTCACAGGCATGGTCGCCGCCCCGGTTGCAGCGCTGGCGGCCGCCGGCTTCTACGTCTTGAGGCAGCGCCGGAACAAGAAAGAGGAGGAGCGTCTTCGAGCCGAGGTCGAGGCTGCAGAGGCGGCTCTGGAACAGTCACAGCAAGGCTTCGACGCGATGGTCGACGTACTGAACCGCGCCCCGGACATCATGGAATACGTCAGCGTTCACGGCACCCACGCCCTTGAGAAGTGGAGGGCGAGTCTGCCGCCGGCGCCCCGGGACTGGGAATCGCTCGGGCATGAGGGGCAGAAACGGTACAAGGAGTTCCTCACCGTGGCGGGATGCCTCCTGGCCGTGAGCAGCATCAACGTCAGTGCTCTCCTCACGGCAAAGCTCGACGCTTTGCAAGAGATGAACAAGGCCATTGACGAGACGCTGCGGTACGCGAACAAGACCATCAGGTCGATCGTCTGAGTCCCGAAGTCTTTGCCACTCGCAGACCTAGTGCAGCGCGCTGCGAGTCGCTTCCCGGTTGCCGGTCATGTGGCGAGGGGCATGCGGCCTAGTCAGCCCATTAGGGTTCCTCCACGTCTTGGCCACCGCCGGCCTCTATCCACTTCACCGACTACACCAGGTGACTGAATCGCACGATCGCAGCCGGCAGATAACTTGCGGCGCGCTCCACTAGTTCTTCTCCGCCCGGCCGCCCAGAGTGTGGCCAGCACCGGGCCTCGTGACTGGGCCGTGCCGCGGACGCGGGTCAAGTTCACGCCTTGCGGTACCAGTAGGGCGTAGCGTCGGTGTGCCGGCACCGGCGCTCACGGAGGCGTCATCACGCGAGCAGAGGTGATACGTGGAGGGGGAGGGGCTATGGCGAAGACACCGCGCATAACCGTCGACAACCTCGGTGGGTGGATTCTGAGGTGTAATCCGGATGTCTACGACCTGCCCGGGGAGGTCGAGAACGGAGAGACCAAGGTCTGCTCTTGGCTCGTTGCCAATAACTACCGCACGGAGTTGATGGGCAGCGGCCAGCGTGTTGTTCTGTGGGTGGGTGGGCCTGTGAGCGCGGCCTGGACGGTCGGAGTATGGGGGATCGGCTACGTCACCGGACAGGCGGACGTGTGGGTAGCCGACTTCGAGGGGCTGTCTGAGTACTGGCTCGACGAGCAACGAGCTACTCGCTTGAAGCGGACGGTTCCTCTGAACGCCGACATACTTCCCACACCGGTCAGCGCACACGAGATAAGGGCCATACCTGAACTGGCGGGGATGGAGCTATTTCGTGCCCAACAGATGAGCAACCCCATCTACGTCAGTCCCGAAGAGATGGCCGCGCTGGAGACCCGGCTCGGCCCGTGGCCGGAGTATCCGGGCGACGCGCCCTTGGAGATCACGCTCGGCGGCACCGGAGCGGCCTTCGGCGACCCCCTTACCAACGCGGTGGTTGAAGGCGTCGCCATGAACGCGGTCTTGGCACATTACGAGGAACGGGGTTGGTCAGTCAGCGACGTGTCGGATCGCAAGTGCGGCTGGGACGTCACCTGCACGGCCCCTGGCCGTGGCGAACTACATCTGGAGGTCAAGGGCATATCAGGGACGACGCTGCGCTTCCTCCTGACCGCCAACGAATACCGGACTGCGGCTGCCGATTCCGCTTGGCGTCTGGTCGCAGTGACCGATGCCCTCGGAACCCGGCCGGCGATCACAGAGTTGACGGCCGCCGAGGTGATGGCAGGAAGTCGCCCGATGACGTACCAGTACTGTCCGACTGCGCACGAGTAGCCGGATGGGACAGTGCGCACCACGCCCTGCCAGGGCGCCTGCTGTACGGGCCGGTCGAGCGGGGTCCTGCCCAGTCTCCGCTGCCTACGGCTTCCTGAGGTCTAGCAGTGCGATGAGTTTGCGGGTGGCGGGGTGCGGTAGTTCGCCGCGGAACAGGGGCCCTGAGGCGTACACCTGCAAGCGGCCGCTTGAGCCCTGCCCAAGGTCTGAGTGAAGGCGATTGCGGTGAGGTTTCCTGCCAAGCGTGGATGGCAGGCTGGGACCTTCAGACGATAACGCGGTAACGACGGCGCAGCAGCCCAAGGACCATGACGGCCGCGAAAGTCATCCACGTTTTGCCGAGGATTTGTCCAGGCAGGTAATTGAGGGAGCCGAAGGCAAGGTGGAGGAACAGGAGGCTGTCGACGAGAAGCCCGACGGCGTTCGAGGCGAGTATCGCAACCAGAAGTCCTCGCCGGCGCAGGGGTTCGTAGACGACGAAGTCCATGGTTTCGGCGACGGCGAAGGCAACCGCTGAGGCAGTGGCGAGGCTGGGGTCGGCGAGAAGGTAGGAGAGGACGGTGCCGATGGCTATGGCGGCGAGGATGGCGCCACGGCCGGTCGCCTCGCGTGCAAGGTCGCGCAGGACGAGCGCCAGCCCGACGAAGTAGACGCCAGCGGGCGCCACGTAACCGAGGCCGACGGGTACCGCGCCGAAGTGGGTGACGGCCAAGTTGGCGGCCGGGATGGTGGCCATGTAGGCGATGAGTGTGGCGATACCGGCAGGAGCGGGGGCCTTCACGATCTACTTTCTGTCTCGGCGGTGGGGTGCTGCGCTCGGCTCCAGCGGCGGGACGGTGGGACGAACGTGCAGACAGTACAGCGCACGACACTGACATCCTTAAGGTGTCTGTCCGCGCTGCAGTGCTGGGGAAGTGCCTGCTACCGGGGGTGAGTAAGGTCCCGGTGGGGTTGGGCGATGCTGCGCTGAGGGACTCGGGCGGGTCTCTGAATGGCGAACGCGCCAGTCAGCGTCGCGGGCGCCGGCCGGCTGTACGGGCCCACGTGGCGCGTGCATAGTGGCCAGCGGACGCCTCCCGCGGGTTCGGGCGGAGCCGTGCGCCTTGCCGCCGCAGGCACGGCGTAGAGAAGGGGATGGCATCCCCCTTTCCGGCCCAGGGCGTGTGCGGGGGCTCAGTCGGTGTAGGCCAGGCTGGCGATGGCGTCGTGGCTGTGAATACTTTCCAGATTCCTCGCCCGGATCGCGTGATTTAGGCCCTTTTCGCGGCATGCAAGGCTTATGTCGCGGATGATGTCTTCGACGAAGACGGGGTGGTCGTAGGCCTGCATGGTGACGACGCGCTCGTCGGGCCGCTTGATGAGCGGGAAGACAGGGGCGGAGCCGACGTTGCGCAGCAGGTCGACGATTTCGTGGATCGCCAGGGGGTAGGGCGCGTCGGTGGTCCCGGTGACCGTGAGGGTGATCTCGCTGCGCTGGTTGTGGGCACCGTAGTCGGAGATGGCCTTGGAGCACGGGCACAGGCTGGTGACGTCGGTGGTCACCGTGGTGGCGACGGCGCAGGTGTCGGCGGTGATGCGGCCGGTGATGGTGACGTCGTGGGTTTGCCACGATTGCCGCCTACTGGCGGGTGCGGTCACGGTCGTGGCGATAGGCAGGGACAACGTCAGGGTCAGGGTGGGGGCGTCGAGCAGTGTGAGCCCTCGTTTGAGGGCGATGGGCAACTCCTGCGGGGCGAGGGTGGCCACTTCCTCGTGCACCAGGGCGATCATGCGGCTCATGTGGGTGCCGCGCCGGTGGGATTGCAGGCCGACGGTGACACTGATGTCGGCGATGCCGTACTGGCGCGTGTGACCGTCATCGAACGTGATGGGATAGCGCAAGCCGCTGATCCCTACTTCGTCGATGGCGATGCCGCGGGGGTCGGCCTCGTTCTGGATGTCGTGCATGCCGCTACTCACCTCGGTAGGTGCAGCCGGAGGTGCAGGTCTCGCGCACGGTGATCGCCGATAGGGCGGGGAGTTCGGCGATCATTCGGTCCCAGATCCAGCGGGCCAGGTTCTCGCTGGTGGGGTTTTCCAGGCCTTCGATGTCGTTCAGGTAGTAATGGTCGAGTTGTGCATCAATGGGCTTAAAAGCCTTTTTGATGTCTCCGAAGTCCATCACCCAGCCCGCCTCCGGATCGACGGGTGCCTCCACGTGCACGGTGACCTTGTAGGAGTGGCCGTGCAGGCGGGCGCACTTGTGGCCCTCGGGCACGTGCGGCAGGCGGTGGGCCGCTTCGAAGGTGAACTCGCGGAAGATTTCCATTACTGAATTCCCAGATACTTGTGCGTCTGGAGGGAGAGCGTCCAGCGCGGGTTCTTCATGCAGTACTCGACGGCGGCACGGGTGTGGGCCTCGCGGTCGGCGTCATCCAGCGGTTGCAGGCGGAAGTGGCGAAAGTCGAGGTGTTCGAACTGGGCGGGGTCGCCGCCGGCCTGGGGGTAGACCAGTTTGAGTTCGTCGCCGTTGGTGAGGACCAGGGTAGAGCCGATCTTCGGGCTCACGCACAGCCAGTCGACACCTCGGGGTGCCGAACGGGTGCCGTTGGTTTCCACCGCGACTTCGAAGCCGCGGTCGTGGAGGGCGTCGATGGCGTTCTCGTCCAACTGCAGCAGGGGTTCTCCTCCGGTGCACACCACGAACCGGTGTGCACGCTCGGCAGTAGGCCAGGCGGCCTCCACCGCGGCGGCCAGGTCGGCGGCGGTGGTGAAGCGGCCGCCGCCTTCGCCGTCGGTGCCGACGAAGTCGGTGTCGCAGAACTGGCAGATGGCGCGGGCGCGGTCGCGTTCCCGGCCGGTCCACAAGTTGCAGCGCGAGAATCGGCAGAAGACCGCAGGGCGCCCTGCGTGAGTGCCTTCCCCTTGGAGGGTGTAGAAGATTTCCTTGATCAGGTAGGTCATGCTCAGGCGCTCTGGTACTGGACCGGATCCGTCACGCCGGCCTCGGCGAAGCCTTTCAGGCGCAGTAGGCAGGTCTCGCACTTGCCGCAGGCCCGTCCCTGGTCGTCGGGGTCGTAGCAGGAGGAGGTCAGGGAGTAGTCCACGCCCAGGCGCAGGCCCTCGCGGACGATGTCGGCCTTGGACAGGGCGATCAGGGGGGAGTGCAGCGTGATCTTGGAGGTGCCTTCGACTCCGGCCCGGGTGGCCAGGTTGGCCATGGTGGCAAAGGCCTCCATGTACTCGGGGCGGCAGTCGGGGTAGCCGCTGTAGTCCACGGCCGTGACCCCGGTGAAGATGTCGCTGGCGCCGACGGTCTCGGCGAACGCCAGCGCGAACGACAGGAAGATCGTGTTGCGGGCCGGCACGTACGTGATCGGTACCCCGGACTGGGGCGTGTCCTGAAGTGAGTCGTGCTTGGGCACCTCGATGTCGGCGGTCAGGGCGGAGCCGCCGAAGACCCGCAGATCGATGTCGGCGATGACGTGTCGGGCCACTCCCTGCGCCTGGGCGACCTGCTGGGCCGCCTCCAACTCGATGGAGTGGCGCTGACCGTAGCGGAAGCTGAGCGCGTACGGAGTGAAACCCTGGTCCTTGGCGATGGCCAGCACCGTGGTCGAGTCCAGGCCGCCGCTCAGCAACACGATCGCGGGACGGTCCATGCTGTCACTCCCTTATCTGATGTCCAGTTGCCTCCGTTGAGGCAGTGGCAGCCTACCGTCTTAACTACCGGCTACAGTAATCACAACCAGAAACGAGTTACGGAAGTCAGAGGTCGAACCGCAGTGAACGAGTTGCCCATCGTGGTCACGTGCACGGACCGGAAGACCTCACCCCCCGAGGCCACCCTGCAGGCCCGCGCCCTGCCCAAGACGGGCCTGGTGGAGCGGGCCGCGGAATGGGCCCACCGCCTGCACACCGTGCCAGGGCCGCGCATCGCGCTGGAGGACCTGTATCAGGGCGACCAGTGGCGGCGCGCTCAAGTCCTCACAAAAGCCGCATCTCGGGCCGGTTTTGTTCCCCGACTCTACGTGGCCTCGGCCGGTCTGGGCCTGCGGTCAGTCTCCAGCCTCGCGCCCTCTTACGCGGCGACGTTCCTGCCCCGACACGCAGATTCCGTGGCTTCTTCCAGCGCGCAGACCACTGACTGGTGGGATCATCTGCAGCGCATGGACGTCAGTTGCCAGCTGCCTCAGATCGCAGCCGCCGCCGGCCGGGCGCTGGTGGTGCTGTCCGAGACCTACGCAGGGGCCATGCATCGCGACCTTGCCGCGCTGGCGGCCACGGGAGCCGAGGTGGTGCTGATCGGGGGCGCCTGCGAGTTGGACGGCATCGTGCGTATGCCGGCCAACGCCGCCCTGCGCCACGCCCTGGGCGGCACCCGCACCAGCTTGAACGTCCGCATGGCGGCTTCCTGGCTCGAGCACTGCACGCCCGGCCACCTCATTACCCCCAGCGCACTGCAGCGTTGGAAAGACTGGGTTGCCCAGGTCGCCCGCCCCGAACGCTACGAGCGCCGGCCGATGACGGACGAAGCCGTGATCGACTTCATTGAACAGTCGAAGGGCAGCCACCCCGGCTACTCCCGCACCCGCCTGCTGCGCCTGTTGCGAGACCAGGGAATGGCCTGTGAACAAAAGCGCTTCGCGGACCTGTACACAGCGACGATTGGCCCCCGATGACCTCCCTTGTGCTTAAACGCCGGGCCCTGCGGATCGAGCAGCACCCCACGATCCCGCTGTATGTGTTCACCCTGGCGGCAGAAGAGGTCCACCAGGTCGCCGACGTCGCCCGCATCTCCCGAGACGAAGCGGGCAAACTGATCGGCTACCAACGCCCCGAGAAGAAGCAGCACGTGAAGCAGATCCTCGAGTACCTAGACGGCGACGAGGTCCTGTTTCCCAACGGGCTGATCATGGCGCTTCCCTCGAGTGTGCGGTTCAAGTCCAGCCCGGGCCCGGGCAGCAGTGACGGCTTGTGCACCTCGGGCACGCTGGAAATCCCCCTGCCCGATGCCTCCGACGCCCCCCGGCCCGCCTGGATCGTCGACGGCCAGCAGCGCAGCCTCGCCCTGGCCCGCACCCGCAACAACCGCCTGGCTGTGACCATCGCCGGCTTCGTCGCCGAAGACCTGGAAACCCAGCGCGACCAGTTCTTGCGCGTGAACACGGTGTCCCCGCTGCCCACCAATCTCGTCACCGAACTCCTTCCGGAAGTCGGCACCCTGTTGCCGACCAAGCTCTCCGCCCGCAAACTCCCCGCCGTGCTGGTCGAGGCCCTCAACCACGACAAGGACTCACCCTTTCGAGGCCTGGTGCGCCGCCCGTCCACCACGGCCGAGCAGAAGACGGACGCCGTCGTCACGGACAACAGCCTCACCACGGCCATCCAGGAATCCCTCAACTCCCCGTCAGGCGCTTTCTTTCCCTACAAAAACCTGTCCAATGGCACGGTCGACACGGCCACCATCCGCCAGATCCTCGTCGTCTACTGGACCGCGGTGCGCGACACCTTCCCCGACGCGTGGGGGCTGCCGGCGACCAAGAGTCGGCTGATGCACGGCGTCGGCATCCGCTCCATGGGACGCTTGATGGATCGCGTCATGATGGCCATCGACCCCGCCTCACCCCATGCCGTGGAGTTGGCGCGGGCCGAACTCGCCTTGATCGCACCGCACTGCCGCTGGACCCAGGGACGCTGGCCCGACCTGAACACCCCTTGGAACGAACTCCAGAACAACCCCCGCCACATCAGCACCCTGTCGAATTACCTCCTCCGTATCTATGTGCAGGAAAAGGCAAAGGCCGCGTGAAATTCTATTTCCCTGACAGCCAGGACCTGGTGAGCCCCACATACGACTTCATCAACGACGAGTACTCGCCCTACCGAGTCCGTCAGCGTGATGACGTCTACGCCCACCAGGCCGTGACACCGATCCCCTACGACGGGATCCTTGTCAGCAAGGCGGTTGTCGATGGATCCATGAAGGGTGCAGGTAAATACTCTGCCCCCCAGCGCGAGCGCTTCTACCGCCTGGGCGTGAGGAACTTCTTCCGCCTCCCCGACGAATGCTCCACCATCGGAGACTGCGGCGCCTTCAACTACATCGATGAAGAGCGCCCACCCTACGAAGTCGACGAAGTCCTTGACTTCTACGGCCGATGCGGATTCGATGCCGGCATAAGCATCGACCACATCATCTTCGGCTACATTCCTCAAGAATCCGACACGGAACCAGAAGCGGCGTGGGTAGAGCGCCAACAGATCTCCCTGGAACTCGCCGAGAACTTTCTCGCCGCGACCAAAAAGCACGGCGCCCGCTTCGAACCCGTCGGCGCCGCCCAGGGGTGGGGACCCGCCAGCTACGCCCACTCCGTCGCGCAACTGCAGAAAATGGGATACCGGCGTATCGCCCTCGGCGGCATGGTCCCCCTCAAGTCCCACGAGATCCTGACCTGCCTGCGAGCCATCGACGAAGTACGCAACCACGACACCGAACTACACCTGCTCGGCATCAACCGCGTCGACAGCATGGAGCAGTTCGCCCGCCACGGCGTAACCAGCTTCGACAGCACCTCCGCCTTCCGCCAGGCCTTCATGGACGACCGCAACAACTACCACACCGCCACCGGCGCCTACACCGCCATCAGAGTCCCCCAAGTCGACGGCAACCCCGCACTCAAACGCCTCATCCTGTCCGGAAGCGTCTCCCAGGCTCAGGCCATCACCGCAGAACGGGCCTGCCTGCGCGCACTGCGGGAATTCGACAGCGGAGAGAACTCGCTCGAAGAAGTACTAGACGCCCTCGCCGCCTACGAGTCGCTCGTTCTCGGCCCGAAGAAGAAGAGCTACCTCGCATACTACGAGCGCATCCTCAGCGACGCTCCCTGGCGGACCTGCCCCTGCGCCCTGTGCAAGAAACATGGCATCGAGATCGCAATATTCCGGGGAACCGAGCGGAACAAGCGCCGAGGATTCCACAATCTGACCGTGCTCGAGGCCAAAATGCGCTCCCTCACCTTCGGGTGAACCCCACTTTTCTTCTTTTGATATGTCTGGAGATGCAATGGCCGACCGATACGAACTCAGGCTCCCGGCGCTCGAGATTCGCCAGGGCGGTAGAAAGATCTACTGCTTCGCCGTAGACGGCAAGAAGGTTCACAGCTTCGCCGCGGTCTCCCGCGTACGCCGCGACGACGACAGCAACCTCCAGGGCTACCAGCGTCCCGAGGTCCTCAGCCACATTCGCGGCATCCGCCGCTACCTCGAGTCCGACAACGCCATGCTCCCCAACGCCCTAGTCCTGGCCTTCGACGAAAGTGTCAGGTTCGAGAGCGGGGCACGGCGGGCCGCCGGCGTCGACTACTCCGTCCCCGGCGAGTTGGTGATTCCCGTTGATGAGTCCCTTTCCGACGAGGACAAGCCCGCCCTGATCGTCGACGGCCAGCAGCGCAGCGCCGCCATCCGCGACGCCGACCTGGTCGAATTCCCCGTCGCCGCCGTCGGGTTCATCGCCGACAACCACGACGATCAGCGCTCCCAGTTCATTCTGGTCAACTCCACCAAGCCGCTACCCAAGGGCCTCATCCACGAGCTCCTGCCCGAGACCAGCGGCCACCTCCCGCCCACCTACGCCCGCAAGCGTCTGCCCGCCCAGCTGATGACCCGCCTCAACACCGACGGCCAGGGCCCCTTCTACGGCCGCATCGCCAGCCCCACCTCACCCGATGGCAACATCAAAGACACTGCCGTTCTCCGCATGCTGGAGCACAGCCTCTTCGAGGGCGCCCTCTACCAGTACCGCAACCCCGAAGACGGCTCCGGCGACGTCGACCGTATGCTGCTGCATCTGCGCTCTTTCTGGGCCATCGTCAAGGACACCTTCAGCGACGCCTGGAAGCTCCCGCCCCGCCAGTCCCGCCTCACCCACGGCGCGGGCATCCAGGCCATGGGCTTCGTTATGGACAGCCTCACCGACGGCATGCCTGCCGAAGACGTCGACTGCGACGTGGTGCGCAACGCCGTCCTGGGCCTTATGCCGATCACCGCCTGGACCTCCGGCATGTGGCGCTTCGCCGACGGCGAGCAGCGCCGCTGGAACGGCCTGCAGAACACCCCCAATGATGTTCGCCTCCTGACCGACCTGCTGGTCCGCGCCGTGCACAGCTGACCTGACCGTTCGCCGTGCCCCGGCTCCAGGGCACCGCGAATGACGCAATTCGCCCGCTGCCGGCATCCGGTGGCGGGCGAATCCGTTTTCAAGGCGGCAGTAGCCGGCTGCTCGTGCGGTGCTGACGCCAGCGCTCCGCCGTCGTACACCAGCCCATGAGGATGCCGTCTGACCCCGGTGAGCGTCGGCCCGGGCCGATAGCGGGACCGAGGCCCTGGTGGCTGGTGTTGATGAACCTGCAGCCGTATCCGGTAACCGTCGTCAACCCGATGACGGGCAGTGGGGTAGCTCGAACGAAGCCGCCAACTGGTTGGCGCCGCGTCCTGCCACGTTTGCATCTGTCCGTGCGGCAGGACTCGCGTCACCCCTTACCTTCCGGTCACATCAGCCGGGGCAGGTTGGATGTCCTCCCCGGCCCGCAGCGCCTGCAGTGTCCCGGCACCGCGGGCATCGGGATGTCCCGCAGCGTCAGGCACTGACCGTTTGTGCTCAATATTGACCGGGGCAACTGTATGGGCTATGAAACTACATGATCATCCTTATCGTGATCTCACCCCCGGTGTTCCTGTGGGGTGGGCGTGGAGGGGTGGTGGGGGTAGGGCGGCGCTGGACGGAGGGGTGACGGGCGGCCCGGCTTGCGGCTTCGGTGCGGTGGCCTAACGTCAATGAATCGCGATCGCCCAAGGTCGTCCACTCGACGAGGGCGTTGTCGGTGGTGCGGTTTACGCTTCAACCGGCTGGATGTGAACATCTCGTGAAGGAAGTGCGATGTCGGGGCTGAGGGTGGGGGATTTCGTCCGGTTCGCCGGTTCGCCGGGGGTGGGGCGTGTAGGGGCGCTTGAAGGAGCCTGCGTTCAGGTCGACTTCTTCGAGTCGATAGCGGAACCTGTTGCGCAACAGCAGTGCATCGCTGCACGGTTGTGCACGCCTGTGTCCCTGCCGGAGGAGACCCGGGTCTACCGGCGCGATCCCAGCACGGGCGTGTGGATCGTGGGGCGGGTGCGGGGCAGCGACCCGGGCGTGTACTACGTGCAGTTCCCCAACCATCCGGACGTGCACTTGCCCGTCAAGGCAGCGGAGTTGCACGTGCGCTGGGACGAACCGGTACGCAATCCGGTGGCCACCCTCGGGGCGGGCGGAAACGAGTCCGGCTACTTCCACGACGCCCGCCTGCCGATGCTGCACAGCCTCATCGCCCAGCGCAGTGCCAGCGGTAGCATCCCCGCTCTGCTCTCCGCCGCCGTGGAGATCTACCCCCACCAGGTGCAGGCCGCCTTGACGGTCCTCTCCGACCCGGTGCAGCGCTACTTGCTGGCCGATGAGGTGGGGCTCGGGAAGACCGTCCAGGCTGGTTACGTCATGCGGCAGGTCCTCATCGACAACCCCCGCGCCAGGATCGTCGTCGTCGCGCCCCAACCCCTGGTGAGGCAGTGGCGCAGCGAGATGCTGGAGAAGTTTTTCATCGACGACTTCCCAGATGCACGCATCACCTTCACCGCCCACGAGACCCCCCGCAAATGGGAGACCTACCGAGGCGCCGACCTGCTCATCGTGGACGAGGCCCACCTCCTAGTCCACGGCATCACCGAGCCGGGGCAATCGCCGTACCGGGAACTGTGCGGCATCGCCCACTCGGCCGCCCGACTGCTGCTGCTGTCGGCCACTCCGGTGACCTCTCACTACGTCACCCACCTCGGCCTGCTGCATCTGCTGGACAAGGATTTGTACCGATGGGACGACCGGGCCGCGTTCGAGGAACGCTACCAGCAGCGCAAGAGGCTGGCCGACGGCGTGTTTCAACTGGACGCCTACTTCCCCGCACTGCTGCCGATGACCATCGAAGGCCTGCGAGACCTCCTGCCGCCCGATGCACACTTCGAAGACCTGGCTGCCGGTGTGCTGGCGCTGCTCACCGAGGACGCTGATCTGGCGGACGAGGACCAGGCCCCCGAACTGGGCCTGCGCGTGGAGAGCCTGAGGGCTCACCTCAGCGAGACCTACCGTCTGCACCGCAGGGTCATCCGTCATCGTCGTGCCTCCGTGCTAACGGAGGACGAGGAGACGGACCTGGTGCCCTACGAGGTCAGGGGGCGGACGCGCCCGCGATTGCTCGCGGTGGATCTGGAAGGGCACCACCTGGGCCAGGAGTTGTTGCTCGAGTGGCGCACGCTGGCCGCCGACCACCTGATGGACACGGAAGCAGACGACGACCAGTACGCGGCTTTCGCCATGGCACTGGCGGTGCTGGCCTCCCGGGCTGGGGGCCCGGCCCTGGACTTGCTGTGCGCACTGCGCTGGCGCACCCACCTCGACGAGCACGCCGCAGACCGTGCCGGACTCACCGAACAGGAACGGCACCTGCTCGCGGCGCCACGCGCCCTGCCGGCCGAAGACAGCCTGGTGGAGACATACAGCAACCAGTGCGCCGGCTCCTCTGAAGCCCCCGCCTGCACCTTCCTTGCCCAGGTGCTGGCACCGGTGATGCGTCCCGGGACCAAGGTGGTGATCTTCTGCGGTCCGGGTTCCCTGGCCGCGCAGTTGGCGACTGCCCTCATCGCCGCCCACGCGGCAACTGCAGTTGTGGGCCTGCATACGACGGAAGCCGGCGCGGACGCCTGCGAACGTGCGGTCCAGGCATGGCGTGCCCCGCAGGACGCGGGACTGTGCCAGGTCCTCGTCGCCGACACCTCGGCCGAGGACGGGCTGAACCTGCAGGTCGCCGACGCGCTGGTGCATATGCGGCTGCCGTGGTCCCCCAATCGCCTCGAGCAGCGGATCGGAAGGGTGGACCGCTACCGGGGAGTGGAATCTCTGCGGCAGAATCGGCCGGCGCAGCAGTTCCGCATCGGTGACCGGGAAGGCAACGAACTGTTCTGCGGCGCCTGGGCCGCCCTCCTCCATGAGGGATATGACCTGTTCACGGCGTCGGTTTCGACCCTGCAGGACATCATTGCCGAAGGGCTGGCCCGAGTGTGGCGGCAGGCGCTGACCGACGGGCCCGCAGGACTTACGGCGCTGGCACCTGCCCTGCGTGAGGACCTCCGCCAGGCCAAACGGGACATCGACACCATGGACATGCTGGAGTCCATCCACGAGACGTCGGAACAGGCACGTCAGACCACGGGCGCGCTTGACCGCCTGGAACAGGACTGGCGCACACTGCGGAAGAGCCTGGTGCACTACGCCGGCGACAGCAGCGGCGGCCTGCGCTTCCGACATGACCTGCGCACCGTCGCCGGTCACCAGCGTGACTGCTTCGATGTCGCCTCCTCGCGCCCCCTGGTCGATCCCCGACGCCACAAGGCGGCCACCGAAAGCATCCACCCCCACATGTCCCAGGGCGTGTTCAACCGCTCCACCGCCCTGCGCGCACCGGGGACCCGGCTCTTCCGTTCGGGCAACCCCTTCGTCGACATGCTCGCCGGTATCGTCTTCGCCGACGAACGCGGGCAGGCCACGGCCTTCCGACGCTTCGACCCGGCTTGCCGGGGCGCCGACGAGGCGTACTTCGGGTTTGAGTACCTCGTGGAGGCCGACATCGGTTCCGCCTTGCAGCACGTCGACGACGTACCGGAAGCCGGTCGGGCACTGCGGCGCCAGGCCGACCGCCTGCTCGCTCCGTTCACCCGCAAGGTCTGGGTGCCGGCTGGTCACCGAGAGCCTCTCACCAACCCCAAGGCCTGCGAGTGGCTGGACGAGCCCTACGGCAGACAGGGCGATCAGAACTACAACTTCACCAACCATCAGCAACTGCTCGCCTTGTTCGGAGGCGGGCAGGAGTACCGCCGCGCGGCCGAAGCAGCCCAGGACGTGGCCCGCGCCCACCTCGTCCAGGCAACCGATCTGGTCAGCAAGTGCGTCCAGGCCCAGGAACAGGCACGACAGCAACTTGCCGTGACGAGCGCGCAGGCGCAGGCGCGACGGGCGGCCGGCCACCTGCTGGGCGACACGGAAAGCTATCTGCTGGACGTCACCGTGGCCCGGGATCTGACAGAGGGACTGAGCCGCCCCTCGGTGCGCGTGGTAGCCGCCACCTGCATCGTGCGCGGTGGATACCGGACGGTGAACCACCATGGGTGATCTGTGGGCGCACGCACAGGCGTTGTTTTCGGCCTGGCCCGCGGTTCCCGCGACGACCGCGACGGGGACGTTGCGGCGGTTGAGGGATGCCCTGGCCGACCGAGCGGCCCACCGCACGGACGCGGTCGGCTGGCGCGACATCGCCGCCCTGACTCGCCAAGTCCTGCTGGAGGCCGCGGTCAGGGGCAACCATGCCGGGCTCAAGGTGCCGTTGGACGCGGCCCTGCCCAGCCGAGAGCAGTGGGAGCAGATGGCGTGCAGGACGCTGCCCACCGGAAGCGGACTGCGCGTCTTTGCCCTGGAGTGGCACCCACGAGCCCTGACCCCTGAAGCACAGCAGAGCGCACGGGAAGACCTGAAGCAGGTCCACCTGGGGGAGGACTCACCGCACCGACGGCGCCTCGAATCCCAGTCGGCCGACCCCTATTGGACGGAGGCGCTCGGCTACCAGGAGTACGTCTCCGTGGGACAGCAGCAGGCCGCACGGGCCGTCGCGCTGGCTCCCGCGGGCAGTACCACGATCGTGTGCCTGCCCACTGGCCACGGCAAGACCGCAGTGGCCCAAGCCGCCGCCCTGCTGGCAGGCGCCCGCGGGGGAGTGTCCGTCGTGGTCGTCCCTACCGTCATTCTCGCCCTGGACATGGAGGCCAGAACACAAGCCGCCCTCGCACGCCAGGGCAGGCAGAGTCCGACCGGCCGGTACGCCTACACCGGCGGCATGCCGCAGGAGACCAAGCGGCAGATTTGCGACGACGTCCGAACCGGCCGCCAGCGCGTGCTGTTCACCTCCCCCGAAGCGGTGGTGACGGCGCTGAAGAAGCCACTGGAGGACGCCGCTGAAGCCGGACTGCTGCAGTACTTCGTCATCGACGAGGCGCACCTGGTCGAACAGTGGGGCACCGGGTTTCGGCCCGAGTTCCAGACCATGGCCGGCCACCGGCGTACCTGGCTGCGCAAGGCCCCCCAGGACCAGGCACCAGTGACCGTGGCGATGAGCGCCACTCTCACCCACCAACAAGTCAGCCTTCTGGAACAGTTGTTCGCCGAGGAGGGGCAAGCCCAGGTGGTATGGGCGTCCCAACTCCGCCACGAGCCCAGCTACTACGTCGACACCTGTCCCGACGATCAGAGCCGGAACCAAGCCGTCATCGACGCAGTCGCCATGCTGCCTCGGCCCCTGGCGCTCTACACCACCCGGGTCAAGGACGCCGTCGACTGGGCTGAACGGCTCCGCCAGGCGGGCTTTCGCCGCGTCACCCAGGTCACCGGAAAGTCCACCGACGACCAGCGGCGGCAGGCTCTCGAGGGCTGGGCG
The DNA here is from genome assembly GCF_044763235.1 of Streptomyces sp. NPDC096152. NCBI lineage: Bacteria > Bacillati > Actinomycetota > Actinomycetes > Kitasatosporales > Streptomycetaceae > Streptomyces > Streptomyces sp. NPDC096152. The sequence goes on along the minus strand of NZ_JBIWFW010000003.1, from coordinate 121,554 downwards.
GGATCGACCCCAGCCGGAGCCGAGCGCACACGCTTCGATGTGGTCGTGGGCACCTCGGCCTTCGGCCTGGGAGTCGACCTCACCGACGTGCGCACCGTGGTCCACGCTTGCCTTCCGGAAACTACGGACCGCTACTACCAGGAGGTCGGCCGCGCCGGGCGGGACGGGAACCCCTGCATCGCCTACATGGCCACCGCTCCCGGGGACGAGGAGCTGGCCGAAAGCATCAATCGCAGCCCGCAATTGACCGCCGAACGCGCCTGGGCCCGGTGGCGTGCCATGTGGGTGGGGCGCACCGCCACCGACAACGGCGCTCACCGGCTCAGCCTCGAAGCCCTGCCTGCCGACATGCCCGAAGGCTTCGGCCGGCACCGCAGTTGGAACGAACGCATTCTCAACTTCATGGTCAGAGCTGGCCTCATCAAGGTGACCATTCCCGAACCCCCGCAGCGCGACGAGAGGGAAACCGACACGACTTGGCAAGGACGCCTCGACGCGTTCTACACGTCCTTGGGCAAGCAGTTCGACGTCTTCCTCGTGGACGGCCAGACCAACGACCGCACCTACTTCCTGCAACGATTCAACGACGTCCGTCGGCTGATCATCAACGACCAACGTGACGCCGCCGGCCGGCTGCGAAAGATCCTGCGCGGCGACCGCTGCTGGGGCGAGGCGCTCGCCGACCACTACCGCGTGCCCTACCGCCAAGGCGTCCTGACCACCGGAGTCACCTGCCGCGGATGCCCGCCCTGCCGGAAGCAGGGTCCGCCGCGCACCGCCCCGGAGGGTTACTACCGACTCGCGGTCGAGCCCTGGCCCGCCGTGCCGTCGTGGCCGAACCGACGCGAGGACCCCCTGAAGCGGTTCCGCGGTGACCTGTCGTGCCTTTCCATCTACTGGGAGAACGAGCAGGAGTTCACCGACCTGATGCCCGAACTGCTCGAGCACCTGGCCGTGCGGGGGATGTCGGTGCTCGGCGGTCCGGGGCTTGCCCGCCTGGCCACCCGACGGCTGCAACGCGACGTGCGCCCCCGCCCCCTCATCGTCGACAGGGACGAGGACCTCCTGGGCCGCTACACCAACCCGATGGTCTGGCTGCTGGACTCTTCTGCCTCACACATGGGAGACGATCTGGCGATGCGCTTCGATTCCCAGGATGTAACCTACCTGCTGCATCCACGGCCTTTGGCGCACCCGGATCGCCCCGACGCCCCACTTGTTGCAATCCACCGCGCCCATTTGTGGGTGCGTACTGCCTTGGAGTCGTTCTAGTGGCCCTGCTTCTCGCCGAATCCTCGATACCACCGTTTATGTGGGCCGTCGTTCGCCTTCTTGCCGCAGAGGGAAAGCCGCTGGCGACCGATCGCGCGCGGGCTCTTCTGGCTCCCCCCTCCCTGACCGAGGGCAAGGAGAACAAGGCCTTCGACCAAGCCCTGCGGACCCTGCGCGAGTTGCAGTTGATCGCCGAGGACAAAGACCCCCTCTCGCTCGCCGGACACGCCGGCGACCTCGACGGCACGGACTTCTCGTCCTTCAGCAGCGCCCTGCGCCAGGCTGTCTTGGCCGATGAGCTCAATGTCGGACTGGCTGACGACGCAGGACAGACCGGTTCGCGCGACCTCACCCGCATCCTCGTATGGTTCCTCTCCTGCGATCCGCTCGACGGACCGGCCACCTGGGCCATCGTCCAACGCGAGCAGTCCATCGACCTCAATCCCGACGCGGGCACTGCGTCGCGAAACGACACGCGCTGGAACCGTTTCGTGCACTGGGCGCCGGCTCTGGGCCTGGCCGCAGCCCCCTTGTTGCCCACCAGCGGCGCGGGCCCCCTGCTGCCGGACTGCACAGAGGCCGTCAAGCAGCTGGTGCAAAGGCTGTGGCCTGTCGGAGAACGCGTCAACGCCGTCGACGCTGCTCGAACCCTGCGCACCGCCCTGCCGGTCCTGCCGGGCGGGGACTACGCCAATGCCATGGGCATTTCCGACCCGGGCGCCCAGTCAGCAGGGGCCGCCTTGTCCTACGCCCTGCTGCGCGGCGAAGACGAGGGTTGGCTCGTCCTGCAGCAGGACGCCGACGCCCAGCGCGTCTTGACCCTTCATGACCCCGACCGTCCGTCGCACTACGTGTCCGACATCGTCATCTCGGAGGACCAGCATGGCTGACTTCCGCGGCTTCCTGTGCTGGACGCCCGAAACCGCGGCCGCGACGATCAACACCGAGGCGGTCAGCCCCTCTCGTGCGGTCTTCCTGGCCACGCATGCGCCGCTGCGCATCCGCCGGGCTGGCCTGGACGGACGTGCCATCGTCTCCGACGGCCCGCTCATCGACGAGAACACCGTCCTGAAGGACTTCCTGTCGCTGCAGTCCGACACCGGCGCGCTCCTGTTGCCGATCGTCGGTGACTCCGGGACCGGAAAGTCGCACCTGGTGCGCTGGGTGCGCGAGAACCTGCCCCCCTCGGACAAATACAAGGTCATCTATCTCGAGAAGGCCAAGACCAGCCTCCGCGCTGTGATCGACGCCCTGCTTGCCGACGCGGACAGCGGCGCGCTGGCTCAGTTGCGCACTGACATCCACCGGTTCACCGACGGCGTGGACGCGACCACGTTGAGCAGAAGTCTGGTGAACGCCCTCAGCGAGTCCCTGGCCGCTACGACGGCCCGGGACGTCCCTCAGCACGCCCGTCCGCTCGCCGGTCCCCGCGGCCTCACGGTCGTCCTGCAGGACCCCCACGTGAGCGCCTTCATGCTCGGACAGGGCAAGTTCATTCCCAGGCTGGCGGAACAACTGCTGCAGGACCGCGCGGACGGCGAGCCGGACCGCCCGATGGCGTTCACCATGGATGATCTCCCCACCGACCTGCTAGACCTCCACCGTGCCGCCCAGGTCACGATCAAGCTGATCAATGTGATCTCGGGTAACACGCAGCTGCAGCAGGCCGCCGTCGACCTGCTGAACCAGCACCTGGAAGCGGCCGTCAAACGGGTGGCGAGCCTGGGCGCGGGCCGCCTGCAGGACGCCATGCTGCAGGTGCGGCGGGAGTACGCCCGCAAGGGCAAGGAGATCATCCTGCTCATCGAGGACTTCGCGCTGATCCAAGGCGTGCAGAAAGACCTCCTCGATGCGGTCATCGAGGCCGCCAACCGCTACGGCACCACCACCCTGGCCCCGATCCGCACCCTCATGGCGGTCACCACGGGCTACTTCAGCGACCTCCCGGAGACCGCGCTCACTCGTGTCCGGGCCACCGCCGGCTACGTCTACAACCTCAACGTCCCCTTCACCAGAGACGACCGCGGAGAATCTGAGATCACCTCGTTCGTCGGACGGTATCTCAACGCCGCCCGGGTCGGGCGGGACGCCCTGGAGAACGAGGGCGAGCAGCAGGTACGCAATCCCTGTGAGACCTGCGACCTGGTCTCCCGATGCCATGAGCAGTTCGGAGTAACCTCCGAGGGCTTCGGCCTGTATCCGTTCAACTCCTCCGCCCTAGTCCGCACCATCCACGCGACGGCTCCGCGCAACGACCCCTACGCCTTCGTCCCGCGCACCGTGCTCGGCAGCGTGATCCGCCCCGTCCTGGTCGACCACGCCGGCGCACTCAAGGAAGGCACCTTCCCCGACGCCCGTTTCCGTACCCAGTTCCCCACCGCGGACATCGACGAGCCGCTGTCCACCGATGTACAGGAAGTCGTCGAGGCAGAGGATCATCTCGACGCAGACCGCCGGAAGATTGTCCTCGAGTTCTGGGGCGGGGCCCCCGACCACGCCGGCGCGCTGCCGTCCGCGGTCATAGAAGCCTTTGCTCTTGAACCCCGCACCTTCTCGGGGGCCAGCGCCACTCCTCGGCAGCCGGTCAGAGTCCAACCGGCGGAGCGGGAAAAGCAGCAGACCGAGACGGAAACCACCACTGAAAAGCTGCCTCCCTCTCTCCAGGCCAAGGTCAATGCCGTGGAGGACTGGCTTACCCGCGAACAAGTACTGCCGCAGGCCGTGGCCAGCGACTTGCGCACCGTCATCGCGACCGCCGTTGCGCAGCGCTACCGCTGGATCAATCCGCTGATGCGGGAACAGACACAGGCGACGATCCGCTCAGCCTGGCCTCTCAATGCCCGTGTGGTCTCGATCGAAGGCGCAACGGAGAACATCCAGGGCGCGGAGACAGCCCCGATCAAGTTCAAGCGGACGGCACGAAACAGCCGATACCTGCGCAGCGTGCTGTTGCTCAAGAACGGCCAGCCCGCCCAGCGTGCCGAACACGTACGCCGGCTGAGCACAGACGCCGACCGCTACACCGCGTCGCTGACCACCGTCCTGCAGAAGAACCTGCAGATCACCGATGACGACTTGGTCCTCGGATTGCGGGCAGCCCTGATCGGGGCCGCTCTGGCCGGGCTGGCATGGCCCGGCATGGACGAGGCCGAACTGCTGGCGATCGCGTTCGCCGACGGACGCTCCTGGGCGCGCCAGGACGCCGCGGACCGCGAAAGCGCATGGAGTCGGGCCCTGGAGGGCCACCTCCAGTACCGGCCCCCCCTCATCGAGCGGCTGCGCGACGCCCTGGGCGTGGCCCAGGGCGAAGGGAAGGCACGGATGATCGACGCGGCGAGGGCGCTACCGCTGCTGCGCCGAGCGGTAGCACAGTGGGACTGGCAGGTGACGGGATCGGACGTACCGGAGTGGGTGAAGAAGGCCGTCAAGAACTTCGCCGACTGGACGGACATGGTCGAGGCGCAAAATGCGTCGCTGCGCCGGAAGTTGGATGGCATACGCCGGCACCATCCGCGGGGTACGACCGGGGCGCAGGTCCTGGCCGCCGTGCGCGATGCGCTCCTTGCGGCCGAGGATGCCAGCATCCCGGTTCCGCTGGCCACCAGGGCGGATATCACCGAACGTCTGGCGCGGGCGCAAGATGCCGACTGGAAGATCCTGAACCAACTCGAGGACGATCTCCTGCGGGCGGAAGAGCCCGAGGCCCCCGACGCGGCGCGCATCACGGCGGCCGTGCGTGACCGAGGCGTCACCATCCAGGTGGTCAGCGGCCTTCTGCAGGCCAGCGATGCATGGCTGACCACCGCCTTGGAGCACGCTGCATCCCGCACCAACTCCCATGGCGATGAGGCGGCCAGGGGTGTCCAGGAACTTTTGACCGAGTGGCGGTCGCTGAGCGTACCGGAGGAGGATCGATGAGCGCGCCCCTGTCCGTGTTGCAAAAGGCCGAGCGCCTGCAGGGGGAGGCACGCCGGCTCAACGAGGGGGAGAAGGGAGAGGAGGAAGCGAGGCGCATCAGCGAACGCATCAGCGTCCTGCACAACCAGTTGATGTCTTTGCAGCGACGCCTGCGTATCGCCCGCTCCTTGATGGCCCAGCCAGCGGCGGGCGACATCGACCTCTCCGGGCTCGACACGGGCCTGGCAGCGTTCACTCGCCACTGCGAAGGCGGCGGACTGCCTCCCAACTCCGCCTTCACCAGGGCTTCGACAGCCGTACAAAAGGTCGCCGACCGCATAGCCCAGGACAGTCAGGAAGCATGGCGGCAGTGGTCACAAGCCCAACTGGCGGCCTTGCAGATGGCGCGGCAAGCCATGCTCTCGTTGCAGGACCAGGCACGGGCCAAAGCACTGCACCAGGACCTCATCAAGACTGCTCGCGCCGACGTCGACGCAGCTGTGATCACTCTGTTCGCCAACGCCCACGCCGAACTGGCTGAACTGCTCGAGACCGCGCCACCGCCGCCGGAAGGACTGCAGACGCTCCTGGATCGCCTGGCCTCCGGCACCGCCCTGCTGCTCAGCGACATCACGGACGAGGAGATCGCACTGCTGCGTCGCGTCGATCTCGACGCTGACCTGGAAGTCCGCAGGAGGCGCACGTGATCACACCGCCCCGCGCTCGTTTCTACAACCATGTCCTCAACACGCTCGAGGACCGCGAGTTGCCCCTCGTGTCCTGGGGCATCACGGACGGCGCCCTGACCGAGAGTGAAGTCCTCGAGGCCATCGATCTTTGCCTGCTCGACGCCCCGCAGGAAGCGGCAGGCATATCGAGCGAAGACCTGCTGTACGAATTCCGGGAGCGTGCCTGGCTGTTCAAGGTGCCGGACACCTCGCCCCCGCAATATCGCACGCGGCTGGCCGAGACCGTCCGTCTGGCAGCCCAACTGCGGCAACTCTTCCCCTGGCAGGTCCGCGAGGAGGCCACGCCGTGGTGGCAGAGCGGCAAACGACTCGTCGCCGACTACCGCCTGCACATTGCGCCGCGCCGCTACCCTCAGCGCAACATCCCCGCGGCGACCGCACTGAAGGAACTCGCCGATCTGCCGGGGTGGAGTCGCCTCCAGCAGTTCGTGGCCCAGGCGCAGATCGGTTCCCGAGACCTCGCCCGGTTCCAGATCGATGCCGCCGCGGCGGTGACTAATGCCCTCAAGCGCCCGCACTCCAGCGGTGTGATCGTGGGCGCCGGCACCGGTAGCGGCAAAACACTGTCCTTCTACCTGCCCGCCTTCGCGGCCATGGCCGAACGCGCCCGCCCGAACAGTTTCCGACTGCATACCCTGGCGCTGTATCCACGCAAGGAACTGCTGCGTGACCAACTGCGGGAGGCACTGAGTACCGCCCACGCACTGGAACCCACCCTGCAAAGCTGCGAGCGCCGACCGCTTCGCCTGGGAGCTCTCTACGGAGACACGCCCTACGACCCCCAGGACAAACGCCTTGAATCCGGCGCCAACGGCCGCACAGCCTGGAAGCGGACTCAGCAAGGCGCCATTTGCCCCTACCTGACGTGCCCGCAATGCGAGCGCGGTGAACTCCTGTGGCACGACGCCGACCGCCGCAACAACAAAGAACGACTGACATGCCTCAACCCCACCTGCCAGAGCGTCATCCAGGAGGGGCGCCTGGCTCTCACCCGCCAAAGCCAGCGCGAGCAGCCACCGGACCTGCTGTTCACCACCACCGAGATGCTCAACCTCTACAGCGCCGCAGGAGGCATCGGCCGACTGCTGGGCTGGCAGGCAGGCGCGGTCCCCTCGCTGGTCCTGCTCGACGAGGTGCACACCTACGCTGGGCTTCACGGAGCACAGACGGCCCTCCTGCTGCGCCGATGGCAGCAGGCAGTCCGTAAACCGGTCACTTTCGTCGGACTGAGCGCCACGCTGCGCGACGCCAATGCGTTCTTCGCCCGCCTGGTGGGTCTGCGCGACAACGACGTCGAGTACATCCAGCCTGTCGACGACAGCATGGACGAGGAAGGCCGCGAATACGCCCTCGCACTGCGCGGCGATCCGATCGCCGGCAGCAGCTTGCTGTCCACCTCCATCCAAACGGCCATGCTCTTCGGGCGCATGCTCGACCCCGAGGAGGATGCCGCCCTGTACGGGTCCACCGGATTCCTCTTCACCGACGACCTGGACGTCACCAACCGCTTCTACGACGACCTGCGTGACGCCGAGGGAAGGCAAGACCGCTACGGCCGGCCAAGCGGCCGCCATCCCGCCCTCGCTGCCCTCCGCGCTCCGGCCAGCCCCCAGCACCGCGCCCGTTACCGCGACGGTCAGTCATGGGACCTCATGGAGAAGATCGGCCATGTACTCGCCCCCGGTGCGGGCAGCCATGCCCTGCGCGTGGCTCGCACGTCGTCGCAGGACGTCGGAGTCGATCTGCACGCCGATCTGACGGTGGCGACCGCCTCCCTCGAAGTCGGTTTCAACGACCCGCGCGTCGGACTGGTCCTCCAGCACAAGGCACCCCACGACGCAGCGGCCTTCATCCAGCGACGTGGCCGCGCCGGCCGTCAGCGCGCTATGCGCCCCATCACGGTCATCACCCTCTCCGACTACGGCCGGGACCGGCTCGCCTACCAGGCATACGAGACGCTGTTCCAGCCGGAAGTGGCCGCACGCCACCTCCCGGTCAACAACCGCTTTGTGATCAAGATCCAGGGAGCGCAGTCGCTGCTGGACTGGGCCGGGCGGAAACTGCGCTCCCGCCAAATCTGGAACGACCCCAGGCAACTGCTGACCGCGCCACGAAACGGCATCAAGACTCAGGACGACGGCGCCCGCCAGCAGTTCGCGTATCTGCTGGAGAGTCTGCTGACCAATGCCACCCTCCAGGACGATCTGGCACGTCACCTCAAAACGGCACTCCAGTTGAGCGCCGACGAGGTGCAGGCCCTGCTGTGGGAGGAGCCGCGATCACTGCTGCTCAGCGTGGTACCCACCGCGACCCGCCGACTGAAGAGCAACTGGCAGACCCTCCAGGACAAGGACCCCGGCGCCGAACCCGGGACCATGTTGCCGGAGTTCGTGACGCGCGCCCTATTCGACCCGCTCAACGTGCCCGAGGTCGCACTGACCCTGCCCTTCGCTGCGCGCCAGGCCGCCGGCGACGCCGTGCAGGACAACACCGACGAACTGCTGCCGATCGCCAGGGCTCTCAGAGAAGCCGTACCCGGCCGCGTCAGCCGCCGTTACGGCTACCAGCGAAACGACCACCGCACCTGGCTGCCCGTCCCCCCACTTGGCCAGGACACCCTGGAACTCGACGAAAGCCTCGTCCCGGACCCCACACCCGAAGGCCGATGGTTCCCTCCGGGGTACGACCAGACGGGGCTGGTCGTACTACGCCCCCATCGCCTGCACCTGAGCCAGCCGCCCAGGCCGGTCGCCGACCGGTCACAAGGCTTTCCGTTGTGGGGCTCGCAGATCGTCGTCGACACCAACACCTCGCCCCTGTCCGGGGACGTTCCCCGTCCTTCCTCGTGGCAGGACCGCATCACTGCCGTCGGCTTCTCCCTGCACGCAGCAGGCAACCCCGTCGAAGTGCGCCGGATGACTGCCGGAGCCCGCTTCGAGGTGAGCTACGACTCGGGCACAACAGATGCCCGCACCGTGCGCTACACCTGCAACGGGGAACCCGCAGCCCTCGGATTCCGGCTCAGCGTGGACGCCGCGTCGTTCACCCTCGCCCCGCTGGACACCACCCGCCCCGAGATCTCCCACTACCTCGCCTCTCCCCAATGGCGGACCCTTGCCTTCTTCCAGGCGGTGAACGACGATCGGGCACTGGCAGAGGTGACCAACCAGTTCCAGCGCGGTTGGCTCGCCCTTGTCTACCTGACGGCGTTCTCCCTACGAGGCATGAGCGACGACGGCCCCGATCCGTCATCGATTCGTGCCGCCCTGGCGGACGGCAGCTGGCGGGAGGACCTGGCCGAAATCCTCAGTGTGCTCTACCGCGACGAGCCCACCGGCCAGCCCGCCCACACCAACGAACGGCTCATCGCCACACTCACCGAACTGAGCGCCGTCCCCGCTGTCATGGACGCCCTGGACCGGGCCGGACACCTCCTGGTGACACCCGACATCGCCGTCCGCACCACCGACCTGGCACGGCGGGCCTACACCGACACCGTGGCCGCTGCCGTGCTCGCTGCAGCACTGCGTGCCTGCCCGGACGCACAGGACGGCGACCTGATCGTCGACGTAGTCCCTGCACCCCAGGACGGACATCCGGCCACCGTATGGCTCAGCGAGACCTCCATCGGCGGCCTGGGAGTGATCGAACAGCTCTCCCGCTACTACGCCGAGGACCCACGGCGCTTCTGGCGCCTGGTCGAGACAGCCCTGACCCCCAACGACTACGAATACGTCGACACCACCGTCACCCGACTCCTGCGCCACGTGACCACAGCACCGGCCGGCCCAGCAGCACAGGCCATGGCAGGTCTACGGGCCCGCACCTCCGCAGCCGACTCCCGCCAAGCACTCACCGACCTTCGCAAGGCGTGGAGCACACTCGACGGACCGCCACGCCACAGCGCCGTGGCAGCCCTGTCCACCCGACTGCTCCGCCCGGGCAGCAGCCCCACCACCGATGCCAGCGCCCTGGCCCTCATCGACGCATGGCAGGCCCTCGAGCACCGGCTCGGCGTAGAAATCGACGCCCGCGTCATCGCCTACGCCGTCGGCTCCGGGCGCCTGCCCACCGGCCCCGGCCCAGGCCTGTCGGCCGACCAGGCATTCAGCATGCTCTGGCCGCGGGGCCGGGACGCCCGAACGCACCATCTTCAGCACTACCAGCCCTACCTCGATCGGCCACCCGTGCTGGACCGTCTCCTCGCTGCCGCAGCACACGACGAGCAACTGCCGTGCATCGACGTCACCGAAGACGGCTGGGAACAGCGCTATCAGGCCGCCATAACCCAGCACGCCGCCGTGGAATTGACCGCCGACACGAACGCCGCGACGGCTCTGTCCGACGCCATCGTCCGCGTGCCCGTACTGACCGTGGACTGGGACGTGCTACGCCTGTACGGAGAGATGCAAGGAATGCGACGCGACGGCCAGCAGTGGCGAGTCCGAGTGGACATCCGGGAGGCCACGCAGTGAGCGGCATCGAGCGCCCCGTACGCACCGGTGGACATACCGGCGTGCGCGCCGACGCCATCTTGGCCATGGCCCTCGTCGGAGAACTCATGTCTCCCGGACCGGTGATGTGGCTGGTCTCACCATGGATCAGCGATGTGAAGATCCTCGACAACAGCCAGGGAACATACGACGACCTGTTCGACGACAACCCTCCCAGCAGTTGCTCGTTGGCCGACCTGCTTGCCCGGATCACGGCGGCCGGTACCTCCCTGACCGTGGTCACGCGCCCCGACACGCACAACGTCCAATTCCTGGGGCGACTACATCGCCTGGCCCCTCGTCACACCGTGCGCATCGTCCAGAGCCCCGCCGTGCACGAGAAGACCATCTGCGGCCGGGACTGGATGCTCACCGGGTCCATGAACTTCACGGTACGGGGCCTACTGGAGAACGACGAGGCGGTGAGCTACAAGGTGGGAGGCAGCGACGCGGCCCAGGCACGCCTCGAACTCGCCCAGCGATGGAAGGAACACCAGTGACCGCCGAGCGCCCGGCTGCCCCCGCCCCAAGCGCCCAAGACCTGGAAGCCTTCCTGCAGCGCTTCTTCAGCCAGGGTAACGACGCCTGGCCGGACATGGATCCCGACCCGGGCAAGGGCGACCGAGCCCGACCTTTCGTCGATCTGCTGCGCAGCGGCAGCGACATCCCGATCGTGCTGCCGCGCTACCAGCAGGCCCAGGACCGCTTCGCGATCTATGTCATCGCCCGCGACGATGCTCACGCGACTCTCGTCGGCAACATCATCACTGCCTTCGCCGGCGCCACCTACCTCAGTGGCGCCGGCGTGCACCCCTGCACCCTGGACTCCGACGATCCGATCGAGGCAGCGGTGCAGGAGTTCGCCGGAACGGCGACGACCACCTTCCGGCTCGAGACCCACCCAAACCGCCGCTTCCGCCAGAGGCTGACAGACGTGGCCCTGCTCATGCAGCACACGTTGGCTCATCGTCCGCCGCGACTGTGGCGGGCAGTGAAGCCGACCGGACGGCTGCTGGCCGAATTCGACGCCGCCCTGGCGGCTGGCGGTCAAGCCGCCTCCCAAGCGGTACTCGATCAACTGGTCGGCCAAGGAGGCATCACCGCCGCCAACCTCGCCCACCTGCACATCAAGCGACTCACTCGGCTCGGACTCGACCGAGAACTGCTCGACTACCCCGGCCTGGGCGACGTCCTGCGGCAAGACCCGCCCGCCCCGGTGAAAGCAGCGGTGCTGGATGCCGTCTTCTCCTGCGACGTGCAGGAGCCCCTGAGCCGCGGCGATCTGCCTCACGCGCAACAGGCCCTCCACGATCGGGGCTTCCTTGCGCTGGCTCCCTTCGAGGACGACATGGAGTCCTACTCCGCCGACGCACTCGTCGTCCTGCTCCTGGCAGCGGTGACGCGTGGTGCCCTTCACAGCAGCCAGCGCATACTCACCGCCATCGAGCACACTGCGTCGCGCGACGTTCTGCCGCCTGTCCTCAGGGAAGCCGCGACGACTCTTCTCAGTCCGCAGAACGCTTCCCAAAACAAGCCCGCTCATGAGGTGGCAGGTACCCCGGTTGCTTCGCCGAAGCCGTCAACCCCGCCGTCCCGAATGCAGGACACTGACGGGGCCGCGGTCGAACCAATACCCGCCTCGTGGGCGGATTTGATCAGCGCGATCGCCGACGGATACACCGGCATGAACGCCATCTTGGAGCATGAGGTCTGGACCGCGTGGCCCTCACCCGCCGCTGACGACCGGGCAGTCGCTGCCCTGCTGGAAGAACTGCACGACGAGGGCCAAAGGAAGGTCTGGCGCTGTGTTGGGGCCTTCATCGAAAGCGTCGGATACGACCAGCCCGCACCGCTCAGCGCTCGCGCTCTCATCACGTGTGCGCTGGCCTACGACTGGCTAGGGCCCGGTGACCTGCTGGCTGTGCAGGCACTGACCGAGATCGTCCTGCGTTCGAGCCCTTCCGCCGTGGTCTACGGGCAACTATTGGGAGAACTCGCCGATACGTGCGAGCGCTGGGTCGCTCCCGAACGGGCCTCTATTGCGCTGGACTTCGCAGACCGGCTGGTCTTGGAGGCTTGTCCTGACCCGGACGCCCGCGAGTCCCTCGCATTGGCACTGCTCCTGCCGCTCAGTGTGCACCAGGGACGTCTGGACCTCGCAGACATCGCCATGGCCCGGCGCCTGTCCTTGGAACTCGGCATCGAACTCGACTGGCACGAGCAGCCTGACGACGACCTAGTGCAGGATACCGACGCCAGACTGCAGAAGGCCGCGGGCCGCAACGTTCTGCTCTACTCCCTCGACCAGCGAGTGCTGGACCGCGTCAGCGAAGCCCTGCAGCAACTTGCGCCTGGGGTCAAAGTCGCCAGTGCGCACGACAGCGTCGGCAGCCCGCCACTACGTCAAAAGGCCCGGCAGGCCGATGTGGTCGTGTTGGCCACCCGTTGCGCCAAACATGCCGCAACAGGCTTTATTACCCAGCACGCGAAAGCAGCCGTCATCGACTACGCGGACGGGAGCGGCTCAGCCTCTCTCATGCGCGCCGCGGTACATGGTTTGCTGCGCACTGTGCACGGAGACTGACAGCCGCCCCGGCATCGAGTCGTGGCTATATGGCGGATCGGCAAGCTGCATCTAGGTTAGGGAGTTCAAGAAAGCTGATCGAATACGCTTCAGGATCAGCAGCAGCGTAAACATGAAATGCGAGAGGAATAGCAAAACTGCTGCGCCGACCCAACGATTCTACTTGTCGATGTCCATTCCTGCGCAAACGCCTAGGATTGTGGTAGCCGCGAGGGCGACGAGTGGGACTGCTGCAGGGTTGGGTGACACCTTGACCTGCCCCACCTCTCAGGTTCCAGTTTTGATGGCTAACTGACGGCCTTCACGAAAGGCTGCCGGACATGCCCCGCGCCTATCCCGCTGAGTTCCGCGCCCGCGCCATCGCCTTGGTGCGGGCAGGAAAAGAACAGAAGCAGACCGCCGTTGACCTCGGCATCCATTTGCGCCAGGACGACATCGACAACGGCCGGCGCCCTGGCAGGGTCTCGGAGGAGTCCGCAGAGCTGCGTGCAGCGCAGCGACGAATCCGCGAGCTGGAAACCGAGCTCGAGATCGTCCGCAAGGCCGCCAGGTTCCTCGGCGAGGACAAGGCGGCCCCAAAAGGCTCTACCCCGTGATCGACCGTCTCGTCGATGCCGGGGCACCGGGCGGCCGATGCTGCCGGATCCTCGGGGTCGCCCGGCAGAACTACTACAAACACAAGCGCACCCCGACCACACCGCGGCAGCTGCGACAGGAGTGGCTGACCGGGCTGATCCGGGAGATCCACGTCGCCTCACGCGGCACCTACGGCTACCGCCGCGTCCACGCCGAGCTCACCCTGGGCATGGGTATCCAGGTGTGCTCGAGGACCGTGTCGGTGCTGATGACACAGGCCGGGATCTACGGACTGCCCGGGCCGGTGCGGATCAAGCGCCTGCGGGGTGTCGTCACCGCCGATGACCTGGTCAACCGGAAGTTCCATCGGCTGCGTCCCAACGAGCTGTGGGTCACCGACATCACGCAACACCGCACCAGAGAAGGGTGGGTGTACTGCGCGGCGGTCCTGGACGCGTTCAGCCGCAAGATCGTGGGCTGGTCGATCGACTCCAGACAGGACTCCACCCTCGTGGTCAACGCGTTAGACATGGCCCTCCGCAACCGGCGCCCCGAACCAGGCGGGATAGTGCACGCCGATCACGGCACCCAGTTCACCTCCTGGGTCTTCGGGGAAAGGATCCGCTCCGCCGGGCTCCTGCCATCGTTCGGCACGGTCGGAGACGGCCTGGACAACGCGATGATGGAGTCGTTCTGGTCCTCGATGCAGATCGAGCTGCTGAACCGCAAACGGTGGAAGACCCGGGTCGAGTTGGCGAACGCGATCTTCGAGTACATCGAGGTCTTCCACAACCGACAGCGGCGCCACTCAGCACTGGGCTATCGCACCCCGATCGAGTACGAACTACTCTCCGAACAAGACACCATCCCCGCCGTCAGTTAGTCACCGCAGCTGGAACCCAAACCGTGGGGCAGGTCACGCTGTCACCCGATCCTGCAGCAGTCCCTTCCTTCCTGAGGCCCAAGGGCTGGGTATGCGACTCGCTAGCGTCCCGCGCAGTGTCCGGCATCGACTCCCTTGGTACGGCAGGATGCACTGGTGTTGCCGTCAAAGACTGCAGTCAGACCGGCGGTCTCCATGTCTTCTCACCCTGGGTCTTGCCGGGGATCTTGGGGGAGCTGGGTTTTTGCTGTTCAGGGGCGGGGGGCTCGTGCGCCTGGTGGTCGTCGTTGGTCGTCATTGGCCACTGTCGAGCGACCTCGGACGGCCCAGGGACGGCCCGAGCTTCTCCCAGGATTCACCGCCCCCGGCGTGATCCCCCACGACTTACCTTCCCCCCTCGTTGCGTGCCACGACCACGTCGCCGGCAGCATCGTCGATGGACCAATAAATCGAACACATGCTTGAATCTGGCCATGCGATCGTTCCCCGGCGACCTCGCCCAGGCGCAGCAGGAGTGGAGTGCCACCTACCGACTGCTCGCCGAGCGGCCCGGCCGTACCGAGTTGCGCCGGCGTCTGCACCGGCTGTCCAATCAGCTGTACTTCCATCCCCACTGGCAGCAACGGCGTCCAAGCCCCGCAGCATGGTCGGAACTGCGTGACCTGGGACGGCCAGACGGACACAAGCGCGAGCGGCCTCACCCATGACGCGCTGGAATGCGGGGCCGCATGGCCCAGAGGATTCTGAAGGCATGTCCGGCCCGATCCGTGTGATCGTTCATCCGCCGTCACCCACAGGAGGCCGACGGGTGCGCGTGGACGGCGAGATCCTCGGCCTGGCCCACAACGTGGCCGACGTCGCCGAGTTCCTGCGCCGAACCGGGCTGGAGATCGACCCGGCGGAGGTGGCGGAGTCCCCGTGGATCGACTGGCACGCGGTGGGGCCTGAACGCTGGGGCCCGGAGACGAGCAACTGACGCCCTCCCCAGCCAAGACAGCCGCCCGATCTGGTGCGCTTGTGGTGCGGGGGTTCCGTACCGCAGGCCGGGCATCCGCCCATGCACGCTCGCCATGGTGTTCCGCTCCTACGATGCGGCAACCACCGTTTGGCGTTGGCGCTGTCGATTCTGACCGTGCTGGTCGTGAGTTCGTCCTTCCGTCTCGCAGATAGGCGTGTCCTCTTGGTATCTACTCCCATACGCTGTGGCTCACGGCACGCCGCCGTCATGGCCAGGGGGGAGCATGATGGAGCAGCTTCGGAAGCTCGTTGTCCGCTACGGCGATTGCGAACAGAAGCCCGTGCGCTTCCGTCCAGAAACGTGGCGCTCGCGGTTGGAGTCGCACGGAGCAGCGCACGTTCTAGATATCGGCGTTGGATGTGGGAGCGGGTCGGACGGTGACCGCCTCATCGGCCGGGGCGACCTGGCCCATCTTCGTGACCGCGTTGCTGACGATGATCCCGACAGCCTGCGTGATCTGTTCGTGGCCGTCATGATCTGGGGCTCGGGCACCACGAACGGACGTGGGCCGCGGTACACGGAAGCTGCTCTGTCCGACGCGCGCATGCCCACTGTCCTCCGGTCCACGCGCGAAGCGGTCCGAGACGGCGACCTGATCGAGGCCTACCGGCAGTTCGCCCTCAAGGGGGTGGGGCGGTCCTTCTTCACCAAGTGGTTCGCGGCCGTGGACGATCGCGACGCCCCATGCGACCGGGCCTTGATCCTCGACGACCGGGTCTTCAGTTCGCTCAACGCCCTGGGGTGGATCAGTTGGAAGGCGGCCGGCACACGCCACTGGCCCACCCGATACGCCGCCTACGTCAGCTCCATGCACGGCTGGGCCTCGTCTTTGGGAGTGACGGCGGACTGGCTTGAGTGGCTTCTCTTCCATCTGAACGGTCGCGTAGATGAGCCCTGAGCTTGGGAAGCTGAGGTGATCCAGGGCTCGCTGTGGCGATGACCTGCGACGGAAGGTTATCAGCGTCTCGCGAGCCAGTTCCATGGTTGCCTGCGGATCCCCGTGGTTCCCCGCAGAATCTGGCACGCGTATGGCACGACCTCTTCGTCACGACCCCGCCCCGGCTGCCTTCGGCGGCCGGGGCTCTTCCTAGTTTCAAGAGTCGCTGACGAACTCCGCTACTGCTGCCTTCAGACTGGTAGCGCTTGACCGCGACAGCAGCTCCGCTGACGGCAGCTCCGCCGACCACCGCGCCCACAGCCGCGCCCTTCGTGAACGCGGCCTTCTCAATGGCACTGATGAGCTTGTCGACGCCTCCCACGCTCTTCGCCAGCGTCGTGATTTCCTGATACCTGCGTAGGTTCCCCATCACTCCCCCGATTTCACGGAGAGCGTCTCGACGTTGGAGACGCCCTCGCGGGCCTTTAGCTCTTCCATGTACGCCTGCATGCTCTTCGGCCCGTGGCCACCGCGGAGACGTACTCCTTATCGTTCTCGGTCCAGCGGACTTGGTAGCTCTGTAAACCAGGCGTGAGCCTACGCCTCGCGGATGTTCGCGAGGGCTCGATCGCGGCCGTTGACCTCGACGCCCTGCTCCTTCGCCCACGCCTCGACCTGCCGGACGGGGACGACCTGAAATCGGGCGGGATCGCTCACGCGCGCCCCGGTACCGCCATTGCCGCCATACGGGCGGCGCGCAGCCGGAGGCCGACACCGCGCTCCCGCGGAATCCGCTATCACCGGGGCCTGCTCCAACCATGGTGCGCTGCCTTGCCGCCCTCGCCTTCTTCTTTTTCCCGCTCGCTAGTTCCGCGCCGGCGCATGCTGCCGAGACCGTGCTCCTCGCGGAGGCCGTGGCCAGCCTGCAGCCGGCCGTCGAGCCCCGCGACGACTACAGCCGCAACGCCTTCCGCCACCGGCTGCCGTCTGACCGGCGGGCGCTGGTGGTCGTACTACGACGCCACATGGGTCACTTCCGCGTCCGGCTTGGACATCGCGCACATGGTGCCGCTCGCGGAGGCGTGGGACAGCGGGCGCCTTCGCCTGGAACTCGGCCCGCCGGGAGGCCTACGCCAACGAGCAGGGTGCGCCCGCAAGCGTCCCGGTCCGAAAGGGCGAGAGGGGCTATGCACCGTGGCTCGACGCAGACGGGGATGGCGTTGGCTGTGAGTGGGGGTGAATCCTGGTTTGCTTGAAGATGCCCCGAGTTGAGTGGCAAGCCTGTGGCGGTTGTGGTCGGGGCTACTTGACGTCGCCCGAGAAGATCGCGGTTTGGTACTCGATGGCCTCGGGCGTGACCTTGATCTGCACCTTGTGCGCGTCCTTCGGGAGAGGGCAGGCGTCCTTCCAGGTGGTGTCCTCCCCCGGGTCCACGTAGCTTTTCGCCCCCCCCGCCGACCCCGCCGCTTCGAGTCCCTGGGTC
The DNA here is from genome assembly GCF_044763235.1 of Streptomyces sp. NPDC096152. Classification (NCBI taxonomy): domain Bacteria; kingdom Bacillati; phylum Actinomycetota; class Actinomycetes; order Kitasatosporales; family Streptomycetaceae; genus Streptomyces; species Streptomyces sp. NPDC096152. Next base: position 103,722 of record NZ_JBIWFW010000003.1, on the reverse strand, counting down.
CTGTCGTAGACAGGCTCGCCGTCGGCGCAGGAGAGGGAGAACCGGGTGAGGTCCATTATCTCGCTGGCGCCGTTGTGCACGGTCACCTTGAAGGCGACGAACGGCTGCGGCTTGACAGAGGCGTACTCGCTCGTGACGCCCCGAGTGAAGTCGGAAAGGGTGGCGGTCGTACCGTCGGGCCACTTGGCCCTGTGGCCCAGGGCGACGGTCAGGGTGCCGCTGTCCTTGGTCTGCTCGTTGCCCTTGGCGTTGCCGTCGGTCTCCTTGGATGCGGTGCCCGCGCCGTGGCCGCAGGCGGTCACCGAGCCCAGGACTGCCACGAGTAGGAGGGACAGGCACACGGTACGCGTCTGCATACGGGTCTCTTTCCCTGTGGTGGGGGCTACTTGACTTCACCGTAGAAGATGGCGGTGGGCATGCGTCGGCGCTCAGGTACGACGAGATCGCGTAGTTCTTTCCTCTGACCATCGCTCACGACGGCGTCACTACCCTCCCGCCTCAGCCGGGAAGCACGTTCTGGGGCCTCAGCCGACGAAGTCATCCACGACGGCGAGGGCGCCGACCGATGAGCCGCGCGCGTGTCTCGCTGCACCCCCTTGCTCAGCCACGCTATCGGGCCTGTCGTCGACCGCAGCAAGTCGCGACGGCCGGGGCCGTGACGACGGCGTGGTGGCCATCAGAGTCCGCCTCCCCGGGGCAACGTGGATGTCAGTGGCTGGCTCTTGCTGATCACATTTTGTCCTAGCTAGGGTCGTCGGCATGGCTCAGGACCGACCAGACATTCCAACGGCTCTCAAGAGGGCTGTACTTGTTGAATCAGGCCACCGGTGTGCGATCCCCACGTGCAGACAAACCCCAGTGGAACTAGCACACATTACGCCGTGGTCAAAGGTTAAGGAGCACACTTTCGAGAACCTGATCGCTCTGTGCCCGACGTGCCATACGCGCTTTGATCGAGGCGAGATGGATCGCAAGTCGATGCTGCAGTACAAGCAGAACCTTGAGGTGCTGAACGGCCGCTACACCGACGTTGAGCGCCAGATTCTTAAGATCTACGCCCGAGTGCTGGGGGACATTGCGAAGGGGGTCAGTGATGGTGCGCCATCAGTGATCAGCATGTTGCAGGCCACGTTGAAGGGGAACAGCACGTTCGGCCTTGCCGACATCGCGATCCATCGGGGCATGGTGTGGCTTGTCACAAACCTTGTTGACGACGGAATCGTTGAAGTGCTCAAACAGGTGCCCGACTGGGGAGAGTCGCCAGTCGATAAGCCAGACGGTGTTGTGGTGCTCACGCCTAAGGGGTTGGGTCTCATTGAGCGCATGATCGCCGCAGAACCCATCTAGTCAGCCTTGGAGTTACGAGTACATACGTCCCTAGCCTCTTGTCAGGAAGCCACCGCTCTAGGAGAGAGGCGGGGTGATCTGCGGGCTCATCTGCGGCATCGTCGGCCAAGGCAGCGAGCGGCTACTCGACCGCAGGGCACCGGTGTTGACCGTGGCTGACTCCTGCATCTGGCACGGTTGTGGCACGAACCTCCCTACGTTGCCACAGCACTTAGAGCGCCCACGCTCCTGGAATTCTCCCAACGGATCGCACGTAAGCGTGAACATGCTCCTTCAGCACGTGATATATCGCAGACGCGAGATGCCTTGTGAAGTGAACATCGAATCTGATCTCTGCCGGAGAGGAGGGGATGCGTGCACCGCTGTGGGCGACAACGTTTCGCAAGCCGACGAGTTCTCTAAGCCGCTCCTGCAGGTCTCCAACCGCTATGCCCGCAAGTTCTGGACTAGCGGGGGGTTCATATCTCGCATCGAAGTATTTCGCAATCTCAGCCCATGGTTTTGCCACGCCGACAAGCTTCATCAAGTCAGCAACCGTGTCAGGGCCAGGATTCCCGCCGGTTTCGATTGCTTTGCCCGCGTTGATTCGCCCTTGGACGATGTCCTGGGCGACAGCCAGTCCATCCCTGAGTCTATCGGCCGGACTGCGTGGCCTCCCAAATCTTTTAGCCTGTAAAGCGGCCGTCATGTTCTTGGAGATTAGGAGCACCTGTAGTTGCTCCGGGAGATCCCAAAGAAGCAGGTTTGGATCTGCTTCCTGATGCTGCTCCAACGCATATGTGGCGACGTCTTTCACGAACTCTTCAAATCGCGCACAAAGGAGCACGACTGCGCCCGCGAGAATGGGCCCTGGAGTCGGCCGCTGAGACAAGTACGAGAACGCCGGATGGCGTAGCGTAATGGACTCGGCAAGATTCAATAGCTCTTCGACGTCATCGAGTTGTGTGGTGAATTTTTGGGTAGGCATCGCTACCTCGCGACGCTTTCAATCATCTCCACGACACTGCTAACTCTGAAGTTCAGCGAGTGCGCGGTGGTCACTTTCAGTGAGTTCGTGAACTCCTTGCTTGAGAAAAGCTTGCGCATCCCGAGTCGAATTTCGTGCGCATGTCGAAAGATCAGGCCGCGCGAAAATTCATTAACAGCCAACATTTGCGCATCATAAAGCGGGACGGAAAACCTAGGATCAGACTTTCCGGATTCCGGGCGCCAGCGCCTAAATGCCTCGTCATCAAAGGCGTCTAGGCACTTCTCCAGTGACTTTACAAATGACGTGTGATACTTTTCGAGCTCTGATGGCGAGGATTCATTCTTCCTCCGTAGAAAGTCCGTGAACATGCGTTGGGAAATTGCGAAATCGCGACCCCTCTCCTCGGATAGGACAAAATATCGGAGCACCAATTCTGCGTCGCGAAGATTGCCAGTTGAGTTCGGCCCTGCGCCGATTGCTTGTCGAAAGTCTGGCAGGCGGGAGAGTTCGACTGTGAGTGTATTGAACGGTCCCTGGTGCGTAGCATTCCGCAGTTCCTGGGTGGTTAGGGCTGTCCCTCCGGTGTTAAGGCGAGAGAAGACTTCCGCCTGCACGTGGGTGCTCGATGCTGAACTGATGATCACCGCTCGCATTGTGGACATGCGGAGATGCCTCTGCATTCGAATCGGCAAATCCTCAAAATGGGTTTCATTCGCCGAGATGAGGTCGGTGAGGCCGGTGAGTGCGTACTCCCCTCGCAGGTAGGAAATTGCGGCGCGCAGTCGTTGCGCTCCATCAAGTACTGAATATTGGTAGGTTTCTGGATTCTCGGAAAAAAAGAGGGGCGGGACGGGCAAGTCCAGGAGGAGTGATTCGATGAACTGTGACTTCTGCATCTGACTCCAAACCATAGGGCGAGCGAAAGCCGGAATAACCAACTCTCCTTGCTCGAAAAGCCTTGCGAGTGACTCAATGTTGAAGTCCATGGCGTGAGTTCGGATGTCGGATCGAAGGGCTTCCCAATCATCCTGAATGGCTTCACTAACGGTTTCCTTGTCCTGGTTTTTGCCTTGCATCAAAATCCCCTCCATCGTTGATTTCTGCAGGATGCGCTGACTGTCAGTGCCCGGGAGCAAGTGCTGCGTCGCCCCCTGGTGGACTTCGACTGCAGGAGCCTTCTCGCTGCCTTCCTACGTGCTGTGCCGTCACTCCATGCGTAGTACCCCACGAACCTACAGCGGCTTGCGCATTGCAGGGTTACGTGCCGCATCAGCGGCGTGGACCGTTACGACGTGCCGAGCGGCCGGTTCTCACGGTGGCGGAGGTCTTCGCTGTGGCCGACTCGATAGCGCCGCGCTATCGGCTGCTCGTGCTCCCGGTGGTCTTCACCTGCTCCAGGTAGTGCGTGACCGCGTCGAGGAGTGCGGCTGGGAAGGAGACGGGGCGCACGCCGGCCGCGGACTTCGGCGCCTTGTCGAAGAGCCAGCCGGCCTGCAGCTCGGCCTGAGCGCGGCGCACGGTGACGGTCAGCCCTTCCAGGTCGATGGCCCAGCGCCGCAGGGGCGCCAGCTCCCCGAATCGCAGGGAGTTCGCCGCTCCTGGCCGTGAGGGTCACTTCTTTGTCGGGCTGCAGGGCGGGCAGTTGCTGCGGAGCAACTTCCGCGACGACTGGGGCAAGGCCCGGAAGGCTGCGGGCGTCTCAGCTGAGCTGCACTTCCACGATCTTCGGCACACGGGCAACACCGTGGCCTCGACGGCGGGGCCAGTACGCGGGAGCTGATGACGCGGATGGGGCACAGCAGCTCCCGGGCCGCGTGATCTACCAGCACATGACCAGCGACCGTGACCGGACCATCGCCGATCGTCTCGGAGCCATGATTTGTAAGGGTGGGGGAGAGGCTTCCGCCTTGGGGATGTGGACTACGGGTGGACTAGATGGCACGCGTGTGGCACGACCCCGGACACGACGAAGGGCCAGCGCGGGAGGCAACCCCTCGCGCCCCCCGGCAGGATTCGAACCTGCGACACCCGCTTTAGGAACTCGGTCTGACCGCCTGTCCACCCATGCTGCGCGGGGCGGCCGTGGCCGTGTCAGACCGCACCGCCACCTGGACCAGTCCGCCGGCTTCACGCCTTCGCCTTGAACACGGCTGGGAATCACGGTGCTTGTGCCCCAGCCGACGACAGTCCGCCACGATGGTGGGTGCGCCGACCGAGCAGGCACGCGTATGCCTCGCTCCGCACCCACCGGCCGCAGCCACGCTGCTATGCCGTCGACCGGAGCAAGCTCTGCCGGCCGGGCCGTAGGGCACCTGGGCTGCATTTGGCCTCGGCGTGTGTGGACATCCATCGCATTGACGAGGTGCTTGACAGGGGAACCAAACGCCCTGCCTGTAGGCGGCCTTAGGGACCCAATTACGCAAGAGTCATCGTTCCTGCGGCATGTAGGTCGAGAAATCTGCGATGAAGGAGGTTGACTAGGTCTGAGATCGTTTGCAGGCTCCTGAGATCCTTAGTCGTAATCAGGAGAATCTTGATTCCTTCGGCTAGCGACTGACCGGCCTGGTGAAGCGCGGCCGTCCGTTCGACGGGATCTCCGGTCACGCCTTGAGCCGCTACAAGGACCCCGAGGCTGCATCCGCGATGGCGGATTTTGGTGGCGAAGTAGGCCACGGCCATGGAGTCAACTGGCTTGCTCCAGTTTTTACATTCGACCAAAAAGATTTCTGGCAACATCCGTAGGCCGTTCATCTCTCGGTAGTTACTTACAGAGAGATCGACTTCCTCAGACTTAAACTCGTTCAGGCTATTGCGTTGCACTTGGCAACCAGAAATGCGACTCATGGCATGGTCGAGTGCATCCTCGTAGGACCGTCCGCGCATCGCCGTTGTGTTTGCCATATCCTCGGCGGTATCGAGAAGCCGCGTCAGTGTCACAACATGAAGGTCGGTCATGACCCCTGCCGATGCATCAACTCGTTCCGAAGCGTGATGATCGTGTCACTGAGCGAGTCCTGCTCGGTCATGTCGATCAATTCTGAAGCAGAAAATGCCCAGACAGGATAGGGACTATGGAATTGCGCTTTATAGTGCGGGTTTTCTAGACTATGGTAGACGATGAGCCCAAACTTAACCGAACGGAATCCAAGTGTGCTCGTTAATTTTTCTGCCGCGAGCTGGAGAGTTTTCCTGTCGATTCTAGCCGCAATCTTGCATTGCACCAGGATGGGCCCACCCAGGATCTCACTGGCGTGATCAATCCAAGCAGCGACATCAGATCCCCCGTCGGTTTGCGAAGACGAGGATTCGGCGCCTGCAGATGACAGAATACTCTGCACGAGGCGCTCGTATTCGCGACTCAATTCGCCAAGGTTTGATCTCCAGTTGCTAGGCTCCAGAGAAAGGGCTTCGAGTTGGGCACGCAAGCGTTTTGACGTTCCCCTCTCAGATTTCAACCTGTGGCTTATTTCCCGGCTGGATGGTCTGCGGGAGTCGAGCGCCGAAGCGAAAATGTGAAGGTGGTGCGCGATGGCTTCAGTGTTTTCTAGACCTACGTCCACCCTCTGAAGCCCTGCAATAGCAAGAGGGAGTCGCCTGTTTGGTGCAGCGATGATCAAGACAGGCAGCTCACGGCCGAGGGCAACACCGATCTCAAGGTAGATGGCCGGCGGCTCATCTCGCCCCGTTCCGTCCAGCACTGCACAAAGGAAGTCGACATCGGCAGTGTCCTCCGTGAGCCAATCCGTACGGAGGTCTTTACTACGTACAAACTCGATCCCTGCGATGGCGAGGGCCTCGGGGACTGTGTCTGAGGCGTACTCACTTGAGGACAGTAGGCATCTCACAGCGGCACAGTACTGGGTTGCAGCTCCGATCGCTCCACTTCTGGCTGTACGGGCCCCGCACGGCATGGACGGCGGCTGCTAGGGGCCGGTGCCCGGGTGTGTACGCCGTCCACAACCAAGTCAGGGCCTGCATGGAAGACCAACTAGCTCAAGAGCCGGAAGATCATTCGGGGCCGCCATGCCATCTCCAGAGCAACGGGTCGTAGCCGCTGTACATTCGTGCAGCCGTCGCCTCGGGCTGGCATTGCGCTGCAACCGCGGTTAGCGGGCAGGGAACCTTCCACCGAACAGCAAATCAAGGTAGCGAAATGCGGTATCAATGTCCCCAGAGTTGGTGGCGTTCAAAGCCTTCCTGGCTCTAGTCGCAGCAGTAGAAAGCTTTGATAGGGCATCTTCAGCCTTAGCAGTGGTGGAGCATGCGTAGAACTTGCCGGAGGCTCCCTTTGGGTCTTGCATTGAAGCGAGCCCGATGCTTTTCAGGTGCTCTAGGTATAGACAAACATCCATCGTGGGGTCAAAAAGGGAGTCTCTGGACAGATATTTTGCGGCCCTCATCTCCAGGTAGAAAGAGGAGATCGGAACACGGTTGTAGTACTTCCAGGCTTTTGCGAGGCGGGCGAGCTTCTTCGCACCTCCTGCAATTTTTGCCTCTGCGTTTACCTCCGTTACATACTTCAAGTGTGCTGTGGGTGCCGAGTCGATCCATCCTGTTGATGGCCCAGGAATGTCGTAAACAGATACATCAGCCGGTCCGCGGCTAGTAATAAATCCGGGAATCACCTCCCAGGTCTCGTCCCCGTTGGCAAATTCGATGACGACTGCCGGACGGCTAGTGCGGACTACTGTATAGGGGAAGCTGGCTGCCAGTGCGTTACGGACCCAGGACAGGGCCGTGTCTGAACTGCCTGGCCTAGCTCCTTTGAGGCTGACTAGTAGGTCCACGTCTGCGTGATTGCGCACGCCTGTTCCATGCGTAAACGAGCCCGTTTCCCGAAAGAGGCTCACGGATAGAGCATTTCGCAGCGACGTTTCGACGCTGGCTCGATGCCTGGCTGTCGCCGCTCGCTGGGATTGCAGAGGGATGAGCCTGTCCAAGAAGATCGAGAATCCTTGCGCGACAGACAGTGCCATTGTTACTCCTCGGGTGATTCCGTTCCATCCACTGTGTAAGTTTGACCGCCGGAATTGATGTTCTTTTGAGCTCTTTTGTAAGACCGTCTATTGGGTGGCTCGGCCGTCTTGTTTTGTTCGTCGCGGCGCGCGGTCAACTCCACAAGGAGGGCTCTCGCCTCTTCGATTGATAGATAAGGTAGGTCTATCTCTCGCGTTTGGCGGGCTGCTGTTTGGATTTCCAAGTATGCGTTCGCTGCTGCAGCGGCCTGATTCATTCGATGTGATGCATTGACTGTTGTAAGGGTGGCGCCAAATCCTGCTGAGGCAAGCGCTATGATTCCTGCGGCTACTCGACCTCCCGTATTTACTAGTGCAGCAGTCCCTGCGATGGCGGCGAGTAGGCTCGCAGGTAGCCCCAAAATAAGGTTTACCCCTCTCCATTGTTTTGTTTGCTCAAACTGCATTTGTGAGCTATACATGGCGCTCTCTTCGAGGCGCTTTAGTTCCGTCTCGATAGATTTTTTGCGCCGTGCCTCTCGAGTGCTTTCTTCTGTCACCAGAAGACAATAACTTGCCTTTGAGTCCCAAAGGAAGCAGTATGTTAAGGTCGACGAATTGTGAATAAATTGACAGTTTGGTTACTTTATTCATAATTAGGGCTGGTTAGCCACGTGCCGCGAGCCTACTGCGCCAGCCGCAGAGGGTCTCTCGTCCGTACTGGCTTGGAGTCGCTGGCGTGGCGGGGGGTGGGGGGGGCCCGCGGGGCGCCGAGCGGGGGGGCCCCCACCCCCCCCCCCCCCCCCGCCCGGGGGGGGGGGGGTTAGACAGAGGGGGGGGTTTGTAAAAGAAG